>JBGAGV010000003.1:0-374307 GCA_044226525.1 Chthoniobacteraceae bacterium | reverse complement strand
GAAGAACCAACTGCTCGTCTGTTAGATGGGACGCGCCCCTTGCCGAGGCCCCGGTCAACCCACAGGCATGACACCTTGAACGCTCGCGACGAGTTGTTCGGATAGGAGCTTGTGTCGGAGCGACCCTCCCGACCTTACCCAACGCCTCGGACCTGCTGCCACTCCCGCTGACCAAATCCCGACGCCTCCCCCGCCGGTCTTGGTTCGGGGGGAACTTACCGCCACCTGACCCCGCTTGGCCCCACGCGGCCAAGCCCACCACCCCACCCAACGCTATCGACTAACTAACTACTTATCCCATTTGACAACCCTCATAGGCGCTGCAGCGCATGGTTCGGCGTTGCGGTCATTGCGATTGATACGGCAGCACGAAATGAACGTGTCGAGTCTGCCAGTTGACTGCGAGAATGAAGTTGGGAACCACGTAGAAGCTATAACCGTTGCGTTGGAGTTTCTTGGGATCGTGCCAGCGCTGCAAATCGGCAGGTGAAGCTGGCTGAAGCTTGGCGCGGAATGAGTCCGCGTCTGACGCGCCGAAACTGAAAGTGCCTTCTCCGGTGTTGGTGTCGAGGCTGTGCGACTCGCATATGTCTGTGGCTGAGTCGGGTAACTCGTCGAACAGCCAGCCGCGCTGAACTGCCCCGTCAGCGCGTGCCGCTGCGGCTGTCGGGTAGCTCGCTCGCATGGTGTCGTCGCAGGCTGCGAGGAAAACCGTGCAGGCTGCGAGAAGAACGCAGAGCCAGAGACGACTTGTTTGGCTTTCATTCACAGGAGGCGCGTAGCATCGCCGAACAGGAAGTAGACGACAAGGTGTCGCAGAAAAAAACGACATTTTGTCGCCTAATCAGGCTCGCTACAGAGAAAGGGGAGGGGTAAAGCGACAACATGTCGGATATTCCACTCGGCTCATCTCCCCGCGGCAAGCCCAAACTGCTGGACCGCGTGCGTGCGGAGCGAATCACCGACATGACGCCCTCTGTGTTCATAGGGCTTTCGAAGGTTGGCGAAACTTATCAAGGCAGGTTTTGGGATAGCTTCTCCGCCATCTCCGCGGCCTTGGCGCCATCTCCGCCCTCTGCGTTTCTGGGTTGAAATTGAGCCGCACTGTCCTGCCTGCCGTTATAGAGTCCTCCCACTTGATCCGGGTTGTCCCGAGCGCGGGAAACGACGCGCCCCCTCGGCAGGCTCTCCCGGCGGGTCGCGCTAATCCTGCAGGCGGCGGAGGAGGAGGCTGGCGCCGAAGCAGGTGACGAGGGCGCCGAGGAAGAGGAACGCGAGATCGCCGGCGATGGGGGCGAAGCCGCCCTGGCCGAGGCAGACGAGGCGGAAGGCGCGGCAGAAATGGGTGAGGGGGAAGGCTTCGGAGAGGAGGCGCACGCTGGAGGGGAGCTGATCGAGCGAGGCGAAGGCGCCGGAGAGGGGGAAGACGGGCAGGAGGTAGAAGACGGCGAATTGAATGGCCTGGGCCTGGGTGTGGGAGAAGGCGGAGATGAGCAGGCCGGTGCCGAGCGAGCAGAGGAGGAAGAGCAGGCAGAGCACGGAGAGGAGCACGGGGGCGCGATACGCGACGTGAAAGTGGAAGTGGCCGGTGGCGAGCGTGGTGCTGATGAGGAAGATGGAGACGACGAGATACGGCAGCACTTTACCCACGACGATTTCGCCGCGGCGCAGAGGGCTGACGAGGAGCTGGGCGAGGGTGCCGGATTCGCGTTCGCGGGTAATGGTGCAGGCCATGAGGGTGACGGTGAGCAACTGCAGGATGAGGCCCACGATGCCGGGCATGACGTAGTCGATGAAGCGGAGCTTCGGGTTGTAGAGGATCTCGGTCTGCACGTCCCACGGGGTCATGGACGAGGTGAACTGGTGGCGGGTGTCTTCGGAGAGTTTCCTGCCGAGTTCGAAGACTTCGTCGGGGAGCTGGTCGATCATGTCCTGCCGGGAATCGAGCTGGAAGGTGCCGAGGGCTTCCTGCACGGCGCCCTTGAGCTGCGGGGCGGTGTTGGTATCGGTGCCGTCGAGGAGGAGGTGCAGCGGGATGGGGTCGCCATTTTTGAGGCCCTGCCCCCAGCCGGGCGGGATCTTTACCACGGCGAGGACGCCGGCTTTGAGCAGGTCGATGGGAGCGGGAGCAGGCTCGGCGGATTCCCGGAAGGCGAAGGTCTCGCTGGTGCGGAGGCGGTCGGCGAGTTTCTGGCTCTGCTCGCTGCGGTCCTGATCGATGAGGAGCGCGGGGGCGCCGGTGATGGCGGTGACTTCGAAGGCGTGGCCGAAGAGCAGGGTGAAGGCGGGCGGCAGGGTGAGGATGAGGGCGAGCACGCGCCAGTCGCGCAGGATGTGGAGGAACTCCTTTTGCGCGACGCTGAGGATGGAGCGGAAGCTGGCGAGCCAGTTCATGAGGCGGCCTCCGCGGGGGAAAGGATTTCGGTGTAGCCTTGGGAGCAGGCCTTGAAGACGTCTTCCATGTCGGGTTCGGACCAGTGGTGGCCGACCCACTGGAGGCCGGGGAAGGGCCACTCCTGCTGCCAGGCGGCGAGGAGGTCGGCGGAGCGAGCGGAGTAGAGCCGCACGCGTCCGCTGCGGAGGGCGACGCCGAGGACGCCGGGGACTTCGCGCAGGCGCACGAGGCCATCCATGGCGGGCTCGACATGCATCTCGAGGAGGCGGCCCTGGAAGCGTTGCTTGAGCTTGAGCGGGGAGGCGTGGGCGAGCAGGCGGCCCTGGTGGAGGAAACCGACCTGGGTGCAGCGCTCGGCTTCGTCCATGTAGTGGGTGGTGACGAAGATGGTGGTGCCGCGGCTGCTGAGTTCGTAGAGGAGATCCCAGATCTGTTGCCGATGCACGGGGTCGAGCCCGGAGGTGGGTTCATCGAGGAACAGCACGGAGGGTTCGTGGAGGAGCGCGCAGGCCATGGCGAGGAGCTGGCGCATGCCGCCGGAGAGGCTGCCGGCGAGGGCGTCGCGTTTTCCGCCGAGGTCGAGTTGGTCGAGCAGGGTGGCGAGGCGGGTGCGAAGACGTTCGCCGGTGACCTGATAGGCGCCGCCGAAGAAGCGCAGATTTTCCAGCACGGTGAGATCGGGGTAGAGGCTGAACTTCTGCGCCACGTAGCCGAATTTCGACCGGATGGGGTAGCGATCCTTCCACACGTCGTGCGCGCCGATGCGCCCGTGGCCGGAGGTGGGCTTGATGAGGCCGCAGAGCATCCGGATGGTGGTGGTCTTGCCGGCGCCATTCGCCCCGAGGAAACCGAAGATTTCGCCCTGCTGGATCGACATCGAGATACCGGCCACGGCGACCGCATCCCCGAAGGATTTGGCGAGCTTATCGAGGACGATGATGGGCTCGGGCATCGAAGACGGAATGGGCTGGCGGCGGCACGGGCGCGGACGTAGCGCAGGGGTGGGGAAGATGCGAGAGAAACGTCGGCGCTCCATGCCTTACATTTTACGGCTGCCGTGAGAATGGGCTTCGCGTTCTTCGCGGGAGCACTTTAGATTCATGAACTTGTCTTTATCCAAAACCGACCTTCGCTTCTCGTTTCGTTCGCTGGCCCTCGCCGTCTGTGCGCTCTCGCTGAGTGCAGTCGCGCCGGGGTGGGCGGATGCAGCGAGTGAATTTGCCGCGTTTTCGTCCTTCAAGGATCTGAAGCTCGACGCGCTCGCCGGTGGTGCGGTGAAAGCGACGCGTGGACCGGCCATGGCGTTTCCGCGGGGCATCGCGATCGAGACGTGTTACTTCGTGAAGAAGCCGCTCGCGCGGACGGCGGAGCTTCATCAGAAGTGGTCGCCGTCGCGGCATTCGGACCTGAAAGTCTTTCTCCACAGCGACGTGTCGGCGCATCCTTCAGCGGGGGATTTCGGTAAGCTGGCTTCGGCTCCGGGGAACGGCGCGGTGAAGGCCTTTGCCGCCGTGACGCGCAAACTGCCCGGAACGCGGGCCGATTTGCAGATGAGCAACGCGGAGGCGAAGGCGTTCCCCGGCGATGCGGCTTCGGGCGGGATGTCGCCCGCAGTGGCGACCTACTGGGGCAACGTGCTCCACCAGCGCGCGCAGGCTTTTCTCGCCGGCGGTTTCGGGCGGTTGCCCGCGTATGAAATGGGTGGCGAATCGATCCGGCCAGCCGATGAGGTGGCGCGGTTGCTGAAGGAATCCGGCAAGATGCGCGGGCAATTTGCGGGATTGATCGAGGCGACGCCGCTCGGTGGAGGGAAGGGTTCGATCTCGCCGCAGCCTTACTGGGAGATGATCGATGTGGAAGGCCTTGGGGCGTTGACGCTGGGCGCGCTCTACGCGAAGCCGGGCGCGAACACGTGGCAATCGGTCGATGTTCAATATTACGCGAGCGGCGGTTTTTACGTGCTGGTCACGCTGCAGCAGTTGTGGCCGGCGACAATCGGCGGCCAGGAAGGCACGCTGGTCTGGCGGGGCGATCTGCTTTCGGCGGCGTCCCTTGGCACCCTGCGCGGCGTCGAGCGGATGGGTTCCGGCACGGCGATGATGCGCGAAACCCAGAAAAGCATTGCTGCATTTCTCGCCGATATCGCCAAGGCTCCGTAACGTTTCATGATTCGATCCACTGCCTGCCTCGTTTTCGGCCTGCTGCTTTCCCTCCGCGCGAGCGGTGGGGATAAGGCATTCGAAGCCAGCCCCGAGACGAAGACGGTGGTGTCGTGGGATGTGCAGGGCGAGTTCAGCGGCATCGAAGATTCGACCTTCCGCCGGCAGAAAGACATCGGCGATGTGTCCACGCTCGACACGGCTTTTCATGCGATCGCCTCGACGCAGATGCAGCCGGCGTTTCTGCTGCGCTTCGGGCTGGAGTTGCAGCGGTTCGACTTCGGCCTGCCGGCCTCCGCGCCGCTCCCGAACAATCTCGAATCGCTCGATCTGGTGATCGGCGGCGATTTCCAGATCGGGGATTCGTGGCTGGTGCGGCTGGACCTGCACCCCGGCTTCTACAGCGCGAACGGACATTATAACTGGGACGACTTCAATCTCCCCGTCACCTTCGGCGGTTCGTATTTCGTGAGCTCCGATTTGCAGCTCGTGCTCGGCGCGAGCTTCGACGCGAATCGCAAATATCCCGTGCTGCCCGCGGCGGGCGTGCGCTGGAAATTCGCGCGCGAGTGGGTGCTCAATGCGATCCTGCCCACGCCGCGCCTGGAGTATCTCGCCAGCCAGACGCTCACGCTTTACGCGGGCGGGGATTTCCGCGGGGGCACGTATCGCGTGGATGGCGAGTTCGGGCGCTCGCACGAGCTGTCGAAGCTGAACAATGCGTTCGTCGATTATATGCAGATCCGTGTCGGCGCGGGCGCGGCGTGGAAGGTGAATCCGTATCTCACCTTCGAGGTCGAGGCGGGCTGCGTGCCGATGCACGATTTCGACTATCATCGCGCCGACATCGCGGTGCGCGCGCAGGACGTCCCGCCTTACGCCCGCGTCGGACTCCAGGCGCAGTTTTAAATGTCCGCTCCTCACGAGTTTGGCGCCCACGCCATCTCGCTGCGAACCAGCGTGGGGCCGGGGTGGGTGGTCAATTCGGCGAAGCACATTCCCGCCGGGCATCGGGCGCAGGCGTTCGCGGCGCACGCGCGGGATTTTCGTTACTACGAATTGCTCGAGGACAGCTTGCGCGAGCAATTTTCCTACCGCTATTTCGTGCTGCAGCACGAGGCGGCGGGTGACTGGGCGGTGCAGCCGTTTTTCTTCGTGCAGCAGGATTTGCTGGCCGGACTGCCGGCCGCGGTGCGTTCGCTGGCCGCGCCCATTCGCCGGTGGTGGCCGGGTTTTCTGAAGCTGCGCATGATGATGATCGGCTGCGCGGCGGGGGAAGGGGAACTCGATCGCATGCAGCCATGGATCGCCGTCGCGCTGCGTGAAGCGATCGCGGCTTATCGACCGCAAGCCAAGGCCTCGATCATTTTGCTGAAGGACTTTCCGTCGTCGCACCGCGTGCTGCTCGACGGCCTGGCCGAGGACGGATTCCAGCGCGTGCCGAGCATGCCCGCCGCACGGCTCACGCTCGATTTCGCGAACTTCGAGGATTACATGATGAGCCGGCTCGGGAAGGTCTTCCGCAAGAACCTCCGCCGGAAATTTCGCACGCTCGAAAGCGCTGCGCCCATCACAATGGAAGTGCTCACCGATGTCGCCGATATCGTGGACGAAATTCTGCTGCTGCAGCTCCAGACCTTTCATCGCTCGGAGTTCAAATTCGAGGAACTGAACCGGGACTACTTCCGCCTCATCGGCCAGCGCATGCCCGACCGCGCGCGATTCTTCATCTGGCGGCAGAATGGGCGGATCGTCGCATTCAATCTCTGCCTCGTGCATGGAGGCGTGTTGCACGATCTCGGCGTGGGATTCGACTACAAGGTGGCGCTCGACCTGCACCTCTATTTCGTGACGTGGCGCGACGTCATCCAGTGGTGCTTGCTCAATGGCGTCCGCACGTATCATACCGGCCCGCTGAACTACGATCCGAAGCTGCACTTCAAGCTGACGCTCGCGCCGCTGGACCTCTACGCGCGGCATCAGTCCGCGCTCATCAACCCGATCTTCAAATTCGCGATCAAATATCTCGAGCCGACGCGGCACGATCCGGTGCTGCGGCAGTTTCCAAACGCGAGCGAGCTTTACGATTGATTGGCCTGTCCTCGCTTCGGCAGCGTCGGGTCGAGAAATCCCAGCGCGTGCGGCAGCGTGATGACGCGCACCCGCGCCCGCTTCTGCTCGTCGCGAATCTGCTCGTGGAGTTCGTGCATGCGCGTCCAGTGCTGCCGCGGGCGAAAGTGATGTTCGGCATGGTAACCGTTGTTGAACCAGAGCCAGTTGTAGAGCCGATGATAGCTGCTCACGCCCCACGCGATCGGCACCTCCGGATTGCCGCCGTAGTGCAGGAAATAGCCATTCAGATAGGAGAGGCAGTGGCCGAAATAATAGAACGGCAGGTAGAAGAGCATGAACTTCCAACTGAGGATAAAGCCCGCGATGAGCAGGCCCACCCACGACGCGATCTCGAAGACGCCGAACCATGCGTTGAACGGATTCCGCTTTTTGATCTCGCGGAAGATCAGCTTCGGGTCGTCGCGGAAAAAACTGTAGAAGGTGTAGGTCCACGGGCTCTCGGGTTGCCCGTCGTGGCCGTGCCGGTAGATCGAGAGCCAATCGACCGTGTTGCCATCTTCGCCGGGCCGGTCGCTATTGCCCTGATGATGCCGATGGTGCACGAGATCGTAGAACTGCTGCGAGAATCCCATCGTGACCGAGAGCAGCCAGCTCAAGGCGCGATTGAGCAGCGGCGAGGTGAAGTAGGGGTTGTGAATGAAGTTGTGCGCGATGCCGTTGATGTTCCACGAGATGCTCACCGAATAGAGCAAGCCGAGCGGGACGAGCAGCCACCACGGTGTGAACGGAAAGACGATGAACAGCGCCACCAGATACGCCGCGTGCAGCAAGGCGCAGACGACCGGAATGGCGTCCTTGGTGGAGTGCGCGAAGAGTTTCATGAGCGCGCGGAGCATGCCCGGCGATGGGCGCGGGACAAGGCGCATCATCGACAAGCCCGTCGCGCCGCCTAGGTTCGCGGGTTTATGCCTGCCACGCCCGAAGCATCCGCCTCTTCACCCGACCCGAGCCCGCAAGGGTTCGCGAATCCCTACGTGCAGTTGGGCTTCAGCATCGTCCTGTCGGCCGCCGCGCAGTTGCTCCTCAAGCGCGGGGCGATGGGGGAAACCGAAACGGGATGGTTCGGCATTGCGGGTCTGCGTTCGGGCTGGGTGTGGCTCGGCATCGGCGCCCTGATCGGGAGCCTGTTTTCGTGGCTGTATGCGTTGCGCTCGGTGTCGCTGAGTCTCGCGACCGTGCTGTCCGGCGCGATCCATTTTCTCGTGCCGATCGGGAGCTGGCTCTGGCTGAGCGAAGCCATCTCGCCGCAGCGCTGGCTGGGAATTCTGCTCGTGATTGTCGGAGTCGTCGTGAGCGCCAAACCCGCGACCGTGGTGGAGGAAAAGCTGTGACGATCTGGAGTCTGTTGCTCGTCGCGATTTCGGAGAGTTGCGGAATTGTCGGTCAGATCTTTTTCAAGCTGGCGATGCAACCGCGAAAGGAGGCCGCGAAGCTGACCCCGGCCTCGGCGCTGTTTTACGGCATCCTCGCGATGACGATCGCGTTTTTTATCTGGCTCGGGCTGCTCGCGAAATACGATCTGAGTTTTCTCTACCCATTCGATGGCTTGAACCGCCTGATCCTCCTCGTGGCTGCGACCATCTTCCTGAAGGAAAAAGTCACGCCGCAGCTATGGATCGGTGTGCTGCTGATCAGCGCCGGCGTGGCCATCGTCGCGACCACTTAGAGCCGGCCAGATCACATCCAGCGCGTGGCGATTGCGCGCGGCTGCTTCCCCATCCGGCAGCGGTTCCTTTTTGGGATGATCGCGCAGGGCGAGGAGGCGCTGAATGGGGCGTTCGTAAGTGGCTTCCGAAGCCGCGCCGCACACGTCGCCTCCTACGATGCGGGCTTGGGCGCGGATTTCGCCCAGCGCCCAGGCGATGTCGGCGGCGGTGAAAAGACCCTGTTCCCAGTCGGTCGCCGACTCGGATTCATCGAGGCAATCGAGATCGACCGTCACGTAGATGCTGCGACCCGCGAGCCCGCGCGCGAACTGGCTGAAGTCGTCGCGCCAGCCTTCCCGGGTGATCCCCCGCCAGCGCCGCCGTCCCGAAGGCGCCAGCCGTTCGGTCCACGGCCATACCGCGAGGCGCTCTGCCTTGAGCGCACGTCGATTCACCCACCAATACCCCGGCCAGTTCAGCTCGAAATTGCCACAACCCCAGATGGCCACTCGTTGCAGATTCGGCAGTTCCAAGGCGCGGTTGATCCACGTCCCGCAGCACCACCGAGGCGGACGAACGTCCCAGTCGGGATGATTGTCGAACGACACGAGCGTGAAGGGCTCCGCCACGCTCCGCAGCCACAGCGCGCTCAGGTGATGAAAGTCGCCCGATCCGAACAACCGGAATCGTGCCGGTCGCGAGCGCATGAACCCGGCGAATTCCTCCATGCCGCGGGAGGTCGCGCAGTAGCGCAGGCGCGGACCCCAGGCCCGGCCATCCACGTAGCTTTCCGCCGGCGTGATGTCGCCCGGCCACGCGCCGTCCAGATCGAGATGGAGAAGGTGAGAGGCGGACATGGAAAATTCCTGACGGAGCAGGCCGCATTTGTCCCTCGCCAAATGCGAAAACAAACCTACAAGACCGGAATGCCGCTCGATGTGAAGCGCCTCATCGCCGATCGCCTGGGTGAAAACTACTCGCTCCACGAGCAGCACCTCAATTCCACGCTCGTTCGCGTGCAGCGGATCATCGGCTTCGATCAGGTTTATGCGCGGGCCGAAGGCGCCTACCTCTACGATCTGGAAGATCGCGACTACCTCGATTTCCTCAGCGGCTACAGCGTCTTTAATATCGGCCGCAATCATCCCGCCGTGCTGAAGGCCATTCGCGATGTGCTCGAGATGGATCTGCCCAACATGGTGCAGATGGATTGCTCGCTGCTCAGCGGCTTGCTCGCCGAGGCGCTGCTGAAAAAACTGCCGCCGCATCTCGACGCCGTTTTCTTCTGCAACTCCGGCACCGAGTCGCTCGAGGGCGCGATCAAATTTGCCCGCGCCGCAACCGGGCGCCCTGGCCTGGTGTCGTTGGAAAAAGCATTCCACGGCCTCACCCACGGCGCGCTTTCCATGATGGGCGACGCGCATTTCAAGGAAGGCTTCGGCCCGTTGCTCGCCGACGCCACCCAGGTGCCGATGGGCGATCTCGCCGCGCTGGAAAAACGCCTCGCGCAACGCGACGTCGCCGCGCTGCTCATCGAGCCGATCCAGGGCAAGGGCGTCAATTTTCCGCGCGACGATTATTACGTCGAAGCGCAGCGCCTCTGCCGCGCGCATGGCACGCTCCTCCTCTGCGACGAAGTGCAGACCGGCCTCGGCCGCACCGGCCGCTGGTGGGGGTTCGAGCACTGGGGCCTCGAGCCGGATCTCATCACCGTCGCCAAATCGCTCAGCGGCGGTTACGTCCCGTGCGCCGCGATCGTCGCGCGCCGTGCGATCTATCAAAAGACCTTCAGCCGGCTCGACCGCTGTGTTGTCCACTCCTCCACCTTCGGCCGCAACAACCTCGCCATGGCCTGCGGCCTCGCTACGCTCCAGGTGCTCGAAGACGAGCAGCTCGTCGAGCGCGCCCGCGATACCGGCATCGAGCTGCTCCGCCGCCTCAGCGCGCTGAAGGAGCGCCACTCGCTCATCAAGGAAGTCCGCGGCATGGGCCTCATGATCGCCGTCGAATTTCACGAGCCCCGCGAGTTCGCCCTGCGCATGGGCTGGAAATTCCTGCACAGCGTCGAGCGCGAGCTCTTCACGCAGATGCTCGTCACCTCGCTGTTCAAGAAGCACCGCATCCTCACGCAGATCGCCGGTCACTCGATGGACGTGATCAAGATTCTCCCGCCGCTCATGATCGGCGAGAAAGAGATCGAACGTTTCGTGAACGCCCTCGACAGCGTCCTCAACGAGTGCCGCAGCTTCCCCGGCCCCATCTGGGACCTCGGCCAGAATTTCGTCCGCCACTCCTTCAAACGCTCCACCGTCGAACCCGCTGGCATCCGGGACGAGGTCGAGCCGGTCTGAGGAGGCAATCGGATTCAACCCGCTCCTTCGGTTAGGGCGGCTGTCCCCGTTCGCCAATCGGAGCCTCCATCTGCCGCACCCGCAGGCCAGTTCGCTTCCAGCTATCCACCGCCAGACAGTCCCCCAACTTTCTCGACGCGCCCGACAGTCTTGAAGCGCCCGACAGTCTTGAAGCGCCCGACAGTCTTGAAGCGCCCGACAGTCTTGAAGCGCCCGACAGTCTTGAAGCGCCCGAAGAAAATCCGCAGGGCCGAAGGCCCGCAATAAGCCAGCCCAGGGCAGAGCGAGGAACGAGCGCCGCCCTGGGTATGCTTTGATGAAGAACCCAGCCCTGAAAGGGCGGGAGAACGATCCTCGCCTTCCCGGACGCCTCCATCGCATGAAGGCCTTCGTCCTGAGGAAAAGTTCCCGGAACCAACGGAATGGACAGAATAGACGGGTTGGCGGTCCGGCACCAAGGAGCGAAAATAGAGTAGTGCCAGCAAAACCCCCATCGCCCAACGCTCCTGACCTGCCCTGCCGCCTGTCTTCCGTCTCCCGAAACTGGCCCCTGAGCTGTTTCCATCAATTGTCCCCACAGCACCTTGGACCTGCGCAAAGCGCAGTCTCAACCGTCCACCATCCCACCAACAGACACAATAAACACACTATTGGCCTGCCGTGGCATTCACTTGGGCGTGAGGGGGAGTCTGGAATCCAGAAGGACCCAACCACAGAAAGGCGGCGGCTTGTGGCTTTCTGGCTTCCTGTTTCCAACCGAAATCCACCCAGCATCCTACAGAGGCAATCCGACTTAATCCAAGTTAATCCGACCTCCCAAACCCAACCTCACTTCCCGTCCTTCTCGTGGATTGCATCGATGGCTTCCTTGGCCGCTTCGCGAATGTCCTCGCTGGGGTCCTGCACGAGGTTTTGCAACAGGCCGACGGCGCGCGGATCGTCGAAATCGGTGACCAGCGAAATGGCCACCATCCGCACTTCCTCCGGTTGATTGCCGGCCAGTCCGGCAGAGAGAATGCCGAAGCGCAGTTGCTGCGTCTCGGGTTTCTTTTCTTCCACCACGCCGGCGAGGATATCCGCCCGCACATCATTGTCTCGCTCGATGAAAAACTGGCGGCGCAGCGTTTCCACCGCCTCGGGAGTCGCGAGTTCCCACAGTTCACCCACGGTTTTGCTGCGGTCTTCGGGCTCGGTCTCCTTTTGCAGCCGGACGGCCAGTTGCGCCACCGTCGGCTTTTCCTCCTCCGCAGCCGGCGCGGGCTTCGGAGCCTCGACACGAACCGGAGCGGGCGTCGCCGTCAGGGGGGCTTTCAGACGTTCAGCCCGCTGTTCCGCCGCCGGTGTGGGGAGGGAAACGATTTCGGGGCTGGTCTTTCGCCCGCAACCTGCTGCGAGCAGCACAAAAATAAGCGGTAAACGAGCTTTGAAGTCGGAGAGCAAAATGTTCCAATTCACCGGGCTAATGCATCCATTAGCGGACCCAGAACGCAATAACTCATACACTCTATGAAAAGCACCGACCTGATTCCCACCCTCCGCACGGCCGCCCTCGGGGCGATCGCTGCCTTCACCCTCAGCCAGCCCGTGCTTCGGGCGGCCGATCACCGAGATGGCTCCAACACTGCGCACGACGCCGCCACCGATCTCGCGGATGTTTACTTTTTCCCGGATCCAGTAACGACTGACAACCTCGTCGTCATTGCGACCTTCCACGGATTTATCGTCCCGGGTGAGGCGGCGAACGAAGCGATTTTCGATCCGCTCGTGAATTACCGCTTCGAGTTTTACAACGAACACGTCAACACGCCGGTGCCCGTGGACCCCGGTGTGGGGGCGACGCCCGCGCAGAAAGCGATGTTCAAGCGCGACACGGCGAAGTTCCGTGCTTCGATCAAACCCGCGCGCACGATCGATGTCAGCTTCACCGCGCGCACGGCAAATCCCGGGCCGACCGGGAAAGAGGCTCTGCAGGTGACGCAGCCGCAAACAGCGAATCTGGTCTTCACCGGATTCAAAGGTCAGGTCGGCTTCAGCGGTAGCCCCAGGAGGGACAAGGCGACCGGCTTGCCGGTGCTCAACCCGTCCCTGGGCGTCAGTTCTCCCGCGGCGGCCGGAACGGCGCTTCCGCTTCTCACCGGACAGTCCACTCTAACCGGGATCTCGTTTTTTGCGGGCGAAGCGGACGATCCGTTCTTCTTTGATATCCCCGGGTTCTCCCGCACGGTGGCCGGCATTCGCGATGGCAACCTGCCTCAGGATTTCGGGACGAATCCGCAATATCTCGGCCGTGGCCGCGATACCTTCGCGGGTTACAACGCCCTGTCGATTGCCCTCTCGATTCCGAAAGCGGCGCTGTCGAATGCGGACGCGCAGAATAAGCCGGTCATTGGCTTGAACGTGATCGCCCAGCGGAAAGGCTCGGAGATTGTCGGGCGCGCTGGTGTGCTCAAGGCGGCTGGCGCATTCAAGTCCGTGGACCGCATGGGGAATCCGGCAATCAATGTGGCGTTCGTTCCCTTCACCCGGAAAAACGAATACAACGCCTCGACACCCAAGGACGACGCGAGCGGGAAATTTGCTGGCGACATTGTGGCGACGATCAAAGCGCTCAATGGAAGTGTGATGGATTCCACCGTGGGAACTCTGGCTGGCATTGCGGTATTCTCCGGCGACCTGCTCAAACTCAATCCGACGGCGGCCGTGGGCTGGCCCAACGGTCGAAAACTCACCGACGATGTCATCGACACGGCGCTCAGCGTCCTCTTCGAGGGCACCGTGAAGGACAACGTGAACGCCAATGACGTGCCGTTCTCTGCGACCTTCCCCTTCCTCGCGCCGACCCAGCAGCCGCGGGATCCGAGCGCGGTTCCTCTCACGGACGCGGACGACAACACGCGCAACTAACCGTCATCTGACTCTTCAACCGCGCCGGTTGCTTCGGGTAGCCGGCGCGGTTTGCTTTTCCTTGCGTCGTTTTCTCACTGTTTTCCTGGCTGTCCTCGCCGCGCCTGCGTGGGCGGAGGAAGATGCCGTGCTGGCGGGGCTGAACCGCGCGGTCGATTTTCTGGAACGGCGAGTGCAGGGCGATCTGGACGATTTCCCGTCGCTCAATCAACTCGTGGACCGGCTGATGCGCCGTTATCGCTGGCGGGGCCGGCTCGAAGATCTCCGCCGGGCCGAAGAAGTATCCGCGCTTTCGTTGAAGGCCTCGATTTCAGCGCTGAATGGGGGTGGCTTGGCGGGTCGTGCCCGGGTGCTTTTCGCTCTGCACCGCTTTGCCGAAACCGCTGACCTGGCTCGCCAGGCCGAAGCGCTGGAGCCCGGCAAAGCGAGTTCGCAGCAAGTCCTCGGCGACGCGTTGCTGGAACTCGGCGATCTCGACGGTGCCGAAAAGGCCTTTGCCGAAGCGTTGGGCCGAAGCGTCGGGCCCGATGAGACGACCGAATATGCCGCTTTCCGACTCGCTGTTCAGCGTGATGACGTCGAGGCAGCGGCTCAGCATTTGGATGCCGTGGTGAAGTTCACCGAAGATGAGCCTGTGGAAATCCGAGTCTGGGCGCTCGTGCAACGGGGGGAACTCGCCTTTCGCCGCGGGCAACACGAGGCGGCGGAGAAGGATTATCTCGCCGCGCTCGCGCTGGCGCCGAAGCACTGGAATGTGCTGGAGCACCTGGGCGAACTGCGCGGCACGCAGGGGAAATACGAGGAAGCGGCCTCGATCTTCCACCAGATTGCGACCGCGACCGATCGGCCGGAGGAGTGGCAGGCACTCGGTGATTTGCATCTGTTCTATCAAAAGCCCGAGGCCGCGAAGCTGGCGTTTGATACGGCGCGTGCTGGCTATCGCGCTTCGCTTGCGCGGCACGAGGTGTTTTACCTGCATCATCTCGCGGCGTTCTTCTGCGATTCGGAACAGGACCCGAAGAGCGCGGTGGAACTCGCGCAGCAGGACCTGAAGCTGCGCCAGACCGCGGCGGCGTGGGATTCCCTCGCGTGGGCGTTGTATCGTAGCGGCGATTTCAAGGCCGCGCTGGAAGCCAGCGGCAAAGCCATCGCCGGCGGCATCCGCGATTTTCACATCCTCTATCACGCCGGGACCATTCACCTGAGCGCGGGCGAAGTGCCGGAGGGCCAGCGTCTTCTCCGCCGCGCGGCCGAGGCGAATCCGCACTTCGCCGGTTTCCACATGCACCATTGAAAGCGGCCTTCGTTTTCCTGCTTATCTGGGCGCTGAGGGTCACGCTCCACGCGCACCCTGTCGCGCAAGGTTCGCTGGAGCTGCGCATTGCGGGCGATGCGGCCACCGCCGCGCTCCGCGTTTCCAATGAACAGATCTTCGTCGCGGGATCGCTGGGGGAAGGTGCGAGCGAAGCGGGCAGTTTCGACGACTTGCTGACCCAGCACGGGCGTTATCTTTTGCGGCACTTCCAGGTCGTGGCGGATGGAGCCGCGCTGAGCGGCGAAGTGCGCGAAGTGCAGCCTCCGGCGGACCGTTCCGTGAATGGCTTCACAACTTACGTGCTGCGCTATGCCCTGCCGCGGCCGCCGGCAGGGATCGAAGTCCGGCAGGATCTGCTGACCGAAATTCTCTTCGCTCCCGGCAATCCGTGGGAGGCTCCCATCGTGGCGCGAGCGTGGCAGGACGATCGCCCGCTGACGCAAGGCGCATTGCTCACCGCGAAACAACCGCTGCACCTTGGGCTGGGAAGCGATGTGACGGCGGAATTCAGCGTGCCCGCCTCGGCGAGTGCAGGACTGGCCTGGGATTTCTTTCGACAGGGATTACTGCATATTTCTGCCGGCTGGGATCACGCCTTGTTTGTCGCCGCGCTGGTGCTGGCCCTGCCGGGATTCTGGCGAGTGCTCGCCCTCGTTTCCGCCTTCACGCTTGCCCACACCATCACCCTCACCGTGGCGGCGCTCGGCTGGGTGCACCTCCGGTCCAGCGTGGTCCAGCCGCTGATTGCTGCGAGCATTGTCGCCGCCGCGGCGATGAATGTCTTTTTCCCGGCCACTCCGCTGCTTCGCTCGCGGCTGGGCGTCGCGTTCGGGTTTGGGCTTTTTCACGGGCTGGGCTTTGCCGGTGGGCTGGTGGCGGCGATGCAGGGGTTCGCTCCGAGTGCGGTCGCGGCAGCGATCGGCGGATTCAGCATCGGCGTGGAGCTGGGCCATCAAGTGGTGGTGCTGCCGTTGCTCGGGCTGCTGGCGGCGTTGCGAAAGTGGGCGCCGCAAGCAGTCACGGCCACGGTGTATTGGCTTGGCATGGCGATTCTTGCCGTGGGGCTCTGGTTATTGGCCGTCACGCTGTAATTGCGAAATCCGTGCTTTCGCCCACGCCCTCGTCACGCGAGAGATTCCGAAATGAAAAAGAAAGTCGAAGCCACCACAGCAACCTCTGGCCACTGCATCCTCGCAGGTGCGGGCCCGGGCGATCTGGGGCTGGTCACGTTGCGGGTGAAGGAAGCCTTGGGCGAGGCGGATGTGATCGTCTTCGACTACCTGTGCAATCCCGAGATGCTCAAGTGGGCGCGGCGCGATGCGGAGATCATCTACGCTGGGAAAAAAGCCGGCCAGCACACGCTCAAGCAGGAGGAGATCAATGCGCTGCTCGTCGAGAAGACGCGCGCGGGCAAACTCGTGCTCCGGCTCAAGGGCGGCGATCCGTTTCTCTTCGGTCGCGGCGGCGAGGAAGCCGAGATGCTGGCCGATGCGGGGCAATCGTTTGAGATCGTGCCGGGCGTGACCAGCGCCATCGCGGCGCCGGCTTATGCGGGCATTCCCGTGACGCATCGCGAGCATGCGGCGCAGTTGACCATTTTCACGGGTCACGAAGATCCGACCAAGGCCGAGAGCACGCTGGATTACGCCGCGCTGGCGAAGGCGCCGGGAACGAAAGTAATGCTCATGGGCGTGGAACGGATCGGCCCGATCACCGAGCAGCTTCAGCAGAATGGGATCGCCGCGAGCATGCCCATCGCCTTGGTCCGCTGGGGAACGACCGGGCGCCAGCAGGTGCTGACGGGAACGCTGGGTGACATCGCGGAGAAGGTGGCGTCGAGTGGCTTCAGCGCGCCGGCGGTGGCGGTCATCGGCACGGTGGCGGGATTACGCGAGAAGCTGGCGTGGTTCGACAAACGGCCGCTCTGGGGCAAGCGCATCGTCGTGACGCGGACCCGGCAGCAGGCGGGTGCCTTGAGCAGCCGACTGCGCGCGCTCGGGGCGGATGTCTATGAACTGCCGACGATTCGCATCGAACCGCCGACCGACGAAAAGGAGTTCGTCGGCGCGGTCGTGCATGCGCATCAATACGACTGGATCGTCTTCACCTCGCCGAATGGCGTGCAGGCGTTCTTCGACAAGTTCTTCGAGATTCGCGGCGACGCGCGGGAACTCGGTGCGGCGAAGATTGCCGCGATCGGCCCGGCCACGGCGGAGAAAGTGCGCGAGTATCGTTTCACGGTGGACTTGCAGCCGAAGGAGTTCGTGGCGGAAGCGGTGGTCTCGGCGTTCGAAGAGCAGGGCTCAGTCGAGAATCTGACCATCCTCATCGCCCGCGCGGAGAAAGCTCGCGATGTGTTGCCCGATTCGCTGAACAAGCTGGGCGCGATCGTCGATGTCGTGCCGGTCTATCGCACCGTGCCGGAAACGGAGGACGTGAGCGGCGGCATCGCGCGCTTCAAGGCGGAAGGAGCCGACCTGATCACGTTTACCAGTTCCAGCACGGCGGAGAATTTCCACGCGCTTGGCCTTCCCTGGCCGGACGGACTGAAGACGGCATCGATCGGGCCGATTACCTCGAAGACGATGCGCGAACTGAAAATGCCCGTCGATATCGAGGCGGCGCAGTATGACATCCCCGGGCTCGTGAATGCCGTGCGCCAGCATTACGGCGCATAGTCATGGAGCGTCGGCGTTCCACAGTGCCTTACAACTTCCGCATCATCCGATAGTGTGGGCCGACGGTGGGGATGTCGAATTCCTCACCGATGATGTCCCAACCGTGCTTTCGATAAAATTCGGAAGCGCTGACGCGGGCATTGCACCAGATCAGGGTGGCAGCGCGTGAGCGGGTGGCGTCTTCGCAGGCGGTGAGCAAAGCTCGGCCGGCACCGGTGCCGCGCACTTCCGGCAGCGTCGCCATGCCGCGGAGTTGCCACGCGTTTTCGATCGATGGGCGCTCCGGCAGTTTGGCGAGAAAGATTGAGGCGACTCCACAAAGCCGGCCATCCATGAAGCTGCCGAGGTGACACGTCTGGGGAGCGTCGTCGCCGTCGAAGATCGCTGTCTCAGGAGGAAAGCCGGGGCGCAAAATCGGCCAGCGCACGGCGACGGTCTCGGCCGCAGTGATTGGTCGAACTTCGATCGCGCTCATGGCTGGAACGAATACCAGTAGATGCCGTCGGCGATGCGCTCGAACTGCGCGCGAGCCGTGCTGTGCGGTTGCACGTCCATCTGCGCCGGCGTCACGTAAATGCCGGATTCGATCTCGCCATTCTGCTTGAAGGCGAGGGTGAATCCATCGCGATAGGCCCCGACCTGTTTCGGCTCCAGAGCGCGGAAACTGGCCGGCCACGAGCCGGGTTTGATGACCGTGTAGGACGGCCCGGCGCTCGCATACATGTTCTTATAAAGGACCGCCGCATCCATTCGCAGGCGCGCGAGGTCGCTCTTTTTCAGGCGCTTCTCCGCTTCCTCGCGTGGCGAGTGAGAGCAGCCGGCCAGCGCCAGCGAGATGGGCAGCAGCGGGAGCAGGCGCATGGTCAGCGCCGGAACATGTCGAGCGCGGCTTCGCGCTCCTTCGCGTGATCGACCATGGTCAGCGGATAACCCTTCACCAGGGGAAGACCAGCGGGAGGTTCGTGCAGCTTGCGGGCGGGCACATCGCGGAGTTCCGGCACCCAGTATTTGATGTAGTCGCCGTCCGGGTCGAAGCGCTTCGATTGCGACCACGGGTTCTGGATCCGGAAATACGGCGCCGCATCGGTGCCAGTGCTCGCGCTCCACTGCCAGCCGCCGTTGTTGCTGGCGATCTCGCCATCCACGAGGCGCCGCATGAACCAGCTCTCGCCGTGCATCCACCAGATGTGCAGGTCCTTGGTGAGGAACATGGCCACGATCATGCGCACACGATTGTGCATGAAGCCAGTTTCGTTGAGTTGTCGCATGCCGGCATCGATGATCGGGAAACCGGTCTCACCACGGCACCAGCGCTGGAAGGCGGCGCCGCCCGGCTTTTCTTCCGGGCGCCAATAGTCGCGCCATTTGAGGTCGCGATACTCCTCTTGCATTTCATGATCGAGCACCCCGGGATGAAACCAAAGCACCTGCATGTAAAACTCGCGCCAGATGAGCTCGTTGACATAGGTCTCAACGCTGCGCCGTTTGGCTGGATGCTGCGCGGCGACTTCCTGGCAGCGGGCATAAACTTCGCGGATGGAAAGTGTGCCGTAGCGGAGATCCTGCCCGAGACGCGAGGTGCCATCCACCGAGGGAATATCGCGAAAATTCGAGTATTCGAGGATCGGTCCGTCGAGGAAACGGCCGAGGCGTCTGCGAGCGGCGGCTTCACCGGGTTCGACGATCTTCGCATCGGAGCGAAGGTCCCAGGTCGCGAGCGTAGGCAGGTCGTCGGAGGAAATTTTGGTGGGAACGCTGATCTTGCCGAGAGCTTTCGCTGGGGGAGTCTTTTCGAGCTTTATCCACGCGCGAGCGTAGGGCGTGAAGACACGGAAGGGTGTGCCACTCCCGGTGAGCACGGCATCGCGCTCGTGCATGGCCACATCCTGGCACGAGATGACCTTCACACCGAGCCGCTCGGCCATGACTGCGATCTTCTGTTCCATCGCGCGGCCGAACGGATCGGGATCGCGATTGAAAGTGATGGCTTCCGCGCCGCTTTCGCGGACCAGCTTTTCGAGCACCTGTTCGGCGCGGCCTTGCCGAACGATGAGGCGTCCGCCCTTGTGCTCCAGATTTCTGGCGAGCGAAGCAAGGCTTCCACACAGGAACTCCTGCCGCGGGGCGCCGCACCAGTGGTGGCTCTCCTTCCACTCGCTCACGATATACACGGGGACGACCTGATCGTAGCGAGCGGCAGCGTTGAGCGCCGTGTTGTCGCTCAGCCGCAAGTCGCGGCGGAACCAATGAATGGCGACGCTCATACCGTCGTTCGGCCTGAAAGCGCGCGGCTGATCGTCAACTCGTCAGCGTGTTCCAAGCCGCCACCTGCGGGCAGGCCTTGAGCGAGGCGGGTAACTTTCACTGGCAGATCGCGGAGCAGGCTGGCGATGTAGTTCGCCGTGGCCTCGCCTTCCACATCGGCGCCGAGGGCCAGGATGACTTCTGCCGGTGTCTCGTTTTTCACTCGTTCCACAAGGGAGTCGATGCGGAGGTCTTCCGGGCCGACGTGATCGAGCGGCGCGATGCGACCGCCGAGCGAATGATACCTGCCGCGGAAAGCGCCGGTGCGTTCGAGGGGCAGAATGTCGGTCGGCTGCTCCACCACGCAGAGATGGGCTGAATCGCGAGTGTCATCGGCACAGAAATCGCAGAGGGTTTCCGTCGCAAAGAAACCGCAGCGGAGGCAGGGATGAATGCCCTGTGTGGTGTCGGAAATCACGCGTGCGATTTCGGCGGGGCGGGCGTCGCGGCTCTGGATCATCCACAGCGCGATGCGCTCGGCGCTACGCGGGCCAATGCCAGGCATGCGCTTGAGCTCAGCGACCAGCGCCTTGATCGCCGGCGGATAATCAACCCGTTTCATTACCTCTCAGCCCACTCAAGCTGAGGCATGCCGGCGCGCAGTTGTTCGATACGCCGGATGTAAAACTCCACCGGACCGTCGAGGCCATCAGGATGGCGGATGCTTTGGAAGATCGACAGCGCTTCGTCCCACAGCGCCTCGCGATAATAGACGATGCCTTGCCAGAACAGATCGCGCCGCTGGGCTTCTTCCTCGGTCAGGCCGTGTTTGAGCGCGAGGAGTTCATAGACTTCCTCCCGGCTGCTGGCTTCGGCGTAGCGCTGGATGAGTTCCATCGGGCGGACTTCGATGTCCGGCTCGCCGCCGTTGAAGGTTTCGCAGCCGAGCAGGATGCGGGAGCGGTAGATCGTATTCGCCGCGCACAGGCGGCGGGTGAATTCGACTGGTTCGCCGGCGACGGAGAAGTTACCCACACGCCCGGAGCCGTAGGCCGCCACGACGACTTCACCGCTGTTCACACCGATGCGGTAGTCGAAGCGTTTGCCCCAGACCGCGTAACATTCGTCGTTCACTTCATCGAGCCGGCGGCAGAGCGAGAGCACCGCTTCGCAGGCCATCGAAGCGTGGCCGTCGCGCGGAATGGGCGCGCCGAAAACCACGCGCAGGCTTTCACCGTCGCACTCATCGAGATACCCGCCACGCTCGACGAGGAAGTCGGCGGCGTTTTTGAGGAAGGAGTTATGCAGGGCGACATAGTCGTTCACCGGCAGTGCTTCGGTGAGTTCGTGGTGATTGAAGATTTCACACACCACGATGGTCGCCTCGGTGCGCTCGCCTTCGAAGGTGAGCGGCAGGTCGGAGTTCACCAGGTCCTCGAAGGTCTGCCGGGAAATGCGGTCACCGAAAATGGTCGAGACGATCTTCTTCCGCGTGCCGCCTTCGCTATGGGCGTAGATGATGCCGCCGAGGAATGAGAGGCCGACCGCGGTGACGCTGGCAAACGAGGAGAAGAAAATGCCGTAGATGTGAAGGATCCACGTGGTTGCGAAGACTTCGAGCAGGGCTGCGGCCGCGACGATGATCTTGAGCGATTTGCGAGGGATATCGACCGTGGTCCACGCGATGCCGAAAGCGAGGCTCAGAAAGAGCGGATACTGTAGAGCTCGATCGCCGAGTGGGATCGGTGCGCCGCGTCCAAGAAATCCTGACAGCGCAAGGTCGAGTTGGAAGAAGGCGCCCAGCTCATAAAGGCTCGTCACCGCGAGGCTGACGAGGAAGCCGATGAAAAGTGTGACCTTAAGATAACGCACTGGCAGGGCGGGGATGAAACACGGTGTCGCGGGGGGGCGCAACCGGGGATGCAGGGTTCAAAGCAGAACCCGTTTTCAGGTTTGCAGGCGTTGAAAAAGGTCCGCCGCGATCTGTTCCGGGTCGGAGGCATCGCCCGTGCACTCGGCCTGCCGGGGGGGCTGGCCTTCGGCACCGAAAAGAATGGATTCCATGGTAAGGCGGGTGCCATCCAGAGCACACCGGACGCCAACCGGGAGGCCGCAATCGCCCGCAAGGAGACGTTGAAGCTCGCGTTCGGCGCGGATGCAGAGCCAGGTGGGCTCGTGGTTGAGTGCGGCGAGGATGGGATTGACGCGCTCGTCGTGGATCCGGCTCTGCAGGGCCACGGCTCCTTGGCCGATGGCGGGGAGCAGATGTTCGGCGAGGGAAATGGCGTGAAAATCGCCCTCGGCGGTCGCGAGTTTGCCGCCGTTGAATTCGTAGCCGAGTCGGCGCAGACCGGCTTCGGCGAGGACGATGGCGGCGATGTCTTGGCGCTCGCGTAGTTTGCGCAAGCGGGTGGGGACGTTGCCGCGCCATTCTTCGATGATGAAATCTGGACGCAGCCACTGGAGTTGGCGGGCGCGACGCACACTGCTGGTTCCAATGTGCGCGCCATGGGGGATAGCGTCAAACTGGAGCGGTTCGCGGGAGACGAGGATATCGGCCGTCGGGGCGCGCTCGAGCACGGCGGTGAGTTGCAGACCGTCGGGCTGATGGCCGGGCAGGTCCTTGAGGCTGTGCACGGCGACATCGATTGCGCTCGCGAGCAGCGCGGCTTCGAGTTCCTTGGTGAAAAGTCCTTTGCCGCCCGCTTCGCCAGCGCGGAGCAGGCTGAGATCGAGCTTCATGTCACCGCGAGTCGTGAAAATACGGCGTTCGGTAGGAAGGTCAGGATGGACGCGGGCAAGCGCTGCTTCAGTGAGATCGGCCTGCGCGAGAGCGAGGGCCGAACCGCGGGTGCCGAGGATGAGCGGGCTCAAGACTTGGCGCCCTCCGTTTGCGTGTGCAGAGCGGCGCCCGGATGCGGTCCGGCGGCAAGCCATTCGGTGAACTCGGTCACGTGGCGTTCGATCAAGCGTTCGCAAAGGGCTACTTCCTGCTGGCGTTCGGACATGGATTGGTTGGCGATTTGTTGGAGGCTGTCGATGTCGTAGAGATAGACCCCTTCGAGGTTGTTCACGGCTGCTTCGAAATCGCGCGGGACGGCGAGGTCGATGCAGAAGAGCGGACGGTCGGGGCGCCGGCGCATGAGCGGGGCGAGTTTTTCGACCGTCACGACCGGATGCGGCGCGGCAGTCGAGCCGATGAGAATGTCCACGCAGTCGAACTCCTTCGACCAGTCCTCGAAATACACCGCCTTGCCGTTCATCTTCGTGGCGAGTTCGGCGGCGCGGTCGTAGGTGCGGTTGGCAACGAAGATGGCTTTGACGCCGCGGGCCTGGAAGGCCCCGGCGGTCAGTTCGCTCATTTCGCCAGCGCCGAGAATCATGAGATGGCACTCGCCGAGCGGGCCGAAAAGTTTGCCCGCCAGTTCCACGGCGACCGAGCCGACGCTGACAGAGCCACGGGTGATGTTGGTATTCGTGCGGACTTCCTTGGCGACGTTGAACGCGCGCTGGAAGAGCTTGTTCAAGTGCCGGCCGGTGGCGCCCGCCTGCTGCGCGGCCTGGTAGGCTTTCTTCACCTGACCGAGGATTTCCGTTTCGCCGAGCACCATGGAGTCAAGGCCGGACACGACGCGGAAGAGATGCTGAATGCTGCGCTGCGAAGCGTGGCGGAAGAAGGCCTCGCTGACGGCATCGCTGGACCGGGCGGCGATGAAGCGGGTCAGCGCCTCGACGCCTTCCTGCGGGGTCTCGGCGGCAGCGTAAAGTTCCACGCGATTACAGGTGGAAACGATGACCGCTTCCGACAAACCGGGTGCATGTGCGAGTTCCACCGCGGTGGGCGCCACGGCGTGTTCGGGGATGGCGAACTTTTCCCGGAGTTCGACCGGCGCGGTATGATGGCTGATGCCGAGACAGACGATTTCCATCCTACGTTCCGGTTTGATCGATGAACCGAATACCCCACAGCGTGCAGAGCACGACCACGAGGGCGGCGACGGAAAGCCAGGCGCCTCGGCGCGGGCTGAGGCGGTGAACCTGCTCGGCGCCGAGGATGAACCCATAGAGAGCCCAGACCCCCACCGACCACGAAATTTTGATGAAGTGCGAGGAAAGGCTGCCGACCGCGAACCCGGCCGCGATACCCACGGTGAGCAGAGTGAACCCGGTAAAGATCAGGCGGCGGTTGGCAAAGGCGAGTTCGCGGATGGGGGGGAGATGGTAGAAGATCGACCGAATGTGGTGGGTCTTGAGTTGCTTCTCCTGGACGAGATACATGACCCCGGCGACGCCTGCCAAGGCGAACGCGCCGTAGGCCACGATCGAGACGGCGGCATGCAGTTCCATCCACGGATTGATGGTGCTCTTGGGCGGAGCGACCTTATCGAGATTGGGAACAATCAGCGCACCGATTTGCAGGATGAAGACCAGCGGTGAGGTAAAGACGCCGAGCAGCGACAGCCGGTAGGTCGGCCCGATCAACAGGTAGAAAAGAACCATCGCCCAGGCGAGGAAGATGAAGACTTCGAAGAAGTTCGTGAGCGGGCACCGCCCGATTCGTTCGCCGCGCAGGTAGAGAAACGCTGTCTGGCAGAGAAAGCCGGACAGAATGGCGAAGAAGTTCAGGTGCGAACGACGATACACGCGCGCCCCGAGCGCGTGCATGGAGTAGGCAAAGCCAAACAGGAAACAAAAGGTGGAAGCGACGAGGAAAAGGCGATCCATCGCAGGGGTAACAACCTAGCGGTGCTTCTGTCGCTAGGCAAACAGTGGAAACGTCACATGCAGGCCTCGGGTCGAGCCTCGTCTCTGCACGGACTGGCTAGAGCTTGACGTCCGAATCGAGCTTGAGCAGTTCGCGCTGCCACGGCATCAGGCGCTCGAGCGTCTCCGCGGGACGAAGCACGAGGCCCTCGATGGTGGCCTTCGGAGCGATCAGCGAAGGATCCAGCTTGAGGTCGGAGGCGATGGCATCGCGCCGTGACTTGAGCTTCTGCATCTTGTCTTCCTCTTCGCGCGTGGCGCGAAGCCGGGTTCCTTTGACGAAGACGGGCCATTCGCTCTCCGGGAGAGAGAGCGCACGGGCGACGGTTTCCTCGAAGCGTTGGGCGCGCCCGCCTCGCAGGTGGCGGAACTGGACGGTGCGACCGGAGTCGAGGTCGGTGGCGGCCTCGATCAGTTGCTGGTTGTGCAGAATGTGGAAGCTGGGCTTGTCCACGGTGCGTGCTTCCTGATCCCGCCAGCGCCAGAGTTCGCGCAGGATGGCGGCGACGCGTCCGCGCATCTGGCCGCTGCCGGAAATGCGCCAGGCGTCCTCAGTGTCACGTTCTTTGATGATCTCGGTCGCACGGATGGCCCGCTCGCAGGATTGCTCGAACCAGGCGAAGCGGCCGAGTTCACGAAGCTGGGCTTCGTAGATCTCGGCGAGCTGGTGCAGGTGACGCGTGTCGCTGACCGCGTAGCTGAGCATGGCGGGTGAAAGGGGGCGGCGCGCCCAGTTCGCTTTTTGCGAGGCTTTCGGAATTTCGAGGCCGAAATGCCGCTTGAGCAGCGCGGCGAGGCTGAACTCAGGGATGCCGCACAGGCGCGCGGCGATCATCGTATCGAAGATGCGGGTCGGGCCGGGGAAACCGATCCGCCGCATGAGCCGCAGATCGTAATCGGCGCCGTGGAAGATCAGTTCCTTGCCGGCGAAGGCGGCGAAGAGCGGTTCGAGCGAGAAGTTCGCGAGCGGATCGATAAGCCAGTTGCCGCCGGGCACGCTGACCTGCACGAGACATAGCTTTTCGAAGTAGCAATGGAGGCTGTCCGCTTCGGTATCGACCGCGATGCGCGTGTGCGGCGCGAGAACCGGCGTGACGGTTTCAAGTCCAGCGGACGTGTCGATGAACGGCGTGTCGGCCACGGATTCCACAGATGAAGCGACCATGGATTCCACGGATTACACGGATGAAGTTTCTGGGGCGCTTGGGACTCGGGAAGCGCACGAGCGGACGAAGGCGTTCCGCCCGAGCCGTGTTATCTTTGCCCCCCGTGGTTCATTCATCCGTGCCATGGGTGTCAGCGAAGGCCAGTAAGGAGCAGCTCGGCGTTGGAATGGGTCGAGCGAAGGGCGTGGATGAGCACCTCGGTCGCCTCAAAAGGTGGCAGCGCAGCGAGCTGCTTGCGGAGGATATTTACACGCTCGAACTCCTTCGCGTGATAGAGCAGGTCGTCGCGGCGGGTCGCCGAGAGCGGGATGCTGATCGCCGGGAAAATGCGCTTGTCGCCGAGCGAACGGTCGAGGCGGATTTCCATGTTACCCGTGCCCTTGTATTCCTCGAAGATGAGGTCGTCGGCCTTGCTGTTCGTCTCGACGAGACAGGTCGCGAGGACGGTGAGCGCGCCGCCTTCCTCGGTATTGCGTGCGGCGCTGAAGAATTTCTTCGGCTTCGCGAGCGCCTTGGAATCGACGCCGCCGGACATCAGGCGGCCCTTGCCGGGCATGCTGTTATTGTAGCCGCGAGAAAGACGCGTGATCGAGTCGAGCAGAATGACGACTTTTTTCTGCAGCTCGACCAGACGTTTGGCGCGATCGCTCACCAGTTCGGCGAGCTGGATATGACGCTGCGGGCTCTCGTCGAAAGTGGAGGCGTAGATTTCGCAGTTGCTCAGCGAGCGGCGGAAATCGGTCACTTCCTCGGGGCGCTCGTCGATAAGGAGCAGCACGAGCTTCGTGTCGGGGCTGTTCGCGCTGATCGCGCGGGCGATTTCTTTCAGCATCACGGTCTTGCCGACGCGCGGCGGGGCGATGATAAGGCCGCGCTGCCCGTGGCCAAGTGGGGCGATGAGATCGATCGCGCGCGCGGTGACCGAGTTGAGTTTCAGATTCTCGAGCACGATGCGCTCGGTGGGATGCATCGCGGTGAGCTTCTCGAACTCGATGGTTTCCTGCCATTCGGCGGCGGGGATGCCTTCGATGGAGAGAATTTCATCGACCACGAGATTGCGCTCGCGGTTATCGCGCGGAAGACGCAGGCGGCAGGTGAAGGAGTTGCCGTTGCGCAGGCCGAATTTGTTGATGAACTGACCGGGGACGAGGACGTCCTGCGGCAGAGTCTTGAAGTTAAAGCGCCCCCAGCGAAGGAAGCCGCTGTTGCCATGGCTGGCCATTTCGAGCACGCCATCGGCGAAGAGGGTTGAGCCGAGCTGGGCGTGAGTGCGGAGCAGATCAAAAACGATGTGATGCCGGGTTTTTTCCGGGTTCACGCGCACGTTCAGCGCGTCGGCGCGCTCGAGGAGTTCGTTAAAAGGAGCCGCGTTCAGTTCGTCCACCCATAGCTCTTTGGGCACGCTGGGTGGCGGGGGTGCGGCCGCGGTGGCGGCACCGGAGTCGCCCGGGGCGACAGTTACGTTGGTGGATTCATCCATAGGATTCTCGGAGATAGGTGGCGAAGAGGCGGGCCTGTGCGTCGAGCGCGGAGGGCGAACCGTCGTTCCAGACGACGTAGTTCGCACGGGCGACCTTCGCCAGAAGGCCGAATTGCGCTTTAATGATGCCCTCAATTACTTCGGATGCAAGACCTCGATTTTCGGCCATGCGACCCCGCTGGATTTCCGGGGAGCAGGCGATGACGAGCACCCGGTCGAACTCGGCTTCGATGCCCGTTTCGTAGAGCAGGGGGATATCGAAGAAGTGGATGGTCCGCGTGTCTCGTGCGGCTGCAGCCTGCGGTTGCCAGGCGGCACGCACTCGAGGGTGAATCAGGGATTCCAAGGTCCGCCGGGCGTCCTCGCTGCGGAAGACGATTTCGCGGAGGGCGGTGCGATCGATCCCCCCATCGGTGGGCAGAGTAGGGAACGCCGCGCGGATTTCGGCATGCAGGCCGGCATCCGACGCGAGCAGGTCGTGAACACAACGGTCGGCGTCAAAGCACGGAACCGGGAGATGCTTGAGGAGGGCGCGGACGAAGGAGGATTTTCCGGTCGCGACTCCTCCAGTGATTCCGATGGCGGGCATAATTACAAGCCCGACGGCACGGAGGGGCGATGGCAAAGAGCAGAAGGCAAAATGGGAATCACAAGTGCGGGCGAGTCTATCGAGCGAACAGGGGACTTCCACTATTTAGGGCGGTAGAAGTGTAGCTGTCGCCAATACATCGCCCATTTACCGCCTCCGCCTGCTCGGAATGACTCGCCTTATAAAAGGGTTTCGATCCGAATGGCACTTGGATAAGGGAGGATCTCGCGGGCCAAATGCGAGGGGGGGGCTTCATTTGATGCCTTGGACGAGTGAGCAGTGGATCGCTTTGGGGCCTTCTTGAATGGCAGGAATTGGCTGCCTCGAAATTGACATCATTCCATATTTTGCCCGACCGCTTTTCATTTTCACTGCCCCTTTGCGTCGGAAGGTTTCTGCGCATGCCATGATCGGCGAATAGTGTGTTTATTGTGTCTGTTGGTGGGATTTAATTGGCTGGGCGGGTTGAGGGCTTAAGCAGGAAAACAGGAAAACAGAAAAGCCACGCAAATCCCTCCGGCCAGGTGGCGGCTCCTGTTTTTCTGTTTTCCTGCTTCATGCTTTGAGTGGGGACATTCGGCAGAATCCGGTGGCTGGAATAGGTTGGATTAAGTTGGATTACCTCTGTGGGGCGAAGCCAGGGAGCGGCGACATTCCTGTCGCCGTCGGCGGACTGCGCGGGAAGCGCCACGCTTCCGGAAAAATGGCGGGCTCCGCCCGAGTTGGATCGTCGGCGACAGGAATGACCCCGCGAACCCCCCTGGTCGCTGCAAAGTGCGCCTCCGTCGGGTGGAAAAATGCGCTGCGCGCTGGCGCGGTGTCGCCGTTCCTTGGGCGGGTCGACGCATACGTCGCTTTGGTCATGGCCCCGATTTTCGTCCTGAGGGGGCGAATCTCCCAACCGTCCCTTCCGTCCATTCCGTGAGTTCAACGGCAAACAAAAACCCCATCCAAGTTGCCTTGGATGGGGTTTTGAATTCTTGACTGGCGCCTTAGTTTTTCGGCATCAGCGGCAGCTCAGGGAGCGGGGAGGTCGCTTCCGGCGGCGGCTGAGGCACCACTTCTTCCTCGGCCTCCTCGTCGAGGCGAACCGGCTCGCCGGCCGGGTTCATGAGGCGGGCGGAGACGAAGATGACGAGGTTGCGCTTGAGGTGCTGGTCCACATTGGAGCGGAACAGACGGCCGATGAGCGGGATGTCGCCGAGCAGCGGGGTCTTGTCCTGCACCTTCTGGACGTCTTCGCGCATCAGGCCGCCGAGGACGACGGTCTGGCCGTCGAACACGCTCACACTCGTCGTCACCTTACGAGTGCTGAAGATCGGCTGGTTGATGACGTTCGGCGTGATGACCGTCTGCGTCGGGGCGCCGGTCAGCAGGTTGATGCCGGAGGAGGTGATCGGGCTGCCGTAGTTGATGAACCCTTCGAATTCGACCACCTGCGGGACGAGGTTGAGGTCGATGGTGTAGCCATCGGGACCGACCGTCGGTTCCACTTCCAGCGTCACGCCCGTGTTCCGGGTTTCGAACGCCGTCGGGGTGGTCGGGGTGACCGGGAAGGAACCCGGCAGGTTGACGACCACGGCACCGGCGCCACCGCCGCCACCATTATTCTGGCCGTTGCCGAAGTTCTGCGGAATCTGCGGCGGCTCGAACTCGGTCGGGTAACGGAACTCACGAATGATTTCGATAACCGCGCGGTTGCCGCTCTTGGTCGTGACGCGAGGAGCAGACAGGAGGTCCACACCTTTTTTCTGATCCAGCGCCCGGACGACGACTTGGAAGGCAGGATCGGTGAAGACGCCGGCCAGTGAAAGCACGCCGGGTGCAACCGCCGAAGCGCCCGTCACGCCGAAGAGCAGCGAGTCGATGGCGTTGGCATTGATCGCGAGGTTGCCGCTGCGGTTACCACCCGTCACCGGGTTGCCACCGACCGGGCCACCGCCGGGGACGATGAAGGGGAAGTCCGCGGCGTTCGACGCGGGAGTGTTACCCGAAGTGCCGCCAGCGCTGAAGATCTTCTGGGAGCCGGGCACGTTTGCCGCGCCAAGCAGCCAGTCGAAACTCAGTTCCTTGAGGTTCTGCTGGGTGATTTCGACGAACTTCGCTTCGATCTCCACCTGCGTGGGGCCGGTGGTGACGCTGAGTTCGACGAGCTTGTCGATGAGGTCGAGGTTTTCCTGCGTGTTGCGAACGAGCAGACGGCTGTTCAGCGGGAGATACACGGCGGTAGCGCCTTCGGGGAAGGTCACACCAGCGGATTTCAGGAACTCGACGGCGTCAACGCGACCGGTGATGGCTGCGCCACCGCGGGTGGCATCGGCACCTCCGCCACCGGCGGGCGGCGGAGCCAGAGCTCCAGCATCACCGCCCGGATTGGCGATGCGGGTAATGAAGCCCGGCGGAACCTTGTATTCCTTCTGGATCAGTTCGAGCGTGTTCGTGCCGATTGGCACGATCGCCACCGCATACGGCTCGACCTTGTATTTCAGATTGGCCAGCGAAGTGACATATTTGAGCGCTTCGAGGAGCGGGATGTTCGTCAGCGCCACCGTGATGCGCGCATCGGCCGCTGAAACGCCTGCGACGCCCGGAGCTGCCGGAATCGCAGCCGCCGGAGCAGGGGCGGGAGCAGCGCCCGGAATCGCCTCAAGGCCCGGAATCGCGGGCGCAGCCGGAATGGCTGGAGCCGCAGCCGGAGCGGGAGCGGAGCCCCCGGTGGAACCTTCGAGTTTCAGCACGAAGCTGACGCCACGGCGAGCGACATCGGGATCGTTGTCGAGTTCGGTGCTCTTCTTCTTCAGGAACTCGAGCGCTTCGACGATGGTCGCTTCACGCAGTTCGAGCTTCGGGATGACGATCTTCTGGAGCTTGGCGTTGATGCGGGCGGTGCCGGCGGCGTCCGTGTTGTTATCGATGGTGATCGATTCCTGCACGTTGAACTTCCGGACCGGGCTCTGCCAGGCGCTCTGGACCTGCCACAGCATGCGGCTGCGGGTCTCATTGTAAGCGGCTTCCGCGTATTGGGTGCGCTTGACGTTGACCTGTTCCTGCCCCTGGCGGGCGGCCATGTTGTATTTGTCGTCGGCCAGGACCTGATCGTAGCGCTTCATCGCCAGATCGTAGCGGCCGGTGTCCGCGAAGCCTTCTGCTTCGGTGTGAAATTTTTTCACTTCCTCCACCTTGCCGCGGAATTTCGGCCCGATGGTCTGGTTGTAGTAGCCCGGGGTCTCGAGACGGGAAAGAATCACGACCGCATCCTTGCAGCGCGGATTGTAGCGTTCGTCGAGGACGACCTTGAGCTGGGTCTGGGCATCTACATAACGGCCTTCGGCGATGCGCTGCTCGGCGTAGCGAACGCTGGCGCGGCAGAAGCCGCTCAGGGCGTCGGCATAGAGCGCGTGGCTATTGGAAGCGTTCGGGATCAGATCGCACGCCAGCTTATACTGCGAGACGGCGGTTTCGTAATCCTTGTCGGCCATGGCGCGCTTGGCGGTGGCAAGAGCCTGTTCGCCGCGGCGCGCGTAGTCCTGCCGGCGCGCGAGTTCGCGCGAGACAGCAGTCTGGGCGCTTTGCCCAAGGGCAATCGTGGGCAACACCGGTTGCACGGCGATGGCCACGCCCAGCAGGGCAGCGATGTGTGAGGCTGGCGGGGATTTGATCATGTCTTGGCTGGCTTGGTTGGTTGGAAAAGTTGGTGGTTTCCGGGGTGAAAAAGCGGTTCAGGGGGATGCGCAAACATCCCGTGGAAGCAGGTTCCCTGCTCGGAGCGGGTGCCTATCTTCTGATCGGCGGCACCTGGTATTGTTTGCCATTCGGGGTCTGGATTAGCGCCCCCTCGTTGTTTACGTCAAGGAGTTTATAGAGGTCCGCTCGGTCGATCTTGGGCTGGAGCGCGAAATCCTGAAGTTTCCGGACCCGGAAAACCTGAGGGGCTTCGCCGTGCTTTTTGTTCCAGTAGTAGGCGAAATCGCCAAACTGAGTCGGGGAGTCGGTGACCCTGTTGTAGATCAGAGCAACCGTTTCCTTCGTCTCGGTATTGACGAGGGTCAGCTCGGAGACCTCGTCTTTGTCGCCCGTGCTGGGGTTCTCCTTCTCTTTGAAATCGAACTTATCCACCTTGAAGTTGGTTCCCTCAATGGTTTCGCCGATCTTGACGAATTTGGTGCGGCCACCGGCATCGAGCGGGTTGACCTGGAAAGTAAACGTCTTCGGATCGCCACTCCTGCCATCGCCATCGTAGCCTTGGAGCTTGAATCGGAACGGCACTTTCACCCACTGAGCGAAGAAGAGCAGCGAATGGTAGTCTGGATGGTTTTCCTTGTTGTTCGGGTCCGTCTTGTAGAGCCACTCGTCTTCGTTCAGGAAACCGTCTCCGTCCGGATCCTGGAAAGGCACCGTGGTGTCCAGCAAGGGCAACTGATTGTTCATGAACCACCGATTTTCCATCGGTTCACCCGTGCGGGAGTGGTTGTAGAGCTTGCCGTCATCCGGGCGGATGAGAACACCGTTTTTCACGTAGTAAGGCTCCGAGGTGAAGAGGAGGCCGCTATGCAGAAACTTGCCTTTTTCCACTTCCCGACGCTTCCACTGGGTCGGTTGTTCGAACCGCTGGCGGGCTTCGTCGATCTTGGTCGTATCGACCGCCACGATGTGGTTGTCCTCGATGGGCGCCGCTTTTGCGGCAGCGAACTGCTCGGGGAAGCTGTTCACGCTGCTATAGAGCAACCAGCCAGTGCCGAGAGTGGCGGCGGCAACAAGGCCGAGGGTAAATTGATCGTAATTCTTTTTGATCCAATCCATGGCTTACTTGGCAGGGGCCGGTTTGGTGGACTTGGCAGGCTTCTCCGCCGGAGGTTCGGCGAAATCGACCAACTCGATTCGCATGGTCACATTGAGTTTTTCCTCTCCGACGATGAATTTGGTCGTTTCAGGCGGCGGAGTGCTGGTGGTGCCGCCTTCAGGAGGTGGCGGAGGCGGCTCCGATGACGTTCCAGCCGATTTGGAAGGGCCGTTGGGATTTTCGTTGCTCACCGAAACTGCAGCCGGAATGAAGAACTGCTTCTTGTTTGCCACCAGGTTATTGATGAACTTCTGGAACTTCGGCTCCTGCGCGACAAACGTCAGGTCGAAGGGGTAGCGCCTCACCAAGGGCTGTTCCTCCACCACCTTTTTCGCGGCGGGTGCGCCGGGTTTGGGCGCCGGCGTGGCGGCCGGTTTGGGTGCGCCGGGAACGACGCTGCCTTCTTCGGGCATCGGGACGCGCTTGATGTCCGCGATTTTCGTGGGGGATTGATTCAACAGATCGGTCACGACCATTTCGACGCCCTTAAGCATCCGGCCGAGTTGCGGTGTCGCTTCGGGGCGGGGCGGCTGAGTGGTGTAGATCTCGAAACCGAGCGTCATTTTACCGTTTTCGATCTCAGTGCCCTGCTTGGCAGCCAGTGTCGTGACGGCCTTGATGGCTTCGCGGAGGTTATCCTGAAACTTTTCCGGAGTCAGCGGCTCGACCGGCAGTTCCGCCTTCGAGAGCTGGGTCTGAAGGGTATTGATGGCTTCCTGATGCTGCTTCTGGAGTTCCTGCTCCTTCTTGAAGTTGGACTCGTTGGGATAGGGCTTGCCGCCCTGTAACGTCTGAAGCTCGTTGATCTTGTCGTTGTAGGCGTTGGTCGCGTCATTGTATTTGCCCTTCGCCTGAAAGAGAAGGAAGCCGAATACGCCTGCGCCCAGCAGGGTCACGATCAAAAAGCCGGTGAGAAATTTATTGTCTTTCATCGGTGATCAAGGGGTTTTGGTTGCGCCCGCTTTCTTGTCCCCCTTGGCAGGTTCGGGAAGCTTGAGCTTGATGACCAACGGGAAGGAATAGGGATAAGCCCAATCCGCGTCGGTCGGCGTGGTGCGGGTCATTTTCTCCTTATCGACGGAGAAGAGCGGTGACTCGTTGAGTTTGTCCACAAACTGATCCACGACACCGGTGCTGGCCGGGTTTTCAAGGTAGAGGCCCTTGACCAGGAAGGTGGGACCGGCGGGTGGTGGTGGCTGCGCGGAGTTGCCGGGTTTTCCGGGCGCCGGGGTGGCCGCTCTCGGCGCGTTCTTTTCCACTACGCGCTCGTAGCTGGTCACCCAGACGAATTCGTTCGGCAGGCGGCTGTAAATCTCGTCCACGATCTTCGTCCACAGCTCGCGGTCTTCGACCGCTTGAAGCAGCGGCTGAGCGACTTCTTCCTGTTTCTTGATTGCGGTCTCGACGCCCTTGATCTTATCGCGAGCCGAGGTGAGCTGACTCACGCGGAGGGAGACGTCGTTGTCCACCACCTGCTGGGTGGCTGCGGCGGCCTTGTCGTAATAGAGCCAGAAGCCGGCCAGAATCAGCCAGAGGCTGACACCCGCGAGAATGAAATACGGCACTTGCGCGGCCGTGCGCACCCGCTTGACGACGCTGGCCGGGCGCAGATTGAGCGCCATCGGGCAATCGAGCGCGCCACGGAGGGCAAGACCCACCATTTCACCAAGAGTATGCGCCCGGTGGCTGATGTCCTCGGTGCTGAGGTTCGGGCCGACCGTTACGTTACGGAGCGGATTAAAGAACTCGACCGGCATCAGCAGCTTCTCGTGGAAGAACTCCCGCATGTAGGGGAGCGTGGCCGTGCCGCCGCACAGGAAGATGCGCGACACCGCCGAGCCCTTCTGCTGTGCCCGGTAGAAGCTGATGGAACGGGAGATTTCCGAGTGCAGGCGGGTCATCGTGTTACGGATGATCTTGGATACCCGCGCCAGATCCGGATCGTCCGGGTCTTCGTAAGTGCCACCCAGTGAGACGAATGCCCCATTGCGCTTGCGTTCTTCGGCTTCGGCAAAACTCTCGTTGAAGTCCTTGGCAATCGCCTCGGTGATCTTCGAGCCGCCGATCGGGATCGAGCGCGAGAAAACCTTGCGCGGCTCGACGAAAATCAAATTCGTGGTGCGCGCGCCGATATCGATGATGAGCGAGCAGCCATCGACGTCGCTATAGTTGAAGCGGAAGGCGTTGTAGATGGCCATCGGCGACACATCCACCACCTCGGTTTTGAGGCTGCCACCTTCGACGGCGTCGTTGATTTCATCCAGCAGATCGCTCTTGATAGCGACCAGCACGACTTCGACTTCGGACGAATTGCCCTGATCGACGAGCTGGTAATCCCAGACGACTTCGTCGATGGGGAAGGGGACGTTCTGCTGGGCCTCGAACTTGACGATGTCGGCCACCTGTTCTTCGCCAACGCTGGGGAGCTTGACGAAGCGGGTGAAGACCGACTGGGCCGAGACGGCGAAGTTGACCTTGGTTCCCTTGATCCCGAGACCGGCGACCAGTTCGCCGATGACGATCTTGGCCTGCGCATTGCGCGTGGCATCGACCGCCGGATCGCCGAGCAATTCCGCCGTCTTGTAGTTGGTCAGAATGAGCCCGCCATCTTTCTCGGAGTGGAACTCAGCGAGCGCGACCGTCTGGGTGCCGAGGTCGAGCGCGAAAATGCGATTGGATGCTGCCATCGAGGATAAGGAAAGAGGCGAAAATCAGCGAGTCGCTTTGATTTCTTCGTAGCGATCGTAGTAGAGCGGGGCGAACGGCGTCTGGCTCTTGTTCAGCACCAGACCGGGGATGTGAGGCAGGTTCGGTGCCGCGCCGGGCTTAAAGCTTGCCCGGCCGAGGACCTGGCCCTGGCGATTGATTTCCACCCAGACGTTCTCGACCGAAGCCGGGGTCAGCGGCTTGCCGCCGGTGAGCTTTTCGAGGGCCTTCGGCGAGACATACATCACGGCGTAGTGGTCTTTGCCCTTGGCGATGTTCACATAGGTCACTTCGCCATCGAGCAGCTTCTTCTCGATCAAGGCCGTGAACTTGAAGGTCAGTTCATCGATTTCCTCAGCCATGGTGTCGTAGCTGATCTCGATCTCGAACCATTTGGCCAGCTTGTAGCGTTTGTTCTGGCCGCCGGTGATCTGATATTCGGGCGTGTTGGCGAAGGAGGGCTCCACCTTGCCGAGCTTGATGGAGGCTGGGCTGACCACGGCCTGGGCCATGGCGCTGGCGGAAAACGCAGCCAGAGAAAGGAGAGCGAGCGTGAGTGTCTTCATGAAGGAGGGGTAGCTGGAGTGAAGGCTTCTTTTGTTAGGGGGAAAAGTGGCCGTTTTCTCGACGGTGTCCAACCGCTTGGGAAGGAAAAAGTGCAATTCGAATGAAGAAAAGTCGAGAGTGATGAGTCTTTCGGTGGGTGAGTGTCGAGAATCCGGGTCGCGAGGGCGTGCGTCCTTGTCGGCAACTTACCGGACACTGGTGGCTTTCGCGCCCAACCCGGGCGCCGGTTCAACGCCGGATCACGACCAGCGAAGCCGCTGGGCAACCGACGGAAAACGCGGTCTCTTCCACCTTCAAGCTCAGCACCACGACGGAGTCGTCGTGAGCCGATGAAATGGGCTCGAGTTGCATGAGGATGCTGTTTTTTTCGGCCGGAATCGTGACCGTCCCAGGCAGAGCAGTGAAATCCTCTCCCGCCTTCGCGGAGCCCGAAATTTCATAGGTCACGGTGAGCGGGAGTGTCGTGCTGCCGCTGCGGGCGATCTTCCATTCGCCAGCCTGCCCCGGACGCGCGCGCGGGAGACCGTGGTGGAAACGCAGACCATGGTCGTATTGCGGCCCTGTGGGTCGTCCGTCTGGCCGCGGGTCTTCTGTGCTTCACCCAGCGTGACCGGTTTCACTTCGATGGCATCGCCCGTGTCGCCTTCGTGATTCCATCCGCGTCGCGATCGGATATGGCGCACGATCACATTGTCGGCTGAGATATCCAGGCAACCGCCCTTGAGGCAGATGCCTTCGCCGGGCGCGGTCTGTCCAGCGATGGTAATGTTCGGATGTTCGATGGCGATTTTTCCGCCCTTCTTTTTGCCCGAAAGATCGATGATGCCCGAGACGTCGAACACGATGATGCGATGGCCCGCGCTCACTGCGTCGGCCAACGAGTCCGGGCCGGAGGCGTTCAGGTTCGTGACGTGCACGACCGTCCCGCCGCGTCCGCCCGTGGTCCACATTCCGGCACCTTCTGCGCCGGGGAAAGCCGGTGTCTGCTCCGCGCCCCGCGCGCAGACTGGCAGCAGCAGGGCGAGCGGGAGCGCCGCTTTCATTTCACCTCGGTGGTGACGGGCGCAGCGTAATCCTGCCAAAGTTTTTCCAGCCAGGCCGCATCGGCGGGGCCGTCGCTCACCACGATGCGATAACGCGACACGTAGGGCTTGCCCGGCTCGATGCTCCAATCGCCATCCTGCGAAGGCGCCACACAGAGCTGTGGGTTTTTGGGATTGAGGCGCAACGGTTGGGGAAAGCGGAAATTGCCTGGATGGATCAGCACGGCCATGCCCGTCGGCTGGCCATCGACCTTGCCTCCCATGTGAACCCATTTCGCCTTGGTCGAATCACCCTTGGTTCGGTCGTCGCCGTTGGAGGTCAGCATCGTGGCGGCATCGACGGGATCCCACTGCGCGTTCCCGCGCACGCCGAGTCCGCCGTAGTGATACTTTGGCAGGTTGAGCGCTATCTCACCCGCGCACGTCTGGGCCGATTCGAGGTCGATGAAATTTGCAGCGTGCCCGGTCGCCTGCACGCGATAAGTCCGCACGGCCCAGCGTTCTTTCAGCACGTCTTTCTCCGCTCCGCTGGTGTGATCGATGAAGCGGTGTTCGCTCACGAATCCGGCCTGCACCGGTCCGCCCCACGACTTCGTCAGTCCTGCGAAACGCACTTCAGCCAGGAGTTTGTCGCCCGCCTTGTCGCCACCGGGGCCTTTGCCCATGTTCCAGAAATCGGGATGGCGTCCTTCGAAATCCGTGTCGGTCCACGCAAACCAGATTCCGCGATGCCAGCGATGATCCGGCGGGTGATTCCCCGTAACCACCTTGCCTGACGGGCTGAACACCGGATGTAGATGTGCACCGTGACGGAAGATGTCGGACACGCCTTCGGGCACCGGCCCTGCCCTCATCTGATAGTCGAAAAGCGGATGCCCGTCCGCGGTCGCGAATTTTAAAACGTCGCCTGCCGGCTCGACCTTGATGCTGTCCGGCGCCGCGTCCGTGCTGGCCAGCGTATATGTCTTCGATTGCCCCGCCGCGAGTTGCGGCTCGATAAAGATCACGCGTTCTCCCTGCACTTGCGCGGTCACTGTCTTTCCGTCTTCGCTGCGGAGTGCCACGGAGCCCTTGCAGCCTTCGGGGGCACGGAAGGAAACGACGCTGCCGTTACGATCTGCTGGCCCGGCATGGATGGTCACTTTCCATTCCGCTGCCGCCAGAGGAGAAAGGAGAGAGGCGAGGAAAACGGCGGGGAGGAGTTTCGTCATGAGGGAGTGGTAGCGAGGGAGAAATAGGTGGGAAGCCGTGAGTTTGGGACTGTCGAGAGGTGTAGTGGCCGGGCTCTGCTTCTCCTTCTTTCTTCCCAGCCAAAAACGAAGCAGATGGAGTTGAAAAAGCAGAGCCGCCGACCTACTTCGCCTGGCTAGCCCAACGCTTCGCCAGCCACACCGTCAGTTCCCCCACGCTTGCCAAGGTGGCGGGATTCACCTGTTCCAGCGTATCGTCCTGCGTATAGCGGGAGAGATAATCATAGTTCCCCAGCAGCAACGCCCCCGGACCGAGTGGTAGATGGTCTCCCCACAGTTTCACGATTGCGGATTCGAACTGTGGTGCTGCGGTGAGAGCCGGCTTCGCGTCGCGCAGATCGGCGAGTAATTCGATGGCTGTGCCCGGCGGCAACGTGAGCGGTCCGCCTGCATCGCCCACGGCGTGCAGGATCGCGGCGCGGCGCGGATTTTCGCTTTTCGCGAAAAACTTGCTGCCCGCAAGACCATCTTCCGGCGTGAACTGGCTGCGCGGTTCACTCGCATCGAAAAAGACGATCAACACCTGTGCGGCAAGCTGCGGCTCAAGCGACAACACCCGTGCCGCTTCCACCAGCACGGCTGGGCCGCTCGCTCCGTCATTCGCGCCGACAAATCGGATCGTGCTGAAGTAGCGAGTGTCGTAGTGCGCGCCGAGAACGATCCCGCGCGGGGTGCGCGGGACAGGTCGCGCACCATCGGCAGAAAAGCGCGCGATCAGATTCACTCCGGCAATGTCGCCACGCGGGGTCTTCACCGTAAACGGCTGTTCTTCCACCTCCCACGCCAGACTGCGCAGAGCTGAGGTGAGCATGGCTCGCGTGCGCCCGTTCTCCATCGATCCTGACGGTCGCGGCCCGACTTCCACCAGTTGCTTCACCGTTCGCCAGGCACGATCGCCGGAAAATTCCTTCCACAAGGTGGCCGGTGGCGGCTGGGTGCTCACCGCGACATGTGCGGATGGAGTTGCTTTTGCCGCTGGTTTGGAAGTCGCCGGCTTTGTCAGCGCGGGTTTCGATTTTGGCGGCGCTGGTATCGGAGTCACTTCCGAGATGGCTTCGGCTTCCGGGGGCGGCTCGGGTGCTTGAGCTGCAGGCTTTGACTTGGGGCCGCAGGCTGTGGCGAGCATCGCCATCAGCACCGGCATCAATCTAAATCGCACGCCCTTGAACCCCGGCACGCCTAGCGTTCTTCCGGCAGCCCGATGGCCTGCAACAGTCGCTGCAGGTCGTCGTTTCCGTAGTATTCGATTTCGATGCGCCCGCGCTTTGGTCCGTGATGAAGTTCAACGTGCGTGGCGAGATGTTGCTGAAGGCGATTCTGCAGATGGGCCAGCGCTGGTGATAGCCCGGCGCTCGCCGTCGTGACGCTGCGCGTCGGCTTCACCGCACCGCTCTTGTCGAAATGTTCCGCGACCAGTTTTTCCGCCGCGCGCACGGTGAGGCTGCGCTTGATGATTTCCTCCGCGAGCAATCGTTGCTCTTCGTGCGTCTTAAGCGAGAGCAACACTTTGGCGTGGCCGACCGACACACGGTCCTGCACCAGCCAGCCTTGCACCTGCTCATCAAGTTCCAGCAGGCGCATGGAATTCGCCACCGCCGCGCGGCTCTTGCCGACCTTTTGTGCGATCTCTTCCTGCTTCTCGCCAAATTCTTTCGCCAGGCGCGCGAACGCCCGGGCTTCTTCGATCGGGTTGAGATCTTCGCGCTGGAGATTTTCGATCAGCGCCAGCTCGAGCACGTCGCGATCACTCGCTTCGCGCACGATGATCGGTGCTTCGGTGAGCCCTGCTTTCTGCGACGCACGCCAGCGCCGTTCGCCCGCGATCAGTTCAAAGCGATCACCCCTCAGACGGACGATCAGTGGCTGAATGATGCCGTGCTCCTTGATCGACGAAACAAGTTCTTCGAGGTGTTCGTCGCGGAAAACGGTGCGGGGCTGGAAAGGCGACGCGACAATGCGATCAAGCGTGACGAGCTGCACGCGTTCGCCGTTTTCGACGGCAGGCGTGGGGGAGACCAGCGGGGACGCTGGCCTCGTGCTGATCAGGGCGCCAAGCCCTTTGCCGAGTGCTGCTTTGGCCATGAGGGCGCCGAGCTAAGCCGAGTGCCCGGGAAATGCAATGCGGAGAAAAGGAGAAAGCAGAGTCGGGTGTCGGAATCGGGAGCCTGCGAACGAAATGATCGAGCGAAGCCTGGCGATTCGCTACAGAATCCCTCATCTTGATCCCGAGTTCTGTTTCAATGCTCTTCTCCCACCTCGATCTCTACATGGATGACACGCCGCACGACGGCGCGCTGAACATGGCGATTGATGAAGTGATTTTGCGCACGGTTGAGCATCCGACGTTGCGCGTGTATCGGTGGGCCGAGCCGAGTGTGTCCTTCGGTTACTTCGGTCGTCATCGCGAAGTCGTGGCGCGCTGGCCGGGCCGAGTGCCCGTGCGCCGCTGGACTGGTGGCGGGGAAGTGCCGCACGGCGAAGATTTCACCTACACGCTCGTCGTCCCGGCGACGTATCCGTTTGCTCGGTGCGCTGTTCGCGAATCCTATCGCGTCGTGCATTTTGCCCTTGCCGCGTTGCTGCCGGAAGCGGCTCTCGCCGAGGCCGATGAAGGCGATGCTCCCGCGTGCTTCGCACACCCCGTTGTGGCTGACGTGCTTCTCGCTGGTCGCAAAGTCGCTGGAGCCGCTCAGCGACGGGGCCAGCATGGTTTACTCCATCAAGGCAGCGTCCAAGGCATCGTCTGTGACTTTAGCCTTGCCTCCCTCCTCGCGAACCGCCTTGCCGAAAAAGTTGCTTCGTTTCCTCTTCCGGAACGTCTGCGGGCAGAGGCCACTGCCTTGGCCGCCGAGAAATACGGCACCGCAGGCTGGCTCAAGCGATGGTGAGGTTTGTTGCCCCTTTCTTGATGCCGCGGAAGGTGGAAGGAGTTCTAGTCTGCCGCTAGCGATTGCGATCGTTTCTCGATCTCGGAGAGAAAACATCCCGAGATACCTCTTTTCCAAAAGATCACTTGCGCCATGGCCGCACGTCGCTACACATCCACTCCCCACGACCAAAAATGCTCGGGTGGTGGAATTGGCAGACACGTACGTTTGAGGGGCGTATGGCGCAAGCCGTCCGGGTTCAAGTCCCGGCCCGAGCACCACTTCTTCTGGAGGCTCAAGTTTTTTTGGGTTGTGTGCGTCAAGTTCAGCAAAAAGGGTGGATGAGGAGGAGCGAGGCGCGGTGTTTGGAGTTAGTTTTGGTGGTTGATTCCGGGGGAACTTTTAGGCGGCGAGGAAGAGCTGGGTTTTGTGAAGATCGGCCAGCGGTTGCATGTCGAGGTAACGAGCGCCATCGAGCCATTCCTCGTGTTGCTCGGCGGCCAGCGCGCGGATCAGGCGCAGGCAGCTCTGCTCAGTGGGGAAGATGCGCACGACCAGCGAGCGGCGTTTGAGTTCCTGGTGGAAGCGCTCGAGCAGGTTGGTGCTCTTGAGGTGTTTGTGATGGGTCTGCGGCAGCCGGTAAAAGGTGAAGGTCTCCTCGATCTGGGCTTCGACCCACGTGGTGAGCTTGGGGTATTTGGCCTGCCAGCGCTCGAGCCAGGCGGCCAGGTGCTGACGGGCTTCGACCCCGTCGCGCCGGTCGTAGAGCCAGCGCAGTTCGGTCAGGCAATCGTCGCCGGCCTTGCGCGGCAGGTGATCGAGCGCGTTGCGCAAAAAGTGCACGTAGCAGCGCTGCCAGCACGCCTCGGGCAGCCCTTCGGCCAGCGCGCGTTTGAGCCCCGGATGATCGTCGCTCACCGCCAGGCGCACGCCGCTTAAACCGCGCTGCTTGAGCGCCAGCAAGAGTTCCCGCCAGCTCGTCGTGCTCTCGCGCCCAGCAATCTCCACGGCGAGGATCTGCCGGCGGCCTCCCCAGTCGATGCCGATGGCCACCAGCACCGCCCGCGAGCGGATGACGCCATCCTCGCGCACCTTCTCGTAGCGGGCATCGAGGATCAGATAAGGCAGCTCGGCTTCCAACGGCCGCCGCGCAAAGCGTTCCAGTTCCCCATCGAGCTTGGCGTTGAGTTCACTGACCGCCGAGGCGCTGAAGTCGTGGCCGCACAATTCCTCGGTGATCGCCTTGATCTTGCGGGTCGAGACGCCCTGCACATACATCTCCACCAAGGCCGCCACCAGCGCCTTCTCGCTGCGTTGGTAGCGTTCGAAGAGCTGCGTGGAGAAGTGGCCCGCGCGATCCTGTGGCCCGCGCAGTTCCATCGTGCCAACGCGCGTCACCAACCGCCGCGGATAGTAGCCACTGCGATAGCCCAGGCGGCCGGCGCAGCGCTCGCCCTTGGCGGCACCGAGCGCCTCGGTCATCTCCGCTTCGAGCACTTCTTGGAGCAGCCACTGCATGAGCGGCTGCATCATATCGGGGTTTTGCACCATCAAGGCTTTGAGATCAGGCACAGCTTGAGTATCTCTCTTTCGGGTCATGGTTGTTTTTGGAGTCGGGTTGCTTGGTCGCTCCCGCTCCTACCATGACCCACTTTCCTTTTGCAGAACTCTCAGGACACTACCTTTTTTTGAGGAGAGCGGAATAAAAAGGCCGGTCCTGATCTAGATTGCCAAATACGCGAGGTCAGGTAACAAAGTGGAAACGTAATCGACTGTCGTAATTGCTCGTCTTTCGGACGGAAGTCGGTATTTCTCCAAGAGGCTGAGTTTTCCGTAATGAATGTAATTAATTTGTGATGAAGGACTGCGAGTGCAATTTGACCGAGGCGCATGCAGAATCCTCAAGCCACGATGAAAGCTAACCACCGCGCCTTCTGTCATTTCTGCCAAGGCGAAAGGACATTCACCAAACGGCCCCTCGATCATCACCTGCACGGCGTTTTAACCATTCTGACCGTAGGGCTGTGGGGGGCGGTGTGGTTGTTCCTCGTGTTGCGCCGTAGCCTGCGGCCTTTGCGTTGTTCGAGTTGCCGCCATCGTTTACGAGTGGCTGGTCGGCCGGTTGGAGAGTCCCCCTATGGCATCGATTACGCCGCCTTGGCGGAGACGGATCGGCCAGATCCACCGTCTGAAGACGCGACCTCACGCCGGGCAGAAACGGATTTATCGCAGATTTCCCGTTAACGCGGCCACATCAATGCACGGCGGTGCCAATTTCGTGAGGACGGCGAGTAAAGATTGCCGATAGGACAAAGAGCGCGCCCAGAATGACAAAGACGACGCTCGCCGGAGCGTGCATATTGACGCCGGACGGTTTGGCGCCAGTAACTATCGCCGGTAGCGTGCCCTGGGAAGTAGCTCGAAACAAAAAGGCTTGGTCAGCCCTCCGTAGAAGCGATCCACTCGATCGCGAACTTCGTCATTTCGTCTGCCTCCTTAAAGCCGAGTTTCTCTTTGATATGGGCACGGTGGGTTTCGATGGTTTTGACGCTGAGATGCAGGGCTTCGGCGACTTCGCGCGTGCTTCGACCGCGTCCGAAAAGTTGGAGCACTTCTACCTCGCGATCCGAGAGTTTGTCGACTGGCGAGGCCATGTCGCTGTCGCTGCCTTGGATAGCCTTGAAGACCAATTTTTCGCTGAATTGCGGGCTGACATAAATGCCCCCGGCGATGACCTTCTGAAGGGCGTCGGTGAGGTGCTCGATGGCTTGGTGCTTCATCACATAGCCGCGCGCGCCCGCCCGCAGGGAGCGCAGTGCGTAGAGCGATTCTTCGTGCATCGAAACCACGAGAATGAGCAAGCGCGGACGCTCTGCGAGCATGAGTTTGATAAGTTCGATGCCGTTCGTTCCCGGCAGGGTGAGATCGAGCATCGCAAGGTCCGGTTCGAGATGACGCATCGCCTCCAGCGCGGTCTGCGCATTTTCAGCTTCGCCGCAAACCGCGACGCCCTCAACTCGGTCGAGCAGGCGGCAGATGCCGTGGCGGAACACCGGGTGATCGTCCACGATGAGCAGGCGTTTGGCGCCGTCCAGGCCGGTGTTGGAGGAGGAATGCGGGGAGGTGCCTTGGGCGGTCATGCGGAGCGACGGGAGCTGATGAATTGGTTGGTTGGAGCGGTCACGAAATACAGCACTCGAACGCTGTGAAATCGCTTGCCGGGTTTCAGGTGGACGCCGGGAAATCGCATCCGTTGGGAAAAAGAGTCAGGCAGCGTTCTTCACTTCGGGGGATTTCCCGCACAGCGAGCCGTGTCGCCGAGCGAAGGCTCGCGTAAACTCCGCGCCAAAAAAGAAAATCTGCGCGGAATAAAAGACCCAGACGAGAACGATCACCAGCGATCCCGCTGCGCCGTAAGCTGAGGCAAAGGCACTGTGGCCGATGTAGAAACCGAGCAGGAATTTTCCCACGATGAAAAGGGCGGAGGTGAGCCCGGCGCCCGTCCACACGTCGCGCCAGGCGATTTTGATGTCAGGCAGAAATCGAAAAAGGGCCGCAAAGAGCAACGTGACGACGGCAAATAACACCAGGGAGTTCGCGCCTTCCCAAACCGCATCGAAACCGGGCGCTCGATCTTTCATGAACGCTCCCAGCGCGGCGACGCCGGCGGAGAGCAGAAGAGAAACGAGCACGAGCAAACCGAGCGCAAACACCAGCGCGAACGAAATCAACCGATCGCGAACCAGTGCCGACCAGTTGCGGGCTCGAGGCGGCACTTCCCAGATGGTGTTGAGTGAATCCTGCAATTCCGCAAAGACCCCCGACGCGCCGATGAGTAGCACCACGAAGCCGATGAGTGCGGCCCAGAGGCCGGTGTCCTGAGTCGCCGCCTGGGACAGAATCGTGTTGACCGTCGTGCCGCCTTCCTTGCCGACGAGATCCGAAAACTGGGCCACAATCTCCTCTCTCGCGCGGTCCTGTTTGATGGCAAGCCCCACGACCCCGACGACGATCACCAGCAAGGGAGCCAGAGAAAAGGTCGTATAGTAGGCGAGTGCTGCGCCCATCTTGGGGGCCTTGTGCTCATTCCATGCGGTAAACGTTTCTTTCAGCAGCGCGAGTGCGGCCTTCGCTCCGGTTTTTGCCGGGACGGAAGTTTCAGTTGTTGTTGCGCCGCCGGCAGGCGCCGAAGTGACACTACGCGCCATCCTCGACCTCGTTCAGCGCCTGGGTGAACGCTTCTTCCAAGCCGTTCATTGTGCGATAGAAATGGGCTTGGGCCGGAACAAAATCGGGCTCGCCCTGGCTGACCGGAAGTTTGCTCAGCTCTTCCCGCGCGTATTCCACATGCTCACGGAGGGCTTGCAGCCTCGTCCGAAGGTAACTCCGCGACTGGTCGCACCGCTGCCCCATCGCTTGTGTTGCCAAGGCGTAGCTGTCGATCTCCTTGATCGCCTTCGTGCGATATGCCTCGGAGTCGGCCGAATACGCGGCGATCGCCGGCTCCCATCCGAGGTCGCGCTCGGAGCGGAGATCAGCACTGGCAGCCGCGAAAGAGATGTGGGTGGTGGGGGCGGGAGGTGCGGGGGGAGTGTGATGATGTGAGGGGTAAAGCGCGGCGAGCGCTGCGACGATGAGGGTTGATGAGAGGCTCAATGCATTCATGGCGAGTTTGGTTATTTGCCTATCGTGTCGCGAAGACCGGGCGGGCGGCTGATTCACTCCTCAGGGGCATCCGCCTAGCCTCCTACGTGTGACATAACGCGACGTTTTTAGGAAAAGAGAAGGGCGAGCCTCCCACCAGGCTCGCCCTTTGTGTTTGTTTCGTTGTTGGCGTTCGGTGGCTTGAATCAGCCGCCGATGTTGATGGTTTCAGCGTGGGCGATTTCGGCGCCGCCTCGGCACGTCCCCTCCACGCGGGCTCCCACTTTCAGATCGTCCCACGTGGCGCTCTTGCCCTCGCGTTCGATCTTGGTGGAGTCACCGAGCTGCAGCTTATGAGAGCCGCTGCCGGAATCGTTGACGGTGATCGTTTTGTCCTCGCGATTTACCGAGGTGATCTCGCCGGAAAACCGCTTTTGCGCAGACGCCGGGTCGGGTTCCTTCACCGGATCGCTCGTTTTGCCGGGCTGGCGTTCGGCTTCGTTAGGCATCCGCAGTGGGGAGGAAGGTCGAGCTGGCGCGGTGGTGCCGGGCTCTTTTACGCTGTCGCTTGATTTGCCGGGGTCTCCCTTGTCTTGCGCGAACGAAGCGAGCGGCAGCGATAGGGCAAACGCGATGGAATAGATAAATGTCGTTTTCATGGCGAAGAGAGATCGCATCCGTGGGGCGTGGGGATGGTCAGCCCTGGGCCGGAGATGCCTATCGGGCTTTTCTTGGACGTTGGCTGGTGCGGGATGCGCGCGGGGTGAGCGATGAAGCGCGCCGCGAACCTGGAGACCTTCCCGGTCCTGCAAAACGATCGCGCAAAAGCATCATCACGGCGGCTTCCTCGGGTCGCAGTTTCGCCAGCGAACCGCGCAGCTTTTTCTCTGCCGATTGCCGGATCGTGGCGATGGTTTGTCCTGCAATGTAGCTCTCCAGAATTGCCGGATGAATATAACAACGGCGGCAAACAGCGGGAGTGTTTCCCAGCATTTTTGCTACTGCTTTCACTGCTCGTAGAATGTTTCGATTGGCTTGGCGTGAGGATTGAAATTGCTCGAACTGGCGTAACGCCACCGCGGCGAGCACCGTGCCGGCCCAGGTGCGAAAGTCCTTCGCAGAAAACTCGTCCCCGGCGATGGAGCGCAGGTAATCGTTCACGTCGCCGGAAGTCACATCGCGCACCGTGTCCTCTTCATCCACGTAGCCGAACAAATCCTGTCCCGGCAATTCCTGGCACTTCCTGACGATGCGTGCCGCGCGCGGGTCGTGAAGGTCGATGCGATGCGTCTTCCCGCTTTTGCCTGCGAAGTGAAAGGTGACCTGATTTCCCCGGACCTTGGCGTGATGATTGTGCAGCGTGGTCAGGCCATAGCTGCCGTTTTGCTGCGCGTATTCATCATTGCCCACCCGGATGAGCGTTGTTTCCAGCAGGCGCACGATGGTCGCGAGAACCTTCTCCCGGGGCATTCCCCGCCGCCGGAGATCGCGCGCCACCCTTCGGCGGATGCGCGGTAGCGTCTGGCCGAAAGCGAGAACACGTCCGAACTTCGACTCATCCCGCACTTCGCGCCACCGGGCATGGTAGCGGTATTGCTTTCGCCCGCGCGCATCCCGCCCGGTCGCTTGAATGTGCCCATTTTCGTAGGGGCAAATCCACACCTCGGTCCACGCTGGAGGAATGGCGAGTCGTCGGATTCGGCCTAAAGTTTCTGGGTCGCGTAGAGGCGAACCATTCGGGGTGTAATAGATAAACGCTTTGCCCCTCATCCGGCGGGTGATGCCGGGGCGTTCATCCGAAGTGTAACGCATCCCGGCCTCACGTGCCGCGGCCTGAGAGAGATCAACTTCGCTGATACCTCTCACGCTCGAACGAATTGCTTACGCGACCGGCGGGCGGCGGCCGAAGAGCAGCGACACGACGAAGAGCACGAGGAAGACGAAGAAGACAATCTTCGCCAGGCCGACCGCGGTGCCGGCGATTCCGCCGAAGCCGAGGATGGCTGCGATGAGTGCAATAATGAGGAAGGTGATGGCCCAGGAGAGCATGATGTTTTGTCCTTTCGTGTGTATTTGGCTTTCATACCCATTTCGCCGATGCGTCACCGTGTGGCCGTGTCCAAGTGACCTTGCCGGATTGAGCCGCCGACTGGACTGATCGCAGACCGACCACGGAATCCCGGTTTCGGCCGATGCCACCCAATCGCAAGCATCGGCGCGCTGGTGCTTCGGCGGTGTTGCTGCAAAAGCTCGGCACGGGAGGCTTGTAAACGGCGCTCGAAATCTACAGGTTGCGAATGCCGATCATGGCACGCCATTCGCTGCTTTATACAGACCAAGTGCATTCCTCAAAATCCCAAGCTCCGTCATTTCAGTTTGCTTGCGGCGGAGTCGAGCGCGACACTGGCGCCATGCCGCTTGCGCGACGCCATTTTCTTCACAGTGCCGGGCTGGCTGCGGCCGGCTTTTTCCTGACGAATCGCGCTTCGGCGGCGACGACGGTGAATGTTTCTCTCACGTTGGCCACGCAGGATCAGGTCGTTCTCGACTGGCTGCGCGGTTTTGCCACGCAGGTTCGGCTGGTAGGCAGTTCGGTGCTGGCGCGGTTGCGTGGCGATACCAAAGCGCCAGCTCATTGGATTGTGGCGGTGTCGCGCTTGGGTGTTTTGCCGGAAGTTTTTGGGACGGCCAATTTTGCCGGGCTCTATACCAGTGGGAGCACGGCATTCTTTACGGTTGGCGGGTGCGAAGTTTCGGTGGAAATCCTTCCCATGGAGGACTTTACGTCGCGGCTAAAAGATCTTGGACGCGGGGCTTTCGGCTATGATTACGAGACACTCTCCTACGATCCGATTTCCGGCCAATTGACCGATCCCCTTCGATCACGAAGCGTGCGCGGAATGCGGGTGACCCGCACCACTCGCGATATTGCGGCATCGTTCGCGCAGATGCTGGATGGGCTCATTTCCTCACGCCAGCTCGGGTTGGAACGTTCCGACGCCTTCCGGCGTCTGCGCAGCCGTGTGCTGAGCTACAGCGGCGCGAAACCAGCCGTCGCCGACGCGGTGTGCACGGCGTTGATGGAGCGATTTGTCACATGGGTGAGCGCCGCGCCGGTGGAGGAAATCGTGGTCGTGCTCACTTCGCGACTTGTGGCGGGGAGTTTACGCACCGCATTCGACATTGAGGCCAGGCCGGCGGTCGCTGCGGTGAAGGCTTCGCTGGCGGGGGATTCCGCACCGAATCCGGATGTATGGGTGCAGGGGCTTTTTGGTGCTTCGCCAGCCGCATTGGGGCGGTTGCGAAATGGAAACCGTTTTGATCAACTCCGCGCGTGGGCGCTGTTGCCTCCGGCGGCCTGACTCCCGATATTCCGTCCCAATGGCTGAACCTTTTCTTTCCGAAATCCGCATCATGTCCTTCGGTTTCGCACCCAAGGGCTGGGCGCTGTGCAACGGGCAGCTCCTGCCGATCAATCAGAACCAGGGGCTGTTCTCGCTCCTCGGCACGACTTTTGGTGGCGATGGGCGCGTCAATTTCGGTCTTCCGAACCTGCAGGGCCGCACGCCGATCCACGTTGGCAGCGGACACACGCTCGGCGACCGTGGCGGCGAACAGGCGCATACGCTCTCGATCGCGGAGATTCCTACCCACACGCATGTCCTCAATGGCACGTCCGATTCCGGCGCGTTGCTGATTCCGGCTGGCAACCTTTTGGCGAAGGAAGCGAACTTCAGCTACCACACCCCGGATAACCAAATCGCACCGATGGCTGCCGGCTCGATCGCAAATGTTGGCGGAAGTCAGGCGCACCTGAACATGCAGCCGTTCCTTGTGCTCAATTTCTGCATCGCTTTGCAGGGCATTTTTCCGTCACCCACCTGATCACGCGCCATGGCTCAACCTTACGTTGGAGAAATCAGAATGTTCGCGGGCAATTTCGCTCCCGCAGGCTGGATGTTTTGCGAAGGCCAGCTCCTGCCGATTTCAGAATACGAAACGCTCTTCAATCTCATCGGCACGACTTACGGCGGCGATGGGCAGTCAACTTTTGCATTGCCGGATCTGCGTGGACGCCTCCCGATTCATTTCGGAAATGGATTCGTCCTCGCGGAAACGGGTGGCGCTGAGGAGATTACGCTCACCGTCAATCAGGTTCCAGCGCACAGCCATCCGTTGCTGGCGACGGCATCGGTCGCCAACGACCAGTCGCCCGCCGCAAATTTGCTGGCGCAGACGGGAACTTACGACGGTTATCAGTCCAACCCGCCGGTGTCTGCCATGGCTGCCCAGTCGGTTGGTTCGGTCGGCGGCAGCCAGCCGCACACCAACTTCCAGCCCTATCTTTGCGTGGATTTCATCATCTCGCTGTTCGGCATCTTTCCGTCACAGACCTAAATTCATGGACCCTTTCGTCGCCGAAATCCGTATCTTTCCGTTCAACTTCGCACCCAAAGGGTGGGCATGGTGCGACGGGCAGCTCCTGCCGCTGTCGCAAAACACCGCGCTCTTTTCGCTGCTCGGCACGACCTACGGTGGCAACGGCAAATCGAACTTTGCTCTGCCCGATCTCCAAGGCCGCGCGCCGATGCACCCCGGGCAGGGGCCGGGCCTTTCGCTGCACGACCTGGGCGAAACCGGCGGCTCCGAGACCATCGCGCTGCTCGAATCGGAAATCCCGGCGCACGGCCACGCGCTGATGGCCCAGCCTGCGCCCGCTGATACCAACGTTCCGGCTGGCGGCAGCATCGCGCGAGTGACTGGGGCAGCACCCTACCGTGCGGCCTCTGGCGCAACGGTCGTGCCGATGTCTGCGCAAGCACTCGCTCCTGCCGGTGGCGACCAGCCGCACAACAACATGATGCCGTATCTCACCTTCTACTTCTGCATCGCGTTGCAGGGGGTGTTTCCACCGCGCACGTGAAGCAGGTCGGGCGGAGGGAATGGTGACCAGTCATCCGTGAATGGTGGAAGCACCCCGCGATTTTAACCTCAGCGTCCGCCTTGCGACGGCGGAAGACGAGTTGCTGCTGCGCGAGGTCTATGCCAGCACGCGGGCTGAGGAACTGGCGGTCACCGACTGGAGCGACGAACAAAAGCGCGCCTTTTGCGACCAGCAATTTACCGCACAGGACGCGCACTATCGAGCGCACTATCCGACAGCGGTGTATGCGGTGATTGAGGAGGGAGGCGTGCCGGTGGGGCGGCTATATCTGGACCGCTGGGAGCGGGAAATCCGGATCATGGACATCTCACTGTTGCCAGAGTTTCGCGGGCGCGGGACCGGGGGGCGGCTGTTGCGGGAACTCCAGGAGGAAGCGCGTGGGGTGGGCAAGGCGCTGACGATTCATGTGGAGAAGTTCAACCCGGCGCTGCGGCTGTATGAGCGGCTCGGGTTTCGCACGAAGGAAGACAAAGGCGTTTACCTGCTGATGGAATGGAACGCATGAGGCTCGCACGGAGGCACAGAGGCACGGAGGGGGGGTATGCGAACGTCCTTTCAAATCTGGGCGTGGCCGGATTGCACATCGCCCTTCCAATTCTGTCGGTTGCGTTCAAGCGGTTTGAGTCTCCCCCTCTTTCCTCCGTGCCTCCGTGCCTCCGTGCGAGGCCCTTAAAGCGTCACTTCTTCGGGATCGAGCGTGCCGTTAATGAGGCGTTTGATGCCGTCTTTCAGGCGGTCGGCACCGAAGTTGATCAGCAAACCGAGTTTCCGATCCGTGAGCTTGATCTGGGTGAGCACCTGCTTGGCGTGGACGGGCAGCAGCGCTTCGATCGATTTCAGTTCGATGATGACTTTGTCCTCCACAACGAGGTCGGCGCGGAAACCTTCATCGAAGCGAAGTCCGTCGTAGAGGATGGGGATGGGGACTTGCCGCTCGACGCGCAGGCCTTGTTTGCGCAGTTCGTGGGCAAGGATGACTTCATAAACCGTTTCGAGCAGCCCCGGGCCAAGCTTTGTGTGGATGGCGAAGGCTGCATTCATCACAATTGTGGTGATTTGATTTTCGTTCATGGGGCTCGCACTAAAAGCGGTAACAGGGGCTCGCACGGAGGCACGGAGACACGGAGAGAAAAAGTGCTGGATTCAGAGCGACGCAGCTTCCCTTTTTCAAGCGCGCGCTTTGCTCCATGGTCGCCTGAATACCACCGGCCTTCCCCTTTCCCTCCGTGCCTCCGTGCCTCCGTGCGAGGCTTAGCTGAAGACGGCTTCGAGGTGGGCGGCCTGGGGGGTGACGGATACCTGGTCGAGGATGAGTTCCTTGGGGCCGAGGGTGGGGTGTTCGTGGCGGTAGGTGTGCTGGGGAAAGCGGTGTTGGGGCGGGGCGTGGAAGGTGAGGGCGAAGGGCTCGCGGGTGACGCCGGGGCGGGCGGGGCCGAGGGGGCGGATTTCGGCGAGCGTGAACGGGAGGCGGCCATCGGTGAAGACTGCCTCGAAGGTTTCGCCGACGTGCGGGGCAAACGTGGAGAGATCGACTTGATCCAGAGCGAGCATGCGCTGAGAGTCGCTCCACCCAGACCGACTTCCAAGGCTGCAATTCGTAGAACGCAGTTTTTCCACCGCCAGAAAATACGGAATGCCCCTAGTGGACCTTTCCAAGATCGCCGCCACAATCCGCACTGAGGTTCTTCCGCGAACATCCAACCACTAACGTCCACCCTGCTATGAAGACGCCATCGAGTCGCCCTGCCCGGAAACGCACGAAGAAAAACGAGAAGCCGCGCAGCGGAATGACCGTCGAAGCCCTGGAGGCCCGTATCGCGCCGGCGGCGACGGTGAGTCTCGCGGTTTCGGTGCTGAACGATTTGGATGCCGACGGCGTGGCCGATCCCGGTGAGACGCTGCACTACACGGTCACGATCACCAATGGCGCGACGCCGATCACGCTGACCTCGCTGAGCGAACTGATCAACGATCCGAATCTCACGCTGGTGCCGGGCAGCTTTAATGTGCAGCCGATCGCGAACGACGACTCGTTCAACGCGGTGGGCAATACTTTGCTGCGCGTCGGCGGCACGGCGGGCAGCCAACCGGAGTTGTTCGTCGCCGGCGGCAGCGTGCTGGCCAACGACTCGGATTTCTTTAGCGATACCTTCAGCGTGACGCCGATCGTCAACGGCACCACCACGCTCGGCGGCAAGGTCAACCTTGCCGCGGACGGCACCTTCACCTACGTCTCCGAGGCTGGCGACACGGGGACGGACAGCTTCAGCTACACGATCACCGATTCGCACGGGCTTACGAATACGGCGACGGTGAGCATCACCCTCACGGGGAAGATCTGGTATGTGGACAACAGCGGCGCGAACGGGTCGGGCACGTCGCTCTCGCCGTTCAACTCGCTCGCCGGGGCGCAGACGGCGAGCGCGATCGGCGACACGATCTATGTGGCGACGGGCAGCGGCTCCTACACGAACACGGCACTGGCGCTGAAGAACACGCAGACGCTCGTCGGCGAGGGCAGCGTGCTCAATTCGCCGACGCTGCCGGCGGGCACACCGAGCGGTGTGGTGCAGCTCAAGGCCGCGGGCACGGCGCCGACGATCACCAGCACCGGCACGGCGCTGACGCTCGGCAGCGGTGACACCCTCACCGGTTTCACCATCGGTAACTCGTTAATCGACATCGCGGGGACGAACTTCGGCACGCTGACGGTGAGCAATGTGACGCTCAACGGCACGGGCAAGATTTTCGATCTCACGACGGGCAGCTTCGCGGCGGGCTCGAGCTTTAACAGTATCAGCGGGACTGGCTCGGCCACGCACGGGCTGAAGCTTGACGCCGTGGGCGTGACCGCCGGCGGCACGGTGAGCTTCGGCCAGACCGACATCTCCGGATCGACGGCGCAGGCGATGTTCATCACGAACATGAACACGACGGGGACGTATAGCTTCGGCGCGACGACGATCGGCACGACAACGGCAGGCACGGGCGGGATCGAGGGCATCCGCATCGAGACGATCACCGCGGGCACGATCAACTTCGGCGCGACGACGGTGCAGAACAGCACGGGTCGCGGTATTGAGGTGCTCGGCGCGGGCAGCCCGGCGGTGAGCTTCGGCACAACGACGGTGAAGAACGGCGGTGGCGACGCGGTGCTCGTGCAGAACACGACCGGCGGCAGCGTGGGCTTTAGCGGGCTCTCGATCGACATGATCACTGGCAAGGGCATCTGGCTCGACACGGCGGGGAGCAGCTTCAACACGGGCACGGGCGGCACGATCGTGACGGCGAGCGGGACGGACGTGGACATCACCAACGGCACCGGTGCGGTGACAATCACCGAGGCGATCACGAACACGGTGGGCGCGCTGATCAACATCGACAATCACGAGACGGGGAACGTGATCTTCTCCGGCAACCTGAGTTCGAGCACCGCGGGCACGACGGGCATCGTGGTCAACAACGTGAACAGCGGCACGATCACTTTCTCCGGCGGCACGAAGACGCTGAGCACCACGACGAACAACGCGGTGAATCTCACGAACAACACCGGCGCGACGATCAACTTCACCGGCGGCGGGTTGGCGATCACGACGACCACGGGCGCGGGCTTTGCCGCGACGGGCGGTGGGACGATCAACGTGACGGGCTCCGGCAACAGCGTGAGCACGACGACCGCGACGGCGGTGAATATCGCGAATACGACGATTGGCGGGAGTGGGGTGACTTTTGACAGCGTTTCCACCAACGGCGCGGCCAATGGCATCCTGCTCGATACCACCGGCGCGGGGAATTTCACGGCGACCTCCGGCACGATCGTTGGGGCCACCACACGCGGCGTGGATATCAATGCCGGCTCCGGCAACTTCACCTACGGCGGGACCATTACCACGAGCGGCGGGGCGGCGCGCTCGGTGGAAATCACCGGGCGAACGGGTGGAACGGTGACGATCAGCGGAAACATCACCGACACGAGCACGGGCCTCAACGTGGCGAGCAACACGGGCGGGACGATCAACTTCAGCGGATCGAGCAAGGCGCTGACGACGGGGGCCAACACGGCGGTGACCCTGAGCAGCAACACGGGCGCGACGATTAATTTCACCGGCGGTGGGCTGACGATCTCTGCGACCAGCGGTAACGGTTTCGCTGCGACCGGGGGCGGGACGATCAGCGTGACGGGCTCGGGCAACACGATTGCAACGACCACGGGCGCGGCGCTCAATGTCACCAGCACGGACATCGGCGGCAGCGGGCTGACCTTTGTGAGCATCTCCGCAAACGGCGCCGCGAACGGCATCGTGCTCAACGGCACCGGCACGGCCGCCGGCAATGGCGGCCTCACGGTGACGGGCGACGGCGTGAACGCGACCCTGGGCGGCAACGGCTCCGGCGGCACGATTCAGAATACGACCGGCGCGGGCGTCCGGCTGAATTCGACGAAGAACATGAGCCTCAGCTACGTGACCATCACGAACCCCGGGACCGACGGGATTTCGGTCACGAACATCAACGGCTTCACGCTGAACCGGAGCACGATCAGCGACAGCGCCGGAACCGGGCCGTATGACGCAGCGATCGATTTCAACAACTATTCGAACGGTGATCCGTCGATCACGCCCACAGCCGTCAATGGAACGATCGACATCACGAATTCGCTGATCGGTCCGGCGTCGGGCAATTCGCCGCACAACAGCGTGACCGCGGTGGTGGGCAGCGGCACGTCCACCTGGAACGTCACCGGCACGACGATCCGCAACACGGGCAACTCTGGGATCAATCTCGAGGTGCGCAACAGCTCGGTCATTACCGCTTTCACCATCTCGGGCTCGACGTTCGCCGGCGCGAACGTGGCGGGCGGGACGGGTAGCCCCTCGGCGCGCGGCATCTTCGTCAACAACCTCGAGGATTCCGTCGTCGGCCTGCTGAAGATCGAGAACAACACGTTCACGAACAACAACATTCACATCGATCTCAACCAGCAGAACAACGCCGGCTCCTCCGGCAGCCATACGTTCGTGGTGCGCAACAACACGATGACCGGCTCGCGCAGTCACGCGATGAATATCTTCGCGGCGGCGGGCTCGTTTGGCGGCTCATTCACCGGCACGATCAACAACAACAACATCGGCAGCGTGGCGACCCCTGGTTCGGGATCGGAGATCGGCAACGGCATCCGCGTGAACATGAACGGCGGCGTCACCGCCACGATGCTAATCACTGCCAACAACATCGTCGAGACGCCGAACGGACGCGGCATCGAGGTGATCGGGCGCAACGGCCTCGGGACCCTCGACGTGACCATCACCAACAACATGGTGAATCACTACGATTTGACCTACCCGATCGGTGGCGGTGCGGCTGCCTTCCCGCTTGGCGCGATCTACGTGAATGCGGCCAAGGGTGGCGGCACGGGAATTGTCGGCTTCCGCGTCCGCGCGGACGTGCGGGGAAATACCGTCCCGGCGGCAGGCGGAGCTCTGCCGGTGGCGAGCGAAGTCACCGGCACATATCTCGCGCTCGTCGAATCCGCGGGAACGGAGACGGGCGGCATCCTCGAACTCGTCGATTCCCCACCGGCAAGTGCGAGCGCAACGGCGCAATTGCAGAGCACCAATACGGGCGATTCGGGAGCCAATGCGGGCGTCGCCCTCATCGCGGGCCCGATCAATGTCCCGCCAGTGGTTCCGCTGTTCTTTGCGCCGTCGCCGACGGATGTCGTGGTGCCTCCAGCCGCTGGCATCGACCAACCGGTGGCTCCGCCAGTCCCGGATACGACGGATGTCTCCGTGCCGGCTGTCATCGTGCCGTCGCCGGTGGTGCCGTCGCCGGTGGTCTTCGATGTGCCGGGCGTGGATCAACCGCCGGTGATTGCCGATGACGGCGTCCTTTCGCAAACCGAGCTTGATTCGCTGGTTGCCGCGGCCATCGCGCGCTGGGAAGCCGCGGGGATTTCTGCGGAGCAGCTCGCGGTGCTGCGTGGCGTAACCTTCTCGGTTGAAGACCTGCCGGGCTGGTATCTCGGCCAGGCGAGCGCGGGGCACGTGACGCTCGACAAGGATGCGGCGGGGAACTCGTGGTTCGTGGACTCGACGCCGCTGAGCGACGAGGAATTTGCCAACAATGGCGGCCAGCTCAGCGCGACGGCGAATGGTGGCGCGGCGGGCCGGCTCGATGCGCTCACCACGATCGTGCACGAACTCGGGCATCAGCTCGGGCTGAACGACAGCTACGCGGACGCGGATGCGAACAACGTGATGTATGGCTACCTGCACCTGAGCGAACGCCGGCTCGCGGCGGCGCACCAGGCGGACGGCGCGGTGCCGCACCTTGCGGCGGGCGGCATGGATTTCCTTTTCTCCCCGGCCAGTCTGGGCAACGCGACGCTCGGTGCGAACAAAACGTTGACGATCGTCTTCGACGCCACCATCGCGACGTTTGCGAACCAGCTCGTGCCCGCGTCGGTTTCCACGCAGGTGCAACTCGCCTACAACGACGGCACGGCGAAGACCGCGAACAGCACTGCGGCGGTGACGACGCTCGATTCCCTGGCGATTGGGAACCTGATCTTCAACGACGCCAATCGGAACGGCATTTTCGATGCGGGCGATAGCGGAGTGAACGGCGTGGCACTGAGCCTGTTCGTGGATGCGAACAACGACAACACGCCGGATACGCCGGCCACGCCGCTGCTCACCACGACAACGGCGGGCGGCGGGATCTATTCGTTCACCGGGCTCGCGCCGGGGAACTACATCGTGCGGGTCGATCAATCGAACTTCAACACGGGCGGAGTGCTGCTGACGCTGCCGCTGGCTTCACCCTTTGGGGGCGATCCGGACATCAGCGATCCGGACACGGACAACGACAGCAACGGCACGATCGTGTCCGGCAACGGCGCGCTGAGCCAGGCGATCACGCTCGCTTACAACACCGAGCCGACGGCGGGCACGGGTAACGATACCAACAACACGCTCGACTTCGGCTTCATGTCGTTGCTTGCGGACTTGCAGATCACCAAGACCGACGGGGTGACGACGGCGGTGCCGGGATCGGGAGTTACTTACACGATTACCGTCAGCAACGCGGGACCGAACGATGTGACCGGTGCGACGGTGGCGGATACCTTTGCGGGAATTCTGAGTGGCGTGACGTGGACCTCCGTGGCGGCCGGCGGTGCGTCGGGGAATACGGCCAGCAGCAATGGCAACATCAACGAGACGGTCAGCCTGCCGAGCGGCGGCTCGATCACCTACACGGTGACCGGCAATATTTCGCCGACGGCTACCGGCACGCTGGCAAATACTGCTACTGTAACCGCGCCCGCGGCGGTGACCGATCCGAACTCGGCGAACAACAGCGCGACCGATACCGACACGCTGACGCCGCAGGGCGATCTCGTGATTACCAAGACCGATGGCGTGACCTCGGTCGTGCCCGGGAACACGGTTACCTATACGATCACCGCGACCAACAACGGTCCGAGCACGGCGACCGGTGCGACGGTGGCGGATACCTTCCCGGCTTCGCTGACCGGAGTTTCGTGGTCGGCGGTGTTTGCCGGAGGTGCGACGGGCACGGCGAGCGGGAGTGGGAATCTCAGCCAGTTGGTGACGCTTCCCAGCGGAGGCACGGCCACCTACACCGTCACCGGCACCGTGGCTTCGACGGCGACCGGCACGCTGAGCAACACGGCGACGATCACGGCCCCGGGCGGGTTCACTGACCCAACACCCGGAAATAATAGCGCGACCGATAGCGACACGTTGACGCCGCAGGCCGATCTTTCGATCACCAAGACCGACGGAGTGACCACGAAGGTGCCCGGCACCTCGAATACCTACACCATCGTGGTGACGAACAGCGGTCCGAGCTTCGTGACCGGCGCAACCGTGGCGGACCTGTTCCCCGGGATTTTCAACGGCGCCTCGTGGATGGCGGTTTTCGCGGGCAGCGGCTCGAGCGGAACCACGAGCGGCAACGGAAACCTGAACGAAACGATCAACCTCGCGAGCGGCGGCACGGCGACTTATACCGTCACTGGCACCGTTGCTTCGAGCGCGACGGGCACGCTGAGTAACACCGCGACGGTGACCGCTCCGGGTGGCACGACCGACACCAATACGGGAAATAACAGTGCGACGGATACCGATACGCTGACGCCGCAGGCGGACCTGTCGATTACCAAGACCGACGGAGTCACGACGGCCGTTCCAGGCGGTTCGGTGACCTACACCATCACGGCAAGCAACAGCGGACCAAGCAACGCCGTCGGCGCGACGGTGGCGGACACTTTCCCGGCGTTCCTGAGTAACGTGACGTGGACCGCGGTCGGCGCGGGTGGGGGAACTGCCACGGCAAGTGGCAGCGGGAACATCAACGACACGGTGAATCTGCCGGCCGGTGGTTCGGTGACTTACACGGTGACGGGAACGGTCAACCCCAGCGCGACGGGCACGCTGAGCAACACCGCGACCGTGGCCGCTCCCGGAGGCGTGACCGACCCCACGCCGGGCAACAACAGCGCGACGGACACGGACACGCTGACGCCGCAGGCGGACCTGTCGATTACCAAGACCGACGGAGTCACGACGGCCGTTCCAGGCGGCTCGGTTACGTATACCATCACCGCCAGTAACAGCGGTCTGAGCAATGTGATCGGCGCGACGGTGGCGGACACTTTCCCGGCCTTCCTGAGCAACGTGACGTGGACCGCGGTCGGCGCGGGCGGAGGAACTGCTACGGCCAGTGGCAGCGGGAACATCAACGACACGGTGAATCTGCCGGCCGGTGGTTCGGTGACTTACACGGTGACGGGAACGGTCAACCCCAGCGCGACGGGCACGCTCAGCAATACCGCGACCGTGGCCGCGCCGGGTGGCGTGACCGATCCGACGCCGGGGAATAACAGCGCGACCGATACGGACACGCTGACGCCGCAGGCCGATCTTTCGATCACCAAAACCGACGGCAAGACCGAGGTGCAGCCGGGCACGAACACTTACACCATCGTGGTGTCGAACAGTGGGCCGAGCAATGTGGTCGGCGCGCTGATTCAGGACACCTTCCCGGTGAACTTCACGAACGTAACCTGGACCGCAGTCGGTGCGGGTGGAGTGACCGGTTATTCGCTGTCGGGCTCGGGCAACATCAACGACAGCGAGGGATCAATTCCCTCGGGCGGGTCGATCACTTACACCGTTACGGGCACGGTGCCGCTTGGCGCTACGGGAACCTTGAGCAACACGGCGACGGTGAGCGCGCCGGGTGGCGTGACCGATCCGACGCCGGGCAACAATTCCGCGACCGATACGACGCAGATCGTCTCGGATGACCTCAGCATCACCAAGACCGACAACAGCGAGAGTGCCGTGCCCGGTTCGACGGTGACTTACACCATCGTGGTGCGGAACAGCCAATACAGCCTCGTGGCGGCCAATGGCGCGACGGTCGGTGACGTTTTCCCCGCTTCGCTGTCAAACCTGACGCTTGTGAGTGTGGTCGGCACGAACGGCGCGGTTTCTCCGCTCACTGCGGGTCCGATCGGAAACAACTTCACCGACACGGTAAACCTGCCCATCGACAGCACGCTGACCTACACGATCAGCGGCCTCGTCAATTCGGCTGTGACCGGCACGCTGAGCAATACAGCGACCATCACGGCGCCCGGCGGCTTCAACGATACGCAGAGCGCAAATAATAGCGCGACTGATACGGATATTCTCACGCCGCAGTTCGATTTCGGGATTACGAAGACGGATTCACCTGATCCGGTCATCGCAGGGCAGAACGTGATCTACACGATCGACTTCACGAAGAGCGGGCCGAGCAACGCGGGGAACGTGGTGGTCAGCGACATCCTGCCGGCGGGGCTGACCTTTGTGTCGGCGAGCTTTCCGGCTGGCTGGTCGCCGTTCTCGCCCGTGTTCGGCGGCACCGGCACGGTGAGCTTTAGCAAGAGTAGCGTGGCGACCGGAGAATCCGGGACCTTTGTCATCGTGGCGAAGGTCGATCCCAGCGTGACCCAGGGCACGGTGATCTCGAACACGGCGAGTGCGTCGAGCACCGGCACGGACACGAACAGCGCGAACGATTCGGCCACGGCCACGACAACGGTAAATGCCGCCGCAGATCTCGCGGTCACGATCACGGATTCGCCCGACCCGGTGTTTGCGGGCACGGATCTGACTTACACGATCACCGTCACGAACAGCGGCCCGAGCGACGCGCAGAACGTGGCGCTGAGCGATCCCTATCCGGGTGCGTTCGTTTCGTGGATGCAAACAAGCGGACCGGCCTTCAATGTGCCGACACCGGGCCTGGGACAGGCGGCGGGCGCAACTATCGCGACGCTCGCAGCGGGAGCGACTGCGACCTTCGAGTTGAAGGTGCACATCGCCTCGAACACGCCGGACGGCGCGCAGATCGGAAATACCTCGACTATTTCCAGCGACACCACGGATGCGACCCCGGGGAACAATTCCGCGACGGCGCAGACGCTGGTAGGCTTGCAATCGGACCTCTCGATCACCAAGACCGACGGCATCACGATCGCGACGCCGGGCACGCAGGTTACTTACACGATCACCGCAAGCAATTCCGGCCCGAGCGATGTCATCGGCGCGACGGTGAGCGATACGTTCCTTGCCATCCTGAATGGCGTGACGTGGACGGCGGTGGGCGCAGGTGGGGGCACCGTGGCGGCGAGTGGCAGCGGGAATATCAACGAACTCGTGAACCTGCCGAGTGGTGGGTCGGTGACGTTTACGGTGACGGGGACCATTGACTCGTCGGCAACCGGCATCTTGTTCAACACGGCCACGGTGGCGGCCCCGGCCAATGTGCAGGACCCGACCCCGGGCAACAACAGCGCGACCGATACGGACACCCTGCAACCGCAGGCAGATCTCGTGGTGACGAAGTCGGGCACCGAAGGCGCGGTGGCTGGCACGGGCGTGAACTACACCATCACCGTGACGAATAGCGGCCCGAGCGATGCACAGACCGTGTCGCTGAACGACATCCTGCCGGCCGGGATGACTTTCGTGTCGCTGAATGCGCCGGATGGTTGGAGCGCGACCACGCCCGCAGTCGGCGCGAACGGCACCATCTCCGCTTCCACCGCGACCCTCGCAGCGGGCGCTTCGGCGACGTTTACCTTCGCCGGCCACGTGAACTCGAACGTCGTGAGTGGAACGATCCTGAGCAACACGGCGACCGCTTCCACGGCGACGCTCGACCCGAGTGAAGGCAACAACGCAAGCACGGCGACGACGTTCATCTCAACCCAGGCCGACCTCGCCGTGACGAAGTCCGCGCCGACGGCGGTCGCGCCGAGTGGCGACATCACTTACACCATCCACCTCGATAACAACGGCCCGAGCGACGCGCAGTCGGTGAACCTCAGCGATGTGCTGCCCGCGGGCACGAGCCTTGTATCGGTGACGACGCCGTCCGGTTGGACCCGGGTGGACGGAACGGAAGTCGGCGCGAACGGCACCATCGTTTTCGTGAAAGGCGCGGTCGCGAGCGGCGAGACAGGTGCCGACTTCACCATCGTGGTGAACAGCGGTTCGATCGCTGCTGGCACGAGCATCAGCAACTCGGCGGTCGCGACGACCGGCACCACGGACAACAACCCGGCGAACAACACCGGCACCGCTCCGACGCTCATCGGTGGCGTGAATCTCTCGGTGAGCAAGAGCGACGGCATAGTCACGACGACTCCGGGCTCGACGCTCACTTACACCATCGATTACGCGAACGCCGGTTATCAGAATGCGACCGGTGTCGTGCTCACGGAAACGCTGCCGGCCGGCACCACCTTCAACGCGGCTGCCAGCACGGCAGGTTGGACGCAGGTCGGCTCGACGAATCAATACACGCTCAACATCGGCACTATCGCGGGCACCAACGCGGGCGAAGGCGGCACCGGCACCGCCGTCTTTGTCGTCGGCGTCGTTTCGTCGGCCCCGACTGGGCTGGACCAGATCGCGAACTCGGTGAGCATCGCCTACGATGGCAGCCAGGGACCGGATACGGATTTGTCGGACAATACTTCGACCGACACCGACACCCTCGATGCGGCTCCAGACCTTACGATCACCAAGACGAATCCTCTGGTGAGTGTGCCGCGCGGCTACACGCTCGGCTACACGCTGAATTACAGCAACGCGGGCAATCAGAACGCGACCGGCGTCGTGTTGCGCGAGACGCTTCCTGCCGGCACGACGTTCAATCCAGGCGCGAGTTCCGAGGGTTGGACGCTCGCCGAAGACAGTTCCGGCGATTACATCCTCGTGCTCGGCAATGTCGATGCAGGCAGTTCCGGCACGAAGACCTTCGCCGTCACCGTGAATTCCTCCGGGCCCGATACGATCAACAACACCGCCAGCATTGCCGACGACGGCACCAACGGCGCGGATCAGGACAGCGAGGACAACAGCGCCTCACTCTCCAAGGCTGTTTACAAAGGCATCTACGCGGTGGCGCCGGGCATCCCGCTGCCGAAGAGGGGCTCCCCGGCAAATGTGCGCGTGTTCGACATCGCCACTGGCACGGAATTGCCGAGCATCACGGCTTACGAAACCCCGTATCGCGACAGCGTGCGGCTCGCCATCGCGGATATGAATGGCGACGGATTTGACGACATCATCACCGCCAAACGCACGAGCACCGGTTCTATCCGGGTGTTCGATGGCCTGACGGGTGAGCGCTTCGACGGCGCCCTGTCCCAGATCAATGCCTTCAATGGCCGCACCGAGAAAGGTGCGTTCGTCGCGGCAGGCGATGTCAATGGCGACGGCCAGGTGGACATCATCGCCGGATCTGCGCTGGGCGGGCGCGGTCTGGTAAAAGTCTTCGACGGTCGCGACGGCAGCCTGCTCGCGCAGACGCGGCCCTTTGGCTCCTCCTTCATCGGCGGCATCCGCGTGGCGGCGGGCGATTTGGATGGCGACGGGCGCGATGAAATCGTCACCGCAAAAGGCTACCTCGGTGGGACGGTCAAAGTGTATGATCTGGTGGGTGGCGGAAAAGGCGGGCCGACTTCGCTGGTCGAGAGCTTCCGTTTCCTCGTGGGAGGTTCCCGTTACAGGGGCGGCGTCTCTGTCGCGGTGGCAGATCTCGATGGCGACGGCAAGGATGACATCGTCACCGGTCGCAACACGGGCCGGACCCTGATCGAAACCTTCAGTGGGATCGATGGCCACTCGATCGCTCCGGCGATCACGCCTTTCGGTGCGGCCTATCGCAATGGCGTGCGCGTCGCGACTGCCGATGTGAACGGCGATGGCATCGCGGATATCATCGCCGGCAGCGGCCTGAAGAACCATACGCAGGTCAAATTCTTCGACGGCGATACCCAGGCTGAATTGACCGACTTCGCGTTCCAAGCCTACCCGCAATACCCGACCGTCTCACTCTTTGTGGCCGGCAGCCCCGTCCACGACCCGCTGCTGCAGCGTGATTGACACCAGCCAGGGGAGATAGCGCTGAACCACGCGTTCGCGCCCGTCGTCGCGAGCCGTTTCTTGCAGCGAAACGGCGGCGGGGGATGAGGCTCGCATGCGATTGATACGCACGAAGTCGCCCGGTCGCCGGAGGAGATTTTGTGGGTAGCGGAGGAGCCCTCTCGGAATGCCCGCCTCTTGCACCCGATCGTCCGCGGAACATCTTCTCTCTTCGCGTGATAGGGGTGTTTTCCCATGCTGAAAATGAAAGGGAAAACGTGGCCTGACTTTCTTTACATTTTTGTCATTTAATGACTTGCATCGGCCTCTCAAATGGCAAGGGTTGTCCCCGACGCGGCGGCGAGTGCCGCGTTCTCCTCCTTCTCCCTCTTCACCACTCCTGACCCATGAGAACTCCTCGTTCGTTTCGTGCGTGCACGCATCGCAAAACGCTGGCCCGTCGCAGTCGCTCCGTCGCCCGGTTCATTCTGACTTCGGCCTTTGCGTTCTGCCTCCCGCAAGCAGTCAAGGCCGCAACGCTGATCTGGGATCCCGCCGGGGACCAGTCGAACAGCGGAGGTAGCGATACCTGGGGCACGAGCAGTCTGTTCTGGAACGACGACAGCGTCACTCCAGACGTGGCATGGAACAACGCGAACAACGACATCGCGCAGTTCCAAGGCACCGGGGGAACGGTCACCCTCGGCGCGCCCATCACGGCCGGGGGGCTGAATTTCAAGGCAGGCGGCTACACTCTCACTGGGGCTGGCAATACCCTGACCCTCGCAGGGACGACGCCGACCGTGCAGGTTAACCTTGGCGACACCGCAGTCCTCGACACGATCATCGCCGGATCGAATGGCCTGACGAAAACGGGTGGTGGAGCGTTGCGCTTGGTTAACACCGGCAGCACTTACACGGGCATCACCACGATCAGCAATGGCTCACTCGTCATTGCCAATCAGGGCGCGCTTGGGGTGGACACCTCGGCGGTGATGGTGACCGGTTCAGCCACGCGCGGTTTTGGCGGTGGCCAGCTCGTTCTCGAAGGCGGCTATGCCACCGGCCTCACCTTGACCCGGGACATTCAGCTTCAGGGGCTAGGGCCCATCACGGATCGCAGTTCGGCGCTGGCCAGTGTGGGGAACAACTCGATCACCGGTGTCCTTTCCAATGGCGCCGCGCTGGTCAACACGGGGGTGTCGTCGGCCGGCGGTCGCCTGACCATGGGAGATGTGACGCTGGGCGGGACGGCGGGCACGACGTTCATGACTTTTGGTGTGGTAAACGACGCCGGGGTCGGCAGCTACGCCATCACTGGTATCCTTTCCGGCACCGGTTCGATTTCGAAGACTGGCGGCGGCACGTTGTTCCTGACGCCATCGAGTGCGAGTGGTTACGCTGGGACCGTGCAGGTTTCGGCGGGATCGATTCGGATCGCTAACGGCGATGTGCTCGGCACGAGCGCGGCGGCCAATGCCATCGACCTGAACGGCGGCATTTTCGAGGTGCGCATGGACACTCCGAACCTGAATACTCACCGGGTCAATGTGAACAACGGCGGCACGCTCGATCTGGTCATGGACCACGCCATCGGTGGCTCGACCGTGTTGAACCAGACAGTCACGTTCGCGAACCTCGACTACGACATCGATGAAACGCTGACGATCAACACTCGCAACGGTTACGGCATCACCTTTACCGCGGCGACTGCCCAGGGCAACCAGAACGGTGACATAACATTCACTAACAATGGCAATGGTGTGGTGACCTATGGCGGCACCCTTTGGGGTGATACCGGATCCACTGCCAATATCCTGACCATCGGGGGCAGCGGTAACAGCGTGCTGACCGGTGAAGTCACGGCGACGGGCGCCTTGCACACCTTCGTCAAGAGCGGCACGGGCACCGTCACCCTGCGGGGCACGGCGGGAACCTTTACGGGGGCGACCACGACCAGTGGCGGTGCACTGATCGTCACGGACTTCCGCTCGCTGAACAACAATACCGCGGCGATCAACATCGGCTCGGGAACGACGGCGGGCATCCTGACCATTGGCAGCCCCACGACTCCCTCGGCGGCGGGGTTGACGACCAGCAAGGTGATTAACCTGAACGGCTCGACCGGCGGGGCCACAATCAACGCGAGTCAGACCGGCACGAATCCGGTGATTCTGAACGCCGCCTTCACGGCGTCCGGTGGCACTTCGTCCCAGGCAAAAACCCTCACTCTGGGAGGCACGAATACGGCGGATAACATCATCAACGGTGCCATCCCTAACAACGCCGCAGGCGGAACGGTGAACCTCACCAAGACGGACGCGGGTGTCTGGGTGCTGGCCGGCACGAATAGTTACACAGGCGCGACCACCATTACGGGCGGCACCTTGAAGCTGAAAGCCAATGCGGCTGCCTCCACGATTATCGCGGATACTTCGGCGCTCACGTTCGATGCAAACGCTACGACCGGCTTCGCGGGTGGAACCCTGCAGTTGACGGGGGTGTCGGGTTCGGCGACGACGGAAAATCTGGGGGCGCTGACGCCGACCGCGGGTGCGGGAACGGTGACTTTGACCACCGGTGGGGCAGGGGCTGCATCGAACCTGACTTTCGGTTCATTGGGCGCGACCACGGCGGCCTCGAGCGTGAATTTCAACACGACGAACGCAGGTGGGGGAATTGTCACATTGACCGGTCAGGTGGCGACCACCGCGACGACCCTGCCCGGCACGGCTAACTTCCAAGGCCATCTTTACATCAACGGTGCTGACTTTGCGACGATCAACGGTTCGGCGCAGGTGGTGGCACCAAGTTATGCGACTGGCTCCGGCAATTTCCAAAACGCCTCTACGGCGCTGATCGCCTCGGTGCATAACCTCCTGACGGGCAGTTTCACCAACGGCGCGGCGACGGTTTCGTCGCTGAAGATGACGAATCAAACGCTGACGCTGTCCGGGAACCTGACGGTTAGCCTGGGTGCGATTCTCCAGACCGGCGGCACGGGGAGCATCCTCAGCAACAGCACGTCGGCCAGAACCATCACCGGCAGTGCTGGGGGGGTGAATATCGGCATTCGGGTGGACGGGGCGAGCGATGTGCTCAACATCGGGTCGGCGGCCGCTCCCGTGAATATCGCCAGCGCCACGACCGCCGGTCTGACGAAGAACGGCGCGGGTAAGCTGGTGTTCTGGGGCACCAACGCCCAGGGTGGCACCACCACGATCAATGAAGGCTCGGTGCAGATCGCGGGAACGGCGGGGAGGCTTTCCGCCACGAACGCCAGCGTGGTCATTCGGCAGGGGGCATCCTTGGAACTCAACGGCGTCACTACGGCTAACGCCACCATCAACTCCCTGGACGGTGGCGGCAAGGTGACCAACGTGAATGCGGCAGCGGCCACGCTGACCATTGGCAGCGCAGGCACGTGGGCGGGCACCTTTGAGGATGGCACTGGCGTCCTCAATGTGACCAAGGCGGGCACGACGGGTGCGCCGACTTGGAGCGGGCTGAGCACTTACACCGGTGTTACGACGATCGCCGGCACGACGGGACTCGTCTCGGTTCCGAACCTTGCGAACATCGGCACTGCCAGTGGCATCGGCAAAGGCAACAACAGCGGCGGCGATCAGGCGACCATTGATGCCAACAACGCGGCTAGCCTCGTCTTTGGTGCGACCACCGGCGGTATTAGCTACACCGGCACCACCTCGGTGAGCATCGACCGTCTCTTTACGTTCGGTGGTGGCACGGGTGGGCAGATCGCCAATGCCTCGGGCAACAACTCGACACTGATCTTCAACAAGACCAACCCGATCGTTTTCGCCGCGGGCACCACGGCTTCGCAGACGCTGACCCTTGGTGGTGCGTCCACGGGCGACAACCGGATCAATCTCCAGATCATCAATAATACCAACGCCGGTAACGCTCAGACCAATGTGAGCAAGGTCGGTGCGGGTTTGTGGATCCTTGGTAACACCTCCAACAACTACACGGGCACGACGACCATCACTGCGGGTGCGCTCAATGACCTCGGAGGGACCACCTTGCCTGCCAATAGCCCAATCATCTTCGGTGGCGGTGTGCTGGAAAGCAGCGGCACCTTCGTTCGCCCGGTTGCGACGGCGGCGCCGACGGGTAACGCTAACAATGCGTTCTGGTCCACAGGTGGTGGCTTCGCTGCTTCGGAAGCGAAATTAGTCGTCGCCCTCGGCGGCATCGGTTCGCCCACTGCGCTGACTTGGGCGGGAACGGGTGGAACGGCCGGATTTGTCCCGAGTGGCAGCAATTTGATCTTCAACTCCACCACGGCTCTTTCCGAGGTCGAGTTCCGCAACGACATTGACCTCAATGGGGGCACGCGGACGATTCAGGTGGATGACAATTCAACCACGTTCGGCGATTTTGCCACGATGACTGGCGTGCTGAGTAACAGCGTGGGAACGGGCAGTATTAGCAAATCCGGAACGGGGGTGCTGCAACTCTTCGGTGCGAACACCTACAATGGCACCACGGCGGTGACGGCCGGGCAGTTGGTTGTCACATCGCTCGGTAACAGTGCGGACGCCGCCGCTGGCACCAGTGTCGGTATCAATACGGGAGCGAACAGCACCTCCCAGGCAATTACCCTCGGCAACGGCACTACCACGGGCGCCAGTCTCGTGTATGTCGGCGTCGGGGAGACCAGTGATCGCATGATCCGCCTGAACACGACCACGGCGACCAACACGATTTATGCGCAGGGAAGCGGAGCGCTGGTGCTGACCAATGTTCTCAACGACATGACGACGGGCGCCAAGACCCTGACGCTGCGTGGCTCCAATACGGCGGGGAACATGATCACGAGCGCGCTGGCGAATAACACTGGCAACCTTGCGGTCACGGTGGACGGCGGCGCGACTTGGATTCTGACCAACCCGGGCAACAGCTATTCCGGCGCGACGTCCGTCAGCGCGGGAGCGCTGGGCATCGGAGCCGATACGGCGTTGGGGACCAGCACGCTGCAATTGTCCAGCGGCTCGGTGTTTGCTTATGGCGGTGACCGCACGATTAGCAATCCGGTCCAGCAATCCAACAACACGACCGTGGCGTTCGTTGGCGATAACAGCCTAACCTTCACCAGCACGTTTGTGAACCAGGCTAGCGCCAACAGCCCGGGGATGACGAATGCAATTGGTAACGGCAAGTTCCTGAGCCTCCAGGATATCACGTTCAACTCGATCACTGCAGGCCGGACCTGGACCATCAGCGGCACTGGTGACACCCGGTTCAACGGTAATCTGACCACCTCCACTGCCTTCAACGTCGGTCTCACCTATACCGGCACGGGTAGCCTGACCCTTGGTGGGTCCGGCAATAATTTCAACGCTGGTAACGTCACAGTTTCCGCGGGCACGCTGAAAATCGGGAATAACGAAGTGATCCCGGATGGTGCCGGAAAAGGTAACCTGATCATCAATCCGGCGATTGGGGTGACGGCGACCCTCGATCTGGCCGGCCATACCGAGACGGTGAATGCCTTCACGGCGAACAGCGCGGGCAATATTGTCATCGATAACACCGCGGCGGGGAATGCGAGCCTGATCTTCGGTGCGAACGATAACACCGTGGCGTTTGGCGGCGGTGGCGGCACCTACACGATTACCGATAGCGGAGCGGGGGCACTCTCCATCACCAAGGTGGGCACGACGAACCTGACCATCGCCGCGGGCAATACCCTGAGCTATCAGGGCGCTACCACGGTGACCGGCGGTATCTTCACCATCGCGTCGGCTCTGACGGGGACCACTGCGTTGAGCGCGACGGGCACCGGCAGCAACCTCAACCTCACGGGCGGCCTGACCAACTCCGCGGCGATCACCAGCGTGACCGTCGGGGCGGGATCGTTCCTGAGTCTGCTGGATGGCAGCGGCACGCCGATGCTTAACCTGTCCACGCTGAACCTCGGTGCAGGCACAGGTATGGCGACGCTGAGTCTCGAAGTGGGCGCCTTGACCGATACGCTGACGGTGAGCAATCCGGCGGCGGTGACCAACACCATTCAACTGAACCTGAGCGGAATCTCGGGTCTGGATAACGTCACCGATTATATCCTGCTGAGCGCGCCCAGTGGTTTGAGCGCGGCGAGCTATGTGCTGGGCAGCCAGCCCGGCGGTTTCTCGAGTGGTTTCCTCACGGTTAGCGACACGGTGGTGAAATACACCAGCGGCTCGGCGATCGTGGGTAACCTTTACTGGAACAACACGCAGGCCGACGGGAGTTGGGCGCACAACGTATCCGGGGCGACCAATTTTACCACCGATCTGGCGGGCGCGACGGATGGCACGTTTACGCCGGGCCCGGGCACCACGGTAATCTTCGGCACCACTGCCCTGACCGGCGGTCCGGCGATTACGACCACGCTCGATGCTAATTTCACCGTCGCGGGTCTTCAGTTCACTTCAAACCCCACGGGCGTGACCTCGTGGACCATCAACGCCGGCACTCCCGCCACCAGCAACCTGACCGTCAAGGGTTCGGGAATCGACGTGGGCAACAACGCCGGGGCGGTCACCATCAATCCGGCCGTGATCCTCGGCGCGGCCCAGACCTGGAACGTGGACGGCGGTGGCGCGAATGGCTCCTCGCTCACGGTGGCGAATGTGATTTCCGGCAACGGTTTTGCGCTCACCAAAACCGGTGCAGGCACGTTGAATCTCTCCGGTGTGAATACGTTCAATGGGGGATTGACCATCAAGGGCGGCACGGTGGTAGGTTCGACGAGCGCGACGGTGTTCGGCGCGGGCCCGATCACGCTGGGCGATACGAGTGGAAGTAACTCCGCAACTCTGCAGGTGAATACCACTGGGTTGACCTTTACGAACCCCATCGTGCTTGCGACGGGCGGCACGGGCACGCTGACGATTGGCACCCCGGTGAATGCGGCGGCGGTGAGTGAAACGTTCAGCGGCGGGGTCACCGGCGCCAACAGCCTGGTCATCAATAACCAGTCGCTCAGCGGCACCGCGACGTTCAGCGTCAATCCAATCAATATTTCCGGCACGATCACCAACGTCGGCACGAGCACCGGCACGGTCACCATCAGTGGCGGCGTCGGCAGCAACGTGACGGGAGTCACTTTGAACAGCACGACTTCCGCCCTCACCATCAGCACTAATCCCCTGACGGTGAACAGCGGCGGCACCACCTTCACGAATGTGGCAGGCACGAAGGTCCTGACCGTCTCCGGTGGAGTCAACGGCACGGGTAACCTGACCTTGAACAACAACAGCGCGCAGGCTGCGGGCGTTACGGTCAGCGGTAGTGTGAACCCGGTGGGCACGATCACCAACTCGGGCACCGGCACGGGCGATTCCACGATCAGCGGAATCATCGGAACCAACGTCACGGGTGTCGTCCAGAACAGCCCCACTTCGATCTTGATCCTCTCCGGCGCCAATACGGTGACCTCGGGTTACAACGTCAAGGCTGGCACGCTGCGGCTCGCCACGTCCGGTGCTTCAGTCGGCGGCAGCGGGAACAACATCACGCTGGGCGATACTTCGGGCACCAATGCCGCGACGCTGGCCTTCCAATCGACGGCCACTTACGACGCGATTCCGATCACGGTGTCCTCGGGCACCACGGGCACGCTGACCATTTCGGGCAGCACGACGACCGGGGCTGCGGTAGTGACCAGCCCGATCAGCCTGGGTAACAATCTCACGGTGGGCAACATGACCACCGGGGTGACGACCGGAACGCTGACGATCCAGGGCGGTATCACCGGCACGGGCAACCTGACCATCAGCAACGTGAGCACGGGCACCGGGGCGATGACCTTTTCGGTGAACCCGATCGACATCTCCGGCACGATCACCAACAGCGGCGCGGGAACTGGTGCGGCAGTGATCAGTGGCGGGATCGGCAGCAATGTAACGGGGGTGACGCAGAACAGCGCGACCTCGGCGCTGACGATCTCCGGCGCCAATAACTCCGCGGGCGGAGTGACCCTCACCCAGGGCACCTTGAACATCAATCACGCGACGGCGCTCGGCAATGGCGGGCCCTTCACGATCACTGCGGGCACGATCAACAACTCCAGCGGAGCGGCCATCGTTAACAGCAACGCCAATCCCATCACGATCAACGGCGACTTCGCCTTTACCGGTTCGAACGCCTTGGATCTGGGCACCGGTGCGGTGAGCCTCGGCAATGCCGCTGGGACCGCTCGCACGATCACGGCCAACGCGAGCACGCTCACGCTGGGCGGCTCGATCTCGAATGGCGCGACGGCGGTCGGCCTCACGAAAGCGGGCGCGGGCACGCTCAGTCTCACGGGCGCCAGCACCTTCACCGGCCCGGTAACGGTATCGGCCGGCACGCTGCAATTCACCACCGTGAGCAACAACGGTGGCGCAGCCAGCAGCCTCGGTCAGGGCACCGATGGAATAAGTCTTGGCGCTACGCTGTCATTTGTTGGCAGCACCAATCAGTCCACCAACCGCGCGATGACGCTGACGGCTGGATCGACCTTGCTAGCCTCCGGCGTTGGTGGCGCCACCATTACCTATCAAGGAGCGATTACCGCTGCGACCTTTGGGCTGACATTGGACGGTGCTGGCACCGGTATTCTCGCTGGCGTGCTCACTCACGCGGGCAGCACGACTGCTGACATTACAAAGAACGGCACGGGCACTTGGACATTAAGTGCAAATAACGTGATCGCGGACGATATTTTGGTCAACGCGGGAACGTTGAACGTCAACTCCGCCCAGACGGTGACCGACGACTTCGTGGTGACCGGTGCGACCACGGTGGTCAACATCAACGCTGCGGCGGCCTTCACCGGTGACGATCTTTTCATTCGTGGTTCCACAGTGAAACTGGGTATCAATGGTGCCCTGACCAGTGGCATGGACGATCTTAACGTCTCGGTGGACACGGCTTCGGGAAGTATCCTCGATATCGCCGGCACGACGGGTTCGGCCCCGACCGACATTTTTGTCGGCAACGTCGGCTTTACCGGCAGCGTGATCGACTCCGTGGGTGGCGGTTCCATCGGCGGCAACTTCGGGCTCCGTAACGGCGTTTTCTCCGCCAACATGACCGGCGCTGGGACCGTCACGAAAACGACGGCGGAAACGGCGACCGTTTCCGGGACGAACACGGGCTACACCGGAGTGGCGACCGTCTCGGAAGGCACGCTCATCTACGATTACACCACGACCAACACGGAGAAGGTGAGCAACACCGGCGCCGGAGCACTGACGATGGCGGGTGGCACCGTCGTCTTCAACGGCAGCAACAGCGCGGCGACCATCGAAAACGTGGGTGGTCTCACCCTGAGCGCCGGTTCCTCGCTGATCGACGTCAACAACGGCACGGGCCAATCCGCGACGTTGAACTTCGGCAACATCACCCGGGCCGCTCTCTCGAATGACGGCACGGTCCGTTTCGAACTGCCGCTGAGCGGCGCCATCACCACCACCCGGCAGAATACGAACGGCATTCTCGGTGGTTGGGCCACGGTGCGGGACACGGCCGGGGTCGTCAATTTCGCGGCCAACGACGGCGCGAATAACATCGTCGCGGTGTCCAGCACCGCCCAGGATAACGTGGCGCTGTGGGCCTTCGGCCAGCATGTGACCGATTCCGCCGGGTTCAGCGGCAGTCGGTCCTCCACCAGTATTGGCAGTATCCGCTTCAATGCCAACGCGGCTTCGTCGATCACGGTGCCGGCTGGTAACACGTTGAACCTCAGCAGCGGTGGCATCCTCATGACCAGCAACGCCGCCACGGGGGCTCACTCCATTAGTGGAGGCACGCTGACTTCGGGCATCGGTGAACTGATCTTCATCCAGGATAGCACCGCCCAAAGCCTCTCGGTGTCCTCCGCAATCGTGGGCGGCGCGGGCGTAACCAAAGCAGGCAACGGGACGCTGACGCTGAGTGGGACCAACAACTACACCGGGCCGACCGACATCCAGGCGGGGACCCTCGTGGCGTCCGGCGGGAATGCCATCGGCGACGCTTCCTTTGTTTCCCTGGCCTTGGATCGAGCCAGCACGCTGCAACTCACCGGCAACGAAACCATCGGCGGTCTGGCAGGTGGCAACGTCACCTCGGTCCTCGGCACGGTGGATGTGGGATCCAACACTTTGACGATCAACCAATCGGTCAACTCCACTTATGCCGGCGTCTTCACCGGCAGTGGCGCCATCGTCCGGAACGGCACCTCTGGCTTGGGCAACCTTCAATTGACGGGCGTGTCGGGGGCTGGATTTACCGGCACCGTGACGATCAATGGCGGTCTGTTGTATCTGGAGACCGCGGCGACGCTGAACGCCAGTTCCATCACCGTGAACAAAGGCGGCAGCTTCCTGATCAGCAACAACGGGACAACCCGCTCGGGCACGCGCATCCTCGATACGACGCCGATCATTCTCAACTCCGCGAATGGTTCATGGAACGGCGAAACGAAAATCAGCGGTTTGGCGATTCGCACCGATCAGGCGGCGACCACCAACGAGACGATCGGAAATCTGGTTTTCAATTCCGGCGCCAACTATCTGCGCGGCGACGCTAGCGGCTCCACCGGCGTGGCCAGCATCATCGCTGACAACTTCGTGCGCAATAACAACGCCACCGTAGCTGCGCGCGGACGGGCCATGGGCGCGACGTCCGGTGATCGCAACCAGTTCCGTATCGGAACCGCCGGCAACCAGACGGCCTTCATCGGCACCGTGGACAACGCCAACCTCGTCGGTGGCGATGGCGCCGCTGGCACCAAGACGATCGACATCGTGCCGTGGGCCATCGGTGAGACGACCACGACCACGCTCGCCGATACGAACATGGGCAACTCGCTCGTCACTTACGTGTCGGCTGCAGGGTTCCGCGCGCTCGATTTCACAACCGAATACAACACCTTCGCCACCCGCGCAGGCGCGACCGATAACATTCGCGAAAGCCTGACGACGGATCTGACCGGCCTCGCCGGCACGACGATCAATGCGCTCGTGCTCCACAACGCCAACACGGGGGCTACCTCCGCCGTGAACGTGACCGGCACCGGCGCGGGGCAATCTCTCGCGGTGGGCAGCGGCGCCCTGCTCTTCACGGCCAACCCGGCGGCGGCAGCGTCGAGCACCCACAGCCTCGTGCTGGGTGGCTTCGATGGCGGTATCTCGATGGGCGGCGCCGGCATTACCGACGAATACGTCATCCACGTCGTGAATCCCTCGGCTGTGGCGTCCGGCCCGCAACTCTCGGTCACGATCGCCTCGAACCTCGTTTCGACGGCGGATATCACCAAGGCTGGCCGGGGCACGTTGATTCTCTCGGGCCTCAACACCGCGGGCGGCGGCACGAAGAAGACGACGATCAACGAAGGCACGCTCGAAATCGCCGACCTCGACAACATCGGCGGCAGCACCGGCGGCCTGGTCTTCGCTGGCGGCACCCTCCGCCTCGGGACTGGCTTTGCTGACGACGTCAGCACGCGTTCCACCACCTTCCTGCTCGGGGGCGCCACCCTCGATACCGGCGCGAGCGACTTCACCCTCGCCAACAGCATCGGCGGCGGCGGCGCGGGCGGCTTCACCAAGACCGGCTCTGGCACCCTCACCCTGCAATCCTCGTCCACCTACACGGGCGGGACTGCCGTGGGCAACGGCAAGCTCATCCTCAACGGCGGCGCCAGCAACCGCATCTCGTCCACCGGCGGGCTCGTGCTCGGCAGTGACACCAATTCCGGTGTTGTGCAGCTCGGCAACGCCGGTGGCGCGTCGGACCAGACGGTTACGGAACTCTCCAGCTCGGGCACCGGCACGGCCAACGCCCTCGTCGGCGGCGACGCTGCCGTCTCCACGCTCACGGTGAACCAGACCAGCGCGACCACTTACGCCGGCAGCCTCGGCGGTGCGGGCGCCAATGAGAACAACCTCGGCCTTGTGAAATCCGGCGTTGGCACCCTCACCCTTTCGGGCGCGACTCTCTCCTACACCGGCGCGACCACGGTCAATGCTGGCATCTTGAATATCACGGGTTCGCCGAGCGCGGCTCTCACCACTTCCGCCATCACGGTGGCAGCGGGCGGCACGCTGAACTTCTTCAACAACGCGGGCCAGGCGATCAACCTGGGCGCGGGCACCTTGAACCTCGGCGCGGGCAGCGGCGCGACGGTCCTCGGGCTCGAACTGGGCTCCACCAGCGCCTACGACAGCATCAACACCACCGGCGCCGCCACCGCGGCGAATCTCGTGGTGCTCAACCTCGCGGGCGTGTCCGGCTTCGGCGCCGGCACGTATGACCTGCTCACCGCGGCCAGCGGTCTGAGCGGCTCAACCTATTTGCTCGGCAGCCTCTCCGGATCGCTGACTGGCGTGACCTTCGGACTCACGACGAGCGATACGTTGGTGCGCCTCTCCACCGCGGCTTCGACGGGGAATTTCTACTGGCAGGGCTCCTTGGGCAGTAGCTGGTTTAGCAATGTCGGCCTGGACACCAACTTCACCACGGATCTCGCCGGGACGACGAACGCCCACGGCACCCCCGGTGCCGCCAGCACCCTCATCTTCAGCGCGCAGAACGCTTCCAGCCCGGCCATCAGCACCACGCTCGATACCAACTTCACCGTCAACGACCTGAAGTTCGCGGCTTCCCCGAGCGGCGTCGCTTCCGTCACCATTGCCGCCGGCACACCTTCGACCAGCAGTCTCACGATTGCTCCGGCCGTCTCGACCGACGGTATCGATGTTGCGGCCAACGCGGGCACGGCGAGTATTGCCGCGCCCGTCGTCCTAGGCGCGAACCAGAGCTGGAACGTCGATGGCACTGGCGTTTCCTCTCTCTCGGTCAGCGGCGGCGTCAGCGGCACGGCGAACCTCGCCAAGACTGGGTCCGGCGTCCTGACGCTGAGCGGCACGAACGCCTACACGGGTTCGACCACGGTGAGCGGCGGCATTCTGCAAGCCGGCGCCACGAACGGACTCGGCGCGTCCTCGGCGCACATCATCAACTCGGGCGGCACGCTGCGTCTGAACAACTTCGCTGCGACGATCGGCTCCCTGGCTGGCGCGGGCACCGTGGAAAACGGCACCGCCGCGACCGCGGCTCGCGCTCTCACCGTGGGTGGCGACAACACGAGCACGACCTTCAGCGGCACGCTGCAGGACGGTGGTCCGTTTGGCCTCGCGCTGACGAAGGTGGGTAACGGCACCCTCACCCTGAGCGGCACGAACACCAGCACCGGGAACATCACGGTAAGCGCGGGGGCGTTGAACGTGACCGGCTCCGTGGCCGGCAACGCGGCTTCCACGCTCCTCGTCTATGGCGGCGCCACCGTCGGCAATGCGGTGGCCAACGTCAGCGGCAACATGACCCTGTTCGGCGTGACCGGCAGCAACGTGAGCGGCGGCGTGGCGATTTACAACCAGACCGCCGGCACCGTAAACGTGACGGGCAACACCACCACTGCGGTGTATAACGCGGCGGCGGCGGGGTCGTATGGCTACTTCAACCTGACCGGTGGCACCTTCAAGGACTCCAACCGGTTCGCGCTGGCGGTCACGCAGAACGTGGCGACCCCCGCGACTTCGGTCGTTTACATCGGCGGCAACGGCTTCCTCGACCTGCGGAGCAGCGAATGGATGCTGAACTACAGCCACGGTCATCTCACCGTCGCGGACAACGCCGTGGTGGATCGCACCGGCGCCACGCAGAACTACGGCATCATCATGAACTCGACCGTGGCCGGTGGAGTTTATGGTGTGCTGAACGTGGCCGGCGGCTCATTCCTCACCACCACGCGGGCGATTCAGTTCGGCAACAGCACCACGGCCAACAACGGCAACAACAACACCGCGATGATCAACCTCGCGGGGGGCACGCTCCAGGTGGGTGCGGCCATGACTTCGTCCCTGCCGACGGCGGGCGCTAACAATGCCTACCTCAACTTCGCCGGCGGCACGCTGAAGACCTCGGCGGGCATCACGAACTGGATCCCGGCTTCGACCGGCGCGATCACCTATACCGCGAACCTGTATGGCCCGATCGATAACAGCGCCCTCGCGGGAGCGCCTTCGTTTACCGGCGGCCTGACCTTCGACACGAATGGCTTCGACTCTTCTCTCAATGCCGTGCTCGGTGGAGCGACTGGCGACGGGGTGGCGCAGAGCAGCCTTTCCGTCACGGGCGGTTCCGGCTACGTGGGCGCTCCGGAAGTTGTCTTTACCGGCGGCACGTTGGCGGCCGGTGGTTCGCCGGCGGCTGGCTACGCGCTCATCAGCGGCGGCCAGGTCACCGGTATCGTCATCACCTCGCCGGGTTCCTACACCTCGGCTCCCACCGTTACGCTCACCGGTGGTGGTGGAACGGGCGCCAGTGTGTCGGTCGGAACCCTCGTTGCCAATACCAGCGCAGGTCTCACCAAGGTGGGCAGCGGAACGCTGACGCTCTCGGCGTCGAACACCTACACGGGCGGCACGACGGTCAACGCGGGCACGCTCACCTACGGTGCTGCGAATGTCCTTGCCGATACCGGAGCTGTGACAGTCAACGGTGGCACGTTGAATGTCGCAACGTTCAACGACACGGTCGGTCCGGTCACTCTCCAGAGCGGCAGCATCACCGGCACCTCGGGCGTGCTCAGCGGCTCCGCCTACGATGTGCGCAGCGGCACGATCAGCGCCATCCTCGGCGGTTCGGGCAACCTGACCAAGACCACGGCTGGGACGGTGAACCTGACCGGAGTGAATACCTTCAGCGGTTCGGTGAACGTCAATGGCGGTGTTCTCGCCTTCCCTGCTGCGGCGAATCTGGGTAACGGGTCTGCGACCAACACGATTAGCGTCGATGGCGGCACGCTGAACTTCACCGGCACCGGAGCGGCGGCTTTGACCGCCAGCCAGACGGTGACCCTGGGTGTCGGTGGTGGCACAGTGGATGTCAGCAGTGTCGTCGGGGCGCTCACCGTTCCGGGGAATGTGAGTGGTTCCGCCGGTGGAGATCTCACCAAGGCGGGCGCCGGCACGTTGATCCTCTCCGGCACTAACAACCTCGGCACCGGCGGGGGCGTCATCGTGAACGGTGGCACCCTTCGAGCGGGCTTTGGCACCAATGGTGCCAGCGCGATCACGGTGGCCAGCGGCAGCGTCCTGGAATTCATTAACAACGCGGCCGAAGCCCTCACTTTGGAAGGCACGGCAGGTGCCTTGAGCCTGAGTTCGGGGTCCACGCTGGGCTTCGAACTGGGCGCATCGGGCACGAACGACTCGATCACGATCGCCAGCGGTGGAAGCGCACTGACGGGGGGCACAATCACCCTGAACTTCACCAACCTGGGCGGCCTGGCGGCCGGGACTTATGACCTCATCAATATCCTCGGTGGTGGCACCGGTCTGAATGCGGCCAATTACGTCCTCGGCAGTGCGCCGAGCGGGTTCAACTACATGATTACCAAGACCGACTCGCTGGTCCAGTTGACCACGAGCGTCTTGATTGCGCGTTACTGGACTGGCGATCAGGATGCGTCCTGGGCTACCAACAACGCGGGTAACACGAACTGGTCCACCACGGCCGACGGCTTGACGGAAGCCGGCGCCGCGCCGGACTCGACCCAGACGGTGATCTTCAGCGCGTCCAATGCGCCCTTTACCAGTGGTTCCTCCATCACGACGACGTTGGACGGCAACCGGACGATTGACAGCCTGCAGTTCCAGAGCGTCCCGACCGGCGTGACCTCGGTGGCCATCAATCAAGGCACCGGAGGCAGCCTGACGATCCAGCCGGTCAGCGCCAACAACGGCATCGTGGTCGCGGCCAACGCCGGGAATGTCTCCATCGCCGCACCGCTGATCGTCGGCAGTGCACAGACATGGACCGTGGACGGCACCGGTGTGAATGGCTCTTCGTTGACCGTCTCGGGCGACGTCGCTTTCAACAGCAACGTCAACAAGATGGGCGCTGGCGCGCTGACCCTGAGTGGAAATAACACCGGTGCGGGCGGCGTGACGCTTTCCGCTGGCCGGATCAATATCAACAGCGCAACTGCCCTCGGCACAGGTCCGTTCGTCATCGGCTCCGGCACGACCATCGACAATACAAGCGCCGGCGCGGTGACGGTGACTGCGAACAATGCCCAGACCTGGAGCGGCAACTTCACTTTCGCTGGAACGCAGGCCCTGAATCTCGGCACCGGTGCGGTAACCTTGGGCAGCAGCCTGGCTGTGACGACCAATGGCAGTAACCTGACGGTGGGGGGGGGTATCGACGATGGTCCGAGTAGCTTTGCGATCACCAAGGGCGGCACCGGCGCGCTGACCTTGAGCGGAGCCAATACCTACGGTGGTGGCACCATTCTCTCGGCGGGCACGCTGAATATCAACAGCGCCACGGCGCTGGGCACAGGGGCTCTCACGATCAATGGTGGGACGATCGACAATACCAGCGGCGGCGCTCTGACTGTGAGCGCCAACAACCCGCAGAACTGGAATGCAGGCTTCACCTTCACGGGGAGCAACAACCTGAATCTCGGCAGCGGGGCGGTGACCCTTGGAGCCAGCGTTGCTGTGGTCGTTGCGGCTAACATGCTGACTGCGGGCTCGGTCTCGGACGGAGTAAATTCCTTTGGCCTCACCAAAGATGGTGCTGGAACTCTCGTGCTGGCTGGCGCGGCTTACGATGGGGCTACGGTCATCAGCAACGGAACCCTGAAATTTGCCTCGGGCACCCAGGCGCTCACCGGCACGGGCAATACCCTGACCTTCGGCGGGACGGCGGGCACGACTATTACGGGCGCCCTCGATCTCAGCACCGCCAGCGCCACCTTCGGCGGAGCCACGGTGGTGCAGACGAATACTTCCACCGCCAATACCGTCACGATCGGCGGTGGACAAACGCTGCGGCTGAACGGCGCCGTGACTGTGGGCTACAACTCAGCAGCTACTTCCACCACCAAGCTGACCGTCAGCGGTGGCGGCATCTTGACCATCGGCGCGGTGGGCGCGCCGACCAATGCGAATGTTCAGGTAGGCGCCGGCGCCACTTCAGGTGTGAGCAACGGAGGAACTCTCGATTTGAGTGGCCTCTCAACCTTCTACGCCAACCTTGGCACGGGCACCTTCCGCATTGGTGATCCTACCAATTCCGGCGGCACGGGCACGGCGGGCTCCACGCTGATTCTCGCTGCGGACAGCACCATCAACGCGACAACGTTTACGACCGATTCGCCTTCCAATAGCGTCACGCAGGTCGTGAAACTCGGCAGCGGAACGAACGTGATCAACGCGAATACGATCGAAATTGGCGCGGCGGCGAATCGCGCCAATGCCACCCTCGATTTCAATACCGGCACCGGCACCCTCCAGGTGCGCAACCTCGCTGGCACGGGCCGGGCGAACATGACGGTCGCCTACGGCAGCAGCACGACAGGGTCGGCCTTCACCGGCACTGTGAATCTCGCCGGCCATTCGGCGGACCTTCTCCTGAACAACCTGAATATCGGTGGCCGCACCGGCACCTCGGGCAGCAACGCGACCGGCACGGTCACCTTCGACACGGGCACGCTGGACGCCACGAGCGTCATCGTGGGCGACCGCCGCAACACCGCGACCAATTCGGGCACCAGCACGGCCACGCTGAACCTCAACGGCGGCGCCGTGACCATCGGCACCGGCGGCATCACCATCGCTACCAGCACCGCCACCTTCGGGACGAGTTCGGTCACCGGCACGGTGAATATCGGCGGCTCCGCGGTAGTCACGGTGGGAGCCACCGGCGGCACCAGCATCACGCTGGGCAAGTCCAGTTCACTGGCGGCAACCGCGATCTTGAACATCACGGGCACCAGTCAACTGACCGTGGCGGGGAACATCATCGAAGGCACGGGTGCGGGCAATGCGTCGGTGGTTTCCACCCTCACCTTGAACGGTGGCACCTTGAACCTGGCGGGCTTCAACCTCGGCACCGCCACCGAGCCGATCAACAACCTCAACTTCCAATCCGGCACTTTACGTAACGTCGGCACGATCAATGGAACGGGTGGCGTCACCAAGACGACCGCCGGCACCTTGCTCATGGATACAGCAAACAGTTACACGGGCACGACGACTGTCTCCGCAGGTATTCTTTCCATCACGCATAACAACGCGCTGGGCACTACGGCGTCCGGCACGGCCGTCTCGCCGAGTGGCACGTTGCAACTCTCCAATAACATCACGATCAGCGGCGAATCCCTGAGCCTCACCGCTACTGCGGCAGGCGATGCGATTCTCAACAGCGCTGCCGGAAGCAATACCTGGACTGGTCCCATCACGGTGGACACTGGGTCGGATGCGACTGCCAGGGTGCGGGTGCTCTCCGCGGCAGGAAGCAGTCTCCTCATCTCGGGTCCGGTTACGCTCAGCGCGGGAACTCAGGATTTCACCATCGGTGGCGATGGGGATGGCGAAATCAGTGGCCAACTCACCGGCGCGCAGCGTTTGTTCAAGAGTTCGGTCGGTGCTGGGACCTGGATCCTGAGCAACGCCGGCAACGCCTCGACGTTCAGCGGCCGGATCGCCGTCGGCAACGGCACCTTGCAAGTAGCAAGCGAAGCGAACCTCGGCACGACGCCGGTGAGCTTTGTGTCGAATCAGTTAACTCTCGGCGGCGCCAACTTCGGCACCCTGCGAACCACTGCGAATATGTCTCTCAGTGCCAACCGTGGCGTGAGTCTCGGAGCGGGTGGCGGCGGCTTCAACGAAGACGCCGGCACGACCCTCACGGTGGACAGCGTGATCGCGGGTGCGGGTTCGTTGACCAAATCCGGTGCGGGCACGCTCGTGCTTACCGCCGCCAACAGCTACGGCGGGGCGACGACGCTCGGCAATGGCATCCTGCGCCTTGGCGCTTCGGAAGTCATTCCGGATGCTTCGCCACTCGCCATCACGTCGGGCACCTTCGATCTCAACGGCAATGCTGAAACCATCGGCGGACTCAGTGGAGGCGGCATTATCACCAACTCCGCGGGCGGCGCCTCTACTCTTAACATCGCTTACAATGGCGGCACGGATTCGGTCTTTTCGGGCCAGATCAACAACGCCGGTGGCGTGATCAATGTCGTTAAATCAGGCACCGGAACGCTGGTCTTCTCCGGCGCGAACACCTATGCCGGCACCACGACGGTGGACGGTGGCACGCTGCGGCTGGGAGCGCCGGGCGCAGTTCCCGCCGGGACGACGCTGATTGTCAATGCTGGTGTCTTCGACCTGAACGGCAACGACCAGACGGTCGCCGGCCTCAGCGGTAACGGTGTCATCACCAACTCGCACCTCACTGGCAACGCGACCTTCACGGTGAACTACAATGGCGGCACGGCTACGACCTTCGGTGGCCAGATCACCAATGGAGGGGGCAGTGGCGTGTTGAGCTTTGTGAAATCCGGCACGGGCACCTTGGTCCTGAGTGGCACCAATACTTACAAGGGTTCCACCACGATCAATGGCGGCACGCTCAGCATCGGCGCCAGCGCCGGGTTGGGCGATTCCACGGCGGTCACGAACACGGTCACGATCGACAACGCGGTCCTCGAAGTTACCGGCAACGTCGATCTTGGCGCCAATCGGGTGGTTACGATCAATGCCGGGGGCGCGATCTTCAAAGTGACGAGTGGCAATACGCTGACCGTTCCCGCTGCCATCGGCGGGGCCGGTGCGCTCGACAAGACCGATTCAGGCACACTCGCCCTCGGCAATAGCGGCAATAGCTATAACGGGGCCACGACGATCAGCGCCGGCACGCTTCAACTCGGCGCCAGCGATGTGCTGCCAGATGGGGCCGGGAAGGGCGGGGTGACGCTCGGCGGCACGCTTGATCTCAACGGTCATTCCGAAACGATCAATAGCCTCACCGGCTCAGGCACCGTGGACAACACGGCTGCTTCGACCAGCGCGAACTTGAGTGTGGGAAGCGACGGCAGCAGCAGCACCTTCAACGGCACCCTTGCCAATAGCGGCGGGGGGGGCAGCCTCGCCCTCACCAAGGTGGGCGCCGGGTCATTGACCCTCGGTGGTAACAGCACCTTTACCGGTGGCGTGACTATCCAGTCCGGCACGGTATTCGTTTCGGCGAATGGTAATCTCGGCGGTGATGCGGGGGCGCTGACCTTCGGTGGAGCAAGCACTCTGGCCATCACCGATTCGTTTGTGGCGAGCCGGGCCGTGATTCTGAATGCGGCCGCAACCGTGGATGTGGCTGACACCAAGACTGGCACGCTAAGCGGCAAGATCAGCGGCACGGGTGGTCTCACCAAGACGGGCCTCGGCACGCTCGCCCTCACCAATAGCAATACCGCCGCACCCGACCGCAGCAGCTACAGCGGGGGCACGACCATCAATGCCGGGACACTGGCCGTTTCGCTCGATCAACAGCTCGGCGACGATGCCGCCAGCGTCAGCTTCGGCGGCAACGCCACGCTGCAAACCAGCGGCGCCTTCAGTTCCGCACGCGGCGTGGCGATCGGCGCGGGCTTGACTGGCACGGTCGAAGTCACGGGCACCACTGCTACCTTGAGCGGCACCGTCAGTGGCGCCACCGGCACGCTACGCAAGGCGGGCGCGGGTGAACTCGTGCTGAGCAATACCGGCAGCAACACCTACGGCGGCGGCACCACCATCGCCGCCGGCACGTTGACCGCTTCGAAGGCTTCGGACCTCGGCACGGGCGATATCACATTCAGCGGCGCGAGCACCTTCAAGGCGGTAAACGACTTCACTTTTTCCCGCAGCGTGAATCTGAATGCCGCCAGCACCTTTGAGGTGGGCACAGGCAAGACCTTGACGCTGGATTCCGGCAGTTCGCTCCACGGTTCAGGACAGTTGATCAAATCCGGAGCTGGCACCCTCGTGGTCGGCAGCACTAATCAGGCGCAATACACCGGTGGCGTCACTGTTGATGCCGGCACCTTCGTAGCCGCGAACGCCTCCGGTTCTGCTACCGGCGATGGCGATGTGACCGTGAATTCCGCGGGCACCCTCGCGGGCAACGGCTTCATCAGCGGCCACGTATCCGGTAACGGTTCGATCGCTCCCGGCATGAGCATCGGCGTTCTTTCCACCGGTGCGCTGTCACTGTTCGACGGGGCTACATTAAAGCTCGAACTCCAAACCGGCACGCTGACGGCCGACCGGATCGATATTACGGGTGATCTTTCGTTGAGCGGAGTTGTCACGTTGTCCCTGAGCGAGGTAGGCACCGATACCGTCTTGAACGAAGGTGACCGGATCACCTTGGCCAACTACTCCGGTGTCTGGAACGGTGGCCATCTCACGGTTCCTGGCTTCGGTGAGATCTCGGATTGGTCAACTGGTGGGAACGTGAGTGCTTTCGCTTACCACGGCAACACCTTCGCGATCGACTACAACTACGACGGCGATGTGAACAGCCCGAGTAATCCGCTCAGCGTCTCGCTGGTCGTCGTTCCCGAGCCCGGGGCCTTTGCTTCCCTGGCTGGTTCCGCTGCCATGCTGCTCGGCCTCCAACGTTTCCGCCGCCGGAAGAATGCCTGATTCAGGCACGCCTGCCCAGTTTAGCGGATGCCCAAGGCGCTATCAGCGCCCGATGTTCGGCTTGAACTGAAAGGGGAGCTCTTTCGAAGCCGCTTCGCAGGCGGATGTTCCCGCGTGTTTCTCATCGAGTCCGACCCCATCGGGTGTGGGCGCAGTCACCGGGATTCTGTCCTACCTCTTCTTTCGAGCTGCAGCATCCACCCCCCTTGCGTGCCCATGCGCATAGTTCCGCTGGGTTTTCCAAGGCCTCGGGTGGAGGGTTGTAGTAGGACATCTCGTTGAACTGGCCGGGATTCGTCTCGTAACGAAAAGGGGTGAGACCGCGGGCGAGGAAGTCGGCTCGGTTGCGGTCGTCTGCTTTGATGAAAAAGGTGTCGAAGGCGGCGAGGGCGAACATTTTGCCGTCGAGGTAGAAGCCCCAGCCGCCAAACATCGACTTCGCCCGCACTTCACCGAGTGGCCGCAGCAGATCGAGCAGGTGCTGGATAAATTCAGGCGGCCGCCGGGCCATGGGCTTCCTTGTTGCGGAGGACTTGTTCCAGGGCGGCGATGAGCTGTTCGGGCATGTAGGGCTTCTGCACGAAGGTCTGCGTGGTAGTCTCGGCGAATCCGGGGACCATTGCCTCCACGCTGTAGCCGCTGACGAAGACGACGGGAAGGTTCGAGCGTTCGGTAAGCAGGCGTTCGGCGAGTTCGCGGCCGGTCACCCCGCCCGGCATCACGAGGTCGGTGAGCAGGACGGCGATTTCATTTTTGTGGCGCGACCAGATCTGCTCGGCAGCGGCACCGTCCTCGGCTTCGAGCACGCGGAAGCCGTCCCGCTGGAGCGCCAGTCGAGCGACGTGACGCACGCTTTCCTCGTCTTCCACCAGGAGCACCGTGCCTTTGCTGCTGCCGAGGGCTTTGGCCAGGCGCGTGCGCGGAGTATCGGTCGCGACCTCGCTGGTTGGCGGAAAGAACAGCTCGAACCGTGTGCCGAGATTCAAGACCGACTGCACCTCGATCCAGCCGCCATGTTGTTTCATGATGCCGTGCGCAGCGGAGAGCCCGAGGCCAGTGCCCTGGCCGACTTCCTTGGTGGTGAAGAAAGGCTCGAAAATGCGGGTGATATTCTCCGGCGAAATGCCCGAGCCGGTGTCGCTCACGTTGAGTCGCACGAATTCACCAGCCCGCCGCTCGGGATGATTCCGCGCGTCTTCCGCCGACACCTCGATTACGCGCGTGCTGAAGGTAAGTGTGCCACCGGTCGGCATCGCGTCGCGGGCATTGAGCGCGAGGTTGGTGATGGCCTGCTCGAGCATTGAGGGATCGACGAAGATGTTCGGAATCTTTTCGGCGAGAGCGGTGTGCACCTTGATGTGCGCTCCCAGCGTGCGCTCGAGCAGGTGAGTGATGGCGAGCACGGTGGCATTGAGATCGACCGGCTGCGCGAAGATGGCGTGCTTGCGGCTGAAGGTGAGAAGCTGGCGCGTCAGGTGAGCCGCGCGATCGCTCGCGGAAAAGATGCGCTCGATGTCTTCCTGCATCGCGGGCGGCAGATCGTCGTGCTCCCGTAGCAGGTCGGCATGTCCTTGGATGACGGTGAGCAGGTTGTTGAAGTCGTGCGCGATGCCTGCGGCGAGCTGGCCTACGGCGGTCATGCGCTGACTCTGGCGCACCTGCTCCTCCAGGCTGATGCGTTCGCTGACATCCTGTCCGAGACAGATCAGCGAAAGCACACGGCCATCGGGACCACAAATTTGCCGGTTGAACCATTCACAACGAAGGATGCGTCCATCGCGGGTGAGGTTTTGGTTTACGCTCCGGCGCGGTTGCGGGTCGGCGATGAGTGAGGTGAGCAGGTTGCGTGCGGCAGGGCGTGATTCCGGCGTGACGAGACTCTCGTAGTGCATCTTGCCGACGGTATCGGCCCGCGTGTAACCGAACATGATTTCCGCCGCAGGGTTCCACCCGATGATCAAGCCCTGCGGATCGATCTCGAGGAAGGCGAGTGGCATTTGCTCAAGCGTCAGTCGCAAGCGCTGCTCGGCGGCCGCGTGTTTTTCGCGTGCGGCAGCCCGTTCGGCGATAGCCGCTTGGAGAATGCCGATGGCGGTCATCGAGGCACCGGCGATGAGGATGATCAGCGTCATGTGCAAAAGCCATTCGCGCCGAGCACGGTGAATGGCGGTGAGCCAGCTTCGGGCATCGTAGTCGAGGCCCACTACGGCTTCCACGTTGCCCTCGTTGTCATAGATCGGCGCCCAGGCACCGACCCAGGTGCCCCAGCGATCGGTTACCACTTCGGAGTCAAAGTTGGCCTTACCCGCGAAGGCCTCGTCGAGGCCGAGATCGCTCTCGGTGTAGGATTCGCCGAGCACCGCGCCTTTTTCATGGTCGTCGATGCGGCCGTCGCCGTTCGTGTCTGTGTCTGTATCGACGATGAAGACGCGGCGGCCGTCCGGCAGCTTCCGCATGGTGTAAATGTCGGCCACATTGGCATTGGCCGAGGTCCATTCGTCGATCCGCTGGCGGATATCGAGCAAGGTTGGGTCGTTCGGCGGCGTCTCGAGAGTGATGCGAGCGTGCCCGGCATGGCGCAACTCGCCCGCGTAAGTCGGGGCCAGTGCGCTGACGAGCGACTCGATGCGGCTGCGTTCGTCGCGCCCGGCCTTTTCCACCGGCCACCAACCCGCGGCGAGCAACAGGGCGACGATGAGAAAGGTGAGGCGCGGCAGCCGCGCGCCCGCTCGAATCCTAGGCAGCAGCCATGTCAGGGCACCGAAGACGACGGCTGTCGCGGCGACGAAAGCCAGATAATCGCGGTGATGGGATACAAAGTCGGACATGGGCCCGTAAATACGGGTGTTTGTGGAGGAAACGGACGCGCCCGGGGGGGCACTTCCAATCTCGAAAATAGCGGGTCTTATGCCGTAAGGTGGCCGCATATGAAAAAGCGCGTCCTCATTCTCTCCGCCAGCGCCGGCACCGGCCACGTGCGGGCCGGCCAGGCTCTCGAAAAGGCGTTCCAAGCCGACGACCGCTGCGGCGAGGTGCTCCACGAGGACGCCCTCAAATACACGAACAAACTCTTCCGCGATTTTTACTCCAAGCTCTACATGCAACTCGTGCGCGAGGCGCCGACGGTGTTGGGGTGGGTTTACAATGCAACGGATGAGCCGTGGAAAGGCGACGCGGTGCGGCTGCAACTCGACCGGCTGAATTTGCAGCCGCTGGTGAAGTTCATCCGCGAATTCGATCCGCAAATCTCCGTCTGCACGCATTTTCTGCCTGCGGGGTTGATCGCACACCTGATCGATCGCGGCGATCTCGACACGCATCATTCGATCGTGGTGACCGATTTTGACTGCCACGCGATGTGGCTTTCGCGAATTTTTCATCGTTACTTTGTCGCGCTCGATGAGACGAAGCAGCACCTCGAAGCGCTCGGGTTGCCGTCAGAGCGGGTGAGTGTGACAGGCATTCCGATCGACCCGATTTTTTCTGTCCCGGTCGATGTGCCAAGTGTTCGGGTATCGCATCAACTTAAGGCGGACAAGCCGACACTATTGCTTTCGGCTGGTGCGCTCGGCGTCGGGCCGACCGAGATTGCAGTGCGCCGATTAATGGAACTTCACCACGACACCCAGACGATTGTCATTTGTGGGAAAAGCGAGGAACTGCGCGAACGCGTGACAGGAATCGTAGGCGCGCGCAATCCGCGGTTTCGGGTCCTTGGCTACACTGATCGGATGCATGAATTGATGCAGATCAGTGATCTGTTTATCGGAAAGCCGGGTGGTCTGACGACAAGCGAGGCGCTGGCGTGCGGCCTGCCGATGTGTGTCATCTCACCCATTCCTGGCCAGGAGGAACGCAATTCGGATCACTTGCTGGAGGAGGGCTGCGCGATTCGCGCGAACGAACTCACGACGCTGGCGTGGAAAATCGACCGATTGCTCGACGATGCGCCGCGGCTTGCCCGGATGCGTGAGCGTGCGCAAGCTCTGGGCCGTCCTCATGCGGCGCGCACGGTGGTGCAAACCCTCATCGACGACACGCTGCCGCCGCTGGTGCTCGATAAGAAGAAGCGTCAGGCCATCGCTGAAGCGGCGGCGAAAGAGGCGTAGGGAATGGGTGGCCGTCAGCGAAATTTTCTTGGGCCTTATGCACTCGCTTGCTAGCTTCCTGCCGAATTCGATTTAACACAGAGGGCACATCTCATGCACACCACCAAACTCTTCAGGGCACTCGCCATTATTCTCGCACTTTCGCCGGCGCTGGCGCAGGCTCATCCGGGGCATGGAGCGAGTGGGTTCACTCCCGGCCTGACGCATCCGCTGATGGGGCTCGATCACCTGTTGGCGATGCTCGCGGTGGGTCTGTGGGCGGCGCAGCTTGGTGGTCGCGCGCGTTGGGCGGTCCCGGCTTCGTTTGTCGGGGTGATGTCACTCGGCGGAGCACTCGCGATGAGCGGGTGGATGCTGCCGGGGGTGGAAATGGCGATTCTCGCTTCGGTGCTCGTGCTCGGTGTGCTCGTGGCGGCTGCGGTGCGTCTGCCGCTCGCGTTGAGTGCTGTGGTGGTCGGCACGTTTGCGCTGTTCCATGGGTTTGCCCACGGGGCGGAGATGCCGGCGAACGTTTCGGGTCTGGCTTACGGTGTGGGTTTTGCGGTAGCGACGACCCTGCTTCATACGGTTGGTTTCATCTTCGGTTCGCTCAAGCAGACCGCTCCGGTGCTGCGACTTTCCGGCGCGGTGGTGGCAGGTTGTGCGGTGCTGTTGATGCTGGGCTGGTTCTGATCGTTAAAAGAACCAGGGCGTAAAGCGCGTAGAGAATGGGAAGGGCAGTTCCTCGGGGCTGCCCAGCGCGTGGTGGTTTGCACGGCAGACCGATGCGTCTGCGCCGTTTCGCCGAGGACCGGCGCCCCGGCACTGCCTCGACCGATTTTTCCTCAGCGCGAGCGGATGGCGTCGAGGCGTCCGGCGGCGTAGGCCTCAAAAACGCGGCGGATTTCATCGCGGACCCGACGAAAGGCAGTCAGTTGCTCGGCGCGGGTCCCTTTTACGTCGGCAGGATCTTCGAAAGGGAAATGATGGCGATTCACCTGGCCGGGAAAAATCGGGCAGGCCTGATCGGCCCGGCCGCAGACCGTGATGACCGTTTCGACTTGCTCGGCCACAAACTCGCCGAGGTGTTTCGAGCGGTGTTTGCTGAGGTCGTAGTCGATTTCTTTCATCGCCTCGATGGCGAGCGGATGCACGAATTCCGCCGGGCGCGAGCCGGCGCTGGCGATGCGGAAATGCGCGCCCAGCGAGTGGCGCAGAATGGCTTCCGCCATGTGGCTGCGGCATGAATTGCCGGTGCAAAGGACGAGGATGAGTGGCTTTACCATCGAGCAGTGGGAAGGATTCCCATCACCCGATCTGAAGCGGTTCGCAACCGTGCTGCCACAAATTCTACCGGCTCACCTTGGCGCGCATGAATCTTGGCGTGCTGCCCATCGGCAACGAGTCGCGCACGCGGAGGGTGGTGCCGGAGTCTTGCTCAATGATGAGGCCTGCACTGCTCCAACTCTGCGGATCGGCGAGATTGCTTGTGGCCTGCACCTCGTAGGTGACGTCGGTCGCAGCCGGGTTTTTCGGCACCGTCAGGCGAAGGTAGTTTTGCGAGGAGACGTTCTCGGAATCGAGCGTCCACGGTGCGACGTCAAAGCCCGACGTGGAGAGATTGAAGGCGTATTCCATGAAGGTGGTAAATCCGTCGTGATCGCCGTCGGCATCGGGAGCCGCGTCGGGGTCGTTCGGATTTCCAGAGAAATGCTGCGCCTGCCAGGACTGGAACTGGCTTTCGTAATAGGTGATCGATTTGTCGCGGAACGAAATGATACCAGAGTCGTCGGCGCGCAGGCGTAGCGCGTAATTGCCGAATTGTGAAAAAGTGGCTGAGGTGTCGATCGCGGCCGTGGTGCCGAAAATCACACTTCCCGGGCCAGAGGATTTGCTCCAGCTAGTGGTGACGGTGCTGGGAGTGGGAGAGCCGTCGTCGGTTACCGTGGCATCGAGCGTCACGCTGGAGGGGCCGGTGGAGACTGAAGGTAGCGCGCTCAGGTCGATATTCGGTGCGTTATTGAGCGGCACGATGCTGAGGTTGTTGAAGGTCACCGTATTCAGCCCGACGCCGCTGGCGTTATCGACCCAAAAGCTGACAAAAATGGGGGTAGTCATGATGACGGTTTGCGGCTGGCCGATCTGAGCCCAGGTGCCCGGACTTCCGCTGACATCGGCAGCGTGAAATGCGGTGATGGAGTTGCCTTTCCGGATGATCCGAATCCAGCGCACCGTGCCGGTGAAACTCGGCACGCCTCCGCCGCTTCCACCGGCGATGGAACGCCAGAAGTAGCCATTGTAGGCCCCCGTGGGGATGCGACCCGCCTGCACGTAGGCGCCGGACTCGAGGTTTTCGCTGATCCGAATGCCGGACGTGGCGGAGCCCGCGCCGGAGGTGGCCGAGGCGTGTTTCACGGTGATCATCAAATCACCGTAATACTGCCAGCCGTAGTAGTAGCCGCTCGTGCTGCCCGCGAGAGTGTAGGTGCCGCTGTTGGCGCCTCCGCTGCCGGCCAACGGCGGAGCGGTGCCGTAGTCCTCGGAAAGCAAAGCCGGACCGCTTGGGGTGGGCGTGAGCGTCACTTGGTCGAAAACTGCCGTGGCAGTGGTCGAGGTGGAGTTGCTCGTGGTGGTGAGCCCCACATCTGCGCGGTTGTCCATCGTCACCATCGTGGGGGGGGCCACATCGGTCCACGTGCCCGGCGAACCGGAGACATCGGGCGCGTAGGAAGCGGTGATCTCGTTGGTGGTCGCGTTGCGGACGAGGCGAACCCAGACAGGCAGGCTGACCCCGGGTTGGGTGACGACCGTGTCGTTCGTCGAAACGGTGGTTCGGGTGCGGAATTGCAGACCTGTCCCCGGCACATAGCCAAGCACCGCGCGGCGGGCGGCGCGGGCCATGGTATCGCGCATCGTCACACCCGCGAGAGCGGCGGTGGTCGGAAAGGTGGTGAGACGGGCGACGATGGAGGAGTCGTCATCCACCGAGCGCACCATGACATGAGCCTGATCGGCGGTGGTGCTGGCGTAGCCTGCGCCCGTGCCGCTCACACTAAAGGTTCCACTGGATTCCAGGCCCTGGCCGCGCCGGGCGGACGACGGACCGAGATCCTGCGTGATCCAATTTGCCGCGACGAGCGCGTTGCCGACGACGACCGTGGTCTGATCGCTCACCGTGAACTGGCCGTCCGTCGCGGTGACGCGCAGCACATAGGTGCCCGACGTGCTGAACGTGACGGCCGTGGTAGCGCTGTTGGGGGATTCGATGGTGGCCGTGCCGGAACCGGCGACCTGCGACCACGTGAGCGTGACGGGTTGCGGCGCGCCGTCGTCGGTCACAGTGGCGCCGACGATGATGCCGTTGCCATTCGCAATCAGCGGACCCTGGCTTGCGGGAGTCGAGATGAACAGCACGGGCGGATTGTCGTTATCGGCAATGGTGACGCTGGCGAAGTTTGCCGTGCCGATATCGTAGTTGCCGCTGGCGAGGGCGATCGTCACGTCCTCCGGGCCTTCCGTCACCGCGTCGTCCACCGGCGACACATTGATGACGGCGCTGGTCTGGTTCGCAGCGATTGTGACGGTGCTGGCGATATTCGCGTAGTCGGTCCCGTTGGTCGCCGTGCCCGAGATGGAAAGGTTGACCGTCAGGCTCGCGGTCGTCGGCGCGGTGCGAGTTACGGTGAATTGCCCTGGATTTCCCGCCGTCTCCGAAGCGTTGGCATCGTTCGCCACGATCGTGACCGTGCTGCGGTCGTCGTCTGCAATCGTCACCGTCGCACTGACCGAGGCGCCAAGCGTATAGGCTGCGTCCGTCGCGAGGGTGAGCGTCACCGTCTCGTTGCCTTCATTGGTCGTGTCCTGCTGCGGCGAGATGGTCACGGTTGCACTGGTCTGGCCGTCGGGGATGACAGCGCTGGTGGTGATCAATGTATAATCGGTGCCATTGGTCGCCTGGCCGGTGCCCGTCGCGATCGTATAGTTCACTGTGAGGTTCCCCGCCGTCGAACCCAAACGCATGATGGTGAAAGTGCCGGGGTCACCGCTTTCCGTGGCGGAGGCATCCGTGGCCGCAATCGTCACGGTGGGGAAGTCGTCGTCCGTGATCGTGAGCGTGTGCGTATTCAGCGCGCTGAGTTGCGCACTACTGGGGTTCGAGAGCGTCACGACCACCGTCTCGTTGCTCTCCACATCGGTATCCTGAACGATCGTGACCGGGGTCGCCTTTACACTTTGGCCCGCCGCGAAAGAAACCGTGCCGCTGGCTAGCGTGTAGTCCGCTGGACTCGTGGCGGTGCCGCCCGTGACGGCGTAGTCCAGCGATACCGGCCCGGGTGCCGGCGCACTGAGAGTGACGAGCAGATTCGTCGTGCCCGCCGCCTCGCTTACGCTGCTGCCCGCTGCGGCAAAGCCTGCATAAGGCACCGCCGCTGCCGTGTCGTCGTCGAGGATCGTATAGGTGAATTGGGAGATTGGGCCGAGCGTCGCGCCGCCTGGATTGCGCAGCACGATCGTTACGTTATTCGGTCCCTCGACCGTTGAGTCGTTCGTCACCGCGAGCGTAATATTTTTTGTCTGCTCGCCAATCGCGAAGCTGAGCGTTCCCGCTTTGAGCAAATAATCGACGCCCGAACCAAACGCGTTCGACACCGACGAATCGCGCACGATGAACTCCGTGCCCGCATTCGCTACACAGCCGAAGTAGAGGCTGCGCATTCGGTAGTTCGCACTCTCTCGCACCATCACGCCAGCCTGTGCGTTCGAATTGCCGCCGCTTTGCGTCAACACACGGGCCACGAGGGTGAAATTCCCGCTTACTGGCGCCGCCACAAAGTGGCACTCGTCCTCGGTCCCCCCGATCTGTGCTCCCGCTGCGCTCACCGTATAAACGCTGCCCGCGACACTGCTGGAGCCTTCCGTATTCACGTAGCCGACCGTGCGCCCGGCGAGCGTCGGCGAACCCGTTAGCGATACGTTGTCGAACGTTGCCGTCGCTACCGTGTTGTCGTTGCGCGCGCTGACCGCCAGTCCCGCGAGCACGCCCGGGGCAAGCGCCATCGTCTGCGGCGAACCGACGGTTGTCCATGTCGTGCCGTCGGAGGATTGCGATGCCGTGAAAACATTGCCGGCGCGTTGGAGCCGCACCCACCACGGTTTAATGATCGGAAAGTTCGTTGAACTGTTCACATTGGCGGCCGTTCCCGTCGTGATGCGATAGGTTTGTCGAAAGGTGCTGTCTTTGACCGCGACGGAAGAGCAGTGCTTTACATTGTTCGCGGTGGACTCGCGAATCATCACACCGGCCTTCGAGGCCACGGGTGTGCCGGTGATCGAGACGATGCGCGCGGTAATCGTGCAGTTCGCCGAATTCGAAATCGGGAAATAGACGTAGCGGCAGGTATCTGTCGTGCCGCTCGCGAAGTCGGGTCCCCCGGACGAGAGTGAATAGACCCCGGCATTCAGCGAGTCGGTGCTCGCCGGACTCGGTGTTCCGACATCGGCGCTGACCTTTGCGCCCACGCTGCCGCCGGCGTCCAGGTCGGTGACGCTGACATTGTCCAGCGTCGCGCTGGCGGAGGAACCACTGACGCCTGAGTTCACCAGAATCCCTGCGAGATAGCTGGTGGCTGGAATAGCGATGGTTTGCGAGGCGCTGCGTGGCGTCCAGGTGACTCCATCGCTGGATGCGTAGCTCCTAAAGATGTTTCCGTTGCGAGTAACTCGCACCCAGTAAGGAATCGTTACGCTCGGCGCGGTGATGTTCGATACGGAAGTGGTCGATGACGCACGCGTGCCGCTTTCGACCGCGTAATCTACCGTCACTGGACCCGTCGCCGGATTTACAAGCGATACGGGCACATTCACGCTGGATACGCCCTCCAGTCCTGCCGCGCTGCCGCTCGCGAAGCTCACCGTGTTCGTCGTCGTTTCGTTGTCGGAGATATACATGACCGCGCCCGGCCCATGGCCGTAAGCCCCTGCCGCGAAGTCGAACGTGATCGTCTCGGTCCCCTCGAAGATCGCGTCGTCGATTGGCCGAATCGCGAGGTCCACACCCAGCGCGCCGGCGGGGATCACCACTGTGCCCGCGAGCGGCAGGCTCGCGAGGCCGTTCCAGTTTGTGATCGTGCCGCCATCGCCGACGGCCCAAACATTATTTGCATCGATTCCGCGGAGGCTGTTGAGCGGTTGAGCTGTGTTTGAGATTTGCGTGGCCCAGGTGCTGCCGGAGTTCGACGTGAAAATGATCGTCCCGTCATCGCCGCCAGCGCGCAGGTTACTTGCGTCCGGCCCCCAGATCGTCGCGAGATCCATTGTCGTGTTTGTCGTTTGTGTGGCCCACGTGGTGCCCGTGGTGGAGCGGAGGATCGTGCCAAACGTCCCAGCCGCCCACAGGCTTGTCGCGCTCGTGCCCCAGATCGCGCGGAGCGACTCGATCGTCCCGGAAGTCTGTGTGGCCCACGCGGTGCCGTTCCACTTGCGGATCGTCCCGGAGTCGCCCACGGCCCACACACTCGTTGCAGAATTCCCCCACACGGCGTTGAGCGTCGTCGTGATGCCAGAAGTCTGCGTGCTCCACGCGGTGCCATTGAATTTCAAGATTGTGCCGCCATTTCCGACTGCCCACACGTTGTTCGCGTCGCTGCTCCACACGCCGCGGAGCGCGTTCGTGGTGCCAGAAGTTTGCGCGCTCCAGGCGGTGCCATTGAATTTCAGAATCGTGCCGCCATCGCCGACGGCCCAGATGCTGTTCACGGCGGTGCCCCACACGGCGCGCAGTGCGTTGGTGGTCGTGGAAGTTTGCGCGCTCCAGGTCGAGCCGTCCCATTTCAAGATCGTGCCGCCGTCACCCACTGCCCACACGTTGCCCGCATCGCTGCCCCACGTGCCACGGAGTGTGTTTGGAGTGCCGGAAGCTTGCGCAGCCCATACGGCGCCACTGTCGTAGTCCGCGCCATTCGTTGCCGTGCCACCAAGCGTGTAATTCACCGTCAGTGCGTTCGCCGTGCTGCCGGTGCGCGAGACGTAAAACTTCGTCGGGTTGGTTGCGGTATTTTCCGCAACCGTCGAGCTGCCGCTCGTGCCGACCTGTGTGTCCACGTAAACGGTTGGTTGTTCGTCGTCGCGCAGCCACATCGTCGCGGAGGCCGTATTGGCAAACGTCTGGTAGTCCGTGCTCGGCGTGATCGTGAGGGTGATGGTTTCGAGATCCTCGACGAGCGCGTCGTTGACCGGTCGGATTGGCAGGTCCACCACGCTCGTGCCGACCGGAATCACCAGCGTGCCGTTGAGCGGAACGATCGCCGCGGAGTCGAAGTTCATCGTCGTGCCCGGGTCGCCGACGGTCCAGAGATAACTGGAGCTCGTGCCGGAAATCGCCGTGAGAGCCTGCGTGGTGTTCGAGACCTGCGGGGTCCAGGCCGTGCCGCTGTTGCTGGTCCGGAGCATCAGGCCGGTTGGGCCGACGGCCCACACGTTGTTCGTATCGGCCGCCCAGACGCCGGCGAGATCGGACGTCGTCGGCGAAGTTTGCGTGTTCCAGGCCGTGCCGTTGAATTTCAGAATCGTGCCGCCCGCGCCCACCGCCCACACATTCGATGTCCCGCTGCCGCGGACGCCGCGCAGCGAAGCCGTCGTGCCGGAAGTCTGCGCGGCCCAATTCGTGCCGTCGAATTTCAGAATCGTGCCGCTATCGCCGGCCGCCCAGACGCTGTTTGCGGCGGTGCCCCACACGCTGCGGAGTGCATTCGTGGTGCCGGAGGACTGGGCGGTCCAGGTGGTGCCGTTCGTCGATCGAAGGATGGTGCCGTTTTCCCCGACCGCCCAGAGGCTGGTCGCGCTGTTGCCCCAGATCGCGTGCAGCGCATTGGCGGTGCCGGAAATCTGCGCGGTCCAATTCGTGCCGTTGAATTTCAGAATGGTGCCGCCATCGCCCACCGCCCAGAGGCTGTTTGCGGCGGTGCCCCACACCCCTCGAAGCGTGTTCGTCGTGCTCGATGTCTGCGCGGCCCAGGCGTTGCCGTCCCATTTGCGAACCGTGCCGTTGTCGCCGACGGCCCAGACGTTCGTCGTATTGACCGGCCACACGCCACGCAGCACTTCGGAGGTGCCCGAGGTTTTCGGGAACCACACGGAGCTGGTGTTGTAATCGGTGAGGTTGGTCGCGGTGCCGCTGAGTGTGTAGTTCACCACGAGGGGTGCCGTCCCCGGGCCGCGCACGCTGAAGCGGAAGTTCCCGTTCGTGGAAGGCTCTGCGGCGCTCGCGGTGTTCACCACGTCGATGTAAGGCGTGTCGGTCGGTGAGTCGTTGATCGTGATCGTGGCGCTACTCGCCGCGCCGAGGATGTAGTTGGTCGAGCCTGCGCCGAGGGTCAGGAGGACTGTCTCTGGCCCTTCGCCGATCGTGTCGAAACGAGGGATGATCGTGACCGCGGCCTGCGTGGTATTAGCCGGGATGGTGACCGAGCCGGGCAGTGCTTCGTAGTCCACGCCATGCAGCGCGGTGGTGCCCGTGGTCGGGGTGCCGGTGAGCGCGTAATACACCGTCAACGGATTCGTCGTATCGCCCGTCCGCGTTACCACGAAGGTGCCCGTGTCCGCCACCGCGCCGGGTTGCGAAAGATCGATCTCCGTGGCGGTGGGATCGGTCGCGACCACGGAGACCGTCTGCACGTCGTCATCGATAATACTCACCGTCGCGCTCGCCGCGAGCGGGTCGATAAGATACGCCGCATTCGACGAGGTGCTGAGGGTGATCGTTTCCAAAGGCTCGGACGCGCTGTCATTGACGGGCGTCACATTCACCACGGTGGAGGCCGCGCCCATGGGAATCGTGACGCTACCGCTGAGGGCGGTGAAATCGGCCCCGCTCGTCGCGCTGCCGCTCACCGTGTAATTGACTGCGAGTGCCGTGGTGGTTGCCCCCGAGCGCGTGAAAGTGAGCACCGCGGGCGCGCCTGAGTTTTCCACCGTCGCGACGGTCGTGGCGGCGACGGAAACTTTCGGCAGCGCGGTATCGTCGTCGTTGATGACGACGGTTGCGCTCGACGCCGGTCCCACGAGGTAGCCGTTGCCCGGGCCGAGTTGAAGGATCACGGTTTCGGGTCCCTCCGCGCTCGTATCCGTATTGGGCGTCACGATCACGTCGAGTGTTGCGGAATCGGCGGGAATCGTGAACGTGCTGAAGCCCTGCGAACCAGTGGCGTAGTCGGTTGGGAAATAATAGTCGCCCGTGGGAGCAGACGTGCCTTTCGTCGCACTGCCCTGCGCGGGATTTACATTCACGACGAGATCCTGGCTGAGGTCGCCGGTGCGCGTGAGCGTGAAACGCCCGTTCGTGACGGTCGGTCCTTCGCTCGCATTCGGCACGGTGGCCTCGATGGTGACGACCGGCGTCGCCGTCGCCTCAAAGTCCGCGCCGGCCGCGTTCGGACCGACGGTGACGCTATTGTTGAAGAGTTCACCGAACGTGTAGCCGTAGAGCAGCGGCGTCATCGTATAGGTGTTCGCGGCGAGATTCGGGATCGTGTAATAGCCGTCGGCGTCGGTCACCACGCCATTGGCACCGTTCGCCGTTACGACCACGTCCTGCAGGCCCTGGCCGAGGAGCGTCACGCGTCCGCTGATGGTGAAACGCGAATTGCCGCTGCCCACCGTGATGAGTTGATTCCGCGTCGTGGAGCCGCCTTTCATGTCGCTCACGGTGCAACTCACGATGTAGCTCCCTGCGGTCGAGAAGGTGCGGGTGATGGCGGGTGAATTGCCCGAGACGAGTTTCACGCTCGTATCGCCAAAGTGCTGCCACGAATATGCGAGCGTATCACCGTCCACGTCGTTGGCCGTCGCGGTGAACGTGACGGTGGCGCCGAGCGGCACGACCGTCGCGGAGGCAGCGAGCGCAAGGGTGGGCGCGTGATTCCCGGGGAAGCTGCCGAAGTTCACTGCCACATCGACGTAACGCGGCGAATCGTTGACTGCGATCGTCGTCAGATGAATGCCGGTCTCGGTATCCGAGAAGGTGCTGCCTACCGAGATGGCGGCGTCCTCCTGCGAAAATGGCGAGCCGGGCGTGGTGTCGATGCGCTGGAGATTGCTGCCGCTCCCGTTCGGATAGCGCCAGCCAAGCAGCATCCCATTTTTTACCCATGGGTTCGTGTCCACGAGTGCGCGGACTTCTCCCCAGTAGGTCCTCTGCGCGTCTTTCACGATCGTCATCGCGTAGCGGCGATCGGGCAGCAGCACGCCCTGGTCGAACGCATAGAGACGATACACGCCACTCGTCGTCACGTTCTCGACAAAGTTCGAGGGCAGCCATTTGATCTGGTTCTTCGCTTGCGCGTTGTAGTGCCCCGCCGGGTAGCCGGCGCCGCCCATGATGTCGTAGGTGTCGCCGTATTCCTGGTTCGCACCGGCGCCGATGGCACTGGTGCCCGCAGTGTTCCAGGCGTTCGAATGGGCGAGTCCGAAGCAGTGCCCGATTTCGTGCGCCCACAGCGAGACGCCATCGCCGCGCACCCACACACTGCTGCCGCCGCCGAGCCCGCCGTAGCTGCCGGGGCCGCCATTGTGCCGCACGACGATACAGTCGTAGTCGTTCCAGTCGTAGCCGAGTTTGCGCGCTTCCTCGCGAGCGTGCTGATGTTCGACGCTGGTGCCGCTGATGTCGCCGCCGTTGGTCGTGTCGCGGTTCACATACCACGCTTCGTTGTGCGGGAGCTTTACGGGCGGACTCACCACGCCGACGAGCGAGATGCGGCCATAGGAGGCCTTCGCATAGAAATCCGCGACGTCGCGAAAGGTCGCCGAAAGCGCAGCCTCAGTGCTCGGCACGGTATTTTGATCCGCGTAGGTCATCGGGATCGCCAGCACCTTCACATTACCCAGCGCTGGTGTCGGGGCGGAGGGTAAGATCCCGGTAAAACCAAACGCCCCGCCGCTCACTCCTTCGCCCATGATAAGCGTCTGATTGTAAGGATCGATGTGAATCGGCCCGCAGAAGTGAACGACCTCGGTCGCCGTTTCGACCGCCGGCGTATCCTCGCCGATCTTTTCGCCCTCGGCGGTGGAAGCTGTGGTCTTGCCCGAGACCGGACAGATGTTCACCTGCGGTTTGTCCGGGTTCGGAATCTCGCCGACTTCGAGCGTGCGCGACGGGTTTTCGTTTACGGCGAAGTCCGCATCGAGCGCGACGCCATTCAGCGATGCGCCTGCGGTCCATGTGACCTTTTCCTCCCGCTGCCCATACACGTAGGCGCGATAGGTTTTACCATCTTTGAACTCCGCTTCGTGGAAGGTCAGTGAGGTGGCCGGGCGGGAATCGCCGGGCAGCGGCACCCCCTGAATCACGCGTAGCGCGGCGACCCCATTCAGGCGAGCTTCGAGCTGCTCCAGAACCCGAACCGGCATCTGTTGCCGCACGACCATCGGGATTGCTTCGCCCAAGGCTCGGCGGGGATCGTCCTTGATGAGTTGCTTGAACACCGGACGCCGTGCCTGCGCGAGGCGAACTCCCTCTGGAACGAGCGCGCGGCGTTCCTTGGGGCTGGCCGCGAGATAACGCTGGGTCCACTCGGTGAAAACGGCGATCGGTTCGGCGACGGGGGCGGAGGCTGCGTGAGTTTTCGCAACCGGCTTCTGGGGAGGCAGGGCGGTCTCCACCTCCGGTTGGGAGGACCCAGTGATCGGGATGGTCGCCTTGGCTGTCGGCGGGGTATCAGGCTGTGACGAAAGATAGACGAGAGCCGAGGCGGCGATGAGGGCGGCCAACGCGACGAGACGAAGTCGGAAACGCATGGTTCGGGAGGGGGGCGGCGACGGGCGCCGCTAGCGTAGTGTTTTCACTGACAAGGGGTTTTAACGCAACCGACAATCTTCGTTACTCAAATCGGCGGCGTGGGGCGTTTCCCTTCGGACAGCATTTTGCCTACCGCTTTGGGCGAGTGGACACCGGCGACCGTTTCCGCTGCTTTCGCGCCCCGCTATGCGCCCCCGAATTCTCACCCTCCTCGCCCTTTTCGCCCTGCTCGGTTTCAGCCGGGCGGCCGAAAAACCGAATGTGCTCTTCATCGCCATCGATGATCTGCGCGACTGGGTCGGCTACCTCGGCCACAATCCGCAAACCAGGACGCCGAACATCGACCGGCTCGCGAAGATGGGCGTGGCGTTCACGCATAGCTATTGCGCGGCGCCGGTCTGCAATCCGTCGCGTGCAGCGCTGATGAGCGGGCTGCGTCCGTTCAGCACCGGCGTTTACAACAACAACAACGACTGGCGCACCGTCATCCCGGAGGAAAAAACCATGACCCACGCTTTCCGCAGCGCGGGTTATTTCGTGTGCGGGTCGGGGAAAATTTACCACGAGTCCTACAAACGCCTTGAGGACTGGGATGACTACCTTCGCACCGAGGGCGGTGGAAAAGCCGAGAAGGCGCTCGCGAGAACGGCGAAGGACGACGGCGTGGGTGGGATCAAGTTCGCCCCGTTTGATTGCGCCGACGATGCACTGCCTGATTGGAAGATCACCGACTACGGCATCGCCGAGCTGGGCAAGAAACACGACAAACCCTTCTTCCTCGCCGTCGGCCTGCACAAGCCGCACATGCCTTGGAACGTGCCGCAGAAATATTACGACATGTTCCCGGCGGACAAAATCGAGCTGCCGCCGCATCTCGACGAAGACTTGAAGGATATCCCGCCCGCGGGGGTGAAGATGGCGAAGCCGGAAGGGGATCATGCGAACATCGTCAAGGCCGGGCGCTGGAAGGAAGCCATCCAGGGTTACCTCGCTGCGATCGCTTACACCGACATGAACATCGGTCGCTTGCTCGACGCCTACGACAAGGCGCCCGACAAGGCGAATACCATCATCGTCTTCTGGTGCGATCACGGCTGGCACCTCGGTGAAAAGCAGCACTGGCGCAAATTTGCGCTGTGGGAAGAGGCGACCCGTTCGCCGCTCATCTGGGTCGTGCCGGGCGTGACAAAACCGGGCAGCGTTTGCGAGCGCACCGTCGATTTCATGTCGATCTTTCCCACGCTCACGGACCTCGCCGGCATCGCCACGCCGAGCCATGTCGAGGGTCAGAGCATCCGCGCGTTGCTGGCCGATTCGAAAGCGAACTGGGAACAGCCCGGCCTGACGACGTATCAATTCAAGAACCACGCCGTGCGCAGCGAAGGCTGGCGTTACATCCGTTATGCCGACGGCGGTGAGGAGCTCTACAACGAGCAGACCGATCCCAACGAGTGGACCAATCTCGCCAGCGACTCGCATTACGCGGCGCAGAAAGCGGAACTGGCGAAATTCCTGCCGAAGTCCGACGCGAAAGACATCGGCGGTCGCGGCGGCGCCGAGGAAGGCGACTCGAAAAAGGAATCCGCTCACAAGGACATGAAACGCGCCAAAAAGGCCAAACTGAAGAATCAATGAAACGCACTCATCTCATCCCCATCCTCCTGCTCGCGGCGGCGTCCGCGACGCAGGCCGAAGTCAAACTGCACGCACTCTTCACCGATGGCGCCGTGCTCCAGCGCGAGCTGCCTGTGCCAGTCTGGGGCACCGCGAACGATGGCGAGAAAGTCACCGTTTCCCTCGCCGGTCAGACCGCCACGACGACGGCGAAAGATGGCAAATGGCAGGTGAAGCTCAAGCCGCTCAAAGCCGGCGGCCCGCACGTCCTTACCGTCGAAGGCACGAACAAACTCGAAGTGAAAGACGTGCTCGTCGGTGAAGTGTGGTTGTGCAGCGGCCAGTCGAACATGGCTTTCACGCTCAACCGCGCGGACATCAGCGCGGAAGCCGCCGCGAAATCGGAGAACCCGAAAATCCGCCTCTTCAAAGTCGGCACCAATCCGCAGGACACGCCGCAGCGTGACGTGAAAGCGAAGTGGGAGCCGTGCAATCCGCAGACCACGCCCGGCTTTACCGCCGTCGGTTATTTCTTCGGCCGCGATCTGCAAAAGGCGCTCGACGTCCCGATCGGGCTCATCAGTTCGTCCGTCGGCGGCACGCCCGCGCAGGCGTGGACGAGCAAGGAAATGCTCGAATCGCTGCCCGCTGGGAAGAAGCATCTCGACGCGCAGGCTGAGGCGGAGAAAGGGCGTGCTGCGGCTGAAGCGAAAGTCAAAGCCGACCTTGAAGCGTGGAAGAAAACCGTGGCCGAAGCCAAGGCCGCGGGCAAGCCCGCGCCGCGTCCACCGCGCGGCCCGGCGTTCCTCGGATCGAAGCGCCCGGCCTGCCTCTACAACGGCATGATCGCGCCGCTGGTGCCTTACGCCATGCGCGGAGCCATCTGGTATCAAGGTGAGGCTAACTCGAGCGACGCGCCGAACTACCGCGAATTGCTGCCCGCGATGATCAAAAACTGGCGCGCCGACTTCAACCCCGACCTTACCTTCCTCATCGTCCAACTCGCACCCTACGACAAACCGCAGGCGGAAGCGTGGGCATACTTCCGCGACACCCAGCGGCAGATCGCGCTGCACACGCCGAACACCGGCATCGCCGTCATCCCCGACGCTGGCGAAGCGATGGATATTCACCCGAAACACAAGGAGCCCGCCGGCCAGCGCCTCGCGCTGCAGGCCATTGCGAAGACCTACGGCAAGGACATCGTCTCCAGCGGCCCGGACTTCAAATCGGCCACCTTTGCGAAAGGCAAAGCTACGCTCACCTTCACCCAGGTTGGCGGCGGACTCGTCGCCAAGGACGGCGATCTTACCGGCTTCCTCATCGCGGGCGAAGACCAGAAATTCGTTCCCGCGACCGCGAAGATCGTGAAGGACAAAATTGAAGTCAGCAGCGCCGACGTGCCCGAGCCGAAAGCCGTTCGCTACGCGTGGAAAAACATGCCCGACGGCAACCTCTGGAACAAAGCCGGCCTGCCCGCCTCGCCCTTCCGCACGGACGACTGGGCGCAGCCCGCGCCTGTCGCGCCGGTCAAAGCCGCGTCCGCGAAACGCCCCGCCAAATCCGTTCAACCCAAACCCGAAGCCAAATGAAACTCCCCGCCGTTCTCTCCCTCGCTCTCACCGCCGCTGCGTTCGCCGCGGAACCCACCCCGCCGCCGACCCAGATCGCCCAGCCCGGGAAACTGCTCTTCTCCGACGACCTCACCTCGTCCTTCAGCGACAAGGATTGGAAGTCGGCCAAAGGCAAATGGGAGATCGCCGACGGCGCGCTCCGCGGCGCGGAAAAGCCGGAAGACAAACACGGCGCCGTCACGCGGCACCCGATCACGATGCAGGATTTTGTCGCCAGCTTCGAGGTAAAACTCGACGGGGCGAAAGGCGTCTCCTTCACCATCAACGCGAAGAAGGATCACATGGCCCGCATCCTCATCGCGCCCGGTTCCTTCCGCGTGCAACGCGACGACAACGACCACGAAGGCCCCGATAAAGCCGTCGTCTTCCTCACCCAGCCCGTGAAGATCGAGCCCGGCACCTGGCACACCGTCGTCATGGAAATGGTCGGCGATCAACTCGTCGGCACGCTCGACGGCAAGATCACCGGCAAAGGCAGTAACGACCTCTTCAAACAAGAGAAGCTAGCCCCCGGCTTTACCGTCGCCGGCCAGACCGCCAGCTTCCGCAACCTCCGCGTCTGGTCCGCCAAAGCGAAGTGATCGAAGTGATGCGCCTGCTTGGTCTGCTGTTTTGCGCCGCCGCCACGCTCGCCGTGGCGGCGGAGAAACCGAACGTCCTTTTTCTCTTCGCCGACGATCAGCGGGCGGATGCGGTGGGGGCGTTTAATCCGGCGGTGAAGACGCCGGTGCTCGATTCGCTGGTGGAGCGCGGATTTGCGTTCACGAACGCGCACTGCCTCGGCGGGAATTCGCCGGCGATCTGCACGCCGAGCCGCAACATGCTGCTGAGCGGGCGGGCTTATTTCCGCTGGTCGGGCACGAATGGCACGAAGGGCGGGAAGAACCTTGCACCCGCTGACGGTTCGAACTTCGCGGTCGCGTTCAAGGATGCGGGTTACCAGACGTATCATCACGGTAAGAAGGGCAACACGGCGACGCTCATTCAGGCGACGTTCGAGATTAATAAATACCTCAAGAACGACGAAGCCGAGCGCCGGAGCGGCGAGCCGGGCAAGGAGATCGCCGAGGAAGCGATCACTTTTCTCCGCGAGCGCACGGCGGCGAAGGAAGCGCGGCCGTTCTTCATGTATCTCGCCTTCGCGAACCCGCACGACCCGCGCGTCGCGCTGGAGAAATACATGGCGCAATACGACCGTGCGAAGATTCCGCTGCCGAGGAATTACCTGCCGCAGCATCCCTGGAATATCGGCTCGAACACGATCCGGGACGAGATGCTCGCGCCCTTCCCGCGCACGCCGGACGAGATCCGCAAACATCTGCACGATTACTACGCCGTCATCACCTGCCTCGACGGCTACCTCGGCAAAATCCTCGCGACGGTCCGTGAACTGGGCCTGGACAAGAACACGATTGTTGTCTTCTCCGCCGACCACGGTCTCGCGCTCGGCAGCCATGGGCTGATGGGCAAACAGAACCTCTACGAAGACGGCATGAAAGCGCCGCTGATCTTCGCCGGTCCCGGCGTCGCGCACGGCAAAAGCGACGCGATGTGCTACCTGCACGACATCCTGCCGACGGCGATCGATCTCGCTGGTGGCGCTGCGCCAAAGGACATCGATGGCGTGAGCCTCAAGCCCGTGATCGACGGCAAGGCGCAGCAGGTGCGCGACTCGCTTTTCCTCTCGTATCTCGACTTCCAGCGGGCAGTGCGCGACGAGCGATGGAAGCTGATCGTTTACCCGAAGATTGCGAAGCGCGAACTATTCGATCTCGCCAGCGATCCCGATGAAATCAAGAACCTCGCCGACGATCCCGCGCAGGCACCACGCCTCGAAGCGCTCACCGGCAAACTGCGCGACTGGCAGAAGCACCTCGGCGACACCGCCCCGCTGCAGATCGAGCACCCCGAGCCTGCCGAATTCATCGCCCCGCAAAAATGAGCGCCGCTTTGCGAAGTTTCCGTCCATGGCGAAGCGTCTTTTTCTGGCTTGCGCTGTTTGCGGCGACGTTCGCCCGCGCCGCGTCACCCAACGTGGTTTTCGTTCTCGCCGACGACCTGGGTTATGCCGACCTGTCATGCTTCGGCGCGAAGGATATCCGCACGCCGAACCTCGACCGTCTCGCCAGCGAAGGGACTAGGTTCACCAATTTCCTCGTCGCCCAAGCCGTCTGCACGGCTTCGCGCGCGGCGCTGATGACCGGTTGTTATTCCAACCGGGTGGGCCTGGCCGGAGCGCTCAATCACACCAGCAAAACCGGCATCAATCCCGACGAGACGATCCTGCCCGAACTGTTCAAGTCGCGCGGTTATGCGACCGCGATTTACGGCAAGTGGCACCTTGGCATTCAGCCGCCGTTCCTGCCGATTCACAATGGCTTCGACGAATGGAGCGGCCTGCCTTACTCGAACGACAACGGCCCGCTTCACCCGACCATTCAAGGCATTCCGTCGCTGCCCTTTTACGAAGACGAAAAGGTCACCGAACTCGATCCCGATCAATCGCAGTTTACCCGGCGACTCACCGAGCGCGCGGTCGGTTTCATCGAGAAAAATCGCGAGCGCCCGTTTTTTCTCTACGTGCCGCAGATCATGCCGCATGTGCCCATCGCTGCCTCGAGCCGTTTCCTCGGCCGAACCCAGCACGGCCTGTATGGCGACGTGGTGGAAGAACTGGACTGGTCCGTCGGCGAAATCGTCGCCGCGATCGATCGCTGCGGTCTGCGCGAAAAGACCCTGATCGTTTTCACGAGCGACAACGGTCCGTTCCTTTCCTACGGCGAACACGCCGGAAGCGCGGTGCCCTTCCGTGAAGGCAAACTCACCGCGTTTGAAGGTGGTGTGCGAATGCCACTCATCGCGCGCTGGTCCGGACGAATCCCGGCGGGCCGCACCAGCGATGAATTGCTCGCCAGCATCGACTTCTACCCGACCCTCGCGCGGCTGATCGGCGCGAGCCTGCCCGAGACGAAAATCGACGGGATCGACGTGTGGTCCTTGCTCTCAGGCGAAGCCGCCAAATCGCCGCGCGACACGTTCGTCTATTATTCCGGCGATGAACTTCAAGCCGTGCGCCGCGGTCGCTGGAAGCTCCATTTCCCGCACGATTACCTCACCGTCGCTGGCGAACCCGGACGTGGCGGCAAACCATCGAACTGGGGCAAGATGCAGCCGAAGAGCATCGAGGAATCCGGCATTCGCGGCATCGCCAGCCGCCACGGCTATCGCGTCGAACGCATCGAAAAATCCCTCTTCGACCTGACCTCCGACCCGGGTGAAACGAGGAACGTCGCGACCGAACATCCCGAGATCGTCGCCGATCTCGAAGCCCTCGCCGAAACCGCCCGCGCCGACCTTGGCGATTCTCTGTCCAAGCGCCCTGGTCCCGGCGTGAGGCCTTGCGGCAAACTTTAGCTTACTCTCGTCCTTTCACGCGGCTTCCATCGGCCAGCACATCAGGCGGATGCATGACGACGGACTGCCCCGAGTTCAGGCCGCTCAAAACCTGACCGGCGACGCCGTTGAGATGGGCGACTTCGACCTTGGTGAGGTGCGCCTGGCCACCGCGCGCGACAAACGTCATCCAGTCGCCCCCGCGCCGGAAGAGCGCTCCCGCGGGAACTTGGACCACATTTGCGGCATGCCATGTCACGATGCGAGCCTCCACGCGGTAACGGTCGCCCATGAGATACCCAGGCGGCACGGGATCGAGAAAATCCACGCGCACCTTCACGCGCTGCTCTTCCACGCCGAGTGAGGAAACCTTCGTGTAACCGCCCGGTTCTACCACCGTGACGCGGCCACGCAGTGGTTGATCGCCGCCCCATTGCTCGATGCTCACTTCCGCGCCGGGTTGCACGCCCGCGGCGTCGCTGGAGAGTAACTCGATCTCGGCCTCCATATCGCGCGGATCGCCCACTTCCATGATCGGCATGCCGGGGGTGACCACTCGGGCGCTTTCTTCGAAAACATTCAGGATGAATCCATCCACCGGGGAGAGAATCTTCAGCGGCTCGACTTTTTCCGGCGCGGGACTCTGCGCCTGTTGCAGCGCGGCCTTGGCCTGTGCCACTTCGAAGTCGGCGGTTTGCAGGCTGAATTCCGCCATGTGCAATTCGCGGCTGAGCACGGTGGCCTGGCTTTCGGCGGTGTCCCATTCCTTCGTAGCAATGGCACCGGATTTTTTCAGCTCTCGGGCTCGTGCCATTTCCTTTTGGGCGAGATCGAGAGCGGCGCGGGCGCGTTCGACCTGTGTCTCGTGCATCATCCGCGTGGCCTCGGAGGCTTTCACTCGTGCCTCGGCTTCGGCTTGGGCGCGGGGATTGAGAAAGCTCGATGCCTCCGGCGTGAGCGTGGCGAGCACGGTCTTGCCTGCTTCGATCGGTGCACCGGCACGAAGTTCCACGCGGTTCAGGTGCGCGCCCACAGGCGCGGAAATCGTGTAACGATGCCGGATGCGCGTCTTGCCCTCTTCCAACACACTGACGGTGAGAGGCCCGGCGGTAACGGGCGCGATTTCCACCTCGATCGGCTTGGGCAGCATACCGAAGACGATGGCTCCCACCAACCCCGCGACGATGGCGTGCGGAATGAACCGCCGCCACGCGGCGGGCCGGCGCGATCCCGTTTTCGGTGCTGTCGGTCGGGTGGAGGTGGAGCTGGCGGTGTCGGTCTTCATGCTTATTCCCGTGCCTTGAGAACACCGAGCAGGTCGAGGTGATGAAGGCGGCGGCTCACAAGGGCGAAAGACATGCTGGAGGAAAGTAGCACAACGACGACCGCCCAGGCATAACTCTTTGTCGTGAGCATCAGGGGAAGCCGCACACTCTCGGTGCTGGCGGTATGGACGATGGCGCTGGCGAGTTGTGCGCCGATGAAGAGACCAAAGGGGATGGCGGCGAGCGTGAGCAGCGCCAGTTCGCCAATCAGCACGGCTGCAACTTCACGATGCGTAAAACCAATCACGCGCAGGGTGGCGAGATCGCGGCTGCGTTCGGAGAGGGCGATGCGTGCGCTGTTATAGACCACGCCGAAGGAGACGATGACCGCGAAGCTGAAATAAATCGTGGTGATCATTCCGATCATATCGCCCGTGCTTTTGCGGAAGCTCGCTCGAACGGCTTCCTTGATGCCGAGATTGGCGATGCGGGGAGCTTCCTTTACCTTCGCCAAAAAGGCGTCCCAGCGATTTGCGTCCACCGTCAGATTCGCACCGCTGACCGTGCCGCCTTCACGCATGAGGCGTCGCAATGCGCCGATTTCCATGTAAGCCGAAACGCCTGCGTAATCTGTGATGGTCCCGGCAAGCATCGCCTCCCGCACGGGGCGGCGTCCTTCCTGCACTTCGAGCCGGATGGTGTCGCCCGGCTTCGCGCCAAGGATTTCCGCCAATTTTGCGGAGATGAGCAGGCCGTCGGGGGGGAGTTCCACGTCCCGGGCTTTGGCATCGAGCAGACGGCGCAGCATCATCTCGCGCGGCAGGCCGGTTACGGCGAGGCGGCGCGAGCGCTGGCCGAAGCGCAGCCGTGCGGGCACCGCGCGAAAAGGCTCGGCTGAAATGACGCCGGGCAGGTTGCGCATGTCATCCAAGGTCTGGGCGGAACTGGATTCAATGAGCGTGAGCGTTACGTTCTGCCGTTGGGCAAGGTCCCATTCGTAGGAGAGGAGGTAATTGATTCCGTCGCCCATCGCGCCGGGAACAATGGGAATGCCCGTGGCGAGTGCGAGTCCGAATGCGGTGAAGAACGCCTGCCAAGGACGCCGCTCGAGGTTGCGCAGCGCCATGCGAAACGCCGGGCTGAAGAAGGCTGCCAGCCCCACGCGCTCGAACCACGATGGCTTGAACTCCGCGGGCGGCTCCGGCCGCATCGCTTCCGCTGGGGGCAGGTTCACGGCCTGCCGCACCGCGCCGATCACACCGAGAAAAGCCGCGCCCGAGCTGACCGTCAGGGCGATGCCAAACATGCGCCAGTCGGGGTGAAAGACGAGTAGGGGGAAGCGGAAGAAACGATGATAGACCGAGACGACGTTCGTGCCGAGATACATCCCCGCCGCGCCTCCGAGGATCGTGGCTCCAAGCACGATCACGAGGGCGAACTTCATGTAGTGCCAGCCGACCTGACGTGACGAATAGCCGAGCGCCTTGAGCTGGGCGATCTGCTCGCGTTGCAGGCGCACCAGCCGGGTGAGGACCGCGCTCGACATGAAGGCTGCGATGCTGAGGAAGACCATCGGGAACGCGACTGACAAGCCGCGCAGCACTCGCAGTTCGTCATCGAGCCGGGTGGCGGAAGCGTGGTCACGCCTCTCGTAGGCCACGCGTCCACCATACGGCGCGAGCACGCGGTCGAGTTCGGCCATTACAGGACGCACATTCACGCCCGGTGCGACATCGACGATCACGTTGTTGAAAGCGCCATCGAGTTGAAACGCATCCGCGAGTTCGCGCTCATTCATCCAGAAAACACCAAAGCGGCGATTGTCCGGTAGTGTTTCGCCCGGGCGTGCTTCGAAGACGTATTCAGGCGATAGCGCGATGCCGACAATCTTCAACCGCTGCCGCGCGCCGTAAATCGTGGCGTCGATCTCATTTCCCGGCTCGAAGCCATGCGCTTCGGCGAAGGCTTCACCGATCACCACTTCGCCATGGCTGCCCCGCTCGGGCAATCGTCCGCGTCGCAGGAAGAGGAGGTGGAGCTGCTGCGGGCGGTCGTCTGGCAGGGAATGGATCATCCCGTCGGCGGGCTCAGTGACACCCGGCAGGTCCAGCGTCACTTTTCCAACGACGCGCGTTTCTACTGCCGCGACCCCTTCGATCTGCGCCAGCCGAGCTCGCAAGGAATTAGGTGCCCGTTTCAAATCGCAGAACACATCGCCGAATCGATGGTGGGTGTAATAATCGTCCCGCGTGGATTCGAGCGAGAGAATCAGGCTCCGCGCCATGATCATCATGGCCAGCCCGCAGGCCATCACGACACTCGTGGCAATCATCTGGCCCTTGGTTTTGCCGATGTCGCGGAACAGCTTGAGATCGAGCGGGCTGAACTTCACCAAGCCAGGGTGCGCACGGGACGCCGGTTGCGATTGCGTTGGATGTCGATGATGTGCCCGTCGGACAGGTGGATCACCCGATCGGCCATGTCGGCGATGATTGCATTGTGCGTAATGACGACAGACAGCGTGCCCAACTCACGGTTCACCTTTTCAATCGCCTCGAGCACGGTGATGCCGGTCTTCACATCCAGCGCCCCGGTTGGCTCGTCGCAGAGCAGCACTTCCGGACGTTTGGCGATGGCACGAGCGATCGCTACCCGCTGCTGCTGACCACCGGAAAGCTGCGAAGGGAAATGATCCATGCGCTCGCCGAGCTCGACCAGCGCGAGTGCTTCTTCCGGAGACATCGGATCGCGTGAGATTTCGGTGATGAGCGCGACATTTTCCCGCGCGGTGAGGCTGGGGATGAGATTGTAGAACTGAAAAATGAACCCGACGGAATCGCGTCGAAATTGCGTCAGGTCATTCTCGCTCGCGGTCGTCAGATCGGCGCCTCGATAGGTGAGCGTGCCGCTCGTCGGCAGGTCCAGGCCGCCGAGGATATTGAGAAGCGTGGATTTGCCACTGCCAGATGCGCCGAGAAGCACGACCAATTCTCCGCCGTAAAGATCGAGGTCCACGCCATCGAGCGCCCGGATCTCTGCTTCACCACTAGGATAGACTTTGGTCAGTTCCCGTGCCCGGAAGAGCGGGTCGCCCTCAGGACGGTCGTGTTCGACCGGCGGAGTTGGCGGTGCGGGCGCGGCGGTTTCCATGTCTCCAGCAATCGACGCCGAAACTGGCTTCGCTGCAAGTAAGTCAATGGCGTTACGCCACGTTGGCGCGGGCGGTGAGGTATTGTAAATACACGGCTATGCCCGATCCGATCCGCCGTTCATGACTTCTTTGGCTCCTCACACGCGTGCGGTTCTCGCGGCTGGATTGCTGGCGCCGGTCGTGTTCCACGTAGCTCTCGCCGTCCCGGCGATGCTGTCGGAGCAGACGGCTGCGCCGATGGTGGTCGATCATCTGGTGTCGGTCGTGGTGGCGCTTTACACGATTGGCGTGCTACTGGCGTTGCGATCGAGACGTGGCGCGGTGCGGTTTGTGGTGGTCACGCTGGCGATGATGTGTGCATTGCTGCTGGCTGAAGGAGCGGCTCGGGCGTTTCTGCCGAACTTCGGCGACGATCGGCCGCGTCAGCCGATGCAGGTGGTTTCGCAGGTCGGCTCCGCGATGCCGGGAGTCAGCGGGGAAGTGCACTTCACGGTGAATCAACTCGGGTTGCGTGGCCCGGAGACGAACCTGGCGGAGGAAGATTTTCGGCTGCTCGTGGTGGGCGGCAGCGCGGCGGAATGTCTCTACCTGACGGATGAAAAAAGCTGGCCGTGGCGGCTTGGGGCGCTGCTTTCGGAACAGACGGGCCGGCGCATCTACGCAGGCAATGCCGCCAAAAGCGGGCACATGGCCATGCACCACGCTTACCTGCTGGAGCACTATCGGCGAGCGCGGCAGTTCGACGTGGTGCTGGTGATGTGCGGGATCAACGATCTCGGCGCCTGCCTGCGCGGAATGTATGAGAAGCGTGGCGCCGCGGTGAGTCGCGAGACCCTAGCCGGTTGGCGTGACGATGGTCCCTATTACCGCCGGTCTGCTGTGATCCAGACAGCGTCGCGTTTACTCGACCAGAGCCAGCTTCGCATGGTGGTGCAGGATACCGGTGGTGAATGGTATGCGACCGAACGTGCGCGGCGACAAACGGCTCTGGCGCGGCATACGTTCACGCAACCTCCGCGGGATTTTTCTTTGGCGCTCGAACGCTATCGGCAGGACATCGAAAAAATCATCGCAGTCTGTGGGACTCGCGGGCAACGCCTTGTTTTTGCCACGCAGCCGACGCTTTATGCGGAAAACCTTCCGCCCGAGGTGGCCGCTTTGATTTGGGAATCGACGGAGCAGGGGGCTTACAGCGTCGAGGCCCTGGAGAAAATGATGGGCGCGATTAACGCGACGCTCCTCGCCACCTGCGCGCAGCATCATGTTGAATGCCTCGATCTGGCTGAGTTTTGCGGCCGCCCGGAGGTTTTTTATGACGATTGCCACTTCACCATCGCCGGCGCGGAACGGCTGGCGCAGGATCTCGCGCGGCGGCTTCGCCCAGTGGTGCAGCCGCAGTGAGTCGGGCTTAGGGCTGTTCGAAAAGGCTCTTCAGCAGCGCCGCCAATCGGTAACCCGCGAGCGCAACGCGGCGGGCCGCGATTTTCTGCGAAGCCGTGCCGAAGGCGGGGTCGAGGGGGCGCACTTCATGATCGCTCGGGTGCGCCCCGGGCGGAAATCCTTTTGTGCAACCGAGCACATGGCTTTCGCGAGCCCATGCTTCCGGGCTTTGCACGGCGATTTCCTTGGCGAGCGTTTCCCGTGGAAATGTCGTCATGATTTGCTGGGCCGCGTCGCCGATTACGCCAGCCTGGCCCGGTTCAGGCCGTGAGGTAATGGGCGGCGTGATGAAGCTCTCCACGATTTTTCCGTCGCGCGCGGTGACGCGATAAGCCTCATCCCAGAATGCGTGTAGATTGCCGCGGCCGCCCTTGTAAAGATCGGCGAAAGCGACGCCGCCGACGAGGTAACGGTTGCCGCCCATGTCGTTCCATGTGCAGGCGTGGAGCGGTTGATGGATGTCGCCGACGCAGTGCATCAGGATGGCGAGCGTAAGCGGCCGCTTGTCTGCCGGCGTCGCGGGATCCCGCAAAGTCCTGAGCGAATCGTCGATCGCGGAAACGACGTGCGGTCCCGCCGGGAGTGCGAAGGCAGAGCCGTCGTCGGTCTTCGGCAGATCGACATAATGGAGCGGTCCCCACGGGTAGCTCCGTCCCTGCCCACGCATGTCGTCGAGCCAGGCCTGAGCGGTCACGAAGTTGTAGCGCTGGCCTCCGGAAAAGGTGGTGTCGAGCTGATTCACCAGCGCCGTCACTTTGTCGCGGACGACCGGGGCGCTCGAGCGCCAGGCAATCTCGCCGACGAGCATGTGGCCAGCCAGATCCCATGCATGAGCACTGGCGACGAGCGCCAGCGAGAGAAGGGTTGTTCGTAATTTCACCTAGAGTTTCCGAAACGTGATATTACGGAATTGTGACGCGGTTTGGAAAGTCGCAATGCCGAGCGGCTGCGAAAGCTCGATCTCGCCGGGACGCATCGAGACTTTCTTTCCTTCAATGTCGGCATTCACCCATTGCTCGTCGTCGATCCACGCCTCGATCTTCTTCGGTGTCACGCGCAGGCGGATGCGATACCACTTGTTCTTATCGAACTTCTTGAACTGGGTGGTGGTGTTTTCCGATGCATCGAGGTCGTCGATACTCGAGAACCCGATGAGCGAACCGCCCCAGCCGCCGAGCACGAGCGTGCCGCATGCTTTATCCACGGGGGCAGTGAGCGCGCAGAAAAAGTCGTCGCCGGAGAGTTTCATCGCTTCGAGTGAGATCTCGTAATTCATCCGCGCGGGTGGCTCGTCGGCGAAAGTGATGCCGGTGAGCGGATCGCCCTGACCGATGAGGAGGTTTCCGTCTTCCACCTTCACTTCCCCGCCCGAGCCGAAATCGGTCGTCTTCCAGCCCTTGAGCGTTTTGCCATCGAAGAGCGAGATTGGTTCGGAACCGGTGGAATCCCCCCCGGCCCCGCCACCACCGCCGAGCAGCGGCTTGAGTTTGCTCAGCCAAGTCGGGACGGCTTTCCACGGATCTTCCGTGGCCTCGTATTCGAGCGCCACCCAGCCCTGGTAGCTGGCGTCGCGCAAGAGTTGGGCGATGCGTGGAAGGTCTGATGGCTCGCTTTCCTTCGCACCTGCGCGGTGGATTTCCACCTTCACCTGCACATTCACCGCGTAAGGGGCGCAGCGGGCGAGGTCCGCGTAGGGGTCGGCGGTGTGGAAGTTGCCGGTATCGAGATTGATCCCGAACCACGGCGAATTCACCGCGCGCACGATTTCCAGCAGTTGATCCGGTTCAGCCACGATGCCGCCGTGATTTTCGAGTCCGAGGAAAATTCCACGCTCACCCGCGTAGGCACAGCATTCTTCCATTGCGGCGATGCAGTTGCGCTTGGCCTCAGCGAGGTCGGTGCCTTTCGGTGGAGCGCCCGCAAAGACGCGGATGTGCGGTGCGCCGAGGATGGCTGCGTTGTCGATCCAGCGCTTGGTGTCGGCGATTTCCTTGTCGAGTTCCGGCCCCTTCGCTCGGGCGAAATTATTGCCCACCGACGTGCCGCTGATGGAGACGCCGCGAAGAAAGGCGTGCCGCTGAATGGCGCGCAGTTGCTCGTGGGTGACGTCCTTCGGAAAGTAGTAACTGGTCAGTTCCGCCCCTTCGCATCCCTGCTCGGCGCAGTAGTCGATGAAACCGGTGATATCGAGGTGCCGCTCAATCCCCTCCAGCTTCTGCTTGTGCGTGGCATCCTTGAAATATTCGCGGAAGGAGTAAGCAGCGAGGCTTAGCCGCAGCCGGGGTTTGCCCTTCCGTCCGAAAGGCTCGATGGCGTGGGCGGTCAACGCAGTGAGACCGGTGAGAGCGAGAAAGCGGCGGCGGGAGAGGGAAGGCATGGATTTGGAAGGAAAACCGGTTCAAGAACCACGTTCCGGCGAAGTTCCAAGCCCCAAGTTGCAAACGATCGCGCGGTTCCTGTGCTCCCCGCCTTGAAATTTCATGTGGTCCCTTGGATTTTCCTTCCGTGATCTACCTCGACTACAACGCCACCACTCCGCTCGCACCCGAGGCGCGCGAAGCGATGCGTCCTTTTCTCGAGGAGCACTTTGGGAATCCATCCAGCATTCACGCCGCGGGCCGGGAGGCGCGGGCGGCGATCGATGATGCGCGCGATCGTGTGGCGCGTTTGCTCGGTGCAAAGCCGCATGAGATCATCTTCACGGGCGGGGGAACCGAAAGCGACAACCTTGCCATTCTCGGCCTGGCGCGGGCGGGGAAGGGGCGGCATCTCATCACCTGCGCGACCGAGCACCACGCCGTGTTGCACGCGTGCGAGCATCTGGAGAAGCGGGAAGGTTTCCGGCTCACGGTGTTGCCGGTCGATCGCATGGGCCGGTTGGCGCCGGAGCAAGTCGCGGAGGCGATCACACCCGAAACCGCCCTCGTTTCGCTGATGACGGCGAACAACGAAACCGGGACGCTGCATCCTGCCCGCGAGATCGCCGCCATCTGCCGCGAACGGGGAGTGCTGTTTCATACCGACGCGATTCAATCGTTCGGCAAGGAATCGCTGGGGACGAGCGATTTCGATGCGCTGTCGCTGGCGGCGCACAAATTTCAGGGGCCGAAGGGCGTGGGCGTCCTGTATTTGCGGAGCGGGCTAAACATGGATCGCCTCCAGCACGGCGGTGCCCATGAAAACCAGCGTCGTCCCGGCACCGAAAATGTGGCGGCCATCGCCGGTCTCGCCGTCGCCGCCGAACTGGCGGTGCGAAACATTTCTGCGGAAGCGGAGCGGCAGGTGGCATTGCGCGAGCGGCTGTGGACAGGAGTGCAGACGCTATTTCCCGCCGCCGTGCGTAATGGTGACCCGGCTCATTCGCTGGCGAATACACTGAACGTCAGTTTCCCCGGTCTCGATGGCGAAGGTCTGCTTATCGCCCTCGATCTCGTGGGCGTTGCCGTCAGCAGCGGCAGCGCGTGCATGGTGGGTTCGGTGCAGCCGTCCCACGTGCTGCTCGCGATGGGAGTCGCGCCGGAAGTAGCGGGCGCCACGGTGCGTTTCTCGATGGGGAAGCCTACGACCGAAAACGAAATCGACGAAGCTCTGGCGCGAATGAGCGGAGTTTTTGCACGCTTATCCGCCCTCACCGCATGAGTCTGCGCCAGCTCGATTTCTTCACTCGGCTGATCGAGAAAATCATCCCCAAGAAGCCTTCCTTCGTCGCTCCCCGAGGCGCGGACATTGAGCTGACAGCGCGTTGCGCGGAGCTGCTCGAACCGCTGGGATGCGCCTCGCTGGCTGCAAATGTGCGGGTCTGTTGGAATTCGCGGATGCGGAGCACGGCGGGTATGGCATATCCGGGGAAAGGGCTCATCAAACTCAACCCGCGCCTGATTGAAATCGGGGAGGACGAGGTTGATCGCACGCTCAGGCATGAGTTGGCTCATCTGTTGGCGCACCACCGTGCGGGGCGTCGCCGCATCGCTCCTCACGGCCCGGAATGGCGGCGCGCTTGTGTGGATCTGGGGCTCGCGGACGAGGCGCGTTGTCACACTTTGCCGCTTCCCCGGCGAACTCTTGATCGGCCGCATGTTTATCACTGCCCCGGCTGCCGTGTGGAGATTCGCCGCGTTCGCCCCTTCCGCCGCGCGACCGCTTGTCTCTCCTGCTGCCGGAAACACAACCGCGGGCGATACGATGAGCGCTTTCGGTTCGTTAAACAGCGGATTAAGCCGGCGGAGCGCCCTGGTGGCTAAATTCTCCTGTGGTTTGGAAATTGGAACGCTTCAAAAAATTCCATCCGTGTCATCCATGCAATCCGTGGTTATGTATCCGTGCCCTCCGTGGCACGCTCCCGACCACATGACTGATCCCATACCTCGTCTTCTCTACTGCCATTGCCAGTATGCGCAGGTCGTCCCGCGCGAGACCAAGGAAGCCGTGCTGCGTCGCTTGTGTGAGGCGGGTGTGGATTTCGAAGCAGTGGCGGATTTGTGTGAAATGGCCGCGCGCAAAGATCCCACGCTGGCCCGGCTTTCTCAATGTGGCGCGCTCAAGATTGCCGCGTGTTTTCCCCGGGCGGTGAAGGGGTTGTTTCATCAGGCAGGGTCCGATCTCGCTATCGAGCAGACCGAGGTTTTGAACATGCGTAGCGAACCCGCCGAGCAAATCGCCGCGCGGGCGCTGGCGCCCGATCTTCTACCGAATGTTCCTGCGGGCAAAGAAACCATCCAACTCGCGACTCCTGTTTGATCATGGCTCTCGCCGATAACGCCCTCCATATTCGCCTCTACGAAGGTCCCGACGCACAACTACTCAGCGCGGAAGAGCGCTTTGCCACGCTCAGCGCGCTGCTGGAGCGCGGCTACACGGTTGCTCGCACGAGCGCGAGTTCGCCCAGCGAAGGCCGCAGCGTCACGTTTGCGCGCGGTGGACAAGGGACTCGCGACATTTCCGGCCTCACTCCCACCCAGGTGGCGGACCTCGCCGAGGCTGCTCGCACCGAACTCGATGCCGCGTCGCACGGCGGCTGGAAGCCGTGGTTCCCGGTTATCGATTACGACCGCTGCACCAACTGCATGCAGTGCCTCAGCTTCTGCCTGTTTGGCGTGTATGGGGTCGATGACGGCAGTCGCATCCAGGTCCAGAATCAGGATAACTGCAAAACGAACTGCCCCGCCTGTTCGCGCGTCTGCCCCGAGGCCGCGATCATGTTTCCGAAATACAAGGCGGGTCCGATCAATGGCGATCTGGTCAGCGAAGCCGACCTCAACCGCGAGAAAATGAAGGTGGACATCAGCGCGTTGCTCGGCGGCGACGTTTACGAGATGCTCCGTCTGCGCAGCGAAAAGGCGAAGAGCCGTTTCGGCAAGGAGCGTGATTCCGACAAAGCCCTGGCCGAGCGCCAGAAATGCCTCGTGAAGCTTGCCAGCGCCGGCGACATCCCCGCCGAAGTGCTCATGTCGCTTCCCAGCCCGGAGGAGATTGCTCGCCGTGCAGACGAAGCAAAAGCCAAGGCTGCTGCCGCGTTGGCAGCGAATGGGAAGGCCTGAAGCCGGTTTCGACCTGAATAGTCCTTTGGCGAGGGTGCATTGGTTTGTCTTACCTTGCCGGTTGCGCGGGGCGGCTTCCAACGTAGCATCGGCGCCCCTTTTTTAATTCCCGTTAATGTCGAACATCTTGCCAAAGCCAGGTCAGCGTTGGGTCAGCGATTCCGAGCCGGAGCTCGGGCTAGGGATTGTCTTGAAGGCTGAATTCGGGCGGGTGGAACTGCATTTCCCCGCCGCCAACGAACAGCGCCAGTATGCGCTCAAGACCGCACCGCTGCGGCGCGTGCAGTTCAAGGATGGTGACAAGATCAAACTTCACTCGGGCGAGCAACTCGCCGTGGACCGGGTGGAAGATCGCAACGGGATGCTCATCTACCTTTGCGGCGAGCGCGAAGTCGCGGAGGCGGAGTTGTCGGACACGATCAGCTTTTCCACGCCCGCGGACCGCCTGCTCGCGGCGCAGGTGGACGAACTGCTCACGTTCGGTCTGCGCGTGGAAGCACTTGGGCAGCGCACCGCGATCCGGCAATCGCCGGTGCGCGGTTATGTCGGCGGGCGGGTGGATCTGCTGCCGCACCAGATGTTCATCGCGGGGGAAGTAGCGGCGCGACTCGTGCCTCGTGTATTGCTGGCGGACGAAGTCGGCCTCGGCAAGACCATCGAAGCGGGGCTCATCCTACACCGGCTGCATCTTACTGGCCGCGCCGGACGGGTGCTCATTCTCGTGCCCGAGCCCCTCATTCACCAGTGGTTCGTGGAGTTGCTGCGCCGGTTCAATCTGCTTTTCTCAATCTTCGACGAGGAGCGTTGCGCCGCGATCTCGCAAGGGAATCCGGACGTGAATCCGTTCCTCGATAGCCAGCTCGTGCTGTGCAGCGTATCGCTGCTGGCGGACGATGAGGAGCGGGCAAAGCAGGCTCTCTCGGCGGGTTGGGACTTGCTCGTCGTAGATGAGGCACACCATCTCGAGTGGTCTGTCACGCAAGCCAGCCCGCGGTATTTGCTCGTCGAGGCGCTGGCGCGGAAAACGCCCGGTCTCCTGCTCCTCACCGCGACCCCTCAGCAACTCGGGCCTGAAGGACACTTCGCGCGTCTGCGCTTGCTTGATCCCGATCGCTACGGAAACCTCGGAGCGTTTCTCGCCGAGGCGGAGCATTACGAAGAAGTGGCTCGCGCCATCGACCGCGTCATCGGCGGCAAACCGCTCAGCAAAGCGGACCGTGAATTGTTCGGGCAGAAATCCGCGCGCATTCGCCAGCGTTGCGATGAACTGGCTGGCGGCGATGAAGCGGCGCGGGAACGACTGGTGTCCGATCTGCTTGACGAATTCGGCACCGGCCGCGTCATGTTTCGCAATACCCGTGCGGCGCTGACCGGCTTCCCCAAACGCAAGGCCGATCTGGTGCCGCTGGCCGGCGACGCCGTCGAGGCAAAGGTGAAATGGCTGGCCGGTCTGCTGCGCGAGTTGAAGGGCGCCAAGGTTCTGCTCATCTGCCGCACGAAGGAACTCGTGGTCGATCTCTCCGAGCGTCTCCAGCGCGAGATCAACGTGAACATTGCCTTGTTCCACGAAGACCTCACGCTGCTCCAGCGCGACCGCAATGCAGCCTATTTTGCCGAGGAGGAAGGCGCACGGATTCTAATCTGCTCGGAGATCGGTAGTGAAGGGCGCAACTTCCAGTTCGCGCATCATCTCGTGCTATTCGACCTGCCGGATGATCCGGAACTGCTCGAGCAGCGCATCGGGCGCCTCGACCGCATCGGCCAGACTGCGACGATCTGCATTCACGTGCCGTATATCGAGGGGACCGGGCAGGAGGTGCTCGCGCGCTGGTATCACGACGGACTGAACGCTTTCGAAAAGAACCTGCACGGGGCGACGGAAATTGCCCAGACCCTGGCCGGCGATCTCGCGGCGTTGCGGGAGAATTTTGCCGCCAAACGTCTGGCCGCGTTCATCAAGGAATCAAAGACCCTGCACGGACGCGTGGCGAAGAAGCTCGAGCGCGGGCATGATCGCCTGCTGGAACTGAATTCATGCAAGGCGGATCAGGCTGCGCACATTATCGAACAGGTGCGCGCGGCGGATGAGGACCGCGCCTTCGAGCGTTTCTTTTTGCGGCTGTGCGATCACTTCGGCGTCGCTTACGAAGAGTCGACACAGCGCAGCTATATCCTCCGCCGCGGGCATCTGCTCACCGATGCGCTGACGGTGCCTGAAGAGGGACTTTCGATTACGTTCGATCGCTCCCGTGCACTGGGCCGCGACGACTTGCAGTTCATGAGCTGGGATCATCCCATGGTCCGCAGCGCGCTCGATCTGCTGCTGGGCAGCGAGCAGGGGAATAGCGCTTTCGGCGTGTGGAAGGGCGGGGGGACGGAGGCGATTTTCCTCGAAGTGCATTGCGTTGCCGAATGCGTCGCGCCGGCCGCCTTGCACGCCGATCGTTTCCTGCCCGCAACCCCGATTCGTGTGGTGGTCGATCACGCACAAGCCGAGCACACCGATGATGCCGAACTTTCCGCCGCGACCCTCGAAAAGGGCGATGTCGTGCGTCTGCTCGATCGCGGAGTGGTGCGAAAGAAGTTCATCCCTGCGATGCTGACGAAAGCTCAGGAACTCGCCGGGGAGAAAATGAAGACGCTGGTAGCCGAAGCGACCACCGCGATGAACGCAGCCCTGTCGCGCGAAATCGAACGTCTCGAAACGCTTCGCGAGATCAACGATCATGTCAGCCCTGCCGAAATCGCGGCTGCCCGTGCCCAACAGACCGCCCTCGGCGAAGCGCTCGCCTCCACGCACCTGCGTGTCGATGCGGTGCGGCTGATCTTCCGCGTGCCCTAAGCGGCTATGCCGCTCGTCGATTCCCGCTTTGCCCCGCCGTGGTGGCTGCACAACGGACATGTGCAGACGATCCTGCCGGTGCTCTGGCAGCGGCGGCATGCGCTGAGGCCGGTGCGCGAGCGGGTCGAATTGCCGGATGGGGATTACCTCGATCTCGATTGGTATCGTGCTGGAGCGAAACGGCTCGCGATCCTCTCGCACGGCCTCGAAGGCCACTCGCGGAACAACTACATGAGCGGCACCGCCGAAGCATTGCAGGCGGCGGGGTGGGAAGTGCTTGCGTGGAATTATCGCGGCTGCAGCGGCGAGCCGAATCGCCTGCTGCGCTTCTATCACGCGGGTGATACGGGCGACCTCCGCTTTCTCATCGAACGGGCGGCTCCACATTATGAGCGCATCGCCGTCGTCGGCTTCAGCCTGGGGGGAAACGTGACGCTCAAATACCTCGGCGAAACGGCGCCGCATCCCAAGGTGTGCGCGGGCGTGGCCATCGGCGCGGCGGTCGATCTGGCCTCGTGCGTGCGGCGGTTGGACCAGCGGTGGGATAATCGGCTTTACCTGCACAATTTCCTCATCCCGCTGCTCGCGCGGATTGAATACAAGGCGAGGGCGTTTCCCGGTCAACTCGATCTCTCGGGCTTCCGGGCCATTCATGGCATCGAGGAATACGACGATCGCTTTGCGGCGCCGATTCACGGCTTTGCGGGGGCGGCGGATTATTATGCCCGCAGCAGCGCACGGCAATTTATCCCCTGCATTTCGGTCCCGGCGCTGCTGCTCAATGCGCGCAACGATCCCTTCCTTTCCCCGGCGTGTTTTCCCACGGAGGAAGCGGAAGCCAGCGCGACTTTTTTCCTCGAAGCGCCGGCTTCCGGCGGCCATCTCGGATTTCTCGACCTGCGCCGTGGAGTGGCCTCCTGGGCGGAAAGCCGCGTCGTCGAGTTTCTGGATTCGGTCTAGCCCGGCGAAGACGCGATGGACGTGGTGTCGCTTTTGCTGTGCACTCTCCCCGGATTCACTGCCCGCCCATGCCTCGTTTTGCTCTGTTATCCCAAGGTCGCCTTTTCCTTCATGCTGCCGGTGAGTTGAAGGAGGTCACGAGTCATTTCGGTAAGGGCATCCGGGATCGCGCGCTGAGCATTCGCGAGCGTAACGCTTGGAAATACCAGGGGAGCGGTGCGAAATTCATGGGCATGCGGGCGATGCAAACGGACACGCATCCCGACGAAATCCCCATCGATTTTTCCGGAGTCGCGCGTGGCGGGGCCGCGGGGGAATTGATCTACACCATCACCACGCCGGAAATCTGCGGGCTGCTCTCCGCGGTCACCGGCGGAGACGAGCAACGGCTCTGGCACAGCAACGGGACCCATGTGCGCGACCTGGCGCGTGATCCCAAGGCGGAGCGCCTTGCGTGCGCGGTTCTGCACAACGGTTCGACCTCCGGCATTGGCGTAATGGGGATCGACGGTCGCGGTCTTTCCATCGCCACCGAGGGCGATTCGATGGACCTCGCGCCCCGCTGGGTGCCGGGCAGGGGCTCCGTGCTCATTTTTCAGAGCGCGGGCGTGGGGCGCAATCGCGACGGCATGCCGCTCGGTCTGAGCCCGTTCGCCATTCAACGGATCGATCTCGAGACACACGAGTTGGAAACCGTTGCGGAATCGCCGACGTTCGATTTTCTGGCGCCGCAGTGCGACGCCGGGGGGCGCCTGCACTACATCCGCCGGCCCTATCGGCAGGACCATTGGCGGCCGCGGTGGGCTACGCTGCTCGACGTGATGCTGCTGCCCTGGCGGTTGATCTACGCTATCTTCCAATTCTTCAACTTCTTCAGCATGATGTTCACAGGCCGTCCGCTCAGCGCCGATGGTCCGGCCAGGCATAAGGAACTGGATACCCAGCGCATGGTTCTTTGGGGCAACGTGATCGACGCTCAAAAAGCCATGCGCAAGGCCGGCCCGGAGGAAGCGCCCGATCTCGTCCCGCGCACGTGGGAACTCGTGCGGCGTGAGTTGGACGGCTCCGAAACCGTGCTCGCACGTAGCGTCTTGAGCTACGATCTCTGTGCTGACGGGTCCGTGCTTTACTCCAATGGCAGCGCCATTTTCCTGCGCAAACCGGACGGCGCGCAGGAAACCGTCGTCCGGCATCGTTTCATCGAGCAGGTCGTCGCGCTCGACGAGTAGACGAGCAGGCTTCGTCATCGCTGGCGCGCGGGGCGAATCGCGGCTACAGGAGTCGGCTCTAATCATCCGACATGCTCACGATCCGCGATCTCAAAATTTCCGCCGGTGGCCGCACGCTCTTCGAGGAAGCCGCCATGCAGGTGAATTACGGCGAACGAGTCGCGCTCGTAGGGCCGAACGGCGCGGGGAAATCGACCCTGTTTTCCGTCATCCTCAAGCAGAACGAACCGGATGCGGGCACCATCGAACGTGATGCGTGGACCATGGTCGGCTTTCTGCCGCAGGAGGGTGAGGCGGTGGGCGATGAGACGGTGCTCGATGTGGCCACTGGCCGCGCCAACGAAGTGCCCAAGCTCGAAGCCCGGCTCGCCGAACTCGAGAAGGCTGGCGATGTGGACAGCCCGGAATATCTCGAAGCCCACGCGAAGCACGAGGCGCTCTGCGACGCAGGCGTCGAGGCGAAGGCGAAAAAACTCATGGCCGGGCTCGGTTTTCGGCAGACGGATTTCGACCGCCCCGCGCGCGAGATGAGCGGCGGCTGGGTCATGCGTGCGCATCTTGCGCGGTTGCTCGTGATGGAGCCCGATCTGCTCATGCTCGACGAGCCGACGAATCATCTCGACCTGCTTGCGCTGCTCTGGCTGCAAAATTATCTCAAGAACTACTCCGGCGCCGTTTTGCTCATCTCGCACGATCGCCAGTTCATGGATGAGATCATCGAGACGGTTTACGAAATCGCCGAGCGCAAGCTGGTCTCTTACACAGGGAATTATACCTCCTATCTCGAGCAGCGCGAGGCGCGCTACGAGCAGGCGTCGGCTGCTTACAAAAATCAGCAAAAACAGATCGCATCCCTGCAGGAATTTGTCGATCGCTTCCGCTCCGTGACCTCCAAGGCGGCGCAGGCGCAGAGCAAGCTCAAGGAAATCGAGCGCATGGAAAAGCTCGAGAAACCGGTGCCGCCAAAAAAGCCGTTCCGATTCAATATCCCGCAGCCGCCGCGCATCGGCGCCATGGCCATGTCGCTCTCAGGCATCCACATGGCCTATGGCGAGCATCAGGTTTATCGCGGGCTCGACCTCATCGTCGAACGCGACGAACGCACCGTGCTCGTCGGCCCGAACGGTGCCGGCAAATCGACCTTGCTCAAAATCATGGCTGGGGTGGTGGATTTTCAGAAAGGCGAGCGCAAGCCCGGTCTCAACGCGAAGATCGGCTACTTCAGCCAACACCGCGCAGCGACACTCGATCCGAACAAATCGATCCTCGATGAAGTAATGGACGCAGGGGCACCGGCCGGCCTGATTGAGAACGACGCGCGCGCCATTCTCGGCAGTTTCCTCTTTAAAAAGGACGACATCTACAAAAAGACGAGCGTCCTCAGCGGCGGTGAAAAGACGCGGCTGAACCTTATCAAATTCCTGGTCGATCCGCCGAACCTCCTCCTCATGGACGAACCGACGACGCACCTTGATATTCACACGGTCGAGTCGCTGATCCTGGCGCTGGAAGCCTACGCCGGCACGCTCGTCTTTATCTCCCACGACGTGCACTTCATTCGCAAGCTGGCGAACAAGGTCCTGCACGTGAAAGGCGGCACCGTGACGCCGTATCCTGGCAACTACGATTACTTCCTCGAAAAGACAGGCGCGCTCGACGACGAACGCGCGGCACTCACCGCGGGCTGATTCACCCGCGCACCGCTGGGGGCGGATAGCGCCGCATGATGATGATCGCTGCGGCCGCGAGTGCAGCAGTTGCTGCGAGGATCACGAGGTCGAACTGAGTCATGCTAAACTCCATGGTCTGCGTGTGACGTGCGGTCCAAAGCGCGAAGGAATTTTGGGCCGCGTGGCAGAGGATTGAAGGCCAGAGCGAATCGCTGCGCCAGGCGACGACCCCGAGCCATATTGCCAGCGGGATGACCGCCAGCACATGCACGGGATCGAAGTGGGCCAGGACGAAAAAGACGCTGCTTGTGGCGATGGCGGCGGCCGGAGACCACCGCTGCAAAAGCCGCCGCTGAATGTAGCCGCGGAAAAGGGTTTCCTCCACGAGCGGCGGCAGCACACAAACGAGCACCGCCAGTAGCACGAGTCTTGAACCCTGCGCGGACTGCATGATGTGCATGAGCACGCGCAGATTAGGGCCGGGATCGCGAAAAAGTGACTGCACCAGAATACCGCCGATTTCCCCGGCAAAAATCGTCCCGCCGAGCAGCAGCGGGATCGACCACCACGGCAGAGCGCTCCGCGTGAAGCCGAGCCGCGTCTTGAGCGGTTGAGGCGAAAGCAAACCGGCCCCCATTGCGGCCGCGAGCATGGTGAGCTGGCCGGGCAAAAAGAGCACGAGCAAGCCCAGCGGGTGATCGATGAGCTTCTCCATGAGCCCCATCAGGTCGGGCATCTTCCGGTGATGAATTTTGATGCCGCCCATCATCACGATGGCGACTCCTTGAATGATTCCCGCGACCATCAATGCGGCTGTGACGCTGATGATCCCCACTGTGATCGGTGTCCAGAGTGGCGGTTTCGATGGTGGCTGGACCGGGGGTGGCGGCGGAACGGGCGAGGGGAGAAACGGTTCTTCCGGCATGGGAGGAGGGGGGCGAGCTATGCAGGAGTGCTGTGCATCCGCCGTTCGCGCAAGCGCTGCCACTTCGCCAGCAGCCGCCACAGACCGGGGTCGAGATCCAAGGTCGCTGCTTCCTCGCCGGTAAACCACCGCAGTTCATGGCTCTCTTCACTGCGCGTGAAGACGGCATTTTCCGGCGCAATCAATACATACCGCACATCGAAGTGCTCGTGCTCCGGTTCGGTGGGCCGTGCCGGGATGGTGTGGATATCGAGATCGAACGGCTTCGCCGATGCGAGAATGAGCCCTTCGATGCCGGACTCCTCCAGCGCTTCTCGTTGTGCTACTCGCGCAATGTATTCATCCCCATCGCAGTGCCCGCCGAACTGGAGCCAGCGGTCGAGTTTGCGGTGATGATGCAGCAGCACCCGGCTCCCATCTGCGCTCACCACCAGCGCGCTGCCAGTGAAGTGGGCGGGGAAGCTGTGGCGAAAGAAACAGTCCGGCGTGCTATCGATAAGCGCGATCATCCGCTGCCGATGTGGCTCTTCATCCTGACGCGCGGAGAGGTCGAGAGTGGCCAATTGTTGGCGAAGATCGTCGCGTGTCATGGCAGGAAAGTGAATCGGTGAAGGTTTGTTGCGGCCAGTGAATTCGTGGCAGAAGGATTAATTCTACCGTGAAAGCCCTCCTCGCCCTCGCCCTTTCGCTACCGGTCGTCACCCTGGCAGCCGACCCTGCTGTGCCCGCCAAGCCGGAATACAATCGCGACGTGCGACCGATTCTCGCGGATGCGTGTTTCCGCTGCCATGGCTTTGACAAAGCCAAACGCAAGGCCGACTTGCGCCTCGATACGCGCGTCGCTGCGCTGGCGAAGATCGACGACATTTATCCGATCGTGCCGGGCAAACCCGCCGAGAGCGAAGTGTGGCGGCGCATCGTGACGGGGGACAAGGACGAGATCATGCCTCCGCTCGACGAGCATCGGCAACTCACCGCGCGGGAAAAGGAAGTGCTGAAACGCTGGATTGAGCAGGGTGCGGAATATCAGCCGCACTGGGCTTATCTCGTCCCAGGGCGACCGCTGGTGCCGGATGCCAAAGAGCAGGGTTTTGCCAGGGGCCCGATCGACCAGTTCGCTCTCGCGCGGCAGCGTTCGCTGGGGTTGAAGCATGTGGGCGAAGCCGATCGCGAGACGCTTTGTCGCCGGCTCTATCTCGACCTGATCGGCCTGCCGCCAACGCCGGAGGAAGTGGAGGCTTTTGTAAAGGATGCCGCCCCGGACGCTTACGAAAAGCTCGTCGATCGGTTGCTCGCCTCGCCGCAATACGGCGAACGCATGGCCGTGTGGTGGCTCGATCTGGTGCGCTTCGCCGACACCATCGGTTACCACTCCGACAATCCGCGCAACGTGTGGCCGTATCGCGATTACGTCATCGCGGCGTTCAACGAGAACAAACGTTTCGACCGCTTCACCGTCGAACAAATCGCGGGTGATCTGTTGCCCGATGCCAGCATGCAGACGCGGGTTGCCTCGACTTTCAACCATCTGAACATGCGCACGGTGGAAGGTGGCGCGCAGCCCAAACAATACGAGGCCAAGACGGTGACCGACCGGGTGAAAGCCGTCGGCACGGTGTGGCTTGCGCAAACTTACATGTGCGCAGAGTGCCACGATCACAAATACGACCCGATGACCGCGCACGATTTCTACGCGCTGGGCACGTTCTTCGCCGACATCAAGGAGACGCCCATCGGCGGCACGGAGGACAGCATGGTGGTAGCCGACGACGTCACGCTGGCGAAGCTCAAAACGCTTGATGATGCCGTCGCGAAGGAGCGCGCAAAGCTGAACGAGCGAGTGAAGGCAATCGAGGCGGAGTTGCCGTTCTGGGAGATCGACCTCAAGGAACGCATTGCCGCCGAGCCAAAAGGGCATGGCCTTCCGAAGGATGTCGTGAATGCGCTGAAGGTCGAGAAAGCGCAACGCAAACCGAAGCAGAAAGAAGCGATCGACGATTACATCCAGAAAACGCATCCGCTGACCGTGCAGGTGCGCAAACAAGTCGATGTTGCGCAGGCCGAGCGGAATAAATTTTACGACCCTTTGCCCAAGACGATCGCCACGGTGAGCACGTCGCCCACCGTTCGCACAGTGCGTTTTCTACCCCGTGGTGATTGGATGAAGGAGGACGGTGAGGTGATGGAGCCTGCGCTGCCGGAGTATCTCGCCGAGAAATGCACCTGCGAAGGGGACGACGGACGGCCCACGCGGCTCGATCTTGCGAAGTGGCTGGTTGCCCGCGACAACCCGCTCACGGCGCGAGTCTTCGTGAACCGGCTGTGGAAACAGTTCTACGGCATCGGTCTTTCAAAGACGCTCGAAGACATGGGGACGCAGGGCGAACTGCCGCCGAATCAGCCGCTACTCGACTGGCTGGCGTGTGAGTTCATGGATAGTAAATGGGACGTGAAGCACATGGTGAAGCTCATGGTCACGAGCGGCGTTTACCGTCAATCGTCCGTGCCGACGAGGGAACTTGCGCAGGCTGATCCGCAAAATCGCGAACTCACCCACGCGGGGCGCTGGCGGCTCGATGCGGAGTTCCTTCGCGACAACGCCCTCGCTATTTCCGGCCTGCTCGTGAAGAAAATCGGAGGCCCGAGCGTGAAGCCGTATCAGCCCGCCGGGTATTGGGAGAATCTGAATTTCCCCGTGCGCGAGTGGGACAACGATAAGAACGAAAACCAGTGGCGTCGCGGCCTCTATACGTGGTGGCAGCGCAGTTATCTCCATCCCGCGATGCTCGCGCTCGACGCTCCAAGCCGCGAGGAATGTTGCGCCGACCGGATTCGTTCGAACATCCCGCAGCAGGCGCTCGTGCTTCTGAACGATCCGACCTTTGTCGAAGCGGCGCGTGCGTTTGCCGCGCGCATGTTGAAAGAAGGCGGCGCCGATGCGGAGGATCGGCTGACCTGGGCCTGGCGAGAGGCCACGCTGCGCGAACCGAAGCCGGACGAACTCGCGCTCATCACCAGGCTCTTCGAAGAACATAAGCAATCCTTCGCGCAGGATGCCACCGGTCGCGGAAATCTGCTCAACGTCGGTTATGCCCCTGCGCCCAAGGATGTCGAGCCGAGCGAACTTGCCGCCTACACCTCTGTCGCCCGAGCGCTGCTGAACCTCCACGAAACGATCACCCGCAACTGAACATGGACCTTTCCACCCTTACTCGCCGCAGTTTTCTCGGCCGGTCCGCGCAGGGCCTTGGGGGGCTGGCGCTTTCTTCCCTGCTCAGCCCGCAACTCTTCGCCAAGGAAGTCTGGCGCGGAACGCTCGGAGGGCAGTTTCATTTTCCCGCCAAAGCGAAGCGGGTCATCTGGCTCACAATGGCCGGCGGGCCGTCGCATCTGGAAACCTTCGACGACAAGCCCAAGCTCCGCGAATTGCACGACCAGCCGATGCCGGAGAGCTTCACCAAGGGCCAGCAACTCGCGCAACTCCAAGGGCAGCAACTCAAGTGTTTCGGACCGCAGTGGGAGTTTGAGAGTTTCGGCCGGTGCGGCGCGCGGATGAATAAACTCTTCCAGAACCTCGGCAGCGTGGCGGACGAGATTGCCTTTGTGCGTTCGATGCAAACGGAAGCCATCAATCACGATCCGGCGCATTGTTTCATCAATACGGGTTCCAGCATCCCCGGCCGGCCGAGCATGGGATCATGGCTTACTTACGGACTCGGTGCGGATGCGGAGGATTTGCCCGGCTTCGTCGTGCTCACCTCGTCCGGAAAAGGGGGGCAGAATCAGCCCATCTCGGTGCGGCAATGGTCGAGCGGGTTTTTGCCAACCCGTTTCCAAGGCGTGAACCTGCGGGCGAAAGGGGATCCGGTGCTCTACCTCGGCAATCCCGTCGGTTACTCGCGCGAGATGCAGGGAGAACTGGTGAACACGATCAACGCGCTCGATGCGAGATTTGACGCCGTGACCGACGATCCGGAGATCGCCACCCGCATCGCGCAATACGAGATGGCTTTCAAAATGCAGGCGAGCGTGCCCGATCTGACCGACATGTCAGCCGAGTCGAAGAGCGTGCTCGACCTGTATGGTTGCAATCCGGGCGACGGCACCTTTGCGTCGAACTGCCTCCTGGCGCGCCGGCTCGTCGAGCGTGGGGTGCGTTTCATCCAGCTCTATCATAAGGATTGGGATCACCACAGCGGGGTGAAAGACGGCGTGCAATACAAGGCCGCCGAAATCGATCGCGCGTGCATGGCGTTGATTCGTGACCTCAAGCAACGTGGTATGCTCGACGAGACACTCATCGTCTGGTCCGGCGAATTTGGCCGCACCCCGATGAGCCAGGGCGGGAGCGGGCGCGACCATCACATGCTCGCCTTCACCGTATGGCTCGCGGGTGGCGGCATCAAAGGAGGGGTGCAATGGGGAGCCACGGATGAACTCGGCTATCGTTCCGTCGAAAACGTCGTCAGCGTTCACGACCTGCACGCCACCATGCTGCACCTCCTAGGCATCGATCACACCCGACTCACCTTCCGTCTCCAAGGCCGTGACTATCGGCTCACGGATGTGTTTGGGAAGGTAGTCAAAGGGCTGCTCGCGTAAATCAGGAGCGTTTCTCGCGCTCGATCAGTTTTTCGACGTCAAATGTTCTCTGTTCGCCGTTCTCGCGGCATTGCATGAAAACCTGCTGTGCTGGGTCGAAGCAGGTGAGCCATCCCCCGCCGTAGCACCACGTATCGAGACAAACGCCGTTGTCGAAGAGGGCGGGGAGGCCGGATTTCTGGCTCGTATGCCCGCAAACGATGGCTTTGCCGGAGCGGTGAACCGTCGGATCAGTGAGTCGCTGCCAGAAAAGGATGTAGTCCGGCTGTTCCTCGAGATCGAGATGGGGATCGACGCTCGCGTGCACATAGATGCGCTCTTCGGTCTCCCAATAGCGGAGTGTCTGTCCTTCGAGGAATTCCAAATGCCGCGACGGAATCGCGTCTAATGTCGGTTTATAACCGTGGCGTTGGTATGACTGGAGCATCGTGTCGCCGCCGTGCCGCAGCCATTCCACAAGGGCATCCCCATCCCTGAGAGCGCGACGAAACATGACCTCGTGATTTCCGATCAGAGGAACCACCGTGCACTGGCGATTGAGTTCAAGGATCGTGTCGATGACTGCACAGGAATCCGGCCCGCGGTCAATGTAATCGCCGAGAAGGATGATCGTGTCCTCCGGCGCGGGTTGAATGGTTTTCAGCATGCCACGGAAAGCGCCCGCGCAGCCATGAATGTCGCCAATAACAAGTTCCCTCATGCGACGGGTATTTTGCCCGACCGCCTGATCGAGGCCAGCGGCTTTTCTTACTTTTCGCCGGTTTTCAGGGCCTGAACAAGCGTCCGAGCCGTGAAATAAATGGTTTGCCTGACTTACTGATTCAGCCCGCGGATCACCACGGCATAGACCCAATAAAGGACGCCAGCGAGGATGCAGCAGAGGAAGAAAAAGGTCCACATGCCCTGACGACGATGCTTCCGCAAACGCCGTCCCTGCACCGCCACGGCGCCCACGTTGGCCTCGAGCGCGTAACGCGGATCGATCAACGACTCCGGTCGGCCAAAACGCACGTCCGCCGTGCTGCGACGCTTGACCAGTTCTTCGCGGCGTTGTTTCTCCGCCCGTTCTTTCAGCTTGGGCGCTTCTTCGATGAGCCGCTTTTTCCGCTCCATCTCGGCCTGCAGACGCGCGGCTTCCTCTTGAAGCCGGCGTTTCTCGGCATCGAGCGGGTTGTTCGACGAATCGCCGCGGCGCGGCGACCGTCCGGGTTTGCGGTCGCGCATGAGAATTTATTTCGGGCCCGACGTGAGCAGGGCGATGAGCAAAAGCACGATGATGACACCCACTGCCGTCAGCGGCAGGGTGAAAGCGAGCCCGCTCTTGAACCAGTAGGCGAAATCCTTCGGCGATTCCGACTCGTAGTCCGCTTGGAAACCCATGCCGGCGGCGACGGGATCGCTGCTGGAGGTATCGCTCTCGGGGCTGATGCGCGGGAGATTGTTCGCATATTCGGCCCGGGCATCGTCCACGGCACTCAGCGCCTTGGTCAGCTCCTTGTTCATATCGAGGCCTTCCCACGATTTCGGGTTGAGGGCTTCGAGCACGTCCATGTGCTGCGCGAAAGAATCGTGGATCGACTCCAGCAACTCGACGCGCTTCTTCGCTTCGTAAGTCTCGCGCTCGAGCACCACGGTGGCACGGGTGAACTTCTCGAGCATCTCGCCCTTGCCGGCCTGGAGCTGCTCCTGGCGGCGGCTGAGTTCTTCGAGTTCGCGCTTCTGGCGCTCGATCTGCTCCTGCTTGCGTTTGAGCGAGAGGAGTTCCTCCTGGGCACGCTGGACTTGGTTGTCGAGGTGCTCCGTGGAGAGGCCTTCCTCGTCGGGAAGATCCAGGAGCGGTTCGTCGGATGAGCGCGCGCGTTCGGGCATGTTGGTCGTGGGCTGTCCGCGAGAGTCGGAAATTTTGCGTTACATTTCCAGCCTTTTCACACGCCTCATGGCGAGAAAAAGCGGAACAAAGAGAAGGACAAGGCTCATCGAGATCGCCAGAGCGAGGCAAAGCTCGGCGGGAATGCCGATTTGGATCTTCGGTGTGACCGCGCGCAGGTCCGGCAGCGCTACCAGGGCGACGAAGAGACTGATGTAAAGAAAGCTCACCACCAGACAGAGTGTGCCGCCAAATCCACTCACGATTTTGCTGGGGTTGTCTTCCTTGAAATTGGGGAACAACGCCCCGAGCCCGACCGACAGACCGCTCAGCGCCGCACTCATCAGCGCGATGGCCAGGGCGAAAAACGCGACTTTCGACCAGGGCAGATGCAGCATCACGCTGGAGATGACCATCAGCGTGACCGTGATGAACGTGGCCGCGAGACAGCTCATCCAGAATTTTTGCAGCAGCACCCGGTGCAATCCGACCGGTGCGATGCTCAGAATCCAGAGCCGCCGGCCTTCGAGCGAAAATTGCGGGAAAACGAAGCGCGTAGTGAGCGTCGAAAGGGTCAGCGCGCTGGCGGCGAGGTTCAGGTGTGAGATCATCACTTCCCAGAAACGGCTGCTGAAGTTGAACGCCACGTTGCGCAGGTTCACCACGTAGATGCACAGGAGGCCGAAGAAGATCATGAACTGAATCCACTGCGCCGGGTCGCGCCAGAATACCCGGATATCCTTCAGGATCAGGGCGGCCGTCGGTTGTGAGAAAAAGTGCAGCCAGCTCAGGCTGAACTCGAGCAGGGAGCGTCGTTTCTCCGGCAGGCGTCGCGCTTCGGCTTCGTGCTGAAAGCGGGCCGCGCGGGAATTGTGGGCCTGCGTCCACGAGCCGTAGAAAAATTTTCCCATCACCTCGAACCCGATCAGCAGGCCGAAGAGCGCATTGGCCACCAGCACGAGAAAATAGAATGCGCCCTGTGTAGTAAGCCCATCGCCCCAGCTCAGAACCGATTTTGCCAGCCACGCGCTGGGCAGGAGCGGATTCAGACTCAGCCGCGTGTGCTTGAGCAGTTGATCGAACGAAAGCACATCGGTCGTCTGGGCTGCCTCCACGTCGGTGACCGGGCGGAGCGTAAAGAGCAGCAGCAGCACCGATCCCGCCGCGACGAACAGCATGAGACGCTTTACAAACGGCTGCGACAACGCCCGCGCCAGTGCCAGCACGAGCCACGAACCGAGCAACGCTGGCAGCACCACGAACGGAATATACAGCAGCGCCACCTGCACGTAGAAAACCGGCGGCACCTGCTGCACTCGTCCGTAGGCAGCCATCATCGGCGCACTGAGGAAAATGAGCGCCCAGCTCGATACCACCAGTGCCTCGATGAATTTCCAACGATAGACATCGCGATGGCGAATTGGCAGGGAAAGCATCCATTGCGTCTCGCGATTTCGGAAGAGTGTCGTGTAGCCGATGATGAGGTTCGAAAACATCAGCATCACGAAGAAAAACCCGAAAATGAGGAAGAGGATGCGCTGCGAGAGGAGCGCGCCAACGAGGGGGAAGTTGTAGAGAAAGTGCAGCCCCGTGCGGAAGAGCCAGTAACCGACCCCGAGATAACCGGCCACGAATCCTCCCAGCACAAAGAGGAGCAGCGGCGATTGCCGTCGCACCGTTTTCACCTGCGCGACGAACGCCCGCCAGTGCATCCACAGCATCAGGCGGAGGAGTCGATCGAAACGCAGCGCGGGCAGGTGATCCATGCGAGCCGATGTGTGGGCGAGAATCGTGCCATCGGCAAGGGCGAGTCGCGGCCGAAACGGTCATCAGGGACCATCCACGGACCACCCGAATTTTCTCCGCACTCCGCTGTTGGCAAAGTGCCATCGGTCCCTAGCATCCGCGCCCGTGCGTTTTCCAACCTCACTTTTTCTCGCTGTCCTCATGGCCGCGCCATTGGTGCATGCGCAGCAGGCTGGAGACGCCTCGGACTCCGCCGACCGGAAGAAGGCATTCCTGAAAGCTCGCGAGGAAATGCGCACCGTGCCTTTGGCAACGCCGGCACCTCAGGCGATGCCCAAGCCCAAGCCGCAACCCTCTTCCGCCGGCTTGAGCAAACCTCCATCCGAATCCGCGCCGAAGCCAAAGCCGAAACCCTCCGCGCAGGTGACGCCCCGTCCCCGGGGCACGCCGCTTCTCGTGATCACGCCCAAACCCGCCCCGGTCACGCCGCCCCCCTCCCGGCAGCGCGACATGCCGGCTGCCGTGACAGTGCAAAAATCCGGCTTTGAGGAGGCCGAGATCGTTCCTGCCGAGAAGCCCGGCTGGAGTTGGTTCTCGCGCGGGCCGAACTATCGTTTCCTCACCTCCGCCCTCCGCGCGGAGATCGATCGCGCCCCGGTGCGCAAGGGTCGCTGGCGTTACACCGTGGTGCACAATAGCGGCACCCGGCAGGGCAGCGCGAAGGCGTTCGATTACTATCACCTCCGCGTGCGGAAAATGCCGAACGGTCTGGCTTATCATTTCGTCATCGGTAACGGTTCTTCCACCGGCGATGGCCAGATCGAAATCGGTGGGCGCTGGGTGCGCCAGATCAACGGCGGCCACGTGCACAGCGATTATCTCAACAACATCGCCCTCGGCATCTGCCTGGTCGGCGACTTCAACCGCGACACCCCGACCGAACGGCAGAAAGCCGCGCTGGAAGAACTGGTCACCTACCTGCGCAAGCGCGTCGGTAAAGTCGAAGGCAAACCCTCGATGGTCAAAGCCCATCGCGAGATCAATCCGCCGCGCTGGCCGACGGATTGCCCCGGCGACCGCTTCCCGTATCGATGGTTGCACGGAAAATTCGACTGACGTGCGCATCGCGCTGACTGGAGCAAGCGGATTTGTGGGACGGGCAATCATGCGCCTGGCTCATTCACGCGGGCACGAAGTCGTCGCCTTTTCCCGTTCGCCGGAGCACGACGTTCCGGGCGCGGTAGAGACGCGCCGTTTCGACTTCAGCCAGCCGCCGGATTTCACTGGCTGCGATGCCGTCATTCACCTCGCCGGCGAACCCATTCTCGACCTGTGGACGAAAAACAAGCGCCGCGAAATCGTTGCCAGCCGCGTGCGCGGCACTCGCCGGGTGGTCGAGGGGATGGCACGACTGGCCGAACCGCCCGAGGTGCTCGTCTGCGCCTCCGCCGTCGGCTACTACGCTCCGGGGGGCGATACGGAATTGACCGAGACTTCCCCACGCGGCAGCGACTTTCTCGCCGGCACCTGTAGCTCGTGGGAAGCCGAAGCGGTCGAGGCGCGGAGTTCCCGCGTCGTGATGCTGCGGCTCCCGCCGGTGCTGGGGGAGCGTGGAGGCATGCTGAAAGTGATGGTTCCCTTTTTCCGCTGGGGCCTCGGAGGCGTCGTGGGCAGCGGGCAGCAGTGGATGCCCTGGGTTCACCTCGAAGACCTCGCACGCCTGTTCCTTTTCGCGGCCGAAAACCTCGACATTCGTGGCCCGCTCAACGCCTGCGCGCCATGGCCCGTTCGCCACGGCGATTTCGTCCGCATCCTCGCGCGCACCCTGCATCGCCCGGCCTTTTTCCGGATCCCCGCCTGGGTCGTTCGTTTCGCCCTGCGCGGCCTGAGCGCCGAGTTGCTTGCCAGCAAACGCATCGTCCCCGCCGCCGCCACCGAAGCCGGTTTCGGGTTCCAATTTCCGGAACTCGAACCTGCTCTCCGGCATCTCCTTGGTTAGTTAAGCCTTCCGTAAAGTGAGGTGCAGAATCTCTGCGGGGGCGCCTGCCCGAACCGGAAACCAATTGCCGGTGCCATTCGACACTACCAGCGTCCGGCCGGCGCGCCGATATAATCCGGACCAGTAGCGGAAGAAGAGTGGACCAAATCCGATCTGGTCGTTGAGCATCAACTGCCCGCCATGCGTGTGTCCTGCCAGCATCAGCGGATAATCCTCCGCCGCATCGAACGCGTGTGGATGATGCGCGAGGAGAATCGGGAAGGCGTCTGCCCGCCGAACCCCGTCCAGCTTCGCCACCGCCTGCGCATGCTCCTGATCGCTGTGCGCCCAAGGCAGCCCGAGCACCTGCAACTTCGCCCCATTGATCTCCGCCACGGCCGCCTCTTCCCGCAGAAACGGCAGCCCAGCTCCGAGCACCTTCCGGTAGAACGTCGTGGGGCTCTCGATGAGATCGTGATTTCCCTCGCAGAGGAAAACGCCGTGTTTGCCGCGCAATTCACGCACCAGATCGATTCCCGCGGGCAGGTCGCGCAGGGCGTAGTTGATCAAATCGCCCGTGAGCAGCACCAGGTCCGCGTTGAGTTCATTCGTGGTCTGCACGATCCGATCGAGCACCGCGCCACGCGTGAAACGCCCGATGTGAGTATCCGTCACCTGCGCAATCGTTACCCCCTCCAGTGCTGGAGGCAGATTCGACACCGGCGCACTCAGCCGCCGCACGCGGAAGTCCTGAAGCTGCGCCTCCACTGCAACACTCGCTCCGCCGACGATGACCGCCGGGGCGAACGCTGCCGAAGTCGCCAGAAATTCCCGGCGCGACATTCCTTCGTTCGGCGGCGCCGTTTTGCGATGAGCCAGCGCCCTCACCGCCCGCACCAGCGAAAGCGCCAGGCTCCAGAGCAGCCAAAGGGGCAGCACCAGCAGGTGCCACATGAACACCGCCGACAAGATTGGCCGCGGCATCGCATCATCCCATTGCGTCCCAGCGAAGCGGCTTCCGATCACCAGACCGAGCCCACCCAGCATCGCCCCCGCCCAAACCGCCGCCGCGATTCTCGTCGCGCGGCTCGGAAACCGCCGATGCGTCATCACCCACCAAAGGATGTCCCCCAGGATAAATCCAGAAAGCAGCACGACAAAAAAGCTCATGAAAATACAATCGGACCCTCGTTCACGTCTGCGCGCTTGGCGAGAGCGAGGAAAATGATACCGTGTCCTCCACGCGCCCGTAGCTCAGTGGATAGAGCAGCGGTTTTCTAAACCGTTGGTCGCAGGTTCGAGTCCTGCCGGGCGTGCCATTTTGCCTGAAATGGGTGGCGGGCTGAACGGATGGAGAGTTTCGCCGGGTTGCTGGATTCGCGATTGCCGCTAGAGCCGGGCTCGAAATACTTCTTCACCTGCCAGAGAAATGAATATGACGAAAAAGCTATCACTGTTGCGTTTGGGATGCGGGCTGCTGTTGCTTGGAGCCATGATGCCAAAGAGTTTTGCCGATGAAGGAATGTGGCTCTACAGCGACCCGCCGCGGGTGCAGCTCAAGGAGCGCTACGGATTCGACGCGACGGATGCGTGGCTGGAGCATTTGCAGAAGTCGTCGGTGCGGTTCAACAGCGGCGGGTCGGGCGAATTCATTTCCGCGGACGGGCTGATCCTTTCCAATCACCACGTCGGGGCGGATACGCTCCAGAAGGTGAGCACGAAGGAGAAGGACTACCTCAAAAACGGCTTCTACGCGGCGACGCTGGAGGAGGAGATCAAGGCGCCGGATCTCGAGCTCAACGTGCTGATGAGCATCGAGGACGTGACGGCGCGGGTGAACGCGGCGGTGCCGGCGGGGGTGTCGGATGAGGAGGCCTTCAAGGCGCGCCGGGCGGTGATGGCGGAGATCGAGAAGGAATCGAAAGATAAAACAGGGCAGCGCAGCGATGTGGTGACGCTTTACCAGGGCGGGAGGTATCATCTCTACCGGTTCAAGCGCTACACCGATGTGCGCGTGGTCTTCGCGCCGGAGCAGCAGATCGCGTTTTACGGCGGCGACCCGGACAATTTCGAATACCCGCGCTTCGACCTCGATGTGTGTTTTTTCCGCGCCTACGAGGACGGGAAGCCGGCGAAGATCGAGCATTACCTGAAGTGGAGCGAGCAGGGGACGAAGGACGGCGATCTGATCTTTGTCTCCGGGCATCCCGGGCGCACGAGCCGGCTGTTCACGATGGCCGAATTGGAATACGTGCGCGACGTGCAGTTCCCGCGGCTGATGCAGCGGCTCTACCGCCTGGAGGTGCTGCTGAACTCCTACAGCCAGCGCAGCCAGGAAAATGCACGGCGGGCGAAGGACGATCTCTTCGGCATCCAGAACAGTCGCAAGGCGCGCAAGGGCGGGCTGGCGGGATTGCTCGACCCTGAATTGATGGGCCAGAAAGCGGCGGCGGAGAAGGCCCTGCGGGAAAAGATCGCGGCGCGCGAGGATCTGAAGGACGCGCTGGCGGCGTATGATCGCATCGCGGCGGCGCAAAAGGTGATCGGGGAAAATGCGCGCGCGTTCAATCTGCTGGAGGGGGGCAGTGCGTTTAACTCGGAGCTGTTTGGCATCGCGCGCACGCTGCTGCGCGCGGGGGCGGAGCGGCCGAAGCCGAACGGCGAACGGTTGCGTGAATTCAACGAAGCGGGGCGTGAATCGCTGGAACTGGAGCTTTTCTCCGACAAACCGATCTATGCCGATCTGGAGGAGCTGAAGCTGACCGATTCGCTCTCCTATCTCGCCGAGGAACTCGGCGTCTCTTCGCCGCTCGTGCAGAAGGTGCTGGCAGGCAAATCGCCGAACGCGCGCGCGGTGGAACTCATCACGAGCACGAAGGTGAACGACGTGGCGTTTCGCAAAAAGCTCTACGAAGGCGGGCAGGCGGCGGTGGACGCGGCGAACGATCCGATGATCGCGCTGGCGAAGCTGGTGGACGAGGAAGCGCGCGCCGCCCGCAAGATCATCGAGGCGCAAACGGAGGCGAAGCAGCAGTCGCACGCGAAGATCGCCAAGGCGCGATTTGCATTGGAGGGGACGAGCAGTTACCCCGATGCCACTTTCACGCTGCGGCTTGCGTTTGGCACGGTGAAGGGCTTCGAGGAAGGCGGGAAACCGGTTCCCGCGCATACGACGATCGCCGGGCTCTATGAGCGCGCGGCGGAACAAAACTATCGGACGCCCTTCGATCTGCCGAAGGTGTGGCTGGATTCCAAAGCGAAGCTCGATCTCTCGACGCCGTTCAATTTCGTCTCAACTGCCGACATCATCGGCGGCAATTCCGGCAGCCCCGTGGTGGATCGGAAGGGCGAGTTCGTCGGCATCATTTTCGACGGCAATATCCAGTCACTCGTGCTCGACTTCGCCTACAGCGATACGCAGGCGCGTGCGGTCTCAGTCGATTCCCGCGGCATCGTCGAAGCGCTACGCAAAGTGTATCACGCCGATAAGCTCGTAAGCGAGCTTTCCGTCGGCAAACGGGCACAATAGCTGTCACCAACCACCCAGAACCGAACGTCATGCCGAAGACACCCGAACAATCGGAGTTCGAGCCTTACATTCCCGCGTCGTCGAATCTGCCCGAACTGCGGGCGCTGCCGATCATCATCGGCACGCTGCTGGGCATGATCTTCGGGGCATCGTCGCTTTATCTCGTGCTGAAGGTGGGGCTGACGGTGAGTGCGTCGATCCCGGTGGCGGTCATCTCGATCGCGCTGTTTCGGCTGCTGTCGAAGTTCGGGCTGCGCGATGCGACGGTGCTGGAGAACAATATCGTGCAGACGGCGGGATCGGCGGGGGAGTCGATCGCCTTTGGTGTCGGTGTGACCATGCCGGCGATTTTGATCCTCGGGTTCGATCTCGAAGTGGCGCGGGTGATTCTTGTTTCGGTGTTGGGGAGCTTGTTGGGGATTCTCATGATGATCCCGCTCCGCCGCGCGCTCATCGTGCAGCAACATGGGTCGCTGAAGTATCCTGAGGGAACGGCGTGCGCGGAGGTGTTGAAGGCGGGGGCGTCGCACGAGTCGCAGGCGGCGGCAGCGCGCGGCGCCAATGTGGATGCGATTGCCAGAACCGCTTCGGTGGGAGCGAAGACGATCTTCGCAGGGTTCGGGCTCGGCATTCTCTACAACGTGCTGATGAAGGCGTTGCACGCGTGGAAGGACACGCCGGAAAAGGTCTTCGGCGCGCCGCTGAAGGGCGGGTCGATCGCGTGCGAGATCACGCCGGAGTTGCTCGGCGTGGGTTATGTCATCGGGCCGCGCATCGCGGCGGTGATGGCCGCGGGTGGGGTGCTCTCGTATCTGCTTCTGATTCCGCTGATCAAATTTTTCGGCGAAGGCCTCGTCGATCCGCTCGCGCCGGGTGGCATTCCGATCAAGGACATGAGCCCGAACCAGATTCGTGGCGCTTACATTCTCTACATCGGCGCAGGTGCGGTGGCGGCGGGTGGCATCATCAGCCTGTTCCGTTCACTGCCCCTCATCTGGCACGGCATTCGGGCGGGGCTGCGCGATTTCAGTGGGAAGAAAAACGGGCGTGATTCGGTGCCGCGCACCGACCACGATCTGCCGATGAAATTCGTCTTCATCGGCATCGCCGCGCTGATCGTGGCGATTCTTTTCGCTCCGAGCCTCCACATGAACCTCATCGGCGCGATCATGATCGTGCTGTGCGGATTTTTGTTCGTAACGGTGTCGTCGCGGCTGACGGGGGAGATCGGTTCCAGCTCGAATCCGATCTCGGGCATGACCATCGCTACGCTGCTGCTGACGTGCCTCGCCTTTCTCGCACTCGGTTGGACGGATCGTTTGTTCTACATCACGGCGTTGTCGGTCGGCGGGATCGTGTGCATCGCGTCGTCGAACGGCGGCACCACCTCGCAGGATTTGAAGACGGGCTTCCTCATCGGCTCGACGCCGAGCCATCAGCAGATCGCCATTCTCATCGGCGCTCTGGCTTCAGCGCTCGTGCTCGGGCCGATTTTGCTGAAGCTGAACGACACCGGCAAAGTCTATGTGCCGATGACCACGGAACTGCGCACCGATGTATCGAAGCTCGCCGCGAAGGCCACGCTCACCGGCCCGCAGGCGCGACAGGATAGCAAAACGTATTTCGTCTGGCACCAGGAGGACGCCGCCACCGGGGCCTCTCATCAATACCTCGTCGATGAAACGGGCAAGGCCGTTTACCTCGTCGATCCCGGCATCAACGGCACCGTCACCAAACGTCCCGATGGCAGCGAGGTGAAGAAATTCGACGCGCCGAAAGCCACGCTCGTGTCCTACATCATCAAGGGCATCCTCAGCCACAAGCTGCCGTGGGCGTTGGTGCTCTTTGGCGTGATGATTGCGATCGTGCTCGAGCTTTCCGGCATTCCGTCGCTCGCCTTTGCGGTCGGCGTGTATCTGCCGCTGGCCACGTCCATGCCGGTGTTCATCGGCGGCGCGGTGCGCTGGCTGGTGGATGCGAAGCGGCGCAATCATCCCGACTACGAGCACCTCACCGAGGAAGAGCACGTCGCGGAAGGCGACAAGAGTCCCGGCGTGCTGATGGCTTCGGGTTACATCGCTGGCGGTGCCATCGCGGGCATCGTGATCGCGTTCATGGCGGGTGTGCTGAGCGACCTCTACGACAAGCTCGATAAATGGGCTTCCACCAGCAATCCGTTCTACGCGGATCTCACCCCGACGCAGATTTCATCCGATCTCCTCGCGCTCATTCCCTTCGCGATCATGGTGGCGATCCTTTACCTCACCGGCCGCGGCAAGATCCTGTCCGGAGCGAAAAGCTGATCGCGCTGAGTTGTCTTCCCCAATATGCGTTTTGTCGTCCTGCTGTTGCTTGCCACGCTCGCGACAGCGGTGGCGCACGACGGGCTCGAAGTCCCGCCGCCGCAGAGCGAAGCGGAAGCGTGGAACACGGTGCAGCTTTGCTCGGAGAATGTGGAGACGCTCATCGCGCAACAGCAGTGGAGCGAACTGCCGGTGCAACTCGGCATCGTGATGCAGGCGACGCGGTTTTTGCGGGAGCACGGCAGCGGTGAAGGGGCGGCGAAGTGGACGGAGTTCGATGCCATCGCGCTCCAGTTCGTGCGCGCCGTTTTGCAAAAGCAGGCGGAGTCCGCGCAGGTGTTCTGGACGAAGATGCGAGCCTTGCGCGATGAAGCGGAGAGGCTCAGCGATCCAAAGGTTACCCGGGCCGCGGTTTATTCGTGTCCGGTATGCCGGGGCGTCCGCGAGTTCAGCGCCGAAGTGCCGTGCTTCAAATGCGGCATGAAGCTTGTGCCCCGAGTCATTCCCGCCAGCAGCCTCTACAATACCCCGGGTGAACCGAGCGTGTTGCTGGCCCCGCGCCTCGATGCGCCGCTCGCGCCAGGACGAGCCGCGCATGTCGCGCTGAAAATTTCCCGCCGCAAGGATGGCGCCCCGGTGACGCCGGACGACCTGCTCGTGATGCACACCGAGCGGATTCATCTGCTCATCGTGGATGAAAGCCTTTCCGATTATCAACTCATCCACCCCGCACCGGCTGGAGCGCCGGGCGAATATGAATTCACGCTTATCCCTGCCCGGCCTGGGCCGTATCGCGTTTTTGCGGACCTCGTCCCTGCGATTTCGAATGTGCAGGAGTATGCGGTCTGCGATCTGCCGGGTGAAGCTGCCCATGGCGATCCGATCGACCGCACCGGCCTGGCTGCGAGCAGCAGGGTGGGGGAACTGCGTTTTCAAATCCAGTGGGGCAATGCAGGGCTCGGCCTGGAGTCGAAACAACCGGCCAGCGCCAGCCTGCTCGTGAGCACCACGGACGGTCGCCCTTTTGCGCAGCTCGAACCGTTGCTCGGCTCCTACGTGCACCTTGTCGCATTTCACGAAGATCGCCAAACCGTGCTGCACATTCACCCCACGGGTGGGGCCGATCCCCAGTCGCCGGAAGACCGGGGCGGGCCGCGTTTGGGATTCCGTTGGTGGGCGCCGAAGTCCGGATTTTACCGGCTCTACGTGCAGGCAAAAGCGGGCGGAAAACCGGTGTCAGCGCCATTTGCGCTGGAGGTCAAATAGTTCATTTGGGCAGGTCCGTTTTGCCTTGGCCGCGCGGAGTTCCGCCCTACGCTCTGCGCCACTCCCCAGAGTATGAAATCGTTATACCGTGTTGTTTTAGGCCTGCTGACATGGGCGCTGGCACCGGGCGTGCTGCCCGCAGCGGACCGTGTTTTACGCGACCAGATCGGCGCGCTCTCCAGTTCGAAATCGGCAATTCTGCCCTTCACCGATCAAAGGGAACTCGATGAACTGCCGATGTTGTGGCTCCGCAAACAAACAAGCCGCGGCCACACGCTCACGCTGCAGGGCAGGAAGACCGAAGCGGTCGCACTGAGCCAGGCGACCGTGCAAGCCAGCCAGGATCGATTTGGCCTCGCCGACCCCGTCACCAACGAAGCGCTCCTCTCTCACGGCCGATTGCTGAAACAATTCGGTCGTCTGGCGGAGGCCGAAATGGTCTATCGGCAAAACCTCACGCTGCTGGAGGCGAAATACGGGCGGCAGCATTTCCATGTTGCAACCGCAGCGACTCGACTCGGCGATCTTCTCTACTCGCTGGGCAAACTGGACGATGCGGAAGCCTTGCATCGTCGTGCGGTCGCAATCTTTCACATGGCCGGAAATGGTGATGAACTCGATGCCTGTTTTGCGCTGACCAACCTCGCCGAATGCCTGCTGGCTGCCGGAAAAAAGGCGGAGGCGCTGCCTGTCATGGAGCGGGCTTTTGCGATCGTGAGCCGCAAAGGCCAGCCTGAACCGCCTTCGATCGGCGCCGTGTTGCGCAAACAAGCGGAGTTTTACCGAAGCGTCGGCCAGCTTGACCTCGCTGAAGAGTTGGCGCGTCGTGCTTTTGTGCGGCTTTCCGAGCGGAACGAATCGGACCGGGCGCGTCTTGTTTATCTCGACCGTGTCACGCAGATTTACCGCGGCGTCTTGCACGAGCGCGGCCTTGCCGACTCGGAAATTGCCGCCCGGCTGTTGGCTGCGACCGCGATCGAGAAGCGGTAAAGGGCCGGTGCGTCGATTGTGAGCAGGGGCGTGCCGCCGATTTTGCGTCACCATCGCTTGCACGGTGGGGAAGCTGCGTTAGTCTCGGCGCCCATTTTTAGATGGCCACAGTTCTACCAGCACGTCCACGTCAAGGCGGCAGCCGCCGCAGCATCGCAATCGTCGTCAGCACCTATCATGAGGCTTACGCGCGAGGGCTGGTGACGCATGCGCGCCGGGAGATCGAAGAGATCGCTCCGGGAACGCAGGTGGAAGTCTTCGATGTGCCGGGCTCGTTCGAGGTGCCGATCGTGGTGCAGAGCGTCGCCGAGCGTGGCGATTTCGAAGCAGTCATCGCTTTCGGCATTCTTCTCGAAGGACAGACGGCGCACGCGCAGTTGATCAGCTCGGCCGTCACCGATGCCCTCATGCGCATCGGCCTCGTCACCCGCATTCCCGTTATTCACGAAGTGCTCGTGGTGCAGAATGAGGAGCAGGCTCAGGCGCGTTGCCTCGGCGATGAGCTCAACCGTGGCACCGAAGCCGCCCGCGTCGCGATGCGCATGGCGGAAGTGATGGCTCAATTCCCCCGGCGCGCACCCCGATGAAAAAAACTCCCGGCTCCCGTCGCGAAGGCCGCACCCTTGCGGTGCAACTGATCTTCATGCTCGATCACAACCCGACGCCGTTCGACGAATTGTGGCCGGCATTTGTAGCGTTCAAGCGCGAGGACGACGAACTGCTTGTCGCTTCGGATAAGTCCCGCGCCTTCTGCGAATCGCTCGGCCGCGGCGTCGTGCAGCATTGGAAGGAGATCGACGCGCGTATCAAGGACACCACCGCCAACTTCGCGCTGCATCGCATCGGCGGCGTCGAGCGCGCCATCCTGCGGCTCGGCATTTACGAAATGCTCTATTGCCTCGACACGCCGCCGGTGGTGTCGATCAACGAAGCCGTGGAACTGGCCAAACGTTTCTCCGGCGACGAAGCGGGGCGCTTCATCAATGGCGTGCTCGATAAAATTCGCGCCACGCTGAGCCGCCCCGCTCGCACCGCGGCCGTGCTGGATGCCCCTTCCGCAGCGCCTGCCCCCAGCGATGCCGTGGTTCGCATGGAGGAGCAGATGGAACGAATCGCCCGCGAACTGGGCCAGGCTTCCGGCGCGCAGGCCGAAGATTATTCGCCTGGCGGCGACCAACCGGCGGATTCGCGCTAAGCGTCAGCGATGGCTTTCGGATTTTTCAAATCGCTCATCCAGAAATTCACAGGCCGTCCGGTGGATTGGGATGAACTCGAAGAAGCGCTCATCCGCTCCGACCTCGGCGTATCGATGACCCAGCGCATCCTCACCGCGCTCCAGGCGCGCGAGGAGAAAATGACGGCCGAAAGCGTCGTCGAAGTCGCCCGCGAGGAAATCAGCAAGGTGCTCCCTCGCGATAACCTCATGCTGCGCCCGCTGGCCTCGAAGCCGAAAGTGGTGCTGGTGGTCGGTGTCAACGGCACGGGCAAGACCACGTCGAGCGCGAAGCTCGCCGGATTTCTCAAACGCAAAGGCCACACCGTGCTCCTCGCCGCCGCGGACACCTTCCGCGCCGCCGCCATCGAACAGCTCGGCGTGTGGGCCGAGCGCCTGAACGTGCCGATCGTGCAGGGCCAATACAACGGCGACCCGGCGGCGGTCTGTTACGACGCCTACCAGCGCGCCGATCGCGAAAACATCGAGTTCGTCCTCTGCGACACCGCGGGCCGCCTGCACACCAAGACGAATCTGATGGGCGAACTCGCCAAGGTGAAACGCACGCTCGCCAAGTGCGACCCGACCGCGCCGCATGAATGCCTGCTCGTCGTCGACGCCACCACCGGTTCCAACGCCCTCCAGCAAGCGCGCGAATTTCACCAGGCCGTGCAGCTCACTGGCCTCATCGTCACCAAGCTCGACGGCTCCGGCAAAGGGGGCTGCATCATTGCCATCCAGAACGAACTCGGCATCCCCACCCGCTTCATCGGCACCGGCGAGAAACTCGAAGACCTCGCCTTCTTCGAAAGCCGGCAGTTTGTGGAGCAGATGTTGTAGAAACGCTTTTGCGTCACTTCCCTGCTTGCATCGGACCCTGCCCCTAGCGCATGATCAGGGTCTGATGAAACTGTTCACCGCTCTTCTCGCCCTTGTCGCCACTTTCACCTTCAGCGCCTGCTGCACGGGGATCGTCGAGCGCAAGGTGCCGGCCAAGTCCTGCTGCTCGTCGGACGGGAAGTGCACGGTCAAAAAGCACTAAGCGCGGCGCGCTAGGCTTCTAGCGCTCGCTTCCAAGGGCTCGGCACGCGGTTGCGCCATCTGCTGAAGTCCTATCGTTGTCTCTTTTCTTCGCCCGCCGGCTGCGGTGGGTGTTGTCTTTGCGTGCCATCATGGCAAAGGAGACTGACATCATGAAATTGCTTCGCCCGTTTCTGTTCTCCCTGCTCCTGCTCGCCGGCCATGCGGCTGTCGCGCAGGAAGTGGCGCCTGCCGCGATGCAGGAGATCAGCCCGGGCGTGTTTCAGCTCGGCAAGCTGCGCCTCGATAAAAAAGCGCGCTCGGTATCGTTTCCCGGGCGCGTCAACATGGACAAGGATTTCATCGAATACGTGCTCGTGACGCCGCAGGGTGCGCTGCACGAGAGCCTGCTGTCCTCGGAGGTGCAGCCGTCGGACCTGCACTTTGCCATGCTCCTGATCGGGGCGAAAGGCGCGGGGATTCTCGCGCCGGCGCCGGGGGATGCGCCGCCGGGACAGATCGATGCCGAATATCTGCGCACGGCACCCCGGTTGAAGGGGGACAACCTCACTTTCGCGGTGAAGTGGAAAGCCAAGGACGGCAGCGAGCAGACCACGCCGGTGGAGGATTGGCTGGTGCATCCCGATTCGCACAAGGCGGTGCCGCGCGGGCCGTGGATTTACACCGGGTCGATGTTTGGCCAGGAAGGCGGTTTCCTCGCGCAGCAGCAGGGGACGTTTGCCTCCGTCGTCACGAATCCGGCGGCGCTGATCAACAATCCCCGCCTGGGAAATAACGACGATAAAGCCTGGGTAGTGAACGAAAAGAAGGTTCCGCCCGTTGATACTCCTGTCGAAATCGTCCTGACCCTCACGGACGGCACCTCCGAAACCAAATGAAACGCACTCTCCTCGCCACTCTCACCTTCGCCACTTCCATCGCCTGTGCCCAGGACGGTCCGCTCGTGAAGGACCCGAAAAACCTGTCGCTGCGCAACGAAATCCAGACATCGATCGATCGCGGTCTCGCTTTCCTCAAGGCGCAGCAGAAGCCGAACGGCTCGTGGTCGAACCCGGATCATCCCGCGCTCACGGCCATGCCGGTGACGGCGTTTCAGCGCGAGCCGTCGGGGAAGAACTTGAAGACCCCTCCGGATTTCCTGCTGAAGAGCTACGAATACCTGCGCGGCTTCGCGAAGCCGGATGGCGGCATCTACGACAAGGGCCTCTCGAATTACAACACCAGCGTGGTGATGATGGTGCTGCTCAACACCGGCAACCCGAAGGACGAGCCGCTCATCGAGGCGGCGCGCAAATTTGTGGCGGGCCAGCAGGCGAGCAACATGGCCAAGCCCGAAACGAATGGCGGCTTCGGCTACGGCCCCACGGGATCGAGCCCGAAGCGTCAGCATCCCGATCTCGATAACACGCTCATCGCGTTGGAGGCGCTGCGCTTTTACGAGAAGATGCGCCCCGGCACCGAGCTCGCCGGTGCGAAAGATCTGAACTGGCAGGCCGCGGCGGAATTTGTGAGCCGCTGCCAGAATCTCGCCGCCACGAACAAGGAAGCGTGGGTGAGCGAGGACCAGAATAATAAAGGCGGCTTCATCTATTTCCCCGGCTTTAGCAATGCCGGCGGCTTCGAGCCCGCGCCCGGCAAGACCGCGTGGCGCAGCTACGGCACGATGACTTACGCCGGCATGCTCAGCCTGCTTTACGCCGACGTGAAAGCCGACGATCCGCGCGTGCAGGGCGCCCTCGGCTGGCTCAAGACAACCTACACCGTGGACGAAAATCCCGGCATGCAGACGCAGGGCCTTTATTATTACCTGCACCTCATGACGAAGGGCCTCTCCGCTGCCGGTCTCGACACGCTTGATCTCGCCGACGGCCGCAAGGTGGATTGGAAACGCGAAGTCGCGCTCAAGATCCTCAATCTCCAGAAGAGCGAAGGCCAGTGGGTCAACGACGCCGGTCGCTGGATGGAAAGCGATCCCGTGCTGGTGACCAGTTATTGCGTGCTCGCGCTGGAGCAGATTTATCATCGGCTCTGAGCGGGGAAGGATGAAGCGGCTGAGTTGACCGCCGCGCTCCGCGGGTTCATATTGAGGGCGTGATCGCCCGCGCGCTTCTCATCCTCGCTGTATTCGCCGGCCTGCTCGGCGCGCAGCTCGATGCACGCGGGCTCGGGGCGGTGAATCGGGCGCCGCTGTGTGGTGGCTGTTGTGCGGTGAAGAGCGAGGCGTCGTGCTGCCAGAGCGATGATCGGCCGACGGCCCCGGTCTCGACGCCGACGGCGAACCCAGCCCCGGATTGGAAGGTCGTGATGCAGCCGGTGCTGGCATTTTTGCCGGTGTTTGCCGCACAGGACCTTCCGCGGATTTCAGTGCCGATGGTGGTGCCGCGGGTGAGTGGTCTCGCCAGCAGCGAGCGGACTTGCGTGCGTCTCATTTGAGAGGGCTTCGACGCCCGTGGTGTGCCCGCGTCTCGCGGGCGCTGATCGTGTCGAAGCAACTTTTAACCTCTCGAATGAATGAATTTTTCCATCTCCACACGCGCACGCGGTCGCGCTGAACTGACCGCTCTCTGGCTAATCCTTGCCATGCTCGGCGCAGGATTCGGCGGCTGGTTCCTCGGCCAGCGCCATCATGTTCACTCCGCGCCGGCGGCGACCGGCCGCAAGGTGCTGTTTTACCAGTCGCCCATGCACCCGTGGATCAAGTCCGACCAGCCCGGCACTTGCACCATCTGCGGCATGAAACTCGTCCCCGTCTATGAAGGCGAAAAAGGGTTCGATGACTCCGGCGCACCCTCGCCGGGCGTCACACTAGGCAAGGACGCCATCAACGTAATCCACGTTGCCACCGCCCCGGTTGTTCGGCAGGCGTTGCAACGCACGATCCGCGTGGCGGGCACGATCGACGACGACGATTCCCGCCATCGAAAACTCAGCGCCTACGTCGAGGGCCGCATCGACAAGCTCTTCGTGAACTTCGTGGGCGCGGAGGTGACGGCAGGTCAGCCGCTCGCCGCCTTCTACAGCCGCGATCTTCTCGTGGCCCGCAGCGAATATACGCTGGCCACGCGGATGAGCACGGGTCCCGACCGCGACAGCGCCGTCGCCGCCAGCCGTCAGAAGCTTCGCCGCATGGGCCTCACGCTCGAGCAGATTGATCGGCTCGCCGGTGAGACTGGCGACACGTTCGACATCGTCGCGCCCGCGGGGGGCACGGTCGTCTCGCGCAATGTCTATGAAGGCCAGTATGTGAAGGAGGGCGATGTGCTTTTCGAGATCGGCGATTTCTCGAAGATGTGGTTCATCTTCGACGCCTACGAGCGCGACCTGGCGTGGATTCACGTCGGGCAGGAAGTGGAGATCACCTCGAACTCGACGCCCGGCAAAATCTTCCGCGCGCCGATCACGTTCATCGACCCGAACTTGAACATGGGCACGCGCAGCGCGCGGGTGCGCGTGGTGATGGAGAACCCGCTGAGCGGCGACCCCGCCAGACATCGGCGGGAACTTCTGCACAAGGTTTATGCGGAGGGCCGCATCGCGGTGGGCTCGGAGCCGGTGCTTGCCATTCCGCGTTCCGCGGTGCTCTCCGCGAGCGGTTCGCCGCTCGTCTATGTCGAGCGGGCACCAGGCTCCTATGAAGCGCGGCACGTCTTGCTCGGGCGCGCCGGGGATGAAGTGCGTGAAGTGCTGAACGGCCTCAAGGAAGGCGAGCGCGTGGTGATCACGGGCAATCTGCTCATCGACGCGCAGGCCCAACTCGACCGGGGTGGCGAGCCGGCGTCGGAAGTGGCCGAAGTGGTGCCGTCGTTTAGCGACATCCAGCGCGCGGCGGCGAAGAAGTTCATCGACGCCATTGTGCAAAGCACCCGCGCACTCGCGGCAGACGATCTCGATGGATACAGCCGCAGCGCGGCCCCCTTGAGCGAGGCCGCTGCGCAACTGGCCGAGGTGCTCGGCGTTCGCGGCGCGAGGTTGAAAACCGTCGCTTCCGTCCCCGCCGCGCCCACGCTCGCTGCGGCCCGGCAGGCTTTTTATCCGCTCAGCATGTTTGCCGCCGACCTCGGCGTGGAACTGCGCAAACAGTCGCCCGATTTTGCAGGCGTGAAAGTTTTCGAGTGCCCCATGGCCAAGTCCGCCGTGCCCACCGCCCAGACCGACGCGGGACGCTGGCTGCAATTCGAGGGCCCGCTGCGCAATCCGTTCTTCGGTTCTGAAATGCTCGACTGCGGCGCGGAGGTGAAACCATGATCCATCGCATCATCGAATGGTCCTTGCGGAACCGTTTCCTCGTCGTCTGCTTCACGCTCATCGTGGTTGCGCTTGGGGTGTTCGAACTGCGCCGCGCCCCGGTGGATGCCATTCCGGACCTCAGCGAAAATCAGGTCATCGTCTTTGCCGATTGGGCGGGGCGTTCGCCGCAGGAAGTGGAAGATCAGGTCACCTATCCGCTCTCGGTCAATCTCCAGGGCCTCGCCGGAGTGAAGACCGTGCGCGCGACGTCGATGTTCGGTTTTTCGCTGCTGACCATCATCTTCGACGAGAAGATCGATAATTACTTCGCCCGCACGCGGGTGCTGGAGCGGTTGAACTACCTCGGCGACGCGCTGCCTGCCGGCGTTGTGCCCAAGCTAGGACCCGACGCCACCGGGCTCGGCTGGGTTTATCAATATTATCTCGACGTCGATCCCGCCAAAGCGCCGAGCGGCCAAGGCTACGACCTCGGCCAACTCCGCGCGGTGCAGGATTGGTTCGTGCGCTATCAGCTCAACTCCGTGCCCGGCGTCGCCGAAGTCGCGAGCCTCGGCGGGTTCGTGCGGCAATATCAGATCGAGGTTTCCTCCTTGAAGATGCGTGCCGTCGGCGTGTCGCTCGATGAAGTGATGACCGCCGTCGGGCAGAGCAATCTGAACGTCGGCGGCAAGGTGATCGAGGAAAACGGCATGGAGTTCGTAGTGCGCGGAATCGGCCTCGTGCAAAGCGCGGCCGACCTGGAAAAAACCGTGCTGGCCCAGCGCGAAGGCACGCCGATTTACCTGCGCGATGTCGCCACCGTGCAGATCGGTGGTGACTTTCGGCGGGGCGCGCTCGACGTGGCGGGCAGGGAAGTCGTGGGTGGCGTGGTGGTGATGCGCACGGGCGAGAACGCCCACGCCGTCATTCGCGCCGTGAAAGAGCGCCTTGCGCAGATCGCACCCAGCCTGCCGCCGGGCGTTGCCATCAAGCCGTTCTACGACCGGAGCGAACTCATCGACCGCACCATCGACACGCTGCGCCACGCGCTCATCGAGGAGATCATCCTCGTCACGCTCGCGCACATCATTTTCCTCTTTCACTTCCGCAGCATCCTCATCGTCACGTTCCCGCTGCCGGTTTCGATTCTCATCGCCTTCATTCTCATGCGGCAGTTCGGCATCACGTCGAATATCATGTCGCTCTCCGGCATCGCCATTGCCATCGGCGTGCTGGTGGATGCGGCGATCGTGCTGACGGAAAATGTGATCCGGCATTGCGAGGAAGCCGAGCGGGAGAAAGGCGGCCGGCTCACGGCCGGCGAAACCTTCGCGATGACTCTCGATGCCGCCCGGCAGGTTGGTCGTCCCATCTTCTTCGCGATGGCGATCATCATCCTCGCGTTCGTGCCGGTCTTCGCACTGGCTGGGCAGTCTGGGAAGCTCTTCCACCCCCTCGCGTTTACGAAGACCTTTGCGATGATCGGCTCGACGCTACTGGCCGTCACCGTTGTGCCGGTGCTGTGCAGTGTCCTCGTGCGCGGGCCCTTTCATCGCGAGGAGGACAACATCGTGATGCGCTGGCTGCTGCGGCTTTACGAACCGGTGCTCGACTGGGCGTTGCGACATCGCAAGACCGTGATCGCGCTCGCGACCGTGATGCTGGGGGGGGCGGGGCTGCTGACCACCAGGATGGGTTCGGAATTCATGCCGCCGCTGAACGAAGGTTCGCTGCTCTTCATGCCGACGCTGCTGCCGCAGACTTCGCTCACGGAGGTGAAACGCATCATGGCCTGGCAGGACCGCGTGATTGCCGAGACGCCCGAAGTCGTGAGCGTCGCGGGAAAACTCGGCCGCGCCGAAACCGCGACCGACCCCGCACCGGTGGAGATGATCGAGACCACCATTCTGCTCAAGCCGCCGACGGAATGGCGCGCGGGGATGACGAAGGACAAACTCGTCGAAGAACTCACTGCGAAGCTGTCGAACGTGCCCGGTTACGTGCCCGGTTTTTTGCAGCCGATTGAAAACCGCATCCTCATGCTCTCGACCGGCATTCGCGCGCAGGTCGGGGTGAAGTTGCTCGGCGAAAATCTCGAACGACTCCAGCAACTCGCCTTCGAGGTGGAAAAGATCGTCCGCACCGTGCCCGGCGCCACCGGAGTCGCGCCGCTGCGTGTGCAGGGCAAACCGTATGTCGAGATCGAGGTCGATCGCGAAGCCGCCGCGCGCTTCGGCCTGCGCGTGCAGCAGGTGCTCGACGCCGTCGACGTGGGCATCGGTGGGAAGAACGTCACGACGACCATCGAAGGCCGGCAGCGGTTCCCCATTCAGGTGCGCCTCCAGCGCGATGAGCGTGACGATCTCGAACGGCTTGGCGAAATTCTCGTCGCGACGCCCGCGGGTGCGCACGTGCCGCTGGGGCAGGTGGCGAGTATTCGCCGCCGCGCGGGGCCGAATGAAATCCAGAGTGAGAATGGGCGGCTGCGAGTCTTCGTGCAGGCGAACGTGCAGGGCCGCGACCTCGGCGGTTTTGTGTCGGAGATCAAGCGGCGCGTCGATGCGGAATTGGGGCCGAAACTGGCGGGCACCGGGATCGTAGTCGATTATGCGGGCGCTTATGAAGAGCAGCTTCGGACGAATCGCACGCTGGCGTTGGTGATGCCCATCGTGCTGCTGATTATCTTCCTGCTGCTCTACGGCGTGTATCGCAGCGTGAAGGAGGCGGCGCACGTGATCCTTGCCGTGCCGTTTGCGCTGACCGGCGGTGTGCTGCTGCAATGGCTGCTAGGCTACCATTTCAGCGCCGCGGTGAGCGTGGGCTATATCGCGCTCTTCGGCACCGCGATCCAGACCGGCGTCGTGATGGTGGTGTATCTCGAAGAAGCCGTCGCGCGGAGGAAGACGGCCGCCGGCAGCGCGTTCGCTCGTGAAGATCTGCTCGCCGCGATCAAGGAGGGGGCTCGCCTGCGCTTGCGTCCGAAGGTGATGACCGTCGCCACCATCGTCGCCAGCCTGCTGCCGATCATGTGGAGCACTCGTCCCGGTGCGGAGGTGATGAAACCATTGGCGACACCAGTCATCGGCGGAATGGTGAGCAGCCTGCTTCACATTCTCATCGTTACGCCGGTGATTTTTGCCTGGCTGCGAGAGCGTGAACTTCGGCCCTCCACCGGCGGCTGATTCTTCACATCCCGTTCCATTCTTGAAACATCCGTTTGCCGTGCCGGCGGCGATTCATGAGTGCTATGACCAAACTCGAAATCAAAGGTTCCTGGAACGAGATCAAGGGCAAGCTGAAGCAGAAATACGGCGAACTGACCGACGACGACCTCGCGTTTGCGGAGGGCAAGGACGACGAGCTCCTTGGCCGCCTTCAAAAAAAGCTAGGCCGAACAAAGGAGCAGATTCGCGAAGAAATTGCCGATCTCTAGTCCCGCTCTCCCGGGCGACGATTCAAAGGGCGGCGCGAGTGCGGAAGGAATTCCGGCTCGGGCCGCTCTGCGTCGCGCGAGAGAACGGTGAGCCGCTTGTCCGGAGGCGATGAAAACGTCCCTCAACCTTGGCTTCGCCGCGATGCTCTCGCTGCTGGCGGTAGTCATCACCGTGGCCATGCGCGCGAGCATGGATGCGCGCGAGTCGCAGCGGAAACTGATCGAGATTCAAGGGACACGTTTTGAGTTGGCTGCGCTGCTGGCCGCGTATGTGGATGCGGAAACGGGTCAGCGTGGCTACATTCTGACCGGGGATGAGAAGTATCTCGTGCCTTACGAAGTGGCGCGTGAGGCCCTGGCCCGGGGAGGGGCGAGACTCAAGACGATGCTCGCCCCGCGCGCGGCCGTGGCCGACTTGCATGCGCGCCTTGCTGCGGCGGGCGACCGGAAAATGAAGGAGCTGGCGCAGACGATCGAACTCCGCCGCACGGAAGGGCTGGAGGCCGCGCTTGAAGTGATCCGTCGTAACGAGGGCCAGGTATTGATGGATCGACTCCGTTTCGCCGCAGCCAACATCGACTCCGGGCTGGACCGGCAGATGCGGGAGGAAATCGCGCGCGCAGCGCACGATCGCACGGTCGCCAACGTAGTAGATCTGGTATCCGCGGCTCTGCTCGCCGCGGGGTTGGTCGCGTTGTGGGTCTTCACCGCTCGTCGAGGTGCGGAGCGCGAGCGGCTGTTGATGTTGGAAAAGCAGGGAAAGGAGCGCATCGAGCAATCCCTCGCGGCGGAGCGTGCGGCCCACAGCGAAGCAGCGCACGCGAACAAATTGAAGGACGAGTTTCTCGCGGTGGTTTCCCACGAGCTGCGCACGCCGCTCAACGCGATCATGGGCTGGACGAGCCTCCTGCGTGAAGGCCCGCAGGACGAGGCGGAACTGCGCGAGGGGATCGAGACGATCGATCGGAACGTGCGCACGCAGGCCCGGCTGGTGGACGATCTGCTCGACGTGTCCCGAATCATTTCCGGCAAGGTGCGCCTGCACATTGCGGAGGTTGACCTGCGTGCGGTGGCGGTGTCCGTGTGCGATGCGTTGCGTCCAGCGGCAGCGGCCCGGGGCGTGAACGTGACCCTCACCTCCACCGCCGAAGCCACCCTTGTGCTGGGCGACTCCGATCGCCTCCAGCAGGTGGTGTGGAATCTCCTCAACAACGCCATCAAGTTCACGCCGCGAGGCGGCCATATCGAGGTGGCGCTGAGCCTCACCGATTCGCACGTCGTGCTGGAAGTCGCAGACAATGGGCGCGGGATCGCACCGGAATTTCTGCCCCGTATCTTTGATCGCTTTACCCAACAGGACGTGAGCACTACGCGCGGGCAAGCCGGCTTGGGGCTCGGTCTCGCCATCACTCGCCACCTCGTCGAACTCCACGGCGGAAAAATTTACGCGCGCAGCGAAGGCGAGGGGGAAGGCGCGACGTTCCGCGTCGAAATCCCGGTGGTGGCGGTGTGCGAGTTGCGGGAGCAACTGGACCGGCGTCTGCCGTTCCCGCCCGAGACGGGGCGGGTCGCGAGCGGACAGCCCGTTCACTTCGACGGACTGCGCGTGCTGGCCGTCGATGATCAGGCCGACACGCTGAGCGTGATTCGGAGGGTGCTCACGCGCGCCGGTGCGAAAGTGCGCACCGCATTATCCGTCGCGGAAGCGCAGGCCATTCTCGGGCAATGGGCGCCGGATGTAATTCTCTCCGACATCGGCATGCCGGGAAAAGACGGCTACTCCTTCGTGCGCGAACTGCGCGCGGAAGCGCCGCCGCCAGTCCGCGACATCCCGGCGGTGGCGCTCACGGCGTTCGCGCGGGAGGCCGATCGGAAGGAAGCCATCGATGCAGGTTTTACCGACCACCTCGCCAAGCCGGTGGACGCGCTCGAGCTGCTGCAAAAGATTGCCAGCGTGGCCGTCCACCCGGCCTGAATGAGTGCTTGGCTTAGCCCAGCAACTCCGCCACCATCGACTTCTCCTCGAGCAGTTCGTTGACCGAGGCGTCGATCTTCGTGCGGCTGTAGGGATTGACCGGCACCCACTTCGCGATTTCCCAACCGTTTTCGGTAGTGCGGATCGGGAAGGAGCAGATGATACCGGCCGGAATTTCGTATTGGCCGTCCGAGCAGACACACACGCTGTGCCAGTCGCGATACGCCGTTGGCGTGGTCAGCGAGCGGACCGTGTCCACCACCGCATTGGCGGCTGACGCTGCGCTCGACGAGCCGCGCGCCTTAATGATCGCCGCGCCGCGCTGCTGCACGGTGGTGAGGAATTCGCCCTCCAGCCACGCGCTGTCGCGGATGACTTCCGTTGCCGGGTCGCCATGAATGCGTGCGTTGTGGAAGTCGGGGAACATGGTGGACGAGTGGTTGCCCCACACGGCGAGGTTGGTCACTTCGGAGACATCGACCCCGGCCTTCTTCGCGAGCTGCGACTTGGCGCGGTTTTCGTCGAGGCGCGTCATGGCAAACCAGCGGTCCGCCGGGATGTCCTTCGCGTTGTTCATGGCGATGAGGCAGTTCGTGTTGCACGGATTGCCGACCACCAGCACGCGCACGTCGCTGGCGGCATTCCGCTGGATTGCCTGGCCCTGGCCGATGAAGATCTTGCCGTTGATGCCGAGCAGGTCCTTGCGTTCCATGCCCTGCTTGCGCGGCACCGAGCCCACGAGCAGTGACCAGTTTACGCCGCGGAACCCTTCATCGAGCGACGAAGTCTGCACGATCCCCTTCAGCAGCGGAAACGCGCAGTCATCCAGCTCCATCGCCACCCCCGCGAGCGCCGGCAGCGCGGGCTCGATCTCGATGAGATGCAGAATGACCGGCTGTTCCGGGCCGAACATCGCCCCCGAAGCAATACGGAAAAGCAGCGAATAACCGATCTGGCCGGCGGCCCCGGTGACAGCGACACGAATGGGAGACTTGGACATAAGGAAGGTTGAGGTGAGGTTTTTGGAAAAAAGCGGGCAAGCATCATCCATGCTGCCGCGCCGCGCACAAGTCCCCGATTGCATTTTACCCCCTGGTCTGGTGCACTCTGCGCGCGATGCGCGCCCACCCGGAGATCTTCATCAGCACCACGATCCAGGACCTGCGCTCGTGCCGGAAGCTTATCCGCGATACCCTCCTCACGCTCGGCTGCCTGCCCGTGGTGCAGGAGCACTTCGCCCCCGACACCAGCACCGTGCGCGCGATGTTGCGGGAAAAAATCGCCGCCTGCGACGCGGTGATCTACCTCGCCGGCGAATGCTATGGGGCCGAACCGAAGACGCGCGCCCCCGGCGAACCACGCCGCAGCTACACCCAGCTCGAATACGACCTCGCCCGCGAGCTGGGCAAACCCTGCTACGTCTTCCTCTGCGCCGACGGCTTCCTCTACGACCCGCACGACCTCGAGCCCGGCGACTTGCGCGCCCTCCAGCAGGTCCACCGCACCGCGCTCACCGCCACCGACGCCCTCTCCCACCCCGTGCGCGATTCCCACGAGCTGGAACTCCGCGTGCGCGAACTCCCCGAGCGCGCGCGACACGCCGAAGAACGCGCCGCCCGCGAGAAAGAACGCGCGGACTTCGCCGAGGCCGAAGTCCAGGCCCTGCGCGACCAGCTCGCGCAACAAGCCCGCCTCACTCAACTGATCCTCGAGCGCCTGCCGGCCCAGCCCGCCGCGCCCGGCCAGCCCGACCCGCTGCCCGCCGCGCAGGCCGAAGTCGCCCGCGAACAAGGCCTCACCCTCTATCAACTCGCCGGGCAACTCGCCGCCGAAGGCGCCGACCTGCGCGCCCTCATCACCACCATCGGCGAACGCCGCGCCCAGGCCCAGGCCCGGGCCGCCGAGGCCGAGAATCAGGCCGCCGCCTACACCCGCCTCCAGCGCGAAGCTTGGACCAAGCTCGGCAACGCGGAATACGCGGCCGGCCGTTACCGCGAGTCGATCGAGCCCTATCGGCAGGCTCTCGCCCTCGTGAATGAAGCCGCCGACCCGCTCGGCTGGTGCGACGCCGCGCGAAAACTCCAAGTTTCGCTCTGGCGGCAGGGACTTTATGCCGAGGCCACGCCGCTCGCGCAAACGATCGTCGAGGAACGCACCGCCCGGCAAGGCGCGGAGCATCCCGCCACGCTGGAAAGCGTCAACAACCTTGCCGTCCTGCTCTACACCAAAGGTGACCTATCCGGAGCCGAGGCGCTCTACCGCCGTGCGGTCCAAGCGCAGGGCCGCACGTTGGGCGCAGAGCATCCCGATACGCTGACGAGCGTTCTCCGCCTCGGTATCGTGCTTCACGGCAAGGGCAACCTTGCCAAGGCGGAGCCGCTCTACCGCCGCGCGCTCGAGGCGGTGGAACGCACTCTGGGTGCGGAGCATCCCCTCACGCTGAAAAGCGTCAACAACCTCGGCATCCTGCTCAAAGACAAGAGAGATCTGTCCGGTGCGGAGCCGCTTTGCCGCCGTGCGCTTGAAGCGATGGAACGCACGCTTGGTGCGGAGCATCCCGCCACGCTGACAAGCGTCAACAACCTCGCCGCCCTGCTCGACAGCAAGGGCGACCTGTCCGGTGCCGAACTGCTCTACCGCCGCGCGCTCGAGGCGATGGAACGCACACTGGGTGCGGAGCATCCCGATGCCTGCATGACGGCCTATAATCTATCGTTGCTCTGTCGACGGATAAAGCACTTGCCGGAAGCTCGGAAGTTGGCACGGCGAGCGGTCGAGGGAGCAAGGCAATCTTTGCCGGAGGAACATCCACATCGGGTTGCTTATGAAGAATGGCTTGCCGATCTTACGCCGTAGCGGCGGGTGGTGGGGAGGGTAGTGCCTGGAGGTAGGCCAGGCCAATCTCGGGTCCTACCTCCTATTTCGATACCACGCAGGCGTTGACGGCCTCTGCCATCGCAGCCGGGATGGGCTCACATTGAGCTGCGCGGTGTCGAGCGGGAAACGGGAGGACGCTACGCCCGGCCGCTGGCGCGGACGAGGGCGGCGATGCGCCTGGCGACGGTGCTGAGGGTGCGGTCGCGGCGCCAGTCGGAGGGAGTGCCGCGGAGGCGCTGGCTCCAGTTGGCGTCGCTGACGGCGCCGGGGACGTTGAAGCGCTGCGTGGAGGCGAAGAGATCGGTGATCATCATCACGACGAGCCAGGAGTTGCAACTGAGCAGGGCGCGCAGGAGCCACTCGTGGATTTCCTCGCTCCAAGGAGTGATGCGCGGGACTTCGAAATCGCACCAGTCGGCGATGGCGCGACATTCGCGCCAGGCCTTGTCGCGTGCAGCATGGGTAGAAGCGGGTCCGTGCTCGGCGGCTTGGATCGCGTTCATCCAGTTATCCCACATGGCGCGGATCGGATCATGGTCGTGCGTGGCATAGGTGGCGAGCGAGAGCCGCTCGTATTCCATGCCGTCGATGAGTCCGCCAGTCGGCTTCTCTTCCCACTGCGGCACCTTGAAACCCGCGATGCCGAGGCGTTGCAGGCACGGGCGCACGTAATCGGGCACGACGCCGAGGTCTTCGCCGACGAGGCGATTGGCGCCGCATTCCTCAAGCAGGGCTTTCAACAGCTCCTCGCCTTGTGCGAGATTCGCGGCCTTGTGCTCCGGGGTGTCGTCGTCGTGTGGCGTGAAGTGGGGGAGGCAACCGTTGGTGAAAGTCTTGGCTTCCTCCTCGGTGAGCGGAAGGAAGTGCTCGTTCCGCTGGGGGCGCCAGGGGAAGGAGTAGATGCGGAAGACGCCGAGGATGTGGTCGATGCGGAAGAGGTGGAAAATGTCGCGCACCTTGCGCGTGCGCTGTCGCCACCATTGATAGTTATTCTGCCGATGCGCCTGCCAGTGGTAGAGCGGGATGCCCCAGTTCTGTCCCCACTTTTTCGTGAAGGCATCGACCTCCAGAATCTTTTCCGGAGGGCAGCCACCAAACCACTCGAGATCGAACAACTCCGGATTCGCCCATGTATCGGCGGAGTAATACGAGACACCGAACGGAATGTCGCCCATCAGCGCCACGCCGCGTGAATCGGCGTAGGCTTTCACTTCGCGCCACTGCGTCCAGGCGATCCATTGGATGTATTGCACCCGGCGCAGAGCGCGCGCGTAGCGTTCCTGTTCGTCGCTGCTCAGCGTGCGGAGATGCTGCCAGGCCGTGGAGGCATCGTAAAAGCGGGGCGGCCAGGTGTCCCACTGCTCGGAACCGCCGTGCTCGTCGATGAGCACGCGGAAGAGCGCGAAATCGTCGAGCCATGCGGATTCCTCGCGGCAGAACCGCCGGAAGGCGAGCGCGCGCACATCGTTGTCTTTCCAACTCGTAGCGAGGAAGTTTTCGTAAGCGCGCTCAAGCAGCCGTTGCTTGAGCGGCTTGATCGTGCCGTAAGCGACCGGCCCTTCCCGCAGCGCGCGGAAATCGAGCCCTGCCGTCAGTTCGACGATTTCGACCGCGCGCAGGTCCGGCACGGCATCGAGTGCGATGGTGATGGGATCGAGCGCGACCGACGAAATGGCGTTGTAAGGCGAGTGATCGTTGCCGGTTTCGTTGATCGGCAAAAGCTGCACGAGCTTGAAGGCGTGTTCGGCCGACCAATGGATAAATTCCCGCAGCGCCGTCGTGTCGCCGATGCCCAGATCTCCGTCGCGCCGCAGCGCGAAGATCGGGGCAAGTAGTCCAGCGATGGGATGTTCAGGCGACAACGTCATGGGCGCGCACGGAATAGGCGTCTTGCGGGCGTCACGCAAGCATTGGGGCGGCTGAATCGCGCTCCGTTCCCCGCCGGACGCTTCGGGAGTCCTAGAAAAAGAATGGGATACCGAGTTTTTTGAATTCCGCCTTTTGTTCGGCCAGCCATTTGTCGCCGAGTCGCTCGAAGCCGCCGTCGGCCCGATACTTTGCCAGGAATTCGTTTAACGGTCCGCGCAGGGGCGACCCTTTGGGCAGGCCGATGGCCCAGGACTCTTCCTGAAAGGGTTTGAGCAGGGCCTGGGTCGTGTCCCGGTTGCGCTGCCAATGGGAGAAGACGGACATCTGGTCGTAGATGAAGGCGTCGGCCTTGCCCTGAGAGACCTCGAGCACGCAAGCCAGTTCCTTGTCGAGGACGAGCACCTTGGCAGCGCGCAGATTCCTGGCGGCGTAAAGGTGGCCGGTCGTGCCCTTCTTGACCACGATGGTGCGGGCGTCGCCGGGCGATTGCACCGTGCTCTTCGCACCGACGAGCAGACACAGCCCGGTGCGCAGGTAGGGTTCGGAGAAATCGATCACGCGAGCGCGCTCTTCCGTGGCTGTCATGGAGGAGAGGATGAGGTCGATCTTGCCCGTCTTTAAAGATGGAATGAGTCCGTCGAAGGGAAGGCTCTCGATCTGCACCGGGCGTTTGAGGTGTTCGCCCAGCGCGGTGGCGAGATCGACACTGACCCCGGCGGGCTGTCCGTTGGCGTCGCGCATTTCGAATGGGGGATAGCCCAATTCCATGCCAACGCGCAGCGGAGGCTCGGCTCCGCGAGAGAGGGTGATGGCCAAGATTAAGACACAAAGCAAACGGTTGAACAGGAGGCGCATTACGAAGAGTGTAGCGAAAGGCTGAATTAATTCTGAATCTTTTCTGCCGTCCCCTAGTCTGACCCTTCGCAACGCCATGAAACACAAACCTCTCCTGCTGGCCCTCGCCCTTGCCGTCCTCGCCCCGCTGGGCGCGCGCGCGGAGGACGAAGTGTCCTTCGAGTTCTTTTACGACAACCTCTCTCCCTACGGCGAATGGATCGAAGTGGGTGACTATGGCACCTGCTGGCGTCCGCGCGATGTGGACGAAGAATGGGCGCCTTACACTGACGGCTACTGGTCTTATACCGACGCAGGCTGGACGTGGGTGAGCTACGAGGATTTTGGCGACATTACCTATCACTACGGCCGCTGGGTCCGTGCGAACGACGTCGGCTGGTGCTGGGTGCCCGACAATGAATGGGGCCCGGCGTGGGTTTCTTGGCGCAAGTCGGACGACTACATCGGCTGGGCGCCGCTGCCGCCCGAGGCGCACTGGCGCTCCAGCGTCGGCTTCAGCGTGTGGGTGGACGATCAATACGACATCGGTCCGACTTACTATAACTACTGCCCCGTGGTGGAGTTCAGCGCGCCTGTGATTCGTCATGTGTGCGTGCCGCGGTCGCGCGCGATCGGTCTCTTCGGCCTGACGATCAACATCACGAACATCTCCTACAACAGCTACAACCGACACGTCTTCTGCGGCGGCCCGGACTTCTATTACATCAACCGCGTATGTCATCGTCCGGTGCCCGCGCTGAAGCTGGTGCAGAATACGACGATCATTAACAACAACGTGACGATCGTGAACAACCGCCGCGTCGTCCGTGGCCCGCGCAACACGGTGGCGGGGAATACGCTCCAGGTCTTCGCACCGAAGGTCGTGAATCGCGGACCGACCAACATCATCAAACCGCAGGTCACCAAGGTGGTGCCGGTGGCCAAGGTCGATAAAGGCTGGTCCGGCATCAAGGACCCGGGTGAGGTGAAGCGGTTCCGCGACAAGGTGAAGAACGAGTCGAAGGGGCTGAACCCCGATACCGCGCCGGCGAAACCGGTGGCGATCAATGATCTCAAGCCGCTGCCGGAGAAAGCCGATCCTACGGCGCCTTCGCCGTTGCCGGGACGCCCCGCTGGCAAGCCGGGCAAAGTGCCGCCGATTGCCAACAAACCCACCACCCTTCCGGCGGATCAGCCGAACAAACCGGTGACCGGAGTGCCGCAGCCACCGACCACTCTTCCTGCTGAAAAACCGGGCAAGGGAGGCAAGCCGGGCAAACCTACGACTCTGCCTGCGGAAAGGCCCGGCAATGTCGTAACCGGCCAGCCGGATCGTCCTGATCGTCCGGGCAAGCCGTCGGTGATGCCCACCGAAAAACCGGGCAACGTCGTGACCGATCAACCCGACCGTCCCGATCGGACGGGCAAGACCGGCAAGAACGGATTGAAGCCATTCCGCGAGCCGACCACTCCGCCTACGACCGTGCAGCAACCTCCGGCCGTGCAGCAGCCGCAGGTCATGCCGCGCCCGACCGTCAAAAAGAACGACGATGACGCCGCCGAGCGCATCGCCCGCCAGCAACAAGCCGCCGAGGGCCAGCGCCGCATGGCCGAACAGGCCGAGCGCCAGCGCGCCGCCGCAGTTAATGCGGAGCGAATGCAGAAAGCGCAGGACGACGCCCGTCGCCGCTCGCTGGAGTCGCAGCGTCCGCCGCAATCGAAGGTGCAGCAGCCCGATCTCTCCGAGCAGCGTGCCCGGCAGGCGGAGGCCGCCCAGCGCCAGGCCGCGGCACAACGGCAGGCTGAAGCCGCTCAGCGTCAGGCGACGATGCAACGCCAGGCCGAAGCGCAGCAGCGAGCGATTCAGGCGCAGCGCCAGGAAGCGGCGCAACGCCAGCTCCAGATGCAACGCCAGCAACCGCAGCCGCAGCCGCAAGGTCGTAGTTTTCAGCCACCCCAAGGCGGTCGTCCGGCGAGCAAGCCGGTGCCGCAGGCCCAGCCGAGCGGGGGTGGGGGACGTGGAAAAGCGCTGACGCCGGACCAACTGGAAGACTTGAAAAAGAAGCAGCGCTAACCGGCGGCGAGCCCCGGCTCGCTCCGGTCCGGTCAGCCGACAAAATCGCATGGCGCCGCCGCAAGGCGGCGCTATTTTGTTGGCGTGAAACGTCATGCCCCCCGTGCGTTTACGCTCATCGAGCTGGTGGTGGTGCTGTTTGTGATCGTGCTGCTGGCCTCGCTGGTGGTGAGCATCGCCTCCCTCGTCAATCGCAACTCCGCCTTGCGGCTCGCTGCGACGCAGATCAATGAACTCAGCCGAGCTTGTGAGGACTACAAGCTCGATCACGGCGCTTATCCAGAGAATACCGCCAGCGATCGTCTCGACCCGCGCAAAGATACCGATCCGAATGACGCGCTCTATCAGGACAGCTCGCGTTATTTTTATTCCTGCTTGAGTGGCGATTACCAACCTGAAGCACTGCCCGACTATCAAGCCGAGCCTGGGAATAAGGGCTACCACATATTCAAACCAAACGAACTAGCCGTGCAACGAACTGCGGATGGAACGATTAGCGGCGTTCGTTTCATCAAAGATCCGTTCGGTTATCCCTACGGTTACTCCACCATTGGCGCCGTGGCGGAGAACGAGTATCGCGAGCAGTTGCAGGCGAACCCAAATGCCCCACGACCCGATGCCGCGAAAGGTTACAATGCGACCTTCGACCTGTGGTCCACTGCGGGCAAAACTAGGGCGACGGACGCCGGTGCGTGGGAGAAGAGCTGGGGGAAGTGATTCCGATAGACGGACGGATGGCACGACCGCGGCGTAAATTCCCGCTGCGAAGGATCGGGGTTGGCGGGTTGAGAAAGACGATGATTCGACTTTCCCGCCTGCCCCTTTTCGCTGCGCTGACTTCCCTCGCTGTTTTCAGCCTTCCAGCGGCGGAGCACGGACCGTTGCACGACGTGCTCCAGTCGACGGTGGATCGCCATTTCGCGCCCGGGGTCGTGGCGCTGGTGGCGGATCGGGAGCGCGTGCTGGACGTGGAAGCGGCGGGTTATGCGGAACTCGCCACGCAACGTCCCATGCCGAAGGAGGCCATGTTCTGGATCGCCTCGATGAGCAAGGCCATGACTTCGACCGTGTTCATGATGCTGGTCGATGAAGGCAAGGTAAAGATCGACGATCCGGTGGAGAAATATCTGCCGGAATTCAAGGGGCAGAAGGTGGCCAGCGCGTCTGGTGGTGAACCTCAGCCGCCGCAGCGACCGATCACGATCAAGGACATCCTCACGCACACCAGCGGCCTCATCACGCCCGGCGATTCGCGAATCAAGCGCACCCATGTGCTGAAGGAAAACGTCGCTCAATTTGCCTCGATGCCACTGCTGCGCGAGCCCGGGACGAAGTTCGAATACAACAATGCGGGCATCGATACGGCGGGGCGAATCATCGAAGTTGTCGATGGGCGGCCTTATGTGGAGGTGATGCAGAAGCGCCTGTTCGGACCGCTCGGGATGAAGGATACCACGTTCTGGCCGACGGAAGAGCAGGGGAACCGCTGGGCGCGCTCGGCTCGGCTCACGGCGGATCGAAGCGGTTTGGAAGATGTGCATCAGGACAAAGGCTTGACGCCCGCGTTGATCCAAAAACTCGGCCAAGGCGTCACCGTTCCCGCCGCGGTCATGGCCGACATGGGCATGGACATGCGTTCGTGTTATCACGATCACTACGGCGAACCGGCGGGCGGCATCTTTTCCACCGCGGTCGATGTAGGGCGCTTCTGCCAGATGCTGCTCAACGACGGCGTTTTCGAAGGCCGGCGCTATCTCTCAGCCGAGGCGCTGAAGCAGATGACTTCGGTCCAGACGGGCGATATTCCGGTGAATCCGCAGGAAGCCTGGGGCCTCGGCTGGACGATCAAAATCCGCGCCGACGAAGGCCCGAGCATCGGCAGCTTCGGTCACCGCGGCGCCCGCCGCCCAGTGATGTGGATCGACCGCCAGAATGGGCTCGCCATGGTCTTGCTCGTCGCGCGGTTCGATATGTCGGGAGAGGAGCAGAAGGAGTTCTACTCATCGATCCTCAAGGCCGCGATCGCGCGTTACGGGAAGGCGCACTAATTAGGGCACGATCGTGCTCACGATCGAGGTGCTTCCATCGGTGAAGGTGGCGCGGTAGATGACGCGTGGCGAAGGGTCGCCCGGCATCCAGTTGCGGAGCTGGCCGGGAGAGCCAGCCACCGCGCCGAGCAGGCTGAAGGCTTTCAGTTTCTTGCCGCCGATCTTGTCGCCGGTGCGAATGAGGAGGTGGAGGGCGCCGGTCGAATCCGTGGCCCAGAAGCCGAAGTTGTTTGCCGTGGTGACGCTGGTGGAGGGCATGAGCTTCGCCGTAAAGATCGGGCCGCGACCGTCCAGCACCGAGGCGGAGGGGAAGCTCAGCCATTTCGTGGCGGAAGCGCCGGGAGGCGGGCTGCCTTCACGGGCGAGGAGGGTAAGGCCATCGGTCGGGTTGTGCGTCCACAGGCCCGTGTCGCGAGTGGTCGTGCTGCCCTTGAGCGTGGCGCCGAAGACGGTCACGCGTTCGTTGGCCGCGCCGAAGCCGGCCGCCGGGCTGAGGAAGCTGAAGAACTTCGCCGGGCTCGCCCCGGGAGCGCCCAGGCCGGTTTGGGCGAGGGTCGCATCGGATTCGAAGTCGTAGATGATGCGGTTGTTCGCCGTGGTGAGGGTGAGCGACGGGTCCGGCTTGAACACGACGAGCGCCGTTGGGCCCTTGGCGGCGCCGGGGCTCGAGGGGATTCCGACGGCGGTGATCGTGCGACCGCTGCCGTCGATCACATTCGAGCGCTGCGTGACTTGCAGCACACCGTCGGGAGCGATCTGGCCGATGGCGGTGCTGCCATCGGTGAAGCCGAGCAGCACATCGATGGACGGCGCGCTCGCATCGTAACGCCCATGGCCGGGCGAGCCGGGGACGCTGGTCAGCGCTTTGATCGATGCGATGGTCATGTTCCCTCCGCCAACGTCGATGACGCTGCCCTTGCGGAAGACGAGCTGCGTGCCGCTGAGATTCGTCCAACGCCAGAGGCCGGAATTTTTCGTGCCTGCACCGGAAAGCGTGGCAGTGAAAAAGACCGCGTCGGCGGAAGGCATCGCCACGGAAGTGATGGCGAGAAATTTTGCCGGACTCACGCCGGGAGCGGGAGTGCCCGCGCGCGCGATGCCGTGCAACGTGCCGCTGGCGCTTACCCACAGCCCGGTATCATTCACGAGGCTGACTACGCCTTTTCCTGCCACCGTCGCGGGCACGGCAAATTCACCACCGGCAAAGACCGGGGTGCGGAAGCTGGCGAAGGACACGCGGTCGAGCGCTGTGCCGGCCGCATCCGTCGCGGACTCGCCTTTTTTCAAACGGAGCACCGGCGTGCCATCGAGCGGCCCGGAGAAAATCGCGGCGAAACTTGCCGTGGGCGAAGTCTTCACCGTGGCCAGCCAGCCCGCCCAAACGTCGCTGCCATTCTTCGTCAGCGAAGGCAGCCCGAACGCCGCCCACTTCGCGCCGGCGGGAATTTTCGGATCGATCCCCGCGCCGGGCACGTCGCCATCTTTGGAAAGCAGCGATCGGGTGCCGGGCGTCACCGTCACAGTGAAACTGGTGTCGGCCGTATTGCCCGCGGCGTCGTGAGCCGTGAGGGTGATGAGCGTATTCCCATCGGAGAGGAGCGCGCCGGCGGCGGGCGATTGCGTGACGCTCGCGACGCCGACGAGGTCACTTTTCGTCGCCTGACCGGTGTAGTCCGGCAGCAGGACCTTTCCCGTGCGATCGCTGGCGAGAGCGAGCGGCGCAAAGGTGCCGCCGATCTGCGGCGGTTGCGTGTCCCGCACGCGCACGACGAAGCTGCCATTCGTCACCCCGCCCTTGGTATCGGTCGCGCTTACGTTGACCGTGGTATCACCCACGGCAAACAGCTCGCCGCTCTGCTTCAAGAGCCCCGGCGTGAGCGGGCCATCTTCGGCATCGTTGGCCGACACGGTGAAATTCACGATTGCCCCATTCGGACCCGCGGCTTCCACGACGATCGGCGAATTCGGCAGCGTGAGCGTTGGGCGGAAATTGCCCGTGCCAGTGACATCGATGTCGTAGATCGATTCATCGCTGTCGTCGCTCGCGAGGTGGAGCTTCGCCGTCTTCACCCCGCTGCCCGTCGGCGTAAAGCGGACGGTGAACGTGGTGCTCCCGCTCGCCGCCACCGGCGAGTTCGGCTGCGCCACGACACTGAACTGCCCGGCATCCGTCCCGTCGATCGTCACCCGCGGGGTGCCGGTCAGGTCCAGTTCCACGTTGCCGGTGTTTTTGACCGTCAAGACCATGTCGGAGGTGTCCCCCACATGCACGACGGATGGGAAAACGCGGGCGCCTCCGTCGGGCAGCGCGGTGCCGGCTGGCTGCTCCAGGGCGATTTCAGGTGTCCCCACCTTGAGCCGGAAGGTGTCTTCCGTGGTGTTCCCGTTGGTGTCCGTCGCCCGCACCGTGATGCTGGTCACACCCACTTGGTTCGGGGTGACGTTCAGCGTGCTGCCGCTCACGGCAACCGTCGCTACGCTGGGGTTGGTGTTAGCAGTTACCGAGAACGCGACCACTGCCGTCTGCCCGGCCTGCGTGGGGAACAGCGGGATGACTTCCGCGGCGTTGACCGTGACGAAGTTCGCCGCCACCGGCTGCCCGGTGCTGTATCCCGTCAGTGGTAACTCGCCGAAGGCGCTGCCGTAAACGCTGCTCGCTGTGTAGATGGGCAGGGCGAGAATGGCAGACACCACCGTCATCCCGGTCCCCGTCACCCGCCCGAAGACCGCATACCCGCCGTTGTTCGCCTGGCCGAGCGTGGTCGTGTTATCGTGCAAATTGATGAACCATTCGCTCGTCGCACTATTGAGCGACGAGGTGCGAGCCATGGCGATCGTGCCAACCGTATTCGGCAGGTTATACTCGAGCGCAATCGGCGAGTAGGTCGCGATATGCGTTTGCGCCGCAAAAGTCGTCGGCACCGCAAACCCACCGCCTTGGACGATATCCAGATTATTGGGGGTATTGGTCGTGATCTTGTTGGAGCGATGGAAGATCGTGTTCGTGTATTTCCCGTCGTTCACATACCGGAGGAAATTAGTGACACTCGCCGGAGCCGCATTGGCGAACATCTCCAGATTATACGTCCCCAGATTCGTCCGGAACTGCACCACCTGCCCGGTGATGCTGGTGATCTTGAAGTAATTGCGCAGGTCGATCGGCGTGGTGCCGCTGCCTTGGGCCACCAAGAGGTCGGGCACGGCGGTTTCGACCGTGGGAGTATCGGCGGCGGGAAGGGCGCAAACGAGGGAGCAAAACACGGCCAGCGCCGCAGGGAGAAAACGCATGGGAGATAATATCCTTATGGTGGCCGGTCGCAAGCCCTTCCACATAAGAATCGGGTTGATTTCATGTGGATTTACTTCGCTCGCAAGAGTCGCGCTCACGGCACCGCTGTGCTCACGATGGCACTGGAACCATCGGTGAAAAACGCGCGGTAGATGATGCGGGCCGAGGCATCACCCGCCGTCCACGCGCGGCGCTGGCCGGGGGAGCCGGCGATAGACTTGAGCACGTCGAAGCTGCGCAGGAATTTGCCGGGAAGGACTTCCTGGCTTTCGCGCAGGATGAGCTTGAGCGCGCCGGTCGAATCGGTGGCCCACAGGCCGGCGTCGTTGAAGGTTTTCACCTTGGCGGTGCCGCTGGCGAGGGTGGCGGTGAACATCACGCCGCGGGCTTCGAGGACGCTGAGCGAGGTGAAAGTTTTCCACTTCGTGCCGGGGACGTCTTCGGGCTCGTTGCCTTCGCGGGCGACGAGCCGCAGGCCGGTGGCGTCGGTGTAGGCCCAGATGCCGGTGTCCTTCGCGGCGACCGTTCCGGAGAGGGTGCCGGCGAAGGCTTGCACGGGCGCGGAGAGGGGATCGAGGCCGGCGACCGGGTCGAGGAAGGTCTTGAACTTCGCCGGCTCGGCGCCTGCGGCGGGCTGGCCGGTCTGCGCGCGCAGCACATTTTCCGTGGGGTCGTAGATGCCCGTGTTGTTCGCTTTGGTGATGCCGCCCGGCGGATCGAGCGCGAGCGTGACGCGGGTGACCGAGTTAGCCGGGCCGGGGCTCGATGGCACGCCGAGCGTAGCCAGCGTATGGCCGTCGATGTCCTGATCGCCTTTCACGCGAACCGGGAACACGGTTGCATCCGGCGCCACGATGGCGGTGAGGATGGTGCCGTCCTGCAAGGTGAGCAGCACGTCCAGCACGCCCGAGTTGCCATCGTAGCGGCCGTGCCCGGGCGAGCCCTTCACGCTCGTGAGCGCCTTGAACGACTTGAGCACGGTGGGATCGCCACCCAGCCCCAGGTCCACCGTGTCGCCCTCGCGCAGGGCGAGCCGCAGCCCGTCGTTGGGAGTCCACACCCACAGGCCCATGTCCTTCGCCGCGGGCGCGGCCAGCGTGGCGGTAAAGCCGACGACGCCTGGGGTCGGCATCGCCAGCGAGGTAAACGCCTTGAACTTCACGCTCGTCCCCGCCGCGACCGTGCCTTCACGCGCGACTTCGAAGAGGTTGTCTTCTTCGCCGAACCAGATGCCCGTATCGTTCGCCGTCTTCACGCCGGTGCCCTTTATTGTGGCGAGCACGGCAAATTCGTCGCACGAAAACACCGGCTCGCGGAAGCTCTTGAAGAGGACGTTCGCCACGGCATCGCCGTTCACATCGGTAACGATATCGCCGGTGCGCAGGGCGATCTTCGGCGCGGTGGGCGAGCCGTGGAAGATGCCTTGGAAGCTGACTTTCGCGGACACCCTTACCGTGGCCATCCAACCGGCCGTGGTCCCATTCATGTTGATCGAAGGCACGCCGAACGTCGCCCAGGTCGAGCCGGTCGGGATGCGCACGTCGGCGTTGTCGTTCGGCACCGTTCCGCCTTTCACGGCGAGCGCGGCACTGCCGCCGACGCGCACCTCGATGTCGACTGTGTCCACGCTCGTGTTGCCCGCCGGATCGGTCGCCGTGACGGTTACCGTCACGAATCCCTCGCCGACCGGCGTGCCCACCGGCGGGTCCTGGGTGATGACGGCGTCTCCGTCCGGGCTCAGCGCCTGCGATGCGTAATCCGGCAGCGTCACGGTGCCGCCTTGTGGCGCGTAGATCACGAGCGGCGTGTAGCCGTCGAACGTGCCGACGCCGGGGGGCGTGGAGTCGATCTTCACATTGCTCGAAGACGCTGCGGCGGCTGAATTTTCCGCGGCATCTCGATAGGAAAGAGTAACGGTGTAAGTGCCGTCCGGGATCGGCCCGCCGCTGTCGATTGCGCCGCTGCTACTGCTCACCGGATTGGCGGGATCGAACTGGAGGTTGTGCTCGAACGCGGTCTCCTGCCCGGACGCCAGCGTGAGCACGCGCGGCGTGGAGCCGTTGTCGAAGGTGAGGGTGACCGACCCCGGCTGCGCGGCTTCGGGAAGGGTGAAGGTGATGCCGACGGGGCTTTTGTGGAGCGAGTCTGGTGCGGGGCTCGTCAGCACTGGCGCGAGAGTAGCGAAGTCGAAGGTGGCCACTTGTTCGACCAGACCGACGCTGCCGTTGGCGGTGCCGCCGACCGTCTGCCCTTGCGCCCGGACCAGGCCTTGAACCGGCAAGGTTTGTCCGCCCAACGTCCAACCGCCAGCCACCCGCGTTCCACTGCCCAGTGGCGTCCAGGTTGCACCGGCATCGATCGAAAGCGTGAAGGTGGCGTGCGTGATCTCCGGCGCTCCGCCCCCGCGCTTCCACTCCACGAGCGTGGCGCTTGAGCACGCAAGGCTTTCGGAGGCGGTATCGTTCAGCAGTCGCCGGATGCGACTGAATCCACCGATATCGCGGGAGATTACCAGACCACCGTTGCCCTGGGCGGCCAATTGATCGATCTGGCCGTCCGGGACAAAGCTGATATCCAGTGTGCCGTCGGGATTGAGCCGCGCGGCTCCCGGCACCGAGGTGCCGCCGACGCTGGTGAGAAAAGCGCCGCCGATAAGGATTTTCCCATCGGCCTGCACGGCCAGTGTGGTCAAGCCCGCCGCCCCGTCGTTAACCGGGGCAAAGTCAGTGTCGAGGCTGCCGTCGGGATGAAGCCGGGCCAGCCCGTCGCGTGCGACACCGTTCACTTCGGTAAAGGGTCCTGCGATCAGAATCCCTCCGTTCCCCTGCACGAAGATGATGCTGGCATAGTCGAACGAGAACGGGGCGGCTCCGCCGGAGAGCACGGGGGCGAAATCCCCGTCCAGCGTTCCATCCGCATTGAGCCGCACCAGGTTGGTGCGGGCGACCCCATTCACGCCGGTGAATTCGCCGCCGATGAGCAGCTTTCCATCGGCCTGCAAGGCGACGGCTTCCACGGTGTGCTCTAAGTTTCCCGAGTCGGTTACGTTCGCGACGAAGCCCGCATCCACGCTGCCATCGGGATTGAGCCGCACCAAAGCCCGATGTCCGCTGGTCACAATATTTCGGGTCGTGCCCGCCACGACGATTTTGCCGTCCGGTTGCACGGCCAGGGCGAGGACATTTCCCGGAATCTGCAGAGGAGGAGCAAGCGTGGGATCGAACCCGGCGTCGAAGCTTCCGTCCAGATCGAGGCGCCCGATATTGACGCAAGCCGTGCCGCGAAGACTCCCGAAGGTGCCCGCGAGCACCAGCTTACCGTCCCGCTGCACCGCCCCGCAGGAAAATCCGCGGTTGAAGTCCAGCGTGATGCTCGGAAAGGTTGTGTCGACGGTTCCGTTCAGGTCGAGGCGCCGCACGCGAGAGCTGTTATCGTCGAAAAAGAAGACCTTCCCATCGCCTTGAACGGCCAGCGGATGGGCCTGAATCAACGCTGCTGAATCATAGCCCGGATCGACGGCTCCCGGCGCACCGAAAACGGCCGGCACAGCAGTGAGGGCCAACAAACAAAGCGATAACAACGGTCGATGCGACTGCATTTTGGGAGAGCTAAACGAAGCCGCTCAGGGGGGGCGTGCGGTGGATAGCACGCCCGGTCTGCCGCCGCAAATTATCCCCATCTCAACTTGTGTCCTCAATTGGGGTGCGGCGCAGTTGTTCTTACGGACGCTTTCAACATGGCTTGCCCCGCGAGCGCGTCTCCGCTTCAGTGGGCGAAATATGACCGATCCGTTCAAGACGAAGCAGACATTTGATTTGGGTGCAGGGAAACAGGGACAGCTCTTCTCGCTGCCCGCCCTTGAAAAAGCTGGCGTGGGGCCACTCTCGCGGCTCCCGATTTCCATCCGCATCGTGCTCGAGAGCGTGTTGCGCAATTGCGACGGGCAGCGCGTGCGCGAGGAAGATGTGAAGGCGCTCGCGAACTGGAACGCCAAGGCGCCGGCGCCGGTGGAGATTCCTTTCGTGGTGGCGCGCGTGGTGTTGCAGGACTTTACCGGGGTGCCGCTCCTCGTCGATCTCGCGGCGATGCGCTCGACGGTGTCGCGGCTCGGGCGCGATCCGAAGATGATCGAGCCCCTCGTGCCGGTCGATCTCGTGGTCGATCACTCCGTGCAGGTCGATTTCTTCGGCAGCGCGGATGCGTTGCAGCGGAATCTCGATCTCGAGTTCAAGCGCAACCGCGAGCGGTATGAACTGCTCAAGTGGGGGCAGCAGGCGTTCAAGACCTTCGGCGTCGTGCCGCCGGGCATCGGCATCGTGCACCAGGTGAATCTCGAATATCTTGCCAAGGGGGTGCTGGAGAAGGACGGGGTGTTTTTCCCGGACACGCTCGTGGGCACGGATTCGCACACGACGATGATCAATGGCCTCGGTGTGGTGGGTTGGGGCGTGGGCGGCATCGAAGCGGAAGCGGGCATGCTCGGGCAGCCGGTTTATTTCCTCACGCCGGAAGTGGTCGGCGTGTATCTCAGCGGCGCGCCGAAGGAAGGCGTCACCGCGACGGACGTGGTGCTGCACATCACGCAGATGCTGCGCAAGGCGAAGGTGGTCGGCAAATTCGTCGAGTTCTATGGCCCCGGCGCGCGCGCGCTGGCGGTGGTGGATCGCGCGACGATCGCGAACATGGCGCCCGAGTATGGCGCCACGATGGGCTTCTTCCCGATCGATGAAGAAACGGTCGCTTACATGCGCGGCACCGGTCGCAGCGACGAGCTGTGCACGGCGTTCGAGAACTACTACAAGGCGCAAGGCCTGTGGGGTATCCCGGATCGCGGCCCGATCGAATACAGCGTCGATCTTTCGCTCGATCTCTCGACAGTCGTGCCCGCGGTGGCGGGGCCGAAACGTCCGCAGGATCACATCAACCTGCCCACCCTCGGCGAGACCTTCCGCAATCTCTTCACCAAGGCAGTGACCGATGGCGGTTATGGGAAGAAGATCGAGGATTTGAAGACGCTCTTCCCGGTGCACCTCAACGGCGCGCCCGGCGACGGCAAACACGAGATGTTCTCCACCGATGCGAAGTCGGACGCGAAGCATCTTCAGGAAGGTGCGCCGCAGAACGTGCAGGAGATGATCACAAACCGTCCTACGCCCGACGCGGCGGCGGATCTGTCAACGTCGCCTTACAAAACGGCGGACGTTCAGATCGGCAGCGGCAGCGTGCTCATCGCGGCCATCACCTCGTGCACGAACACGTCGAATCCGAGCGTGATGCTCGGTGCCGGTCTGCTCGCGAAGAAAGCGGTGGAACGCGGCCTGCGGGTGAGCCCCGCCGTGAAGACCTCGCTCGGGCCGGGCTCGCGCGTCGTGACCGATTACCTCACCAAGACCGGCCTCCAGCCGTTCCTCGACGCGCTCGGTTTCCAGACCGTCGGCTACGGCTGCACGACCTGCATCGGCAACTCCGGCCCGCTGCACCCGGCGCTGGAAGAAGCGATCACCAAGAACGATCTCGTCGCGGCGAGCGTGCTCTCGGGCAATCGCAACTTCGAGGCCCGCGTGCACCAGAACATCAAGGCGAACTTCCTCATGTCGCCGCCGCTCGTCGTCGCCTTCGCGCTCGCGGGCCGCGTGGATGTGGACCTGAGCAAGGACGCGATCGGCACCGGCAAAGACGGCGCCCCGGTTTACCTCAAGGACATCTGGCCCACGCAGGATGAGATCGCTACGCTGATGCGCAGCGCCCTCGCGCCGGAAGTCTTCCGCAAGCTCTACACCGACTTCGCTTCGCAGAATCCGAAGTGGAACGAAATCCCCGGCACGGTCGGTGATGTCTTCGGTTGGAATCTCGAATCGACCTACGTGCAGGAGCCGCCGTTCTTCGCCGACTTCTCGATGCAGGCCGGCACGATCAGCGAGATCAAGGGCGCGCGTCCGCTCGGCATCTTCGGCGACTCGGTCACGACCGATCACATCAGCCCCGCTGGTGCGATCAAGAAAGCCAGCCCAGCCGGCAAATACCTCACCGATCACAACGTCGCGTTCGAGGACTTCAACAGCTACGGCTCACGCCGCGGCAACGACCGCATCATGACCCGCGGCACGTTCGCCAACGTGCGTATCAAGAACCTCATGGTGCCCGGCACCGAAGGCGGCGTGACCAAACATCAGCCCGACGGCGAAGTGATGGCCATCTACGATGCGTCGATGAAATATCAGGCCGCGAATGTTCCGCTCGTGATCTTCGCGGGCCAGGAATACGGCACCGGCAGTTCGCGCGACTGGGCCGCGAAAGGCACGCGTCTTCTCGGCGTGAAAGCCGTCGTGGCTCAGAGCTTCGAGCGCATCCACCGCAGCAACCTTTGCGGCATGGGCGTTGTCCCGCTCCAATTCCCCGAGGGCATGACCGCGCAGACGCTTAAACTCGACGGCACCGAGACCTTCGACATCCTCGGCCTCAGCGACGACCTCAAGCCGATGAGCGACCTCACCCTCGTCATCCACCGCGCCGACGGCACGGAGGAAAAGGTGACGCTCAAGAGCCGCATCGACACCGCCATCGAAGTCGAATACGTCCGCCACGGCGGCATCCTGCCGTATGTGCTGCGGCAGTTGCTCGGGGCGTAAGCACGAGCGTGCGGTAGCTTGAGCCGCTCCGCTGCTTTGATTCCATGCTCGCAGTTGTGTGATGAGTAACCTCCGACAGCGGATGGTGGCTGATCGCACCGTAGCGACGGTGCGTGCTGAAATTAACCGGTCGCGTTCTCTGGCCCGGGTTTCTCGGCCTCGCGCTGCGGGGCCGCGCTCGGAATGACTCGTTTTACGTGGGGCTCCCGCGATGAGATGATGTGATCGGCGCAAGCCCCTCCCGTGACGTCGGACAGGGGAATGCGCCCGGCGGAAATCGTGTCGAATTTATATCGTGTAGCGATGTAAATTCGGCACCGATTCAGATTGAGTCACGCCCGCCGGGAACGTCCCGGGTCGTGCCGGATTCCCGCCCCTGCGCGGTGGATTGCTCGGAGCTATTTTAGTTCGCGATTGTTCAGCGCGTCGAGGATCGTGAATTTCTCGTGATGCAGGTTCGGGTCGCTGCGGAAGGTGAGGCGGCCTTCGTAGCGGCGCTCGATTTCCACCAGCAACTCCTCGTCCTCGGTGCGGAGGCGATTGAGCAGATGCGGGTGCACGATGACTTTGACTTCGTGCACCTCGGGATTGTTGCGCAGGACCTGATGCAGTGCGCGCTGAAGCTCGACGCTCATGCTCATGCTGCTCTTGATCCGGCCACGACCGCCGCAATACGGACACGGTTCATAGACGGTTGAATGCAGGGATTCGGCGGCGCGCTGGCGCGTCATTTCCATGAGGCCGAGCGCGCTGATCGGCAGCACGTGGGTCTTGGCCTTGTCACGGCGCAGACGATCTTTCATGCGCTGATAGACCTGCTGCTGATCGCGCCGGCTCTTCATGTCGATGAAGTCGCCGATGATGATGCCGCCAATGTTACGCAGGCGCATCTGGCGCGCCATTTCGTCGGCCGCTTCGAGGTTCGTCTGGAGAATGGTCTTGTCGAGATCCTTGGCGCCTTTGTTGCGGCCGGTGTTCACGTCCACGGCGACGAGCGCCTCGGTTTCGTCGATGACGATGTAACCGCCGCACGGCAGCCACACCTGGCGATGGAAGCTGTCGTCGATCTGCTTCTGCACGCCGAAGCGCTGGAAGATCGGCTCGTGCTCGGTGTATTGCTTGATCTTGCTGCGGGAGCGTTTGGAAATCTGGCCGACGATTTCCATCATGCGCTTGGTGGCGGCTTCATCGTCGCAGAGGATCTCGTCGATCTCGTCGGTGAGGAAGTCGCGCACGGTGCGCTCGATGAGGTCGGGTTCCTGGAAAACGCAGGCGACTTTTTCCGGCTTCTTCATCGCTTCCTCGATGGTGCGCCACTGCTCGAGCAGATACGCGAGGTCGCGCACGAAGTAGCGCGCCTTCTGGCCTTCACCGACGGTGCGAATGATGATGCCCATGCCTTCCGGCACATCGAGCGCGCGGAGAATCTGCCGCAGGCGATCGCGCTCCTTGGGACTGTCAATCTTGCGCGAGATGCCGCTCTGGTCGCTATACGGCATGAGCACGAGGAAGCGGCCCGCGAGCGAAATGTTCGTGGTGATGCGCGGGCCTTTCGTGCCGATGGGGCCCTTGGTCACCTGCACGAGCACTTCGCTGCCCACGGGATAAATCTCGGGGATGTCCTTGGAGGAAATCTTTTTGGTCTGCTTCTTGTCCTTGCGCTCGACTTCTTCGATGCCGCTATCGAGCGCGGCGGGGAGCGCGTCCCAGAAGTGGAGGAAGGCATTTTTCTCGTAGCCGATATCCACGAACATGGCCTTGAGGCCATGCTCGATGTTCTTCACGCGGCCCTTGAAGATGCTGCCTACGATGTTGCGGTCGCTCGGGCGCTCGATGGTGTATTCTTCGAGCACTCCGTTTTCGAGCAGCGCCACGCGCTTTTCGAGTTTTTCGCAGTTGATAACGATCTTGTTGCCGGTCTGACGGGGGGCCAGTCCGATCATGCGTTTGACGCGTTCGGTCATGGAAATGAGTTTGTCGGTAAGTTTTTGGAGCACTGGGGTGAGCAGGGGGGAACAAAAGGGATTTAGCGGCCACCCGGCCGGAGGAAGGGTTGCTTGGCCGGAGGGGCGGGATTGGCGGGCTTGCGACCGAAGCCGAAGAAACGTTCGAGGAAGTTGCGCTTATCGTTCGGATCGCGCTGCGGCTTGCCGCCGCGAGCTTTCACGCGGCCGCCGGCATCGGCGTCCGCGCGAATGTCGGGCGTCACGCCAATCTGCGCCCCCTTGTTGGTTTTGCGCGGGTCGTCCACGTGATCGGCGGTTTCGAGATCTTCGGCCCCGGCGGCGGCGGCGAGTTTGGCGACCGCGGCGTCCTTGTTCTTATAATCGATCTGCTCGATCTGCGCGAAGCTGCCCGGCGCGGGATCGAGGCGGGCGAGCGTGACGAGGTTCGGATCTTTTTCCAGCGCGAGCGTCTCCTCGAGAATCTTCTGGGCGATCGGCGCGGACACGCCGCCGCCGGATTTCGCGCCCTGAACCATGATGCAAATGGCGTATTTCGGATCCTGATACGGAGCGAAGCAGATGAACCAGGTGTGGTTGTCCTTCACGTTGCCGCGCCAGAACTGCGCCGTGCCGGTCTTGCCCGCGACTTCGACGCCCTGCACGCGTGCCTTTTTGCCGGTGCCGCCGTCTTCATTCACGACCTTCCACATGCCGCGACGGATGAGCTCGATCTGCTGATCGGAGATGCCAGCCTGGTGCAGGTCGGCGCGAATGTCGGGATACGGCGGAGCGACCAGCTTGCCTTCGTCGTCCTTCACATCGCGGCCCTGTTGATCCTGCACGCGATAAATGAGGCGCGGTTTATAGGAAATGCCGCGATTGGCGATTGTGGAAACGACCATCGCCATCTGCAGCGGCGAGGCTTCCACCGAACCCTGCCCGATGGAGACGTTGGCGGTGTAACCCTGCGACCAGCGTTCCTGCGGGCTCACGGCCTTCAGCCAATCCGGGCCGGGCAGAATGCCGGCATCCTCCCCGGTGAGCGGAATGCCGGTTTTTTCGCCAAGACCGAGCGATTTGCCGACGGCGACAATATTCTCGATGCCGGCCGCGTTGCCCCACTGATAGAAGAAGGCGTTGCAGGAATGCTTCAGCGCGTCGGGCAGGGTGAGCGTGCCGTGCGGCGACATGTGCTGGGCCAGCACCCAGCACTTCATGAATTTGTTTCCGTAGGTGACACCGCCGGAGCAGTTGAAGCTCGTGCTCGCGGTGAGCCCTTTGCGCAGACCGGCCAGGCCGCTCACCGTCTTGTAAGTCGAGCCCGGCGCGTAGCCTTGAATCGCACGATTTGTCAGCGGGTCGGTCTCGTCCTTGATGATCTTGGTCCAGTCCGCCGCACTCACGCTCGGGATGAAGACGTTCGGGTCGTAACTCGGCACGCTCGCCATGGCGAGGATTTCGCCGTTTTTCGGATTCACGACGACCGCCGCACCGCGTCCGACGACACGCAGGGCGCGCTCGACGATGAACTGAATGCGCGCGTCGATGGTGAGATAGACATTCGCGCCCTGCTTGGGTTCCTCGCGTTTGATCTCGCCTTCGATCTGCCCTTTCACGTTGCGTTGCAGCACGCGCACGCCGGGCGTCCCGCGGATGTATTTGTCGAGGTAGTATTCCACCTGCGACTTTCCTTCTACGTCGGGCTGATAGAACGAGTAATTTCGGATGTCGGGCAGGTCGTCCACGTTCAGCGGCGCGCCGACATAACCGAGGAGATGCGCGGCGAAAGCGCCATAGACGTATTGCCGCACGGGCCGAATCGCCACGTCCACGCCGGGCAGACCCACGTCGTGTTCGGAGAAACGCGCGAGCGTTTTGAAATCGAGCTCTTCACGATACGTGTAGGGCACCTCGGTATCGTTGCGGTAATGGCGGCGCAGCTTCTCGGAGTTGTAATCGACCGCGAGGTCGAGATCCTGCAGGCGTGGCACCACGCTCGAGTTGACGATCTGCACGATGTCCGCCTCGGCCTTGTCCTTGGCCATGCCTTTCACCGTGCCGCGATAGGTCAGTGTCGGCAGTTTCGTATCCGGGTTCTGCTGCTTGAAACCACGCACCATGTCAGGCAGGTAAAAATCGACTTCGTAGCTGGCGCGATTCGTCACCAGCGGGACGCCATTGCGATCACGGATTTCGCCGCGCACGCTGGGGATGCGCACGGTGACCTCGCTGCGATTCGCGATCTTCTTGGCCCAGATTGGGCCGCGGGCGACCTGTTCCCACCACAGCTTCGCCACCAGAACCCCGAGCCCGGACAGCGTCAGCAGCGCGAGGAAGAAAATGCGCCATTCGACGCGGGCGCCTCGGCGAGGGAGATGAAATTTCACGGCCATGGGTCAGCGCGCGTTTGGTTTTGCGCCGCGCTCAGGCTGCGGATCGTAGCCGGTGAGCACGGCGAGGTAATTGAGCACGAAAAACAGCAGCGGCGAGAGCAACATCGCAATAAGACCCGCTCCGCCAATCCGCCACGCTGCGGCCCGGTCGAACACCCACTGCACCGGTTCGGTGCGGATGGTCACCATGATGAATTCCGCTCCTGGAATCGCCGCCACCAGCAACCCCGTGAGCAGGCAATGAATCTCCCAGCGCCCGCGCAGGAAGAGCGGACGAAACCCGGCCATGATGGTGCCGAGCCCCATGTAGAGCGCGATCGACCAACCCATGCTGATCTGATAGGCGTCGCCGACCATCTGCGCATGGAGCGCATCCCACATCAGTCCGCCGAGGAATGTGAGCGTGAGCATTCCGCCCAGCGGCAGCGAGATTGAGCCGTAGAGCATGATGATCTGCATCAGCAGCAGGCGGCACCCGATCAACGGCAGCGGCCCCACGAAGTGCTGCAGCACCAGCGCCACAAACATGAAGATGAGGAGCAGGAGGAAGAAGATCATTTCGCTGCGCGAAAGTGCGAATGACGAGGCACGAATGATAGAACACGCCCTTCGGCGCGATTCACCAGGCCGCGTGCTTGCTTTCCCGCAACCACGCTTTGGTCTTCAGCCTGCGAGCTTCGAACTTCCTTCGTCATTCGAGTTTCGGATTTCGGGCTTTTATTTGGTGTCGCTCACGACGACGAAAACGTCGTCAATGGTCGTCAGATCCACCGCGGGCTTGATCGTGGCATAGGCGTCGAGTTCTCGCTGGCGGAAGGCTTCGATTTTCCCAATCTCGAGGCCGGAGGGAAACACGCCGCCCACACCCGAGGTGTAAACGGTCATGCCCGGCTTGAGGGGCGCTTGTTTGGAAAGAAATCCGAGTCCGATCGTGGGCAGGCCGGCCTTGGTGGCGCGTTCGCCTTTCACGATACCCTGCTCGCGGGTGCCTTCGATCGTGGCGGACACGCGGCAGTTTTCATCGCTGATCAAGATCACTTCGGCCGAGTGCGCCGAGATCACCGCCGTCGTCTTCCCGACCAGCCCGGCTTCGGTGATGACCGCCTGGTCTTTTTCGATCAACTCCTCCGAGCCGCGATCGATGATGATCTTCTGATACCACGTCGAGGCATCACGCGCGATGATGCGCGCCGGCATAAGTTGGAACACCGCGCGTTCGCGATACCCCAGCGCATTGCGCAGCCGATTATTCTCCGCCTCCATCCCGCGGAGCGCCTGGTTCGTGGCACTGAGTTCCTTGTTCACCACGCGCAGTTGCGTGGCTTCCTTTTCGAGGTCCTCGAGCTTTTTCAGCCCTTCCTTCTTCGTCACGTAATAACGCTGAAGCGACGAGCCTTGCTTCAAAAACGGCGAGATCATTCCGAGGAAGCCGGCCTGCACTCGCTGGGCGCGCACCGGGTTCGAGAAGAACCACAGCGCCAGGATGAGCACGAGTGCTCCTGCGCCGCCGATGATGTAGTTCAGCTTCTCCCGCATTATCCCGTGCCGTTAGTTGCCCCAGCGGGAATCGCTGGTGGCCACCTGGCGCAGGAAACGCATCTCGCTCAACGCTCGGCCGGTTCCTTCCGCCACCGCGCTGAGGGGGTCCTCGGCGATGTGGACGGGCAATCCGGTTTCTTCGGTCAGCAAACGATCGAGTCCGCGCAGGAGCGCGCCGCCACCCGCGAGCACCAGCCCGCGATCTACCAGGTCGGCGGAAAGTTCAGGTGGGCAGCGTTCCAGGGTCACCCGCACGCTGTCCACGATGGTCGAAATCGGTTCGAGCAACGCCTCGCGCACTTCCTGTGAAGTGATCGTCAGCGTCTTGGGCAGACCGGCCACCAGGTCGCGCCCTTTTACTTCCATGTTCGTTTCCTTCTCGATCGGGTAAGCCGACCCGATCTTGATTTTAATATCCTCCGCAGTGCGTTCGCCGATCATCAGGTTATACGCCCGCTTCATGTATTGGATGATGGCTTCATCCAGTTCATCGCCCGCCACGCGCACGCTGCGCGAAAACACGATGCCCGACAGCGAGATAAGCGCCACCTCCGTGGTGCCGCCGCCGATGTCGATGATCATGTTGCCCGCCGCGTCCTGCACGGGCAGGCCGCACCCGATAGCCGCGGCCATCGGCTCTTCGATGAGATAAACTTCACGCGCTCCCGCGTGCAGCGCCGATTCCTTCACCGCGCGCTTCTCCACTTCCGTGATGCCGCTCGGCACCGCGATGACGACCCGCGGCCGCGCCTTCAGCAGCGTCCGCTTGCCGTGCACCTTCTGGATGAAGTGCCGCAGCATCGCCTCGGTCACTTCGAAGTCGGCGATGACGCCGTCCTTCAGCGGACGAATCGCGACGATATTGCCCGGGGTGCGCCCGAGCATCCGCTTCGCTTCGTCGCCCACCGCGAGCACCTTTGAAGTCCCTGCCTGGACCGCGACCACCGATGGCTCGCGCAGCACGATGCCGTGATCCTTGACATAGACGAGGGTATTCGCGGTGCCCAGGTCGATCCCGATGTCGTTCGAGAACAGGCCAAACAAGCCGTTAAACATTCAGTGTAAGAAGGTGGCGGTGAAAGTGATGGAGACGGTCCCGTCGCGCTGCGACCGGTATTTGGAGATCACCGGTGAGACCGCAGCGCGGTCGGAATCGGGCACTCTTAAGGTGGCGAGGGTGGCGGCGTCAAAAGAAAAGCGCGCGGGGTTCGGGGAAGGGAGGAACCGGCCTGCAGGGCAGACCGGAGAGGCGAGTCTGAGGAAGGAAGCGATCACGCCCGGGGTTCTCAGCCGGTTTCGAGCCAGTATTCGCAAATTTTGTAAGGTATTTGCCATCTTTGAGAGCGGAGTTCTTAAAATTGCATAAATCACTGCATTTTTGTTCCGACGGCAGATTTACGGCTTCGCGATTCGCACCTTCCCACCCGCCCCGAGCCCGCGGAAGCTGCCGCGCCCTTCGCGAATCTGGAATGGGTTGGTGAGGAAGGACTCAGACTTTGTTGACGTCATTCGATATCTTTCTCTGCCCTGTCGCGCTCGAAGAATCGTCCGTGTCCCGCTACTGCTTAATATAGTGCACGCGGATAAAGAGGCGGCTGGGAAACGGACGGTAGCGAAGTGTGCAACCAACCCGCGGGGAGGCATGCCGGCGGGGACGGAAAGTTAGGTCACGCGGGTTAGCTTCCGGAGTTCGAGCGGAGACAGGCGCGACTCTTGACGGTTCATGGACTAATTCCCATTGGCGCAGGCGGAACTGCGCGAGCGGAGGGGTGCGGTGATTCGCGGCGACAAATCTGCGGATTCCATTCCCTCTCTGCGGCCGTTCACCAAAAAGATACCCGGAACGCACGGAATGGAGGGAATGGACGGTTCGTGGGAATTGGTGCCGGGGCGGATAAGAGGCGCCTATGAAATCACTCACGCGGTCTGGTCGTCCTTCCGAAGGCGCGAGCCCCTCGGCTCCGCAGCGCTCGAAACGTTCGGTGAAGAAAGATCCACCTGATCCGCTCCGTCCACCGCATCCGCTTGGGCTGGCTGCGGACGCCGGCGGCATCGCTCTCCTGACCGGTCGCAAGGTCCGCTCCGATTGCGTCCTCAAAAATCTGCCTCGCGCCAGACAGGAAGAAATCATGGCCTGGTGCGAAGCTGGGCGCGACGGGTCCGGCTCGGGCCGCGGCGGGGTCGCCTTTGCCCGGGAACAACTCGCCACCGAAGGCATCGACGTGGCGATCACTTCCCTGCGCCGGTTCTGCGCGTGGTTCCAACTGCGCGAACTCCTCGAACAGGCCCGCGACAGCGAAGACCTGATCGACCTCGCCCCCCTCGAGATCGCCCGCGCTCACGCCTCTGCCCAGAAGCTCCTCCTCGACCTCGCGCTGGCCGAGCGCAACGCCCGTCTGCTCGCCCTGGCCACCGCTGCCGTGGACCGCCAGCGCCGCCTCGATTTGCAATCCGCCCGGGACACCTGGCGCCAGCGCCAGCGGGAACGTCAATGGACCCAAACCGTCGCCCTGCGCGAGAAGTCCCTCCAACTCGCTCGCGACCGCTTCAAGGATTCCAAGCTGCGCTACGAACGCGCCCATCAGCCCCCACGCAAACCCACCGGCCTCACCCCCGAAGTCCTCCGCCAGATCGAGGAGGCGGCGAAGCTCCTATGAACCATGGAGCGCCGGCGACTCGCCGGCCACGACCCCACCCACGCGCAGCGTGTATTCTGAAACCCTCAACAATCAACCATCCACCATCAACCCCTTCCCACCAACAGACACAATAAACACACTATTTTGCCACGATGGCATCCCCATTCACTCCATGCCGACCCTTGCGAAGGGCGCGAGGGAAATGAATCCCATTCCACGGAGCGCGTCTCACCGCGTCGAACGACCCAAAGACCCGGCGAAGTCGTGAATTGAAGATGGCACTCCCGCACCGGAACGTCTCAATCTCTGCTCCCTCTTTTCCATCCCATGCTTCGACCCCTGCTTTATCTCGCGCTCCTCACATCGCTCACCTCGCTTAGTTCAATGGGCCTCGCCGCGGAACCTGCGGTCCGTCCCGTCCCGCCGCCCGGTGTGCCGGTGCCGGAGGCGGTGAAGACGGAACTTCAGCAAGGCATCGACGCGCTGGGTGCGGACATCGCAAAGCTGGGCGCAAATCCCGAAGTGCCGAGCGTGGAGATCTTTCACAAGGCGGTGTCGTGGGCGCTGAAGTATGAGGAGTTTCTCGACGTGAAGCAGTTCGACATCGCGCGCGATTTTCTGCTCCAGGGCGCGGCGCGGGCGAAGGACGCGGCGAGTGGTAAACCGGCGTGGAATTCCGCGACGGGACTGGTGGTGCGTGGGTATCGTTCGGGGATCGATGGTTCCGTGCAGCCTTACGGACTGGTGGTGCCGCCCGATTTCAAACCGGGCGAAGACAAACCGCGCCCGCTGCACTTCTGGTTTCACGGCCGCGGCGAGAAGCTGACCGAACTGGATTTCATCGCGGGCCGGCAAAAGGACGCGGGGCAATTCGTGCCGGAAGGCGCGATCGTGTGCCATCTCTACGGGCGCTATTGCTGCGCAAATCACTTCGCCGGCGAGAGCGATCTGTGGGAGACGCTGGCGGACATTCGCAAGCACTACAACATCGACTCGCAGCGGATCGTGATCCGCGGCTTCTCGATGGGCGGGGCGGCGTGCTGGCACTTCGCTTTTCATCATCCCGGGGAATGGGCTGCGGCGGCTCCCGGTGCGGGCTTCGCAGAGACGGAAGAATTTTTCAGCCGCACGCTTTACGCGGAAGGCGCCACGCCGCCGCCGTGGTGGGAGCGCCACCTCTGGCGCTGGTATGATGCGACCATCGTCTCGCGCAACGTGGCCGGGATGCCGGTGATCGCTTACTCCGGCGAGATCGACGGGCAGAAGCAGGCCGCCGACATCATGCTGCGTTACGCCGCGCAGGAGAAGCATGCCTTCACCCACATCATCGGACCCGACGTGCCGCATAAATATCACCCCGACGCGATCCCGGTCATCAACAAGGCGGTCGACGTGGCGCTCGTGAAAGGGCTCGACCCGCTGCCGAAGACGGTGAGCTACACGACGTATTCGCTCATTTATCCAAAGCGCGCGTGGGTGGCGCTGCTCGGCATGGAAAAATCGTGGGAGCGCGCGGACATCGACGCGAAGATCGAGAAGGAAACGCTGACCGTCACCACGAAGAACATTTCCGCGCTGCGCCTCTCGCCCGGCCTCGCCGCTTTCCCGGCGAAGACCACGCCGAAGCTGGTCATCGACGGCGCCACGCTGCCGTTCCCCGATGGCCTCGCCATTCTCCGCAAGACCGGCGGCAAGTGGGCCGCTGGCGCCGAGCCGACCGAAGGCAAGCGCCCCGGGATGTGCGGCCCGGTCGATCACGCCTTCATGTCGTCGTTCCTCCACGTCCGCCCGACCGGCCAGCCGGTGAATCCGAAAATCGGCGCGTGGGCGAAGTCCGAACTCGAACATGCTACCTGGTCGTGGCGCCGCGTCTTCCGCGGCGATGCGCCGATCAAGGACGACACCGCCATCAGCGACGACGACATCAGGAACAATAACCTCATCCTGTGGGGCGATCCGCAGTCGAACGCCGTGCTGAAGAAGATCGTCGATAAGCTCCCGATCCTCTGGGACAAGGATCAGCTCAACTTCGGCACCTACCGCCTCGATCCGTCGCGTTACGCGCCGATCCTCATCTTCCCGAACCCGCTCAACCCGCAGAAATACGTGGTGCTCAACAGCGGTCACACCTTCCGCGAATTCGCCCTGCTCAACAATAGCGACCAGACCCCCAAGCTCCCCGACTGGGCCCTCGTGGACATCAGCGTCCCCGCCGACGCCAAATGGCCCGGCCTCATCTACGACGCCGGCTTCTTCAACGAGAGCTGGAAGTAAGCGGCCCCGCGCACCGACGAAGTTTCCAAGCCCCGCGCCTCCTCCTCGGAGGCGCGGTCGGCAATCCACCAAGACGCCCTACTTCCCCGCCGCCAATCCCGGCACCTTCGCCGGATCATATTTCGCCCCCGCGGAGACCTGGATCAGCGTCATGCGAACCTTGGTCGGGAAGAACTTCTCGGGGTCGGGGCGGGTGTGGGCTTTGGCACCAGTGCCGTCTTTGATGACGAGGTCCATCTGTTTGATGCCTTCGCTCCAGACGATGCCGTCGTTTTGCCAGAATTTCGTCATGTCGATGTCCTGTTCATGAACGCCGCCTTCCTTGTAGGCGCTGATGCCGATGCAGCCGTAGCCCTTGTTCTGGCCTTTGTTCGGGATGTAACAGACGCTCCACGTCGTCGGTTCGCCGCCGGCCGGTTTTTCGAGCACTTCCAGCCGCACATGCACGGTGCCGTGGCGGTAATCGACCGGGGCCGTCCAGTCCTTCGGACGCTCGGGATTGAGCCGGTCGCTCTTCACGTAGTAGTGCGAAGGGTTCGGCTTGGAGTTGTCGGCGTCGGCCTTGGTGTAGGTGAAGGTAACGTCGAAGAGCACGAACTGCTCGGCGCGACCAAGCGGCGCGCAGGCGAGGAGGACGAGGACGAGGGAGAGGAAGGCGAGGCGTCGGGCGAGCGGGGACATGAGGGTGAGGATACGCTGCCGACACGGGGCGCCGCCAGCTTGCGCTTGCCCGATTGCGCGGGTGCGGCCGATTTTTCACCAGACCCAGCGGCCGTAGATTCCGCACGGCAACACGAGCTGGTCGCGCGTGATGGGCAGGCCGACTTCCCCGGTGCTGAGCGCGCCGCCTTTCGCGGACAGAAGGCGCATCATCACATTCCCCAGCGAGGTCGGCGAGAGGCCGGTGGTGTAGCTGTTCACGAGGACAAATTCCGGCCGCTCCGAAAGCAGCGCGCGGCACTCCTCCAGCAGCGACCACAGATGTTGCTCCAGCTTCCACACTTCGCCGCCCGCGCCGTGGCCGTAGCTGGGCGGATCCATGATGATGGCGTCGTATTTTTTCCCCCGGCGAATCTCGCGGCGCACGAAAGCGAGGCAGTCGTCCACGATGTAGCGGATGGGGGCGGAGCCGAGGCCGTTGAGTTGAGCATTTTCGCGGCACCATTCCACCATGCCTTTGGCGGAATCGACGTGGCACACACTCGCTCCGGCGGATGCGAGCGAGATGGTGGCCGCGCCGGTGTAGGCGAAAAGATTGAGCACCGAGACCTCCCGGCCCTGCGCACTCGCGGCGCGGACGCGGTCGCCGCACCAGTCCCAATTCACCGCCTGCTCCGGAAAGAGTCCGGTGTGTTTGAACCCAGTCGGCGCGATTTTGAAAACGAGCTTTCCGTAATTGATCGTCCACGACTGCGGCAGCCGACGGCGAAACTCCCATTTGCCGCCGCCCTTCTCGCTGCGGTGATACCACGCGTCCCATTTTTTCCACTCGCCGGCGCGCGGCCAGATCACCTGCGGGTCGGGTCGCGCGAGCACGGCATCGCCCCAGCGCTCCAGCTTCATGCCATCGCCCGTGTCGAGAATTTCGTAGTCGCGCCAGGCGCGGGCGACGAGGGCGGTGGAGGAAGAGGATTGAGGCTCGGGCATGAGGCTAAGGGCGGGAATCGATCGAGGGCGGCATCATCCGCAGCCTCGCCGCTTTCGCAATGCACCTCTCGCGGCCCGCCGTTTCGGGGCCTTGCGAAAACCGGTCCTCCACGATTACCCAATGATTCCGCCCAAACCCGATTCTCTCCTCACCATGCCCCGCCTGCTACTGCTTTCCCTTCTCGCCGCTACCGCCGTCGCCCAGCCCGCGACGCAAAAACAAGTTCCGCCCGCGGGTAAACCCATTCCCGAGACCGACCGCGCCGAGCTGACGAAAGCCGTCGCCTCGCTCGGGATGCAGATCGAGGCGCTGCGGACCAATCGCGAAGCGGAGAAATGGCTTCCGGACGTCATCATCTTTCACAAGGCCGTCGATTGGGCGCTGCGTTACGATGAGTTCATGGACCCAAAGCAGGCGAAGACTGCGAAGGACCTGCTCGCCGAGGGGAAGAAGCGCGCGGACGAACTCGCCGCGGGCACGCATTCATGGACCAGCGCGACTGGCCTCGTCGTGCGCGGCTTCAAATCGAATATCGACGATTCCGTGCAGCCTTACGGTCTCGTGGTGCCGGCGGATTGGAAAGCGGACGATAAGACCGCGCGCCGGCTCGATATCTGGCATCACGGCCGCGGCGATACGAATACCGAACTGGCCTTCATCGCGGGCCGGATGAAATCGGTCGGCGAGTTTGCCCCCGAAGGCGCGTTCGTCGTGCATCCCTACGGACGCTTCTGCAACGCGACCAAATTCGCGGGCGAGACCGACATGTTTGAAGTGATCGCGCACCTGCGGGCGAATTACCCGATCGATGTCAACCGCATGGTCCTGCGCGGCTTCAGCATGGGCGGCGCGAGCGCCTGGCATCTCGGCGTGCATCACGCGGGGATGTGGGCGGCGACGAATCCCGGCGCGGGCTTCACCGAGACGGCGGAATACGCGGGCATCTACAAGGAAGGAAAACCATTCGTGCCGTGGTGGGAAAACGTGCTCTTCCGCCTCTACGATGCCGACATCAAGGTGTTGAACCTCTTCAATACGCACCCGGTCGCCTACTCCGGCGAGATCGACGGCCAGCGCGCCGCAGCCGAGCGCATGGTCGCCGCCGCCGCGAAGGAAGACGTGACCATCGAGCACATCATCGGCCCGAACACCGGCCACAAATACGAGCCCGAAGCCAAGAAAGTCGTCGCTGCCAAGGTCGATGCCTGGGCCGCCAAAGGCCGCGAGCCGATTCCCTCGCGCATCCGCTTCGCCACTTACACGCTGCGTTATAACACCATGAAGTGGGTGACAATCGATTCGCTGAACCAGCATTGGGAGCGGGCGGAAATCGATGCGCAGATCGTCGATGAAGGCACCATCAAGGTGACCACGAAAAACGTCGCGGCTTTCACGCTGAAGATGGAAGGTGCGCCGATCCCGCTCGATAAAACGCACCCGCCGCGCGTAATCGTTGACGGTGCGGAACTGGTCGGTCCGAAAGTGGAAAGTCCGTGGGTGGCGCACTTCGCGATCACGAAGAATCGCTGGGCTGTTCAGACAAAGGCTGGCGGCCCATATTTCAATACTTATCCGACGCCGGATACTCGCAAGACCCACGGCCTCACCGGCCCGATCGACGACGCCTTCTACGATCGTTTCATCTTCGTCCGCCCCACGGGCAAAGCGCAGAACAGCCTCGTGGATTCCTGGGCGAAAGCCGAACTCGAACGCGCCCTCATCGAATGGCGCCGCGTCTTCCGCGGCGACGCCATCGTGAAAGACGACACCGCGCTCACCCCCGACGACATCAAGAACGCGAACCTCGTCCTGTGGGGCGATCCCGGCAGCAATGCTGTCCTCGCCAAAGTGCTCCCCAAACTCCCACTCAAGTGGACCAAGGAAAAAGTGGAGTTCGCCGGGCACGGCCTCGATGCTGCCACGAGTGCCCCGGTGATGATCTATCCGAACCCGCTCAATCCGCAGCGTTACGTCGTGTTGAATTCCAGCTTCACCTTCCGCATGGGCGCCCGCACCTCGAACTCCATGCAGACCCCCAAACTCCCCGATTGGGCCTTGATCGATCTCCGCACCCCGCCCGACGACAACGCCCCCGGCCTCATCTACGACGCCGGCTTCTTTGACGAGCACTGGCAGGTGCCGCGCTGAACGCGGCGGCTTGCGTGCGCGGCGGCTTTTCCCTATACGCGCGCCATGCACTCCCCGCAGATCGAAGTCATCCTGCGCCACGGCGGCAACGAACTGGTGCGAGTGACGCTGGCCCCGGGGGAATATGTGATCGGGCGCGGGGCGGAGGCGCAGGTGCGTGCGGATACTCCACTGCTCTCCCGCCGGCACGCACGCTTGGTGCTGCATCCGGATCATGCGGTGATCGAGGACCTCGGCTCGAGCAATGGCACTTTCGTGGCCGATCAGCCAATCGCCGAGGCGAAGCGGCTTCTTCCGAACCAAGGCGCCCGGCTCGGCGATGTGTCGCTGGAAATTCGCGGCCTCGCTTCGCTCACGCAGAGCTCCATCCGGCGACTGCTGCCCGACGAAGTCCTCTCGACAAAACGTTACTCGGTCGGCGGGGTCGTCGCGCGCGGCGGCATGGGGGCGATCCTCGATGCGCAGCAGATGGCGATTGGACGCACGGTCGCGATGAAGGTAATGCTCGAAGCGGGCGACGAAGCCGACGTGGTGCGTTTCATCGACGAGGCGAAGATCACCGGCCAGCTCGACCACCCGAACATCGTGCCGATTTACGAAATCGGAGTCGATGCGCAGGGGCAGGTCTTCTACACGATGAAGATGGTGCGTGGCATTACGCTGAAGAAGGTGCTCGATCTCCTTGCGGAGGGGGTCGACGCCACGATGAAAAAATTCCCGCTCTGCGCGCTCCTCACGATCCTGCAGAAGGCGTGCGATGCGATCGCGTTCGCGCATGCCAAGGGCGTGATCCATCGCGACCTGAAGCCGGAAAATATCATGCTGGGCGACTTCGGCAGCGTGCTGGTGATGGACTGGGGGCTGGCCAAAGTTTTGAGCGAACGGTCGACATCCAGCGCCACAAGAAGCATGGTAGCGAGCGGACGCGGTGCGGACGGAAGCACGATGGCAGGAACGGTGATGGGCACGCCGCAGTATATGGCGCCGGAGCAGGCTCGCGGTGAAGTAGAGACGATGGACCAGCGTGCGGATATCTACGCGCTCGGTGGGATTCTCTTTCACATTCTGCACCTGCGCGCGCCCATCGGCGGCACCGATGCGTGGGACATCGTCGCGAGGGTGGCGCGTGGGGAACTCGATTGGACGCCACCGGAAAAGCCGCTGCCGGATTCACTCGTCGCGGTCTGCCGCAAGGCGCTCGCGCTTTCTCCGGCGCAACGCTACGCAAGTGTCGAGGAGTTGCAGGCGGACATCACGGCTTATCAAAACGGCTTTGCGACCAGCGCCGAAAATGCCGGCTGGTTCAAACGTGCGTCGCTGACGATCAAACGCAACAAGACCGCAAGCATCGCGGCAGCACTGGTGCTGATTCTCGGCACGACGCTCGGGACGAAGGCGATCATCGAGGGACGGCGTGCGGCGCGGGCGCTGGCCGATTTGAAAAAGAACGCGCCCGAGATGCTCGCGCTGGCGGTGAGCGAAGCGGTGGCGCAGCGCTTCGACAGCGAATTGGAGAAAGTGGACGTGGCGCTGCGGCTCGATCCCGATCTGGCCGCGGCTTACTGGCGGCGCGTCTGGGCGCTCATCGCGCTCGGGCGTTTTTCCGACGCCGCCGCGGCGCTGAAGACCGCGACGGAACACGATCGCAGCCACGCCCCGCAGTTCATCGGCGTCCTGCCGCAACTCCAAAAGATCGCCGCGCTGCCCGAAGAGGCCACGCGTTTCGCGCCGGAAAACATCGCGCCCGTCTTCGAATTTCTGAACGCCCGCGACATTCGTGGGGAAGCCGGCGCGCTCATCACCCACTTGAAGCTGAGCAACGAGAAACGGTTTACCCTTGCCAAGCAGCGGCTCACCGCTCTTTGCGGCGATTGGACCGGGCTCAAGCTGCATGCTGCCGACGGTTTGATCGAGCTGAACGTGTCGCTGTCGAAGCTCAAGTCTCTGGAGCAGGTCCGCGGACTTCCCATCGATGTCCTCCTCGCTGGTAACGCCAACGTCGAAAGCGTGGAGCCGCTGCGCGGCCTGCGCCTCGTGGAGCTGAACCTCAGCGACAGTCGGGAACTCGAAGACCTCTCGCCGCTCAGCGGGATGCCGCTGCGGAAACTCAATCTGTTTCGATGTGAGAAGGTGACCGATCTTTCGGCGTTGCGCGGGATGCCGCTGGAGGATCTGGGTCTCGATGGTTGCGGGGCGGTCGATCTGAGTCCGCTCAAAGGAGGCCCGCTGCGCATTCTCAGTGCCGGCTCGGTCACCAACTTCCGGCCATTGAGCGAATCGCCGCTTGAAACCCTCACCATCAACGGAGGTGGCAACGTCATCGACTTCTCGCCGCTGGCCGGCGTGCCGCTCAAGACGATTTACGGCACGGGTGCCGTCTTCTCCGACCTCGGCCCGCTGCTCCGCATCCCTACGCTGGAGCGACTGGTGACCAGCGCCCCGCCGGATAAGCTGGCGCCGCTGCGCAGCCACCCGAAGCTCGCCTTCATCAACTGGAGGCAGCAAGGCTTCCGTCCCGTTGCGGAGTTCTGGCCGGCGTTCGACAAGCGGCCTGCGAAGTGAGTAGCGCCAGGTTTGTGGCGCGACTACGTGGTGCCCACGTTGGACGGCATCGGCAGCGCGCACCTCGCGTGCGCGGCGAGCCGCCGTTTTCACTTGGCGGGACTACTTCGACGGAGCGGTCAAAACGCGGCCAAGGGCTTGCGCGCGGGCGTCGCCTTCGGTCAGCGTGGGGCAGAGCCAGCCGCCTTCATCGAATTCATTCCAGGCATAGGTGATGACGGCCTGGGCGGGGCACATGTCTGTGTGGGCGCGAATCCACGCGACGGCGGTCGCGATGTGTGTGGCGACCTGCTCCGGCGTGGCCCGCTCGTAGTAGCGGTCCATCGTGCCGCCGAAGTGCTCCCACAGCACCGGATTTTGCACGCGCGGCCGGCGATCCCAGCCGGCCATCGCGAGCGGAATGATGGGCAGCCGGTAGCCGCGCTGGATTTCCCAAAAACGTTCGAGGTCGTGCGAGAGCTTGGCGTAGCGCGCGCGATCATCCCCGCGCTGGAAAGCGTAGGCGCTGATGGCGTCGAGACCCGCGCCGTTGCGAAGGTCGCGCGCGGCGTTGATGTCGTAGGTCATCACGGCCGTGTAAGGCGCAGGCAATCCGCGCGCGGCAGCGGCTGACTTAAGCGCCTCGGTGACTTCGCGGAAGCCGGCCGGACCGCCCCAGCTCTTTTCCAACCACTCCGTCGCGTGATGGAGAAAGTAAAAGAGCGGGCGTCCGCCAGCCACGCGTTGATAACCCGGCTCGGCCATCAGTTTCGCAAAGCGTTCGGCGAGAACCTTCACGTTCCCGCGGTGCCAGCGCGCCGTTTCGCTGATCACGCAGAAGCCCACGTCTGCCCGGTGCGGATTGGCGAGGTAAAGATCCAGCCCGCGCGACATCGGGTCCGCCTCGTCGTAGGCGAGGAAGGCCCAATAATCGAGATGGGCCGTTTTCGCCGCCGCGATCTCCGCCGTCATCACCTCCGGCGTGTCGCCGCGCAGTTCGACCGAACCGTCGTCGCGCACCTTCGCAAAAAACGGCAGCCGCTCCCGCCACGCCGGCGGCGTCAACGATTTGCTGACCGCCTGCCCGACCGAACCATCGACATGCCATCCATCCCAGCGAATGGCGCCGACGACCGGGTGCGTCGGCTCCTCGGCGCGCACGCCGGTGAGCAGGGCGAACAGAACCAGCGCGAACGACCGCGTCAGGCGCATGGTTCGGCTACTTCCGCTTCACGCTGATCTTTTTGAAGCGCTCGGTGATTTCGACGAGGGAGGCTTCGACGCCGAGGCGTTCGAGGCTGCTGGCGCCGACGAAACCGACGCAACTCGTGCGGTCGATGACTTGCTGGGCGTCTTCGGGTGTGGCGATGGGGCCGCCGTGGCAGAGGAAGAAGATGTCTTTGCGGACGGCGAGGGCGCCATCGATGACGGCCTGGGTGCGGGCGCAGGCGTCGTCCATCGAGCAGGTCGCGCCGGTTACGCCAATGCTGCCGCCGATGGTGGTGCCGACGTGGGCGATGATGCAATCGGCGCCGGCTTCGGCCATGGCGCGGGCGTCTTCGGGTGTGGCGCAATAGACGGTGGAGAAGAGTTCCATCTTCGAGGCGATGGCGATCATCTCGTATTCCTTCTTCACGCTCATGCCGGTTTCTTCGAGCACGTTGCGGAAGTGGCCATCGACGATGCAATGGGTGGGGAAATTGTTCACGCCGGAGAAGCCCATGTCTTTCACCTGCAAGAGCCAGTGCCACATGCGGCGGCGCGGGTCGGTAGCGTGCACGCCGCAGATGACCGGGCACTCTTCGACGATGGGCAGCACCTCATGCTCGCCGATTTCCATGGCGATGGCGTTGGCGTCGCCGTAGGCCATGAGGCCGCAGGTGCTGCCGTGGCCGGCCATGCGGAAGCGGCCGCTATTGTAAATGATGATGAGATCGGCCCCGCCTTTTTCGATGAACTTCGCCGAAATGCCGGTGCCGGCGCCGGCGGCAATGATCGGTTCACCGCGGTCGAGCGTGGCGTTGAGGCGTTCGCGCACTTCGGCGCGGGTGTAGGGATTTCCTTTTCCAGTCCAGGGATTGGGCATTGTCGGGGAAGTTGAGAGTTGAGGGTTGAGAGTAGGGGAGTGGTATGCCGCGCGGGGTCGTGGTGGCTAGCGTTTGTGCGGAAAGGATAGCGGAACGTGGGCGGACCGGTGAAACGGGCAATCGGGAGAGGTCCGTAACTTTCGTCACTCTCCCGCCTTGCTCCCCGCCGGAGAGCAAGGCAACGTCCCGCCCCATGTCCGCGGAAGATTCGCCGACCATATCCGACTCCCAGTTTGAAGTTTCCCTCGGTGCCGTAGGGCCGGGCTCGGTCGTGTTTGGCCGTTACAAGCTGGAGCGTGAACTCGGTCGAGGTGGGATGGGCGTCGTCTGGCTGGCGCAGGATGAACGCGTCGATGTGCCGGTCGCGCTGAAGTTTCTCCCCGACGTGGTCGCACGCGATGCGGAGAGTGTGGATGAACTCAAACGCGAGCTGCGTCGCGGGCTGAATCTGACGCATCCGGGCATCGTCCGCGTCTATTCCTTCGAGCAGGACGCGAGCGGTGCGGCCATCGCCATGGAATACGTGGATGGGCCCACGCTGTCCTCGCTGAAGATGAAGCAGGATGCGCAGTGCTTCGACGTGGAGGAACTGATGCCGTTGCTCGAGCAACTCTGCGCCGCGCTCGATTACGCGCACTTCGAGGCGAAGATCGTGCACCGCGATCTCAAGCCGAGAAACCTGATGCTCACGAGCAAGGGCCGGCTCAAAATTGCCGATTTCGGCGTGGCGACGAGCATTTCCGACACGGTCTCGCGCGCCACCATGCGGCGCGATGGTTCGGGCACGCCGCCCTACATGAGCCCGCAGCAGGCGTTCGGCGAAAATCCCTCGCCGAGCGACGATATCTACAGCGTCGGCGCCACCCTTTACGAACTGCTCACCGGCCGCCCGCCGTTCTACCAGGGAAACATTCTGGCGCAGGTGCAGCAGCGTGTCCCGCCCTCGCTCGCCGAGCGGCGCGAGGTGCTGAAGGTCACCAAGAAAAAGCCCATCCCGCCCGAGTGGGAGGAAACCATCGCCTCCTGCCTCGCGAAGCTGAACGAGGATCGTCCGCAGCGCGCGGGAGATATCATCGAAATGCTGCGCGGGCAGATCAAACCGGCGCAGCGGCACACCGAGACGCTGCCGATCAATCCCGCGCTCACTCGCACTCCGTCGAAGCCGCCGAACAAACCGCCCGGCCACGACGATCACGACGCCACGGAAGCGGCCGATGGCGGGAGCAAAGAAGATTCCACCGCGCGGGGACCAGCCGCGCCACCGCCGCCATTGCCGAAAAAAGGCAGTTCGATGGGTTCGCTTGCCTTGCTCGTGCTCCTCATCGGCCTGGGCTTTGGCATCGTGTGGTATCAGAAACAGGAGCAAAAGCGCATGGAGCAATCCATCCGCGAAGTGCAGGCGCAGATTCCCGCCGCGCCCACGCCCGACCCGGAAGCCGCGCGATTGAAAGCGCAGCAGGAAGAAGCCGCGAAAGCCGCGCAACTCGCCGCTGTGGCGAAAGCCGAGGAGGAAAAGAAGATGCGGGCTGCGGAAGAGGAAGCGGCCGCCGCGGGCAGGATTCCGAAAGCAGGGGCGCCGTGGACGAATTCCATCCAGATGAAATTCGTGCCCGTGGCGGGATTGAAAGGGCTCTTCAGCATCTACGAGACGCGCTACGAGGACTACCGCGCTTTTGCCGTGGAGAAAAAGCGTCCGTGGACCCCGACCGAGTTCATCCAGGGCGAAGATCATCCCGCCGTGAACGTGAGCTGGATCGACGCCGTTTCCTTCTGCGAATGGCTCACCAAAAAGGAACGCGCCGAGGGCACGCTTTCCCCGACGCAGCGCTACCGCCTGCTCACCGATGTGGAGTGGAGCTGGACCGTCGGCGTGAAAAAAGAAGACGGCACGACGCCGCAGGAAAAAGATCGCAAGGTGACCGAGCTCTTCCCGTGGGGCACGGAACCGGTGCCGACGAATCCTGTGGAAAACCTCGCCGGGGAAGGGGAGACGACTTTGCCTGAGAAAGAGCTGCTCGGTTATCGCGACGGGTTTTCGCACACCGCTCCCGCGGGCCGCTTCCACGCTTCGGTCGATGGCCTTTTCGATCTTGGCGGCAACGTCTCCGAATGGGTCGAGGACTGGTATGATACCGCCCAAAGCGAGCGCACCATCCGCGGCGCCGCCTTTCTCTACATCGCCCCCTACGACCGCTGCTCCACCTTCCGCTGGCACCTCGCCCCCGACGACATGGCCGACTACATCGGCTTCCGGGTGATGATCGATTTCGAGAAGTAGCTCCGCGCCGGTCGGCGTGGTGCTGAGTTGAGCCGCCCGAGTAAAGCGCATCTCCAATGCGCTAAGTTCATGCCCTTCATGACCGCGCCGGAATTCCAATGGCCGCTTTCCGCCGAAAGGTTTCTGCGCATGCCATGATCGGCGAATAGTGTGTTTATTGTGTCTGTTGGTGGGATTTGTTTCGCCGGGCGGGTGCGGTGGCGGCCTTGGATCGCCGCGCGAAGGCAACCAAGGAGCAACGTGCGGCAACGGAGGGACAGACAACTCACGTGGCGTGCTTTCACTTTGCCGCATCCATTCCGGGGAATAGCCGGTTGGAACTTTTTCTAAACCAACACCCCGTATGAACGCCACTCGATCCCGTGTCCCAGCACTTTTTCTGGCCTGCCTCGCGGCCGCCTCGGCCCCGTTCGCGCTGTCGGCTGAAATAAAACTCGATCGCACAGTTTTGCCGATCCAACTGCCGAAGCGACCAGTCATCACCGAACTTGATGCCCGCAAAGCGAAACTTCCGCCCCGCGTGGAGCCGGCTGCGCCAAAAGGCGCGCCGAACGTGCTGATCGTGCTCATCGATGATCTGGGCTTCGGTGCGACGAGTCCGTTTGGGGGACCTATTCCGACCCCGACCTTCGACCGACTGGCGCACGGTGGCTTGCGCTACAATAATTTCCACACCACCGCGCTCTGCTCACCTACTCGTGCTGCCCTCAAATCCGGGCGCAACCACCACACCTGCAACATGGGGTTCATCACCGAGATGGCCACGGGCTTCCCGGGCGCCACCGGTGAGATTCCCCACACGGTTGCACCGCTCGCCGAAATGCTGCGGCTCAATGGCTACAATACGGCCGCGTTTGGCAAGTGGCATGAGACCGCGGCGTGGGAGACGAGCGTGTCGGGCCCACAGGACCGCTGGCCAACCCGACAAGGCTTTGAGAAGTTCTACGGTTTCATTGGCGGCGAGACCAACCAATGGGCTCCGTATCTCTTCGATGGGGTTGCCCCGGTCGAACTGCCGAACGATCCGAACTATCACTTCATGACCGACATGACGGACAAGGCGGTGGCTTGGATCGATTTCCAGAAAGCCATGACGCCCGACAAGCCGTTCTTCGTCTATTTTGCCCCGGGGGCGACGCATGCGCCGCATCACGTGCCGAAGGAATGGATCGAAAAGTGGAGAGGAAAGTTCGACCAAGGCTGGGACAAGATCCGCGAGGAATCGCTGGCCCGACAGATTGCCTCAGGCATCGTGCCGAAGAACACCAGGCTCGCGCCCAAGCCGGAGGCGATCAAAGACTGGGACAAACTTTCCGAGGACGAGAAGAAGCTCTTCAAGCATCAGGTGGAAGTCTTCGCGGCGTTCGTGGACTTCACGGACCACGAGATCGGTCGAGTGATCAAATCCATCGAAGAAGCCGGCCAGCTCGACAACACGCTTGTGTTTTACATCGCGGGCGACAACGGCACCAGTGGAGAAGGCGGAGCAAACGGCATGTTCAACGAATACACCTACTTCAACGGGGTGAATGAGACCGTGCCCGATATGCTCAAGGTGATGGACAAGTGGGGGAGTCCGGAAACCTATCCACACATGGCGGCGGGCTGGGCGGTTGCGTTTGACGCGCCCTTTGGCTGGATGAAGCAGGTGGCCTCGGATTTCGGCGGAACGCGCAATGGCATGGTGGTGCATTGGCCGAAGGGAATTAAGGCGAAAGGCGAGATTCGCTCGCAGTTTGGGCATGTGATCGACGTGGCGCCGACGATCCTCGAAGCGGCCGGTCTGCCGCAGCCCAAGGTGGTGAATGGCACGCCGCAAATTCCGATGGAAGGTGTCAGTCTCGCTTATTCCTTCGACGACGCGAAGGCGAAGGAGCGCCACACGACGCAATATTTCGAGATCAGCGGCAATCGCGCGGTCTATCACGAAGGATGGTTTGCGCGCACCATTCACCGTGCGCCGTGGCAGCAGCAGGCGCCGACGGGCTTCGCGGAAGACCCATGGGAACTTTATGATGTGCGCTCCGATTTCAGCCTTGCCGATAACGTGGCGGCAAAGAATCCCCAGAAGCTCAAAGCGCTCCAGGCGGTGTTTCTGGGCGAAGCGCAAAAGTATCATGTGCTGCCCCTTGATGACCGTTTCATGGAGCGCGGCAGCCCTGAACTATGCGGGCGACCGGACCTGCTGCATGGCCGCACCTCGCTCACTCTGGCCGAGGGCATGACCGGCATGATGGAAAATGACTTCCTCAACGTGAAGAACAAGTCGGTGACGATTACAGCGGAAATCGACGTGCCCGCGAAGGGAGCCAACGGCACCATCATCGCGCAAGGCGGCCGCTTCGGTGGGTGGTCGCTCTATGTGAAGGATGGCGTGCCGGCTTACGACTACAACTTCCTCGGTCTGCAGCGCAGTTCGGTGGCCGCCACCGCCAAACTCGCCACCGGGAAGGCCACGCTTCGCTTCCATTTTGACTACGCCGGCGGTGGCTTGGGTAAAGGGGGCAAGGGCACGCTCTTCGTGAACGACGAGAAGGTCGCTGAAGGCGATATCGCGCACACCCAGGCGATGGTCTTCTCTGCCGATGAAACCGCCGACGTCGGAATCGACCTTGGGACGCCCGTGGTGGAGTCGATTGGCTCCGAGGCGAAGTCGAAGTTCACCGGGCGCATTCCGAAGGTCACGGTTGAAATCGAGCCCACGCCTGCGTCGGCTCCCGCCGGAGAAAAGTAACCCCTGATTCACAAGCGGCACGACCACGTCGATGTTCTTGAGGTTGTGCTGCCTTCACCACGCTACTCGCACTCGCTCTTTTTCGCTCACGGTGGTGGCGGAGATTCGTTTGCCTTCCGCGTGATGTCGATTTCGGAGGAAAATGACACCGTGGCTTGGCGGCCCGGGACATGCCGTCCCAAGGAATGATTGCATCGGGCCTTTTTCATGCCACTTTAATTGGCATGACGATTACCACGGTTCTTGGCAAAGCGGGACGACTGGTGGTGCCTAAGCAAATCCGCGAAAGTCTGGGGCTTCGCGAGGGCGTGCGTCTGCGCATCGAGGTGTCGGCGGGGAAATTTGAAGCGACTCCGGAACCTGACGAACTGCGCATTGAGGTTCGTGATGGGCTGCCCGTGATCAGCGGCGGCGCTCCTCGGAAGAAAGGCGACATCGTCAAGGCGATCAAAGCGGGGCGTGACGAGGTAGCGGATCGCGCTCTGGCCCGGCGCAAAAAGAAGTGAACGCCGCGCTGGATTCCTCCGTGATTGTGGCCGCCATCGACGGCGAAGATCCCGATCACGCCGCCTGCAGAAGTCTTTTGCTCTCCGGGAAGTTTTCGATTCACGCGCATGCGCTGGTGGAAACCTTCTCGACGCTGACCGGCGGCAGGCTGGCGATTCGTGTTCCCGCGACCGACGCGGCCACGATGCTTCGCCGCTGGATCGCTCCTCGACTGACGGTGACCAGCCTCACCGAACGGGACCTGCTCAAAGCCTTCGAGGAGTCTTCTGCCCGCGGCGTGCGCGGCGGCGCCATCTACGACTACCTTCATCTCGTCGCGGCGCGGAAGGCACGGGCTTCGCACCTTTACACGCTGAATGGCTCAGATTTTCGATCCTTCCATCGCGCCGGCGACCCGGAGATCGCTCTCCCGTAGAGCCTGACGCGGGCCTTCTCTCGCCATGACTCCTCCCACTCGTTCGGTTTTTCCCCTTGCAGCGGCGTGTGGGCTCTGCGCGGCGATCGGCTTTTACTCCAGTCGTCTGATGGACTCTTCAGAGCGTGACACCGCTGCTGCGGTGAAGGCTGCCGCGGCCCAACCAGCGAGCGGGACGGAAACCATCGAGCGTGGCCCGCTGTCAAATGGGCTCGATGGATCGAGGTTTCCTGAAGTGGTGCAGGCGCTCACGTCGCTCTACGCTCTGGATGGCGACGCCTTGCGCAAGGCAATCGGCGAGGTGAAGCACACGATCACAGACCCGCAGCAGAAGTTCGCGCTCTATTCGATGCTCTTGAGCCGATGGGCGGAGCGTGATGGACGGGCCGCGCTGGCCTTTGCGCTAACGGAGGGGAAGCAGCCCGCGATGGCCGGGCTGGAATATCGGGTGCTTGACGTCTGGGCTCGGCGTGAGCCGGATGCGGCGTGGGCGTGGTTCCAGAAAGTGGGAGCGGCTGGTGGCGAAATCATGGTCGGCGGCCGGGAGCGCTTTCTACCCACGCTCTTCGGCGCACTGGCCTCAAACGACGTCTCCGCCGCCCGCGAGCGGATGCGTGGGCTTTCCGAGAAAGAACAATTCTCCGCCGTGTTCGGCATGATGAGCGCGACCGGCGACCCGCGCACGCGGGAGGCGCTGCTCTCAGCGGCCGCTGATCACGATTTCCAGTTGAGAGCGATGGTGTATGCTAACGTGCTTGCGGAGTGGATGCTCAGCGACCCCATGGCTGCAACTGCTTGGCTGGATGCGATGCCAGCAGACGAGCGCATCGACGCCGCATTGGAGGCCGGCTTGAAACTAATGCCGATCGATCCACCTCGCGCTGCAGATCTCATGGTCCGTAACGTGGATGACATTACCTTATTAGCCAGGGCCTATCGGCTGATTCGCATCGAGTGGATCGCGTTGGATCCACTTGGTGCGGGAGAGTGGTTTTACCGGCAGCCGCCCAGTGGCGCGCTCAATTACGCGTGGGGTAATGTGGGCGTGGAGCTTCTCGAACGCGATGCCGACATGGCCTTTGCCTGGGCGAAGGGGATTCCCGTGGAGTCTCAGCGCCTTCCGATGATCGGAAACATGTATCAACAACTGCACGAGAAGGACGCGCTCCGTGCCGAGCAAGTGCTCCAGCGCGCCAACTTACCGTTCGAAATGGTCACCAAAATCCGCCAGAGCCTCCCGAGAAAATGAACCAACCGGATGCGCCGCGAGCGCATGCGGTCTTTGGCGTGGGGGAGGCTACGACCTCAATCAAACCACTCGTCGTGCGGGTCGAAGACGGGGATGGGGATGTTGAGGACGCGGAGTTTGCCGACGGCGCGGTGGCGGCAGCCAGGGTGGATCATCACGGAGGTGAGCGGTTTGACGGGGATGCGTTCGCCGTCGAGTTCGAGGTGGCCTTCGCCTTCGAGGATCACGTAGATCTCCGTCATCTTCTTATGATAGTGGACCTGCGCGTCTTCGAGGATCTCGACGACGTGGACGCTGGCGGGGGCGCCGGGGACTTCGGCGAAAGCGCGGCGGCTCCAGCCACAGGGGCAGCGGGTCGGGTCGATGGTATCGAGTTGAGCGACGGAAAAATTCGGCATGGCGGAGTGCGGGGAAACAAATCATGGTGGCCCCGGAAAAGCAGCGGGAAAAATTCCCCCGATGGCCGTTTGACACGGTCGAATATCTGCTTTACCAACGCCGCCCGGTTTTTCCGGGAGAACTCTTTTTTCTACCATGGCCTTCCAAGAAGTCATCCTTACCGAGAAAGTCGCCAACCTTGGCGCTGAGTCCGACGTCGTGCGCGTTCGCGCAGGCTATGCGCGGAACTTCCTCCTCCCGCAAAAGAAGGCGATCGAGAAGACGCCCCGCAACCTGGCTCGTTTGACCGCTCTGCAAGCGCGTCGTGCCGAACGCGAAGCGGCGGAACTCAACGAAGCGCAGGAACTGGCCCGCAAGATCAACAAGATCAAGCTCACGATCGAACTCGAAACCGGCGAGACCGGCAAGGCGTTCGGCGCGGTGACCAATGCGGACCTCGCCGATCGCGTGAAAGCCGAGCTGGGCGGCAAGGCGGATTTCGATCGCCACAAGATCGTGCTCGAGCACCCGATCAAGACGGCGGGCGAATTCGAGATTCCGGTGAAGCTGCACCACGACGTGACCGCGAAGCTGAACCTCACCGTGAAGGTGAAGGGCGGCGAAGCTCCGGCGGAAGAAGCCGCGGAGGAAGAGAAGCAGGTCCGCGTGAAGGCTCGCCCGAAGAAGTAATCGGGCTCCATTTTCATGCCAGACGAGGCTTCCAGCAAAGCGACGCGGAAGCCGGGAGATGCCCCCGGGGTTGACCTGAAGGGCAAGAAAACTTATTCACCGGATCCTCACCGGTTACTCCCACAAAGCCCCGATGCGGAAAAGGGCGTCCTGTCGTCGTTCCTGATCTCACCGCGCGAAATCGGCGGCCTGTGTGCGGAGAAGCAGCTCACCAAGGAGCACTTCGCCATCCCGGCGCATGGCACGATCTACGAGACGTTGATCGGCCTGTGGGATCGCAACGATCCCATCGATTTCATCACGCTCACGCAGTATCTGCGCGATCGGGGGCTGCTCGATCACTGCGGCGGAGCGGCGTTCATCAGCGACCTGTTTACCTTCCTGCCGACGGCGGCAAATGCGCCCTTCTACGTCGAGATCCTGCAGGAGAAGTTCACCCTGCGCGAGATCATCAAGGTCTGCACGGAATTCGCCGGGCGCGGCTACGACGAGCAGGACGATGTGCCAAACCTGCTCGACAAGGTGGAGACGGAGGTTTTCCGCATTGCGCAGGATCGGTTCAAGGACCGCGTGGTAAGCATGAAATCGCTGGTGGTGCAGGCCATCACCTCGGTGCAGGAACTTTACGACCGGCGCGGCTCCATCACGGGCCTGGAGACCGGTTTTGCCGAACTGGACAAGATGACCGATGGTCTGCACGGCGCGGAAATGTTCATCGTCGCGGCCCGTCCTTCGATGGGTAAAACGGCTTTCGCGATGAATATCGCCGAGCACGTGGCGGTAGAACTCCAGAAGGCGGTGGCCATCTTCAGCCTGGAAATGAGCAGCCAGCAGCTCGTTCAGCGTATCCTTTGCTCCCGGGCAAAGGTGAACCTCGGTCGCGTGCGCGATGGATTCCTGAGCGAGCGCGATTTCCCAGCGTTGCAGCAGGCGGCGTCGCACCTTGCCTCCAGCAAGATTTTCATCGACGACACGAGCGGTCTTTCGATCCTCGAGCTCCGCGCCAAGGCCCGCCGGCTCAAGAGCCAGCACGATATCCAGGCGATTTTCATCGATTACCTTCAGCTTCTCCGTTCGACCTCGAAACGCGCGCAGGAAAACCGGCAGATCGAAATCGCGGAAATCAGCTCGGGCCTGAAGGCGCTGGCCAAGGAGTTGAACATCCCCGTGGTGGTGCTGGCGCAGCTCAATCGTAACCCGGAAGGTCGCAAGAATAACCGACCGATGCTGAGCGACTTGCGCGAATCGGGCAGTATCGAGCAGGACGCCGACGTGGTGGGCCTGCTGGTGCGGTCGGAATACTACGCCGAGGACGATGAACAACGGCAGGAACTGGCCGGGCAGGCGGAATTGATCATCGCCAAGCAGCGTAACGGCCCGGTCGGCGACGTTCCGCTAACGTTCCTGAAGGAATTCACGCGGTTCGAGACTCGTGCCCGGGAAGCTCGCGAGGAGTAGAAGATTCCGGCGCTCGGCGGCGTGAAGGGCCACGATTCGTCAAAGAGCGTTCAAAGGAGGAGGTGGTAGGGCCGGCCCTCCAAAAAAAAGCACACCCCGCAGGCCATTGCTACGGCATGTGGATGGAGGCGGCCTGTAGCGGTGTTTCCCAAGCTGCCAATCCGGGGAGTTGATAAAAAGTTACCTTTCTTATAAGACAGGGTTTGACGGCGGCCTTTTGCCGGGGAATTATTAAGCCCAATTTCAGGTTCGCTGTGCGGGCCTGAAGTCGTTTCAACCGATTCCCCGTCTCCCAAGCTATGCGCCCGAGCACTCCCGCCCGTCCCACCCGGAAGAATCGTCATCGTGTCGTGCCGCGGTCAGGCCGATCCAGGTTCCCCTCTTTCGTCCTCAGCACCGGCATGGCGCTGCTGCTGCCGCATCTGGCCAAGGCCTCCTTGCTTTACTGGGACCCGCTGGGTGGGGATAGCATTACGCTGGGCGGCGGAGGCAACTGGGACACGACGACGGCGGCATGGACGACGGTGCTGAACTCGGCCAACCCTCCCTACACGGTGTGGACGAACATTTTCCCCGCGGACGAAAACGACCCGGTGGTCGCTGACGATGCGCGTTTTCTTCAGACCCCGGGCAATGTAACCCTTCAAGCGCCGATCGCGGTGCACCTGATCGATTTTGCCGTCAGCGGCTATTCGCTCGTCGGCAGCCCGAGCAATACCATCACCTTCGTCGGCGAGGATGCCGGAGTCGCTCTTCAATCCGGCACGCTGACGCTCGGCATGCCGCTCCTCGGCCGCGCCGGCTTCCGCCTGACTGACTCCAATCCGGATACCGACGGCCTGACGGGCACCGTCATCATCACGAACCCGACGAACACCTACTCGGGTGTGACCCGCATCTCCGCGGGGACGCTGGAAATTTCCAGCCTCACCAACCTCGGGCTGGCTTCTTCGATCGGTATCGGCGCCCCGGCGTTTGATCAGTCCGGCTTCCCGGACACCAACGCCTACCTCACCCTCGATGGCGGCACGCTCCGCTACACCGGTTCCGGCGGCACGACTAATCGCCGGTTCACCCTCACGGCTCGTGGCGGCACCATCGAGTCGTCTGGCACTGGCGCCGGCCTCGCCTTCAGCGAAACCACCGCCGGGGTGCAATTCCCGATCGGCGATACCGGTCCGCGCACCCTCACGCTGGGCGGCACCAACATCCAGTTGAACAGTATCGCGTCCCCCATCGCCGATGCCGCGGGCGATGGTTCCAGCCCCACCTCAGTCGTCAAAACCGGGACGGGCACATGGGTTTTGGGGGTGCAGAATAGTAACGTTTACACCGGTTCGACTTCCATTCTTGGTGGAAAACTGATTGCAAACACCATCTCCTCCGGCGGTGCTCCCTCCAGCCTGGGGCAAAGCGGCGATGATGCGAAGAACCTCGTCATCGATGGGGGCACCCTGGTTTACAATAGCCAGGTCAATCTTCAGGCTTCGACCGATCGGCAATTCACCGTCGGCCCCAATGGCGCGACGATCGAATCCTCGGGGGTGCAGGGATTGCGATTCACGAAGGCGACCGGTGCCGTGGCTCTCTCCGGCTCGAATCCGAGCCTGACGCTGACCGGCACCTCGAACGGCAACCTGATGTCTCTCCAGTTGTCCGATCCGACGACGGGTTATGCGCTGACCAATAACGCGCTCATTCGTTTCAACGCCGGCAACCCGGAACTGGCCCTCCAGGCGGTCACGGTCTCCGGTTTGACGGGGGGCGACACGTTGCAAGCGCTCGACTATCGGGTGAGCAGCGGCGAACTTTACGCCATCGGTGTGGGGAGCGGCGGCGCGAGCCGGCTTTACAAATTTGCGGTCCCGGCTGAGGGCGCCACTTCCGTCGCCGCGACGCTGGTCGGAACGCTCGGCGTCAATCTCACGACTGGCGTGGGATTCGATTTCGATCCGACCACGGGCGACCTTCGCGTGGTGACCAAGGCAAGTCAGCAAAATATCCGCGTGGGAGCCAACGGAGTCGTCCTCGGCACCGACTCGAACCTGACCTATGTCGGACCGACCCCGGTGCCCGGCGTGGCGGGCATCGCCTACTCGAACAACGTGAGCGGGGCCGCCAGCACGACCCTTTACGGCATCGATTCGACGGCCCGGTCGCTGGTCACCATCGATGGGGCCAGCGGGCTGCTGACCACGGTCGGGCTTCTCAATAGCGGGTCGAGCATTCCAGTGCCAGCCGATAACGTCGGCTTCGACGTCGCCTCCAATGGCATCGCCTACGCCTCCATGCAGGAAGGCAGCGGCAATCCTTATCGGCTCTACAATATCAACCTCGATACCGGCGCTGCTTCGCTGATCGGGAACACGTTTTTCGATGGGGGCCTGAACGCGGTTCGCGACATCACCATGGTCGTGCAAGGACAGACGTCGCTGATCAAGGCCGGGCCGGGGACCTGGACCTTGGACCGTGGCTCGATGACGCAGGGCAACACCTACACGGGTGCCACGATCATCAAGCAAGGAACGCTGGCCCTGAACTACGAGACCTCCGGCAACGTCGCGAGCGCCCCGGTGGTCTATACCGACCTCATCAATCGCAATTCGCCCCTCGTGATGAGCGGCGGTGCGGTGACGATCACGGGCAAGGCGACCCCGAGTGGCCAGCCGACGATCCACAACGTTCAGAATTTCAACGGGCTCACGCTCTTGCCAGGTGGTTCGTCCATCCTGCCGACGGCGGGGAACAACGGCTCGACGATGCTGGTGGATCTGGGCACGCTTGTGTCGCGTTCCACCGGAGCGACGGTAGCTTTTGGCGACACCTCCGCTCTCAACGTCATCCGCCTCCACACCGGCAACACGGCTGCGGGCATTCTCGGCGCGTGGGCGACCGAAGGTGGCACGGACTGGGCCACGATTCGTCCCGGCACGCAGGAAGTCGATCCGCTGAGCAGTGTCGTCAATGGTTACACCGAGGTGGCGCTGGGTGGCACCATCTCCGATGGCTCGTTGACGAATGTGCGCATCAGCTCCGGCACGAATGGCAATCTCGTCCTGGGCGCGACGAAGACGACGATCAATACGCTCAACCAGAGCCACACCACGGCGGCGACGGTGGATGTGTCCGGCAAGACCCTCCGGCTCGGCGCGATCGGCGGCATCCTCGTCGGCACCGGCAAACAGGCTCTCACCATCGGCACTTCCGCCGGGTCCGGCACCCTTACGGCGGGCAGCACCGACAACGCCGCGGGTGAACTGATCCTGCACAGCAACTCGAACAACCCTCTGACCATCAACTCGGTCATCGCCAACAACGGCAATGGCGTGGTGACGCTGGTCAATGCGGGCACCGGCGTGACTGTGCTCAACGCCCCGAACACCTACACCGGCGGCACGATCCTCAATGGGGGCACTCTTCGCCTCGGCGACAACCGCGCGCTCTCGACCGGCAAGGTCACGGTCAATGGCTCGGCCACCACCCCGATCATCGCCTCCACCAGCGGGGTTGGGCGTGAGTTCAATAACGACTTCGACCTGAACAGCGACCTGTCCTTTGTCGATGGCACCGGCACGGGCGGCCTCGTTTTCCGCGGCACCTTCAACCTCATGGGAGGCTCGCGCATCCTCAACGTCACCCAGGCCAACGGTTACGTCACCCTCGATGGCACCATCACCAACGGCAGCCTCGTCAAATCGGGCCCGGGCGCGCTGGCGCTGATCGATATCGCGCTGCCGAACGTCAAGGACATCACCCTTTCACAAGGCAGCCTCGATCTGTGGTCTGCCGCCGGCCTCGGCAACACCACGATCTTTGCCGCTAACGGCGCGCTCAGCGCTTCCGGGGCGTTTTATGCGCCGATTACCAGCACCATCTCCCTCAGCGGCAATCTCACTCTCGGCCGGCCTCAGGTTTCCGATGGGATCGACCTGGGCGGCATCATCGACCTCACCAATGCGACGCCCTTCGATCCGCGCATCATCACCACTTCCGGCGCGCAGCCGCAGCAGGTGCAACGCATCTCGGGCACCATCGTCGGCGGCGGTTTCGCCAAGGCCGGCACTTCGGAATTGCTCATCACCAGTTCCACCAGCACCTATCGCAACGGCACCCTCGTGGCTCAGGGCACCCTGCGTCTTTCGCCCGCGGCGACCTTCGGTGAAAACTCCTACGGCAACGACGTGTATGTGCTGCCGGACAACTCGCAGCTCAACGGGCTGCCGGCCGTCCATAACTCGCCCTCCACCATTCCGAATTCCTTCGCTGTTCTCCGACTGAGCAGCCTCTCGAACCTCGGCGACAAGCAGAGCATCTACCTCGACAACATCCTGGACACCGCGACGCCTTTCCTGGGCTGGGGTTCCGCCTTCGAGGCCAACCCCCAGGCCGTCGGGTTTGTCGATCGATATGATACGTTGAACGTCTCGCTCTTCCAGAGCGGGCTAGGCTACATTCGCCTCGTCAACGAGAGCAGCCGTCCGGTGGGTATCGCTATCGACGGCATCCGCAGCGGGGTGGATTCGGTGGGCAAGGTGCTGGAAGGCGCGCCCTTCGCGGACGTGTGGCTCGGTGCGACCTTGCTCAACGGCACCTACTCCGGGCAGACTCTTACTGCCAGCGGCGCCGGGGTCTGGCACCTCGGCGGCGGCGGTGGCACCCTCACCATCGCGGGCACCAACGTGCTGACCGGTGGAAACACGCTGGTCACCGGTTCCTTCGACCAGAACAACCGCGGCATCACCGGCACGGTTTACCTCCCGAATGCGCAGAACTTCTCGGGCGGGCTCTTTGTCGGCGCCGGCACCACGCTGGTGACGGGCAACAACCTTGCCCTCGGCAGCACCGGCATCCCTATCACCATGCTCGGCGGCACGCTCAACCTGCGCACCAGCGGTTACCACTTCTCGACCGACACCCAGTATGCCGGCCGGAATTTCGATTTCCAGACCACGACCCCGGCAGCGGGCACCTCGGTCGCGAACTCCACCATCAACCTCGATCCGCTCGGGGGGGCACAGAACGCCAAGGTCCGTGTGGGCGCGTTTCATTTTGAAAACGCGGTCACGAATCCCACTTTCGTCCTCAACGCCTCGAACAACCTGAGCCTTCAGGTCGCGGGGGCGGTGACCCTGCCGAATGTCTTTGGCACCGCCACGACCGCGGCCACCACCACGCTTCAGGTCAATAGTGGGTTCATGTATATCGATGGGGCGATCGGGCAGCGGACGAACGGGGCGGGTGACTTCGGCGCGAATCTCCAGAAAACCGGGGGCGGCACGCTCATCCTCTCGGCGAACAGCACCTACAAAGGCGTCACCATCGTCAATGGCGGCACCCTCGTTCTCACGAGCCCGACGGCGGTCAGCCAGTCCACGATGCGCCTGACCAGTGGCACGCTCAGCCTGCGGTCGAACGCCGCATCCAGCGAAATGTTCAATTTCGCGACGCCCGCCGCGCCTAACACCCCGGCGCCTGCCTTTTCCATGACGGGCAGCTCGAGCATTTTTGTTGGTCCGCTGGGCAACAGCGGCGGCTTGGCCAGCTACGCCGGCACCACCATTCAACTGCCGGCCCTCAGCACCACTTCTACCAATGCCTTGACGTTGACCGTCAACGGCATGGCCAACTACGACCTGAAACTGGGCCCTGGAGCCGGGGCGGCTCTCACCATGGCCGGTCCCCTGACCCTCACCAACAACAGCGCGCGAGTCGAAATCAACGGCGGCATCAGCGGCGCTTTTAATCTCACCAAAGCCGGCATCGGCACGCTCACCCTGAGCGGCGCCCACGCGGCGGCGAGCAATAATAACGTCAACACGATCATTTCGCAGGGCACCATCGTGGCCAACCACGACAACGGTGACATCAACCAGACCGTGGACACCTTCGGTGGCGGCACCATCTCCTTTACCGGCACCTCTTCGGGCGCCCTGCTCCTCGCCGGCAATCGCACCCTCTCCCGCACCCTCAACCTCGACTCCACCGGCGGCACGCAAACGCTCGGCGGCTTCGGCGCGGGCACCCAGACCTTCGCGGGCGATGTCATCATGTCCGCTTCGTCCGGCAACACCGGTCTCACCATCCAGTCCGAGACGGGCAGCACGGTGAACTTCACTGGCACGATCTCCGGCGGCGCGAGCGGCGGCAAGGTTACCATCGGCAGCCTCACCGGCGGCGTGGTCCTGCCCATTGCTGGCACACCTGCGCTGGGGCGGGGGACCGTGGTCTTCGATCCCAACTCCCCCTTCGGTAACACCTTCTCCGTCCCGCTCGTCGTCGCGAACGGCACCCTCATCGGCAAGGCGGTGGCGAATATCGGAAACAGTCCATTTGGTAGCGACAATTCGATCACCCTAGTGGATGGCAATCTGCGCATCGATGGCCGCAACGAGCTCTCGATCACCCAAACCTTGGGCTCGCTCTTCGTCACGGGCGATGCGCAGTTGATCATCAACGACACCAATAACTTCTCCACGCAGTTCAAGGTCGGTGCGCTCAAACGCGGAGGCATCGGCACCCTCGTTTACGTCCCGCTAAACAATACGTCGAACGAGCTCTTCACCGTCGCCGCCGGCGCGACCCCGATCAATGGCATCCTCGCGCCGTGGATCGTCCGCGCCACCGTCAACGGCGCCAGTCGCGATGCCGATTTTGTGAGGCTGGACGGGGTAGGAGGCACCAGCGGCAATCTCGTCACGGCCAATTATGCCCCCTCGGGCAACTTCGATGCCGTGACCCTCGGGTCGATCTTCAACGTGACCAGCGGGACCACCATCTTCGGGAACCGTCAGGTCTATGCTCTCCGGACCGGGAGCAACCTCAACCTCGGCAACTTTACCCTCAGCGTCGGCGATACCACCACGACGGGCGCGAACGCCTTCGGCGGCATCATCCTCAACAATGGCGCCGGGATCACTGGCGGCACGCTCGATTTCGGCCAGGCCGAAGGCGTGGTTTATGTGGAAGATGGGCAGACCTCCACCATCGGCGCGACGATCACCGGCGCGGTCGCTGCCGAAACGCGCACCGGCACGACGTCCACCACTTCCGCCATCATCACCGGCATGGCGAGCACGTCGCGGCTCTACCCGGGCATGACCGTGAGCGGCAGCGGCGTGAGCGGCACCATTGCGGAAATCCTCAGCGATAGCTCGATCCGCCTCACCGCCACCCCCACGGCGTCGGCCAGCGGCGTGACCCTTACCTTCACCGGCGGCGCCACGTCGCTGAACAAGATCGGCGCCGGCACCCTCGTGCTCAGCTCCGCGAATACCTATCGCGGCGGCACCACCATCAGCCGGGGCACGTTGAAGATGGGCACCACCAACGCCCTCGGGCGCTGGACCAACAACGGGGCGATCTCCGCTTCGGTGGTCACCGTCGAGGCCGATGGCGTGCTCGACCTGGGCACCGGCGTGAATGGCTTCGATACGGAAATCGGCTCGCTCGCCGGCGATTTTGGCGCGGTCGTGAATCTCGGCGACAAGCGCCTCACTGTCGGGCGCGCCAACCTCACCACGGTCTACTCCGGCCAGCTCCTCGGCTCCTCCAGCAGCGTCCTGCAGAAAGTCGGCACCGGCACGCTCACCTTGGACAATACCCGCGCCGACGGTTACGCCAGCACCTTCGCCGGCTCCATCCTCGCCGACCAGGGCACGATCATTCTCGTCATTGCCGACGAAACCAACGGCTCGCCCTTCGCGGTCGGCAATTCCCTCGCCGGCGTTACCACGCTCACCCTGCGCGGCGGCACCGTGAGCCTGCGCGCCTCGGGCGACAACAACACCACCCAGCAGAACATGATGGGCCGATACGACGTGGTCGTGACCGGTGGCACGGGCACCCTCGCGGCGGATCGTTTCGGCGGGACCGATCAGAACAAGCTCATCGAGCTCGGCAATCTCACCGTGGGCAAATGGCAGTTTGCCACCACGGCGGCGAACAACGTCGGCGTCAAGTTCAACGGCATCACCACGCTCACCGACAACGCCTACTTCAACACCGGCGACGTCACCCTTTCCGGCAAGGTCACCGACAACGGCGCCGGTTACACCCTCAACAAAGTCGGCGGCAATCTCTTCCTCGAGAGCGGTCTCAACGACTACTCCGGCGGCACCGTCATCACCGGCGGCAACCTGTTCTTCGGCGGGCGCGGTATCGACGTCGTCCGCTTCCCCGGCTTCGGCAACTTTGTGCCGAACGATACCGGTCGCGCGGGCACCGGCCCCATCGTGGTGAACCCGAACTCCGTCATCAACTTCACCAACGTCGGCAACCTCGCTCCCGGCCAGACCGTTCGCGTCCAGAGCAGCACCCTGGCCAATGGCAACACCAGCGCTTTCGTCATCCAGACCGACCGCTCGGTGGCCGATTTCAACCTGCGCACGCTCGGCCGTGGCAGCCTCCAGATCGGCGTGCAAAACGGCACCTATTACACCCCGCTCGACATGTCGAAGATCGGCAACGGCGAATGGGGCCTCACCACCGGTCGCAGTGTGGAAACGCTCTACATGGGTTCGACCCTCGGCGCCGGCGCGGGCAATATCTACCGGTTCTACGGTTCGAGTGGAGCGGCCCTCGTTATCATGGAGCAGAACGCCATCAGCGGCACCGGCGCCGTGGAACTCGGCCGCTCCATGCTCGAGGTTGGCGGCCTGCCCGGCAATGCCAACGCCTCCATCCGGTTCACGCTCGGCCAGGATTACACCGGCTCCACGTTGATCCATCGTTCGGCCACCGCGGCGGGGCCGTCGAACGCGTTGCTCGATATCCGCAGCACCCTCGCCAGCGGCACTTCGGCCAGCAATCCCATCGAAGTTTATGGCCGCCTGTTCGCCACGGGCGCGGGCACGTTCACCAACGCCGCCGGCAATCAGGTCAACACCAACATCCTGCTCCGCCCGGGTAGCGAGCTGCGGCTCGACTACAACAACAATGCCATCAACAACACGAACTTCCTCGTGCCGACCGGCGCGACCAGCGCCACGGGATTCGACAACAAGTGGGGCGACAATTTCCCCATCACACTCGATGGCGCCACCCTGCGCGTGAGCAGTGCCAGCAGCGCCCTCAGCACCGAAATCATCGGTGCCGTCACCTACAAGGGCGGCGCGGAAATCTTCCCCGAATCCCTCGGCACCGGCGGCAACGCGGTCGTGCTGATCAATGGCGCCCTCACTCGCGTGAACCTCGGCACGCTCGCCTTCCGCAGCACCTCCAGCCAGCTCGGCATCTCCGGTGAACCGGGCACGAATGCCGGCCAGCGCATCGCTTTTCAAAACCCGGCCAATGCCGTCGCCAGCGGCGTCTATCGCGGTGTGGTCAAGGGTGGCACGGCCAATGGCACCGTCATTCCCATGGTGTCGCCGCGCTTCTACAGCAACACGGCCAATACCTTCGTGGACTACGCCGGCGTCTATAACGGCGACCCGTTCACCCCGTCCAACTTCCAGCCCACCACCGTGCTCGGCTTCAGCGATGTGCCGTTTAAGGCCGTCAACAGCACTACCTTCAATGGCGGCGGTCTGAACAACGGCACGGAAATCATCGATCAGATCACCACCGACGCCACGACCATCTCGGCGAATACCGATATCTGGGCGCTCCGCACCAATGTCGAAATCGGCAGCCGCTCGACGTATGCGAGCACCATCACGATCCGCAGCGGTGGTCTTGCGGTCACCGATGCCGGGTCGGTTTACCCCTCGCTCCTCTTTCTCAACGGCACCGCTACGGATAAGGTCGAAGCTGATATCTGGACCGTCAGCGGCACTGTCACGCTTCGCGGCAAGGTCACCGCGCAAAATCTCGTTAAGACCGGAGGCGGCACCCTCGTTCTCTCGGCGGACAATACCGTCAGCGGGAATGTCGGCCTGACCGGGACTCTCCAGATCAATGGCGGCACCCTCGTCCTCGGTGGCGCGAATCCTAATGCCACGGTCGGGCAGCCAGACGTCCTCATCAATGCCGCTCAGGCTCTCGGCAGTGTGACTAATCTCCGCCTGCACGCCGGTAACTTCAACAATGGCGGCAACCAGATGCCGCAGGTTACTTTCCTGAGCGACGCCGCGGCCACCTATCCTCAATCGGTCACCGTCTCCGAATACGTTCCCTACGCTACGCTCAATGTGGACCGCATCAGCACCACGCCGGGCACTCCGGTGCTCACCATCGCGGGTGGCCTCATGATCGAAGGCGGCGGCAGCGACGGCACCGTGCTCGCTCTCACCAACGGCAATGGCTTCGATTTCATTTCCAGCGGCACCACCACGCTCGGCATGGATGCGAACCACAACTCGCCCATCTCGGTCAACGTGGTGAACACGGACAACAACGCGCAGTTCACCGGCAAGGTGACCGGCCCGGCTCCGCTCATCAAGACCGGCGCAGGCCCGCTCAGCCTCCAATACACCACCAGCAACGCGCAGAACGACTACAGCGGCGGCACCACCATCAACGCCGGCACGCTGCAACTGCGCAATGCCAGCGCCACCGTCGCCACCACCAATGTCGGCACCGGCTCCATCCTGCTGAACTCCGGCACACTCCAGCTCGTTTCCGACACCGCGAACTCCAACCTCGCCTCGGCGACCACCAACAACCTCACCATCGCCGGCCAGTCGGTCCTCACTTTCGATCGGCTCAGCTCCGCGACCGGTCTGGTCCTCGGCCTCGGCGGCGATTCCGCCACGCTCACGACGAAGAACAGCCCGACCATCCTGCTCAACACCACCACGGGCAACGTCTCCACCGGCTTCTGGGCGGGCAAGACCGTCATCAACGACAGCCCCACGTTCAATGTTTCCAACCTGAACATCCAGCTCGGCAACGCCAGCCCCGGCGATTCCATCAGCGGCTCGGGCCACATCTACAAGACCGGTGGGAATCTGCTCACGTTCAACAGCGGCGCGGCCAATCCGTTCACGGGCGGGCTCGATGTCTTCCAAGGCCAGGTGCGAGCCATCACCGCGTCCGACACCTTCGGCACTGGGGCCATCCGCATCTCGCCCGCCGGTGTGCTCGGCGTCGCCAGCGCGGCGAATCTTACCGGCGGTAACACGCAGATCGCGAATTTTCACAGCAGCTCGACCGCGCTCGCGGGCATCGGGATTCGCGCCACGTCGGGGCTGACCATTGCGAACATCCTCACCGCGGGTGCCATTACGACCGGCACCGTGGATGGAACTCCTACCGGCACTGGCAACGGCGGTTTGTTGGCGATCGATACGACGCTGAGCGGTGGCTCAATGAACCTGAACACTCTTTTTGATGGAGCGTGGTTCTTGGGTTCGACCAGCGGGGGCACATATTCGGGCACATTGACCGCATCGACGGCGGGCAATGTCTATCGCCTTGGCGGTGGTGGCTCCAACCTTACGCTGGGCAACGCCACGCCATCCATGCTCAACGGCGCGAATAGTGTCTTGATCGGCAAACCCAATGCTGTGGGGGGCAATGGCCGGGTGACGATTCAGTTGGCCAGCAGCACTTACACCGGCGGCACGACGGTCAGTCGCGCGCGAGATTTCGGCGGTGGATTCACCGTCGCTGAACTGTTCGTTCAGACCGGATTTTTCAGCAGCACTCCGCTGGGGGGGGACGGGACGAAAGTCGATGTTTTCGGTAACCTTCAATACGAAGGAAATAACGGTTCGGCGATGGGGGTTAACGGAAATCGCAACGTGTTCACCTTCCACCCTGGAGCTCGCCTGATTTTAAGTAACGCGACCACCTATACTGCTGGTAATGCCGAGGGCCGTTGGGCTGATGGTGCCCCCATCGCGTTGCGTTCGTCGGGCGTGGAAATCCTCGGCAACAGCAATGCTGCGGACAACTTCAACAGCGAAACCATCGGTGATTTGAGTTTTGCCGGTGGCAGTGAGATTCGCACCCTCCGCTCCGGCAGCAGCTATGCGGAATTGATGATCGGCGGCACGGGCACGCTGACTCGCGTCGGCAGCGGCACCCTGACTTTCAATCACGATGGTGGTCAGTTGGGGGCTAGCAACCGTGTGATCGTCGTCGGCGGTCTGCCCATGACGAATGGCATGGTGGCGCCTTACATGATCAGCCGCGCGGACAATCAGTTCCTCCGTTATGATCCGGACAATGGCGGTTTTTCGGTCGTCACGGCCGTAAACACGCCAGGCAATTATGCTGCGAGCACGTCGTCCACCCTTGTGGCGCCCACCAACGACGGCACCAAGATCCTGAGCTACGACAGCACTTCCGCCACCACCTTGGGTGCCGATCTGAATGTCTGGGCCTTGCGCACGCAGGGTAGTATCAACGCCCCGGTGACCGGCCCTTCCTCCATCACCATCCAGAGCGGCGGTTTGACGGTTTACGGCACCTCCTCTCCCACCATCAGTGCCGACATGATCTTCGGCACGGCGGCATCACCCGCCGAGGCGCTCATCCACGCCAGTTCCGGCAATCTCACTCTCAACGGTCGCATCACTGCGTCGAGCATCACCAAGTTCGGCACGAGCAGCGTCACCATCAATCAGGATCAGCCTGGCGTCACTTCGCTCGTGCCTTGGAATATCAACCAGGGCTCGCTCGTCATCCAGACCCCGGGCGGGCTCGGCACCGGTCCTGTCTTCCTCAATGGCTGGACCGGCAACTCCACTCAGACCACCACCGAACTGCGCCTCAACTTCAACTCCGGCTCACCGGATGAACTCACCTTCACCTCGGGCAAGATCACCGCGCTCGATATGAACCTCATCCGCGCGCAGACGGCGAACGATCGCACCATGCGCATCGGCGACATCGACCTCGTTACCTCCAACGCCGTGCCGCAGACAGGCAACGCCGGGGTCATTCGCTTCCAGGTGGATAGCAGCCGCACGCTCCTGCGCACCGGCACGCTCAAGATGGCCGACGATTATATCGTCCACGTCGATGCCGGCAGCTTCGGCCCCGGCACCACCGTCGGCGTCCGCCCCGACGCGATCAATAACCAAGGCATCTACAACCTGACGAAGACCGGCGATGGCATGCTCGTCCTCGGCGATAACTCGTCCTCCTTCACCGGCAGCGGCAAGACGTTCACTGTCAATGAAGGCTCGGTGAAAGTGACGAGCCACGGCAGCCTCGGTGCGAATGGCACCACCGCCATCATCGACAACGGCGGCGCCATTGAAATCGCGATTCCAAATTACACGCCGTCCGGCGCGCTCATCGAACGCTCCGGCGCGATCGAGCGCTGGGCGGTGAATGGGGCGCGGGGCGGTTCCGTCGTGGATCTGGGCCAGGGGCAGAACGTCAAAGGCGTCCACCTCCAAATCGCCGCCAACCAGACCGGCACGCAGACCATCAATCTCAACGGCGGTTCGATCATGGGTTACATGCCCATCGATCTCGAAGAAATCGCGATCAACTACAGCCTCGGCCCGAACATTTCGGTCAGCCTGCAGAGCAACTCGATGCTCGGCCAGCCGTATCCTTCCGGCACGAACACGACCGGCGGTTCGCAGAACCACTACGCCTACGACATGGGCAAGCAGAACCAGCCGAACAACCCCGCCGACCCGCGCATCGCCGGCGCCCTGCTCGACATCCGCGGCCGCATTTCCGGGCAGACCGTCGGAAACAGCTACACGCTCACCAAGGTGGGTCTCGATCAGATTCAACTCAGCGGCAACAACAACAGTGGCGCGGGTGAAAACGTGAACCTCGAAATCCGCGAAGGCACCATCGTGCTCGGTTCCTCTGCTTCGTTGCCCTCCGACCGCACGCTCACCATGAGCAGCAGCGGCACGCTCGATCTCAACGGCTTCAACGCCAGCACGGCCAAGCTTACCGGCAACTCGGCGAATGCGAATATCGGCAACAGCGCCACCACGCTCAACAGCCTCACCGTCAACCTTCCGAATGGCAGCCCCGACCAGCAGTATGACGGCGGGCTCAGTGGCAATCTAGGTCTATTTGTGAACAATCCCGCCGGGGTCAAGCTCACCCTCACCGGCGCTCTTGCCAACTCCGGCCATATCACTGCGCAGAGCGGCATCATCGACCTCCGCGCTCAGGCTACCGGCACCGCTTCCTTCCGCGTGAACAGCGGCGGCACGCTACTGGTAAACAACCTTACCGGCGGTCTCCAATTGAAACCCGGCCAGGTTCTCGCGGGTGGCGTTGGCTCGAACGCCGGTCTCGTCACCGGCGCAACCAACAACAATGCCGTCACCGCCGGCCCTGGTTCGACGGTTTCGCCCGGCATTTCTTTGAGCTCGCCCCTCAACGACTTCGGCTCCATCGGCAAACTTGAGATCACGACCGGCAATCTTGTCCTTCAGTCAGGCGCCCATCTGCGTCTGGAAATCGCTAACCTTGGCATCCAGAACGTGGACCAACTCCTGGTGGACAACGGCGACATCGCTCTCGGCGGGGCTACGCTCGATCTCATCGTGCCCTACGCCAGCGTGCTGAAGGATCAGGTCTATTATTTCGCGATCAACGGTAACAGTGGCAAAACGACCACCGGCACCTTTGCCAACCTCACTCAGGGCTCCTTCTTCGAGGTCGGCGGTTATCAATTCCAGATCAGCTACCACGCCGACTCCACCCTTGGCGCCGGCGGCTTCAACGCCGTCAGCGGCAACGACGTCGCCCTCCTCGTCACCGTCCCCGAACCCGGCTCCCTCACCGCCCTCGCCGCCGGCCTCACCACCGTCCTTGGCCTCCGCCGCTTCCGCCGCCGCTCGTAACCGGCGGCGCGAGTTCGCGCCCATGGAGCGCCGGCGTCTCGCCGGCCACGCCCCCCACCACGCGTAGCGTGCCGTCTTCCCTCTTCGCGAAAGAGTCATGCTTTCGCATGGCCATCATCGTGGCCGGCGAGGACGCCAGCGCTCCATGTTGGCCCAATCTAGGAAAACGCTTCACGAGCATACGCTCGCCCCTTCTCCTCGTGCCAAAAACCTACCGCCCCGGGGAGCGGCGGCGGAGATAGATATCGAGCGGGATGAGGGCGAGGGCAGCGATGAGGAACCAGTCGGTGAGTTCGTGGCGCTGCGGGGTGGAGCGAGCGGGGGGCTGCCAGAGGGAGGCAGGGGTGGGGGAGAAGATGCCGCCGGTGAGGGTGGCGAGTTCGCGCAGGAGCGGTTCGTTCGGCGTGGTGGTGAGGAATTCGCGCGGGTAGGAACGCGTGTGGCCGAGAGTGGCACCGCCGTCGGGAAGATCGGGCGAGGTGATGGAGAAAAGCGTGGTGCCGTCGGTCGGCAGATCGAAATCGGTGCGATAACGGCCGGGGCCTTCCTGCGTGGGCGTGAGGGTGGCGCTGGTGCCATCGGGGCGCAGGGCATTGACGGTGAGGGGAAGCTGATTGCGGAAGCTGCCGTCGGGTTTGATCGCGTCGATGAGCAGCGTGAGGCGGTCGCCTTCCTCGTGCGTGTCGAGGGCGAAGCTGGTCTGGTCGCTCTTGCGCATGAGGCCGCGGACGAGTTGCGCCCAGAATTTGCCGAAGCCCGGCCACGCGAGCCATTCGCTGGCCCAGCGCGGTTTGGCGTCGCTGGTGAAGGCGGCGGCCTGGCCGAGACCATAGCGCCAGGTGGCGAGAAGCGGCTCGCCGCGCTCGGTGGCGAGGAGGACATCGGCGGTGGGCTTGGGCTTGGTGGAATTGTAGCCGAGGAGCAGCGGCGCTTGTGCCCAATCGATCCCGCCGAGGAGAGCGGAGGGTTTGACGACGACGGGTTGGAAGGGCTCTTCGATCAGGCTCGACTGCGCCACTTTCATCGTCTCGGTGCTGAAGATCTGCGGCAGCGTGGTGGCATCGCTGGTGAGGTAAAAGCGGCCGTTGCCGCGCTCGGCGAGCTGGCGCAGGAAGGCGGTGTCGCGATCGGTATCGAGCCCGAGCGCGACGACGGAAGTCGTGATCTTCGACGAGAGCATCGCGCTGGCGAGATCGAGCGACGAGCCGCTGCCGGGAGCGCCGTCGCCCATCTCGCCCGCGTTCTTTTCCTCTGCATCGGCAGCGTCGGAGAAGAGGATGACGTGTTTGATCCGCGCCGGCACATCGCGGATCTGTGCGAAGGCTTCGGCCAGCGAGGTGTAAATGTAGATGCCGCCGCCGCCCGCGGTGACGGTCATGATCTTCTGCGCCACGGGATCGCGATTCCCGTGCTGGGCGAGCGGCGCGACGGTGTGGCTGCGCACATCGACGGCGAGCACGCCGAAGTAATCGCGCGGCTGGAGGACATTGAGGGCGAAGACCGCGCCTTGATTCGCGAGGGACATCTTCGTCTGCCCCTGCACGAGCGCGGTCATCGAGCCGGAGCGATCGAGCACGATCAGCAGCGCCACGCTGGGCACATCCTGCCGATCCTGATGCTCCATCCGCACGGGCAGCATCTGCTCGATCGGCGTGCGATAATAACCGCCGACGCCGAAGCTGCTCTCGCCCCCGAGCATCACAAAACCGCCGCCGAAATCCTGCACCCAGCGGCGATACAGCTCCATCTGCTCGCGGGTGAGCGCGAGTGAGGAGATATCGCTGAGCGCGAGGAGATCGAACTGCTGGAGATCTTCGAGCGTGCGCGGGAGCCCATTGGCGGCGCGCGTTTCGGCCTGGATTTTCTCGCGGCGCAACGCGTCGGCGAGCGGACGCATTTTGGTTTCATCGGAATCGACGATGAGGACGCGCGGCTGTCCGCGCAGCGTGGCGGTGGTCTGGGCGCGATTGTTTTCCAGCAGCGTGTCCTGCGCCGGGACGATCTCCACTTCGTAAGTCACGAACGTCCCCTCGGCGCGCAGGCTCGGGACGGTGAAGGAATTGACGCCGGGCTTGAGCGTGAGGTCGCGCTGCGCGACGAGGAATTGGTTCTGATAGATTTTCGCCTTCGCGGTCGTGTCCACATTGGAGCGAACGCGGGCGGTCAGGTCGAACGCCTCGCCGGTCTTTAACCGCGACGGCATTTCGACCCGTTCGACGAGCACCTCGGGCGTTTCGGGATTGCGAAGGGCGACGGTGGCGAGTTCCACCCCGGACGCGGCGAGCCGGCGTGCGGCGTCGGCGGCGTGATCGCTGGTGTCGTTGCCGTCGCTGAGCAGCACGACGCGGCGATGCGTCTCCGCGGGTAGCATCGCGCTGGCGAAATCGAGCGCCCGGGTCACGTCGGTGTGGCTGCGATTCGGGAATTCCGGGAGTTCGGGAACATGTGCCTCGGGCGTCGGTGGAAGCACGAGCGACGGTTCCTGAGCGAAGGTGACAATTCCAGCGAGAGCGCTCGCGGGTTTTGCGGCGAGGCCGGCGGCGAGGAAATCCTGCGCCTGTTTCCGCGCTTCGGGGGAAATGCTCGCGGATTGATCGACGACGAACATCGTGCTGACCGTGCCGCCGGTCCGCAGCAGATGAATCCGCGCGAGGGCGAGGACGATGAGCAGCAGCACGAGCGCGCGGACCACGGTGCAGACCCGGCGGGCGGCGGGTTGGAGATCGGCGAGCGAGCGACGCTGGCCGAGCCAGAGCAGCAGCACGAGCGGAACGAGCAGCGCGAGCATCCAGGGATGGGCAATTTCGAGCGCGTTCATTCGGTGCGGCGCCGGTGAAAGAGTGACCATTCCAATGTGAAAAGCACGAGGGCGCCGAGGGCGAGGTAACGCCACAGCGGCCACGCGCCGAAGCTGGCGAGCGCGACGGGAAGCTTCGCGGTCGCACGAGGTGCGGGCGGCGTCGATCCCGCGAAACGCAGATCGGATTCCGCTTCGTCAAACGTGTTCACCGCGAGCCACGATGTGCGGCCGTCCTGCGCGATGGGGAAGAACCCGTTTTGCAGATGACCGCCTTCCCCGGCCCGAGTGGCGAGGGGAACTTCGGTCGCCGCGCCCGCCAGCCAATGCACGGTGTTGGTGATGAGCAGCGGAAAGGCGACTCGCAGCGGAAGATCGGTGGCGGTGAGATCGAGCCCGAGCGCGGCCATTCGCACCGGCTTTGTCCCCCGGCGTTCCCCCACGATGAACAACGCGTGGTCGAACGAGCGCAGCGGCGCGGCGTAGGTCCACTCGGCATCCGGCGGTGGCAGCGTCAGGGGCTGCGCGTGGAGGACCGTCGTCTGTGCGAAATCGATCAGGCGCAGTGTTGGATGGGTGGCGTCCACTTCGGTGAGCGGCGGAAGGTCGAGCGCCTTCTCGGTTGAGCGAAATGGACTGTTGCCGACGTAGAAGAGATTCGAGCCGTTTGCCGCAGGCGGGAGGAAATCGTCGCACAATACGACATCGAACTTTGTCCCGAGGGTTTCGGTCCATGCCTCGGGCGTGAGCATTTCGTAACTCACCCCGGGGTCGGCGGAGAGCGCCTTTTCGAGGAAGACGTTGCCCTTGGTGAGGAGAAGCACGCGGACCGGGCGCGGCGGCGGCAGCCAGACGCGGGCGACGTTATCGACCGCGAGGGCGTCCTGCGCTTCGAGGGTGGCGGTGAAGTGGCCGCGCGCCCCGGCCGCAGGGCGGGGGAGGCTCGGGAAAACGAGCGTCTGTTTACCCCCCGCTTCGATGGCAAGGGGTTTCACGTCGAGCAGGCGATCGTCGTAGCGCAGTTGCAGATTCGTCTTCAGCGCGCTGCGGCCGAAGTTGCGCACTTCGAGGAAGACTTCGCTGGTGGATGGCGAAGCGGGCAGGGGACGCGCGGCGAAATGAGTGATGCCCGCATTCTCGCGCGGCGTGCCCACGGCATGGACGCTGAGGGACGGTGACGATTTCTCCGCGGGCCGGTCGGTGAAAAGAATCGTGCTCTTCGCGCCCTGCCGCGTCGAGAGCATGCTGGCCGCGAGATCCAGCGCGGGACTCAACTCACCGCCCGCATCGGTCGGCGCGAGCTTTTCAACCGCCTGCCGAAGGGCGCGTTCGTTGCCGCTGAAGGGCAGAACGACGGTGGCCTGCGGGCCGGCGGTGAGCAGCGCGAATTGCCGCCCCGGCGAGGCGTCGCGGACCAGCGCGAGAATCTCCCGCGCCGCTTTGGCAAAGCGCGTTTCTCCGTCGCCCTCGGTCGCCTGCATGCGAGCACGCACATCCAGCACGAGCACCGTGGAATCGCCGTCGCGCACGAAACGATCGAACGTCGGCCGGGCCAGCGCGGCGACGATGAGCGCAAAGATAAGCAGATGCAGCAGCAGCGAGAACAGGCTGCGCAACCGATGAAACAGCGCGCGCCGCCGATGTTCCTGCACCACCCGTTGCCAGAAAATGAGTGTGCTCACCGTGGCCGGGCGGCGGCGAACCTTCAGCAGGTAGAGGAGGACAATGAGCGGGAGGCCGGCGAGGAACCAGACGGCCCAGGGCTGGAGCCAGGTCATCGCAGCATCACTCCATCGCGCAGGACGCGCAGCACGAGGTCTTCAAACGGCACCTCCGTGGTGGCGCGCGCGTAGCCGACTCCGCGGCGCAGGCAAAATTGCTCCAGTTCCTCCAGCCATCCGGTGAAGGCTTTCCGGTAATCGCTCACCAGCGCTTCCGATGCGGTGATCTCGCAGACCTCGCCACTTTCGCATTCGGTGAGTTGCAGATCGCCGAGCAGATCGGGCGAGAGTTCACGCGGCTCGAGCACCTGCACGAGATGCACCTCGAACTGGTGATGCCGGAGCAGGCTCAGTGCTTCCTCATATCCACCCGGGTCGAGAAAATCCGACAGCACAAAAACCAGTCCGCTGCGTTTCAGCCGCTGGGCAAAGGCGCGCAGGCTGCCGAGCAGCGAGGTCTGGCCGGTTTCGACCGGCGGCGTGCGCAGGTATTCGAGGATGGTGTGAAATTGCGGCTTCCCGCGGATGAGTCCGGTGTCTTCGCCGAGCGAATCGGTGAACCAGCAGATGTTCACCCGGTCGAGATTCGCCAGAGCGACGTAGGCGAGGGCCGCAGCGATCCGGCGGGCCTGATCGAATTTCGCCGGCGCCCAGTGCATCGAGGCGCTGGCATCGATGAGGAAATGCACATCGAGATCGCGCTCCTGCTCGAAGAGTTTCACGAAGAGCCGGTCGAGCCGGGCATACACCGCCCAGTCGATCGTCCGCGGTTCGTCGCCCCACGAGTAGTTGCGGTAATCGGCGAACTCCAGCGAGGACCCGATCTGCCGCGAGCGGCGCTCCGCCCGATGTTCCCCGCGGAAGAGCCGCTTGGCGAGGAGGTGAAGCTGCTCGAGCTTGGCGAGGAAGGCGGAGTCGAAAAGCAGGGGCGCGGGAGCGGCGGGCAAGGTGGGGCAGCTTAGAAGGGTGGAGCGGTTTGGGAAACCTGAATTCCGAAGAGCGTATGGCGAAAGGAATGGCGAGGAACCAAAGACGAAACGCCGCGCGGTCGTCCGGGCTTAGGCCCGCGTGTCGGACTTTCGTCATCGCTCGCTGCCCTTGGGCCTTGCGCCCATGGGGCAGGGCGTGGCAAAGGCTCGGGGTGCAACGCGCCCTTTCCCTTATCGTCTGGTTCGCCGTCGCGCTGCTCGGTGCCGTGGCTTATGCCACCATCGCACTGAAGCGCGGCGAGCCCCTCAACTCCGGTTTCATCGTCGTCGCAGCCTTGTGCACCTACGCCATCGGCTACCGCTTCTACTCCAAGTGGATCGCCGCCAAGGTGCTGATGCTCGACGACCGGCGGGCGACGCCCTGCGAAGTGCACGAGGACGGAAAGGATTTTGTGAAGACGAACAAATGGATCGTCTTCGGGCATCACTTCGCGGCGATCAGCGGTCCGGGGCCGCTCGTCGGGCCGGTGCTGGCGGCGCAATTCGGCTATCTGCCGGGGACGCTCTGGATTCTGATCGGCGTGGTGCTGGGCGGCGCGGTGCAGGATTTCATCATCCTCTTTGCCTCGATGCGTCGCGATGGGCGTTCGCTGGGGCAGATGGTGAAAGATGAGCTGAACACGGTGGCAGGTGTCGTCGGGGTGGTGGCGATTCTGGCGATCATGATCATCTTGCTGGCCGTGCTGGCCTTGGTGGTGGTCAAGGCGCTCGCGGAATCGCCGTGGGGCGTTTTCACCGTCGGTGCGACGATCCCGATTGCCATGTTCATGGGTGGTTATCTACGCTTCCTGCGGGTGGGCAAAGTGCTCGAGGTTTCCATCATCGGTGTCGTGCTGCTGCTGCTGGCGGTGTGGGGTGGACAGTTGGTGCACGCCAATCCGGTCTGGCATCAGGCTTTCCTACTGAAGGCGGAACCGTTGGCTTGGGCGGTCGTTGGCTACGGGTTCCTCGCGAGCGTCCTGCCGGTGTGGCTGCTGCTCGCGCCCCGCGATTACCTCAGCACGTTCATGAAACTTGGGACGATCACCGCGCTCGCGCTCGGCACCCTTCTGGTGCTGCCCGCCATGCACATGCCCGCGGTGAGCAAGTTCATCGACGGCTCCGGGCCGGTCGTTCCGGGCAAGCTTTTCCCGTTCTGTTTCATCACCATTGCGTGTGGGGCGATCAGCGGATTTCACACGCTCATTTCCAGCGGGATTACACCGAAGATTATCACGCGCGAAAGCCACGCCCGGTCGGTCGGTTACGGGGCGATGTGTTTGGAGAGCCTCGTCGCCATCATGGCGATGATCGCCGCCTGCACGCTGGATCCGGGCGTCTATCTGGCCATGAACACGCCCGGCGGCGACCCGGCAGCCACGCAGCAACTCGTCGCCTCCAGCGGACTGACCCATCTGGAAATCGACCCGGCTTCCCCGGGCAAATACATCCAGGTCCCCGCCAGTGTCTCGCCGGATGAGATGAGCGCCCTCGCCAAGCAGATGGGCGAAGTGACTCTGTTCGGCCGCACGGGTGGTGCCGCGACGCTCGCCGTGGGTATGGCGAAAATCTTCTCCGAACTCACCCACGGCCGCTGGCTCGACCTCTGGTATCACTTCGCGCTCATGTTTGAGGCGTTGTTCATCCTCACGACGCTCGACGCCGGAACGCGCGTCGGGCGATACCTTCTCCAGGACGCCTTGGGTAAAGTTTTTCCCGCTTTTGGCGATACCCGCAGCATGGGCGCGGGGATCCTCGCCAGCTTGGCGGTGGTGCTCGGCTGGGGGTTCTTCCTCATCATGGGCGTGCGTGACCCCGATGGTGGCGTGAAAGCCCTCTGGCCGATCTTCGGCATCGCGAATCAACTCCTCGCCAGCATTGCGCTATGTCTTGCCACCACGATCCTGCTCAAGACCCAGATCCAGCGCGCCAAGCCGCTCGCTCTGGCCTTCGTCACGCTCGGTCCGCTGGTCTGGCTTCTCACGGTCACCATGACTGCTGGCTGGATCAAGATCACTGATCCGAGCCCGAAGATCGGCTTCCGTGCGGCGGCGGCGGTGGCCGAGGCGAAGATTCCCGGCTTGGAACAAAAGCTCGCTGAGCTGAAAGCGGGTGGCGACGCCACGGCCATCGCCGGAGCCGAAAAAGCCCTCAAGGCCGCCCGCACCCTCAAGTTCAACAACACCGTCGATGCCGGAGTGACCGGTGCCTTCCTTCTGCTCGTCGCCGCCATCGTCGCTTTGAGCATCGCTGAGTGGCTTGCCCTCATTGGGCGGCGCAAATCGGCCGACCTGAGCGAAACCGAACCGGTCTGGCTGCCCGCCGAGGCCATCGCGAACGGCGGCCCTGCCGCAGCCTTGGGAGCGGCGGCTCTGGCTTTCTCACTGGTGAAAGAACTTTCCGGCCAGGCGGATGTCGATCGCGCCCAAGCTCGGGCCGAGCAGTGCGACTGTCCCGAGGTGGCGAAGACTCCATCCGGCCGCCGGAACGTCTTTCTGACCAGTCTGGACGATCGTTTTCGTGGGGTTCGGCGCTGCTGTTAGCGGCTACGGAGAGTTTTGTAACAATATTGTTCCAATCAGACCTGCGAAGAAAGGGGGTATCGGCACGTGCATTGCTCGTAAATGCGACCATTTTTTATCGAAGGAACTGATGAGTTTTCTGCCGAAGCCTGAGCCTTTCCGCCGGCCCCCGCCGAGTGGGATGACGGGCGCGCCGTGGCGCGTCACCGGCTTCCTCGTGCTCATCATCCTTTGGCTGTCCTTGGACCCGCCGCTTTCGGCCCAGACTGGATCGGTGGATGAATATCAGCAGAAAGCGGGGCTGATCTGCAATTTTCTCCGCCAGTGCAAGTGGCCCGAGCGGCGCTTTTCGGGCACCGCATCGCCTTTTATCATCGGCGTGTTTGGGAACGACCAGATCAGCAGTTACCTGCGCGAAAACATTCAGGGGCGCATCATTCAGGGCCGGCCCGTGCAGGTGAAACACGTGATGCAAAAGACCGAACTGCCCTTCTGCCACCTGGTCTTCATCAGCCGTTCGGAACGGGATCGCCTGCGCCCGATCCTCGGGGACTTGCGCCGGGAAAACGTGCTCACCGTGGGCGAGACCGATAACTTCATCGCCAGCGGCGGAGTCATTCAATTCGTCACGTTTGGCGGCACGGTTCGTTACCAGATGAGCCTCGACGCCGCGCGCCGCGAGCGCATCGAGCCCGGCGGGTTCGTGCTCCGGATGGCCCTTCCCCAATCGGCAGCCCGACGCATGGATGAAAGACGACTGGCCGACTCGATCGCCTCGCCTTAGGTGTCCTGATCCATGCTCCACCTCCGGAACGTCCCCATCCAACGCAAACTGCGCTTCGTCATCCTGGCGACGTGCACGGCGGCGTTGTGTGTGGCGTCCACGGCGCTGTTTGCCCTGCAGTATTATTTCTTCCAGCGCGACTACAAACGGGACCTCGTCTCGGCCGCGCAGATTGTCGGCTCCTTGAGCGCCCCCACCATCGCGCTGGGCGCCCCCGAGACGACGCAGGACTTCCTCAACTCCCTCGCCGCCAAGCCGCACATTGTCGGCGCGTTCATTCGCGTGAACGACGGCGCCATCGTCTCCGGCTATGGCCGCGAGTGGCATTACGGTGACGACCCGAACCTCACCAGCGACGGCACCCACACGGTCGGTGGGGAACTCATTTACGTGCACCCGATTCTGAACGATGGTGAGCGTGTGGGAACCCTCTGCCTCATCTCCGACTACCGGATGGCTTCCACCCGGCTGCACGCGCTCTATGCGTCCATCCTGGCCGCGGTGCTCGCGTCGTCCTTCCTCGTGGCGGTGATCGTTTCGTCGCGGCTGGAGCGTGTGATCTGCGGACCGATTCAATCGCTCGCCGACACCGCCAAACGCATCGCCGAGCAGCACGACTACTCGGTGCGCGCGGAAAAGGAAGCCGACGACGAGGTGGGCGACTTTACCGATAGCTTCAACTCCATGCTGGAGCAGATCCAGGCGCGCGATGCGGAACTCAAGCGGGTGCACGGCCAGCTCATGGAAGCCTCGCGCCACGCCGGCATGGCCGAGGTCGCCACCGGCGTGCTGCACAATGTCGGCAACGTGCTCAATAGCGTGAACGTCTCCGCCACGCTCATCGCCGAGCGGCTGGGCAATGGCCGCGTGGAAAAAGTTGCGCAGGCCGCACAGTTGCTCCGCGAGCAGAACGGTTCGCTCGCCCGTTTCCTCACCGAAGATCCCAAGGGCCGGTTGCTCCCAAACTACCTCGCCGAAGCGGGCGCACAGCTTTCGCAGGAGCGCACCGCGGCCATGGCTGAGGCCGAGCTGCTCGTGAAGAACATCGAGCACATCAAGGACATCGTGGCCATGCAGCAGAACTACGCCCGCGTCTGCGGCGTTGTGGAAACGCTCGGAGCCGAGGCTCTCGTGGAGGACGCCATCCGCATGAATGGCGGCGCGTTCGAGCGGCATCAGATCAATCTCGTGCGCGATTTTGCCTCCGTTCCGTCCGTTTCCGCGGACAAACATAAGGTGCTCCAGATTCTCGTGAACCTGATTCGTAATGCGAAATACGCCATCGACGAAGCCGGCGAAGGCGAGCGCAAGCTGACCGTTCGTCTTCGCCGGCGCGACGATCGTGTCATCACGATCGAAATCATCGATACCGGCGTAGGCATTGCTCGGGAAAATCTTACGCGTATCTTCTCCCACGGCTTCACTACCCGGCCCAACGGCCACGGCTTCGGCCTGCACAGCGCCGCCCTTGCCGCCCAGCAAATGGGAGGCACGCTCCAGGTGCACAGCGAGGGCCCCGGCCGCGGCGCCACCTTCACTCTCGAACTTCCTATCGTGGCAGCCTCCGCCTCCCTCACCCCGGAGGCGCAACCCGCGATCGCATGACGATGGACACCGCCCCGCGCATTTTGATCGTCGATGACAATCCGGCGATCCACGAAGACTTCCGCAAAATTCTCCAGCCGCAGGGAAACCGGAATCTCGCGCTCGATGCGATGGAGTCCGCGCTGTTCGACCAGCCCGTGTCGCCGTCGCACGACCTGAACTTCAGCCTCGATTTCGCGCACCAAGGACGGGAGGCCTTCGACAAGGTGCGAGCCGCGGTCGGCACCAGGCACCCTTATTCGCTCGCGTTTGTCGATATTCGCATGCCTCCCGGCTGGGATGGCATCGAGACGATCGAAAACCTGTGGAAAGCGGACCCCTCGCTCCAGGTCGTCATCTGCACGGCCTACTCGGACTACTCGTGGGAGAAGATGACCCAGCGGCTCGGCGTGAACGACAATCTCGTCATCCTGAAGAAACCGTTCGACAACGTCGAGGTCCTGCAGCTCGCCTGTGCGCTCACGAAGAAGTGGCTCATGACCCAGCGCGCGCAGCTTCGCGTTGAGCATCTCGACCAGATGGTGGCCGAGCGCACCGCCGAGTTGCGCCGTTCGGAAGACCGTTTCGCCACCGCTTTCGAGGCCTGCCCCGTCGGCCTTGCCATCCAGTCCATCGACGACAGCCGGTTTGTCGATGTGAACGAAGCCTTCGCCGTCCTCGCCGGCTGCCTGCGCGAAGAGATCGTGGGACGCAGCGCGACCGACCTGCGCCTCTTCATCGATTATCCCGGCGGTGCTCCGCAAGACGATCGCGAATACGCCGCGCGCCTCTCCATTCGCGGCTGCGAACCGCGCGACGTGCTCATCTCCACCGCCCGCCTCGCGCTCGGCGGCACTCCGCATGCGCTGCTGCTGGTGCAGGATATTTCCGATCGCGTGCGGCTGGAGGCCCAGCTCCGCCAGTCGCAGAAAATGGAAGCCTTGGGCCAGCTCGCAGCCGGGGTCGCGCACGATTTCAACAACCTGCTCACCATCATCGAAGGTCACGCCAGCCTTCAGCTCGCGAATACCTCCCTGCCGCAGACCGCCATCGATTCACTCCAGGAAATCGAGGAGGCCGCCGATCGCGCCGCGAATCTCACGCGGCAGCTTCTGACCTTCAGCCGCCAACAGGTTCTGCGCCCCTGCGTGCTCGACCTCAACGATGTGGTCAACGGGTTACTTGGCATGCTCAACCGCGCCCTCGGCGAACGGGTCGAGTTGCAGTGCGAACTCGGTCCCGAGCTGCCGCCGATCTATGCGGATCGCACCAGCCTCGAACAGGTGTTGATGAACCTCTCACTCAACGCGCGCGACGCCATGCCGGCCGGTGGACGCATCACCATCACCACCCGCGCGCGGGTAGTCACGGAGTCCGGCGCCCAGTCCGGCGTCGATCTGCGGCCTGGGACCTATGTCTGTCTGCGCGTGGCCGATACCGGCATCGGTATGGATGCCAAGACTCGCGCGCGCATCTTCGAGCCTTTCTTCACCACCAAGGAAGTGAGCAAAGGCACCGGCATGGGCCTCGCGACGGTTTACGGCATCATTCGACAGCACGAAGGCTCGATCGACGTCTCCACGGCCCCCGGGAAAGGCTCCACCTTCACCGCCTATCTTCCCGTCACCGATCGGCCGGTCGAGGAGACATGCGTCGAAGCTCCCCCGGCGGCGGAGCCTGGAGCCCGGCAGACGGTTTTCGTCGTGGAAGACGATGCCGCCGTTCGCTCGCTCGTCCGTGAAATGCTCGAGTGCTACAACTACAGCGTGCTGGAAGCGGAAAGCGGCGATGCGGCCCTCGAGTGCTGGCCGGAGATTCGCAACAACGTCGAGCTTCTTCTCACCGACATGGTGATGCCCGGTGCGCACAATGGCCTGCAACTGGCGGCCAAGCTTCTCGCCGACAAACCCGAGTTGCGCGTCATCTACACCAGCGGCTACAGCTCCGAGCTTTTCTCCAGCGACATGGAACTCACGCCGGGTCGGAACTACCTGCCCAAACCCTACCTCACCGGCGACCTCATCGACATCGTCTGCAAGGCTTTTAACGGCCACAGCGCCGGCGCCTGAGGAGGCTATAGGCGAGCGCCTTGTTTGCCACGGCGTGAATCGAGTTCGTGGGTGATGACCAGATTGTTTCAAGTCCCCCCGAGATGTTACCGGTTCCGCTTTGATTCTTTGGAGAGCGCGCAAAGGGCACGAGTGTCACGCCCTTTCATGCCGGTGTCAGGCGCCAGAATTTCTCGACCGGCGCACAACCCACGCTACCGGGAGCAATACCAGCACGGCGAATCCCCACGTCAGGTGATGACTCTTTTTCTTGGTGCGCGGGGGCGAGACCACCGACGGTTCCAGAGCGGGAGTCGATTTTAGCCGCGGGGGAGGAGGCATCGATGCGGGGGCTGTGAAGGTGGCGTCGAACAAAAAGTCCGGCTCCGCCTGGGTGAAGCTCACTTCTTCTTTTTGCGCGCCGTGCTCGAACGCGCCGAGCACCGTGTGGCGCGCGGTGAGCGTGTCGAAAAAGTCGAAGCTCAACGCGACTTCGCGGGGTGGCTTGGCGCGCGGTTGGCGAAAGGGGAAGGTGATGAGCCCCGCCGCGGTATGCCAGTCGGGTGCCGCCAGTCCTTCGCCGGTTCCCCCCGGCCAGAGCGGGTCCAAGGCTTCGCCCAACGGGGTGGATTGCCCATCGACCTCGACGTGCACATGCTCGCGCAGGAACCGCTGGATCGCCGGTGTCGCCTGCCGCAATTCATCCCGCGTCGCTCGGCCGTCCTGATTCGTATCGACCGTGGCAATGAGTTGCAGCGTGAACACATCGTAGGTCAGCCGCAGTTCCACCCGATCCTCCGCGATGAGGCAGCGGGCGTAGCTGGTATCGGGGTTGTGCGCGAGCAGTGGTGTCGCGGCCAGGAGCAGCGGCAGCGCCAGGCAGGGCGCGCTGATCCAGCGCGCCTGCGCCATGTTTGGCAGGGGCCGAGGCGTGCTCAGTGAGCGCGCGCTCTCCGTGCTCACTTCTTCGGCTCGAACTTGATCCACATCGGGCTGGCCCAGACGAGTTCGTCGGCCTGTTCGCCGCGGACGTAGTAGTAGCTGGTCTGGCCGGGCGTCGGGTTCGGATCGGTCCACTCCACGTCGCACTTCGCCTGGTTCGGTTCGACGCTGAAGACTTCCACGTCGTCCTTCACAAAAGTGACCTTCTTCATCGGCCCGGTGCCTTCGAGGTGAATCTTGAACTTCGGCGCCTCGCTCGTGGTGAATTCATCGCCCATCATGTGTTTCCCGCAGCGGAAGTCGGCGATGATATTGTCGGTCGCCGCATAAACGTGCCGCGCCTGCATGGCTTTGAAGACGGCTTCCCGCGTGGCGTCTTCGGCATACACCAGCGCGTAGCTGATGTGTGTGCTGCCGTGATCGCTGCTCGACTCGAAAGCGAGACGATAGCCTTTTTTTAGCGCGAGATTAACAAAGCCGAGCGGCTCCCAGCCGCCGATCGCATCGTCCGCCGAGGGGCAGCGTGGCGCACCCGGGCGCTCGTAGTTCTGCCGCGCGCCTTGATAGATTTCGACGAACGGCTCGACCTTCGGATCGTTGTCACGCCAGTCGGTGCCCATGTTGGTGGCGCTGGTGTGCGAGGCGCAGATGCCGTTGAACAGATGCAGGTATTTGTAGAGCATCTGCGTGTCCGGCGCGGGCTGGGGATTGTTGCGATCGCTCAGCGGCAGACGCGGCAGGGTGCGAATGCCGCGGCGCGTGAAGATCGGATTGCGATGGCCTTCGGGATAAACCACCGAGCGTTCGTAAGTGAAGAGTGGGTTGAACGTGCCGGGCAGGTGAAACGCGTCGGTCGTCTTCTGCGTGAGCCACCAGGGATATTCGCGGCCTCCGCCGTTGTCGTGATCGCCGCAGCCCAGCCAATCCATCGACGCAACGTCGATGGCGTAGCGCCACATATCCTCAAGCGGTCCGTCGTTGCCGCCGTCGCCGCTGATTTCGGTGTGGCGATGAAATTCGCCGCGCTGGATCTGGAGCTTCTTCCCATCGATCTCGGCGCGATACGCGCGAATGCGGGCGAGTTCTTCGCGTTCCTTCACCGTCGCGGGCGAAGGCGTGGCTTTCGCATCCGGCACGCCCTTCGCGGCCACGAGTTTCGCCGGCTGGGCCGCGCCGGTGGCGCGAAGGTGGGAGACGTAAAGATCGTTGTCGAACGGATCTCCTTCCGAATCGAGCGCGGCGTTCCCGCCTTTGCCGAGCCGCTTGATGCCGCGGTCCTGGCGATGATCGCTGCTGTGCACGAGCGCGAGTGCGCCGTCTGGGGTAGGCAGCACGACCGGCACGTTATAGAGCAGGTTGTCGCTGTGCGGCACGAGCACCGGCCCCGTCCATTTGTCACCGTCGGTGTAGCAGGCCCAATCGAACCACAGCGAGCCGAGCGGGGTGCGGCCGAAATCGTTCTGGCGCGAACGGCAGAAGAGCCACACGCGGCCATCCTTGTCGCACGTGATGCGTGCCAGATTGTTGTGCACGTTGTCCTTCGCGGCCTCGGCTTCTTCGCCGGCCTTGCGCGTCTCGCCTTGCGGTTCGATCGCGGCCACGCGCTGGTTGCGCTGCTTTTTGCGCGGGCCGCTTGCGCCTGGCAGCACGCTAGTGAACGAGCCCGCCGGTTGCATCCACTGGCCATCCTTCAACACCGCGAGGCCGATCTGCCGGCTGCGATACAGGCCGATGCCTTCATTCTGCACGAGCGCACCCCAATCCTTGCCCCATGTCGGGCCGCTCTCTTCCCACGCGATCCAGAGCGCGCCGGCCTTGTCGTAGGTCATCGCGGGACGCGCTTCGTAATCGGGAGTGTTCGCCACGGGCCGCGCGTCGCCGGGTTTGTCGCCGGCAAATTCGCGCACCCACACGTCGTAGTCGCCCTTGTCGTAAGTGTCCCACGCAATCGCCACCTTGCCCTTCGTGCTCGTGATTGCCGGTGCCCAGCAATTGCCTTTCTGCGTGCTCACCTCGCGCGCCTGGCTCCAGCCCTCTTTCGCCTGGTGCCGCTCGAAAATGCGGAAGCGATCTTCGCGCGCGCCCTGCCACGCCACCCACACATGGCCTTCGCGGTCGGTCGTCGCGACAGGCCACACATCGCTCTCCTTCGAGTCGCTCAGCTTCACCGGTTCGCTGAGCTTTTTCGTGGCAGTGTCGTAACTGCGCGCGAAAATGTCGAAATTTGACGTCGGGTTCTCGGGAAATGGTTTGTAGTTCGGATTTTCCGCCCACGCGACCCACACGGTTTTCCCCGCGACCGCCACCGCGCTCTTGTAGATGTCGCGTCCCGGCGGAGTGATGGCAATCGCTTCGCCGCCCACCGCTCTCAGGAAAAGCTGATCCGCACCGGGAGCCGCCGCGAGCCCCTTCATGTCTTCCGGCTCCTTGGTGTAGCTCCGCGCGCGAACCGCGCGATCCATTCCCGGCGTGAAGCTCTGCCACGCCGCCCACACCGTCCCGTCCTCGGCGATTGCTCCGCTCGGGTAATCTTCATCCGTCTTCGCATCGGTCGTGAATGGTTTCGACGATGCGGTGCGCTCGATTTCGACCGCGCCATTGAGTTGCATCGCGAGCTTGCCGCTCTGGATCTCGGAGAAAGCAAACGCGACCTCGCCCTGTGGCAGCTTGACCGTCACGCGCGACTCTTCGGTCACGCCGGTAAACGAAATCAGCACGCCGTTATCGCCGATGGGCAGCGCCGTTTGCACGTTGCCTTTCCGCGCCTGTTGTTTGCCGGGATTGTTCGAACGCCGCTTTTGATCGAGCACCAGCGGTCGGGTGCGGCACGACCACCCGGTGGTGCCGTCCACCTTGTCCTGCTGCACAAAACGCCACCCGCTGATCAGCGAGACGCTCCCCGGAGAAACCGCCACGGTGCCGGACCAATCGGTGGCTTCCTTGTCGTTCAGGCCGAAGCGGAGCTTGATGCCGATGTCGTCGGCGAACGCGGCGGTGGTGAGGAGAAAAGTGAGGGCGAGGCTAGTTTTCATGGCGGGAACGGGTTGTCGGCGTAGCGCCAAAGCGGTCCTCAAGTCCATCCCGGGTTATTACCCGTTTCGGTGGGCAAGGGCGCGCTTTTGGCGCAACGTTTTCTCCCACCGCCGCTCTCCCATGAAGCCCCCACGCCCCCTCGCCGCCCTTCTTGCTCTCGCTCTCCCCGCCCTCGCGGCCCCGCTCCCCGGCACGCAACCGCTCACCGTCGAAGGCGATCTTTCCGAACAAATGGTCGCCGGCATCGGGCGCTATCTCGAGCGTGAAACGACGAATGCCGTGGCCGCTCGTCCGGACCGCTGGAAAAAGCTCGACCCGGAAGCCCAGCGCAAACTCGTGCGCGAACGGTTGGGCATGGTCGATCCGATTGTTAGCGGCGGCATGGAAATTGTGTCCCCGCTTTCCTTGAAGCCGGTCACGAATGGTTCTTCGGACATTTGCCTGCATGTGCGCTGGCCGGTCTATGATGATGTCCATGGGGAAGGGGTGCTCTATCGGCCCAAGGGGGAATCGAAGGCGACGGTCATTGCCGTGCCGGATGCCGACCAGGCACCGGACTCGTGGGAGCTGCCCCGGCAACTCGTGGCGGAGGGGTGCACCGTGCTGGTGCCGATTCTCGTCGATCGCCGCGACCAATTCTCCGGCAGCGCCGTTCTTAATCGCTTCGTCAATCAGCCGCATCGCGAATGGATCTACCGGCAGGCCTTTGAAGCCGGGCGCACGTTGACTGGATACGAGGTGCAGAAGATCCTGCGCGCGCTCAATGCGCTGGGCGAACCGAAAGCCGGGCTCGTTGGCTCCGGCGAAGGCGGCTTGCTCGCGTTGCACGCCGCGGCGCTCGACCCCCGCTTCACGGCCACGGTGGTGAGCGGTTATTTCGGCCCGCACGACCAGCCGTGGACCGAGCCCATCTATCGCAACACCTTCAACACCGCGCGTGATTTCGGCACGGCAGAACTGGCTGGCCTGATCGCCCCGCGCGCTCTCATTGTCGAACCCGGAGCCGCGCCCACGCCGGCGAAACTCGAGCGCCAGGGGCGCCCGCCGACGCCCGGCGAAATCAAGGCTTTCACGGCTGGGGAAGTGCGGGCCGAAATCGAGCGTGCCAACGCTCTGCGCGGGTCTTCACCCATTACCTTCGCGGACTCGCGCGAGCCTTCCCTGAATGCGCTGCTGAGCGCGCTCGGAATCGACGCAAAAGTCAAACCGGCGCCGCCTGCTTTTCCTCTTCCCTTCACCGATGCCGAGCGAGCCGACCTTCAAAAGCGCACCGTCCGCGAACTTGAAGAGCACACCCAGAAGCTGCTGCGCGATTCGGAACTCACGCGTTACAAGGCGGACCTGTGGACGAAGATCAAGGATCGCGCGGCTTGGCCCGCCGTGCAGAAGGAAGCGCGGCGCCAATTCTGGGAGGAGACGATTGGTAAACTGCCGACCAATTATCTCCCCGCCAATCCCCGCAGCCGCGCCATTCTCGATCGCGAAAAATGGACCGGTTACGACGTCATGCTCGACGTGCTCCCGGACGTTTTTGCGTGGGGCGTTCTACTCCTTCCCAAAGACCTCAAACCCGGCGAACGTCGTCCCGTGGTGGTCTGCCAGCATGGGCTCGAAGGGCTGCCGATGGATACCATCACCGAAGACCAGAAAGAGCGCGCCTGGGCCGCTTACAAAGGTTTTGCCGCCCGCCTGGTCGACCGCGGCTTCATCGTCTTCGCCCTGCACAATCCGTATCGCGGGCAGGACCTCTTCCGGGTGAACCAGCGCAAAGCCCAGCCGCTCGGTCTGTCGCTCTTCAGCTTCATCAATGCGCAGCACGATGTCCTCACTACCTGGCTCGCGTCGCTGCCCTTCGTCGATCCCGAGCGCATTGGCTTTTACGGCCTCAGCTACGGCGGCAAAAGCGCCATGCGCATTCCGGCGGCGGTCGAGCGTTATTGCCTGTCGATCTGCTCGGGGGATTTCAACGAATGGGTGCTCAAGAACGGCTCCGTCACCTACCCCTCCAGCTACATGTTTTCGAGCGAATACGAGATCTTCGAATGGGATCTCGCGCACACTTTCAACTACGCCGAGATGGCGCTGCTCATCGCCCCGCGCCCCTTCATGGTCGAGCGCGGCCACGACGACGGCGTCGGCACCACCGAGTGGGTCAGCTACGAGATGGGCAAGGTGCTCCGCGGCTACAGCAAACTAGGCGTTCCCGACCGCGCCCAGATCGAATACTTCGACGGTCCCCACACCATCAACGGGCAGGGGACATTCAAATTCCTCCACCAGCACCTCCGCTGGCCGGAGCCGAAGTAGGAAGGCTCGCATCGATTTTAGCAGGAAAACAGGAATGGTCGGAACGAAACCCCAACCGACGTTTTTCCTGTTTTCCTGCTTAAACTCAGACTGGCTGGCTCACGCTGCTCCCAGCACGTGAATCGCCCGCGCCGCCACGAGGTCCCGCGTTTTCGCGGCATACGCCGCCATGTGCGGAGCTTGGAAGTGGGCGTTTAGCGCTTCCACGCTCTCCCATTTCTCCACCACCACAAAGGTATCCGCGCCCAGTTCGGTCTGGGCCTTCAATCCAGTCGGCGCATCGACCGTGGCTGTGTATTCGATGCACCCCACCTCCGCGCGCACATTCGCGACATTGTCGCGAAACGCCGCGAGCACCGTCTCGCGCTGGCCCGGATGAGTGGTGATGATGGCTATGACGTGGATCATCCCGCGACGGTGGCCGGTTCCGAAAACGAGCACCACGTTTTTCTCTCGGCATTCCCAACCAAACCGTTACGGAAGGAAGCAAGCCCTGTCCGCCGGGGCTGTTTAGTCACCGCTTATGTTGAGACTCGAAGACGGCTCACCAGTTCCTCAGATCCTGATCGTCGATGATGAAATCGCGATCCGGGAGATGATGATCTTGTTCCTCGAATTTGAGGGCTATGAAGTCGGTGCCGCCGAAAATGCTTCGCAAGCTCTGCGCATGTTCCCGGAGCGTGACTGGTCCCTCGTCATCACCGACCGGATGATGCCTGGCCTGAGCGGGGAGGAACTGGCGCACGAGATCCGCAAGCTGGACGCGGACATCCCCATCATCCTCACCACCGGGGAAGTCCCCGACGAAGATGGCTTCCCCTTCGACGCCGTCATCCTCAAGCCCTTCGCCTCCAAGGTGCTTTTTGCGGCCATCGAGTCCACACTGGCGGCTTGTGCGGCCACTGCGGCGCCCCGCGCGGAGAGCTAGGGAGGCTTGGCTGGGTTGGTAGGTTGGCAGGTCTGGTGGGACGGCTAAAACAAAGAAAGACGCCGTATGGCTGGAAACTCCAAGCAACGAGATGCGTAAATCGTGCTTCCAGTGCCAGCGGCGTCAGTTTTCGCAGTGGGGGGGGCGCCTCTTTTGAGGTCCCGGAGCGGCGCGGAAAAAGGTGGGTGATGAAAACCACCACAGAGAAAATCTGAACATTTCTCCACGTCGAAGGTCGAAAGGCTCCATCGAAAAAGCCCTGCCGTCTCGACCGCTCCCCGCGATCCCGAGGCGGAACTCGGATTGAGCATAAGCCAATCTGGGTGGAAAGCGGGGGTATTTGCTTAACATTTGACTAGAAATCCGGTTTAATCCGACCTGATCCGACCTGTGAATCTTTCATCGCCTCTTCGCCTCCATCCTGCGCATCGCCCTCTCGGACGCCGTCCGCAGCAGAGCCGTGCCGATGCGGTGCTGGCGACTCGGGTGCGGGACCGGCGTTCAAGCCTGATCAAGGTAAATCAAGGTAATTCAAGCCATTGCCTGAGCGCCCACCGGCGTGATTCTCGACCCAAGGTGCCCCTCGCGGAGGGGAAATGGACGAAACATGCGGGTTAAGCCTGAAATTTCCCGGCAACCGCGGCCCAATTCGCCCAAACCGACGACGGAGGAGAACCATCCTCGCGAGCGCAGGCACGGCGGCTCCTTGACACCCCCTCGCCGCTTTTTACCCTCCCCGTTCCCTCTGGCCGCTCGGACCGTCTCGACCCATTCATGATCAAACACTCGCTCTTCGCTCTCGCCTTCGCCGTCACGACCTCCTTCGCCTTCAGCCAGGAAGTCCTTGATGGCATTGCCGCGGTGGTGAACAACGACGTGATCACCTTCTCGCAGGTGCGCGAATTGATCGGGCCGGCGGAGGCTCAGGTGCGGAAGGACCTCCGGGGGCAGGAACTCACCGAGAAGGTGAAGGAGATCCGGCTCAAGGCGATCAACGACCTCATCGACCGCCAGCTCATCCTGCAGGAGTTTTATTCGCAGAAGTTCCAGATGCCCGAGCACTACCTCGAGGATCAGGTGCAGAAAGTCATCCGCGAGGAATTCGGCGGCGACCGCACCGCCTTCGTCCGCACCCTGCAGGCGCAAGGTTATACGCTCGATAAATTCAAGCAGATCGAGAAGGAGAAGATGATCATTCAGGCCATGCGGAGCCAGAATGTGAAGGGCGACACGATCGTGCCCGAGAGCAAGATTCGGGAATACTACGAGAAGAACCGCGAGGACTATTCCGGCGAGGACATGATCAAGCTGCGCATCATCACCCTCCGTAAAGCGGAAAACGGCAGCGATATCCGGCGCGGGATGATCAAGGAGATCCGCGATAAAATCACCGAGGGCGCGGAGTTTCAGGATCTCGCGAAGATGTATGACGAGAGCACCTACCAGGACGCTGGTGGCGACTACGGCTGGATCAATCGCCGCACGCTGAACGAAAGTCTTGCGAAGATCGCCTTCAACCTCAAGGTGGGGCTGGTCAGTCCGGTCGTCGAGCTGGGGAATAGCTATTACCTGCTGCTCGTCGAAGCGCGGAAGAACGGCACGGTGAAGCCCTTTGCCGAGGTGCACGACGACATTCAGTCGAAGCTCATCCAGGAGCAGCGGCAGAAAAAAGCCGACGAGTGGATCGCCCGGCTGCGGAAGAAAGCCTTCATCAAGACCTACTGATCGCCGACGGCAACCGACCGATGCTGGGCAAGGTCTTCTCCATCGGGCTGCAAAATACCTTCGTCTATCGCTGGAATTTTCTCCTGCGAACCGTCTTCGGGATCGTGCCGCTGATCGGGACGCTCTTCCTCTGGCGCGCGGTCACTGAGTCGAGCGGAGGGCAGATCGCGGGTTACGATTACAAGACCATGATCTTCTATTTCATGGTCGTCGTTTTTCTCGACAACCTCATCAGCCCGACCGAGGACGACTGGCAGATTGCCGCGGACATCCGCGACGGACGGCTGAGTGCGCTTCTTCTCAAACCGCTGAACTATCTCGCCTATCGCTTCACGCTCTATGCTAGTTATCGGCTGACTTACATCGCCACCGTGGCTTTGCCGATCGGTGGACTCATCTTTTTCCTGCGAGGATTCGTCGTCTGGCCGGAGCATCCGGAGACGTGGCTTTATTTCATCGTCTCCACCGCAATGGCGGCCGGTTTGCAGTTCACCATTAGTTATTGCCTCGGTCTTTGCGGGTTCTGGCTCCTGGAAGTTTCGACGCTGATCTTTGTCATGTTCTCGTTCGAGTATTTCCTGAGCGGAATGATCTTCCCGCTCGACCTTCTGCCTTCATGGATGCAGGGCTTCGTGAAATGGAGCCCGCTGACCTACGAGATGTTCTTTCCCGTGCAGATCATCATGGAACGCGTCCATGGCGCCGCCCTGTGGCAGGGCCTCGCCATTCAGGCAACGTGGCTGGTGATCGTGCTGATGGTGGCTCAGTTCGTCTGGGCCGCCGGGCTGAGGAAGTATCAGGCTGTGGGCGGATAAGCCGCCTTATTTCGTCCCTTTTCCAAAGAGCGCGCGGAATCGCTCGGCGGATTTTGGAAACTCGGTGCCTTCTTTTTTTCCCGTGCCTTCCACGCCAGGCGAGAGTTGATGGCGATGGTCGGATTCGTTGATGTCGAAATAGCAATGAAACGCGACTCCGTTCTTCGGATCGCTAATAAATGTATGCATTTGCTGGATGAAATAAGGGTTATCCAACCCGCCATGCTGATGGGCTGCCGCGACCAGGCCCCACTCGGGAATCGAAAGCGGTTTGCCGTGTTTCTTTGCAAAAGCCGTCCAGAAGGCGAGCCCGCGCGGGCTATCCATGATCCACTCGGCCCACACCTTTTTCTGCCGCGCTTCGATCTCCTGCACGGTCGTGCCAGATGGCCACGGATAGGTATCCTGGTTCCAGGTCTCGTCATAAACATCGACACCCACGTAATCCACAAACTCATCGCCCGGCCACGCCTGGTCCGCCGGAAAGTCCTGGTCGCCCAGCGTGGGATTCCAGCAGAACTTCAGATTCTCCGCACCGGGCACGGCGCGCATCGTCGTCACGATCTGCCGCCAGTATTCGGCAAAGGCCTCGGCCTTGCCCTTGGCGCGCCACGTATACCAACCGCCGTTAAACTCCCAGCCCAGGCGCAGGATCGTGTCGCCCAGCTTATACTGGACGAGGTTTTGCGCGAGGTCCTTGAAATAGCCATCGTAAGCACCGGTTGCGCCCTTTTCCAGCGACACCGGTTCGCGCAAACCTTTGCTCCCTTGCGTGGGTCCCGTGCCCTCGACCGGCCCGGCGAGCAGCGGCACCGAGAGGATGAACCGCCGTCCTTCCTTCGCGCTGACCCACTTCCCCCAATGCTCCAGCCACCACGTCGGCCAGCCCACATTGTCCCACGATTCGTTCCCGATGAAGTCGAGCCCCCACACCGCGGGCCGGCCGAGCCACTCGGCGAAGGCATCGACTCCCTTCGTGCCGTTCGGCCAGTGATAGGTTCCCAACGCCTGTTCGACCGGCGTCGCCGCCTGGGCGTTCACGCGCTGCGGTGCGACCGCAAAAAGAGCGAGGAGAGCAAGCGAAAGTCGGATCGAAGTCATGCAGCCTGCGAAGCTGGACAGTCGGCGCGTTCTTGTCGAAGCGAACTTCGCCTCGCTGATGGTTGCGGCCCCCGCCATTCGCCACGATAACGCCGCTGTTTCAATGCCCTCGCCTGTCTCGCCTACGTCCACCGCCCCGGCCACGCCGCTGCGGTATGGGCGCGTCTATTGGCTTATGCTGCGAAATTCGCTCATCCGCGAAATGAGCTTTAAGGCGAATTTCATCGGCTGGATCGCCGTTGAAGTGCTCTGGTTTGCCGGGCAGATCATTTTCCTCGAAGTCATCTTCGGCCACGTCGATCGCATCGGCGACTGGAGCAAATGGGAGTGCGTGCTGTTGCTCGGCACGCATCAGGTCATCGCGCAGATTTTCCAGGCGTTCTTCTACGTGAATGTGTCCGAACTGCCCGACCTCGTCCGCACCGGGCGGCTCGATCTCTTCCTGCTTCAGCCCATCGATTCGCAATTCTCCGTATCGGTGCGGCGCTTCGGGTTCGACAGCTTCGTCACCTCGCTGGTCGGCGGCGTGATCGTCGCCTTCAGCCTCTTCAAACTCGGCATCATGCCGGGTGCGGCGCAGATCGCGCTTTACCTCGTCTGCTGCGCCCTCGGGCTTGGCATCCATTACTCGATCCTCTTCGGCCTCGCCACGCTGAGCATCTGGATCGTGCGCGCCCAGGGACTCATCTACGGTTACTACAACGTATTTAACGTCGCACGTTACCCCGCGGACGTTTTCCGAGGCGTATTCCGCTTTATCTTTAGCTGGATCATTCCGGTCATGATCGTCGCCAACATTCCGGCGCGAGTGCTTATTCGCGGCTTCGAGAATCCCTGGCCGAACGTGCTGCACCTCGCGGCGGCTACGGCGTTAGTCGTCTCCGTCACTCGCATGTTCTGGTTCTTCGCGCTGAAGCGCTACTCCAGCGCCAGTTCCTAGCCGCGGCACGACCCACGAATAGTTCAAACCGGTTAACTGGCGTCGCGGTTGGATTATGAATATTCTGACACTTGCCTCGTATGCGCTGCCGAAGTATTCGATTTTGCCCCTCCTGTGCGCGTTCTCATCGTCGAAGATGAAAAGAAAATTGCCAACCTGCTCCGGCGTAGTTTCGCCGAGCAGGGTTTCGACGTTGAGCTTTGCCACCATGGGGACCAGGCTTTCGAGTTGGCGCTCACGGTTCCCTTCGACGCGATCGTGCTGGATGTCATGCTGCCGGGGCGCGATGGCCTGAGCATCGTCAAAAATCTTCGCCAGCGGAAAATCACGACTCCGATTCTTCTGCTGACGGCTCGCGGAGAAGTGAGCGAAAAAATCGAGGGGCTCGACCTCGGCGCGGACGACTATCTGGCCAAGCCGTTCGCCATCGACGAAGTGCTCGCGCGGGTGCGGGCACTCATTCGCCGGATGAGTGGCGAGAAGCTCAACTTTTACCGCGTGGGCGATCTCACTCTGCGTTTGCTGGAGCGTGAAGCGACGCGGAATGGCCGGAAGATCGACCTCACGACGCGCGAGTTTAATCTGCTCGAATATCTCATGCGTTCCCCCGGGCAGGTCTTCACCCGCAGCCAGATTCATGAGCGGGTGTGGGACTATCATTTCGATCCAGGGACGAACCTCGTCGATGTCTATATCCAGCGCCTCCGCCGCAAGGTGGACGATGGTGAGGCGGAGAAACTCATCCACACGATCCGCGGGGTGGGCTACTGCGTGAAACAGCCGTCGTGAGAGCCCCCGCTAATCGGCTGAAGGCGGCGCTTTGGCGGCTGCCGCTGCGCACCAAGGTCGCCATCTGGACGGGACTGCTGGCGAGCGTTGTGCAACTGCTGATTGCTGCCGGCGTCGTGGTTCATTTGCAATGGGAAGGGCTCGAGGAACTCGACAAAAGCCTCGCTCGAGCCAGTCGTCGTTTCTTTCGCGAGATTCATGAACGCGTCGACACGATCAATTGGAACAACGCGGAAAACGTCGAGCGAATGCTCGATGCGGATGGAGAGATCTTTTTCAAGGTCGCCAAAGTTGGCGGCGAAGTGTTGCACCGGTCAGAGGTTCTCGACCGGGCCAGCATGTCAGGCGTGGTGCAGCACGCGAAACCGGTGGTCATTCGTTCCCGCGGCAAACCCCTTCGGATCGTGGCTTACGAACAGGAAGGGATTCAGCTTACCCTCGGAGTGAATGCGCACATGGTTTACGAAATGCGCGAAGACATCCTGCGCACTTTTCTGGTCACGTGCCCGCTGGCTTTCCTGGTCGCTTCGTTTGGCGGGTGGTGGATTGCCGGCCGCGCGCTGGCCCCGGTGGGTGAGGTGACTGAGGCTGCGGAGGCCATTACCGCCGAGAGCCTCGGTCGTCGGCTTCCGAAACCGCCGGCGAACGACGAAATCGGCCGCCTCACCGCCGTGCTCAACCGCATGATCGATCGGCTTGAGACGAGCTTCCACCAGGCGCGTCGCTTCAGCGCCGACGCCTCGCACGAGCTGCGCACGCCGCTCACGATCCTGCGCGGCGAACTCGAAGCCGCCTTGCGGGAGCCTGGCCTGGCCCTGGATCAGGAGCGTCTGCTGGCAAATTTGCTCGAGGAGGTGAATAGGCTTTCCCGCATTACCGAAGGTCTGCTGCTGCTCTCGCGGGCGGATTCAGGCCGGCTTCAGATCGAGAAAAGCGAAGTTCACTTCTCGCCGCTCGTGGCCGATCTGGTCGAGGATTTCGAAATCCTTGCGGAATCGCATCAGGTGCGCATCGAACACCGGGTGGCGGAGAATGTGATCGTTCACGGGCAGGAACAGTTCCTTCGCCAGCTCGTGACAAACCTGCTCGACAACGCGCTCAAGTATAATCGCTCCAATGGATTACTGCGCGTCGGACTGAACGTTGTCGGAAATTCCGCCGTGCTTACCGTTGGGAACAGCGGTCCCGGCATCGATCCCCGGCAATCGGGGCAGGTTTTTGAACGCTTCTTCCGCGGCACGGCGGCGCAGGATAGCGCCCAGGGAGGGAACGGCCTCGGGCTAAGCATCTGTCGCGAAATCGCCCGAGCCCACGACGGTGAGATCGTCTTGAGCCGCGCCGAACCCGACTGGACAGAGTTTCGGCTGGCTCTGCCTGTCGTGGTAAACACGGTAAAAATGACTTCTGTTTAATTTAGGCGCGGGACGATCTGTCATCTTTCCGCGCTTGAATGGGCGCCGATGACTCACCCATCCACCCGCACACCTCGTCCTGCCGGACGATTTATCCTCGCTGCCGGCATTGCCCTCCTCCCCCTGCGATCGCCCGCTGCGGACAACGTAACCGTTTCCCGCTCCGAGCTGGAGCAGATGAAAAAGGAAATGGCCGCCATGCGTCAGGAGATCAACTCGCTCAAGACCGACCGCGCCATGGCGCCCCGATCGGGCGGAAGTGAAGATGCGCCCCGGGGCTCGACGGCCAAGGCCATCTCCCTGCTGAACCAGCGCGTCGATGACCTTGCCAACGCGGCGGAATTGGGACGCCCCGGCGAAACGAAGATGCACCTCGCGGGTAGCGCGTCCGCCACTTTCAGCATGCCGGACAACGGCGACTCGAACTTCCCCGCGACCTTCAGCCCGATTTTCCTCTGGCAGTTGAACAAGAGCCTCCTTTTCGAGGGCGAAGTGGAGTTCGAACTCGAGGATCACGATACGTCCACCAAGCTCGAATATGCCCAACTCGACTGGGCGTTGAATGACAACTTCACGCTCGTTGCGGGCAAGTTCCTCAACCCCATGAATACCTTCGTGGAGCGATATGAGCCCAAGTGGATCAATAAACTGCCCGACACCCCGCTAGCGATCTACGATGGTATCCTGCCCGAATCCAACGTGGGCTTTCAGTTGCGCGGTGTGCTGCCAATCGCCGGTTCTACGCGGGTGAACTTCGCCGCTTACGTGAGCAATGCGCCGTCGCTCATCACCGACGATCCCGAAGCCCTTGGCCAGCTCGATTTCGATAACTTCTCCTCGCTCAGCGATAACAAGGCGTTTGGCGGTCGAATTGGCATCCAGTTTTGCCCCAACTTCGAAATCGGCTACGGTCTCCAACACGCGCGCGTGCAGGGCGACTCGGGTCCGTCGATCCGTGCGCTTCAGCAATCGGTCGATCTCCAGACCTCCATCGACGCGCTCAAGGGCCACTGGACCCTGCTCGGGCAGTATGCGTGGAGCGATCTCGGTGGCTTCACCTACGACGCGGATGGCTCGCTCGGTGTGGGTCCGCTCGATTTCAAAAACCATCGGAACGGCGGCTACGCGCAGCTTTCCTACCGAGGCAAGAGCTTCGATTCCGACTTCCTCAATCGCCTCGAATTCATCGTGCGCGCCGATCGCAGCGAATCGCCGCGGCTCGATCCGAACGTGAACGACGAGAAGCGTTTGACCTTTGGCCTCGATTACTGGCTCACCGGTTCCACCGTGCTGAAGACCGCTTACGAGCTCACGCACTACAGTCAGAACGGCGAACCCGATCACGACACCTTCCTCATCGGTGTCGCCACCGGTCTCTAATTTTCACCCGACCAACTTCATGAAATTCTCCGCTCTTTTACTTCTTCTCGGCCTCTCCTTCATCGCCCCGGCTCTCCGCGCCGGCGAAGACAAAGCCACTGCCGACGACGGCATCGATGCTGCGAAACTCTGGGCTCAGACCTGCATGCGTTGCCACAATGCGCGTCCTGCCAAGAGCTTCAGCGACGCGCAGTGGGACGTCATCACCCACCACATGCGGGTGCGGGCCAGCCTCACCGGCCGCGAGGCGCAGGCCATCGCGCAATTCCTCAAGGAAGCGAACTGATTTATGAAAACCATCCTCGCAGCCCTGCTGCTGGTCACCTGCCTCGATGCCGGCGCCTTCGCCGGTTCGGCCAAACAGAAAATCTGCCCCGTCACCGGCGAAACGCTCGGCGGCGACACGGGCGAAATCATCCCGTATCAGGAAGGCGGACGCACCATTCTCTTCTGCTGCAAAAGCTGCGTGAAGAAATACAAAGCGAATCCGCAGAAATACGCTGCGGCGACGAAGAAAGCCCTCGCGGGCAGTTAACGGTCGCGCGGATTTTCGTCTTCGCTTTCGCGAGGCGAGCGGTCATGCGTGAGGCATGAAACCCCTCCTCGCCCTCGTCCTCGCGTTCGCCTTCACTGCCCACGCCGCGCCGATCAAGGCGCTGCTCATCGACGGGCAGAATAATCATCAATGGGCCGTTACCTCGCCGGAGCTGAAGAAGATCCTCGAGGCTGACGGTCTGTGCACTGTCGAGGTCGCCACCGCGCCCGCGAAAGGTCAGGATATCTCCACGTTCAAACCGAACTTCGCGGACTATCAGGTCGTCGTTTCCAACTACAACGGCGAGCCGTGGCCCGCGGAGACGAAGGCAGCGTTTGAGAGATACGTCAGCGGGGGCGGTGGATTTGTGAGTGTGCACGCAGCGGACAACTCCTTCCCCGAATGGGCCGCCTACAATGAAATGATCGCCGTCGGTGGCTGGGGCGGGCGCAATGAAAAGAGCGGACCGAAGCTCCGCCTGCGCGACGGGAAGTGGACCGGCGACACCGCCGCGGGTCCGGGCGGGCATCACGGCCAGCAGCACGAATTCCTCATGGTCACACGGGCGCCGCAACATCCGATCATGGCCGGCCTGCCGAACAAATGGATGCACGGCAAAGACGAACTCTACGACACTCTGCGTGGCCCGGCGAAAAACGTGACCGTGCTGGCGAGCGCGTATTCCGATCCCGCCAAAGGCGGCACCGGCGAAGACGAGCCATTGCTCATGACAATCGACTTTGGCAAGGGCCGCGTCTTCCACACCGCACTTGGCCACGCGCTCGAAGCGATCAAGTGCGCCGGCTTCGCCGTGACGCTCCAACGCGGCGTCGAGTGGGCGGCGACCGGCAAGGTCACGCAAAAAGTCCCTGTCGATTTCCCCACTGCGGAGAAAGTCAGCACGCGGCCGTAATCGCTGGCCCGCGTGCGCACCCGCTCGCTGAGCCCGCTTCTGCTGTCTCTCTATGTCCTCTCGGGCTTCAGCGCCCTGGCGTTGGAGACGCTCTGGACGCGGCTGGTCTCGCTGCGAGCGGGAAATACCGTCGTCGCGGCGACGCTGGTCATCGCTGTCTTCTTTGCCTCCGCGGCGCTGGGGAATCTGTGGGGAGCGAGACTCGTCGCGCGGACGCGTCGGCCGCTGCGCTACTACGGCCGGTGTGAAACGGCGTCCGGTCTGGCAGCACTGCTGACGTTCGCGTTTTTCCGCCACGCCGAGCAAAGCTCGATCATCGCTACGCTGCTGCTGGTCGGCCCGCCGGTGTTTCTCGCCGGGATCGCCTTTCCTAGTCTCGCGGAAGCCTTCGTGCCCGGCCCAGCTGAACGCACCGCACGAGGTGCCCCCTTTTACGGTGGCAACTTGCTCGGTGCTGCGATTGGGGTGATCGCGGGTGGGGTGATCTTGCCTTGGTGGTTGGGTGTGCAGGCATCGTTCGCGATTGCCGCCGGGGTGCAAATCGCTGGGGGGCTTGCCGCGTGGTGGTTCGCTGGAAGCGTGGAGTCGCCCGCGCGCGAGCCGATGAGTGAGTGCGCTCACCGATTCGGTTGGCTTGTGCTGGCCGCTTCGGGTCTGCTTTCGCTCGCCGCTCAGTCCCTCCTGATTATGTGGGTGCGACAGATTTTGGAAGGTTCGATCTACGCGGTTGCCGCTGTTCTCGCGACTTTCGTCGGCGGCTTTGGCCTTGGCTCGCTGGCTGTGAGCGCTCTGCGCGCGCAGGGTATTTCCACTCCGAAGCTGCTTGCTCTCTTCGCTGGGCTCGGAGCTGCCGCGCTGTTCTTCGTGCCGGGCGTCGCCACGGCGATGGTCCGGCAGCAAATCGACCTTTCCGCGGACACGCCCATCGGTATGCTCATGCAGGCGCTGGGCAAAAATGTCCCGTGGCTCCTGTCGCTCGCGGCCTGTCTCGGTGGAGTCTTCCCTCTGGCTTGGGATCTCGCGCGAAGCCGCTCGACTCATCAAGGCCGTGTGCTCGGTTTCATGCTGGCCACGAACAAGCTCGGCGCGGCGCTCGGCGTGGTTCTCGGCACGTTTTTGCTCCCGCCCGCCTGCGGCTTGCCGATAGCGACCGTGATCGTGGGATGGGGGTATCTGCTTGTCGCCATGGCTCTGAGCCCGCGGCGTCTGAGTTTCGCGTTGCTGCCGATCGCTCTGATCGGCGTGTGGCAGGCAGCCCGGTCGCGCGAAACGCTCGGTCTCACGCCGGAACTGCGCCCCATCGCGGACTACACCGGCGCCTACGGCCCCGTTGTGATCGTGGAAGATCGCAACACCGGTTCTCGGCAGATTTTGCTCAACAGCCGCCAGCGCCTCAGCGGCACGCAGCGCGCCCTGTCTTCCCAGCGGCATCAAAGCTGGGTCCCGCTGCTCTTCTGCCGCCATCCGGAACGCGTGATGACCATCGGCATGGCTTCGGGAATCTCCGCCGCCGCCGCGCTCGATTTCCCCGTGCGGGAATTGCACGCGGTCGAACTGGTGCCCGAGGTTGTGCAGGCGGCGCGGGAGCATTTCGGCGAATGGAACCGGCGCCTGTTCACCGACCCTTGCGTGCACCTGCACGTCGGCGATGGTCGCGTGATCCTCGCGCAATCGCCAGAGAAGTTCGACGCCATCATCTGTGACCTCTTCTTTCCGACCGAAGACTCCAGCGCGAATCTTTACTCGCGGGAATTCTTCGAGCGCGGTCGGGAGCGTTTGAATCCCGGTGGCGTGTTTTGTCTGTGGCTGCCGTGCTATCAACACACCGCGCAGACGGCGGGCAGCATCGTGCGCACCTTTGCCGACGCCTTCCCTCGCGCGGGCGTGGTGCGGTCGAATCTCGACCCCATCCAGCCCGTAGTCGGCCTGCTCGGATCGAACGAACCCTTGCCCATCTCCCGTGATTTCATTTCCGCGCAGCTTCGCGCGATTGGGCCGCGTTCGGCGTTCTTCGAGTCGCCGGAGAATGCGTGGCTCCTGCTCGCCGGAGACCTGCACGCCGCCGATCCCGACTTCGCGGCTTTTCCCCTGACGACGGATGACCGCCCGCTGCTCGCTTACCTCGGCCCGCGCCAGCCACCGCCTCGCGAGCGCCTTGTAGGCATGACCTTTCTGGACTGGATCGGCAGACGCTTCGTCCGCCCACTCTATCCATCTTGTGATCTCGGTGATACCGCTCCGGAAGACCTCCTTGCGTCCGTGCGTGCCGCGAACCTCTATTTCGCTGCGGCGGTCGCAGACAGCAGGATACCGGGAGATTCCCGTTCCGAAGACACTCGCCTGCGCCAGACCCGGAGTTACCTCCAGCGCGCGCAAGCGCTTCAGCCCGCCGCCCACCTTCCGATCGAAGCGCTGGGCCAATAGCCCACAGGACACGGGCCTTGCTTGCGTGCACGGTCGCCATGCGTGAGGTTCCATCCCTTTGTGAAAGCGCCCGACGTGCTGGACATCATCGCTGCTGCGCCGCCGATGGCGGAAAGGCTGGCCCGTGTCCGCAAGGGAGAAACGCTGGCCTTCGAGCATGTCTTCCCTTCCGCGCGCCCGACGCTGGCTGCTGTGCTGGCCCGCAGTTCGAAGCACTGCGTCTGGATCGTCTGCGAAACGCAGTCGTCGCAGGAAGCGCTTCACAATGAATTGACCCACTGGCTGCCGGAGGCGCTCTTTTACCCGGAGCAGGATCTCGCCCCCGTCGAAGGCGCCATACCCGATCCGGAAAACGTCGCCGAGCGCCTCGCCGTGCTGCACAAACTTGCCGAGAAAAAAGCCCGCTCCGTCGTGGTCCTCACCAAGGCGGGTCTCGAAGAGGTCGTGCCCACGCCCGAGTCGTTCGGCCAGCTCGAAACCGTGCTCAAACGCGGCCAGCACCTCGACCGCGAAAAGCTGCTGCAACAACTTGCCGACGCCGGCTACGAGCACGTCGCCCAGGTTTCCGAGCGCGGACAATTCGCCGTGCGCGGCGGCATCATCGACGTCTTCTCCTTCCACCATTCGCTGCCCGCGCGAATCGAACTCTTCGGCGACGAAATCGAGTCGCTGCGCCACTTCGACCTCGATGCCCAAACCACCGTGCAGCAGGCCGATTCGATCACGCTGCTCTTCGGCGATGCGGCCAGTGCCAAGCGCACCTGCAAACTCGCCGACCTCATCCGCAAGGACGACGTGACCATCGACGCCGGTGGCACGTGGCTTGGCGCTCAGGTTCGTTTCCTCGAAGGAGCGGAAGCATTCCCCGATTCCGGCCGTCCGGGATTCGAGGATTCGGAGAGCGCTCAGCCCTTGAACCGAATCCCGGAATCCGAAGACTTCTCGTGCGCGTTCTTCGATCACGGCCTCGGTGAGTTCGCCGCGGGCGATTTTCTTGTCGATGAGCTGAAGCGCGAGCGGTTCTTCGATCAACTCACCGCGTGGCGGCGCGATGGCTGGCATGTGCATGTCTTCTGCAACAACGAAGGCGAGATCGAGCGTCTGCGCGAACTGGTGCCGCCGGTGGAAGCCGACGTGCTGCACTTCTCGATTGGCCCGCTTTCGCGCGGCTTCACTTTCCCGGCGGGCAAACTGGCGCTGTTGAGCGACGCGGAGTTGTTCGGGCGCTATCGCAACACTCGCGCGCGCCGCATGGCGATGCAGCGAGCGCGGCTCGCGCAGTCCCGGACGCAGATCGACTTTTCCGAGCTGACCGACGGCGAACTCGTCGTGCATCTCGAACACGGCATCGCCCGCTACGACGGGATGCGCAATGTGCCGCGCGGCGACACCAATGAAGATGTGCTCGTCCTCGAATTTGCCGAACGCGCCAAGCTCTATGTGCCGCTGGAGCAGAGCTTCATGGTGTCTCGCTACGTGGGCGTGGGGAAAAAGAATCCGCCGCTTTCGCTGCTCGGCGATCCGAAGTGGGCGAGCGCGAAGAAGCGCGCGGAGAAATCCGTCTTCGATTACGCGGCCCAGCTTCTCCGCCACCATGCAGAGCGCGAGACGCAGGTCGGCTTTGCCTTTCCCGGCGATGGCAAATGGGAGCACGAGTTCGAGTCGTCCTTCCTCTACAAGGAAACGCCCGACCAGCTCACCGCGATCGCGGCCACGAAGGCCGACATGGAGAGCACGCGGCCGATGGATCGGCTCATCTGCGGCGATGTGGGATTTGGCAAGACGGAGGTGGCCATTCGCGCGGCGTTCAAGGCCGTGACGGGCGGGAAGCAGGTGGCCTTTCTCGTGCCGACCACCGTGCTCGCGGAGCAGCACTATCGGAATCTGCGCGAACGAGTGAGCGATTACCCGATCACGGTCGAACTGCTCAGCCGCTTCCGCACCGCCGGCGAACAGCGCAAGACGGTGCAGGGCATGCTGGATGGCAGCGTCGATATCGTCGTCGGCACGCACCGGCTCATTTCGAAAGACGTGGCGTTCAAGAATCTCGGCCTCGTCATCATCGACGAAGAGCAGCGCTTCGGCGTGCTGCATAAAGAGAAGTTCAAGGAGATGTTCCGGCTGGTGGACATGCTCACGCTCTCGGCCACCCCGATCCCGCGCACGCTTTACCTTTCGCTCATGGGCGCGAAGGACATGAGCACCATCGAGACCCCGCCGGCCAATCGCATCCCCACCGAGACGCTGATCTGTCCTTACGACGAGCGCATCATCCGCGACGCGATCAATCGCGAACTCGCGCGGCAGGGGCAGGTGTATTTTCTGCACAACCGGATCGGCACGATCGAAAAGACCGCGCACCGCATCGGGGAACTTTGCCCGAAGGCGCGGGTGATCGTCGGCCACGGGCAGATGGACGAGGACCAACTCGAAGAGGTGATGCACAAGTTCGTGAACGCCGAGGCCGATGTGCTCGTCTCGACCACGATCATCGAGAGCGGCCTCGATATTCCGAACGCGAATACGATCATCATCGACCGCGCCGACCGGTTTGGTCTCGCCGATCTCTACCAGCTTCGCGGTCGCGTCGGCCGCGCGCAGCACAAGGCCTACGCGTATCTCATGCTGCCGCCGGGGCTCATGACCGTGGGTGAAGCGCGCCGCCGCATTAACGCCATCAAGCAATACAGTTCGCTCGGCGCCGGGTTCAAAATCGCCATGCGCGATCTGGAGATTCGAGGCGCGGGCAACATCCTCGGCACGCAGCAGAGCGGGCACATCATCAATATCGGCTTCGATCTTTACTGCTCGCTCCTGCGGCAGGCCGTGGCGAAGCTGAAGGGTGAAGCCGGGGTCGCCCGGCTGGAGGTGGTGTTGAAGCTCGATTTCGTCGCGCAACGCGAAGCGGAGTGGGCCGAGTCGCCGAACCGCGCCCCGGCGTTTCTGCCGACGTCTTACATCGCCGAGAGCCAGCCGCGGGTGCAGGCGTATCGACGCCTCGCCGAAGTGGCCGCGCAGGAACAGCTCGACACTCTCCGCGCCACCTGGCGCGATCGGTTTGGTCCGTTGCCCGAGGCCGCCGAAAATCTGCTCCGGCTCACCGAACTCAAACTCGCGGCGCAGGCACGCCAGATCACCGTGGTCGAAGTCCGCGAAGACCGCGCCATGTTCACGCGTGGTGGTAATTACCTGCAAATCGCCGGGAAATTCCCGCGCCTCTATGCCGAGGAACCGACCGAGCGGCTGAAAGAACTCGTGCAGCTCGTGGCGGCATTGTGACCATGGAGCGCTGGCGCTCTGTGCTTACAGCCGCGGCGCAGTGCGGCGCCGCAACTCGGTGTCGAAGTCCTGATAGAGCACGTCGCGAATCTGTCGCTCGCGTTGGAGGCGTTCCCGGAAATAGGAATAACGAAGCTGGGCTTCGGCGGCCACTACGTCGTTGCGCACCAGGCCGCGCAGCTCGGAAAGGAAGCGGGTGTTAGCGGTGGCGCGGTCGGCCGGGCTGAGGCGCGACCGTTGCATGACCGCGAGCCAATCCGCCGTGGGGCGGCGCAACGCATCGGTCTCGATGCCGCTGGTAGAAGTCAATCGGCTCTGGCGCAACAGGCCGAAGAGATCGGAAGTGAGCAGCTCGATCTTTCGCAGTTGCTCCGCTTCGCCTTGAAACGCCCCCCACACGACCGGCTCCCATTTTGGCACATTGTCGAGCCGATAACCGAAGCGGCGCCACTTGTCCTCGTCGCCGCTCTGGTCCTTGCGCTGGTTTTTGTCGTCGAAATCCACATTGCGTTTGGAGAGATACGTCGCGATGCCGATCACCTTGCCGGTCTTCACGTGGACGATCGGGCTGCCACTGTTGCCGGGGACGAATTGCGCGGTGACCTCGATGCGATCGGGGCCGATACCGGTGACTTCGCCGGGAAGATTCGTGACCACGCCAGCGCCTTCCGCATTGCCGAGCACTTCTACCTGGTCGCCAATCGTCACGTTCCGATCGAAATCGGAGATGACTTCGAAGGCCCCGGATTCATCGCTGGCCAGCGCCATCCTGACGGCATCGCGAGGGCCGCCCGCGAAAGAGGCGCCGGGCTGAAGCTGCGAGCCGTCGAGACGAGTCAGGCGCCAGCCTTTGATTCCAGCCGCGACGTGGATGTTGGTGAAGAGCCAGGTGGTGCCGTTCATCCGGCAGACGAATCCGCTGCCCGAACCGTTGGCGCCTTTGACGACCACAAAAGCGTTGCGATGTTGCTGGAGCAGATCGCCCGATGCCGCGGGCGAGTCGCTTTTTTCTCCCGCGGCTTTGAGCGGCGGCAGTTCGGCTTTTGGTGTCGGCAGAGCGACTGGGCCGCCCTCCGTTTTCGATCCGACCGCAGGCACGGAGTTGGCGACCGACTTCCACCAATCGGTGACTTGCGTCATGAATCCCGGCGAGTGCGCGGAGGCTTCGCCTGGTTTGTCCAACTCCGGAACGTGGGGAGGCAGCGCCGCGACGGGAGACGGGGTGGGGGAAGCAGGCACTGGAGTCGATGGAGTGGGGGATGGCACCGCGAGCGCCGCAGGCTCCCTCTCGATTTTGGCATCGGGCAGCAGGGCCACCTGTTGTGGCACGGTGACTGGCGGAGCAGGTTCTGGCGAAATCGTGGCGGGGAAAGCTGGCGCGGGTGGGGCCGCCGCTGCGATCGGGACAGGCTGTTCGATTCGCGCCGGCGGGGTCTCGACGCTGTGCATCATCACATAGAGCGAAATCGCGACCGGCAATCCGAGCAGGAACAGGCCCCGCACCAGCCGGCCTCCGACGAGTTGGAACGTGCCCAGCGTGGCCGCCAGCACCAGCCACGGCAGCCAGATGAGAAGAGTCCACTGCGAGAGAAACAGCGCCACCAGACCGACGCCGATGCCGACGAGCCCGAGGCGCAGCGGCTGTTCCGAAGCATCCGCGCGCAGCATGGCCCACGCGGTGCGGGCCAGCCAGGCCCAGCCGAGCGGGCGTGCTTCGCTGCTGACGGCGGGCTGAACGGTGAGCTTGCGGATGCGGGTCCAGACCGGGCTGGCTTCGTTTCGCACCATGTCGTCCGGCGAGAAGCGGCCGGATTCCAGGCCCACGTTGAAATCTGCCTCGCTGAGGGGGCCGATCGTCTCGCCGTCTTTCAGCACGACATACGTGGGTTCCGGTAAATTCTGGGGTTCTGCGCTCACGGCGCGGAGCATGGCGGGGGAAAGTGGAAAGTCGAGCGACGACTCGTGTCCTATCGCCCGGCTGGACCGGCAAGATTCTCCCTTTTCCACCGCCCCACCTGCGGCTACATGCGCGGCCCCACTTTTTCCTTTTTCCAACCTTCGACTTTCCACAAGCACATGGCCTACCTCAACGAACACTACTTCAAGCTCAAAGCCGGTTACCTTTTCCCCGAGATCGCGCGCCGTGTGAAAGCGTTTGGCGAAGCGAATCCGGAGGCCGCGAAGAAGATCATCCGTTGTGGCATCGGTGATGTGACCGAACCGTTGCCCGAAGCCGTGCGTGCCGCCATGCACGAGGCCATCGATGAGATGGGCACGCGCGAAGGATTCCACGGCTACGGGCCGGAACAGGGTTACGAATGGCTGCGCCACGCCGTCGCCGAAAACGATTTCCGCGCCAAGGGGCTCGAAGTGGCCGATGACGAGGTCTTCATCTCCGATGGGTCGAAGTGCGATTGCGGCAACATCCTCGACATCCTCAGCGATAAAAACCGCCTCGCCATCACCGACCCGGTTTATCCCGTGTATGTCGACACGAACGTGATGGCCGGTCACACGGGCGAAGCCAATGAAGGCGGTGCCTACGCGGGCCTTACCTATCTGCGCGGCACGGCGGAAAACGGCTTCATTCCCGAACCGCCGACGGAAGCGGTGGACGTGATTTATCTCTGCTTCCCGAACAACCCGACGGGTGCCGTCGCGACGCGTGCGCAGCTCACCGCGTGGGTGGAATATGCGCGCAAGCACGGCTCGCTCATCCTCTTCGATGCGGCCTACGAGGCTTACATCAGCGACCCCACGCTGCCGCATTCGATCTACGAAATTCCCGGCGCCCGCGAAGTGGCCATCGAGTTTCGCAGCTTCTCGAAGAACGGCGGTTTCACCGGCACGCGCTGCGCGTTCATCGTGGTGCCGAAGACGCTCATGGCCTCGACCGCGAGCGGTGAACGCAAGCCGCTGCATCCGCTCTGGGCGCGCCGGCACACGACCAAGTTCAACGGCGTTTCCTATCCCGTGCAGCGTGGCGCCGAGGCGCTCTACTCGCCCGAGGGCAAGGCGCAGGTCGCCGCGCTCATCGAGCACTACATGGGCAACGCAAAGATCCTGCGCGAAGCCGCGGCCAGCCTCGGCTGGAAAGTTTTCGGCGGCGTGAACGCGCCCTACATCTGGTGCTCCACGCCCGGCGGCATCACCTCGTGGCAGATGTTCGATCGGATGCTCCAGGAAGCCAACGTTGTCATCACCCCTGGCAGCGGCTTCGGCAGCGCCGGCGAAGGTTACTTCCGCATCAGCGCGTTCAACTCGCGCGCCAACGCCGAGGAAGTCGCCCGCCGCATCAAGGCGATTGCCTGGTGAGTCGGCGGTAACGGGAAAACCGATGGCCGGATCAACCCGGATTCGGTCGGATTTCCTCTGTGACGTGGAGGATGGATTTTGTCCGAGAGGAAGCAGGAAAACAGAAAAACAGGAAACCGCCGCCTGACCGGTGATGTGGTTCAGGCGCTTTCCTGTTTTTCTGTTTTCCTGCTGAAACAGCACGGAGAAGTATTTGCTTCGCCCTGACCCGCTTGGCGGCGGTTGAAATAAATCTGAAGTCGGATCAACCCGGATTCGGTCGGATCTCTACGAGAGCGGGGTAGTTGATTGGTTGAGACTGCGCTTTGCGCAGGTCTGTGGCGCCGTGGGGGCATGGATGGAAGCGAGCCCACGCGGCGAACGAGGGAAAATAATTTCGCCGGATATTGTGTTTTATTGTGTTTTTTCGCGCCCGGCCTTGTGGGCCGGAAAGGCCCGGCCAACAGAGTAAATCCGGGCTGGAAGGGGCCTTTTCTGGAACACGAAGAATTCCAAATAGTGTGTCTGTTGTGTGTGTCGGATTGGGAACCTCCGACCGTCTGCTGCCATTTCCTCGGCCCCAAACTGGAGTTTGGAAACGAGACTACGGGGGCCTGCAAATATCAAAGAACAGAAAATCGTCACGTCGGCTCACTCACTCAGCCCCAATGGGCAGAGGGCGCGAAGGCCGACTGGGAGAATTGGCGGGTTGGAGAAGCGGGCACACGACCTTGCTCTTGTCGTCCTGCGCAGCCGAATCCGCGAACGGCCCATTCCGTCCATTCCGTGGACGGCGTATTTTTTAGCGAGGCGTCGCTGATTTACCGCCGTCGAAAATTGCTCACCACGCCACGCGGCCGGCTTCGGTGTGGAAGCGGACTTCGCTGCCGAAGGCGGAGTTGAATTCGTGCAGGAGCTTTTGTTCGAGGGTGTCGAAGCGGGCCGAAGGTGTGCCGAACAGATTGCGGTGTTCGACGAGACGCGTTTCCACCGTCTCGTTGAGGTCGAACGCCATCAGCTCAATGCCGGGCAGCAGCGGGTTTTGATACCAGGCAAAAGCAGGGTGCTCTTTCAGCACCGGGCGGCCTTCCGCCTGCTTTACTGCCAGCAGGCTTTCGTGCGCCGCAAATTTTCCGAGCAACGCATCCACGCGCTCACGATGCCCGCCCGCGCCCGAAATCTGGTAGCGGCTGATCGTGAGCGACTGGCACCCGGTCAGCGCCAGGCAGAGTCCCGCAAAAGCGAGCGCGTGCCGTGGGTTCAAGGCAGCGACTTCTGCGGTTCCGCGCTGCCTTCCGCCAGACCCAGCGCCCACTTGATGCCGCCGAGAATGTGCTGCTGATAGAGCTTCGCGGTTTCGACCGGGTTCTTGCGATCCTTCAGGTTCGCGTCGTCGCTCCAGAGGTCTTCGCGATGGCCGAGGCTGGTGTAAAACACGCGACCCTTGCCGTGCATGCGGCACCAGCTCACGGCGAAGTGGCCGGCGGTCTGCGGCTCGTTCGGGTGATGTTTAAGATACATCAGCGTGCGCAGCTTGGCGAGGTCGTGGCTGCCGTCCTTGAATTGATACATTTCCTCCTGCACGAGGTTGAAGGGGTTCGGCAGCATCTTCGTCGCGGGATGCTGCGGGTCGGCGACGATGAGATCGGCGGGCACCTGCGCGCCGTGCGTCTTGAATTCGCCCTGCAACATGTCGTTGTAACCGGGGAATTGATGGAAGGTGTCGCTGCCCGAATGCATGGCCATGAACGAGCCGCCGTTCTTCACCCAATCGACGAAGCCCTGCTTGTCCGGCAGCGGCAGATCGCCGGTCGTATTGGCGAAGATGACGCCATCGACCTTGGCGAGATTCGCCGGGGAAAGCTTCTCGAGTTCTTTCTTCACCGCCGCGTCGAATTCCTTCTGCGCGGCCTGGGCCTTGGGTTTGATCTCGCTATCCCACTTCGCCTTCTCGGCGGTGTATTTCTCCATCTCCTTCGCGTAGCGCTCCTTGGCTTTCGCATCGGCATCGGCGGCGAGATCCTTCGGTTTGCGCGGCTCCTTCGGCACATCGATGGCCGGCTGGCGCACCCACTCGACGACGGTGAACGCTTTCGACTCGTCCGCGAGCTTTTGCAGCGTCGCCTCCGCATACGGGATCGACCCGTGCCGGAAACCGGTCGTGACGGTGCAGACGATGATTTTTTTCGGCTCTGCCGCCACGAGCGTGGTGGCGAGCGAGAGGAGCGAGAGGAGAGCAGTGCGGAGGTGCATGAGGTGTGGGTAAGCGAGAACCCGGTTCGCAGGCAAACCTTTGTCGGTCGCGATCCGGATTTGGGGAAGTCTCGCGATAAACTCCCAGATTGGAACCACCTCATGGGTGTTCCCTGGGGCGGGGGACGGCTACGTGCCGCCGGTGACCGTGTAGCCTTGGGCGCGCAGATCTTCGGTGAGGTCTTTTTCCATCTGCGCGGCGGCCTCAAATGGCATCGGGTTCAGATGTTCATAGAGCTCTGGAAGGAGCCGGAGGCCATACTTGCGCACGGTCCACGCCGACTTGTAGCCGTGCTGGTGATTCTCAAAACGGTGCTCGACTGGCAGGCCGGTCATGCCCACGTAAACACAGGGCCTGGCCGGGTCGCGGTTCGGGTTCAGACGAAGCACCGAAGGATGCAGCGCGACGGCTTCATCGAGAAGGATCACGTAAACACTGTGGTGATGTTCACTCACAACGGCGCCGAGGAGGGAACGCTGAAGACGGGTTTTTTACATCGCGCGCACCGCGCTGGCGATGTGGAAATTCGGGCGCCCCCTCCAAGCTGATGGGCGGCGCTCAGCTCTTGATCTCGAAGATCGCTTCGACTTCCACCGCGGCCCCCGTGGGGAGCTGAGCGAAGCCGAGGGCGCTGCGAGCGTGGAAGCCATCGCCTTCCTTGCCGAAGATCTCGTGGAGCAGATCGGAGCAGCCATTGATGACGAGGTGCTGCTCGGTGAAATCGAGCGTGGAGTTCACGCAGCCGAGGACCTTGAGCACGCGCAGTCCGTCCAGCGTGCCGTGGGTATCCCACACCGAGCGCAGCACCTTCTCGGCGCAATTCTTCGCTGCGGCATAGCCGTCCTGGGTCTTGAGGTCGGCGCCGAGCTTGCCTTTGAGATCGCTGACGTGGCCCGAGGTGAGCAGTTGATTCCCGCTGCGAATGCAGAGGTTCAAATAGCCGGGAGCTTGCTTCTGAAAAACGATGCCGAGACTCTCGGCCTTTTGTTGCGGGGTCATGTGGTTTGGGGCGTGCCACTTGCCCGATTCCCGCCCGCAGTGCAAGTGTGAGCGTCAGCGGGAGATGACCCAAATGGTGCGACTACTGGGAGGGCGAACGGACTGCCGCTGTTTTCTCAGACTCCTCGCGATCCTCGCAGTTTGCCGAATAGCCACAGCACCAGCATCACCACGGCGGCGATCCAGATGAGATGGAGTAAACCGCTGGTGATCGCGAGAGCGACTTTGAGCACTAACCAGACGATCAGGAGCAGGAAGGCGAGCCAGACGAGGGCGTTCTGCCGATAATTCGCCGCTCGACCGCTGGCTGGCGGTAGGACGATGAGGGCTGGCTTCGCGCTGAAGCTGCCGTGAGCTCCTCGGATTCCCGACGTGGAGGTAAGGGGACTCGAACCCCTGACCTATAGCTTGCAAAGCTACCGCTCTACCAACTGAGCTATACCCCCTTGACGTCAGGCGCTGCGTCAGGCGCAGCGGGGCGGGAGTATTCATCAACCTTGGGATTTGTCGCCCGAAATTTTCGCTGCCGGCGCGCGAGTCCCAGGCAAGCGCCCAGTCCTAGCAGTCCGGCTATGCCCGGTTCCGGTGCGGCCACCAGACGCACGTCGTTGTCCGCACCGTCGAGCCCGTAGTGCATCTGGAATAACTGGGAAAAGGCCCCGCTTGTGACGACGAAAATCTGCCCTTCTTCCAGCATCCGGCCATCATAAAAGAACCGGGCTTCGGGGCTCAGGAGGCTGGTAGGGTCGGTGCCGTCGTTAGAAATGATCCGAATGACGTCCACATGGTCCTCGGGGTCGTAATCGAGCTGCAAGGCGAGCGTAATGGTGCCGTCGAAGGTAATGCCGCCCGTCACGTCGAGGTGGTCGTAGCCGGGGGTCGTGCCATCTTTCAGATCAATGGAAAGGGTGCCGCTGCTGAACAGCACATCGCCGGTCGCGAGGCTGCCAGCCGCCCCCGCGCCGCCCACTTCCACTCTGCCGCCGGCCAGGGTGAGCCGACCGATGCCTGGCGAGGTGCCGTTAACGGTGTCGAGCGTTGTGCCGCTGGCCACGGAAAATGAAGCTGCGGCAAGCTGGCCCTCGATGCGGAGCGCGCCTTGAGTGAGGGCGACTTCGCCGCTGTAGCTGCTGCTCCCGGTCAGGCGCAGCCGCCCGGAGCCGAGCTTGGTGAGCGTGCCAGAGCCGGTGAGCGCGCCGGACAAGCTCAGCTCGTTACCACCGAAATCAATCGAGCCACCTCCCGCCGAGACGTTGAACGGGCGATCCGTCGAATACATTCCCATACCGGTGACCCGGAGTCCACCGCTGTGGCTGGTGTCTCCCAACGTGATGGTCCCGTCGCTCCCGAGCGGCGAATTGCTGCCCACGTTGCCGATGGTGGGAACACTGATCACCCCTTCGGAGATCAAGACGCCGCCGGAAAAACTGCTGTTGGGATTGGTTAAAGTAAGGGTGGAATTTCCACGCTTTTCCATCTGCGAGCCACCTGTCCCGGAAATCACCCCGGAAAACTGAGTGGAGGTCCCATCGCCACCGGAAGTGAGCCGCTGTCCTCCGAGAATCACCGTAGCTTCCCCGTCGAGGGAACCAACGGTCTCGTCGGAACCTGAAAGCAGTTCGAAGGTGGTGCCCGTGAAGAATGAAAGCGTGCCGGTATCCGGCAGGGCCTGGCCACCGGAAACCTGAAGCTTCCCAGCACTGACAATGGTGCCGCCGGCAAAGGAACTCATCGCGCCGCTGAGCAAAATGTTCCCCGAGATACGCAGAGCCGCATTTCCGGAAATCGGCCCGCTGAGTGTCAGCGTGCCGGCTCCGCTTTTGGTAATGGTTCCCACGCCCTCGACCGCAAGCGGGAGGTCGCTGCTGACCGCGCCCGTCGTGGTGACGGTCAGGCTCGAGTTCGAGCCGGCGGTGCCCAAGGTGACAAGGCCGCGCCCCAACGGGCCGCCCGTCGCGGTATTGCCTGGTTGAGCCACCGAAACGGAACCGAGTGTGATGGTGAGTCCGCCCGAAAAAGTGTGGGTTCCAGAAAGGGTCGAGGTGCCGGTTCCGGTCATCGTCAGGCCGCCTGCGCCGCTGATCGTGCCGGTGTAGCCCGCGAGATTGGGAATGCTTAAGATGGCTCCCGCGTCGAGGATCACAGCGCCGCCACCATTGATTCCACCGAGCGTCTCGGCGGTTAGCAGGCGCAGAGTCCCCGCCGGGCTAATGGTCACTGCTTTATTGTTAGGCAAAGCATTGCCCCCGGAGAGGGCGAGGGTGCCGCCACTGATCGTCGTGAGTCCGGTGTAAGTATTTACGCCGCTCAGCGTGAGAGTGCCGGTGCCGACCTTGGTCACAGGGTAGGCAGGCCCGATGGAAGAACTGGTGATCACGCCAGAGAACGTCGTTGAAGTATTATTAGCCCCAATCGTCAAAGACGGCGCATCGACGATGAAGACGGTCCCGTCGCCGTTGAGTTCGCCAATCGCCTGGGCGTTGTCGTTCAGACTGAGCTCTGCACCGCTCTGGATGGTGACAGCGCTGGAGGGAGAAAGCACACCGCCGGATATAAAAATAAGTTTCCCGGATTCAATCGCTGTCGGACCGGTGTAGGTAATTGCATGCGTCAACGTCATTTGCCCGCCGGCGCCCGGGTTGAAAGTGAAACCGCCGGAGCCAACGATAGCGCCAGAAAAATCGGGACTACTCGCATCGACTGTGAGGGTATACGATCCAAGATCGATCGTTCCCGACCCTAGAATCCCTCCGAGCCGTTGGGCGGCCAGCAAGCGCAAGGTGGCAGTGGAGCTGATGGCGAAGGAACCGTTGCGTGTTCCATCCGTATTGCTCATGGCGAGGGTGCCGCCGCTGATTTGGGTTACCAAATTGCTGACGATTTTTCCGCTCAGGGTCAGCGTTCCCGAACCTACTTTTTGGAACATTCCCGATGCTCCGGTGATCGTGCCGGAAAAAGTGGTGTCGCTGCTGTCCCCAGCAGTAAAGGTCGGCTGAAACATTAAGGAAACTGTTCCAGCTCCGCTGAGGCCGCCGATGGCTTCGGAACCGTTAATGGTCAACGATGCACCGCTGGCGATGGTGACCGGGCTGGTGTCGCCGAGCCCGCTACCGGCAGTGATGATTTGACCCTCATTGATGACGATGGGACCACCGGAGGAGTTGTTGTTTCCGAAGAGTTTGAGGGTTCCCGAGCCCGACTTGGTAAATCCCTCGGTGCCGTTTAGTTTAACCGAAATGGTGGCGTCCGCGTTGCATACGATGTGGTGTGTTCCGTCGCCCAAGCCGAGAGTCAGCGCCCCGCTGCTTCCCCCCAGTTGTAATTCATAACCTGAGGAATCGAACGTGATGTCATCCACGGTGACGCCCCCGGCCTCCACGAGGCTGCCGCCCCCGCCGAAGGTTGCGCTACTCCCATCCACCCACGAGGTATTGGCCGAACCGTTCCACCACGGGTTGCCACCGTTGCTGGTTAGCCAATTGCCAGACCCTCCCTGCGCGCCGGGGGAACCACCGGCTGGATCCCAAAACAACGTCGCGGCGTCGGTGCTCGAAACGCCTGCCGCCACTAAAATGCTCGCTGCCCAATTCCGATAAAGGCTTCGCCCCGGGAACCACAGGGGAAGGGGATTGGTCTTCATAGCGAATGATGGATAAATAGTTTACTTGGGGTGGGGCAAGACCGGACTTTCTCACCGGCCGAGTTTTGAGTAACAGTTCGATCATGTCCCTCTTTCGCATCCTCCCCTTTTTCCTGGGTGCCGCGATGGCCTCAGCGCAGCTGCCCCTGCTCAAAGTCTCCGACGATCACCGGTCGCTCGTGACGGTGGAGGGGAAGCCGTTCGTTTATCTGGCGGATACGGCGTGGGAGCTTTTCCACCGGCTGAATATGGAAGAGGCGGATCGGTATTTGAGCGACCGGGCGGCGAAGGGGTTCAACGTGGTGCAGGTGGCGGCGCTGGCGGAGTTTGGCGGGCTCACGGAGCCGAATTGCTACGGGCAGCTCCCGCTGGAAAACAACGACCCGGGGCGTCCGCGTGACGCTTATTTCAAGCATGTGGACGAGATCGTGAAGAAAGCCGCGAGCCTCGGCATCTACACGGCCATGCTGCCGACCTGGGGCGACAAGGTGAACAAGAAGTGGGGGCAGGGACCGGAAATTTTCACTCCGCAAAATGCGCGCAATTACGGGAAGTGGCTCGGCACGCGATACTGGGATCAGCCGATTATCTGGGTGCTCGGCGGTGATCGCCCGATCGAGAGCGATCAGCAGCGCGAGGTGTGGCGGGCGCTGGCGGCGGGGCTGCGCGCGGGCGACGGAGGCGCGCACTTGATCACTTATCACCCCAGTGGCGGGAAGTCTTCGAGCCGCTATGTGCACGAGGAGGAATGGCTGGATTTCAACATGATGCAGAGCGGCCATCGCGACCGTGACATTTCGAATTGGAAAATGATCGCGGAAGACCTCGCTCTCACGCCGCTGAAGCCGACCCTGGATGGCGAGCCGTGTTACGAGGATCATCCCGTTCGCAGTGTCGCCGACAAGAGCCAGTGGTTCGATGAGAGCGATGTGCGCAAACTCTGTTACTGGGCGCTGTTTGCCGGGGCCTGTGGCCACACCTATGGCACGCACAGTATCTGGGCGATGTGGGATGGGAAGTCGAAGCCGCTGGTCGATCAACGCACGCCGTGGCCCGAAGCGATGGCGTTGCCGGGGTCCACGCAGGTGGGCTACGCGCGACGGTTGGTGGAGTCGCGGTCGTGGCTCACGCGGGTGCCGGATCAAGCCCTCCTGCCTGCCGAGTTCATCGAGCCGGGCGTGCGGCACTGTCAGGCGCTACGCGATGGGGCGGGAAGCTGGGCGATGATTTATACCCCGGTGCCGATGCCGTTCAGCGTGAACCTGAAGACGCTGAGCGGAGAGAAGTTGAAGACGTGGTGGTGGGACCCGCGCAAGGGCGAAGCGAAGGAAGGCCAGACCATCGCGAACAATCGAGGGAAGGCGAGCTTCACTCCACCGCAGGATAGCGAGCCGCACGATTGGGTGCTCATCCTCGACGATGCCGCGAAGAACTATCCTGCGCCCGGGGCGCGGTGAACGTCGTGGAGTGCCGGCGTCTCGGCGGCCGCGATGTGGTGCGCGCAGCGCGACATTTTCCGTTCATGGGAGGGAGTGATGCTTCGCATGGAGGGGCGTGGCCAGCGGGACGCCGGCGCTCGATGCGCTACGCTCGCACCAGGTGTGCGAACACCTCGATCTCCGCGGTGTGCGGGAACATGTCGAGTGGCGTGACGCTTTCGATCCGATAAGCACTCTTGAGCAAGGCGAGGTCGCGCGCGAGCGTGGCCGGATTGCACGACACGTAGGCAATCTCGACCGGCGGGGTGCTGAGCAAATGATCGGCGACGCGGGCGGCGATGCCTTCCGCAGGCGGGTCGAGCAGGACCGTTGTTTTGTCGGGGTCGTGCGAAGTGAGGACTTCGGCCAGATGCGCGGCGACATCGCCGTGAATGAACGTCGCCTTCGGCTCGGCGCCTTTCTGCGCATGGGCGATGGCGGCGCCGTTGGTTTCGATGCCGATGACTCGCGCGGCGTGGGTGGAGAGCGCGCGGGCGAAGAGCCCGCCGCCGCAATAGGCATCGACCAGCAGCGCCTGCTCCCGGCGCAGGGAGCGATCCAGCAGGTCCACCAGCGCGCGAGTGATCTGCTCGTTGGTCTGTTCGAAAAACGGCCCCGAACCGCCGGGTGCGCGCAGCGCGTAATCGCCATCCTCGACCTTCGAATTGCGCAGTTTCCGCAAGGCTTTGTTCACCTCGGGCTGCGCGATCACGCACTGCTCCACGTCGATGAGCCGGCGCGATTCAAACATGAAGAACCCGGTGACACCTTCGGAGCGGTGCACCCGGATGCGGTTGCGATAACCCCACGGATTGGCCGAGGCCACGATGGGCTGGAGCGGCACGTTTTCGAGCTTGCCCACGCGGCGCAGCGTATCGGCCACCTGCTTCGACTTCACCGCGAGCTGCGCCTCGTAGCGCAGGTGCTGATACACACACCCGCCACAACCAGTGAAGTAAGGGCAGGGGGGCTCCACGCGATCGGCAGACGGAGTTACCACCTCCACCACGCGCGCTTCGGCGAAGTTCTTCTTTCGCTTCACGATTCGCGCCGTGACGGTGTCACCCGGCGCGGTAAAGGGCACGAAGATGACCTGCCCTTCGTGGCGCGCGACGCCTTTGCCGCCAAAGGCGAGGTCTTCGATGTGCAGGACGAGGAGTTCGCTCACGGGAAAAAAAGAGAGGCTCCCATCACCCAGCGCATCACAGCGGCGCCGGCACAGGAGCCTCTCGGAAAGAGATCGACGATCAGGTTACGGGTAAGCGTAAACGGCGCGGACGTAGTGGTAACGGGTTTCCCAGCCGAGTTCCGGCGGGAATTCTTCCATGCCACCGTGAATCCAAGGAATATTGCTCTTGTAAGGCTGCTTGTAGCTGCCGCGCGTGGTCGGGAAGGGGAAGGTCAGCACGTCGAACAGTCCCCACCCAAAGCGGGCGATGCAGCGGCCACCGCCCTTGACGATGCCGTAGGTCCAGGCGGCGTTGTTGCCTTCGCGTTCATTCATCAGCATCGGCTGCTGGATGAGTTCCGTGCTGCCGAAAATGATATTGGCGATGCCGCGGCTGAGCTTGCGCGTCGGCCCCTGATCGTTCACCGGCGGATCCTGAATGTCCGCGAAAGCGGTCGTCGCCAGCAGGGAGAGAATTGCGAGGCTGAGGAGAGATTTCATTGGTTGTGCCTTAGGCTAGAGCGATTTCCGCGCTCATGGCAAATGCGATTTTCGCTTTTTCGCGAACTTTCACATCCCGAACCAGTGCAGCATGATCTTCACCGCCTGACTCAGGGCGGCGCCCATGAAGGCAAAGTAAACCCAGGCCATGATATTCACGACGTAACCCGCCAGAACAAAGGCGCCGTCGCGCTCGACCAGCCCCGCCGTCAGCAGCACGATCGAGACGGCTGGAATGGTATTCGACAGGGGCACGAGCGGGGGCAGTGGGAGGAGCAATTGCAGCCCGCCGCTGGCGAGGCCGATCCCGATGCAATTGATCGCGAACCGCGAGTGGCGCAGGTATTTCATCCGGGGGCGGGCGAGGCGCTCGATACGGGTGCTGACCTTGATGCCCAGGTTCACGATCTTCTCGAGAACGTGATGGGAGATTTCCTTGCGGAGAATAAACTTCGGCAGGTCCGGCTTGTGGCCCATGGCGATGCGCATGCCGAGGAGCAGAATCACCACGCCGAACGGAATGGATAACCCCGGAATCGAGATGGGGAAGCAAAACGGCAGCGAAAGAATGAGGATGAACAACGCAAACCCGCGGCCTTGCAGCCGCTGTTCAAGTTCGCCGAGCGTCACCGAGCGGCCGGCGGTCTCCCGCAGGAGTTCGCGGAAGGCTTCGCTCAGCCTCTGGGCCGGCTCTGCATCTCCGTTGAAAAGGTCGATCATTCCACGCCGGAGTCGGCCGGTTTGCGTTCAGGCCTGCGTGCGGCGATGGCGGGAGCGGAGGCCTTGGAAAACCACCAACCAAGAAGAGTGATGACGACCGCGAAGGCAATCGGGACTGTGCGTTCCAACAAGGGTAGCCACGTCGCGACTTCTTGTTTCACATGCACGTCGGCGAGCATCATGTGACCAGCGACGTGCCCCAGCAGGCCCGCGCCGAGCCAGATGAGCACGGGGAACCGCTTCATCAAGCTCGAGAGCAGGCCGCTGCCCATCACCACCAGCGGGATCGAGAAAAGCAGGCCAAAGATCACCAGCCCCATGTGGCCTTTCGAAGCGCCGGCGATGGCCATCACGTTGTCGAAGCTCATCACGATGTCCGCCACGACGATGATCCAGACCGCCTGCCAGAGCGTGGTGCCTTGCCTTACCTCGGCGCCTTCTTCGTCGCCATGCGGCTGCCGCACGAGCTTCCACGCGATCCATAGCAACATGAGCCCGCCCGCGAGTTGCAGAAAGGGAACTTTCAGCAACCACGATACGATCCACACGAAGGCGACCCGCAACCCCACCGCGCCAAACGCGCCGAGGATGCGTCCCCAGAATTGCTGCCGCTCCGGCAGCGACCGCACTGCGAGGGCGATCACCACGGCGTTGTCGCCCGCGAGGATGATGTCGGCGATGATGACCTGCCACAGGCCGGTCCAGAATTGGGCGTCGGCGAGAATCAGCATCAGATGGAGTGCGTTGGCGGCATCCCGTGTCCCTTAGTGGTGAGGGGAAGGGGCGGCAACTTTTTCAAGATGGCAACGCGTGATGAATCCTCCTTTCGTTACGCGGGTCCGGCGGTTACACGCACCATATGTTTCGTTTTCTCCGACTCGTTTCTCTCGTGGCGCTGCTCTCCGCCAGCGCGCCCGCCGCGGAATTTCTTCCCGGCGTCAAACGCATCCTTTTCCTCGGCGATAGCATCACCTACGCGGGGCACTACGTGGACCAGTTCGACGCTTATCTCGCGGTGCGTTATCCGAATCGCGAGTTCACCGTCATCGATTGCGGCCTGCCCAGTGAAACCGTCTCCGGTCTTTCCGAACCCGGCCATGCGGGCGGAAAATTTCCGCGCCCCGATCTGCACGAGCGGCTCGATCGTGTGCTCGCGAAGACGAAGCCGGACCTCGTGTTCGCGTGCTACGGGATGAACTGCGGCATTTACGCGCCGTTCAACGAAGAGCGTTTCGCGGCGTATCGCGCGGGCATCGAAAAACTCCGCGCCAAGGTTCTCGCCACCGGCGCGAAGATCGTCCACCTCACACCGCCTGTCTTCGATGCCGAGCCCATCAAGGCGAAGACCGATCCAACCGGACAGGATCCGACGAAGATGTTCACGAACTACGACGACTCGGTCCTCTCGCACTACGCCGAGTGGCTGCTCTCGAAGCGCTCTGACGGCTGGCAGGTCATCGACATTCACCGCACCATGCGGAGCATCCTCGACGCGCGCCGTGCCGGCGACCCGAGCTTCGCCTTTGCCAAGGATGGCGTGCATCCAAACGAAGCGGCCCACTGGATTTTCTCGATGGAACTCGTCGGCGAACTTGCCGGCGAAGATCGCTCCGCCGCCATGGATCTGATGAACCGGATGCGCGATCCCGGCTTCGCGCCCGATTTCATGAAGCTCATCCGCCAGCGTGGCCGCATCCTGACCGATGCGTGGCTCACCGAGGCCGGTCATTTGCGTCCCGGCATGGCCAAGGGCCTGCCGATTCCCGAAGCCGAAGCAAAGGCGAAGGAACTGACCGAGCGCATCCACAAACAAGCCGTCCTCCTCGCCGCCGACAAAAACGCGAAACCGCTTTAGGGACGCATAGGGCCTATCAGTCCTATCCGTCCCCCGCGACCCCGCCTTACGGCTTGGTCGCGACGATCTTCTCGTCGATCACCGCGTCTGGCTTGGGCTCGGGAGCTTTGACGATCGGTGGTTTCGGGTGCGCTTTCCAGAACTTCGGACGTGAGCCGGCCCAGTCGCTGAGGATCTGCTGGGCGCGCGGGCTCTCGGTGGCTTCGAGGTGTTTGTAGATCAGGCCTTGGAGCACCTTTTCGTCTTCGTCGGTGAGACGGCTGACGACGATGAGGCCGGGGTTGATGAGCGACTCGAAACGATCTTCCGGATCGAAGACGAACGCCTGGCCGCCGGTCATGCCGGCGCCAAAGTTTTTCCCGGTGCGGCCGAGCACGACGATGGTGCCGCCGGTCATGTATTCGCAGCCGTGATCGCCGAGGCCTTCGACGACCGCGGTCGCGCCGGAGTTGCGCACGGCGAACCGTTCGCCCGCGGTGCCGCTGGCGAGCAGCGTGCCGGTGGTGGCGCCGTAGAGGCAGGTATTGCCCACGATACTGTTATCGTGCGGCGCAAACTTCGCGTCCTTCGCCGGGCGCACGACGATCTCCCCGCCGCACATGCCCTTGCCGACGTAATCGTTTGCTTCACCGGTGAGGATCATCTTGACGCCCTTGGCGAGGAACGCGCCGAAGCTCTGGCCGGCGCTGCCTTCGAGATCGAGCGTGAGCGTGCCTTCGGGCAGGTATTCGCCGCGGTAGTGATAGCCGATTTCGCCGCTGAGCTTCGTGCCCACGCTGCGGTTCGTGTTCTTTACCTTGTATTTCAGGCGCATTGGCACGGCATCGGTGATGGCGTCCTTGGCATCCTGGAGGATGATCTCGTCGAGCGGGCGGCCGTGCGGGCCATCGTTGCGCTCGCGGGTGCAGAAGCGTGGCGCGGCAGGGTTGTCCTTCGCCACGTCCACGAGCAGTCGCGAAAGGTCGAGGGTGTTCGCTTTCGGATGATCCGGCACCACGCGCTGCTTGAGATATTGCGGGCGGCCGATGAGGTCGGTGAGTGAACGCACGCCGAGCTGTGCCATGATCTGCCGCACTTCCTCGGCGACGCTGTTGAAGAAATTCACCACGCGCTCCGGCGTGCCGACGAATTTCTGCCGCAGCCTCTCGTCCTGAGTCGCGACGCCGACCGGGCAGGTATTGAGGTGGCACTGGCGCACGTAAACGCACCCGAGCGCGATGAGCGCCGCGGTGCCGAAGTTGAACTCCTCGGCGCCGAGGATCGCGGCCTTCACGATATCTGCGCCCGTGCGCATGCCGCCATCGGTGCGGAGCACGATGCGATTGCGCAGATTGTTGCGCATGAGCACCTGCTGCGTCTCGGCGACGCCGAGTTCCCACGGCGTGCCCGCATGTTTGATCGAGCTAAGCGGTGAAGCACCCGTGCCGCCATCGTGGCCGGAGACAAGCACGATGTCCGCGTGCGCTTTCGCCACCCCCGCGGCGACGGTGCCGACACCGGCGTTCGAGACGAGCTTTACGCACACCTTGGCGCGGCTGTTCACTTCCTTCAGGTCGTGAATGAGCTGCGCGAGGTCTTCGATCGAATAAATATCGTGATGCGGCGGCGGGCTGATGAGCATGACGCCCGGCACGGTGTGACGCAGTCGCGCGATATAGGCCGAAACCTTGTGTCCCGGAAGCTGCCCGCCTTCGCCGGGCTTCGCGCCCTGGGCCATCTTAATTTCGAGTTCCTTCGCGCTGGCGAGATAGGCCGCGGTCACGCCGAAGCGCCCGCTGGCGATCTGCTTGATCGCGCTGTTCGCACTGTCGCCGTTTGGCAGGCGCTTGAACCGCTCGGGATCTTCGCCGCCCTCGCCGCTATTCGACTTGCCTCCGATGCGATTCATCGCGATGGCGAGCGCTTCGTGGGCTTCGCGGGAAAGCGCGCCGAGCGACATGCCGGCCGTCGTGAACCGCTTGCGGATGTCTTCCACGCTCTCGACTTCATCGAGCGGAATCGGTCCGCTCGCTCCCGGCACGAACTCGAGCATGTCCTTGAAACTGATCGGCTGGAAGGCCTTCACCTGCGCGACGTATTTGCCGTAGTCCTCGGCATTCCCCGTCTTCACGAAGCTGTGGAACGCCTGGATGACCGGCGGCGAAACCGCGTGCCGTTCGCCCGCGCGGCGGAAGCGATAATGCCCCGCGTCGTCGAGCGTGGCCGCGGCTGAAAAGCCCTTCGCATGGCGGGCGAGGGATTCGCGAGCGATTTCGGCAAAGCCGATGCCTCCCACCTGCGACGCGGTGCCGGCGAAACACTTTGCGATGACGCTGTTGCCGACCCCCACCGCTTCGAAGATCTGCGCGCCATGATAGCTGCCGAGCACGGAGATGCCCATCTTCGACATGATCTTGAGCAGGCCGCTCTCCAGCGCGGTGCGATAGTTCGCCTGCGCTTTCGGGATCGACAGCGCCTCGAGGTCGGCCAGTTCGGCTTTCGCTTTCTTGAGCTTCGCTTCGTCGGTGCCGGCCTTGGTGACCGCTTGCTGCGCGGTCACCTTCATCTGCTCCAGCACTTCGCGCACGGTTTCGAAGCCGAGATACGGGCACACCGCGCTCGCGCCATAACCGATCAGGCAGGCGATCTGGTGCACGTCGCGCGCTTCCGCCGTCTCGCAGACGAGCGACGCTTTCATGCGTTTGCCGGTGTGGATGAGGTGATGATGCACGGCGCCCGTCGCCAGCAGCATCGGCACCGCGACGCGTTCGTGGTCCGTGGCGCGATCACTGATCACGATGATGCGCACGCCTTCGTCCACCGCAGTCTCTGCGGCAGCGCATAGACGCTCGATCGCCTTCGCCAGTCCAGCCTCGCCTTCCGCGAGCGGCCAGGTGGCGTTCAAGGTCACGCTGGGGAAGCCTTGCGAGGTGAGGTCGCGCAATTTGCCGAGTTGGTGTTCGAACAGGACGGGCGTATTCAGCCACACGAGCCGCGCATGTTCGGGTGTTTCGGCGAGCAGGTTGCGCTTCCAGCCGAGGCACATGTTCAGGCTCATCACGAGCTTCTCGCGGATCGGATCGATCGGCGGATTCGTGACCTGCGCGAAGAGCTGTTTGAAATACGTGTAGAGCAGCCGTGGCTGCATCGACAGCACCGCGAGCGGCGTGTCGTCGCCCATCGAACCCACCGCCTCCGCGCTCGTCGTGAGCATGGGGCGAAAGATCAGTTCGAGTTCTTCGGTCGAGTAACCGAACGCGAGTTGCTTCTGCGTGAGCGAGAGAATATCGAGCGGCTGCTCCGGTTCGCTCGGCTCCGCCGCGGCGAGGTCGGCGAGGCGGATCAGATTTTCTTTCAGCCACAAGCCATACGGCTTCCGCTTCGCGAGCTGTTCCTTGATCTCGGCGTCGCGCAGCAGCACACCCCGCGCGGTGTCGATGGCGATCATTTCGCCCGGCCCCAGCCGGCCTTTTTCTACGATGGTCGCATCATCGAATTCGATCGTCCCCACTTCCGAACCGAGGGAGAAAATGCCGTCCTCGGCCAGCTTGTAGCGCGAAGGCCGCAGACCGTTTCGATCCAGGCACGCGCCGACGGTGAGGCCGTCGCTGAAGACGAGGCACGCAGGGCCGTCCCACGGTTCATTGAAGCAGCGATGGTATTCGTAGAACGCGCGCAATTCGGGCGACATGAACTTGTCGTTCCGATACGCCGGCGGCACGAGCATGGTCATCGCGTGCAGCACGGAGCGGCCGCTCATCACGAGCGCCTCGACCGCGTTGTCGAGTTCCGCGCTGTCGCTGCCGCCGGGCTGAATGATCGGCTTAAGCAGATCGATGTCCTGGCCCCAGAAATTCGCTTCCAGTTCCGCTTCGCGAGCGTGCATCCAGTTCGCATTGCCGCGCCGCGTGTTGATTTCGCCATTGTGCGCCATCGTGCGGAAGGGCTGCGAAAGCGGCCACGTCGGGAACGTGTTCGTCGAAAAGCGCTGGTGGTAAACGCAGATCGCGGTCTCGTAAGACGGGTCTTCGAGGTCGCGGAAAAACTGCTGCAGTGAGGGCGAGATGAGCAGCCCCTTGTAAGCGATCACCCGATGCGAAAACGACGGGATGTAGAAGTGCTTGATCTTATCGTCCATCGCGCGCCGTTCGATCTCGTTGCGCGCGAGGAAAAGGCGCCGCTCGTAGTCGTCATCTGTCATCCCATGCGGACGCGCGATGAGCACCTGCTCGATGCGCGGCATCGTGCTCGCGGCCTTCTCGCCGAGGAGATGAATATTGATCGGCACATCGCGCCAGCCGAAGCAGAAGAGCTCCCGCTTCACGAGCACCTCCTCGGTGATCGCCTTGGCCCGCGCCTGCGCATACGCATTGTCGTGCGGCAGGAACATCATGCCGACCGCGAGGTCCGCGTCGTGGTAAAGCGTGTGACCCCACTTCTCGACCAGCGGACGGAAGAGCTTGTAGGGAATCTGAGTCATCACGCCGGCGCCGTCGCCAGTCTTCGCGTCGGCATCGACCGCGCCGCGATGGAAGAGATTGCACAGGCTTTGCAGCCCGAGTTTCAGGACGTGATTGGAACGCTGCCCGCGCACATGGGCGACGAAGCCGACACCGCAACTGTCGTGTTCAAATTCCGGCCGATACAGCCCCTCAGGCTGCGACGCGAGATGGTCGAGAATGACTTGGTTCATGATGTTTCCCTGTGATTTTTCCCTGCACGAAGTGGGGGACTATCCACTGATGCGAGGGCGTGGACAATCAAAGAAAACCGGCATGTTTCAAGACATAATTATCTTCATAAAAGACAAATATAGGACACACGATATGGATTTGATGCCTGAATATGGCGTATGGGTGTCCTCTTGGTTGTCTTTTGGGACAGACGGACGTGAGGCAATGTGACGAACTCTGAGGGCGCCTCTACGGTCGCGTGACCGAGATATTGTCGAACACCGCGGTAGCTTCCTCCGTGAGATCGGCCGCGCCGACAAACAGCGCCACATAGCCCTTCGCCGCCATCGCCACCGAGCGTTTCCCGACGCTCGTCCAAGTTGTGCCATCCGTGGACACGAAGGCCGAAATCACCGCCTTTCGCCGGACGAGCTTGAGCCACTGGGGCGCGGCAATGCCGGGCTTGGCCAGAATCGATGACGCCGTGCCCACCGTGGCGCGTGAACGCAGGGCCGCGCCCTGTTCGTTCGTCACCACCAGCGTCACGTTCCGTGCGGTGGCACCGAGTGTTTCGCGGAAGCTGATGCCGGCGTGGGCGCCGGGTGCGGTGTCGGCGAGTGAGGCGAGGCGCGCGATCACGGTGCTGTCGCCATTGATCTGGCGATAAACGAAGCGTCCCTGGTCCGACTTTGCCCCGAGTCCCAGCCCGAGGCTCATGAGCGTGGTCGCGCCGGCATTTTCGGTGGCTGCTCCGGGTTGGCGCGTGGCGCCCATGTCGAGGCTCGCCCACGGCGCGGTCAGCGTGGAGGCCGCCGTGGCGACATTGATCGTCACCGGGATGGAGGTCGTCTTCAGCCCCGCAAAATCGAAAGCCCGTGCGGTGAGCGAATACGAGCCCGCCTTGACGCCCGGCCATGCGAAGGCGAACGGCGCGAGCGTGTCGATGGCGAGTTTCTTCGTCCCGCTGAAAAGTTCCACGCGTGCGATGCCGCCGTCCGGATCACTGGCGCGAGCGTCGATGGCCACCGTCACCGGCGTCGTGAAAGCCGCGCCATGGGCCGGACTGGTGATCGTAACCGTCGGCGGAGCAGGGGAGGTAAGGCTGCGCACGGTGACGTGATCGAACACCGCCTGGGCCGTCTGTCCATCGAGGGCGGAAGAAGCCACGAGCCCCACGTTGAGCGCCTTCGCCATGGGCAGAGCGGCCGTGCCGAGTTGCTGCCACTGCACGCCATCCGTGGACGTGTAAGCGGTGCAGCGCAGACCGTGCCGCACCAGCCGCAGCCAGCGCGGTGCGGTGACGGCAAGTGGAGCGCGCGCCCCGGCGGGCAGCGTGTTCTGGGAGCGATACTGAAACACGGCACCCTGTCCTGCCGTGACCTTCAGCAGCGCGAACCGCGACGACGTGGACATGCGCTCGCGGAACATGATCCCGCCAAAACTCTTCACGCTCAGCGCTTCCACCGAGGCGACGTGCGCGATGATCTCTCCGTCGCCCGTCCACGGTTGCGAGAGGAAATGGAACTCGTCTTTGAGCGACGTGATGCCCGCTCCCGAAGCCGTGAGAGTATAAGCGCCATCGGCATACGTGCTCATTCCACCGGCTGCGACCGCGCCGATGTCTCCAGCGTGCCACACTGCGGGCAGGGTCGAATCATGATTCACCACGATACGCACCGGCGCCGACTCCGTCGATGAACCCACATCGTCGGTGGCACGAGCGGTGAGCGTGTAATTGCCTGCGGGCACGTCGATCCAGGCGAAGCTAAATGGTGCGCTGGTTGCCTCGCCGAGCAACGTGCTGCCGTTGAAAAACTCCACCTTCGCGATGCTGCCGTCGGTGTCGTTTGCGTCCGCGGTTAGCGCCACGCTGGCAGGGGCGGAATAAGTTGCGCCTTCGGCGGGAGCGGTCAGCGACACGGTGGGCGGCACGCTGGGCAGGGCGTTCAACGGCAACCCGTCCGTTTGCGCGGTGCCCCCGTCGCCATCGGCGATCTGCACTACGATCGTTCGCGGCGTCCCGAGTTGTGCTTCCTGGCACGCCGCGCCGAGACGGCGGAAAATCGCCTGCGCCGCTGCAGGAGTCGCGACGGAGTTGAAGGTCACGGTCAACTGCGCGTTGTTGGTCGCGAAGGTGCCTGTCGTCACGCCTTCGTAGAGCACATCGGTGCCGCTCACGTTGACCTGTCCCGTGCCATTGCCTTCCGGCACGATTCCGACCGCATCGCCGGCCACTCCGTTTTGAATGGTCGCCGAGAGGCTCCCGAAGTCGAAAGTGGTGCTGTCCGCATCGCTGATGGTCCCGAGTGAGTTGAACAACTGCGGGCTGGACGACGCAAGCACGCTAACGCCGCTGGCCCCCCACGCGATCTGCGGCGCCACGTTGGTCATGTTCGGGAAAATCTGCGTCTGGCGGGTGACCGTCGCGCCGAGGTCATCCGTCACCGTGCAGACGATGCGGAAATAAAACGTCTCCTCCGTGCTGTGAATCGGCGAGATCGGCACCGACGTGGACGCCGCCACGACCGGCACTTCGGGATGCTCGTGCGTGTTGTGATGCAGGAAGACCTGCCACTGCGTTGTCGTGGGATGTCCCGGCACTTCCACCACCTTGCGCAGGAGTGCGAAGTTCTTCTCCGCATCGATCGGATATTTTCCGCCATCGACCGGGCTGACGATCGTGACCTCCGGCAGCGAATGATTTACAAAAACATCCACCTTCGCGGTGACCTCCGCGCCGCCCGCGTCCTTCACCGTAAGCCACACCTGATATTTCTTCGTGCCGGTGGCTGTGAACGTTTTGGTGGGATTGGCCTGAGTGCTCGTCGTTCCGTCGCCGAAATCCCACAGATACGTGAGCGGCTGCCCATCGGGATCGCTCGATCCTCCGCTGCTGAAGTGCACCGCCAGCGGTGACGTCCCGACGGTGACATCCGCACTGGCGGCGGCGACCGGCGGACGATTCCCTCCCGGTGCGTAAACGATCTGCCGGACCGCTCCCGCGCCGGCATTGGCCGTGAACGCCACGTAGTAGATCGAGCCTTGCGTCGGGTGGGTGGTCAGAAACACGGGCCCTTCGGCATGGATGGCGAAATCCTCGATCGCCGTCGGTCGATGATTCGCATCGAACGTCATCGTCCGGATCCAGTTGTCTCCGAAATCGGCGAAGAAATATTTGCCCGCGTAGGACGCCGGGAAATCCGGGCCGTGGTAAAAGACCCCGCCGATCGCGCACAGCCCGAGAAATTGCCGCCCGTTGGTGTGCGGTGGAGTGATGGGTGAATTCGCCGCGCCGATATCGACAAAGGCGGCGTTATTCCCGCTGAAAATGGGAGTGCGCACCGGGCCGAGGATCGCGTCGGACTGGCGGCCTGCGTCAATGATGGGACGGTGGTGCGTGAAGTGCGGCACACTGGCCGGCACCTGCTGTGAGGGATTCGACGGATTCGGCCACGAAGGGGTGCCGAGCGTGTCCTCCACGAGCAGGTCCTTGAACCGGAAAAACCCGCCAAGCGGATTGGGCGCGTCTTTGTTGGGCGTGTCGAGCGTGTCGTAGCGCGACTTCTCGAGCCCCTCATAAATCGGCCAGCCGCAGTTTTGCCTGGGGCCGTCGATGACAAAATAGCTCTCTCGTGCGTCCCAGCCGACGTCACCCACCACGATCACTCCGGGGTTTGCATCCGCCGGATCGTGGCTGCCGGTTTCGGGCCGCACGCAGATGCGGAACGGATTCCGCAGCCCGAGCGTCCAGACGCGCGAACGCGCGGCGCGTGGATTGGCAGCGTCGTAAAATGGATTGCTCGGCACGCCGTTTCCCGTCTCCGGATCGAGGCGCACAATTTTTCCGCTCAGTGAATCGACAAGCTGTGCGCGGAAGGTGCCGCAGTCTTCGTTGGGGCGGATGATCCCGTCGGCCACTCCCGCGGAGGAATTGGTGACGCTGGCGGGGCCGCCCTCATCCAGGTTGTATTCGTAGCTGGCCGACTCCCCGCACGACGCGAGCAGCGTCCCATCGGCGCCAAAGGCAAGCTGCCCGGTGCCGTGCGATTGATAGAGGATCGGGAAGCCGGTGCTGATCGTTTCCCCCACGAGCACCTTCCGGCTGGCCGGATCGATGCTGTGGAATCCATCGCTCGCCCGCACGGTGTAACGCGTGATGCGTCCGATCGTTGCTTTCAAATAGTCGTTGGCGCCCGGGTCGTAATTCGGCTGGCCGGCATTCAGCAGGTGATACCGGTCCACCACGTAGAACAGGTAAATGTAGCCGTTCTGCGAGAAGTTCGGATGCAGTGCCAGGCCGAGCAGGCCGTAGTCGCGCCACGCGCCGACTTCGTCGCTGATGTCGATGAGCGGCTGGGCGGATTTTTGTCCGTTCTCGATGATCCACACCTTGCCGGTTCGCTCCCAGACATAGCCGTGATCCGGCACGCCCTCATGGAAGGCGATCCCCACCGGCTGATTCCAACCGCTGCCGATATTCTGCTCGATGAAGCCTGCGGCACTGTAGTCGGCTGCTTGGGCGGCGGCGAAGGTCAGCGCAACGACCAGTGATCGGAAAAAGGCGGGCAGCATTCGAGTCAGCACGGTCGGTTATGGAAAATGCGCCCGCCTCTGGCGCCTGAGACGCCATTCGTGGGCTGATCCCGATAGCATGGCTGACTTTATTATCAAGTTGCCGGTGCGCATGGCCGATCGCCATGAAGGCGACTAAGCTTCCGGGCAGGTCGCGATTTTCCCTTGGCCCAAACATCCTGCTTCTGCCAAACCCACCCTTTCTCATGCACCTCCGCACTATCCTCCTACCTCTCGCCCTGATGAGCGCCGCCGCTTCCGCCGACGAAAAACATCCGCTCGGTTACAAAGACACGCCGATGATCCCCGGCACCAAGTGGCACGTCCACGATAGCGACCGCCCGCAGCCGCCTGTCATCACCCCCGGTGCCAAGCTCGGCGATGCTCCCAGCGACGCTGTGGTCCTTTTCGACGGCAAAAACCTCGACCAGTGGACCAGCGGCAAACGCGACGGCTCCGCGCAGGAGCCCGCCAAGTGGGTCGCGAAAGACGGTTACTTCGAGTGCGTGCCAAAATCGGGCTACCTCTTTACCAAGGAAAGCTTTGGCCCCGACGTGCAACTTCACATCGAGTTTGCCACGCCGAATCCGCCGGAAGGTGAGAGCCAGGGCCGCGGCAACAGCGGCGTCTTTTTCTACAACGGCACTTACGAAATCCAGGTGCTCGATTGCTACGGCAACAAGACCTACCCCGACGGCCAGACCTCCGCGCTCTACGGCCAGTGGCCGCCGCTCGTGAACGCCTGCCGCCCGGCCGGCGAATGGCAGACCTACGACATTGTCTTCGAAGCCCCGCGCTGGAAGGACGGCAAGCTCGTCTCGCCCGCCTACGCCACCGTCTTCCACAACGGCGTGCTCACCCAGCCGCACCGCGCGCTCTTCGGCGGCACCACCCATCGCAAGATCAACGAATACAAGGAGCATCCCGAAAAGGGCCAGCTCGCCCTGCAGGATCACGGCAACCCGGTTCGTTATCGCAACGTGTGGATTCGCGAGCTGAAGCCGGTCGATGGCGGCGACACCTACGCGACCGACGCCGCTGCGGCGCCGGAGAAGAAGTAACCTTTCCACCACCCGTGGCTCGGCTCTTTCCGAGCCGAGTCACCGGCGGGTGTGGATGACGCGGTCTCCCGAGCAGAGAAGCGTTTGGTTCAACGTAGAGGTCGCAAAGGAGGGGCGTTCGACAGTCAGCGTGCTGCACACTCCCCAAACCTCTGCGCCCCTTCGCGCCCGCTGCGCCTCTGCGTTAAATCGTGCGCTCTTCCTCGGATCACGCTCAGGAAATACCAGCTACTCCTTGACCGCGGATGGCACGGAGAGCACGGGTGAAACGATGAGGCCCCATCCTCCCATTTCTCCATCCGTCTTTTTCGTGGTCTTATGTCCGTGAAGTCCGAGGTGTCCGGACAGCATGGCGGGCTCCGCGGTTTGCTGGAACTCTTCACCTTCGTGCGACCGTATCGCGCGCAATTCCGCGCCGCGATCCTGGCCTCGTTCATTTCCATGAGCTTCGGGCTCGCCTTTCCATGGCTCACTGGCCGCATGCTCGACGTCGCCGATGCCGCCGCCGAAGCGCTCCCAGTTGACGCGTGGAAGCCTTCGGTGAACACCATCGCCTTCGTGCTCGTCGGCACGCTCATCATGCAGGCGGGGCTTACCTTTTTCTCGTCCTATTCGTTCAACAAGGTCGGCGAGAGCAGCGTCGTCGCGCTGCGGAAATCCGTCTATGCGCGGCTCCTCTCGCTGCCGATGAAGTTCTTCGGCGAACATCGTGTCGGCGAACTCACCAGCCGCCTCTCGAACGACCTCGCGCAAATCCAGGACGTCCTCACCTTCATGGTCGCCGCCGCCATTCGCCAGACGATGCTCTGCGGCGGTGGGCTCGTCATGATCACCATTACCTCCTGGCGTCTCGCCCTGGTGATGATCGCCTCGTTCCCCGTGCTCATCCTCGTTGCGGTCATCATCGGCCGCCGCATCCGCCGCCTTTCTCGCACCGCGCAGGATCGCCTCGCCGACACCTCCGTCGTGGTCGAGGAAACGCTTCAGAATGTCAGCACCGTCAAAGCGTTCGCCAATGAGGCCTACGAAGTGAGCCGCTACGGCACGTCGCTCGACCATTTCCTCGCCACCATCATCCGCAGCGCTCGCAGCCGCGCGGCGCTCATCGCGTTCGTCATCGTTGGGGTCTTTGGTTCCATCGTTCTCGTGCTCTGGCAGGGCGCGCGCGAAATGCAGGCTGGCCGCCTCACGCACGGCAATCTCACCACCTTCATGCTGCTCACGATCTTCGTCGGCGGTGGAGTGAGTTCCTTCGCCGAAATCATCAGTCAGGTGCAGAAGGCCATCGGCGCCACTCAGCGTGTCCGCGAAATCCTCTCCGAGCCCCCCGAGGAATTTGGCGCTCATGTGGGGGGCGCCACGAGCCATTCCGCACCGCGCCTCACCGGCCAGGTCGCCTTCAAGCAAGTCAGCTTCCGCTATCCGTCGCGCCCCGATCTCCCCGTCCTGCGCGACCTTTCCCTTGCCGCCAACCCCGGTGAAAAAATCGCCCTCGTCGGCCCGAGCGGCGCGGGCAAATCCACCATCGTCTCGCTGCTCCTGCGCTTCTACGATCCTAATGCTGGCCAGCTCGTTTTCGACGAACGTCCCGCCGCCGATTTCCCGCTGGCGCACATTCGCACGAATCTCGCCGTCGTCCCGCAGGAGGTCCTCCTCTTCGGCGGCAGCATCCGCGAAAACATCGCCTATGGGCGCCCCGGTGCGACCGACGACGAAATCCGCGACGCCGCGCGCCGTGCGCACTGCGAGGAATTCATCGCCCGTTTCCCGGAAGGCTACGACACCCTCGTCGGCGACCGCGGTGTGCAACTCAGTGGCGGGCAGCGCCAGCGCGTCGCCCTCGCCCGCGCTTTCCTGCGCGATCCCGCCATCCTCATCCTCGACGAGGCCACCAGTTCCCTCGACGCCGAGAGCGAGCACCTCATCCAGCAAGCCCTCGACACCTTGCTCGCCGGCCGCACCGCCATCATCATCGCCCATCGCCTCGCGACCGTCCGCCGCTGCGACCGCATCTACGTCATCGAGTCCGGCACCGTCACCGAAAGCGGCACCCACGACGAACTCATCACCCGCGAAGCCGGCCACTACCGCCGCCTCGCCGAGATGCAGTTCACCGCGTGAATCAGACCGCGAACAAGTCCGCCACGCGCAACTTCAGCCCGACGGAACGAAGCTCGAATTCCGCCTCCATGCCGAGGTGCGTTTCACCCGGTTCCCATCCCTCGGCTCGGCGAAAGATATACACGGTCGGTGATTCTGCCCAAGGACTCGCCACCACGTATTCCTCCAGCGACGCGACGGCCCGATAGGCCAGCCACTTTTCCACGAGATCCTTGTTTTCGTTCCTCGAAAGCACCTCGACGATGAGGCGTGGATGTTCGCGAAACGTCGGACCACGCTCGTCCGGTGTGCAGGCGACCATCACGTCCGGGTAATAATAGAGCGGCTTGCCTCCCAGTTCGAGCCGCACCTTCATGTCGCTCTTGTAAACCCGGCAGCCCTTGCCGCGCAGATGCGTCCAGAGAAGCGCAAAAAAGTTCCCTGATACCAGCTCGTGCGAATCGTTGGCCCCGGCCATCGCCCAGACGCGTCCGTCGAAATACTCGTGCTTCACGTCGCTGTGCAGTTCCCCCTCGAGGTATTCCTCCTCGGTGATGTAAGGCACGGCTTCGGCAGTCATGGCCGTGGAGAATAAGCCACCGGGGGAAGAGTGGCAAGATCGCCACGTTTTCCGGGATCGGTATGCGCTAAGCTTCGCGCAGCGCGGGGATTTCTCTCGCACCCTATGACCTCCCGCCGAACCTTCATCCGCACCACTGTCGCCGCTGCCGGTTTCGCCAGCATTGCCCGCGCTGCCGCGCCCGAGATCAAAATCCTCGACACGCGCGTCATCAGCCAGCAGCCGGAATATTATTGCGGCTGGCCGACTGTGGCGCGACGGGCGAATGGCGAGCTGTGGGTGACGTGGTCCGGCGGACGCGAAGCGCATGTCTGTCCGTTCGGTCAGGTCGTTTCGATGACTTCGCACGACCACGGCGAGACGTGGACTTACCCGCGTGTGTTGCTCGACAGCGCCACGGACGATCGCGATTCCGGCGTGGTCGAAACGGCGAAAGGCACGCTGCTCGTCACGACGTTCACTTCGCTCGCCTACGAGCCGCTTCTCGCCAAGCAGGAAGGCATGACCGAGCTCTCCGCGGGTGGTTGGAAAAAGGGGCAGATGAAGCCCGAGCAACTCGCTCGCTGGAAAGCCGCGCATGCGCGCTTGAACGATGTGGAGCGCAAAGCCGAACTCGGCCAGTGGATCATTCGCTCGACCGATGGCGGCAAGACCTGGAGCCCGCGCATTCCTACCATCGTCAACAGCCCGCACGGTCCCGTGCCGCTTCGCGATGGCCGGCTGCTCTACGCGGGCAAACAGCTTTGGACCGACGACAAAAAAATCGGCGTCTGCGAATCGACCGACGACGGCGCGACGTGGAAATGGCTCGCGGAAATTCCAACGCGAAAGGGCGATCAGGTGCCGAGCGGCTACCACGAATTGCACGCCATCGAAGCCGCCAATGGCACGCTCATCGCGCAGATCCGCAATCACAACAAAACCAGCGCCGGCGAGACGCTGCAGAGCGAATCGACCGACGGAGGCAAAACGTGGAGCGAGCCGCATTCCATCGGCGTGTGGGGCCTGCCTTCGCATCTTCTCTGCCTGCGCGACGATCGCCTGCTCATGACTTACGGCCACCGCCGCGCGCCCTTTGGCAATCAAGCGCGTCTCAGCACTGACCACGGCAGAACCTGGGGCGAAGCGATGATCATCTCCGGCGACGGTCCCGGTGGCGACCTTGGCTACCCCAGCACCGTCGAACTCGGTGACGGCACGCTCCTCACTGTCTGGTATGAAAAAATGGCCAGTGGTGACAAGGCCGTGCTTCGCCAGGCTCGCTGGCGCCTGGCGTAACGCGCCATCTTGCCGGCGGCTTTCCTGGACCGCTCGACTTGAACGTCTGATTGGGCCGTCACCGTCATCGCGGGGAGATTGCCCACGTTACTCTTTCGTGCACACTCGGTGATCCCCTCATGAGTCCGCAGAAACGCGAACTGCTCGCTTACCTCGCCGCGCTCCCGCGCGATGTGTTTTCCCTGTCGCGAAGACTGGACTCCCGTCGATATCTCTCGCGCGATTTTCCGAAGCAATTTCCGCTCGTGCTCTCTGCGCAATCGTATCCCGGTTACCGGCGCATGGTGGGCGAGAACTGGATGCACTGGCACGACTACTACGAGCTGTGGATCGCGTGCGGTGGAGGTGGGGAATACTGCGTCGGCACGCAGACGTTTTCTTTCGCTCCCGGCGACGTCGTGATCGTCGATCCGCTCAAATTGCACGGCGTGGTGCGCATGGAAAAGACGCACGCACCGCTCGTTGTTTTCTTCCGCACTGAAGCCGTCGCGCCGGGTGGATCGGACGTCGATCTTCAGTTCCTCTCCGGGTGGGATCGGCGCCCGGAAAAAACGAAGCCGAAGATCGACGGCGATGCTGCCGCCGCGGCCGGCGTGCAGGGTGCGCTGTTGCGGCTCGCGCAGGCGTGGTTTGCGCCGGCTTCAACGGATGGGCGCCAGCTCGCGTTACGCTTTCACCTGCTCGACCTGCTGCTGCAATTACGCCGCGCCTTCGACGCGCCGGGCGGTGCTCCCGAGGCCATGTCCGCGCGCGCCGAGCGCGAAGCGCGCCTCGGTCGCGTGCTTGAGTTTCTCGCGCTGCGTTGCCACGCGCACATCTCGCAGCCCGAAGTCGCTCGCGTCGCTGGCATGAGCACGAGCCGCTTCCGCGCGTTTTTCAAAGAGACGACCGGCTGGGGTTTTGGCGATTATCTTCGCGACCTGCGCCTCGAGCGGGCCGCCCATTTGCTCCGCGAAACCAGCGACAGCGTCGCCGAGGTCGCCTACCGCACCGGCTTCTCCGACCAGAGCCATCTGCAGCGCCTGTTCAAAGCGAAGCACGCAATCTCGCCGCTGGCCTATCGCAAACAGCACGGGCTGTAGCCTACACGGAACCACTGAATTTGGTGCCGGTCCGAGGTGGTTGCGAGCGAATTATTCAAAATTTAGGGCGAAGCGTTCAAGCCGTCGGACGCCACCACCGCTAACACCAGCAGCGAATTCTTCTTCCCCAACCAATGAGATTCACTCCCCTCCTGCTGGCGCTCTGCGCCGTCTCCCCATCCTTCCTCCCGGCGCAGCCCGCCGTTCCAGAATCGCCCGCCATCTGGCGTGAAGTCACCGGCGTCATCGATCCCGATGGCATCGCCGGCACGACCTACCAGCCGCAATTCACGCGGCCGCATCTGCCAGGTTATCGGACCACGAATGACGGCCGCATCTCCACGGCCGTGGAAGGTTCCGGTCCGGACGGCGGCACGCCGCGCTTCGCATTGATGATCCCGGAGAAGATGACGCAGCCCTTTCTGCTCAACCCCGCCGGCGCATACACCGTGCTCTCGCCGACCGTGACGCGCATCAACGTCACCAACACCTACGGCAATCCCTCGCTCGGCTCGAAAAATTACACCGACGGCGTGCTCGGCGTTTCGCACACGTGTTTGTGGGACCCGGGTTCGAACCCGCAGTCCGTCGCCGGTGAAGACGTTTACAACATCAAGGTGATGGTGACGGCCAACCAGGGCACTTCACCAAACAACCGCACCCAGTTCTTTGTCACGCCGATCAAGATCACCGTGAGCAATCCGAAGACGACGAGCGCGAGCATTCGCCTCATCGAAAAATCGGGCCCCTCCGTCGCCGGTCCGCTTTTCACCGGCTGGAACGGCTCCGCGTTCGAGCCGGTCGTATGCGGCGATGGGCGCCTCCTCATCGTCCGTGTCGGCTCAGGCAATCTCGTCTGGACGAACCCGAACACCGGCGTGGTGCAACCCGCGCAGAGTTGCGACATCGTCTATTCCTATTACCCCTCGGGCAATTCCGCCGACCCGGCGCAGTGGACGAACCTCATCCCGATTTCGTTCGCGCCGTCAGACACCCGCATCAATACGCTGTTCGGTTTTGCCATGGCGCCGTTCCGCGATCCGGAGGGGACGCTCATCACGCCGGGTAAGGACATCGGCGGCTCGTATCCGTGGATCGATCGCGACGCGAAGAACCTCTTTTTCGAAACCGTTTTCGACAAGCTCCACTACCTCGGCACCGACGGGAATTATAACCACGCGCGCTACCCGCAGACCGGCGCTCCCGAGGATACGCCCGACTACACGCAGGGCGAAGATGGCGGGAAACACCAGGGCATTTCCTTCACCGGCCTGTGGAGCCACGGCAAGGTCGTGATGATCGACAACCTGCTGAATGCGGTCGATTACGCCGTCGGCCAGGGCGACACGAATGCCGCCGGCGGCACCGCCACTGGACCGCAGCAACGCATGGTCTCGCTCTTCCAGCCCAACAGCGGCCCGCTCGGCACCGAAACCGGTATCCTCCGCATGGGCTACGGCCGCGCGACCAAGCGCATGCCCGCGGGGGAAAACGACAACGGCGACATCATCGACTCGATCGAGAATGTCTTTAACTATCGGCAATTCGCGCTGCCCATCGGGCTGCGCGATGTGACCTGGCCGATGACCGACAGTGCGCAGGCCGACGAGCTCGCCTTCGACGATTACCTCGATCCGGATGGCTTCATCATCGCCAACATGGAAGGCCTGCTTACGCTCCCCGCAGGCGGCGGTAACTTCAAGCACTGGAGCGGATGGAACACCTCAACAAATGCCTTCGATCAGCCGGTGAAGCTGCAGAACGCCGCCACCTCCACGACCGATCGATGGATCGTGCCGAAGAATGGCTTAGTGATTGGCAACGGCCGGCTCGAACCCGCGGCCACCGGCGGTGTGCATGGCAAAGGTTTCTCGATGGATGGTGCCATCGGCCTCGAGTTCACCGTCGATGCGCAGCCGGCCGGAGTGAATGTGGCGGATCACGATTGGTATATCGGCATCTTCGTCGATTGCCGCTTCGCGAACGACACCACCGAGCGCCGCCTGCTCACTTTCCCGGATGGCACGAAGATCGCGCTCTATGGCCGCAGCCAGGTGCTCTACAAGGACGCCAGCAACGCCATCATCAATCGCATTACCATCCCGGTGCCAAACACCACGGCCCCGACAAGCCCGATGGACGATCTCCTCCCGGACACCGGCTGGGCCCACTTCGCCTTCCAAGTCCGCCAGCAGGGCACGAACGTAACGTTCCACCTCAACGGCCTGCCCTACAATCGCTGGGACGATCCGTTCTCTTCCATCTTCCAGATGATCCCCGGCAAACTCACCGTCGGCAAACCTTCCGCCGAAGCGATCACCGCCTTCGCCGGCTGGGTGGACGATTTCAAAGTCATCGCGCACAGCGTCGATTACGAGACCGCGTGCAATCACGCCAACGGCACCCTTGTCGGCCTCAACTCCGGCTACACCGGCGCATGGAAAACGAAATTCGCCGATCGATTCCCCACATGGTCGCATAATGAAATCACCAGTCGCCTCAAGAACAACGGCGAGACCAGCTACACGCAATACGCCTGCTTCTACGACTACAAGAACGACAATGGCGCCCATCGCTTCAGCATCCCGAGCGGCACTACCTCGCTGCGGCCGAGCATTCACTTCCCCGAAGGTCCGCTCTTCCACAATCGTCCGCGCCCCGATGTGTCCGACAATGCCTTCTGCCTGAGTTGCCACCACGCCACCGGCAAGGGCGGGCTCGATCTGGCGGCGCTCGATCTGGACACGAGTTGGAATGCCTCAGCCGATCCGCGCCGCCAGCCCATGCAGCCGCCGCAGAAAATCTACGGTCACATTCCCCCCGCCTTGATCGACAGCACGGGCCTCCCCACGGCAGCGACGGATACGGCGGCTTCGGGTGCAGCCATCGACCAGTGGTTGCTCCCCAGTTTCGGCGGAACCACCGTTTTGCAGACCTTCACGGTGGTGGATGCGACCACGCACGAAGATCTGATGACGCTCACGGCGAATGCAGTGGTCGATCCCGCCAAACTCGGCACCACTAACCTCACCATCCGCGCCAACCTCAACTACGCGCAAGGCAGCGCCACGCTGCAACTCGATGGCAATCCCACCAACACCAAGACGAAACCGCCATACACGGCCTTCGGCACCGATGCGAACCCGTGGGTTGGCCAGGTGCTCACGCCCGGCGCCCACACCATCAAGTGCACGCCGCAACTCGGCTCGCTCGCATCCGTCGCGTTCACCGTTGCCGGCGGAGCGACGCGGGTTGTCGCCGACTACCGCGATGACTTCCGCTCGCACTCGCCGATCAATGGCTGGAACTACCTGTGGAATGCGCTTGGCCCGATCACCAGCGCCGCGAACTATCGCTCGCTCAACTGGTGCCCGACCATCAATCGCTACGGCGTGAACGGCTTCCCGGTGTCGCCCGATAATAGCTCGACGCTCTTCCCCTACGGCAATCTCAACGCCAGCGGTGGTCACCCCGGGCGGGGTTCCGCGCAAGGCGCCACCTACGATCGTTTCCCGATCGCCGCCTACACCGTGAAGCTCGCCGGTTATTACGGCATCAGCAGTAGCTTCGTCACCGTCACCACCGCCGTGAGCAATGGCGGGCAGCTCATGATCTTCACCGAGTCTGCCAACGGCGCGACCTTCACCCAGAAGTTCAGCCAGACCTTCCCGTCGGTCACGCCATTCGTCTTCGATCAGAATGTCGGCCAGCTCCAGCCCGGAGACACCATCTATGTCGCGGTGGGGCCGAACACCACCGACGGCAGCGACTCCTTCCAACTCGATTTCAGTATCGTCTTCAAAGAGACGGGTAACCCGCTGTAATTCCGCAGCCTTGGGCAAGGTGACTCGTCAGCAAGTCGTCCTGGGCGTAGCACAACCCTACGCCCAGGAGGACGGCTGGAACGATCGAAGTTACTTTCCGCCGGCGATGCAGAAGAGATGCTTCTCGCCGCGGAGATAGATTTCCCCGTCACTAAACGCCGGTGAAGCATAAGCGGGTTCGCCGAGGGCGTTGAGCGACACGAGTTCGAACTTCTCGCCCGCCTTGACCACGCGGCACTCGCCGTTGTCCGCGAGGAAATAGAGCAGCCCATTCGCGCTCGCGATGGAGGCGTGCTGGCGGAAGAAGCGCTGCTCCCATTTTTCCTCGCCGGTCTTCGCATCGAAACAGTGTGCAAACCCGCGATCGTCGGTGATGAAAAACCAGTCGCCCTCCGCGATGGGCGAGGGGACATACGCGACGCCTTGCCGCCCGTGCCATACGATCTGCGGCGAGTCGGTGATGTTTCCTTTGCTGTCCGGCTTGATGGCAAGCAGGTGGTGATCCGGAAATCCGCCCGTGATGAAGAACAGATTCGCCTTCGCGCTAAACACCGGCGACGCGACCCACTGATCCGTCGGCCCGTCGATCATCCAGATATTCTCGCCCGTGTCGGGGTCGTAACTCGCGACGCACTTCGACCCGGAGAGCACCATCTGTGTGCGTCCACCCGCTTCGCGGATGAGTGGCGCGCAGTAGCTGCGCGTCTTGTTGGGGCGTTCCACTCGCCAGCGCTCCGCGCCGTCCTGCCGCGCCAGCGCGACCATGTAACCGTCGCCGTCCTGGTCGCAGTTCACGATGATCGTGTCCTTGTGCAAGATCGGCGAACTGCAAAATCCATGCACGCTGGAAAATCCGCCGATGCGTTTGAGCCAGAGCTGCTGCCCCGCGAAATCGTAGGCCGCCACCACCACCTGCCCTTGGTCGAGGAACGAGCAGAACACTTTTTCCCCATCCGTCGCCGGGGTGCTGGACGCATGGCTGTTCTCGCGATGCTTCCGCTCCAGTGGCGTCTGCACCACCACCTGTTGCCACAACACTTTTCCATTCGAGCGATCGACGCAGAGCAACAGCCGCTCGCCCGTATCCAGCGCCGCGACGGTAAAGATCCGATCCTTCCACACGATCGGCGACGCATGGCCGAGCCCCGGCAACTCCGTCTTCCACCGCACGTTTTCCGTCGCGCTCCACCGCGTGGCGTAACCTTTGCCGGTGCTGGTTCCATCCAGGCGCGGCCCGCGCCATTGCGGCCAGTTTTCAGCCGAAGCCGCAAGAGGCAGGATCAGAGCGAAGAGAATGACGCGTAACATGCGCGGCGACTTGCCTTAAGCCGCGCCTTCCCGCAACTGCCGAGACAGACGGCTTCCGGTTGCCCGCTTCACCGATCCCGCATCTTGGCGAGCAAGCGCAGGATTTCGAGATACAGCCAGACCAGCGTCACCAGCAGGCCGAACGCACCATACCACTCCATGTATTTCGGCGCTCGCGAAGCCGCGCCTTCCTCGATGAATTCGAAGTCCAGCACGAGGTTCAGCGCCGCGATGATCACGACCACCACGCTGAAGCCGATGCTGAACGCGCCGCTTCCATAGATGAACGGCATCTGCACGCCGAAAATCCGCAGCACCATCGACACGAGATACACCAGTGCAATTCCCCCCGTCGCCGCGATGAGCCCCATCTTGAACTTCTCCGACGGTCGCACGAGCCCCGTCTGATACGCTGCGAGCAGAGCGAAGAACACGCCGAAGGTCAGCATCACCGCCTGCCCGACGATGCCGCCGAACCTTTGCGCATAGGCCGCCGAGACGCCGCCGAGAAAAAGTCCTTCCAGCGCCGCATAAACCGGCGCGAGCACCGGCGCCCACGCGCTTTTGAACGACAAAATCATCGCCACGATAAACCCGCCGATAGCTCCACCGATGTAAAGCGGCGTGCTCAGCCCACCGACCCGCGTCCACGAGAAGTAAGCCGCCGCTCCGGCGATCGCGAGAAGGATGAACGATTTATGAACGGTTCCACCGATCGTCATTGGCTCGGCTTCGCCGATGACCCGTGGAGAATCGAAGGCCTCAGAACGAAGAATGGGATTCGAAGTGCGCATGGTGATGAGCAACTCGCTTGGCCCGCCAAAAGCGAGTAAAAAGTGCCTCGATCTACGAGGCGATGAGTCGCCGACCTCCCATCCAACTAAGATAGGTCTTCGCACAGGCATCGAGGTTTTCGAGTGCGCCACCGCCCCGGAGTGGGGAGCACATTTCGTAAACGGCGAAGCCATCGAAACCGCCTTCCTTGAGTCCTTCGAAAAAGGCGGCGTAGTCGATGAGGCCCGTGCCGAAGGGAACAGCGCGAACCCAATCGGGCGTCACGGGTTCGTAGTTCACCAGTTCGGGCCGGTAGCGGTGGCGTGGCCCGCGGAGGTAGTCCGCATTCGTCGTGAGAACGGTATGGGGTGCGGCTTTTTTGGCGGCTTCGCGCAGCGGTTCGCCGCGCAGGGCCGGAGACCACGCATCGAAGCCGAGCTTGCAGTTGGGCCGGTCGATATCGGCGAGAAGTTCGAGCAATGCGTCGGTGTGCAGCGCTAGGTCGTGATGATTTTGAATCGCGATGGTGACCCCATGCGCGGCGGCCCGGTCGCACATTTCGCGAATCGCCTTCACTGCGCGCTGCCACTGCGTTTGCAGGTCGAGCGCAGGCGATTCATACGCGGTGAAAATGCGCACGATCTTCGCGCCGAGTTGGGCGGCGATCTTTGCCAGCGACTCGACGTAGGCGATCTGGAATTCGATGTGCGGCACTTCGCACCCGGCGCCGGCGGAAGGCACGAGGTTCGTGTAAGCTCCGAGGATGTCGCAGCGCACGCCGGCTTCCTTCAGCGCGGTCTGCACGGCGGCGATCGCTTCGGGCGTGGCGTCGAGCGGGGAGAGATGCGGGCGTTTGCCGGCGATCATGACCGATGGAAAGCCCAGCGTCCCCGCGCGGCGAATGAAGTCGCACAGACTGAGCGAATCCTGGCCCCACAGGCCGGCGTAGCTGATGGAGAAAAGACTGGGAGTCATGAAGGACCTCAGTCGATTTCGGCGACGAAGAGGCGGGTGAACTCGCCGTCGCTCACGTTGTAATAGATCCGTTTGCCGTCCGCCGAAAAGACGGGGTGGGGATGCGAACGGCGCCACGAATTCGCGCCGCGTGAGTTGTCGAATTGATGAATGACGATCTGCCCCTTGCCCTGGGAATCGGCCAGCACGATGCCCCACTCTTTCGAGGTGCCGCCCCACTTATCCATGATCGTATCGGTCACGATGATGCGGCCATCGGGGCTCACCGAGGGATGATCGCCGCTCACGTCCTGCAACGCGGTGAGGCGGGTGTATTTCCCGTCATTGCTATCGAAGGTCATGTAATGCGTCTCGGTGATGTGCCGGGAATCCGGCTGCCACGACGGGTGGCCCCACTTTGGGTTCATGTAGAGAAAACGCTTTTCGGCGAGGCTGTAGCAGATCAATCCTTCTCGCGCGCTCGCTGCGGTGCTCCGCGGGTCGTTGCCTTTCGCGAGGGCCATCTTGAAAAAGACGCGGTTCAGATCGGGACTGAGAATGGGGAAAAAGATCGAAGGTTTCCCCTCGCCAAACGTCTTCTCGAACCACGCAGGATACGCCGCCTTCAACGCCTCGACGGTGACGGCGGTCTGCTTCTCGCCGGTAACCACATTGATAAGGTCCATGTCGCGATGTTCCCCCGGATTCCAATGCGGGCTGTAGAGGGGGACGACGTCCGCATTGGGCTGACCCCAGCCGGCGAGTTGATTCCGCGCCAGCACCCGTTCCTTACCCGTGTCGAGATCCACGCAGCCGACCAACCACTCGCCATCGCGCTGGCCGTGAAACACCACGCGTTTTCCGCCCGAGGCCCACTGCTGGCAGGCCACCCGATGCGCATCCTCGGCGTTGATGTTCGTCGCGAGCACCTTCTCCTCGCCGCTCTTGCGATCGCGGATGCAGACCTCGCCGCGATGCCCATCCCTGGCCGTCGAACTGTAGAAGAGCACATAACGCCCATCCGGACTTTCCGGGCAGGTATTGAAGTAGGAATGAATGGTATGCCGGCCTTCTTGCGGAGACACGGGGCTGATCCGCACCTTCGTCCGCCACGGCGCGAGCGGATCGTCGTTGGGATGGGCGGCGAGCAGCGAGGCGGTGGCGAGAGCGAAAAGGGAGAGGAGGAGTTTCATGGAAACCAGATCGGCGCAGCGGAGAGTTCGACCCTGATGCGTGGGAGTTCTTTGGCAATCAAGCGCCGGGCCTGATCGCACGAGAAGGGCGAAAGCTTCTTACACCCAGCCCGCGCGATACGACGGCCGCTTGATGAAACGGTTGGCGGCTTCGACGTTGGTGACGCGCATCGCTTTCGCATCCCACTGAATGGTCTGGCCGGAGCGGATGGCGAGATTGCCGAGCGAGACGAACTCGGCGAGCGGCGCGGCGTAGTCGAAGTTGGAGGAAGGCGTGCCGCCGTTGACGATGCAGTGCGCCCACTCGCCTTGAGGATTGTCAGGCATCGGGCTGCGCGCCTCGGTCTTTTTGATCTTGCCGCTCTCCATCGCTTTTTTCACATCCGCGAAGCGTTCATCGGGATAGATGACCGGATTGGCGCAATACGCGTCCGCTTCGAAGACGACGCCTTCGGTGCCGATGAACATCATGCCGCTGCTGGCTTTGGCGAAGGCGGCTTCGGGAACGCGTGAATCCCGCTCGGGGCGATTCGGTTTTCCGTCGCGGCTGCCATCATGCCAGCTCACGGTGAGCGGTGGGTGCGTGACGCTGGGAGCAAAGTGATAGGTGAGTGTGGTCCAAAGCGGGGCGTTCAGCTCGGTGATCGGTCCGCTCTCAACCTCGATCTTCATGGGAATCTGCTGGCCGAGAATGCTGAAGGTGGCGTCCATGATGTGGCAGCCCATGTCGCCGAGCGCACCGGAGCCAAATTGCCACCAGCCACGCCAGTTCCACGGATGAATACAGAAACCTTTCTCGGGTTTCGCGGGCACGCCCGGCGGCACCTCGAATTCGAAATAGGGCTCGCTCGGTTCGACGCCGAGGAAGAGATCCCAGTTCACGTGTGGTGGGCACGTCGCAGGTTTCTTATTCATCGGTCCCTGTGCCCAGAGCGGGCGGTTCGTCCAGAGGCGGATTTCTTTCAGCGTGCCGATGGCCCCTTGGTCGATCCACTCCTTGGCAAGGCGCTGGCCTTCCATGGTGCGGCCCTGGTTGCCCATCTGCGTAAGCACTTTCGCTTCCTTGGCGAGGCGATGCAGCTCGCGCACTTCCCAGATGGTGTTGCAGAGCGGTTTCTGCACGCAGACCGGTTTGCCGTTTTTCAGCGCCCAGACGGCCGCGGGGTAGTGAGAATGGTCAGGCGTCGAGACGATGACGGCGTCGATGCTCTTGCTCATCTCATCGAACATCTTGCGATAGTCGGTGAATAGTTTCGGCGCGGAGGGGCCGGTTGCTTTTGCGTCGGAGTATTTGCGAGCAAGCGTCTTCGCGGCGCTTTCGAGGCGCGTCTGGTCGATATCGACGAGAGCGACGATGTTATGATCGAGCGCGACCTTGGCGGTATCGACCTGGCCTTTGCCGTTCGCACCGATGACGGCGATGTTCAGCTTGCTGCTGCCGGCTTCCAGCCCGCGCAGGAGCAGGTTCGGACCAAAGGCGCTGGCGGCGGCGAGCGTGGTGGAATGGGAGAGGAAACGGCGGCGGGAAAGGCTGAAGGACATGGGAGTGAAAGGGATGATGAGCCTGAGAGAGCGGGCCTGTTCTTCAAGCACCCGAATGGGTGGCATGGAGCCCCGGCGGGACGCGGGCGCTCCATGTTCCGGGTTATAGCGAGCCGAGGAAGGCGCGGAGTTTTTCCGGCCAGTCCTGCACGGCGGGAAGGCGATCTTTTTTCAGGCCGAAGCCGTGGCCGCCGAGGTCGGGCTTGTGGAGTTCGTGGCGGATGTGTGCCGCTTCGCACGCGGCGGCGTAGGCGATGGAACCGGGGGCGAATTTGTCGTTGCCGGCGACGTAGAGAAAGGTGGGCGCGTTCAACGGGGTGACTTCGTCGAGCACCCTCCCGTCCTTGTCGAGATAGGCGGGATACATGAGAACGAGGAACTGCGGCGATTTGCCACCGGACGTTTCGTGGCCGAGCCGCGCGGTGAGATGTCCCCCGGCGGAGAAGCCCATCGCACCGATGCGTTTGGTGCTGAGGCCGAATTCACCGCCGCGTTTTTGCAGCAGCGACAGCGCGGTCTTCGCGTCATCGAGGGCCAGCGCGCGGGTCTGGTCCCCGGCGTTGATGTGATAAAGCAGCACGGCGGCGTCCCAGCCGGCGTCGTTCAGCATCTTTGCGACGGCGCGCCCTTCGTGTGTAATGGCGAGCCCGCCGTAACCGCCCCCGGGCGAAACCATGATCGTGCCCTGCGACGGCTGTTTTTCGCAGGGGAAAAGTTCGAGCGCCGGTTGGTCGAGTTTCTTGATCCGGGCGAGTCCGTCTTTGCTCGTCGTATCCTCTGCCGGAGCCGGGGCCGGGGAGCCATCGAGCGCGATGCGGCGGATGTCATCGGCGTGAACGCTGAGAGCGAAAGCGAAGGAGAGGGCGGGAAGGAGAGCGAGGGGTTTCATGGGCGAATGGAGTCGTGTGCGCTTAATCGCCGAGACGTGGGAATATTGGCAAGCTCCGCGCAATGCGATCTCTGCGAGAGGTTGTGGCCATGAGGGTGGCGGGGGGCGCCCCGTTGGGACTTGATCGTGGCATGCTGATCCGGTTCGCGGCTGAACGGACGCAGCAGTTTCCGGCGTGCGTCTCCCTCAGTCTCGGCGAGGCGGTGGAACGGCGGCTCACAGAATAGTGTGTTTATTGTGTCTGTTCGTCTCCCCGACGAGCCGCAGGGCGAAGCAGCGTTTCCAGCGCTTGCCTCCCTCGGCCTCGGTGACGTGGCGCAGCGGCGGCACGCAAAATAGTGTGTTTATTGTGTCTGTTCATCTCCTCGACCAGACGCAGGGCGAACCAGCGTTTCCAGCGCTTGCCTCCCTCGGTCTCGGTGACGTGGCGCAGCGGCGGCTCGTGAAATAGTGTGTCGATTGTGTCTGCGTGTTTCGATTCCGGACTTGGCGGGGAGACTCGTTTGGGCGTGGGAAGGCGGACTCATACCACTGCCTTTTCCTCCTTTATCGCCACCACGGCGAACCGACGGGGCCGTCCATTCCGTCGGTTCCTGCTATTTTCGCCGGGGGCCGCTTCGCTTACCTCCATCATTCCACGCTGCCCGGTGGGTTGAACAGACACGGCCAGGTTGCCCGTTGGAATCCAGAATCTGCCGCCGGTTTGCAGCCTGCCGATTGCCCGTGCCCGGCATTAATCTACCCAGAAAACGAAACTGCCCGCCGGGGAGGCGGGCAGTCGAATGGTTTGGGGCCAGGCGAGGAACTCGAACTGGCGTTGCGCTCGCGGAAGCGGCCTAGCCGCGACGGCGACGTTTGACGTGAAGCTGGGCGAGGGACTTCGCCAAGGCCGCCTGAACTGCCGCGGCTTCTTCGCCGCCGAGTTCGTGGGCTTTGGAGAGGGCTTCCTCGGCGCGCTTCACGGCGGCTTCGGCGGCGGATTCGTCGATGTGCGTTTCCTCGATGGCCATGTCCACGAGGACGTTCACCTTGTCTGCGGTGATCTGCACGAAGCCTTCGCCAACGGCGAGGTGATGAGTCTTGCCATCCTTGGTGACGATGAGTTCACCGGGATAGATCTGCGTCATCAGCGGGACGTGCATGGGATACACGCCCATCTCGCCTTCGACCGCCGGCAGGACGACGAATTCCACGTCGTCGCTATACGCTTTCGACTCAGGAGTGACGATTTCGAGGCGGAGAGTGGCTGCCATGTGATTTAGGATTTAAGATTTAGCATTTAGGATTGGGGGCGCAGACCGCTGGTCCAGATCCTGAATGTTAAATTGCTTCAGGAGGCGCGCACTGTGTCGATGCCGCCCTTCATGTAGAAGTTGGCTTCGGGCACGTCGTCGTGCTTGCCTTCGAGGACTTCCTTGAAGCCGCGCACCGTATCGGCGATCGGCACATACTGGCCGGGCGTGCCGGTGAAGACTTCGGCCACGTGGAAGGGCTGCGAAAGGAAGCGCTGGATCTTACGGGCGCGGAACACGGTCAGCTTGTCCTCGGGCGAGAGTTCATCCATGCCCAAGATCGCGATGATGTCCTGCAGGTCCTTGTAACGCTGGAGCACGCGCTGCACGCCACGGGCGACTTCGTAGTGTTCCTGGCCGACGACTTCCGGCGCGAGCGCCTTGGAGGTCGAGGCGAGCGGATCGACGGCCGGGTAGATGCCCAGCTCGGCGATGGAACGCTCCAGCACGATGGTCGAGTCGAGGTGCGCAAAGGTGTTCGCCGGAGCGGGGTCGGTCAGATCGTCCGCGGGGACGTAAACCGCCTGCACCGAGGTGATGGAACCCTTGGTCGTCGAGGTGATGCGTTCCTGAAGCTGGCCCATTTCCGCGGCGAGCGTGGGCTGGTAACCCACCGCCGACGGCGTGCGGCCGAGGAGCGCGGACACTTCGGAACCGGCCTGCGAGAAGCGGAACACGTTATCGACGAACAGGAGCACGTCCTGGTTCTTCTCGTCGCGGAAATATTCCGCCATCGAGAGGGCCGACAGCGCGACGCGGAGGCGGGCGCCCGGAGGTTCATTCATCTGGCCATAGACCAGCGCCACCTTGGACTTGCTGAGGTCCTTCTGGTTGATGACGCCCGCGTCGCTCATTTCGTGGTAGAGATCGTTGCCCTCGCGGGAACGCTCACCCACGCCGGCGAAGACGGAGAAGCCACCGTGCTGCTTGGCGATGTTGTTGATCAGCTCGAGAATGACGACGGTCTTGCCGACGCCCGCACCACCGAAGGCGCCGACCTTGCCACCCTTGGTGAAGGGGCAGATGAGGTCGATGACCTTGATGCCGGTCTCGAGGATGCTCGACTTCACGTCCTGATCGAGGAGCGTGGGAGCCGCGCGGTGAATGGGGTAACGCTTCTCGTGCGGGACTTCGCCGCGCTCGTCCACCGGGTCGCCGGTGACGTTGAAGATGCGGCCGAGGGTGCCTTCGCCCACCGGGACGCTGATCGGGGCGCCGGTCGCGACGGCTTTCATGCCGCGCTTGAGGCCTTCCGAGCTGCTCATCGCGATGGCGCGGACCCAGTTTTCGCCGAGGTGCTGCTGCACTTCGAGGACGAGCTTGGTGTCCTGCCCGCTGACGTTGAAGTTGATCTCCAGCGCTTCATAGATGCCGGGCAGTTTGCCCGACTCGCTGAAGTCGACGTCAACGACGGCGCCGATGACTTGGACGATGGTTCCTTGATTGCTCATAGCTTTGCGATGGTGATGGGAGAGAGATTAACCGAGCGCGATCTGCGCCGTGGAGATTTCGAGAAGTTCGGTGGTGATGGCCGCCTGGCGGACCTTGTTGTATTCGAGGGTGAGGTCCTTGATGAGCTGCTTGGCGTTGTCGGTCGCGTTTTTCATCGCGACCATGCGCGCGCTGTGCTCGGAGGCACGGCTGTCGAGGATCATCTGGAAGACCTGGAAGTGCACGTAGTGCGGGAGCACCGCTTCGAGCACTGCGCCGGAGCTGGGCTCGAACAGGTAAGGCGTGTTGTCCTTTTCCGCGGCGACTTTCGTGTCGGCGGAACTCATCACGTCGCCCACTTCGAGGCTGGCGATGGGCAGGAGCTGCTGCACGCGGGGGATCTGGCTGAGCGTATTGACGAAGTCGGTGAAAGCGACGGACACCTTGTCCACTTCGCCCGAGAGGAACTTTTCCATGCAGAACTTCGAGGCCTGCTTGGCTTCGAGGAAGTGGAAGTTTTCCTTCAGGTTGAAGTCCGCCAGCACCGTGCGCTTGGCGCGGCTGAGATATTGCATCGCCTTGCGGCCGATCACGACGAAAACGGTCTTTTCGGGATCGAACTTGGCGACTTCGCGGAAGAGGTTGGTGTTCAGCGCGCCGCAGAGGCCCTTGTCCGTGGCGATGACGAGCACGAGTTCCTTTTTCACCTCACGGGAGGTGAGCAGGGCGTGGGCATCTTCGTCGCCGAGATCGGTGAGAGAACCGAGCACCTGGCGGAGCAGGTTGGCATACGAGCGGCCCGCCAGCGCAGCGTTCTGCGCCTTGCGCATCTTCGCCGCCGCGACCATCTGCATGGCCTTGGTGATCTGCGAAGTGTTTTTGACCGACTTGATCCGTCGGCGGATGTCGCGCGTATTGGCTCCCATGGCAGTTTACTTGTAGCTCTGCTTGAACTCTTCCACCGCGGCCTTCAGCTCGGCGCCGATGGCGTCGTCGACGGCCTTCTTCTCGCGGATGCTGTTGAGCAGGCCTTCCTTGCGGGTGTTGAAGTAGTCCTGAAGTTTGTTCTGGAAGTCTTTGATCTTATCGACCGCGACATCGTCCATCAGGTTGTTCTGGATGGTCCAGAGCACGGCGACCTGCATCTCAACCGTCAGCGGGTTGTATTGGGTCTGCTTGAAGAGTTCCACGATGCGGCTGCCGCGATCGAGCTTGGCCTTGGTGGCCGCGTCGAGGTCGGAACCGAACTGCGCGAAGGCCGCCAGTTCGCGGAACTGCGCCAGCTCGCCTTTGATCTTACCGGCGACCTGCTTGATCGCCTTGATCTGCGCGGAGGAACCCACGCGGCTGACCGAGAGACCGACGGAGACCGCCGGGCGGATGCCCTGGTAGAAGAGGTCGGTTTCGAGATAGATCTGGCCGTCGGTGATCGAGATGACGTTCGTCGGAATGTAGGCCGACACGTCGCCCGCCTGCGTTTCGATGATCGGCAGCGCGGTGAGCGAGCCGTTGCCGTTCTGCTCATTCACGCGAGCGGAACGCTCGAGCAGGCGGCTGTGGAGATAGAAGACGTCGCCCGGATAGGCTTCGCGGCCCGACGGGCGCTTGAGCACCAGCGACACCTGGCGATAGGCGACCGCGTGCTTGGAAAGATCGTCGAACACGATCAGCGCGTCCATGCCGTTGTCCATGAACCACTCGCCGATCGACGCCCCGGCGAACGGTGCGAGGTATTGGTTCGTGGCGGTATCGGACGCCGTGGCGGTGACGATGATGGTGTAAGGCATCGCGCCGGCTTCCTCGAGGACCGCGATGGCGCGGGCCACGTTCGACTGCTTCTGGCCGATGGCGACGTAGATCGAGTAGAGCGGACGGTAGTTCGGATCCTTCTCGTTCTGCTTGTTGATGCGGGCGTTGTTGATCATCGCGTCGATCGCGATGGTCGTCTTGCCGGTCGCACGGTCGCCGATGATCAGCTCACGCTGGCCGCGACCGATCGGGATCATCGCGTCGATGGCCATGATGCCGGTCTGCACCGGCTGGTTGACCGACTTACGCTTGATGATGCCCGGGGCGATCTTTTCAACGGGGTAGGAGGCTTCGGCATTCACCGGGCCTTTGCCATCGACGGGATTGCCGAGCGCATCGACCACGCGGCCGAGGAGGGCCTTGCCGACGGGAACGGAGAGGAGGCGGCCGGTCGTTTTGACTTCGGTGCCTTCGTGCACGCCCTTGTCGTCGCCGAGGAGAATGGCGCCGACTTCGCTCTCTTCGAGGTTGAGCGCGAGGCCGTAGAGACCGCCGCCGAAGTCGATCATCTCGTTCAGCATCACGTCGCTGAGACCTTCGATTTTCGCGACGCCGTCGCCGACTTCGCGGACGATGCCGACGTTGGACTTCGTGGCGCCGGTTTTCAGCGCTCCGATGGTCGATTCGATTTCCTGGAGAATGTTACTCATGACGTGGTGGGTTTAGGCGTGAAGGAGTTCGGTTTCGAGGCGGGCGATGCGGTCCTGGACACTGTTGTCCCACACATCGCTGCCGATCTTGATGCGGAGCCCGCCGATCAGCTCGGGCGTTACTTGAAATTCAGTGGTGATGTCGCTGCCGTATTTGGCCTTGAGGGCCTTGCGAAGCTGGTCGCGGGTTTCGCGCTCGAGGTTGGTCGCGCTTTCGATGGTGGCGTGGCGCTTGGCGAGTTCGAGTCGCACGTAACGCTGGAAACCTTCGAGGATTTCGAGGTATTTACGCGGCTTCTTTTCGGCGAGTTCCTTCACCACGATGCGCGCCTTGTCCTGGTCGAGCTTGCCTTCGGAAAGGCAGGCGACGAACAGCGACTTGGCGGCTTTGCGGGCTTCCTTGCTCAGCTTCATGGCGAGGGATTAAGCAGCGAGCTGCTTGGAGGCCTCCTCGGAGAGGCGGCGCTGGTCGGCATCGCTCAGGACCTTGCCGGCCACTTTCGAGGTGGTGTCGATGACGAGGCGGGCGAGTTCCTTCTTGAGGTTGGCCAGCATCTTGGCGTGCTCGCGGTCGGCGTCGGCCTTGGCCTTGTTGATGCGCTGCTCGGCGTCCATCGTCGCGCGGGCTTCTTCCTTTTCACGGAAGGCCTTGGCGGCGTTCTTGGCGTCGTCGATGAGGCGCTGGGCGTCTTCGCCGGCCTTGGAAAGGATGTCGGAAGCCTTCGCCTGCGCGGCGGCCAGTTCGGCCTTGCTCTTTTCAGCGGCGGCGAGGCCTTCGGCGATCTTCTGGCGGCGCTGTTCGAGCATCGAAAGAATCGGCTGGTAAGCCATCTTGTGCAGCAGGAACGCCACGATAGAGAAGCTGATGCACTGCGAGAGGAACAGCCACCAATTGACGCCGAACGTGGTCAGCGTGTCGGAGACCATTTCGCCAATGCCACCGCTCGCAGCGGCGGCCAGGTAAGTCGAGGAGAGCATAGGAAGGTGGTGGAAGAAAAAGGGAGCGCGCGCGGAGTTCGCCGGAGCGGCTCCGCGCGCGCGGAGTGTTATTGACCCTTGGCGAGGAAGATCGCGAAGAACACGATACCTTCCGCAAGCGCCGCGAGAATGATCGCGATGTTACGGACGGCGCCAGCAGCGCCCGGGTTGCGGCCCGTGGCTTCAGCGGCCTTCATGCCGATCAGGCCCACACCGATGGCGGCGCCGAGCGCAGCGAGACCGATGTGAATGTTGCCGCTAAGAGCTTCAGCGGCGGCGAGGATGGCAGTGGTCATATGTTTTGTGGTTTGTGGTTTCTCGTTCGTCTCCGCAGTCCAGCCACGGTCCGGCGAACGAAAGCGTTGAAAGTGGGATCAGTGGCCGTGGCCTTCGTGGCCGTGCTCTTCGTCGTGCTCGCAGATGAGCGTGGTGAAGACGGAGGTCAGCAGCATGAACACGAGCGCCTGGACGATACCGACCAGCAGCTCGAGGAAATAGAAGGGAATCGGCAGCAGCCAGGAGAGCGACGGCACCAGCGTGGACATCGACTCCAGCATGTTTTCACCGGCGAAGACGTTGCCGTAGAGACGGAAGCTCAGCGAGACCGGGCGGAAGGCGATGGAAATACATTCGAGAACACCCACTGCGAAAAATACGATGATCATCACCAACTGGATGAAGCCCTCTTCCTTGCCCTTCGGAGCGAAGATGTGTTTCAGCACGCCGACGACGCCATTGGACTGGTAGGCCCAGATGCACCACCAGATGAAGAAGATCACGGACATGGCCGCGGTCATGTTCAGGTCGGCGTTGCCGCCGCGCAGGAGCGGCTGCGAAATGTGGGTGAGCATCCCGTGCTCATTCGGCGTGCCCCAGCCGATGGTGCCGACTCCCGGCAGCAGGCCGAACCAGTTCGTGGCGAGGATAAAGATGAAGATGGTGGCGAAGAACCAGAAGCTGCTCTTGACCAGTTGATTCCCCACGATGCCTTCGAGGAAGCCATAGAGGCCTTCGACCATCCATTCCCAGAAGTTCTGCCCGCCTTCGGGCACTTCCTTCATGCTGCGGCAGGAAATCCGCGCACCGAGGATGACCAGGAGCGCCACGATCCACGTGACGATCATCGAGTTGGTGATCTGGATCTTGCCGCCGAGGAGCTTGAAACGGGGGGCGTCGGTCGGAAGGCCGGCGTGTTCTTCGTGGCCGCCCGCGTGGGCGTCATGGGCGTCGGTGCCATGCGCGGCTTCGACCGTGGCCGGAGCCGTAGCAGCGGCGGCGAAGGCGGTGCTCGTCTGCCCGAAGATCATCGTGACGACGGCCAGCAACATGAGCACCCGCGTCAGGGCCGAGCGAAAAGAAGGTTGGCAGTTGGAGAAGACGGAAAAACTCATGGCGATGGACACCGTGCGCCGAGGCGGACCAGCTCCGGGGAGCTGAATGTCGCGGCGGGGAGCCATGCGACACCACACCTGGCGCGGCGTGGACGCGTAGAAAAACACTACGTGGGAAGGGGTGGCAAGAACTTTGTGAAATTTTTCACAAAGTCCCTTTTGGGTCAGTTTCCGGCCCTCGCGAGCAAGGCTGCGCAAATCCTTCGGGGCAGCGCCGGCCCTGAGTAAATGAACCCCGTGTAGAGCTGGACCAGCGCCGCTCCGGCATCGAATTTCTCCAGCGCGTCGTCCGCCGTAAAAATGCCGCCAACCGCGATCACCGGCAGTTTCGTGCGGGCGGTGATGAACCGGAGCACTTCGGTGCTGCGTGCGCGCAGGGGAACGCCACTGAGTCCGCCCGTGGTGCGAAGCGCTTCCGGCACGCTGGAGTGATCGATGGTGGTATTCGTCGCGATCAATCCCGCGATGCGATGCCGCTCCGCCAGCGCGAGGATTTCCTCGATGGCCGGCCAGTCGAGATCGGGCGCGATTTTCACGAGCACCGGATCACCTTCGAGATTGCGGCTCTGGATCGCGCCGAGGAGTTCATCCATGGCTGCGCGATCCTGGAGCTGGCGCAGGCCGGGGGTGTTCGGCGAGCTGACGTTCAGCACAAAATAATCGCCGAACTTCCGCAGTCGCTCGAACGAGAGCAGGTAGTCCGCGGTCGCTTCCTCCAGCGGCGTGATCTTCGATTTGCCGAGATTGATCCCGACCGGAATGCGCGGCCAGTGCCCGCTGTCGCGCAGGCGTTGGAGCCGCCCGGCGACCACGTCGCATCCATCGTTGTTAAACCCCATGCGATTGATCAGCCCGCGCTGCGCCGGCAGGCGGAAAACGCGCGGCTTTGGATTTCCCGGCTGCGCCTTGGCCGTGATCGTGCCCGCTTCCACAAAGCCAAACCCGAGGCCCTCCCACGCCGGGAGCGCGAGGGCGTTTTTATCGAACCCCGCCCCGAGCCCCACCGGATTCGGAAACGTGACGCCGAACACCGTGCGGGCGAGCCGCCGATCCGGCCTTGGTGCGAGCGGGCGCAGTGCCGCTCCGAAGTGCTCCAGTCCCCACATCGCAAGGTGATGCACCGTTTCCGCGTCGAGCGTGAACAGAAGCGGGCGCAAGAGATGTTGATAGGGATCGAAGCTCATGATGTCCGATGAGTGAACCTCACAGAAGCGCAGCGCCTTGGGCGGTGTCACCCACTATTTCCCGATGCAGAAGCGTCCGAAGATCACGCCGAGCAATTCTTCGGCGTCGGCTTTGCCTACGATTTCCCCGACCACGTTCAGGGCCGCGCGCAATTCCTCGGCAATAAACTCGGGGGAAAGCCCGTCGTCGAAAGCTCCGCGTGCCGCATCGAGAAACTTGCGCGCTTGTTCGAGGCAGGCCTGGTGCCGCGCGTTGATCGCTACCGTCCAATCCCGCTGCGCCGCGCCGCCGAGCAGACGTCGCTCGATCGCGTCGGCGAGATCGTCGAACCCCGCGCCCGTCGCGCAGGAGATTCGCACCGCCTCGACGCCAGCCCACGAGGCGTGCTCCCCGAGGTCGGATTTGTTGAGGACGAGTAACGCGTCGTAGCGCGGCTCTCCAGAGCCGCGATTCGCCAAGGCCACCCCTCGCTCCTGCTGAGCCTCGACCACGTTCAGCACCAGATCTGCCCGCTCGACCTGCCGTTGCGTGCGTGCGATTCCTTCCCGCTCGATCTCGTCCTCACTCTCGCGCACCCCCGCCGTATCGACCAGTCGCAGCGGAATCCCACGCAGATTGATCACTTCCTCAATCACATCTCGCGTCGTCCCCGGCTTGGCGGAAACGATCGCCCGCTCGAATCCCAGCAACCGGTTGAGCAGAGAAGATTTCCCGACATTCGGCGCACCATAAATCACGGTCCGCACCCCCTCCCTCAGCACGCGCCCTTGTTCCGCCGTATCGAGCAATTTCGCAATATCACCGCGCAGAGCCTCGAGCCGCGCACGCAACGCCGTGCCTGTTTCCGGGTCGATATCTTCGTCCGGGAAATCGATGTAGGCCTCCACATGCGCGAGGATCGCGAGCAACCCCTCGCGCAAATCCCGAATGCGCGCCCCGAGCCGTCCTTCGAGTTGCTCATTCGCCGCCCGCAAAGCGAGGTCCGTCTGCGCGCCGATCAAATCCATCACCGCCTCCGCCTGCGTGAGGTCCAGCTTCCCGTGCAAGAACGCCCGCTGCGTAAACTCCCCCGGCTCCGCACTCCGCGCCCCATGCCGCAGGAGTGCCTCCAGAATCCGCCGCGTCACCAGCACCCCGCCATGGCAGGAAATCTCCACCACATCCTCCCCGGTATAGCTCTGCGGCCCGCGAAATACCGTGAGCAACACGTCGTCCAGTTTCCGCTCTCCATCCGCGAGCGCCCCAAATGCGACGCACCTCGCCTCCGGCATCCGCCCCCGAAAAACCGCCTTCGCAATCTCGACGGCCCTCGGCCCGCTCAACCGCAGCACGGCGAGGGCGCCTTCGCCAAAGGGCGTGGAAATGGCAGCAATGGTGTCGGAAAGCATTTTCCCATCATGGCGCGGGCTTCCACCGAAGGGAAGGGCCGGCAGCAATCTGTCGGGAGAGCGGCCTACACCGGCAGCTTTAGCACCCGCTTTGCGTTCTCGAACAAAATCTTCCGCTCCGCCCTTTTGTTCGGCGCGAGCCGGCGAATCGTCGCGAGTTGGCGTGCGCCGCTGCACTTCTCGCCTTCGCCTACCGAGTCATTGCAATCGCTCCCGTAGAGTAGCTTGTCCTGATGCCGGTCGAGGAAGCCGCGGGCGTGATCCTCGTCCCGCAGCAACGCGTTTAATCCCGAGCCCGCGCTCATGTCAGCGAAGATGTTCGGATAATCGCGCAGCAGCCGGTCAGTGATTCCGCCCGGTGTGACCGGCCCTTTTGGATAGAGCACCGCCTGATCGGCCTTGGCGTCGATATTCGCCCACCACGTCTGGGCGTGGCCGATGAAATTCACCGTCGGGTATTTCTCGAGGATCTGGTGAAAGTTTTCGAAGGTCGTGTTGTATTTGCCGAACTGGAAATGCAGCAGCACCGGCACGCCGAATTCCTTCGCGATGTCGGCCACCATCTGCACGGCGCGCGAATCGGACTCGACCATGAACTTCTGCTCCCCGATCCCGAGCGCGCCCGCCCTCAGCGCGCCGGTGATGACCTCATGCGCGCCGCTGAGATACGGCACTTCGTTCGCGAAGAAGAAGTATTCCTTCGGATGCGCCCGCGCGACTTCCTGCACGCGATCGTTCCCGCTCGCGCCCGCTTCCAGCCCGAAAAATCGCCCGGCCGGCAGCAGGACCGTATGCGTCACTCCCATCTTGCGCTGGTGCGCGAGCATCTGCTCATCCGTGCGCCCGCTATAATCGGTGTGCTGATGAATATCGATGACCGGCCCCGGCGATTCGCTCTGCGCGAGGCAGGCAGCGCAAGTGCTGGCGGCGGTGAGGAGAAAATTCCGGCGGGAGAGGGAAGACATCGTCTGATACCAAATCCCACGGCGCCCGATTCCCAAGCCCCAATTTTGATCAGCACGTCTCCATAATCACAAAAGTATCTGAACAGGTCACAATGCGCGCAGAGGCGGGGCCTAGGTTCACCGCACCCTTCGGGGTTTTCTTACCGCGCCTCCATGCAACCGACCTCCATCCTTGTCGTGCTCGCCCTCCTCGCCGGTGCCGCTTTCGCGGCCGACGATCTCAAAACCAAGACCACCTACGCCAAGGCTTATGGTGAGACGAAAAATCCGGTGGCAGTCGATCCGGCCAGGGACCTGCCGCGGTATCCCGCCGTCGAGCCGAAAGACGCCATCGGCACGTGGAAGGTAAAGCCGGGCTTCAAGCTCCAATTCACCGCGCACGAGCCGCAGGTGCGTTCGCCCATCGCGCTCAGCTTCGATGAAAACGGGCGCATGTTCGTGTGTGAAATGATCGACTACTCCGAGATGCGCGATGTGACGCCGCACCTCGGCCGGATCTCGATGCTCGAAGACCTCGATGGCGACGGTTACTACGAGAAGAGCACCGTCTTCGCCGACGATCTCCCGTGGCCTACCGCGCTCATCTGGGCGAACGGCGGCCTCTACGTCGGAGCCACTCCCGACATCTGGCGCTTTGAAGATCGCGACGGTGATGGGCGCGCGGAGGTGCGCGAGAAAGTCTTTACCGGGTTCGGCACCGGCCTGCAATTGCTCAACGTGCAGGGCCTCATGAACAGTATGCAGTGGGGGCAGGACTGCCGCATTCACATGCTCTCCGGCACCGGCAATCGCGGCCTCATCCAATGCCTCAAACGCCCGGAGGTCGCGCCACAGGAAATTGGCGGACGCGATTTCTGGTTCGACCCACGCACCTATGATTTCGGCTTCGAGGCCGGCGGCGCGCAGTATGGGATGACCTTCGACAACCAGGGCCGCAAATTTGGCTGCTCGAACTCCGACCATCTCCAGACGTGGGTTTATGACGATCGGTTCGCGAATCGGAACCCATTCTACAACATGCCGCCCACCCGGCAGAGCATCGCAGCCGATGGCGGCGCGGCGGAAGTCTTCCGGCTCAGCCCCGACGAACCGTGGCGGATCATCCGCACGCGCTGGCGCATCGCGGGCGTGGTGAAAGGCGCGGTCGAGGGCGGCGGGCGCGTGAGCGGTTATTTCACCGGTGCGACCGGCACGACGGTCTATCGTGGCGACGCCTACGGGGACGACTTCGTGAATAACACATTCACGGGTGATGCGGGCGGCCAGCTCGTGCATCGCAAAAAACTTTACCCTGATGGCGTGAGCCTCATCGGCCGCCGGCCCGACGATGAGCACGGCTTCGAATTTGCCGCGAGCAAGGACACGTGGGTCCGCGTCGTGAATTTTGCGAATGCCCCCGACGGCTGCCTGCACGTCATCGACATGTATCGCGAGGTCATCGAACACCCGCACAGCATCCCGGATGAGATTAAAAAATTCATCGACCTGAACAACGGCAACGATCGCGGCCGCATCTATCGCGTGATTCCGGACAACGCCGCATGGCAACGCCGCGGCTCGGTCACCCTCGGCAAAGCCAGCACCGCCGAACTCGTGCAAACCCTCTCGCACCCGAACGGCTGGCATCGCGACGCCGCTTCGCGTCTGCTCTACGAGCGCCAGGATCAAGCCGCCGTCCCGCTGCTCGAAGCCACCTTTCAGAAGTCCGGCGATGCACTGGCGAAACTCCACGCGCTCGGCGTCCTCTCCGGCCTCGGCGCCTTGAAAGATGAAACGATCTCCCGCGCGCTGAACGATCCTGAATGGTTTGTCCGTGAGCGCGCCGTGGTGCTGAGCACCGATGCCGGCAAATTGGCCCCACTCGCCGACGACCCCGAACCGCGTGTGCGCTTCCAGGTCGCTCTGCGGGTCAATGCCGCTGCCGCGCTTGCTCGCCTCGCCGCCAAAGATCACGCCGACAAATGGATCTCCGCCGCGATTCTCAGCAACCCGCCGGAGGTCCTGAACCAGCTCCCGCTCTCGATCCCGGACGCCGCGCCCTTCGTCGCCAGGCTCATCGAAATCCGCGCTGCCTCCAAACCAGCCGCGCATGCTGAACTGATCGACTTCATCGTGCAGCATGGCGCCAGCCCGCTGTATCTCCGCGCGCTCGGCGATGGTCTGCGCCGTGCCGGCACGACCATCGAGAAAGCCGACGCCGGCCACCGACTCGCCGCCGTCTTCACCAAGGCCGCCGCCACGGCCACCGATTCCAAGGCCGCGACGGCTGCTCGACTCGAAGCGATCGAACTCCTCGGGTTCGCCTCCGGCGACGCGCTCCGGCCCTGCCTCGCCGAAAACCAGCCCGAACCGGTCCAGGCCGCCGCGATCAAGACGCTCGCGCAACGCACCTCCGCCGACGTGACGAAAGCACTCCTCGAAAACTGGCCGCACTATGCCGCGAAAGCGAAGGACGCCGCGGCCACCGCTTTCATTGCTCGCGAAGATCGCGCGACTGCGCTGCTGACCGCGGTTCAATCCGGCACCATCAAGGCGAGTGATCTCTCCGCGTCGCAAGTGCAGAGCCTCGCGCGCCATAAGGACACCAAAATTGCCGCGCTCGCGAAGACCGCGCTCGCTTCCGTCCTCCCGCCGTCGCGCACCGAAATGGTCGCCAAATTTCAGCCCGCCATCGCCATGAAAGGCGACGCCGCGCGCGGACAGGCGCAGTATCTCGCCCGCTGCATCGCGTGCCATCGCGCCGCCGGACAGGGTTTCCAGGTCGGCCCCGATCTCATCACCGTGAAAACGAAAGGCCGCGAAGCGCTGCTCACCGCGATCCTCGATCCGAACAAGGAGGTCGCCTCGCAATACATCGCCTACGTCGTGAACACGAAGGACGGCCAGACCCTCACTGGCATCGTCAGCAAGGACGACGCGAGCAGTCTTACCATTCGTTCGCTCGGCGGCGTGGAGCAAAATATCCCGCGTAGCAACATCCAGGGCAGCAGTTCCGATGGACACAGCCTCATGCCCGAGGGCCTCGAAACCGGTCTCGAGGTGCAGGGCATGGCCGACCTGCTCACTTTCATCGAGGAACTGAAGTGAACGTCACCCGCCGCCGGTTTCTCCAGTCTTCGCTCGCCGCTTCGCTGGCGGGACACGCCGCGAATGAACCCGGGCTTCGCATCGCGCCGTTCCGCTTCGATGTGACGCCTCCGATTGGGCACCCGCTCTGTGGGGGATGGATCACACCGATGGTCGATCAGGATGACGCGCTCGAAGCGATTGGCTTCGTGCTGATCGGCGCGGGCAAGCCCGTCGTTGTTTGTGTGGTCGATTGGACCGGCATCCTCAATGAAGCTCACATCGCCTGGCGCGGCACGTTGGCCGAAGCCGCAGGCACCACGCCCGATCGCGTGGCCGTGCAGTGCGTTCATCAGCACGATGCACCGTTTGTCTGCCTCCAGGCCGAGCGATTGTGCGCGGAGCAAAACGCCGGGCTTCGCGTCGTCGATATGGATTTCTTCCAGCAATGCCTCGACCGCGCCCGTTCGGCGGTGAAGGATGGGCTGCCGAAAGCTCGTGCCATCACGCACGTCGCGCATGGCGAAGCCCGCATCGAAAAGGTGGCCAGCAATCGCCGCATCGACGTGGGCTCCGATGGAAAAGTTCACGGCTCGCGCGGTAGTGCGTGTCGGGATGAACGACTCATCGCCTTGCCCGAGGGGCTCATCGATCCCATGCTCAAGACCGTGGCGTTCTACGACGGCAGCGAGAAGATCGTATCGTGCCACTACTACGCCACGCACCCGATGAGCTATTACGGCAAGGGGCACGTGAGCAGCGATTTTCCAGGGCTCGCGCGCAAGCAGCGGCAGAAGGATGAACCCGGCTGCACGCATCTTTATTTCACCGGTTGCAGCGGCAATGTGACCGCCGGGAAATACAATGACGGCTCACCCGCGATGCGTGTGGAACTCACGCGCCGCATGTATGAAGGCATCGTCGCTTCGGAGAAATCGCTCGCGCCCCGGCCCATCGAGCGTGTGGCGTGGCAGACGCACGAAATCGTCCCCGAAGTGAATCCCGTCTTCACCGAAGCCAGCGAACGCGCCCTGCTCGCCAACACGAAAAACATCCCGGCCAATCGCATTCGCCCCGCCATGCGCGTGGCGTGGATTCAACGCATCGCGGCTCGAAAGCCCATCGTCCTCAGCGCGCTGCACGTGAACGACGCGACGCTCCTGCATCTGCCCGCGGAATGTTTCGTGCAATACCAGCTGCGCGCCCGGCAACTTGCACCCGGCCGCTTCGTCGCCACCGCGGCGTATGGCGATGGTGGGCCGTGGTATATCCCGGTGCGGGAGGAATATCCAATGGGCGGCTACGAGGTGAGCGTCGCCAACTGCGCCGACTCGGTGGATGACACCCTCACCCGTGGCCTGGGCGAACTTCTTAAAGTATGAAACCCACCCTCACGATCGTTTCCTTGGTCCTTTGCGCCACCGCTGCGATGGCGGAAGACCTGCCCGGGACGCTGCTCACCACGCGCGGCAAGCTGCTCGCGAGCGAAGACTTTGCCACGCCCCTCGCGCCGTTGCAGGGCAAGGCGGTGGGGTTCGCCAGCGGCTTCACCGGCTGGCGTTATACGAGCGGCGCGCCAGTCGGACGCTCCGGCCATTGGGAACTGCGCGACGGTGTTTTCCGCGGCATCGAAAGCCCCGAAGCGCACCATCCCGCCACCGCCTCGTTCGGCATTCAGTTCAAGAACGCCGTCATCCAATGCGACGTGCGGCTCGAAGACGTGCCAGACGAGGGCCGCAAATATCGGTCCTTCTTCGTAAAGGCGACGGACGCGAAAGATTACGTGTGTGCGCTCTTCGGCGGGCCGGGCGGCGTCAATGCGCTGGCCTACGATGCCGAGAAAATCGATCCCGCGAACAAACAGCGCGCGAAGCTCCCGCAGGTCTCCGCGTCGCTGCCGGTAAAACTCGGCGAGTGGCACACAGCGGTGCTCGAAATTCTCGGCGACGAACTCGTCGCCACTCTCGCCGGCAGAAGCGTGACGCTGAACAGCCCGCTCGTCGGAGCCGACAAACACAGCGTCATGCTCGGTGTCGGCTGCGAAGCGAGCTTCCGCCATTTCCGCATGTGGGAGGCGCAGCCGAATCCCGAGTGGGCGAAGAATAAGGCTCGCCTTGACGAGTCGATGAAAACGAATGCGCAGAAACCGAAGCCGCTGCAGGCCTCGATCGAGCAAACCTTTCGCGCCGGGAAGCTGGCGGAGATGGACGAAGCAATCGAGCAGGCGATACGCGATACGAAAATCGTCGGAGCCGCGCTCTGGGTGGAGCGTAACGGTGCCGCGTATCGCAAGGCTTTCGGGCAACGGGCGCCTGCACCGGCGGCGGAGCCGATGACGGAGGACACGATCTTCGACGTCGCCTCGATCACGAAGGTCGCCGCGACGGCGACGGCTGCGATGCAATGCGTGGAGCGCGGCTTGTTCGCGCTCGACGATCCGGTCGCGAAGCACTTGCCCGCCTTTACCGGCGAGGGGAGGGAGAAGATTTCCATCCGCCACCTGCTGCTCCACTCGTCGGGGCTTCGCGTGAATCTTGATCCGCGGAACCATCCTTATCGCAACGCCGAAGAAGCGCTCGCACTTATTTGCCAGGAGAAGCCCGTGAACGAACCGGGCACCGCCTTCTCCTACAGCAGCGTGGGTTCGATGCTGCTGGGCGCCGTGATCGAAAAGGTCACCGGCAAGCGGCTCGATACCTATTGCGCCGAAGAAATTTTCCGACCGCTGCGGATGAGCGATGCCTTGTTTCGTCCCAGCGGTGCCGTCCTCCGGCGCGTGGCGCCGTCGAGTGCGCCGGAGCGGGGTCTGGTAGACGACCTAGCCGCGCGCACGATGGGTGGGGTGGCGGGGCACGCCTCGCTTTTCACCACGACGGCGGATCTTGCTCGTTTTGCGCGCATGATGCTGAACCTTGGCGAACTGGACGGAGCGCGCGTGCTACGAGCGGACACGGTGAAGCTCATGACGAGTGTGCAAAGCCCCGCGGATTTTCGCTGCCCGGCGGCGGCGAACCTGCCGGTTCGCCGAGGGCTGGGATGGGATATCGATTCGCCTTACCGCACGCCCCCGCACGACTATTCGAATCAGCGCGGGGCGCTTTTTCCGGTTGGTGGATTTGGCCACGCCGGATGGACCGGACAGTCGCTTTGGATCGACCCGTTCTCGAAGACGTTCGTTATTTTTCTGTGCAATCGCTACCGTCCCGGAGCACCCGAATCGCCCGGCCCCGTTTACGAACTTCATCGCCAGATCTCCACGCTCGCAGCTGAAGCGGTGAAAGATTTCGACTTCCAGCACGTCGCCCAGGCCTTGCCTGCCGCGACGAAAGAACCGTCCACGAAATGAAACGCCGCACCTTCCTCCAGCTCCTCGCCAGCACCGCCGCCGGGGCGGAATGGCGTCCGGTGAAAAATGCCGCCGATTGGCCGAAGCGGCGCGCCGAGATTCTCGCCGCCGCGCAGCAGATCATGGGACCGCTCCCTGGAGGGGAGAAACGCTGCGCGCTCGATGTGCAGGTGAGTGAAGAAGTGGATTGCGGCAGCCACGTGCGGCGCCTGCTCACGTATGCGAGCGAGCCCGGGTCGCGCACGCCCGCTTACTTGCTCATTCCGAAGACCGCGCTCGCCGGAAAACCTGCGCCTGCCGCGTTGTGCCTGCACGGCACGAACAACGAGATCGGCCATGCGGTCGTCATTGCGGGTCTTGGCAACAAAACGCCGAATCGCCAGCATGCCAGCGAATTGGCCGAGCGTGGTTTTGTGACCATCGCGCCGAATTACCCGCTGCTCGCGAAATATCAGCCCGATGTCTTCGGCCTCGGCTACGCCAGTGGCACGATGAAGGCGATCTGGGACAACATTCGCGCACTCGATCTGCTCGACTCCCTGCCCGAGGTGAAGCACGGTGCCTATGCCGCGATCGGGCATTCGCTTGGTGGGCACAATTCGATTTACACCGCCGTCTTCGATCCCCGCATCAAGGTCATCGTTTCGAGCTGCGGCTTCGATTCGTATCGCGACTACTATGGCGGCGATCCGAAACGCTGGGTGCATGGGCAGGGCTGGTGCCAGGATCGCTACATGCCGCGCTTCGCCGATTACGCCGGGCGGCTCGACCAGATTCCGTTCGATTTCGACGAACTCATCGCCGCCCTCGCGCCGCGCCCGCTCTTCGTCAATGCGCCGCTGAAAGACGCGAACTTCCAGTGGAAGAGCGTGGATCGCGTCGTGGCGACCGCTCGCGAAGTCTATGCGCTGCTTGGCGCTCCGGACGCGATTACGGTCGAACATCCGGATGGCCCGCACGATTTTCCGAAGGAGCAACGCGAGCACGCCTACGCGTTCATCGAGCGAGTGCTCAAATGATCGTCTTTCGCCGCGCCATCGAAGACGATGTGCCGACGCTGCGCGCACTCGCCGAGCGCATCTGGTGGGAATATTACCCGCCCATCATCGGCGCCGCGCAGGTGGAATACATGCTCGGATGCATGTATTCCGAGGAGACGATCCAGCGCGAGTTGCGTGAAGGCGTGGTGTGGGAGCTTGTCCTCAACGAAGAAGAACCGATCGGATTTTATTCCGTGACTCCCGGCACCGAGGGCTCGGCGAAGCTGAACAAACTCTATCTGCTGCCCGAACTGCACGGCCGTGGTCGCGGCCAGGCGATGATCGAGCGAGCCTGTGCGACCGCTCGCCATCTCGGCGCGCGAGAACTTCTGCTCCAGGTCAACAAAGGCAACGAACGCGCGCTACGCGCCTACGAACGGAGCGGTTTCCGCCGCGTGAAAGAAGCCGTCTTCGACATCGGCGGCGGCTTCGTGATGGACGACTATGTCCTCGCGCGGGCGCTGGACTAATCCCCGCCGATCAGCCGGCCGATGCCGCCGAGGACGCTGCCTTCGCCGGTCGAACTACCGCCGTGCGCGGGGGCGCTGGCGATGATGCGGTCGGCCATGCGCGAGAAGGGGAGGCTTTGCAGCCAGACGGTGCCGTGGCCGCGGAGTGTGGCGAGGAAGAGGCCTTCGCCGCCGAAAAACATGCTCTTCAAATTCCCGGCGCGCTGAATGTCGTATTGAATTCCGGCAGTCATTCCGACGATGCAGCCCGTATCGACGCGCAGCATTTCGCCTTTCAGCTCCCGGCGAATGATCGTGCCGCCCGCATGCACAAACGCTAACCCATCGCCGCGCAGACGCTGGAGGATGAAGCCCTCGCCGCCGAAAAGACCGGCGCCGAGCTTCTTGTTGAAAGCGATGCCCACGCTCGTGCCGAACGCCGCGCAGAGAAACGCGTCCTTTTCGCACAACACCTCGCCCCCGAGTTCCGCGAGATTGAGCGGAATAATCTTGCCCGGATAAGGCGCGGCGAAAGCGACCTTCCGTTTTCCTGCGCCGCCCCGGTGCGTGAAGTGCGTCATGAAGATCGACTCGCCGGTGAGCATGCGCGAGCCGATCGATTTCAGCGCACCCATGAAACCACCCGCGGGCGCCGAGCCGTCGCCCATCTTCGTCTCGAACTCGATCCCTTCTTCCATGAAACACATGCCGCCGGCTTCCGCGATGACGGTCTCGCCGGGGTCGAGTTCGATCTCCACCATCTGCATGTCGTCGCCATGGATTTCGAAATCGATGACGTGCGCCCGCTGGCTGCCACCGCCGCCCGGAGGGAGCGGCGGTGGCGTGCTGGCGGATTTTGCAAAGAGCTGCGGGAGCACCTGGCCCGCGGGCGTCCACTGTGCCATGCCATCGGTCCACACCATCGTCTCCGGCTTCAGCGTGCCCGCGAGCACGAGGTCGGGGAGTTGCGACTCCGGCGCGGTTTCACGCGCCGTGGGCGAGATGAGGTAGTGATAGATTTTCATGGGCGCGTGGACGCTGCGGACGGCAAGGGAAGACGTCGAACTTACTTCCCGGCGACCTTTGCCTTGATGGCGTCGAAGTTCGGGAGGTGCTTCGGCGTTTCGGTCTGCTCCGCGTAAACGATCTGGCCGGCGGCATCGATCACGAAGGCCGCGCGGGCCGAACTGTCGCCGATGCCGGCGAGGCCCTTGAAGAGCACGCCGTAGGCATTCGCCGCTTCCTTGTTCAGGTCGCTCACGAGCGTGATGCCGATGTTGTTGGCCTTCGCCCACGCTTCCTGCGCGAACGGGCTATCGACGCTGATGCCGATGACTTCCGCGCCTTCGTAAGCGCCCAGGCCCTGTGAGACGCTGCACATTTCATCGGTGCACACGCTGGTGAAGGCGAGGGGGAAGAAGAGCAGCACGGTGGTCTTGCCGGGCGCCGGGATGGTCACATCCACGAGGCCGTCGGCCTTCTTACTCTTCAGGGTGAAAGAGGGGGCTTTGGTTCCGATTTCGAGAGGCATGGGATTTTTAGGAGTTTGCGATATGGTTTTATGGTCTAAGCGGAGCGGCGTGGTAGCGCGCTCCTCGGGTGGCGACAACCACACATTTTCCCATGATGCACCATCTCGATACTCTTTGGTGGACCCTCGTCGTCCTGCTGATGCTCGCAGGCATCGCCGGCAATTTCGTGCCGATGATGCCTGACACGGTGCTCGTGCTGGCTGGCGCCGTGGTGCACAAGGTCGCGCTCGACCCGGACGGCACCATCGTTTCGTGGTGGACCATCGCAGGACTCTTCGTGCTCATGGTCATCAGCTACGTCATCGATTTCGTGAGCGGCGCCATCGGGGCGAAATATTTCGGAGCCACGAGGCTCGGGGCCATCGGCGGCGTGCTCGGCGCCATCGTAGGCATGTTCTTTTTCCCCATCGGCCTCTTCGTCGGCCCCATCGTCGGCGTGCTCCTTGGCGAAATCATCGGCGGCAAGGAATTGATCGCCGCTGGAAAGTCCACTTGGGGCACCGTCCTCGGCACCACCGCCGGCATCGTCGTCAAAATCGGCATTACCGCCGTCATGATCGCCTGGTTCGTGCTCGCGGTTTGGCTATAAATCGAGCGTGCTAAATCGGTTCGGCTTCTCCAGCTTTCGCCTGCCCGGTGATGTGAACCCGTTGCGGGTTCCGTGGTTGCGCTTGCTGCAATATATCGGTGTCTTCATGGCAGTAGCAGGCTTGATCGGCGGCTGCGGGTCGGTGATATTGTTTTCGCTGTGCCAGATCGACTGGATTAGGGCTCTGATTGGTCTCGCTTTCTTCTCGGTTTTCAGCGGCCTGCTCCTGTTTGTCATCTGTGCATTCCTCGATCTTTGCTGGCTGGAATACTGTATCCACCGCCGCTTTCGATGGACGGCCGCGCGCATCCATTTGCGCGAGCTCATTGAGAGGACTGGCACACAGCCGTATGCGGTCCGTCTGGCTGCGGAAGTCGAAGATGGAAACGGCCCGCGGATTGTTCAAGTGGTGCCCGGCTTCTCCGATGCATGGCGCAATGCGAAGGAGCGTGAACGATTTTTGAATTCACACATCCGGCCGGACGGAACGTGCGAGGTTGCCCTCGATCCCCTGCATCCCGAGCAAGCCTATTTACTTCCTCGGTTCGACACGACGGTCTGGGGCGGCCTCGTTGTCTTGCTGGTGATCGCCGGTTGGCTCTGGTGGCAAACCGCGCATCACGTTTCGCCGGCACTCCCGTTTACGGACTCCCCCTTTATCGAGCGCCCGCGCTAATTGCGTCGGTTGACGATGCGAAGGGCGTGGGGCTTGCGTCGGGGGGCGGGTTGCGGTGTGCTGCGCGTCTTATGTCGTCCAACCTTTTTGATCTCTCGAATGAAGTCGCCGTCGTCATCGGTGCTACGGGTGTCCTCGGTGGCGCGCTGGCCGATGGGCTCGCGCTGGCCGGCGCGAAAGTGGCCGTGCTGGGCCGCAATGCCGAGCGTGGCGAAGCCCGCGTGAAAGCCATCCGCGATGCGGGAGGCACGGCCCATTTCTTCAGCGCCGATGCCATGGAGCGCGCCTCGGTGAAGGCCGCGCACGAAGCCATTCAGAGCACGCTCGGGGCGCCGACCATTCTCGTGAATGCCGCGGGTGGTAACGATCCGAAAGTCACCGTCACCGCCGAGCGCGCGTTCGAGACGATCGCGCTGGAGGATTGGCAGGCAAACTTCGACCTGAACCTCGTCGGCGGCGTGCTCCTTCCCTGCCAGGAATTCGGTCCCGCCATGTGCCAGCGCGGACGCGGTTCGATCATCAATATCGCCAGCGTCTCCGCGCACCTGCCGCTCTCGCGCGTGGTCGCTTACTCCGCGAGCAAGGCGGCGGTGATCTCGCTCTCGAACTTCCTCGCCCGCGAATGGGCGCCGAAAGGCGTGCGCGTGAATACCCTCACGCCCGGCTTTTTCCCGGCGGAGCAGAATCGCAAGCTCCTCTTCAACGACGACGGCACACCGACCGCGCGCACCCAGTCGATCTGGGGCCACACCCCGATGGGCCGTTTCGGCGAATCGAAAGAACTCATCGGCGCCTGCGTCTTCCTCGCCAGCCACGGCGCGGCCAGCTTCGTCACCGGCACGGATATTCGCGTGGACGGCGGCTTCCTGAGCCAGACGATCTAACGGTCCGGAATTTTCGCAAACGGCGACCGCTCCCATGCCGGGGATGGCCGCCGTTTTCGTTGCTGGGAATAACGTGTGAATAAACGGCGAAAGAGGCGTCGCTTCCCGGTGAGAAACCAGGTGTGAACCGTGAATAGGTGGACCGGCAGGGCGGCACGTCGAAGTTCTGAGTTGGCGGTGGGCGATGCGATGAGGAATGGTGTGAGATTCATGCTTCCTTCTCTCGCCGATCTCGCTCCCGGGGATGCCAAATCCGCCGCGCTGGACCTCGCATCGTTCGAGGTGCATCGCATCCGGTCGATCGACGATCCGTGGTTCGAGTCGGCGTATGCCCCGTTGTGGAAAGAATTTGGGGCGAAGGACGAAATGGAGCGGCGCGAGACGCTGGCAGCGCGTTTCCAACTCGTGCCGCGAATGCTTTACGAAATGGTCCTCGTCCGGCAGGCCGGCACCTTTGCCGCGGTGCGCGATCACACCGCGATTTCCGCCGATGAGGAGACCGTGGTGCATCTTTCGCACCTGCTCGTGGCTCCCGATCAGCGGCGGAGCGGACTCGCCGGATGGATGCGAGCCTTTCCCGTCGCGCTTGCTCGTGAGTGGCGCCCCGCCGCGCCGGTCACGCTGGCCGCGGAGATGGAATACGACGATGGCAGCGATCCGAACCGCGCCATTCGCCTGCGCGCCTACGAAAAAGCGGGCTTCCTGAAGATCGATCCGACCCGGGTGGCGTATCACCAGCCGGACTTCCGCGCGCCGGAAGTCATCGACGCGGAAGGCGGGCCGCGTCCTGTGCCGTTTCAGCTTTTGCTGCGGCGTGTCGGGAGGGAAGGGGAGGGGACGATCACCGGTGGCGAACTGCGCCGTATCGTGCGCGCGCTCTACACCATGTATGGCGCGCAATTTCGCCCGCAGGACATGGCGCATCCGGCGCTCGATCTGGCCAGTTTGCCAGCGGAGAACGCGGACGTCGCCCTGCTGCCACCGACCGCATGAAGCCGCTCACGGTTTTCTATCACCCGAACTACGCCGCGCCGATCGGTCAGCACGTCATGCCGATTCGGAAGTTCGGGCTCGTTGCGGAGGAATTGCGCAAGTGGTCCGATCTCACGCTCGTGGAGCCGGCACCGGTGGGGGATGCCGAACTGGAGCGCGTCCACACGCGCGAATACCTCGATGCCGTGCGGACGGGAGAACCACGCGAACTGGCGGAATCGCAGAAATTTCCCTGGTCGCCGCAGCTTTTCCCCAGCGTGTGCCTCACCAGCGGAGGTTGCCTCGCTGCCGCACGGCAGGCCTTGCGCGATGGCATCAGCGCGGCGCTGGTGAGCGGTTTTCATCATTCCTGTGCCGACCATGGCGAAGGGTTCTGCACGTTCAACGGACTCATCGTCACTGCCGATGCGCTCCTCGCGGCCGGTGAAGCAAAACGGATCGCCGTGCTCGATATGGACCTGCACTATGGCAACGGCACCGCCCAGCTTGCCGCGGCGCGTCCTCACGTTCTCGCGCTGTCCATCTATGGCAGCGATTATTGGGAGAACGTGGCCTATCGCGACGTGACCACGCTCCGTCACAAGGACGGCTCGAATCACCGCTCCTTCGCGCTGCCAGCGGGTTGCGATCGTGCCGGCATGTTTCAGCGGATGGAGGAAGCCTTGCCGCTGCTCGCCGAGTTCCGCCCCGATGTGCTGCTTTATCAGGCTGGTGCCGATCCCTATCGCGAAGATCCCTATTCACCGCTCGCGCTCGATTTCGACGACCTCCGCGCCCGCGACGAACGTGTTTTCGCCTTCGCACGCGAGCACCGAATCCCCCTCGCGTGGGTGCTGGCCGGCGGCTACACGCCGGACGTCAGCAAAGTTGTGGAAGTTCACGTGAACACCTTCCGCGCATGGCGCTCGGTTTACGATCGAAGCTAGGAAAAATCGGGTTCTGATAAAGTTCCCCATCGACAAGTAGCGTTGCGTGGAATCAATTCGCGCCAACTCTCAGACCTTCACCCTCCATGGCTCGCTACGAATACATCGCACTCGACGCTCGCGGACAGGAATCTCGCGGCATTATCGAAGCCTCGAATCAGAACGACGCCGTCGGACAGCTTCGACAGGCCGGCTACTTCCCGACCAATGTCGTCGAGGAAGGCAAGGGCGGCCTGCCCAAGCAATCCAAGCAGCAGAAGAAAGCGATGGCCGCGGCGACGGCACCGAAGGCCAAGGGTGGCCCCAGCCTTTTCGCCCGCAAGACCATCAGCTCGAAGATCCTGATGATTTTCACCCGCCAGCTCGCCACGCTCATCGACGCCGGCCTGCCGCTGCTCCGCGGCCTGAACGTGCTCGCCAAGCAGGAGAAGGACCCCGTGCTGCGCAACACCATCAACGCGCTCGCCGATGCCGTGCAGGGTGGCAGCACCTTCAGCGAGTCGATGGCGCAGCACCCGAAGATTTTCAGCAAGCTCTACATCAACATGGTGAAGGCCGGTGAGCTCGGCGGTGTGCTCGAACTCGTGCTCAACCGTCTCGCCGAGTTCCAGGAAAAGGCGCAGAAGATCAAAAACAAGGTCGTGTCCGCCATGGCCTACCCGGTCATCGTGCTCTTCATCGCCATGCTCATCATGGTGTTCCTGCTCACGTTCATCGTCCCGAAGTTCGAGCAGATCTTCAAGGACATGCTCAACGGGCAGCAGCTCCCGGCGCTCACCCAGTTCGTCATCGGTGCATCGAATACCCTCAAGTCGAATTCGCTCTACGTCATTATCGGCGTGGTGCTGATCATCGTCGGCTACGGTTTCATCGCTCGCTCCAACGCGGGGCGCGCCTTGATCGACCGCATCAAGCTCAAGGCTCCAGTCTTCGGCGATCTGACCCGCAAGAGCTCCATCTCCCGCTTCGCCCGCACGCTCGGCACCCTCGTCACCAGCGGCGTGCCGATTCTCCAGGCGCTCAACATCACTCGCGACACCGCTGGCAACGTCATCGTGGCCGACGCCATCAACAAGGTGCACGACGCGGTGAAGGAAGGTGAATCGATCGTGGCCCCGCTCGAAGCCAGCGGCGTCTTTCCGCCCATGGTCATCTCCATGGTGGACGTCGGTGAAGAGACCGGCCAGCTCCCCGAAATGTTGCTGAAGATCGCGGAAGTCTATGACGACGAAGTGGACAACGCCGTCGAAGCACTGACCTCCATGCTCGAGCCGATCATGATCGTGCTGCTGGCGCTCATCGTCGGCACCATCGTCATCGCCCTCTTCCTCCCGCTCGTGAAGATCATCCAGAGTCTCTCCGGCGGTCCCGGCTAGTCTTCGCTTTTTGCCCAAAACTCTTCCACCGGTGGCGCGCGCCACCTTCCTGCGTTACACTCTGCCATGAAACGTCGCATCCCCCACGCCTTCACCCTGATTGAGATGGTCACCGTCGTGACGGTCATTGCCCTGCTGGCTGGCTTGGTCCTCGGCATCGCGGGCTATGTGCAAAACAAAGGCGCGCGCGAGAGATGTCTCGCTCAGACGAAAAACCTCCAGCTCCAATGCGAGGCCTACAAGCTCGACAACGGCACTTATCCCCAAAACGCAGATACCGATTTGCTCGATGCTCGGCTCGATATGAGTCCCACGAGTGGTCCTTCCGCGGTGAAATATCAGAAAGCCTGCCGCTATCTCTACTCCTGCCTCAGCGGCGATTTCGAGCCGCCGACCGCCCCCGATAACAAACCCGAGGCGACCGTTTACTACGCTTTCAAGCGGGACGAACTCAGTTACAACAAAGACACGGGGGGGAATATCAAGACCATCAACTACCTGCAGGATCCCTTCGGCAACTGCTACGGCTATTCCACCATCGGCGCGAAAGCGGAATCCGACTACCGCGAGAAGCTGAAGACCAATCCCGATGAGGCCCGCCCGGATACGAAGAGAGGTTATAACCCGACTTTCGATCTCTGGTCCACCGGCGGTGGCAGCCTGTCGTCCGGCTCGAGCAAGTGGATCAAGAACTGGGGACAGTAGGGGCGGGGAATTTAGGATTTAGGATTTAGGATTCGGCGATGGGTGGGCGGTTTTCGGGCTCGACCTGCCTTTCGGCGGTTGGGATTTGACTCGAAGTGAATGGAATGGACGGAACGGGTCGTTTGTCGATGGCGCGGGGAGAGACGAACTAACGGGATGTCGCAAGCTGCCGTATTCTTCGAAGTGCCGTTGGAGGGCGCGGAGCCTAAATCCGACCTGATCCGACCTGATCCAACCTCCTCAATCTGCCCGGAGCTGATGCGCGACGGTGATCTCCACCGGATTGTAGTCGTCGGTGAACCACTTTGTCGCGTCGGGTGCCACCACGGTATCGATGCGGCTGGCCAGCAACCCGGCGATCTGCGGATGTTCGGCCCGGTGCTCGCGCAGCCACGCTTCGCTACGCCCGTCGAGGTCTTCGTTCGACGCAACGATCATGAGATTCTGGCGGTAGGCCGGATTGCTCGAATCCGTGCCGTAGAGCTGCGTGAAGGGAAACGCGACGCGCACACCGTTCATCACCCGCCAGAAAAGCTCCGAGCGATCGCCCTGCGCCGTGCCGATCAGATTCATCACAAAGATGCCGCCCGGCTTCAGCTTCGCCCGCACTTCGTCGAAAAACTCCCGCGTGACCAGGTGCGGCGGCACGAACTGCACTCCGTTGTAAGCATCGCCGAAGACGAGATCGAACGATTCGCTCGATGTGTGGATGTAGCGGCGCGCATCAGCCGCCACCGCATCCACATGGGAAAATTCATTCAGCCGGAAAAACTTCCGGCCCACGGCGACTACCTCCGGGTCGATCTCGATGACGGTCACACGCGAGTTCGGAAAACGCGTCGAAACCTGCTCCGGCATGCCGAAGGCGCCCGCTCCGAGGAATACTGCGCGGTCGAGCGCCGGCCGGAACACTTCCGCCAGCTTCCAATACTGCTGATAGGGAAACACGAGCGCGCCCGTCTGCACCACTTGGGCTCCTTCGAGCGTCGAGTCGAGTTGGAGCGTGCGCGTGGTGATGGGCGTGCCCGCGCCGGTTTCCCGCACGGTGATGCGATGGTAAAACGTGTCCTTAGTAAATATCACGTCGGGCGACGGGGGCGGTTCGTTCCGGCTCCACGCCGCACTCGCCAGCCCGGCGAAAGCCAGCCCCAGTGCCAGCGCGGACCGCTTCAGTGGACGACGGCCCACCAGCACCAGTGCCACCGCCAGCGCGCACAGAAAAATCCCCAGCACCACAAAAATCTGACGCACGCCGAAGCGCGGGATCAGCACATAACTCGTCAGCAGCGTGCCCGCGAAACTGCCCAACGCCGCCGCCATGCCGACCGTGCCCGCCGATTGCCCGATGTGTTCATCGTGCCGGGCTCGGCAGAGCAGCCGGATCGAGACCGGCGTGATCGTCGCCAGCAGCAGCCCGGGCAGGAAAAAAAGTGCCAGCGAAATTGTGATCGGCCCCGTCACCAGGTCCATCCGCTCAAACGGCGGAAAGAGCCGGATCAGCCCCGGCACTGCCGCCGTCAGCAGTCCGGCCGCCCCGAAGATCACGGGCAGCACCGAAAAGCGCGGCACGCGATCAATCACCCAACCGCCGAGATAATCCCCGCAGCTCAGCGCGACCAGGATCACGCCGATCAGCCCCGTCCAGGTGTAAAGGCTGTTGCCGAAGCCGGGCGAAAGCAGCCGGTTCCCGGCGAATTCCACGATCATCACGGCGGCACCGGAAAAGAACCCGAGCACGCGCAGCAGCCAGATGGGAAGAGCTTCGGGCGGAGTGGACGACGAGTCGAGGGCGTTGCTCATGCTTCGATAAAAGTGAGTGCGATGATCTGCCAGCGCCCTTCGGTGAAAACCAGCGTGAAGAAATCGTAACCGCGCACTGGCTCGGTGCCGCGGCGCAACTCCCAGTGCACTCGCACATGCGCCAGCCCCTCGTTCACCTGGCCTTCCCACGAAAGCGGCACCTCCGTGAGCCGCACCGGGCTCTGCTCGTGCGCCCGCCGTTGCGAGTCGAGAAATTCCGGCAACCCCATCGACGATCCCGTGCCGAACCAGATCCGCGCATTCGGATGAAAACAGCGCCCATATCCATCGATATCCTGCGCCGACCACGTCCCGAAGTAGCGATTCACAAAATCCCCCAGCGCCGCCCGCTGCGTGCTCGACAGCGCCGAATTCGTCTCCGCCTCCACCACCTTCGGTTTCGCTGGATCACGATGCCCCACCCACCATCCCATCGCCGCTCCGAGCAAAAGCGCGACCAGCGCCCCTGGCCAGACACTGTGCCCCGAATCCTCCGCCGACGACCGGGAAGACCGTTTGCTCACAAGGGGAGGGGCGCGCGGCCTTGGCGATTCAGGGAAATGATAGACATGCCGCCGAGTAAACCCGCCCGAACGCCCCGCACAAGCGCGCGGAAGTTTTTGTTTAGCTGGCGGCGAAGATTCCGGCTTCGCCCGATCCCCAGTGCCTCTTCTACGCTTGGGAGAAGTGGCGCACTCGACAGGACTCGAACCTGTAACCTTCTGATCCGTAGTCAGATGCTCTATCCAATTGAGCTACGAGTGCCCTCAAATCGGGTCGGCAGAGTAAAGGTCATCCGCGTTCTGTCAAGCGACGCTCGTGGAAAACGTCCGCGAGGTCGGGGGGTTACTCTAGGTGCGCGACGATTTCGTGCGCGAGATGCGGCCCGTGGCGACGCGCCCCATGGAGGCAATGGAGGGCTGCACTACGATCAGGTGCTGGCGCTGATCGGGCCGCCGGTGAGTTTCCGGATCGTGCGCTACATCGAAGACGTGCGGCAATCAAGGGGGCTTTTGACGGCCACTGGCCCAAGGAGTGCGTAGGGCGGCACCCTTGGAAGGCGTTTAGCCGTGCCGCACGAGTGTCTCGCTGGGGCTTTCGCCAAAGAGTTCGCGGTAATCGCGGGCGAAGCGACCGAGGTGCCAGCAGCCTTGCTCGAGGGCAGCCTGTTTGATCACGCCGGGGGCGGGTTGCGCGTCGAGCAACCGGCGCCGGGCGAGGTGCAAACGACGGTGCCGCAGATAGGTCATCGGGCTGATCCCGAGAACCCCACCGAAGAGACCTTCCACGGTGCGAGTGGTGAGGCCCAACTCGGCGGCGAGGTCTTCTAGGTAGAGAGCCTCGCTCGCGTGCCCGTCGATAAACCCCTGCGCCCGCTGGACGCGATGGAAGCGGTTGGCGACCCGGAACTCAGGGCGGACGGGGCGCTCAGCGAGACCCACGATGAGCGCGCCGAGAAAGGCGCGGAGAAGCTGATGCTCCATCTGCTGCCGGGTCCGGAGCGATTTCGTAAGCTCCGGTGCGTGGTAGAGGATGGTCTTGATGGAAGAGAGCAGGTGACGAAGGCCAGCCTCATGCGAAGACGGGACACGTGCCGCCCCGCCGTTCGCGAGCACTTCATCCGGAATCTCTGCGCCATCCAGCGCCACCGCCTGATGAAATCGCGGCACCGGCACGGTCAACGCAGCGGTGCCGTATCCTTCCGGGGTGGTCGCTTCGAGGACGCCGCCCGGCGGAAAGAGCGCGATGTATCCGTCCGTGTGTTCGACGCCAAAATTGAAGGATCGCGCCATGCTGGGACAATCGACCACGAAGAGGAGGGTGTAGGCGTCTTGAGCCGTCCGGCCTTGGACGAAGAGGGCAGGACCGACATCGGCAAAGTCGAGGCAGACGCCTGGGCAGACCAGCCGCGCCAGATTGCTGGGATGGCCATGAGCGCTCAGTTGGCATGGGTCAAACTGCGCGTCGCGGATGGCCGAGATCAGCAATTCAGGAGCAAGGCCTTGGGAAGTGAAAGCGAAGGTCGGCAACGCATCCATAAGGCGCGTGCTAACGGATCGATCAACAGCAGGCAAGGTCAGGTTTTTTCGGAATATGGATACGGTTTTGAGTAGGCCATCCCGACGATGTGCTGTCAGAAGATGAAGAGAACCTAATGAATTCTCAGGCGGATAAATCGATCTAGCCTCGGCTCCCGAAGAAAGCCGCAGCGGGCGTTCGGTAAGCCGCCTCAAACTGCTCCCACCCAACATCATGCTAAACAAACGCCGATTCCTGCTCCAGACGACCGCGGCCAGCCTTGCTGCCGTGGCCCTTTTCAAAACCACTCCCACCGCCGGCGCCAAGGAGAACGTCTTCGAAGCCGTGCCGCTTGGGGTCGAGGCCTATATCTACGGTTACCCGCTCGTGACCATGGAGATGACGCGCCGGATTATGACGAATGTGGAGAAGCCCGAGGGCACGCGCGCGCCGATGGGGAACTTCGTGCGGATGCGTGAGTATCCGTCGCCCGAGTTTCGCGACGTGACCGCGCCGAATGCCGATACGCTTTACACGACGGCATTCATCGACGTGGGCGCCGAGCCTTATGTCCTCAGCCTGCCTGACGCGAAGGACCGCTATTACCTCTTTCCGATGCTCGACGGCTGGACGGACGTCTTCCAAGTTCCCGGCAAGCGCACCACCGGCACCGGCGCGCAGAAATACGCGATCACCGGCCCCGGCTGGAAAGGCAAGCTGCCGGAAGGCGTGAAGGAATACAAATCGCCGACCAGCATCGTGTGGCTGCTCGGGCGCATCTACTGCACCGGCACGCCGGAGGATTATGCCGCCGTGCACAAGCTGCAGGATGAGATTTCGCTCGTGCCGCTAAGCAGTTACGGCAAGCCCTACACGCCGCCAGCTGGCAAAGTGGACACGAAACAGGACATGAAGACGGCGGTGCGTGAGCAAGTGAACGCGCTCAGTGCCGACGAATACTTCACGCTGCTCGCGAAGCTTCTGAAGGACAATCCGCCCGCCGCAGCGGACAAGCCGATGATCGCCAAGCTCGCGAAGCTGGGTATCGTGGCGGGGCAGCCCTTCGATGGCAGCAAACTCGGACCGGTGGCGAAAGACGCCTTCAACATGGTGCCGGAGATCGCGAACAAGAAGATCATGCTCTACATGAAGGAGAGCATCGTCACGGGTGACATGAAGCTCGAGAACGGCTGGGCTTTCTCGCCGAAGCTCGGGCAGTATGGGACCAACTACCTCCTGCGCGCCCTCGTCACCGCGATCGGCCTCGGTGCGAACCGCGGCGCGGACGCCATTTACCCCACCTCGGAAGGGCCGAGCGTCCTCGGTTCCTACACCGGCGAGAAAAAATACGTGATGCACTTCCCGAAGGGCGAGCTGCCGCCGACGAAGGGTTTCTGGTCCATCACGATGTATGACAAGGACTACTTTTTCGTGCAGAACCCGATCAAGCGGCAGAGCATCAGCGCCCGGCAGGACTTGAAGAAGAACGCCGACGGCTCGGTGGATATCTACATCCAAAACGAAAGCCCGGGCGCGGACAAGGAATCCAACTGGCTGCCTGCGCCGAAGGACAAATTCATCCTGATGATGCGCCTCTACTGGCCGAGCGACAAGGCACCGTCGCTCCTCGATGGCTCCTGGAAAATCCCGCAGGTCAAAGCCGTCGAATAGGCTTGTGAAGACCATGCTCATTTGTCTCACGAGTTTCAGGCCGTCATAGTAAGCGGTTCGGTCATGCAGATTCCGCAGGCCGGCAGTCATCCGTGAAGGCGTAACTCGGCGGGAACACTGAGCTGACGGGTCGAGCGGCGCCGGAATGGGCCGTGCACCTTGCGATTACACTCCTGGTCCCACCGGACGCACCGATAACGAAGCCGATCATAGATTTCTCGCCGAACAACCCGGCCCAACGACATGAAACTCCGCCTCGCCTCCACCTTCATCCTCGTCACCGCCGCCGCGTTCGCGGGCGCCCCGGGAAAGAAAGCCGTCGCTCCTGTTGAGGAGGAGACTTGGAAATTTTCCCTCTCCGCGCCCGGTTGGATGCAGGGCGTCCAAGGCACAGTTGGGATCGATGGCCTCGATTCGAAGCTCGACCTTGGTTTCAAAAACATCGTCAACAAGATCGACATGGCTACATCGCTTCGGGGCGAAGTAGGCAAAGGGCGGTTTGGCGTGATGGGCGACTTCTTCTACGCAAGTGCATCGGACAGCCTCGGCGTCGGCGGGGCGTTGCAGAAGGTGGATGTGCGGCTTGATGAAACGCTTGCCGATCTGTCCCTGCGGTGGCGCGTGGTCGAAGGACCGCGCGGTTTCGTCGATTTGCTCGCTGGCGTGCGTTATACGAACATCTATCAAGCCATGCGCTTGCAGAGCGATGACGACGGCGTTGGGCAGGCCAGCGCGGACTTGGTGGACCACGTCAGCTTCGCGATCCGAGACCGGCTGAACAACGTGCTGAGCGAGGGCCGTTTTCGCAATGCCTTGAGCGCGGCTGTAAGTAACGACGTCACGAGCGAAGTTACCCACGCGCTCGGGCCGGACCCACGACGCCGGGCGGTTGCGATCGGCGCAATCGGTGGCTTTCACCCTCTGCGCACCGCGCTGCTCGTGGAAGACGTCATCACGCAGGAAGAAGCTCAGCTTCGCGCGGAAGTGGAGGCCTTGAACCTCAAGGGCGCTGCTCGTGCCGCAGAAGTGCAGCGCCGTGTGACCGCCGCGAAGGGCCGCATCGAAAAGCGCGTCTTCGACGTGCTGGAGAAGAACCTCAACCGTTCGTTTGCGCGCTGCGACGACTGGTGGGACCCTTACGTCGGTCTTCGTGCGCGGCTTAATTTCACGCCGTCTTTCTACCTCGTTGCTCGTGGCGACATTGGCGGCTTCGGTGTCGGCAGCGATCTCATGTGGCAGGCCGAAGGGGCTTTTGGGGTGCAGCTCACGCGTAGCATTTACGCCGAAGCCGGTTATCGAGCGCTGTCGTTCGACTACGAAGGAAACGGCTTCACCTTCGATGCCATCATGCACGGCGCTCAGGTGACGGTGGGGATGCAGTTTTAGGCGATGAGGGAGCTCCTTTTTCGTAGCACGTCTCCGGGCGATTGCGGTGCATGTGGAGATAGATCCGGTGTCTTTCATTGGGGATTTGGCGAGGTGTCCGGGGAGTCTCGCATCTTTGCTCTCCAGTCCCGTCGCGACTGCGTGTTTCCCTGATTTCTCAACCTATGGAAGAACCACAGACTGAAGCAGAACCGAAAGCCCCTTGGTTCGATGCGGCTTGCGCCGTGTTGATGGCGATCACGACGCTGGCGACGGCTTGGTGCTCGTATCAGAGTTCGCGCTGGAATAGCCAGACCTCCAGCCTTGGCGCGACCGCGGATCAGCGCGAACGGGAAGCCATCGCCTTGCACATCGAGGCGCAGCAGGTCGAGACCGTTTACGTGCGGTTGGTCATGGAAGCCATCGACGCCAGGTTGGCCGGCAACGAGAAGGTCGAGAGCTTTTACGTGACGCGGTTTCCGCCTGCCCTTCGGATCGCCTGGGACAAGTGGATGGTCCTCAAGCCGTTTGAGCATGCAAGTGCGCCTCCGCACCCTCTCGTCGCGGAACTATTCACCCCGCCATTCAAAGAAGAGATTCGCGTCGCCAGAGAAGAATCGGCCAAGGCAGCGGAGCAGGCGCATTTGATGGGACCCCACGCGAGCAGTTACCTCAGCAATACGGTGTTGCTCGCGGCGGTGCTCTTCTTTGCCGGCACAGCGTCGAAGTTCGATCATCGCCGGGTGCGGCGCGGCTCGCTTGCTTTTGCCATCATTCTGTTTCTCTATTCGGCGGTTCGCGCCTGCACCTTGCCTATCGCGTGAGGGCACTCGGCTTCGTTCTCATTCTCTTTCTGGCCGGCTGCGCGAAAGACGCCAAAGTCAGCGTGTTCAAGCCGCACCTGGTGCGTGGCATGCCTGCAGTCGATGCCGACCGGCTGGCGCAGCAAACGATTCGCCGCGCGTTGAAAGAGGAGCGGCGTGAGCCGCTCGCCGCGCTCGCTTCGCTGGTCGAAGCTGCGGAACTGTCTGCGCAGCAACTCGAAGGCTATCCCGGTGATGTCGATGCCCGGCGCGATTACAATTTTGCTGTCGCCCGCATCTGCGGAGTGTTGCGCGAAGCGAACCTGCGACCGTGGCTAAAGCCCGTGTTGCTCGGCACGCGGACGCTTGCTTGGAAACCACACCCGCGGCCCGAATGGAACCCGGCTGATTACGATCTCATTCCCGCCGATCAGCTCAAAGTGCGCGGCGTGGATTTCGATACCCGTGAGACGAAGGATGGGCTTGGGGCTCCCGTCGTCGCCAAGCGCAGGGCGGACCAGTTGCGCGACCTTGCCCCGACGCCTCATTTTTTCTACGCCGCGACGATCGTGGCTCGCTTTGAAGGGACGCGTTGCGTGCTGGCGATCGAGGATCCGATGGAGCGCGAAACGGTTCGCCTGGGCCGGCATAGCTACCCGCTCGCGGCCGACTATTCCTCGCCGCTTGCCATGTTGGTGGTGGAACTGCATCCCGAACAGTTGGGCATGCCGCGCCTGCTGCATCCGGCGAAGTTCGCTGCGACAACTCGCATCGGTCGGATCGAACCCTTCGACCCCAACAAAACCGTCGTCCTGATCGTCCACGGCCTGATGTCTTCCCCTTCCACTTGGTTTCCCTTGCTCAACCATCTGCGGGCCGACGAAACCATTCGCCGCCAATACCAGTTCTGGTTTTTCAGTTATCCGAGTGGGTATCCTTATCCCTATTCTGCGGCGATCCTGCGAAAGGAATTGGATGCCGCGGAAAAACTCTACCCGCAGCGCAAGAAGATGATCGTCCTCGGCCACAGCATGGGCAGTTGCATCAGCCGTCTGCTCATCACCGACAGCGGCGACCGCATCTGGCAGCAGATGTTTACCGTGCCTCCGGGGAAGATGGAGGTGTCGGAATCGCACAAGCACATTCTTACCGAGTGCACCATTTTTCAGCACCGGCCCGAAGTAGGGCGCGTGATCTTCGTCTCCGGCCCGCATCGTGGCGCCGGCCTCGCTTCGAATTGGGCCGGCCGCCTGATGGCCGGCCTCGTCAAGCTGCCGGTTTCCGTGTTTGGCAACGGTGTCGAACTGCTCCGGTTTGAAAAAGGCACGCACCACCTCAAGCGGTTCCCTGACAGCGTGGACACACTTGACCCGGGGAACGATTTCGTCGTCGCGCTCAAGAACGTGCCGATGGTTAAAGGGGTGCCGTATCACAGCATCATCGGCGATCGGGGGCGAGGCGACTCGCCCCGATCCAGTGATGGCGTGGTGCCCTACTGGAGCAGCCATCTCGATGGAGCTCAGTCCGAAAAGATCGTCCCTTCGCATCACGGCGCGCACCAACATCCGGCAGGAATCGCCGAGATCGAGCGCATCCTCAACCTGCCCCAGCCGTGACGACGCAAGGTGTAAATCCAAAGCGTTCGAGAGCGCGTCGCCTCGCGCGGATCGCGCTTTTGGTGATTGGCGTTTACCTGCTCACTGCCTACCTCTTCCTGCCTCGGCTGAGAAAGCGCGAGGCCGTGGAACACCCGGATCTGGTTGACGGCGAACGACTCACCCATACCGCCAACGGCCAAGCTGGCGACCCGCTCAACATTGCTCTGGTGGGCCTCGAGGAAGACGTGGTCCTCGCTCTCGTCGCCGCCGGCTGGCGACCGGCAGACGCTCTCAGTCTCAGGAGCAGTCTCCGCATTGCCGTCGACACCGTTTTCGACCAACCCGATCTCGCCGCCCCCGTTAGCAATCTCTTCCTCTTCGGCCGGCGCGAGGATCTCGCCTTTGAAAAGCCAATCGGCCGTAGTCCACGCGCACGCCACCATGTGCGCTTCTGGCGCTCGGCTCGGCTGGAGGACGGACGTCCGCTCTGGATTGGTGCCGCGACCCACGACGTGGGCGTCGAACTCAGCCACACCACCGGCCAGATCACCCATCGCATTGCCCCCGATGTGGACTCCGAGCGCGATCTGCTCCTCGCCGACCTTGTCACGGCTCAGTGTGTGACCGCAACACGCTGGATTGCGCCCTTCCATCGTGAACTCCAAGGCCGTAATGGGGGCGGTGATCCTTGGCGCACCGATGGGCGCCTCGCGGTCGCCAACCTTTCTGCCTCAACGAAACCCAATACCCGATGAAGATCACCACTGCCCTCCTCCTTTCGCCTCTCACCCTTCTCGCTCAGGAGTTCGAACCAGCTCCCGTGCTCAGCGCTGCTGCGATCCTCAAGCCTGAATTTGCGGTGGGCGTGCGCGACGTCGTGCCGACCTACGGCGGACGCAACGGCTACATGATCGACTCCGCCTACGGCACTTTCGAAGCCGACGGTAATACGATGCTCGTCCGCCGCCAGCGCGAGATCGCCGCCATCGCTCAACTGAGCCAGGTCTCGCGCACCGACGAATACGCCAAGGCGCTCAAGGCTGCCGCGGCCAGCCCGCTGCTCGTTGCGAAGGGATTGGTCGAGAATCCGGTCAGCACGATTTCCGGCGTGCCTCAGGGGCTGTTCAAGTTCATGAACCGGGCTGGTCAGGGCCTCAAGGAGCGCACCAGCGGTCGCGAGCGCAGCCAATACGAAGACTCGAATGCTGCCCAGTTGATCGGCTTCTCCAAAGCCAAGCGAGATGTCGCCCTCCGGCTCGGCGTCGATCCCTACTCGAGCAATCAAGTGCTGCAGAAGCAGCTCAACGGCATCGCGTGGGCTTCGTATGCCGGCAAGATGACCTTTACCCTCGCGACCGCTCCCGTCGGCGGCGGTGCCGGCATGGCGCTCACGGCGACCGGCGTGACCGACACGTTTGAAAAAGCCATCCGCGACCAGAGCCCCGGTGATCTCCGCCTTGCCAGCCTCAAGCGTCTCCTTGCGATGGGCGTGAGCCGTGCCGATGCGGACGCGTTTCTCAACAACCCCGCCTTCTCTCCCAGCGTGCAGACCGCCCTGGTGCTCCATCTCGATTCGCTCAACGGCGTGGCCAATCGTGCGGCGTTCCTCCAACTCGCCACGGCTCAGAGCGATCTCGAAGGGAACGCTCTCTTCTTCGCCCAGACGGCGCGTCTGCTCGCTGAACTCCACACCAATGGACGCACGCTCGCGCGCATCGAGAAGCTCGACCAACTGCCGGTCGCCATCGGCACCGACGGCAGCGTCATCCTCGCGCTTGAGTGGGACTATGCCGCATGGACGGAAAACGCCGCTTACTTCATCGCGCAGCTCAAGAAGGTGAAGTTTGGCAAGAAGCCGCCGACCGGCTACGTCGTCGCGCTGACCGGCGATGCGTCGCCATTGGTGCAAAAGCAACTCCAAGCCGCCGGCATTACGCTCGCCACGCGTCTCGCCCCTGGCCCTCTGCGGTGAGCTATGAGTGCGCCGTCGCAGTCTTTCCCTCCCGGTTGAAGCGCCCCCTCCGCTACGAGAAAAGTGGTGCGGCGTGAGGGGATCGAACCCCCGACCCTTTCCGTGTAAAGGAAACGCTCTACCGCTGAGCTAACGCCGCGAATGGTTAGCAGCATTCAACGGTGGGCGCGGCGGTCTCGCAAGTGTTTTGCGGAGGAGCGGTGATGATGAGGCCGAGGCCGCTTCGAAAAATTGGCGAGTGGTGTCCTGATCGGGCTGGGCCGTTCGTTGTGATGATGAACAACGAACGCCATGAATACTCAGACTACCAATCCCACGACCGCTTCTCAGCCCGGTCATCCCGTCGTTTCCCGCGAGGAATGGCTGAAGCGGCGGAAGGAATTGCTCATCAAGGAAAAGGAACTCACGCGCCGGCACGATTGTCTGGCAGAGGAGCGGCGCGAGCTGCCGTGGGTGCGAATCGAAAAGGATTATGTGTTCGATACACCGTGTGGAAAAGCGTCGCTGGCAGATCTGTTCCAGGGGCGCAGCCAGCTCATCGTGTATCACTTCATGTTTGGGCCTGACTGGCAGGAGGGCTGCCCGAGTTGCTCGTATTTGTCCGATCATATGAACGGCGCGGTGCTTCATCTCGCTGCGCGGGATGTGACGCTCACGATGGTATCGCGCGCGCCGCTCGCGAAGCTGGAAGTGTTCAAGAAACGCATGGGCTGGAGCTTTCCGTGGGTGTCGTCCTACGGCAGCGACTTCAACCGGGATTTTCACGTCACGTTTACGAAGGAGGAAGTCGAGCAGGGCAAGGCGGACTACAATTATTCGGTGCAGGAATTTCCCAGCGAGGAAGCGCCGGGGATCAGCGTCTTTTACAAGGATGCCGCGGGGGCGGTGTATCACACCTACTCGTCGTTCGGGCGCGGGGTGGAGGCGGTGGTGAGCACTTACATGCTGCTCGATATGGCGCCGAAGGGGCGCGACGAGGACGGCCTGAGCTTCCCGATGGCGTGGGTTCGCTATCACGACCGCTACGGCACCGATCAATTTGCCGACGCCGACAAACCTTACTGGCCGGACACGGGGAAGGACGCGGCGACCGGATGCGGTTGCGGCACGGCGGAGGTGCGGCCGTGAAAACGGGTTTTCGCAGGTGGCTCCGGGAGACCGCGGAGTGGGCGGTCCCCGGGGTCATCCTCGCTTTCATGCCGAAATGCCCGCTGTGCCTCGCGGCTTATGTGGCGATGGGGACTGGCGTCGGCCTTTCGTTTTCCACCGCGTCGTATCTGCGCACTGGCTTGCTGGCTCTCTGCATCGCGGCGCTGGTGGCGGTGTTGGCGAGGCGCGTGTGTGCTGGGAGTGGTTCGATCGGTCAGATGACGAAATAAACCGCAGGTGCGCTGCGCGCCTCTCAGGTGAGTCAGCCCGAGGATTCTGAATAGATGAACTTCCGCGGCGGGCCGTTGCATGTCGCACGACGGCAGAGGATCTTCGAAATCAGACCGGCGCGTTCTGTCGCAACGGGGTTCCTCGACGTCGTCCGTCGGGAGCGGACTCCGCTTCGACGGGATTCGTATGAGAGCGACACGCTCCCGTTGTTTGAGGAAACCCGCTCTACATGGCGGGACGCAATACGACACGGCGCAGATCCATCACGGCATTGCCCGGTTTGGTCTGCGGTTTGACGGCGAGGGTGTGTTTGCCGGCGGAGAGTTCGACGAAGCCGATGGTGCGCTGGATGAAATTCTGGAAGTGACCAGTGCCGATGACGGTGAAGTGCAGCGTGGTGCCGCCGACTTCCACGTTCACTTCGGCGCCGCCGGCATTGCCGCAGCCTTGTGTGACCTCGACTTCGTAGCGCCCCGCTTTCGGCACGTCGAAATCCCAGTTCGCCCAGTCCTCGGGCTTGGTCCAGAAGCCGAGCGTGTTTTTTGGTGGGGCGGATTCGTAGTGCATGGTGGTGCCGTGGACCTGCGCATCCTTCGCGAGCAGGCGCACGTCGCCGGTGGCGGATGTGACGATGGCGCGATGACCTTTGACGGCGGCGTTCATGGCGGCGCGCCAGTCCTGCCACTTCACCTCCGTCTCGGCGGCGGTCTTTTCGGGCTTGAGCGCGGACGGATCGCGATCGACGTAGAGCGCGCGATTTTGCACGGCGTCGAAGTCCGGGTTCGGCGTGGTCTCCTGCGCGCCCATGCTGCGGGTCCACGCGGTGAGTTTGCCTTTCAGTTCGGCGACGCGTGCGGATTCCTGGCCGGAGACGTCGTTGGCTTCACCGGGATCTTTGGCGAGGTTGAAAAGGACATCTTTGCCGTCCTCGTAGTTTTCGATGAGCTTCCAATCGCCGTCGCGCACCGCACCGGAAGGTCGGCCGCCCTGGTTGGTGTAGTTCGGGAAGTTCCAGAACAGCGGACGCGGGGCGAGTTCCGCGCCGCCGAGGAATTTGGTGAGGCTGACGCCGTCGAGTGGGCCGACTTGTTTGGCGAGATCGACACCCGCGGCGTCAAGCAGCGTCGGCACGAGATCGGTGAGCATGACGGGCGTGTCGCTGACCCACGCTGGTTTCACCACGCCGGGCCAGCGGATGATGAGCGGCACGCGGAGGCCGCCTTCGAAGACGAAGCCTTTCCCCGCGCGATACGGGGTGTTGTGCGTGGACGGACCGCCGGGAAATTCGAGCACGTGCAGGCCGCCATTGTCGCTGGCGAAAATGAAGATGGTTTTCTCGCGCAGGCCGAGCGCGTCGATCTTCGCGACGATGCGGCCGACGCAGCGGTCCAGGTGCTCGATGACGGAGGCATACACCGGATTGAACGCGTCCTTGTGCCGCTCGGCGTCTTCGGGCAGCGCGGCGAACGGGATGTGCGGAGTGTTGTGCGCGAGGTAGAGGAAGAACGGGCCGGCCTTGTGTTCATCGAGCCATTGCTCGGCGTGAGCGGTGAGATCGTATTCGCCTTTGCTGCCTTCGGTGGCGGTCGGTTTGGTGTTGGCTTTGTTCGAGTAGGTAAAGTCGAAGCCCTGCTCCCTCGGGCCAAAACCGTCGTTGCCGAGGTGCCATTTGCCGACGTGGCCGGTGGCGTAACCGGCGTCGCGCAACCGCTCGGCGATGGTCACTTCTTCGAGCGGGAGCTGGCCTTCGATGATCGGTTGTTTGAGCCGCTGCGAGGCGGCGTCGCCACGGCCGGGGAGAAAGTTGGTGAGGTGCAGGCGGGTAGGGTTTTTGCCGGTCATGAGCCCGGCGCGCGAAGCGGAGCAGATCGGTTGCGCGCAGTAGCTGCTGGTGAAGCGCACGCCTTCACCCGCGAGCTTGTCGAGATTCGGTGTGGGTTGATCCTTGCGACCGTAGCAGGAGAGATCGTTGATGCCGAGATCGTCGCAGAGGATGAGGACGATGTTCGGCTTCTCGGCGGCGAAGGCGCAGAGGCAGAGAGAGAGGAAGACGAGGAGGAGGCGGGGCATGAGCGGAGTTACGACGGGCGAGAGGAGAGGGGGAACTGAGCGGTAGAGTAGTTCGTAGGAAGGTGCCTCGGGGCGGGGCGTTGTCAGACAGGGCTCCGCCCGATTTTTGGCAAGCGTCGATTGAGCGAAGCTCGCTCCCCTGGAAAAACAAAAAAGCACGCGGCTTTCGCTCGCGTGCTTTTTTGAAAGGATCGCGCCGGGGTGGCGACTACTGGCTCAGTTCCGGCGGCAGGAGCGGCGGGACTGGCGGCGGGAAGCCGAGGGACGGCGGGAGATATGGAGGCTTGCGATTGAAGCCTTCACCGACCGGGAGAAGTTCCTTCACCGGAGCAAGGCCCTTGCCGTCCTTGCCATCGGCCAGTGCCTTGCCGTCGCGCGCGTCGCGGGCGAGTTCGGCGATGGCTTCCGGCGTGAGCTGGATGCCGGTGTCGCTGAGCGAGAAGTCGCCGAAGGCATTGATTTCGCGGAGCGCGAGAGCGTCGGTGCCGTTGTCGGGCGTCCAGCGGAGGAGCAGCGCGCCCCCTTCGATGCCGGTGAGGTCCTGATTCGCACGGGCCGCGCTGCCGTCGAACACGAGCGTTGCGGCGGGCGTGAGACCGGTGAGCGAAACGGGCTGGGTGATCGGAGCGTTCGTGGTCATGGCCACAGGTTGCACGCCTTCCGTCGGCTTGGTCGTGGAAGCGGTCGCGCTCTGGTCGGGCAGGTCGCTGATGAAGACTTCGAGTTTACCCTTCGCGCTGGTGTCGGCGAGGGCGGCGACGCGTTTGATGGCGCGGCGCTGGGCAAACTTGACCACGAGCCCGGCGTCGTCCTTCGTGGCGGCGACGCTGACCGAACTCTCGGGATTGCTATCGATCGCTTTCTGCCAGCCGGTGTAAGTGGTGCTGCTGGTGGAGAAGGCCACGCGAGCGCCGGCATCGAGGCCGGCGAAATTCAGCGCCGTCTGCTCGTTCACGAACGGACCGAAGATCGCTTTCACATCGATCGGCTGATCGCGCTTCACGAGCTGGTAGGCAGTCGCCGGGCGCTCGCCGAAAAGGTTCACGCTGTAGATCGGGCTCGGCTCGGCGATGTTCGTCTCGATGAGCAGATACTTGCTCAGGCGGGTGAACGGCTTGGCGAGCTTCTTCTCGTTGACCGAGTCGAAGGACACGTCGCGCACGAGCGGCACCCAGGATTTGGCGCCGGGGGCAGCGGGTTCGTCGCTGCCATAGATGGTAACGGTGCCCTGCGAGGCCTTGCCCGAGAGGCTGAAATTGCTGACCACTTCGGCTTCCGGCAGGGCGAGCAGGTAATCCTGCTTGCCAGCCAGCGGCGACCAACCCGTGGTGATGTCGTCGTCGAGCCAGGCCGCGGCAGCTTCGGTGGGTTTGAAGGCGCTGGTGGCCTGATCGTAAATAAAGAGATTCGCGCCCATATGCTGGCGGGCGAGATTTTTCGGATACACCTGCAACTGCTTGGAGGAGGTGTCGCCACCGACCGGCGCGGCCACAGCCGCGATGGAGGAAGCGAGGATGATGATCGGCACGAGCGATGGGCGATTCATAGCGTGGGTTCCTAGCTGACGATTGGTTTGGCTGAAAGAAGAATCTCTGTAGAGACTCCTCTAGAAATTCTGGATAAGTATGACTCTACCGAAACAGTGCGCAAGCCTATATTATTGACGACACTTTTTTGCGAAGTAACGGTTCTGGAACCGATTTTGCGCTGGAGTCTTGAAGCGCAACCGGTAATTCCACCGTAGCCCGCAGTCCATTATGGACTTCTGTGCCGGCCTGAGGTCGTCACGAAATGTCGGGCGACCAACCCATTTCATCAATGCCCGTCGCAGACGCCACCGAGTCATCCACAGAATTTTTTGCCCGGCTGGAGCCCGGCACCAAACTCGCCGGCTGCTATTTGCTGAAGAAAAAAGTCCCCGGCACAGTGCAACCGCTCTGGATCGTGGAGGATGAAGTGCTCGGCAAAGAAATCGCTCTCCATTTCTTGCCATCGGGTTTGCTGGCGCGGAGCGAAATCGCGGATCGCGTGCGGCAGGAAGTGAAGCGCGCCCGGCAGTTCATCAACCCGCGCGTGTTGCGCGTGCACGATCTCGTGGAGGAAGAAGATTGGGCCGCGGTGGCGATGGATTCGTTTGCCGGCCAGCCGCTCTCGGCGGTGGTGGCGGAAAATACCCACGGCTTTTTCGAGGCGGCGGAAGTGTGGCCGCTGGCTCGTGAACTTTGCGAGACGCTCGATGAAGCGCATCGGCTCGGCTTTGTGCACGGCGGGGTCTCGCCGGAGAATGTGCTTGTGGGCGAAGGCAAGGCGAAGGTGATGAATTTCGGGATCAGCGCATGTCTGCGCGCGGCGGGGAATGAGGCGGCGGCGCCTTTCGCGAGTGCCCAGCAGTTGAGCGGCGCGGCGTCCACGCCGGCGGACGATGTTTTTGGAACCGGCGCGCTGTTGCATGCGCTGCTGGCCGGGGCGGCTCCTTTTGAAGGTGAGGATCGCACGAATGCGCCGAGCGTGAGCGAACATCGGCGGAAGTTGAATCATCGCGGTGGCGAGGTGCCGGAGAATTGGGAGAGCACCATCGCGAGCTGTCTGGCGCAGGATCCGGCTAAACGTCCCGCGTCGTGCGGGGCGATTGCGAAGCAGCTTGAAAGCACGGTCGCGGCCATGCCGGCCCCGGCGGTAATGTCGGCGACTCCGACTCCGGTAGTGGAACCAGCTCCGACGCCGGTTTCGGTTCCTGCTCCTGCGATGGAAGTCGTGCCACCCGCGGTCGAACCGACCTCGTCTGCTCCTGTCGAAGCCGCCCCCGCGATGGTCGTCGAATCGACGCCGGTGCCGGCGACCGCTCCGGAGACTCCCGCTGCGGTAGCGCCTGATGCTGCGCCAGCGGCGAAAATCGACGAGCCTGTCGCGAAAGCCGAAGAACCTGCGAAGGCCGAAGCATTCGCGACGCCTCCGCCGGTGGAGGAAACGAAACCCGTGGCGAAGGAAGAGGCGTCCGCGCCGAAGGAAGAAGCGCGTCCCGAGGACAAACCGAACGTCGAGCCAAAGGCGGAGGCGAAGGCGGAAAAGTCTTCGACGACTCAGACCAGTCCGACCGGTCAGACCTCTTCTGCCCGGGTGAACGAAGATGCACTGGCCGACCAGGTTCGCCGCGAAGAAGCGCGCCGTTTCCGGCAGGATGACGACGAGGAGTTTTACGATCGTTCGCACGGTTCCGGGCCGTCGGTGCTCACGTGGTTCATCGTCGTCGGAATTCTTGGCCTCTTCGGGTATCTCGTCTATCCGTATCTCTTCCCGAAAACGCCGTCGAGTTCGAGCAGCGCGGTGACGAATGTCGATCTCGTGACGCCTGAGCCGGTGAAGCCCTCGACTCCGGAACCCACGCCGATCGCCAAAAAGGAGCCCTCGACGCCGGTCGCGATGCCGTCCACACCTGCGCCCGCGCCCGAAGCCACGCCTAAGCCGATGGCGCAGGACGAGACGGCGAAACCCGCGACGCCAGCTCCGAGCGCGATTGCTCCCGCCATTGAGCCAAAGCAGATCGAAGTCGCCATCGCCGAACTCAAGCAAACCCGCGAAAAGACCGCGAAAGAGCTGCCGGCGACGAAAAAGGCGGCCGACGACCTCGGCAAGCAGGAGCAGAAATTTGCCGAGGATTTGAAGAAGGCGGAAGCCGCCGCGGCGGAGGCTGAGAAAGCGGCAGCCGAACGCAAAAAAGCTCTCGAAGACCTCCGCAAGACCGCGACCGCCGCGACCGAGCAACTCAACGCGAAAAAGGCCGAAGTGGCGAAGAGCGAGGAGCAAATCGTCAAACTCGATCTCGACCTGAAAGAGAAGGAACGTGCGTTGATCGATGCAAAAGCTACGGCCGAAGCGGCCAAGCGGCGCGAAGTGGAAGCCATGCGTCTCCCCACCACGCCGCAGCCCACCGTGACCCTCATGGCCACGCCGACACCTGCACCCGTCGCGATGGCCACCCCGTCGCCGAGGGCTCCGTCCACCCCGGTATCGGACGATCCGCGGCAGGCGTTTGAAGCGAAGATGAAAGAGCTGAGCAAGGCGCTCAGCGCTACGCCAGCTCCCGCCGCCAAAGCGGCGACTCCCGCTCCCGGTGCGACTCCCGCGCCGTCTTCCACCTTGCCGACGCCCGCTCCGGCACCCGGTGCCGCGACTGCGCCAGCGCCTTCGACGGCGCCCGCCATGGAGCTGGCCAAGGCCACCACACCCGAGCCGGTGAAGGCCGGGAAGATCGAAGGCAATGCCTTGGTGAATAGCCTCGGCATGAAGCTCATCCCCCTCACCGGCAGCGAGGTGATGATGTGCATCTGGCCGACGCGCGTGCGCGACTTCGAGGTCTTCGCTCGCAAGATGGGCCTCAAGTCTGTCCTCTGGCGCGACCCGGGCTTCAAGCAGAGCGGCGATCACCCCGTGGTGAACGTGACCTGGGAAGAAGCGACCGCTTTCTGCAAATGGCTGACCACCAAGGAACGCGCCGAAGGCGTGATCTCTGCCACTCAATCCTACCGTCTCCCGACCGACATTGAGTGGAGCCAGGGTGTCGGCCTCGGGAAGGAATCCGGGGCGACTCCGGAGATGCGCGACATGGGCGTGGCCGACGTTTATCCGTGGGGCAAAGCCTGGCCGCCGCCGACGGGATCGGGGAACTACACCGGTGAAGAGACCGGCTCCGATGTCGCCATCAAGGGCTACAACGATGGCTTCCCGTGGACTTCGCCCGTGGGCAGTTTCCCAGCCAACAAACAGGGCTTCTACGACATGGGCGGCAACGTCTGGCAATGGTGCATGGACTCATGGAGTGCCGATTCCAAGGCCAAAGTGCTCCGCGGCGCCTCCTGGTATAACGGCGCCCTGAAGCTCAGCCTGCTCAGTTCCTGCCGCGTTCACGCTTCCCCCGACAGCTGCACCGACAACTATGGATTCCGCGTCGTCCTCGCGGGATCCGCCAAATAACCGCCGTCATGAGGGAGACTACATCAGAAGATTTGCTTACCACCGGATTATCAGGTTGCCAAAAGCGGCAGCTTTTGGATGAATACCGTCCCGTGCATCAACCAACCAAACTGAATCAGCACAGCGGAAAGAAGTTGCGGACGATTCTCGCTCTACTCCTGATGGCCGTGGCCCTGCCCGCTTTCGGGCAGGACTTCTTCCGTGAACTCGGCACCTCCCGTTCGTCGGGTGGCATTGGCCCCATCATTCCTTCCGAATACGGATATCGCGATGCGCTCCCGACCGGTCTCACGGCGGTCTCGCCGACCGTCGAGGAGAAGTCCGAGGATCAATACAACATCGCCGTCGGTCCAGTGCGCCTTTCGGTGGCGGTCGGCGTCGGACTCGAGTGGAACGACAACATTGCCCTCTCGCAGGACGATCGGATGTCCGACTTCATCCTGCGCCCGCTGGTCAACGTGGACTTCATGTGGCCGATTAGCGAAGGAAACACGCTGAAGTTCAGCACCGGCCTGAGCTGGGCGAAATATTTCGATCACAGCGAATTCGATTCCGGCGGTCTGCTCGTTTCGCCGACTTCCGAACTGGCCTACACTTTCCAGGTGGCCGCGTTTGAAATCACGCTGCGCGATCGCTTCAGTTACCAGGAGGAGCCGTATCAGTTCGCCACCCTCAGCAACGTGGTGCGTTATCAGCGCTACGAGAACCAGGCGGGCGTCGACTTCAAATGGAACGTGAATGAGAAGTTCACGCTCAACTTCGGCTACGACCATTACAACCTCTGGTCGAAGAACGACGACTTCTCCTCGGAAGATCACTCGATCGATACGATCTATCTCCGCCCGCAATACCAGCTCACGCCTGGCATGAAAGTTGGCCTCGTGGGCTCGTATAGCTTCATCAATTTTGATAGCTCCGACCGCGCCGACGGAAAAAACATCATGGTCGGTCCGTTCATCGATTGGGACATCACGCCCTACCTGAATGCCTACCTCGAAGTCGGCTATCAGGGCCTTCAATACGACGGCACTTCGGACTTCAGCACCGGCTTTTTCGAGGCGACGAATCCGGACCTTTTCGACGGCCTTACGGATGATCAGCGCAAGCTCTTCCAGGATTCGTCGAGTGGTGATTCGGTTTACTTCAAATTCCAGCTAACCCACACGCCCAACGATATTTTCGAGCACGGCATCCTCGCCTCGAAGACCGCGGAAATCGGCCTCGGGACGAACTTCTACGATCTCTACCACTTCGAATACGGCGCGACCTACAAAGGGCTCTATCACACCGAGATCAGCCCGGTGCTCTTCTACGAATACTACGAGACCTCCGGCGACTTCTCCGAGAAGGCTCATCGCATCGGCGCCGCCCTCGGAATTCGTTACCATGTCACAACTTCCCTCACGCTTGGGCTCGATTATCGCTATCTCTGGAAAGACTCAAACATCGACGGAGCGGATTACTACCAGAATCTCGTCTTCCTCAGCGCCTATTATCGCTTCTGACCTCTAACCTGATCCCATGAAACTGCGAATCTTGCGACTCGCCCTCCTCCTCTTCGGAATCGCAATCGCAGGACCGGGCAGGGCACAGGATGTTTCTCGGAGGGCGCAGCCGGTTCGACCGGAAATGAACGTGCTTCCGGCGCAACCCGTCGGTCCTTCCGCCATCGAGCGCTCCGGCATGAGCGCCATCCCGGTCGATCCGAACCGCCGCCTCGCAGTGGGCGATGTCGTGACTTACCAGATCCAGGAAGACCGCGATCCGCCCGTGACCCAACGCGTCACCGCCACAGGCGATCTCAACATTGTCCCGTTTGGCCGCATTCGCGTGGCGGGCAAGACCACCAGCCAGGTCGAGTCCGACATGAAGGCCTTCCTGGAAAAGGACTACTACTACATCGCGACCGTCATGGTCTCGCTCGATTCGATCAATCCGACGGCCGTGGTAAGCAAGATCACCGTCTCGGGAGAAGTGCGCGGGCCCGGAGCGTTTGAATTCGCCGCTGGCGAATCGATCACCCTCAGCGAGGCCATCATGAAGGCAGGCAATTTCACCCAATGGGCCAAGAAGGACAAAGTCCATCTTTACCGCGGCGGCACCGAAAAAGGCATCTACGACGTGCGCAAGATTCTCTCCGAGGGCCGAGTTCAGGACGATCCGATCCTCCGCGATGGCGACCGCATTCACGTGGACAAGAACTGGTTCAATATCAAGGGAGATTAAGCCGTAAGCCCACATGGATCAGGATCCCCATAATCCCGCCCCGGGAGTCATTCCGAATAGTCTCGCCGTTAAGGTTTACCGCCTGCGCGGTCTGGTGAAACGCTACTGGTGGGTGCTGCTGCTCACCGTTTCGGTCGGACTCGGGCTCCAATCGTTCCGACTCTTTCGCCAGCCCGATCTTTACTCCTCGACCAGCGAACTGATCGTCCGCGAAGAACTCGAGACCGATCTGCAAAAACGTTACTGGGACTCTTATAACAGCCTCATCGGCAATACGCTCAAGATGCTGGAGAGCCCCGAAGTGCTGACGGCCGCACAGGAGCGGCTCCGGCTCCAGGCGCCGAACCTCAGTGGTGGCGTTTCCATCAACGCCAGCGTCGCGCCGCGCACGTCGATCTTCACGGTGGTCGGCACCGGCACGAACCCGGAATACACGCGGCTCTACGTCGATGCCGTCACGGCGGAATTCCTGGTCCAATACAAGGGCCTTCGCAAAGAAACCGCGGAAGATTCCAAGACGCAGTTCGACTCACAGCTCGAGCGAATCCACACCGAATTCAAGGCCGCCGACGCGAAGCTCAAGGCTTACGTGAAGGAGAACAACATGCAGTTCTGGGCCGCGCAGCGTGACGAAGCGTCCAACTTCCTCAACGGCCTGCGGTCCCGGCAGAACAGCCTCAATGCCGAGCGCCGCCGCCTCGAAAACCTGAACCCGGACCAGTTGCTCAGCTCGGCGGCTCAACCGCAGCCCGTGAACAACGTGGCGGCTCCGGGCGCCGACGCGAACCAGGAATCATCCGCCTTTTCTGCCGAACTCATTTCGCAATACCTCACCACCGTGCAGCAGCTCAACCAGATGCAGGCACAGATCGAGGAGCGGGCGCGGTTCTGGAAGCCGAAGCATCCGAAAATGCAGTCTCTGCAAAGTCAGGCCGACCTGTTTAACCGCACGCTCGATGGTATCCGCCAGCAGGCCAGCAGCCTCAGTAAGGCCCGCGTGGCGGCAATCGATGCCGAGTTGAAGGGCCTCGACGAGTCCATCACCATGTGGACCGAAAAGGCCAAGGTCGCGGCCGAGAAGGACGGCGAATACAGCAGCCTCGCCGACGATGTGAAGCGGCTCCAGACGCAGGAAGACAAAGTCCTCGAAGCCATCACCAAGATCGTTAACACCACCGACCCCGGGCTGCTTAAGGTCATCCGCAAGGCCAGCCTCGCCACGCCAGTGGCAAAGGGCACCACAAAAAACCTCCTCATGGGTTTTGTCGGCGGTCTCGTCGTTGGGGTGCTCGTGCTCTTCTTCCTCGATCGCCACGACGACCGCCTCACCAGCTCCACCGAGTTGCTCGAACATTTCTCCGAGCCAATCCTCGGGCAGATTCCGAACGTTCGCGCTTCGCGCACCGCCCACGGCCTGCCGCTGCTCGATCCTGAAGACGAACGCTACACCTACGCGGAGGCATTTCGAAGCCTGCGTTCGTCGCTCATCTTCATGCCGAACCAGGCGGAACTCAAAGCGCTGCTCCTCACCAGCGCCATTCCGAACGAAGGCAAATCGACACTCGCCAGCAATCTCGCCATCACCATGGCCAGCGGCGGCGCCAAGGTCCTGCTCGTCGATGCCGATTTGCGCCGCGGCGACATCGCGCAGCTCTTCGACGTTGATGGCAAGCGCGGCCTCTCCGACATCCTGCGCGGGGATGCGCCGTGGCGTGAATGCGTCATCGAGAGCCGCTTTACCGGCCTCAGCCTCATCGCGCGCGGTGCCGTTACGAATCAATCTGGCGAACTTCTCCTGCGTCCCGTCGTCGAGCGCATCATCGAAGAGATGAAAGCCGGCTTCGACCTCGTGATCTTTAACAGCGCGCCGATTCTCGCAACCGACGACACGCCCACGCTCGCGCCGCATTTCGACGGCGTGCTCATGGTCATCCGCGCTCAGTTCACCTCGGCCAAGCTCACGCTCAACGCGCTCAACGCGCTTTATCAGCGCCAGGTCAACGTCCTCGGCCTCGTCCTCAACTGCGTCGATACCGAGACGCCCGATTACTACTACTACCGCTATCCGAAGTATTACGCGGCGTAGGGTCCGGCTGCGAGCGGCGGTGCGGTGTCAATTCGGATGACACAGACAGGGGACGTCTCCCCCTTGTGAACGCAGCAGAGTTGCGCCACTTCCGCTGCCACGATGCCCCCAGGAATCCTTGCAGCCCTTCGCGCCGGAACCGCCGACGCCCACGCACGACTCGAAAAGTATGTCGATATGCCGTCCCGCGCGGGAGATTCGCAGCGGTATACGGAACTGCTGGAGGATTTCTTCGGGTGGTATGAACCGCTGGAGCGAGCGGTGGCGGCGGCGGGCGATTGGTCCGCTACGTCCTATGCGCCGGTGGAGCGATCGAAGGTTACGTGGCTGGAGAGCGATCTCCGCGCCTTGGGACGAACCCCGGAGCAGATCGCCGCACTCCCGTGTTGCTCGACGCTTCCGCAGGTGGACTCGCTCGCGAGTGGCTTCGGATGCGCTTATGTGATGGAGGGAGCGACGCTCGGTGGCCGAGTTATTTCAGGAATGCTCGCGGGCGATATTCCTGAAGAAGCCCGCCGGTTTTTCCGCTCCTACGGCGAGCTTACGCGCGATCGCTGGTTGCAATTCATCGCGGCTCTGGAAGGCTTCGCGGCTGCGCAGGGTGGAAATGAAGCGGTCGTGCGGGCGGCTACGGACTCTTTCCGCACGCTTGAAACCTGGCTGCGCCACCGCGACGACTCACGCTCCGCCGGAGAAACGTAAGGCGTGCCCGGATTCGATACAACCGGGCAAGGGTTTCATGGCGAAGTGCGTAACACGATTCTTGTCTAAGCCGTCACACACCCAGGAAAGTTCCCCCGCTCAAGCCGCACTCCATTCGTCCGCCCTGGCCGGGGCCGGTGATCTGGATCGTTGCGCCAGCGAACCGATTCACATTCCGGGCGCCATCCAACCGCATGGCGTTCTCTTCTCGCTCGGCGAGGCGCTCGAAATTCTTCAGGTCAGCACGAACGCGCACGTCCTGTTGAATCGGCCGGCGAGAGAACTCCTCGGCCTCGCGTTCGATTTGCTCCTGCCCGAAGCGGAACGCGCGCGATTCCAGGCCATGGCTGCGTTGGCCGATCCGATGATCGAATCGCCGTTTTACCTTACCATCGCGCAGCGGAAATTCGAGGTGCAGGTGCATCGCCATGGTGGTGCGCTGATCGTCGAGGCCGAGCCGGCGCCGGATGAACTGGAAACGCTCGCGCGCCATCATCGGCGCTTGCAGGGCGCGATTCAGGAAATGCAGCACGCGTCGTCCGCCCAGGCGCTGTATCGCAGTATCGCCGACGCGGTGTCCGATCTGACGGGATATGAGCGCGTCATGGTCTATCGTTTCGACCGGGACTGGCACGGGGAAGTCGTGGCCGAGAAACTGACCGGCCCGGTAGATTCTTACCTGGGCCTGCATTTCCCGGCGTCGGACATTCCCGAGCAGGCCCGTGCTCTCTACGCCAGGAGTTGGCTGCGTATCATCCCCGTGGTGGATTATGTGCCGGTGGCGCTGGAGCCGCCGCTGCATCCGAAGACCCAGCGCCCGCTCGATCTCTCCTTCGCCGCGCTTCGCTCCGTTTCGCCGATTCACCTCGAATACCTGCGCAACATGAACGTGGGAGCGTCGATGTCGATTTCGCTCATCGTCGAAGGGCGGTTGTGGGGGCTGGCCGCCTGTCATCATCGCACGCCGCGCCTGCTGTCTCCTTCGCTGCGGGCGGCCTGCGAACTCCTCGGGCAGATCGCCTCGCGCGAAATTTTTGCCGAGCAGGAGCGCCGCCGCCTGCGCGAGCGTGCCGAGGTGAGTCGCATCCAGACGGCTTTCTTCGACGTGATCGGCCGGGAGGAAAACGTCGCCCAGGCTCTCACGCGTTACACGCCGGATCTGCTGGAGTTCATGCAGGCCCGTGGCGCGGCCGTGTGCCTCGGCGGGCAGTGCAATCTCGTCGGCCAGACCCCTTCCCGCGCTCAGGTCAGTGCGCTGATGGCATGGTTGAAAACGCTCGACGGAGACCATGCGATCTTCGCCACGGATTGTCTTTCGGAGCACCTGCCGGAGGCGGCGGAATACCAGGAGATCGCCAGCGGTTTGCTGGCGGTGCGCCTCTCGCGAGTGGACGACCAGTTCGTCATGTGGTTCCGACCCGGAGTGACCGCGACGGTGAATTGGGCCGGCAATCCCAATAAGCCGCTGGAGGAAGGCGTGCGCATCCATCCGCGCAAATCGTTCGCCGTCTGGCAGCAGACGGTGGCTGGACGCTCTCTGCCGTGGAGCGAAGCGGAGCGGCACGGCGCGGTGGAACTTCGCCTCGCCCTCAATGCCATGGTGATCCGCCGCACCGAGCGCCTGCTCCACCTGAATACGGAACTTGAGCGGAAGAACAGCGACCTCAATTCCTTCGCTTACATCGCCTCGCACGATCTCAAGGAACCGGTGCGCGGCATGCACCACTTCGCGAAATTTCTCCGTGAAGACCACGCCGCCCAGCTTGGCGAGGAAGGCCTGCGCAAGGTGGACACGATCGCCACGCTCGCCAACCACACCAACGATCTCCTCGCCGCGCTCGCGCACTTCTCGCAAGTCGGGCGGATGGAATTGCAGCTCCGCGAGGCGAACCTCGACCAGTTGCTCGATGAAGTGTTGCTCGCGCATCAGATCGCCCTGCAGGAGCGTGCCGCACAGGTCGAGCGGCCGCGGTCTTTGCCCACGCTCGTGTGCGATCCGGTGCTGGTCCGCGAGGTTTTTGCCAACCTCATTGTCAATGGCATCAAATACAACGCACAGGCCGCCAAACGGGTGGAAGTCTCCTGGCTCGATCCGCAAGCGGGCGAAGAGGAACGCGGACCGATCTTTACCGTGCGCGACAATGGGATCGGCATTCGCGACCGCAGTCTGGGGCTGGTTTTTCAAATGTTTCGCCGTCTGAACAAAGACAAATTTGGCCCGGGCACCGGAGCGGGCCTGGCGATCGTAAAGAGCATCGTCGAGCGCCATGGCGGACGCATCTGGGTGGAGTCCACGCTCGGCGAAGGCAGCACCTTTTATTTCACGCTTAAATGAGGGGCGAGCTGCGATAAATCATTAGCCGAGGATGGGCGCCCGCCCGGCAGGCGCCCTGCACCAATGTCTCACTCCATCCTAGTTATCGAAGATCAGGACGCCGATTTCGAGGTGATCGAAAGAGGGCTCCGTCGTGTCGGCATCGAATACCCGGTGATTCGCTGCACCGATACGGAAGAAGCGCTCGATTACCTTTACGGCCGCGGGGACCACCGCCATGAGCCGGGCTGGATGCCGCCGACCATCGTGCTGCTGGACCTGCGGCTCGATGGTGGCGATGGGCGCGAAGTCCTGGTGCGGATGAAGCAGGACGATTTTTTGAAAGCCATCCCCATCATCGTGTGGAGCGGTTCGACCGATCCCAAGGATGTGGAGATTTCCTACCGGCTTGGCGCCAATTCGTTTGTGCGCAAAACTTTCGATTTCTCCGAGGTCCAGCGCACGCTGGAACGCCTCGCCCTGTTCTGGCTGGAAACCGCCGTGCTGCCTCCGCGAACGAATGTCCGAGGCGAAGACTGACTGTTACCCCGTCGAGGGGCGTCCCCCCGGCCCGCCGAATCTGGTGAGACTGCTGGTGCTCGACGACAGCCAGGCAGACCGGGAAATCCTGCAGCGTCTGTTGGCCACCGATCCTTTGCGCGACTACGCGGTGTCACCATTTGTTCAGATCGAGGAAGCGCTGGAGGCGTGCCGTGCGGAGCAACCGGATTGCGTGCTGCTCGACTATTCGCTCGGCGACGGCACCGGCCTCGATTTTCTCCAAGCCCTCCGCTTGAGTGCCGACACGCGCGACATTCCCGTCGTCATGCTGACCGGCTCCGGCAGCGAAGAAGTCGCCGCCGAAGCCTTTCGCACCGGTGCGCAGGACTATCTGCCCAAGGGCACGCTGACACCCGACGCTTTGCAGCGCGCCATTTCGGGCGCGATTTACAAGGCGCAAGCGGAGCGTCTTCTGGAGACGCAGCGGCACGAGTTGCAGCGGCTCTTCATCGAGGCGCAGCAGGCCAATGCGCGGAAGGATCAATTCCTCGCCACCCTTTCGCATGAACTGCGCACGCCGTTGACCCCGGTCCTCAGCGCTGTCACCGGGCTGAACCCGCACGATCTGCGCCCGGAAGAACTCGACGAGCTTTTCGCCACCATCCGGCGGAACATCCTGCTCGAAGCCCGTCTCATCGACGACCTGCTCGATCTCACCCGCATCACCAAAGGAAAGCTCCTGCTCGATCTGCACCCGTGCGACGTGCACGATGTGCTCCGGCACGCCATCGGGACCTGCCGCGAGGAGACGGCGGAAAAGGAGATCCAACTCACTGTCGAATTGCACGCGCCGCAGCACACCGTCGTCGCCGATTCCGCCCGGCTCCAGCAGGTGTTCTGGAATCTCTTTAAGAACGCGGTGAAATTCACCCCCGCTCGCGGCTCCATCCGGGTGCTCACTCGCGTCCTCTCGAACGATCGCCTTGAGATCAGCATTCGCGACAGCGGCATCGGCATCGCGCCCGAAGTCATACCGAAGCTCTTTAAGGCCTTTGAACAAGGGGTCGAAGAAATCCCGCGCCGCTTCGGCGGACTGGGGCTCGGGCTCACCATCGCCGGGGCTCTCGTGGAAGCACATCGTGGCGCCATTCGCGCGGAGAGCGAGGGCCGCGGCTGCGGGGCGACATTCCTGGTGGAATTGCCGCTCGCGCAGACCGAAGTTACCGCCGTTCGCGCCTCGGTTGCACCATACTCATCCCATCCTGCGCGGTCGGCTACCGAAGGGAGCGCCCGGGTCCTGCTCGTGGAGGATCATTCCGACAGCGCGCGGGTGCTCGCGACATTCATGAAACGCCGCGGCCTCAACGTGAGCGTGGCGCGTAACATCGAAGATGCGGCCCGGATTTTCGAACGCGAAAACGTGGATGTAATCGTCAGCGATATCGGCCTTCCCGATGGCAGCGGGGTCGATCTCATGACGCGATTATCCGCCATTCGACCCACGCCTGCGATTGCGCTGAGCGGCTACGGCACCGAAGCCGATGTCGCCCGTTCGAAGGCCGCCGGTTTTGCCGAACACCTCGTCAAGCCCATCGAATGGCCGCGCCTGGATGCCGCGCTCTCCCGCCTGCTGGATGGGCGCATGAGTTCGCGGGAATGATCCGCACTGGATCGACCGCCCGCTTACGCTAAGCAGGAGGGCGAATGAGTTCGATCCGCACGCTCGCGTTTCTGCTGCTGATGGTTGGCGCTCTGCCGATTCGGGCCGATGACGTGGAAAAACAACGGGCACTCGCCGCCCTCGCCGCCGCGGGTCTGCGCTGGGACGAAGGCACCCGGGCCGTCACCGCGACCGAACAGGCTGAGGCGACGCTGAAAAATCTTTCCGCGGTGGAGGTCGCGTTGCGCGAACTTCAACCGCGCTCGCTGGATCTCAGTTCCTGCTTGGTCCTGGAAAACGTCGATGGCTTGCGCGGCGTCCTCAGCTTGGAAAAAATTCAGCTCTCGGCTTGTCCCGCGCTGCGAAGCGTGGACGGCATTTCCGCTTCGGACCGGATGAAGAAGATTTATCTTTTCCAGAGCACCAGCGTTTCACCAGAATCTTTGGACGCTCTCACTCGGCGTTTTCCTGCGAGTTACCTCGTCCTTCCCGATGGCACCGGCCTGAACCCGCCCCGGGAAAAATAGCGAGCGGCTCGCGAAGCGTTGCCGGGTCTTGCTCTCGTTCGGGCAAACGTGGAAAGTCGCCTCGCGTAATATGGAAGTGATGCAGACCAACGATCCGGCCTCTTCGGCCGAAGCGGCCTTCGCGAGTCGCACCGTGTCCTCATTGCCGGGGCCCGCCGGATTGCCCTGGCTCGGGAATTTGCTCCAGATGGATGCGAAGCGGCCTCACATTACCATGAAACGGTGGGGAGAAGCTTATCGCCCGATCTTTCGGTTCGCGCTCGCGGGGAAACCATTCGTCGGCATCACCGATCACGTCGTGATCCAGCAGTTGCTCCGCGACCGGCCCGCACGGGTGCGGCGGATGCGTTCCATTCAGGAGGTCATCGATGAAATTGCCGGCACCGGACTTTTCTCCGCCGAGGGCGAAGACTGGCGGCGGCAGCGCCGGCTCACCGCGCCGGCTTTCAGCAATGCGAATCTCCAGCATTACTTTCCACGGATCAGACTCGTGACCCAGCGCCTCGCGCGATTGTTCGAGCGGCGGGCGAAGGCCGGGGAGCCCTTTGAAATCCAGCGTGATTTCATGAACTACGCCGTGGACGTGACCACCTGGCTGACGACGGGCTGCGACGTGAACACGATGGAAACCGGCGGCGAGGAATTTCAGCGCGATCTGGAAGAAGCGTTTCCGGCGATCGCCCGCCGGATCAATGCACCGTTTCCCTACTGGCGTTACGTGCAGCTTGGCCGCGACCGCCGCCTGGCGGCAGCGCTGAAGCGATTGCGCGGACGAGTGAATCACATGGTCGCCGCGCGGCGCGAACGCACTCCCGTCAAAAACCTGCTGCTGGATGGCGACCTGCTCGATGCCCTCGTGCAGGCATACGACGAGGACGGTGCGCCACTTTCGGAGAAGGAAATTTTCGGCAACATCATCACCATCCTGACCGCTGGCGAGGACACCACGGCCTATTCCCTCGCGTGGACGATCTTCTTCATGGCTCGGGCTCCCGAAGTGCAGCAGCGCATGCGCGCGGAGGTGCGCCGGGTCCTTGGGAACGGCTCGATCGTGGAAAAGCTCGATCAACTCGAACAACTGGAATTCATCGAGGCGGTTGCCTTGGAGGCCATGCGGCTGAAGCCGGTCGCCCCGGCGCTTTTCCTCGAAGCTAACGAAGATCTCGTCGTGCTCGATACGAAAATCCCGCGTGGCATGAACATCACGGTGCTGACGAACTTCGACTCCCTCACCGAGGAACACTTCAGTTTCCCGAATGAGTTTCGCCCCGAACGCTGGCTGGAAAACGAACGTCCCGGCAACTGGAACCATAGCCCGCGAGCTTTCATGCCCTTCGGAGCAGGCGCGCGTGTCTGTCCCGGGCGCAGCCTTGCCCTGGCGGAGATCAAGATCGTGCTGGCGATGATCTGCCGTCAGTTCGAGGTCCATCGCAACGAAGCCGACGGCCCGGTCGATGATCGCTTTGTCTTCTCCGTCGCGCCCGCCAACCTGCGGGTCACGCTGCGCGTGGAGTAGGGAGAGGCAGACGGAGTTGCCGATGTAGTAACGCTGTCCCGGCTGGAGGCGTTTGGCGTATCATGGTGGACGCCTCGTCATGAAACCCGCCCTCCTCGCTCTCCTCCTCGTGCTGTCATCGTCGTTCGCGCAGCAGAAATATCCACCGCTGCATCGGCTCACGTGGGAGGAGTATGCGGGCACCCTGGTGCATTGGCGGAAGACCTTTCCTCAGCTTGTCACGCTCGAATCGCGTGGGATGAGCGGGCAGAACATGCCGGTTTATCTGCTGAAAATCACGGACCCCACGGCAAGCACGGCCGACAAGCAGGTCTGCCTCGTGACGACCCTGCACAGCGGACCGGAGCGCACCGGCACGACCGGAGCGATGGCTTTCGCGGAGTGGTGCCTGAGCGACGATCCGCTCGCGGTGGAAACCCGGCGGCGGCAGATCGTGCTCATCATGCCGTGTGTGAATCCACTCGCGATGTTCTACACCGACCGCTTCCGCAACGAACAAGGCGTGGATCCCTACACCGGGACCGGTCGCGCGGGGAAGCTGTGGGATGTGAAATCGCTCACGCTGACGAAGCCGGAGGAAGCGCCTGAGCTGGCCGCTGTGTTGTCGGTGATCGATGAGTATCAGCCCGAAGTGCACGCGGATCTGCACGGCACCGGCTTGCAGGAATACGCGCCGGATCAGCTCGGCACGCGGCGCATGTATCGGGGCCAGATCATGACGGAGGTGACAGGCGGCGCGTATTCCAACTACGCATTGCGCCCGTGGGACTGGCGCGTGACCGAGGCGATGATCGCAGCGGGCCGGGAAGCGGGCTTCCCGTCGGATCGTTTCGAGGCGGATGCACAGCGCACGTTCTGGGGACCGGAGCTGGCGCCACTCGGGCGGAAGCTGTGGCACGGGATGCCTCTCTTTTACTCGGCGCACTACGGCTATGCGAAATATCACACCATGGTCATCACGCAGGAGGTTGCGTGGGAACAGAGCCTTGTGGCGCGGATGAAGGGATTGATGCGCATCGGCGACGAGGCGTGGCTGGATGAGAAGACGGGGGGGTATCCGGTGAATCGCATGCGCCACTTCGTCGGTCATTATGTGACGGCTTATGGCGCCAATGCGACGGAGCGGCGAGCGAGCCGGGTGGAGCTGTGGAATCAACAGAGCGACTTCGCGCTCGGCTTTCTCTATCCGCAGACGGTCGGTCGCGAGAGCATGGTCGTCGCCACGACGGCAGCGGCGAGAAAAGCGATCGCGAAAAACGATCTGCGTTCCGTGCTCGGCGAGGGAGCAGGGGAGGTGGAGCGATTCATCAAAAACGGTCCCGAACTCAAGGTGGCGATGGAACTGCCGAACGAACAACTCCTCGCGGCCACGACCGATACGAAGATCACTCACGGGATCGGTTTTCGCCTGCGCCTGCCCTACCGGGCGCCCGCTCAGCTCGACGTGCGGCTCAACGGCGTCGCTTTGCCAGCCGATGCCGCGGACGGTTACGAAGCGTGGTTTGCCGATGGGTTCACGCAGGTGCAGGTGAATGTGCCACCGCAAAAAATGTCCGCGCGAGGTCTCTACTTCGTTACCTGCAGCTACCGGCCCGACGAGGCGCGGTCGAATGGCTGGATGCCTCCCGCCGAGGTGCGCACGTCCAGCGCCACCGACAAGGCCGACGCTACGCCCGCGAGTTGGGTCGATCTGCCCTACGGTCCGCACTTCCGCCAGACGATGGACGTGTGGTTGCCGAAAACCGCGCAGCCCGCGCCGGTCGTCTTTTACGTTCACGGTGGCGGCTGGGGCGCGCAGGATAAGACGGACATCCATCAGCATCTCGACGTGCGCGGTTTGCTCGAGGCCGGCATCGCGGTGGCTTCGATCAACTACCGCTTCCTCGTCGATGCCAATGCCGCGCAGGTCACCCCGCCGCTGCAATGGCCGATCCAGGATGCCGCGCGTGCGTTGCAATTCCTGCGCTCGAAAGCAGGCGAGTGGCACCTCGATAAAATGCGCATCGCCGCGAGTGGGGTCAGCGCGGGCGGTTGTTCCTCGCTGTGGCTCGCCATGCACGATGACCTCGCCGATCCGCGGAGCGCCGACCCGGTGGCGCGTGAATCCACGCGCGTTCTCTTCACCGTCACGAAAGCGCCCCAGCCTTCACTCGATCCGCAGCAACTCGCCGCATGGATTCCCAATAGCGAATACGGCGGACACGCGTTTGGCTATGTCGGCAGGACACGCCAGGAAACCTTCGCTCCCTTTCTTGCGAATCGCGAGAAACACCTCGCCGACCTCCGCGCGTGGTCGCCCCTGTCCCACGCGTCCCCCGACGATCCGCCGGCTTATCTCGCCTTCACGAAGGACGACCAGCCCCCGGTGAAAGGCCAGCCGCAAAAAGACCCCACGCACAGCGCGGTGCTCGGGCTCATGCTGCAAGACACTCTCACCCCGCTCGGGGTGACGTGCGAAGTGCATCATCCCTTCGATGGCCAGCCAGTCGCAACGATGCAGGAGCTTCTCATGAAGCACCTCACTGCCCGATAGCACCGACATTTTCCTCGGACTGGCGCCGCCACGCTCGGGGCTTGGATGCGCCTTTTCGTGTGCTAGCGTCGCGCTCCCCCAATGTTCCGCCTCGCGCTTTTTCTGCTCCTGCTCGCTGCCTTCGTCCGTGCGGACGAATACGATACGCTGCGACTCAAGTGGAAGGATATCATCGTCGGGGCGGGCTACGACACGGGCGATCCGGATGTGGCGTCGAAGCTGGCTTCCATCGCCAGCGCGGCGAATTCGAACTGGTCGTCGATGGACAAATCGCCCGCGCGGACCTTCCTGTGGAGCGACCTGGCGAGCGCGACGGATTCTGCGCAGGTGACGAGCAATTATACCCGGCTGCGGGCCATGGCCCTAGCCTATGCTACCTCGGGCTGTTCGCTCCAAGGCAATGCTTCGTTGCTCGCGGATGTTGTCGGCGGATTGGATTGGATGAATGCGAATCGTTACGGCGCGGCCACGGCGCAATATGGGAACTGGTGGGATTGGGAGATCGGATCGCCCCTTCAGCTCACCGATATCGGTGTGCTCCTTTACGATCAGCTCACGCCCACGCAGATCACGAATTACATGAACGCCGTGGAGCACCAGACACCCACGCCGGACATGACGCAGGCAAATAAGGTTTGGAAAGCGCGCGTGGTCGGGGTGCGCGGTTGCCTTGTGAAAAGCAGCGCCAAACTCGTGCTCTGCCGCGATGCTTTCAGCGCGGTGTTTCCGTATGTGACGACGAGTGACGGCTTTTATGCCGACGGCAGTTTCATTCAGCACGATGTGCATCCTTACACCGCGGGCTATGGTGCGAGCCTCATCGGCACGATGGCGCCAATTCTAAATTGGCTGAGCGGCTCTACGTGGGCCATTACGGACCCGGCGCAGTCAAATCTCTACCGCTGGATTTTCGATTCGTATGAGCCCATCATCTACAATGGCGCGGCGTGGGATCTTGTGCGGGGGCGCGAAGCCGGTCGCAGTTCGAATCCCTCCGCCACCGGGCACTCCATCATGGATTCCATCCTGCAAATCGCGCAGTTTGCCCCTGCATCGGACGCGCTACGCATGAAGCGCATGATCAAGGAATGGGCCCTGGCGGATTACACGCGTGACTTTGTTTCCGGGCGCGGCTTGCCCACCCTCGCGCTGGCGAAGTCGCTCATGAATGACAGCGGCATCGCGCCGCGCGGCGAGTTGCTCGCGCATTACAGCTTTGGCGAAATGGATCGCATGGTGCACCTCGGTGCGGGTTACGGATTTGGCCTCACGATGTGTTCCTCGCGCATCGCGAATTTTGAATCGATCAACGGCGAGAATCTCCACGGCTGGTTCACCGGCGATGGTCAGACGACGCTCTACAACGGAGACCTGGAGGCCTTCGCGGATTCCTATGCCTTCACGGTGGACGCGTATCGGCTGCCGGGTGTCACCGCGGATGTCACGCTCAGCAAGCTCCCGCACACCAGCAACAGCCTCGGGCCGCGGGCTCAGGGGCAGACCACGCTTTCGCCGCACTCGTGGGTGGGCGGAGCCACGCTCGGACGTTTCGGGGCCGCGGGCATGCAGTTCAAAGGCGTCGGCGTCACGCTCACGGGAAAGAAGTCGTGGTTCATGTTCGACGACGAGATCGTCTGTCTCGGCGCCGGCATCACCAGCACGGACTCGCGCCCGATCGAGACCACCGTGGAGCAGCGAAAAATCAATGCGGCCGGCAACAACGTCTTCACCGTCAATGGCACGGCGAAATCCACTGCGCTCGGCTGGACGGAAACGATGAGCGGGGTGAGTTGGGCGCACCTTGCCGGAAATGTCCAAGGCTCCGATATTGGCTACTTCTTTCCGACCACGCCCATGCTCAAGGGCGTGCGCGAGGCTCGCACCGGAGCGCTCAGCGACATCGACGACGGCGCCTCCACCACGCCCGTCACCCGGAACTATCTGCGCCTCACTTTCGAGCATGGCAGCAGCCCGACCAACGCGACTTATCAATACGTCCTCCTGCCCGGTCGGAGCGCCATGCACACGGCCAACTACGCCGCGGCTCCGCAGGTCTCCGTCCTGGCCAACAACGGGAACGTGCAGGCTGTGACTGAAACCACGCTGGGCATCACCGCGGCGAATTTTTGGACCGACACCACGCAGACCATCGGCGGAATCACTTCCAACAAAAAAGCCAGCGTGCTCGTGCGGGACGACGGCGCCTTCATCACCGTAAGCGTGAGCGATCCGACGCAGCTCAACACGGCCACTATCGACCTGCAAATCGCGCTGAACGGCGGCACACTCGCCAGCTCGGATGCGGGCGTTACGGTTTCGCAAAGCTCGCCGAGCATCCTTATGAGCGTCAGCACGTCCGGCGCGAACGGCAAAACTTTCGAAGCCCGCTTTTACAAGCTCTCGCCGCAGATCGTGAATCTCACACCCGTGGCCGATAGCTATGTCTATGACGATGCAGCCGCGGTGAACTCCAACTTTGGCACGCAGACCTCTCTCGTGGTCAAAAAGAGCGGCACGGGATTTAATCGTGAAGCCTTCCTGCGCTTCGACGTGCCCACCACCGCAGGCCTTTTTCTCGGCGGCACGTTGAAGCTGGCCTGTCTCACCGCTTCGACGCCCGGCGTGCATGGCGTGGCGAAGGTAGATGACAATTCGTGGACGGAAACCGGGATCACGTGGAACAACAAACCAGCGGCAGGTGCAGTGTTGCGCACCTGGACGCCCGTCGCCCTCGCCACAAGCAGCGCGGATGTTACCAGTGCGCTGCCGGCGAGCGGACCGGTGTCCTTCAAGGTTTATGGCACCACGCAGACGGGCGATGGCTACGTCACCTACGGTTCGCGGCAGAACTCCACCGTGGCCAGCCGCCCACAACTCAGTCTCGTCTATGGCCATACCCCGCCTGAGGTGAACCTCAGTGCGCCCGCTGACGGCACTCTCATGTTGCGCGCCGGCCTCGTGGCCATCACCGCCGACGCCGTGGCGACCGATGGCGCGGTGACCAGCGTGGCCTTTTACGACGGAGCCACGTTTCTCGGCACGACTTCCAGTTCTCCTTACACCATCACGCGGATGCTCGGCGGTGGGCCGCATGACCTCAGGGCTGTCGCAACCGATGCGAACGGTCTTTCCCGCACCAGCCTCACCGCGCGTGTCGATGTCACCTACGCACCGGTGGCGAATGCGAGCACGCTGAGCACGCCGCAGGGAGTGCCGATTGACATCGATCTGCAACCTCTCGCCAGTGATGTCGAAACTCCGCTCTCCGGTCTCCGATTCCAGGTCGGCAACGCGCTGAACGGAACGGTGGCCCTGCTCGCCGACGGTCACACCGCGCGCTTCACCCCCGCCGCCGGCTACAGCGGCGCCGCGCGCTTTACCTACACCGTGATCGATACCACGCGCGATGAGCGGACGCTGCTGAACTACGCCTTTCAAAACAGCGATGTGACCGACAGCAGCGCTCAGGGCCGCGACGGCACGTTGAACGTGCAGGGCACCGGAGCCGCGACGTTTGCCGCCGACTCGCCGCTCACCGGTTTTACGAAGAGTCTTGCTTTCACGGAAAACGGCGCGGCTGGAGCCGCCCGCCTCGATCGTATTTTCACCACGACGGAACTCGATCTCAAAAACGCCGACTGGACGCTTGCCGGGTGGTTCAAACGCAACGCCGCGACCAATCTCGACGTCATCGCGCACTTCGGCGGCTCGGCCGGGTTTGGTTCCAGTTCGCTCGTCCTCGCCTTCTACAGTTCGACCACCACGCTGACCCTTGCGAACTTCAACAGCGCCAACGTGCAGGATATTGCGATCACTCAGGCGAACGTGACCACCGCAGCGTGGCATCACTTTGCCGTCGTGCGCAGCGGCACTACGATCTCGCTTTATGTCGATGGCGTCCTCGCCGGCAGCGACAATGCGTTCAGCCTCGATTTCACCAACACTTATCCCGTGAAGTGGGGAGGGGCGAACTCCACGAGTTTGCTCGACCGTTGGTTCAACGGCTCCCTCGCCGACCTCGCGGTCTTCAACGCCGCGCTTACCCAGACGGATATTACTCAACTCACCACGACGCCCGTGCAGTGGTTCAGTGGTCAGCGCAACAGCGCTCTGGTCAGCATCACCGTCCTCGCTCCCATCGACACTTGGCGCCAGACGCAGTTCGGCACCAGCGACGGCACCGGCGCTTATGCGGACACTGCGGACAAGGACGGCGACGGCATCCCTAATCTCCTCGAATACACCTGTGCCACCAATCCGAACGCGGCCAACGCGTGGCCCGCTTCGACGACGCGGAACGGATCGAATCTCGAATTTACCTATACGTGGAACAAAGCGGCGTCAGATGTGACGGCGGTCGTCGAATGGAGTGACACTCTCCAGGCCAATGACTGGAGCAGTCTCGGTGTCACCACGGCCGTGGAGAGCGACAACGGCACGACCCAGCAGATCAAAGCCACCCTGCCAGCCGGCGCCAGTGGCAAACGTTTCGTGCGCCTGCGCGTGACGCGACCCTGAAGCTTCGTCTGGAAAATCTCGGCGGGGGAGCGGGTGCTTATGTCCATTCGGTATAAGAGTGATGCTAACCTTCTATTTCTGCGATCAGGTTTCAGCCCTTAGACGTGGTCGGAAATTCCGATCATGCTTCACGACTACGACGCTATCCTCATCGGCGGCGGCCCCGCTGGCTCCTGCGCTTCCGCCATTCTTGCTGAATACGGCCACCGGGTTCTCGTGATCGAGCGCGAGAAATTTCCGCGCTACCACATTGGCGAATCGCTGATTCCCTTCACCTTTGGCCCGCTTGAGCGCCTGGGGATGATTCCAAAGATGAAGCGCTCGCATTTCGTGAAGAAATACAGCGTGACGTTCGTGCAGCCCGACGGCCGCCGCTCGCAGCCTTTCTATTTCTTCAATCGCTACGACCGCGAAACCGTGGCGCAAACGTGGCAGGTGCTGCGCTCGGAGTTCGACCAGATGCTGCTCGACAACGCGCGGGAAAAAGGCGCGGAAGTGCGCGAGGAGACGACGGTGAACCGGTTGCTGATGGAAGGTGAGAAAGTCGTCGGCGTGGAAGCGACCGACCGCGCGACCGGGCGCACTTACGAAGTGCGCGCACCCATCGTGCTTGATTGCACGGGCAAGGAAGCTTTCACCGCCAACAAACGCGGATGGCGGATGCGCGATCCCTATCTCAACAAGATCGCCGTGTGGACCTATTACAAAGGGTCCCGGCGCGAAGCGGACATCGACGAGGGCGCGACGACGGTGGCTTACGTGCCGGACAAGGGCTGGTTCTGGCACATTCCGCAGCACGACGACATGGTGAGTGTCGGCGTGGTGGCGGAAGGCAAGTATCTCACGCGTGATGGGGTGAAAGATCCGAAGGATATCTTTCATCGCGAGGTCGAGGAGAACCAGTGGATCAAGAACCATCTCGCGAGCGGTCAATCGACGGGAGAGTATTTCATTACGAGCGAATACAGCCGGCATTCCCGTTACTGCTCCGCGCCGGGCTTGCTGCTGGTGGGCGACGCGCTGGCCTTTCTCGATCCGGTCTTCAGCAGCGGCGTCATGCTCGCGCTGAAGAGCGGCCACCTCGCGGCGGAGGCGGTGCATGAAGGACTCGTGGCGGGTGACCTGTCACCCGCGCGCTTTGCCGAATACGGCGCCACGATTCGCCAGGGTGTCGAAAACATGCGCAAGCTCGTCTACGCGTTTTACGATCCCGCCTTCTCGTTTCGCGAGGTCATCAAGGCGCACCCGGAAGCGGGCGGCTTGATCACCGACTGCCTCTCCGGCGATGTGAACAAGGACTTCACGCAGCTCTGGTCGTGGATTCGTGAGTTCGTGTCGCTGCCGGATGATCTTCCATACGGTGAACCGCTGGAGGAGGCCGGCTCGAGCTCGCTTGTGGAGAGCAAATGAAGCGCACTTCGCTTCTCTACGTCACGATTCTCACGCTGGTGATTTTGCCAATCCTCGGCTTGTTGCACGAGGGTTCGAAATTACCACCGCCGGAGGGAGCCCCGGCGGTGCCGAAGATGGCGCAGGCCGCATCGCATGCGCCTCCCGGCGCGTCGATGCTCGGCGGGTTGGAGCAAAACCTGAAACACCCGCTAAGTCATTTGTTCCTGCAACTGCTGGTCATCATCGCCGCTTCGCGCGTGGTTGGCGGGCTATTTAAAGCCGCAGGGCAACCGGCGGTGGTGGGAGAGATGGTGGCGGGGATTTTGCTCGGGCCATCGCTGTTCGGAATGCTTGCGCCTGATGCTTTCGGGTTCGTCTTCCCTGTCTCTTCGCTCGATGCGCTCCGCCTGTTTGCACAGATCGGCGTCTGCCTGTTCATGTTTGCCGTGGGTATGGAACTGGACATCCGGCATGTGCGGGAGAAGGCGCAAACCGCTGTTGTGGTCAGTCACGCGAGCATCGTGTTTCCCTATTTTCTCGGGGTGGTGCTGGCGTGGTTTCTCTATCGCCAGTTCGCGGGGCCGGGCACCCACTTCACTGCGTTTGCGCTGTTCATGGGGATTTCGATGAGCATCACCGCCTTTCCGGTTCTCGCGCGTATTTTGCAGGAGAGGGGACTCACCCGGACTTTCCTCGGCAGCACGGCGATCACGTGCGCGGCGGTGGACGATGTGACCGCTTGGAGCCTGCTCGCGTTCGTCGTCGCGATTGCGAACGCGTCCAGCCTCGCGGGCGCCGGAGTCAATCTGCTGTTTGTGCTGCTTTTCGTCGTGGTGATAATCTGGATCGTGAAACCGCTCCTGCCCCGGCTGCTGGGTGAATCGCGGCTGATGCGGGACGAGCCTTCCGCCGGCACGCTGGCGGTGACGACCTGCGTCGTGCTCGCCGCGGCGTTTTGCACCGAAGTGATCGGCATTCATGCACTGTTCGGTGCGTTCCTGGCCGGGACGATCATGCCGGACATCGCCGGCCTGCGCAAAAAGCTGGCCGTGCGTGTCGAGAATTTCAGTTCGGTCCTGCTGCTCCCGCTGTTTTTCGCCTTCACCGGCTTGCGCACGCAGGTCGGCCTGCTCAGCGGATGGCCGGACTGGCTGACGTGTCTAGGGATCGTTACCGTCGCCACGCTGGGGAAACTCGGTGGCAGTGCCGTCACGGCCCGGCTGACCGGGATGAAGTGGAGCGAGTCGCTGCAACTCGGTGCGCTTATGAATACCCGGGGGCTGATGGAACTCATCGCGCTGAATATCGGTTACGACCTCGGGATTCTCTCGCCGCGCATCTTCACCATGCTCGTCATCATGGCACTTGTCACCACGGCGCTGACGGGCCCGCTGCTTACGCTCTTCCGCGAGCGGAGTGCGATGGACGTGCTGCCGGAACCCGCGCATTCCTGACCGGCCCCACTGCATGAACTACGACGCCATCATCATCGGCGGTGGGCCGGGCGGCTCGACCGCGGGCAGCGCGCTGGCGCGGGCTGGGAAACGAGTGCTGATTCTCGAACGCGAGCGCTTCCCGCGCTTTCACGTCGGCGAATCGCTCATTCCTTTTGGAAACGAAGAGCTCCGTGCCATCGGCGTATGGCCGAAGCTGGAGCGCAGCGATTTCATGCCGAAGCTCGGCGCCGAATTTGTCACCGGGGATTCAACCGCATCGATTCGCGTCCTCTTCGCTCGCTACCTTCATCCCGACTATGCGCAGACTTTTCAGGTCGAGCGTGCCCGCTTCGATCAGTTGCTGCTCGATCATGCGGCGGAGTCCGGGTGCGAAGTCTGGCAGGCGGCGCAGGTGAAGTCCGCGGAACTTGCCGATGACGGAGTGAAAGTAACCTGCGTGCGCGATGGCGCCACCGAGGAGTTGACCGCGCGCTGGCTTTTCGACGCCAGCGGACGAGACGCGTTCCTTGGGAAGCAGATGCAACTTCCCAAAACCGATCTCGGTTTGCCGAAGAAGTTTGCGACCTTCGCGCACTTCCGAGGCGTGCGGCGCAACGATCCTCCGGACCACGGACACATCACCGTGGTGCGGCTGGATTTCGGGTGGTTCTGGATGATTCCGCTCGATGCGGAGAAAACGTCCATCGGCCTCGTGCAAACGCTCGACCATTTCCGCGCCAGCGGGCTCAAGCCGGAAGAATTTTTCGAGCAGGTCGTGGCGACCACGCCTGAACTCCAGCGCCGCATGGCGGGCGCGACGCGAGCGAGCGACTTCTACTTCGCCGGAGATTACACCTATCGCCATTTGCGGAATGCCGGACCGCGCTGGCTGCTCGTGGGAGATGCCGCGGGATTCATCGATCCCATTTTCTCCTCCGGCGTCATGCTTGCGATCAAGTCGGGCTATCTCGCGGCCCAGGAAACAATCGCTGCCGATCGCGCCGGCACGCCCCTCATCGCTCGGGTCCAGGACCGTTACACGCGCGAAGTGGGCAAGATGTGCAAGGTCTTCCTGAACATGATTCGCATGTTCTACGACAACCACAGCTTCGAGGTCTTCATGACCCCGTGCCCTTCGGCGCGGATGGAAGCCGCCGTGAACAATCTCGTGGCCGGCAACACCAACCTTGGCCTCGGCTTGCGCCTGCGCGTCTGGGCTTTCTACGCCATCTGCGCACTCCAGCGTTGGATCGCTATCGCTCCGCGGCTGAAGCTGCCCGGACGCATCGCACAAGCGGGTAGGGGAGCCTAGGGTGGAAAATTACGAGAAAGAGCCGTGGCCATCCGTCCAGAACATTGGCGTTTCGCCCGGGCTTAGATGATCTGCTCAAACCCGGTGACCGTGGAGAGCGGCTTGCTTCCGTTGGTGAGGATGTCCTGGCCGAGCCCGCCGTCGAACAGGGCCTTGCCGGTCGGGCCAAACGTGGGCGTGCCGACATTGCTGTTCACCAGGAACGTAGCCTGGTCGTCGCCTTGGCCGCCGAGCACCGCGAGGTCATAGTGACCCGTCGAGTTCGCGTTGTGGGCCACCAAGGCGGCCAGCACATCCTTGCCGAGCCCCCCGTCGATCCGCACCCGCAGTTCGCCGATCAACTCCACGGCGTCCGTTTTGCCCAGATCCACGCTGACGGTATCGTTCCCTGCGCCGCCCTGGAGATCGATCGAAAGATGAGAGTCGGGGTCGAGGCGGATCGTGCCGGTGGCCCCTGCGCCTTTGACGCTCAGGCTGTCGTTGCCCGTGCCGCCCTTGACCACGATCGAGGCCACGGAATGGTCGTCCACGCGGAAGACGTAGCCAGCATAGTCGAGATTGCCGGTGAAGACGTCATTGCCTCCTCCCAGGTCGGCTTTGAAGCTCACCGACGAGGCCTTGGTGCCGTCGCCGATATCGTCGTGCAGGTTGAGGGTGACGGTGTCCTTGCCGGACCCGCCGGTGACATCTGCGTTAACCGTGCCCCGATCCCCAAAACCGACCTCCTGGAGGTCGAGCGTGATGGTATTGGTGCCCGAGCCGAGATCGGCCACGACGTCCACCGAACTTCCGTCGTCGATTCGGTCGAAGTCCACCCCCGCCGTATCGTTTCCTTTCCCGAGGTTGAGGCTGACCGTGACCACACTCTTGCGCACTTCATCGAAATCGATCGTGACCGTGTCCGTCTTGGTGCTGCCGGTGATGTCGAGGCCAACCCGCGAAGTGTTGAACACGTCGAAGGTGCCGGTGGAGAAGGTGAAGGTGTTATTGCCTGCGCCGAGGTCGGCCGTCAGCAGGCGCGTGCTCGCGCTCAGGTTACCCTTCACGGTGTAGTTGAGCACATCGTTGCCGCCGCCCAGCTTCACCTCGACGGCTACGCTGCCACTGCTGAAGGTGAACGGAGTGGGTGCGAGGTCGTGTTTGCCGGTGGTGTCGCCGTTGCCATCGGCGTCGATGCTGATGGTCAACGTGTCGGCACCATTGTCGTCGATCGTCACGATGTTCTTGTGGCTGTCGCCGACGATGCGGATGTCGTCAGCCGCGCCGTCCCCGTCGAGATCGACGATGCTGAGGACGACCGCCGGTGCGATGCGGCTTTCGAGACGTTCGAGATTGTCGTTGAACTCGCGGCCGCGGACGTTCGCTGAGTGACGAGAAAAAGTTTTCGCGATGGTGCTGAGCAGGTGTTTCATAGCGCAGCGAGCTTCACCTCGCGGGGTGAAACGGCCTATAGCTCTTCAGTTGTATGCGGGTGCTACAGCCACCCAGCCTCAGCTGGCGGCTACGTGCGCATGGTCGGCGCGTCGTAATTCCTCGAGGGCCCGACTCGTTTGAAAAGCGCGTCGGCCCCCTGCCTGGTGACCTTAGCTCCCCTGCATCCGCCCCCCCTTCCGTCAAAGGTGGTCGGGCTGGCGGGATTCGAACCCGCGGCCTCTTCGTCCCGAACGAAAAACAGTGCATTTCGCCTCATCCCGCCTAGCTCCGACACGTTCCGCCAAACGGGTGCTTTTCTCTGAAAACCCGCGTTCCAGAGCGTGCGTTGAGTCCGCCAGACTCCGCCAGTTTCCGTCCCATTTTTTCCCGCCGGGTTTACCACCGGGTTTACCACCTCCGAGGTTTTGTTTGATCATTTGCGCGTGTCTTGATGCCGATTTCCTGCATTGCTTGATCGCAAGCGGATGCGTGTAGCCAGCAGCCTTAGAGCCGCACTGGCGAAACGGCGGGCGGTCCGGTTGGCAAGCGGGGCGAGTTTTGTGCCTTGGGTATCCTTCAACAATTTCTGTGAGGGTTATCGAGGTAGTCGGTGTGTGAGGGATTGCGGGTGAGTGAAAGAAACGAGCCCGCAAGAAACAGAAACGAAACCTCAAACCTCACACGAAAATGAAAACGCTGACTAAACTGACTCTCACCACGGTGGCCGCGATGGCCTTGGGCGCGACGACTCTCCTCGCCGGCCCGGCTGGTCCTTACGGCCCGCTGTATGGCGCTGTGCCCAATGCTCGTCCGGCGCATACGCGCGAAGTTCCGGCTGCGGTCGCGGTGAAGTGCAAGAGCATGGCTGTGAATCAGAACCCGAAGGCCGGCGGTCCGGCGTTCGTCGCCTGCACCAAGGCGATTAAGGACACGCTCGCTTGCCGCATGGCCTGCCGGTAACGCAGCCTCACCACAATCAGGTCAGTGCCGGGTGGCCCCAAAGTCGCCCGGCATTGGTCGCAACGAACCAAAACCTATGAATGCCAACGATCCGCTCCGCGAAAGACTCCGGGCTTGGAAGGACGAGCCGACGATTCCGAACCGCTTTCACGCTGACGTGTGGGCGCGGATTCGTGAGCGAGAGGAAGCGCGCGAGGCGACGGGGTGGGCTGGCTTTTTGAGCTGGCTCTTTCCGTCCCGGACGGCCTGGCAACTCGCAGCCGCGACTGCGGCGGTGGTCGTCGCAGTGGGCGCCGGTTTGGGGAATCTCAACGGTGCTTCGACGAATGAACGGAACCGGGCCGCACTCGCGCAGCACTACGTGCAGTCGATTGATCCATACCTGCAAGTGAACCTCGCCTCCGCCAAATGAAACGCGCTCTTGTCATCCTTCTGGCTGCGCTTGCATTGGGTGCGGCGACTTACTTCGTCTGCTTTCGCGCGGTGACTCAGCCGACGCGACAGATGGCTTCGGTGCATGATGAATTGAGCTGGCTCGCCACCGAGTTTCACCTCAGTCCCGAGCAAACGAAGCAGGTCGAGCAACTGCACTCCGCCTACGAGCCGCGCTGCATGGCGATGTGCCGTAAGATCGCCGACAACAACACGCAGCTCGATCGGCTTATCGCGACGCAGCACGAATTCACGCCGGAGATGGAGCGGCTGCTCCGCGACAGCGCCGAGATCCAGATCGAGTGCCGGCGCGAGATGCTCACGCACATTTACGCCGTCGCGGCGGTGATGCCGCCCGAGCAGGGTGCCCGCTACATCGAGCTTTTGAAAATGCAGGTGCTTCAGCCGGGCACACCGCACGCGCCGACCGCTGCCGTTCACGCACATGACTGAGGCCGCCCCGGACGCCGACACGGACGCGATGCTGCGGCTGCGGGATGGCGATGACCTTGCCTTGAACGAGCTGATGACGCGCTGGCAACAGCCCGTGGTGCGCTTCCTCTACCGCTACACGGTGAGCGAAGAAGACGCCCTCGATCTCGCGCAGGAGACGTTCGTGCGCGTCTATGAGCACCGCGCGAAATACGATGCGCGCGGAAAGTTTTCGACCTGGCTCTACACCATCGCGGGCAATCTCTGCCGCAATCATGCGCGCTGGAAATCGCGGCATCCGACCGTGTCGATAGAGACTCAAACTTCCGCTCAATCCGACACGACGCTCGGCGATCAGCTTCCTGATAAATCGCGGACGCCAGCGCAGGACGCCGCGGGTCACGAACTCGCCGACGCCGTGCGGGACGCGATTCAGGAACTGCCGGACGACCAGCGAACGGCGACCGTGCTCTACGAATACGAAGACGTGGCCTACGCCGACATCGCGCAGGTGCTCGGGTGTTCCGTGAAGGCGGTGGAGAACAAGCTGTATCGCGCGCGCCAGTTTTTGCGGGAGAGGCTCTCGCGCTGGCTGTGAATACACCGCTTCCGCTGAAAGTTGCACTTGACCGACAAGGGGCTGCGCTCACTCTGGCCGGTGCCGTGAGAGCCTTTCGCCACCATATTCTGATTCGCGTCCCAGTGGTCGCGATCATGATGTTTGCGTGGCTCGTGATCTCAAATCATTGCGCGCTGGGTTTGATGGAGCGGACGGAGGCTGCGGAGAGCGAGCACTCACATTGTCACGGCGGAACGACGCATCATCACGACGCGCCGGGGGAGAAGGGCGATACGGGCGAATGCTGCAAGACGCTCCGGGTGGTGCCGCTCACGGCCAAGGCCGAGGTGAAGTTCGACGCCTCGAAGTTCGAGATTCAGGTATTTGCGTTGGTGCAGATGCTCGCCGCGCAGCAGACGGAGTCGCTGCGCACGGTGTTTGTCTTCGATCACGGACCTCCACGATGTATCTCCTTCGCGGAATCTGTGCTCCAGCGTAGCCTCCTCAGCCACGCTCCTCCCTTCGTGGTCTAACGACGCGCCGCCCGCGTTCGCGGGTTTCCGTGCCGTCGTTTCCTGACCTCTCCAGGTCGCGCCTTCGCGTGCCCTGAACTCTTCCGGCTTTCGTGCTGCCTGCGCACTTCGCCGGTCCATCTCACAGGCAAATCAAAAACATCTACATGAAATCGATCAAACTCAGTCTGCTCCTCGCCGTGGCCGCCGCGTTCGGCCTCGTCGCTACTGTTCACGCCGAAACCGGCGTGCCGAAAAACTACCCGCTCACCAAGTGCGTCGTGTCCGACGAAAAACTCGGCGAGCACGGCAAGCCCGTGAAAGTCACACACGACGGCACCGACGTGTGGCTCTGCTGCAAGTCCTGCATCAAGGACTTCAACAAAGACCCGGGCAAATACGTCAAGATGGTGAAGGACGCGCCGGCGAAAAAGAAATAGCGCCTCCGATGAGTGGCCGCTCGGTGCCTCGGCATCGAGCGGCCTTCATCACGCACCGCCATGACTCGACTTCTCACCTTCCTCACCGCCGCGGTGCTCGCGGGCTGCGCGACCGCGCCGCCGCCGCTCACGGCAAACCATCCCGCCAGTCCCGATGCACCGGAGGGCGCGCGGGTCGCGCGGCAGACCTCGCTGCGTGCGGACGACACGACACGCAAATCCCACACTCTGCTCTCCGCCGCGCAAAAGGAGCAGGAGAAATGGGACGCCTACGGCCCCGTATCGGGCACGCCAGAGGACGCACCGAAGACCGACGCCAAACCGGAGATGAAACATGACCACCACTAAACCCATTTTCGCCATCATCGCCGCGCTCGCGCTGCCCGCGTTTGCGGGAAGCCCGAAGGAACCACCATCGCGCCCGGTCGAGAAGGCAGTGAAGGAACGCACCGGTCTAACCGTGCGTTGGCAGCAAGACGCCGCTGCACGCGAGCAGGCGCTCGCGGACGTGCGCGCGCTTTTGAAGAAGCCGCTGACGGTGAACAGTGCGGTGCAGATTGCGCTGCTCAACAATCGCGAGTTTCTCGCCACGTTTGAGGATGTGGGCGTGTCCGCTGCTGACTTGCGCGAGGCAAGCATGTGGAAGAATCCGAGCGTGGATTTGAGCGTGCGCTTCCCTGACCGCGCGCCGTCCGGCTCGAATTGGCAGGAAGCCGCCGCGTTCGATCTCCTCGACTTGCTGATGCGTCCGCTGCGCAAGCGTGTCGCCGCCGATCAACTCGCGGCTGCGCAACTCCGCGTGGCGGATGAAACAGTGCGCCTCGTCGCCGAGGTGAAGACGGCGGTGTATGAACTTCAAGCCGATGACGCGCTGCTCGCGCATCGCAAGACCATCGCGGAAATCAACAACGCCGCGCTCGATCTCTCACAGCGTCAGCACGAGGCGGGCAATATCAACGACCTCGCCCTCGCGCGGCAGCAAGCGACCTACAACGGTGCGCGGCTCGATCTCGCGATGGCCGAGAGCCAGCAGCGTGAGCATCGCGAGAAACTCAATCGCCTTCTCAGTCTGTGGGGTGGCGATACCGCGTGGACCATCGCGGGCGGGCTTCCGTCGCTCCCGGAGGGTGATGTCGCGCTGCATGGTCTCGAATCGCTGGCCGTGGCCCAGCGCCTCGACCTTGCCGCAGCGCACTCGGATCTTGCGGGGATCGTCCGCGCGCTCGGACTCACAAAGACTTATCGCTACATCGGCGCGCTGGAGTTCGGCGTGGATACCGAACGTGATCCCGACCGCACAAATGTGACCGGGCCGACGCTGCGATTGGAACTGCCGCTCTTCAATCAAGGCCAGGCGCGCATCGCCAAGGGCGAAGCCGAATTGCGCCGCGCCGAGCGAAAACTGGAAGCACTCGCCATCGGCATCCGCGCCGACGTGCGCGCGCTTCACGACAAACTCGCCGCGCAACGTGAAGCCGCGAGTTTTTACCAAAACGAGGTTGTGCCGACGCGCAGCGCCGTCACCGCCGGGATGCTGCTGCACTACAACGGAATGTTGGTCGGCAATTACGAGCTGTTCGCCACGCGCGCTGAGCAAATCGAAACCGAACACAAGGCCATCGAAGTGCTCCGTGACTACTGGATCACGCGCGCAGAACTCGAGCGCGCGGTCGGCGGAAGTCTTCGTGCGCGCACGCCGGCGAAAACCAAGACCGCGGGAAAATAACTCAACCGACCACACATCATGATCACTCGACGTGAACTAATCACCGGTGCCGCCGCTCTTGCTGGTGCCGCCACCATTCCGCTCGGCGCGAGCGCACAAGATGCGCGCGCCAGCGCCAAGTCAAAACCTGCCGACGGCAGGATCACGCCACCCGTGTGGACGCGCCCGCCGTACCCGGAGCCGGGCGAGCCGGGCAAACACTACACGCCTACCGTCACGCTCAACGGCTCGACGATGCCGTGGAAGCTCGTGGATGGCGTGAAGGTCTTTCACATGATCTGCGAGGAAGTGCGCGACCACGAATTTGCGCCCGGCCTCAAGGCGCATTGCTGGGGCTTCAATGGGCAGGTTCACGGCCCGACGATCGAGATTGTCGAAGGCGATCGCGTGCGCATCTACGTGACGAACAAGCTGCCGGAGGCGACCGCCGTTCACTGGCACGGCATCGTTCTGCCAAACGGCATGGATGGCGTGGGTGGCCTCACGCAAAAGGCCATCCAGCCGGGCGAGACGTTCAAATACGAGTTCACGGTCTGGCAGCACGGCACCTTCATGTATCACGCGCATCACGACGAGATGACGCAGATGGCGCTCGGCATGTTGGGCGTCATCGTCATCCACCCGCGCGAGCCGAAGGGACCACGGCCCGACCGCGATTTCGTCTATATGCTCAGCGAGTGGAAAATCGTCCCCGGCACGATGCGGCCTGACCCGAATGAGATGGTCGAATTCAACGTGCTCACCTTCAATGCGAAGAGTTTTCCCGGCACCGCGCCCCTCATCGCAAAGACCGGTGATCGCGTGCGCATCCGCATCGGCAATCTCTCGGCGATGGACCATCACAGCATCCACTTTCACGGACACTATTGGTGGGTCACGGAGACTGATGGCGGAGTCATCCCGGAAAGCGCGCGCTGGCCGGAGACGACCGTCATCGTCCCTACGGGCAGCACGCGCACCGTCGAGTTCGTCGCCGACAATCCCGGTGATTGGGCCATGCACTGCCACATGACGCATCATGTGATGACGCAGATGGGCCACGGCCTGCCGAACCTCATCGGCGTGAACAGCGAGGGCTTCGACAAGCGCGCCCACAAGGTGGTCCCCGGCTACATGACGATGGGCGAAACCGGCATGGGCGACATGGGTGAGATGGGGATGAAAGTCCCGCGCAACTCGCTGCCGATGATCGGTGCGAAAGGGCCGCACGACTACATCACGATGGGCGGCATGTATACGAACATCAAAATCCGCGACCACCTGGAGAGCTACGACAAAGACCCCGGCTGGTATGAAACGCCCGAGGGCACACGCGCCGAGACCGCCAGTGTGGAAGACTTGAAGCGCGACCTCGGCTTCATCCCCGACGCCACGCCCGGCAAGGGCAACGGTGGCCATCAACATCAACATGGATGACCGCACCTTGCCCGTTCATCATCGCTTCACCGATGCGAGGGTTTTCTCCAACTCAGGTGTGTAACTCGGTATGACGCCCAC
>JBGAGV010000049.1:0-6125 GCA_044226525.1 Chthoniobacteraceae bacterium | reverse complement strand
CACTGCGGATCGGCCATCTCCCCGCGCTGATATTGTTCCAAGAGCGTGACGCAGCGCGCGATGTTCAGCCCGCGCAGCGGATTATAACGTTCCCGCCAGCGATTCCATTGCCGAGCACGATCGCCGCCCGTAGTCCCACCAGTGAGCACCGGCGCCGGTTTCGGAGTCGCTTTCATCGCGCGCCTCCCTTCTCAGTGCCTTTGCATCGCGCACTAGCCCCCTGCGAGGCCCTGCCTGCGGTCGGGCCGGAGGCTCGACGCCCCTCGGATGGTTTCAGCCCCGCTTTTGCGACAGAGAGCGCCGCGCGGCACCCGGCTCCTGATATTAGCAACGTGGCTCCCGTCATACGCCCCAGCAGCTCCTTTCCCGTTTAGCGGCAGCCATCTCGCCGCCTGGTTTGAAAGTAAACGCGTGCCCGGTCTCGAGTGCGAGTAGCGCATATTCCGCCAAGGCGCCGCTTACGAAGGTATCGCCGTGCGCTCCGTCGCCATCGGGTTTGCATTCATAGCGTCCCGCATTTTTGGTCGTCAGCCGCTGATCACGCCGCAAGTAATCGCTCGGCGGCAGCGCATAGCGATTGTCGTTCACCGCGGTCGAATAGAGATCACCGAGGTAAGTCTTGAACGGAACCGCAGCATCGTAACCTGCCGGTCGCACACTCGCGCTTTCGATCACCAGTTCGGTGGGCACGAGCGGTGCAAGGACATCAGCCGTTTCCTCAGCGAAGTAACGTTCGCTCGTCGCCGCAAGGCAGAAACGCCGCGCCGGCCCGCCATGCTCGCGCGAGCGGATGGCGAGAAAGAGCTGCTGCAACCGTTCACGCACAACCTGCGGTTTCCTCTCCTTCCACACCACCACCAGTCGCACGAATCGCTCGCCACCAATTCTCTCTGTCACGGTAAGGCTTGAGGGATTGCTCGTCTCGCGTGTGGTGGTTGCAGGATCGAAGCCCACCCCAACGGGGCCGTTACCCAGTTGCTTCCTCAGCGCCAGCAGGGCGAGCTGATACTCGGCGTCGTTTTCAATGTATGCGTAGGTGCATGTTCCGATGCCGCGCTGCTGGGCGCTGAGGAGAGCAAGGAGGTCGATCGCGGCTGCTCCACCCGCGATGTGAGTAAGATCGTAGTTGCATGCGAGCTGGCTCTTGTTCGCTGGATCCCCGCGAAACGCGGTCAGCGACATGGGCTGGCCCACATTGTCGTAAAGCGTGTGGCCCGCTGCATACGCATCCGCCAGCGTCACGCGGTGAACGAGAACCTTGTTTTCGCCGTGATAGAAATTACCCTCTGGTTTCACCTCGAACTCCTTATCCGGCGGCGGCAGCGTCATGGTAAAGAAGGAGTGACGGTCGTCACGGCCGAGGTTCGAGGCGTAGATCATCCGCAGGTCCGGCACATCGCGAAAGATGGGATCGACCGCTTCGCGCAGCGCAGCTTCCAGGTTCACCGACGTGAAGGCCGCTTCATCGCGCAACACCGTGCCGCGCCAACCACGCGCCGTGGCCGGCATTGGTGCGATGATAAGCTGACGCGAGTAAGACGAGGCACAGGTATCGAAGTAGAGCCTCATCTCCAGCCGTTTGGATTTGTAGAGATCGGTGAAATCCTTCGCCGTGAGGCCGCGATAAACCTTGCCTGTCCCGGCGTCGGCACATTGGAAATCGAGTTCTTTTTCCAAGGCGCACCGCTTGAAGAGGTCGAGCTGGGCTGCAGCTTCATTCTGCACGATCACCGCCGCTTCGACCGCCGACACCGTCATGTTCACCAGCTCCGTGCCGAGTAGCAGCGACGCGCTCGCGGCGATGACCGTCTGTCCCGGGCGCTTCGACAAATCATCGAACGCGATGGAGCCAAGAGTCGTGCTCTTACGGCAGCGGCGCGCCCAGAAAAGCACGAGCACACGCTCCTTGCGCGCCGCATTCATCGCCTGCAATTCATATTTCCGGCGCCCATCGGTGCGAGCGTGGATCATAGCGGCAAGAGGTCGTTCGGGCGCGGCGGCAGGTTCACGACCTCCGCTTCCACGTCCGCAAAGAACGCCTTCCGAATCGCCGCGATCTTTTCCGCGCGGCTCATTTTCGGCTCCTCGGCGATTTCGTGGGTCTTCGGATCGCGGGCGACCTCGAGGATCTTTTCGCTCGCCAGCACCACTACTTTTTCCCGCGCCGCCTCGAGCGAACGGCGCGAATCGATCGATCGCACCGCCGCGTTGAGTAGCGTTTCGTCGCGCTTCGCCAGCGCGAGGAAAAGCAGCAGCGATTCTGCGGCCTCGCGCGGCGTATTCGCCGAACCAGGCTGCGCCGCCTGTATCATCTCCTGCACAACACGCGCCAGCTCTACATCCCGGCGCAGTTGCCACGCCGAGTAGAAGTCCTGCAACGCTCGCAACGAAATCTCGGTGCCCCGATCCGCGAGTTGCTGCCGTGCAAAGGCAAACCCGCCCGCGCACTTCGCACGCTTCGGCGTTTCGCACCATTCGACGATCCGTGCCTGCTCTTCCGCGGGCAAATCCAGCAGCCCCGCAGCAAACGGAGCATTGGGAGATGTGGTCATGTAGTTTCTCCAATTGAAATGGCTTGTTAGATTGCGAGTTCATTCCGTGCCCTCCCCGTCCTCACTCCGCACGCGAATGAGGTCCCGCAGGTGCGATGCCGCTGTTTCGTCGCCGCGAGCGCTGAGCTGACCAGCGAGGAACGCGAGCGCCTCGCGCTGGTTGTTGATCTCCCGGTGCATTGCGCGCTGGCGTTTGTAGTTGTCCGAGCTGTAGCGATCGAGCTTCGCCGAGACGCCCTCGATCATTCCCTTCAACTCCTCGCGCACCGCACGACTTTCCGCGCGGAAATCTTCGAAGCCTTTCACGTGCAGGCCGAACTCGATCCGGTCTGGCCCATCCTTACTTGCCCGAGTCTCCACGCGGCCGTCCAAACTCATCGTCTCGCGCCGACCCTTGATGCGATCGAGCACCGCGAGAATCGCCAGCACTGCCGCGGACAGCGAACCCAGCCCAACCACAATCCCCCCGAGCCCCACCACGAGCCACACTAACACCGTTTGGCTCTGTGGATCAGGTAATGTCGCGGCGTTCGCCAGATCGATCCATCCTCGCCAGCCAGGAGAGGCGGCGGCGGCTACCGCGGACCACCGCTCGATGGTCCGCGGCTCCCCGACGGCGCTGCCTGCATAGACGGCGCATACCAAGCCTAAAACCATGAACCCGGGCGCCTTCACTTCGCGCCGCTCCCTTCGCCGTTGAATGTCGCGTGCGCCCCGCGCTGCCCCGGCCGCTCGGCATCAACCCGCCATCGGGCTTCGGTCCAGCGCTCGGCCCGCAAGCCCTCTCGCGCAACCTGTCGCGGTCGCACGCACCCGGCCTCAAATACGAACGCCAAGGCAATGATCGCGAGGGCCATGGCAAAAGTCCTCATCTCCCAACCTCCTCACCCGCCTGAACCGTGGGGCGGTCATCGCTCGACGTCACGATTTCGCCCACCATCCCCTTCAGCCGTTCCTCCTGTGCCTCCAGCAGCGTAAGAGCAAAGTCATGCAGCCGGCCTGCATGCTCGTTCTTAGCCAAGGTGCGGAGCGACGCGAACACGACCGGCAGCACGATCGATGCAATCGCCAGCCATGGCGTCGGCAGCTTGCCCAAGTAATCGAGCGTGGCCGACATCGTGAGCGAAGCGACAATCAGCCAGAACTCCGAGGTCATCGCCCCCGACTTGAGCGGCGCGGAATTTTTGTTCGATGGGGCCGCTTCCTGGACTGCTGCGCCGGTTTTTAGTTCGTTCATGGCGCGGAATTAATAAGCCCATTTCTTCGTTTCCCCGAACTGCCCATCCCCTCCATTCCGTCCATTCCAGGTTTTTGATTTTCATAGAGCCAAAACGGGCTCCTGAGCTTCAAAAAGAGTGATACCCGGCTTCATTTCCGTCCGTGCAGGGGGGACGGAGGCAACCATGCACGCGCCTTGATGAACCAACGCGTCAAGGCTCACCGCTCCCGAACGGGCCCGGCACCACAGCGGGTGTCTTCAGGACCGATCGAGAGCTATGCTCTACAAGCAGCCGGACGGTTAGTCTCCGTAGCCACTCGGGTGCGCAACGTGCCACTTCCACGCGCTCTCCACGATGGCCCGGATGTCCTGAAACTTCGGCGCCCAACCGAGTTCACTCTTGATGCGATCGCTGCCGGCGATGAGGCGCGGCGGGTCACCGGGGCGGCGCGGTTTTTCCACGACGGCAATCTTCTTGCCACTGACGGCTTCGCAGGCAGCGATAACTTCGCGCACGCTCGTTCCGCCGCCGGTGCCAAGGTTGAACTTCGCGCTTTTCTCGCCATCGAGATACCCGAGCGCCAGCATGTGGGCAGAGGCCAGGTCGATAATGTGAATGTAGTCGCGGATGCAGGTGCCATCGGGCGTCGGGTAATCGGTGCCGTAAATTTCGACGTGCTCTTTCTGCCCGAGCGCAACCTTGAGGATATTCGGGATGAGATGGGTCTCGATGCGATGATCTTCGCCAAAAGCGCCGCTCGCGCCGGCAGCGTTGAAGTAGCGCAACGCCACGTGTTTCACCCCATGGATGTCGTCATACCAGCGCAGCACCTTCTCGAACATGAGCTTTGACTCGCCGTAAGGGTTGATCGGGTTTTGCGGAAGCGTTTCGTCGATCGGCACGCGGTCGGGAATGCCGAAGGTCGCGCAGGTGGAGCTGAAGACGAATTTCTTGCAACCCACGGCCACCATGGCGTCGAGCAAGTTCACCCCAGCCATTACATTGTTACGGAAATACTTGCTCGGGTTCGTCATCGATTCGCCCACGAGCGCGTTGGCCGCAAAGTGCATCACCGCCTCCGGACGGACTTTTTCCATCGCGTCCTCGATATCGCAGCGAATCTGAAGATCGCCCACGATGAGCGTAGCGCGCGAATCGACCGCGGCGCGGTGGCCTTCGGTGAGGTTATCGAAAACGGTAACCGTGTGCCCCGCATTGAGGAGTTGCTCGACGTTGATACTGCCGATGTAACCGGCGCCGCCAGTGACGAAAACGTGCATATGGAGAGAGTGGGTTGGGAACCATGATTACGCGGCGGCGGTCCATCCTGAAAGCAGCATTTGCAGGGTTTTTCCAGACCGCTTGCCTCCGGTCCAGCGTCCTGCCTCCCTGTAAAGCCTTTGCTAGTTCTTCGAATGCTGACCAGAGTCCGCCTCGTTCGCGCCGGAAAGACCACACTCTATCCCATGAAAGGCGTTCTCATCCCCATTTGCTCATCTTCATTCATTCACGAAATCGCCGCTGAATACCCCGCGGTTGCGGCAATCGGCCCACTCTTCAGCACTTGTGATGGACGTTAGCCGCCCTAAAACTCGCGATCCGGAAGAATGGCTGGAGATGGCCCCCGACTTCTCGCGACCGTTGACGTTGCGCGTCCGGGAGTGGATCCAGCGTTGCGAACCGGATCTCGAGGAAGCCATCAAGTGGAACACTCTGACCTTCAGTGGCCGCAAACTCGTGTGTGGCCTCAGTGCGTGCAAAAAACATCTCGGCATCGTGTTCTTTCGCGGCACGGAGCTCAACGATCCCGCAAGGCTTTTCAATCCGATCGGCGAGGGGAATACAAATATCCTCAGCATCCGGATCACCACCCTTGAGGATCTCGATCGCCGCGCGTTCGAAACGCTGCTGCACGAGGCCGTGGAACTCGACGATCGCCGTGACGTGCTGCCCGCGCCGAAAATAAGGCGCGAGCGGTGGCCCGTGCCGGATTTCTTTTCCGCCGCGCTTGCACAAAAGAAAAACCGGAAAGCCGCGGAAGGCTTTGCGAAGTTATCGCCGAGTTGTCAGCGAGAATACCTCGTGTGGCTTACCACCGCGAAGCGCGAAGAGACCCGCACCGCGCGTCTCACTCAAACTCTCGCTGCCCTTGCGCACGGTCGGAAATGGATCGACCGCAAAAAGGTGTGAGCACTCCATTAGCGTCCAGCCTTTAGGGCGTGTCTTCAAAATGGAAAAAGCTGCAACATTCTGGGCGTCAGCGAGTTGATGGCGTGAATGTTATCACGAGATCGCTATCATCTATTGGACGAGCGCTGGAAGGCGCTTAAAAAATTAAGAAGGTAGAGCCGGG
>JBGAGV010000040.1:0-54824 GCA_044226525.1 Chthoniobacteraceae bacterium | reverse complement strand
CCCGCCGCTCCCCAGATACCCGCACCCGCCCTCGCGTGTCCTGCTTCAATAATTTCGGCTCCGAACTCGTAGATGTCATACCGCCTATGCTCTGACATCTATGAACCCGACTGCTAGAGGTGCTCCAGCGGACGCTTACGGCACACGCACCGTCGTGCGGCTCATTTATGATGGAAATGTCGGCGCTGCAAAATCGTCGCCATTCCGTTCTGGCTTCGACCGCTACGGCAACCGCATCCGGTGATTGAACCGCTGAGGTTTGGTCAACGCCTCACCACACCCACGACTCCACCGAGCAGAGCGATCACCGCGAGTGGCACGACCACCAGGCGCCAGTGATTCAACAACTCCTCCCCAAAACCGTTCCAGCCGTTCGCCAGGTAGTCGAGTGTACCCACAATCAGCAGCACCGGGAGCAGGCTGATGATGGTCGCTTTGATCGCTCCACGGATGAAGGCAGACACAACACCACGTCCTTGCTCTTTCCCCAGCTCATCAAATCGGCGCGGGTGGATGAACTGGAGACGGTGGCGGTGCTGGGACATTAGGCCCAAGATGCTCGTACGGCTTCGCTCAAAACGAGAGCAGTCTGCTCGAATTTGCGTGCCGCCCTTACCGCCCCAAATCTCCGCATCATGAGTCGATGACGTGACAAAGTTGATCGCTCCACTCTAAATGTAGAAGCGAAACAACGGATTCGGCGGATCATCATCATCAAGCTCCGTCATTACCATTCCCACACGACGAGCGAAGGTGATCGTTACAGGATAACGGCTCAACGCTTCCGCGTTGTTCCAACTCATCTTCGTCAATGTCAATATTTCACGGCTGCGCTCCAAAAGATCCGTATCATTCGCAGTCCCTATCTCCAGCGGCGCAGGAATGTGAGGACCAGGATATTCACCCCATGCACCTACGTAACCAGTCGTGAACAAGTAGTGCTTTTGCTTTCCCACCCTGCATAGCGTCCCGCGCTTTGGCGGCTGCATACCTCTCCGAAGCAAACGAAATCCAGTGGGTGCAAACCATACAAGATCACATGAAGCCACATGGTTTAGCGCTGTTCCCCGGAAACCCACCTCCTCCTGCCGCTCGTATCTAGTTGTTTTATGAACAACGAGACGAGCCGGAGTGGCGCCGGCAAGCGCTTGATATTTCGTCAACACTTTCTCTATCAGATCAGCGGCTTGAGCTTCGTTAAGATACGGCCGCTTATCGACCGTGAGTTGATCATGACGCACAGACGCGCCCTTCAATGTAAATGGCTCCACGTCGGTAGAAAAAGCTTGGGCGACACTCGCGTAAACGAGATCACCGGCACGCCGCTTCAAATGATGAAATGACAATCCTATGAAACAAGTATCCTTTGTCAAACCATGCGGCCGCCACGGGATGTTTCCCGCCTTGTAATAGAGCGCCGTTGACAGGTTCCATGCTCGCGTTGCGTCGCTTTGCTTTGCCTCCTCCGAGACATAGGTTTGACGGGTTAACACCTGCAAAGGAATCGAGTTTTGCAAGCTCATGCATCGCGCTTTTAATGCACGATGGAAATTCCGAAATAGAAGCTCATCTGCTTGAGGAAGAAGCTCCGCTGCTACTCGCTTTTCCTCGTCGGTTGGATTGAAAAGCAGCAGTTGATTATCTTCGTTCTCTTCTTCAAGGCGTTCGAGCACCGTTCGTTCAGCAAAACTCAATTTACTATTAGATACACGAAGCTCAGCGACCTCATCAGGGAAAGCTACAAGTATCACGTCCGGATGCGAATCCGAGAATAAAGTGGAAATCACCTCGGTGAAATGATCCAACAACGCATTGAATCCAGCGGAACCCCCCTCAGCCAAACAACGCTGAAGGCGATCAAGATCCAACGAACGAACGAACTGTTCGCGGATCGTGAGGCGCGCATTGAACGCAACTTCCATTCCTGGAAATTCCCGATATCGCCTCGCGTTTTTCTCATTGCACACAAGCCTTTGCTGCATGCGTGACAACCAAGCCTTTATTAATGGAAGTTCGCTCGGCAAAGCCACAATCCCGCAGACAATATCACGCACACCACCACTCCTCTTCACGCCAAACGGACCGTTTGCCGTTAGGGCCACTTTAGGATCGGTTCCAGTGCTGCCATTCCCGAACTCCAACAACGGCTCCTTCAGTTGATGAATTTCAATTTCCATCAGTGCTCTTCCTCGAATAAGGCGATCGGAAGTTCCGCCTGCGAATAGTTTGCGCTGAGCACAAGACTATCGACCCCCAACCCTCCAATATCGATTACCGGACCCGCGTTTGACAAAAAGCGCGCCCAGAACGTGAGGTCATCCTCAACATTTTTGTTTCGGTCGAATTTAATCCGCCGTGTCGCACGACGTGTCTGTGCATGCGGCGGAAGCGGCGTAAGGCCATCTTGACCAGTAAAGACATAGATGGGTTTGACCTGAAGTGCCCACTCCTCGTCAACCGATACTGCGGCGTATTGAATACCTTCATTTTCATGCCAGATCCGATCCATTGCACCACGACGCTTTACAACTCCACGTCGAATCTTCCGCCCCATCCGCGAAGTGTAATGCACATACGACACCTCGGTCGCATACGGAGCTTTGTGAACAAAAAATGCGCGCTTGCTTTTACCCTCCACGACCAATCCCTCCGGCCCGAATTGCCACAAAAAATGAGACCAATGTTGATGAAGCAACCAAACAACTAACCTACGCCGATCCGCGTCGTTTAAATAATCCTCAATTGGGTCCACCGCTGATTGTTCAAATAACAACTCTCCGTCTGGGTATGCTGAAAACATCTCAGGCGCCGCAAAGCTGAGTATACAATCATTATGATACACAAATTGGGGCAACGACTCGCGCACTTCGCTCGACAATCGAATCCGCGCTGCGCGAGGGCGTTTTAGCGGGATAACAGTCAATGTAGCCGGCATGACGACAAAACGCAGGAGGTTTGTAACAAAAACCTCGTTTCGAGTGAGCGGCACCGCAGTCCCGCCAGCTTGCTCCTCTTGCGACGCCTGTTTCAGCACCACCGCCACCTGCGAATTATCATTGTTAATGCTGAACTGCGACGCACCACCCTGCTGCGCCATAAACCGCACGATATCAGCCAATCCGGAGCCAGCTTTGTCCATTTTTCCCAAACCGTAGAATATATCCGCCAAAATCGGATTGCGTATTCCCGTGACGCCACGTTTCGCCGCGAAGCTCCCATCAGAGGCTGGGGTCAATTGTTCCGCTACACGGGAAAGAAGACCGCCGGGATTAACGAAGTCGAGTTGACGGCCCGTGCTAACATTAATCTGAGCGACTTCGTTTTTCTCGTAGTCGCGATGCATGAGCAAATTCACACAAGCCTCCTTCATCGCAAGCGTCGCATAGGCCGTGTCCTCATATGATCCGGCAGATCCTTTGATTCGAAGAACGGGATTCACTTCCGCACTATTCAGGAACCCAGTTAACGCATCCAGTTGAGAGATTAAGTTCCCTTGAACGACAAGACGCTTCTGGCCATTAGTGGTCAACACAACAGCTGCGTTTGGAAAGTGCTGCGAAACATCCTTACCGAAAAGCAAATAGCCTCCTACAGTAGGTACGATCTGGCCATCCACTTTAGCCAAAATCCGAAGCTCCAGCAAAATCGACTCGATCGCGGCGGAATCGACAACTCCCAACCTCAGCCGTTCAAAGTATTGCTGCATAGTCAGCAGCAATACAGGAATATCGAGTGCATCTTTCGCCAGCTCGGTTAACGGCTTTTGATCGAATGTGGATGCGCCAGGAACAGCAGGAACATCTTCCACATTAGCCCGCTGCACTATGCGAGAGCAGCCGGCGAGCTCCTTATTGAGCGCGACTAGAATTTCGTCAAAGCCCGCAATTTGTATATCGTGAAAATTACCGCCGATCTTCGCGCGAAGCCGCTCAACGTTCTGATGATCTGCTGATCCGTCCCGCTTACACCAATAAATTCCGTTCGGGTAGGCATGGCACTCCGAAACTCCTTCGCCCAACAGATGCTCCATCACGCTCAGTTCGTAGCCGCGATAACCGATTACGATCAAAGGAGAATCGCGGAGCAATGGTCGGAGAAAGCGAACTAGACCTTCGTCGAGCTGCTTCGTTTCTTCTTCTTCGTTTCGATCTCGATAAAACTCGACCGCTCCGTGGAGATATACAATCTGAAATTCTCTAAACAATCCGAATCGAACGAGGTCATCTGTTGTTCTATTGACTTCGATTATCTCTCGCACGTTCGGTTGTAGCTCCCGCAGCGCTTCTGCGACGAGCTGATCGAAGTTTGTGGTCAACACAGTGCAACAGAGTCGACGCAACATGATTTGCGCAAGCGCTCTATACCCATCGCTGACCCCGTTCGGCGGCGATAAAACTAGATCCCGGAGAAGTCGCCGACGCCTCTCTCTTGGCGTGAGCAGATGCTTGACCGCGAGTGGAAAATTCTCAGCCAGTTTTTGAGGATCTCGAATGAACCAAGGCTGACGCTCAAGGTATGGCATCCAATCGCTAGGGGGCGGGTTGCAGTGCGTCTCATCCAAACCCAATTGAGTCCACGCATAGGATGCCTTTGCGATCCTCTTGACCGCCTCAGCTGCCAGAGGGATTCCGGAACGATACGAGGCGCCGGCACCCAACAAAAATACAGGAGGAGCAGACGCCGCACCTCTGAAGAGATATGAAAGTTCTGCGACAGCGTTGTGCTTCATTGCTCAGACCCTTTTGGCCCGGGAAATATGTCCCGTCCCAAGCCGCTTTCGCGCTAGCGCCGCTTGGCTCGAACTTTCAGTTTGTTCACAAATTGCCACTATACCATGGGGTTAAGGGCAAGAGCCTCTCAACATATTGTAGGTTTTGCAAGAAAAACCTTCGCGCCAACGGGCCGTGCGCCTCAGCGCGAAGTGAGACCGAACGCCATCTCGTGTAGCAGCTTTTGGTTTCGCATCTCATCCAGCATCACCTGTGGCGGCGCTGGGATGTCGGCCTCCTCAATCGACTTCTTGCATACCGTGACGAATTCATCGTTTGAAGTGCTACCCGTGAGCTGGACGTGAGACACCCTGCCTTCTCTGTCGATCAGGGACGCCAATTTCACCACTCCCGGAGCATTCCACTCGGGGTGCTGTTTTGCCAGGAAGCTCAGTTTACTCATGATGGCAGCCCTCACCTGCTTCACGTAGATGCCGACGGGCTTATTCTCGTTGTCGTGGTCGAGCCAAATTCTGATGGGCTTGGAACCATCGGGCAGCGCTTGGCCGAAGCACGGTGAAGCCAGGACGATCAGCAAAAGCATTTGCAGCGCGCGGAACAGTCTCATTTTGCCAGACACGATACACGCCTCTTGCCCCTCGCTACAGTGGCCCGCATTTGCGCACAGCGGCAGCTAGAAAACGCCGCATAATCAAAACCGGCCGGACCTCCGCTCATTTTTCTCCGCGAACATCAGGCATTCCCTCTTGGGCGATCAGATCCTGGGTCTTTGCGAGTGTCCATCCTCTATAGCAGATCACCCTTTTCGTCAGAAGCTTGTAGACTTCATTTGCGCAGAGGCCGTGCCGGCGGGCGAAGTCCTTGACCGAAGCGCCCACAATATCGGTCTTCTGCTGTGATACGTTCACCAGCTTTGTGAGGAATCTGGCTCTCGTCTTGGAGGCTGAGCGGTGCCCTGAGCACCATCCATTGAGTCGCTTGAAATGACCACAAGCAAGTGAGCGAGCGTTCGACGCTCGAAAACCGTAACGCTGTGCGAATTCGACGATCGATTTGCTTCTGACGATCTCGCCTGTCGGTGAAATGAATTGATACATCTCTTCGATGATGACTCTCACCTGCCGAATCACTGGCAGGTGAGAATCCTCGTTCGTTTAATTGTCGATCAAACGGCCCGGCGGATAAATGCCTGGGATTTGGACGAATGGAAAATCCCGGCCTTTACCATCGTCGTAGTGGGTAATCAGCAAATCCGCTTCTGTGCCGAGGAGCAGATTCAGATCTACCTGTCCGCTTTCATCAACGTAGCGATCAAAGCGACCATCCACCCAGGATTCAACGAAGGAGAATAATTCAGATCCATAGCTGAGGTCTGCACAGAATGTTCTGCCGACCAAATATTCCTTTTCGCCATCCGCTTTGATCCGAAACGTAAACCGCACCTGATCTTTGCACGGTTTCTTCATAGGAGTTTTGGGCTCGCCTACCCGTTCCAGAATACCACGATGCCTACCTTCGGGACATTTGAAGATGTCATTTTTTCCTAATGTCAATTTCATAGAACTGTGCCTTTCTATTTTGGTGACCACCGTTGCCCATTCGCAGGAGACTTGGTCCCAAACGAATGACACAGGCGGGCAATGGCGATCAAATATGTTATTTTTTGCTGTGTTGAAATGATATTACCAAAATCGCATACTGCTGATCAAGGATAAATTAGCACAAAACTCTCGCAGCAAATCGCTCAATTGCTGAATAGGCTATATTGACATTCCCAAGCAATAAAAACGCGCCACAGCGTATTTATGCGCCATTGCAGACTATACCAATGGCGCGACAGACCATGCCGATATCGAATCGTGCCGACAGTGCCACCGAAGGTGCTCCTGCTCTCACTTAAACATTTTCGTCCCAACTCTGAGGGATTTTCACATTACGGCCGGCCGACAGGCGAAGGCCGTAATGTGGGAATCCCGTCACTGTCCCTAATAGCTGATTGTATGTTCAATCAGCTATAGTGGATTACTTTTGTCCCGGCTCCAACAGAAGACCGTCATTACTTTTGTCTCGGTCGAAAGCGCATATGCGCAAAATCAGCATCGAGTGTTTCGTCGAAGCGCGTGCTCTTGAGCAAAGAAAACACGCGAATCTCGGCACTGTCCTTCTCACTACGCCCAAGGCCGACCACCTTATCAAACTGATTCGCCACGTCTTCACCGCCCACGATCTGTTTCATCGTGAAATCCCCTTCTGTAGCGCCCGCTACTTGATGCAAGCACCACACTGAAAACGCTTCGTGGCCGAAGCACGTCCTCATCAGCAATGCAGGGGCCAATGCTCTACCCATCACGTTTGATTCCATAGCAGTGCTCTTTACCGGGATTTCAGAGTTTGCCGCCTCCACCTCTTCGGTCTCCACTTCAATGAATTCCAACTGATCAATAATCACAAGTTTTGGCTCAAAGCCGGTCGACCTGAGCGAATGAATCTCGTCGTCAATTTCGTGGATTTGTGAATGCTGCCCATCCAAGCCCACGACGCGTAGGTTTTCCTTCAAAGCGAACATCCTAGTAGACTCCTCTCGAAGCCGCGCTTGCACGTCATCCTCAGCTTTCGTATTTCCAATGTGGAGGTCGGAATACTTCACGCCAAATTCCTGAGCGTAGATTCGATGGTAGATGTTGGTGGCTGGTTCCTCTAAACTGATGTAGAGCACTTTTGCGCCACCGAGCGCGCTTTGCACTGCGGCAAAGGTCGAGTAGCTAGTTTTTCCATTGCCTGAATGACCTACCAAAAGACCGATCTGACCGGGGTCGAGCGATGGCAGTAGTTTCTGTATCGGGGCCGTCAGTGGTTCGTTCTCGCTTCTCCAATCTACTTCTTCTTTCCCAAGCACAAAATTGTGTCCCACCGCATTCGTGCGCACGATCAACCCCAAATCAATCAATTCCTCGATGTGGCGCGTCAGCGTTTTCGGCACGTAGGGAAGCCGCAATTCCTCGGGATCAAGCGAGACAAAACCTGGACTCTGAGGAGCGTGGAGATGGTAGCGAACGTTTTCCAGCAGCACCGCCTTCGGCAGGCCCAAGAGTGAAGCGACGTCAGGCTGATAGCGCAGCCTTCGCCGCATTGCGGCTGCTCGACCATCCGGCGTGAGTCGATACCACCACTTTTTGTCGTACTTCTTGCCGTTAAACTTCCCACTCTTTTCAATGACGATCAGTCCTTCACTCTCAAGTGCAAGGAAGGCCTTTCGAATACCGGCCTCTGAGGCAAAACGATGTGTTTCCGCGAAGACACGCATCGAATCGAACGTCCACTGGAAGCCGCCGCGTATGAGTTTCTTCCTTTGGCGCTTTAGTCGGCTATACAAATCATAAAGCAACACCGCAGCAAGGTCGCTGAAACCTTCAGCCACGGTGTGCGGGAAGTAGCGAAGGTCAGCAACTTCCACGCTGCGAAGATAGTTATGAATGTCTGCTAAGATCATGTGACTGTTCGGGCGACGGCCTTACGAAATATTTACTCTCCGGATTCGCCTTTCGAGCGAACTACTACGGAGTCAGTGAAGGAATGCCGCGCCCGCCGCTTTACGACGAGCGCGGCAACCCAATTTTTGGGACTTCTCTACTCTTGCAGGTGCATCAGCAGAATCGGCCTCTTCTTCGTTGGGATCAGGAAGTGCCCATCCTCCCACAACGCATCCCTCACCTTTTTCATCGCGGGGACCGATATACCCAGCGCTTCACGAAGGTACTTATTTGAGACAGTGATCTGTCGCTCCGTGGGTTCAAATGGATAAGGCACAACGTTCCGCTTGGAGCGGTCGAGGTAGGCGAGCACCTTTCCTTTTGCGTCGAGTGTTGTGTCCTCCCGCAGTTCACGAAGCAACTCCGCTTCCTCAAGGTCCGCCAACTCCTGCTTCGCCACTTCGATCGCCGCCGTCTTCGCAGCGGCACCGATCCGCTCAATCACCTCTTCTGAAATTTCGATTTTCATATGTGTAGAGGGTGACCGCCCCGCCTTGGGAAAAGTGGAGCGGCATTGGTTGTTACGAAGATTGCTCCGTTTTACCCAAACCGAACTCCCCGGTCAGGGTGATGAACACAACGCTACCCTCGGCACTCTCACCCGTAACCCCGGCTGCAATCAGAGCCTTTCGAACGCGGGAGAGTTCCTGCGTATCGAAGAAGTTCATTGCCCGCTGAAAGTCCTTCACCTTCAGCCTGCCCGGTTTGAGCACTTCAATGGTTTTCTCGATCATCTCGCGATTGATCGGCAAGTCGGCCAGCACCACCGGTTTGCCCGGGGTGCCGCCGAGCGCCTTCAGCGATTTCGTTTTCTCATCGAGCGACTGTTTGAGAGTTCTGCACTCCTTCTCAGTCGTCTCGGCATCGCCAAGCACCCTGTCGAGTGCGAGGTCGATTTTGTCTTTGTCGTTCATTAGTGTTGTTTATATTACGCACCGGCCCCCGAGCACTTTGCACGGAGGCGAATGGCGCGGCGCAATGTGAAAGGAACCCGCTCTCTCCGCAGTTTCCGTTTCGCGGCTTACAGTGTGACGTCCTGTGACCGCCTAGCTGTCCGTGTTGTCACATTTCGTGAGCCCCATACGGAAGCAGATCTGCCGCAGCGCGTCGGGAGACAAAGGTCTGCTCCGCTCAATAGCGGCCAGACGATCGGCACGCTCAGCAAACTCCAATCGTTTCACCTGCCAACCGCTCCAGTGCGATACAATCGTCCATTTTCGCTTGTCAGGGCGAATTGGGATAAACATGTCGCCTGCTTGGCGGAGGTAGTCGAGCCTGCTCTGAGCTTTGCTGGGTTCATCGAGAACCCCGGCAAATGCTTCCCGAGCCAGATCGAGCATTTGAGCCATGGACGCGGAGCGGAAGCGAAAACCAGCCACGGCCCGCAACTGCTTGCCGGGAAAAACGGCCGCCTCTGCAACCCAGTGATCGTCGTGCGGCCGAAGGATTGCCGCAGGAACCACTGGGTCCAAACATTTGGTGTTGAACACGACGGCCCGCATCTGCGCCTCACGGCTTGCGAATGCCGCTCCGAGTTGATGTTCGTCGAAGCAGTCAGGTGCATGCGAAAATTCGCGGACGAGTTCACTCTTGGAACGTCGACCCAACATGTATTCAAACAACGGTTGAGAGCTAGGCACGTAGAGACGCCGGAGTTGATTCACAACTTCAAGACCGATGGCCTCTGAGTCGATCCCGTAGCCCGCGAGATACGCACCCACCTGTTGCCCTCGATTTCTGGACGGAGAGATTGCGGCGCTCACTTGCGGCCGACCTCCTGGATCTCAAGTTTTTCGATTGCTTGCTGAACGCGCTTCCACTCAAACCTGATGGTGCGGTAGCCAAGCCTCAGGAAGGGAATCTTGCGGCGGCACATCAATTCGTCGATCAGACGAGTCGACACGTTTAAACGAATCGCGAGTTCACGTTTCGTCAAAAGGACATCCAAAGTGTCCTGATTCGAGGCCAGCGCGTAGCTGGCAGATATTTGTTTTTTCAACGATATGTTGCCGCTGCCCACGAAATTGGAACCTCGGGTCGCGTCGGCGGACGAGCGGCGTAGCAAGAACGCAGACCGAGGGCTCCATTTCGACCTCAAATACGCAATCTGACACCTGAGCACGTTGGAACGGCCAGTTCCTTGATAAACCGAAATAGGAGCGAACAAAATCGAGCGGCTGTTTTCACAGCAGCTCTATGTCGTGGGAGGTCGGTAAATCTTGAATGACCTCACCTATTTCGGTTGGTCGACATGACTGTTAATCACGCCGAGAGGGAATAAACGCCCCCGCTGAAAGTGCTTCAACCTGACCCTCGCTTCGAGTTGCCCCAGCTGCTTTAACGGCCCACCGGAGATTCGAGAACGACGGCTGTCTGAAAATGCACGCTGTCTGGGACCCTGCAACAAGATTTAGCAAGTTCATCCTGCCGCAAACTCCACCACCTTCGTCTCGGCCGCTCGCGCCGGCATAATGCTCGCAACTGGCAACAAACTGGCAAATTGGATTTCACACCTGAGTAAAACGATACCTTGACACGGTAGGGGTCACAGGTTCGAACCCTGTATCGCGCACCACCCCTAACGCGCTAAGAGGGAGCGATTTACGCTCATGGGGGAGCTGCCACACAAATATCGATGTAACAGTTTCGCTGTAACACTTGGGCTTCGGACAGACTTCAGAGGAGCGACGTTCGAAAGCGAAAACTAGCGCACCCTCTGAGGGAGGATGCGCTAGACGAATATTTTCGCAGCGAGTTTCTATTTTTTCTGCTCACGCAGCTTTACGGTCCCGGGTGGCAGCTCCGGTGAGGGCAGGCGGACGAGGAGCCAGGTTTGTGTCTGCGACTCGCCGAAGTGGACGAAGACGCTGGCGACATCGTTTTCCATGCCCGACAGGCCGGTTTCATAGACCGTTTGGGTAGTTTCACCGACGTGCCAGGCGAGGCGCTGGGTTTTCTTGTCGAGCTGGCCGACGATGGGTTGTTCGTCGCCGGTCATCACGTTTTTGTAAGCACCGCCGAGGATGCCGTTTTTGTCCACGCTGAACTGCATGAACATCGTGGCGTCGCCCTGTTCCTGCTGGGTGAGCGCCCAGACGCCGAGCGGCATCCACTGCTCCGGCTGGCCTTCGGGCGCCGGGTCCGGCACCGGGATTTCCTGGACGGCGGGATTCGCGAGTTGCCCGGCGGCTTTGCGTGCGTCGGTCGCGCTGCCGGAAGACTTTCCATTTACGTAGTAGGTATCGCCTTCGTAGATGACGTTCGTGCCGGGATCGTAAACGGTCGGCTGCGGGGCGACGGTCGCCCCAAAGAACGCGCCGGCGCTCGCCCATGCGAAGGGCTTCCACCACCACCACGGCGAAACGTTTACGCTGACGGCGGCCATCGGTTGCGGACGCCACCAGCACGAGCCCCACCAGTGGTGATCGAAGCAGTCGTCCCAGAAGTCTTCGCGGCGGTCCCAGATTTCCTCGCAACGATCTTTGCGGAAATCAAGGACATCGTCGCGCCATTTCCAGTAATCATCGCTGCCGAAGCGATTGGCCCAGCCAGCTTGGTTGTAGCGGGTGTTGATGTTGTTCCAGTTGTTGGTGCGGTTGACTTGGAAGTTGTTGATGTGGGTGCTGTTGTCCTGTTTCCATTGATTCCATTTGTTCACGTTGTTATCGTGAATGTTCTGCCAGCGATCAGGGCGATCGGGGCGCAGCGGACGATCTGGATGACCGGGGCGGTGATCCGGGTCGAACCCGGGACGGTGGTCGGGATCATAGCCGGGGTGACGATCACCGGGCTGCCAACGCTCTCCGCTGCCGCCTCCCCCGGGACGGCTCGGGAAGCGGCCACCATCATCGGGACGATTGGGAAAACGACCGCCGTCAGGGCGATTTGGAAAGCGGCCGCCATCGGGACGATCGCCGCCGCCGGGCTTCCATTGCTGGCCACCTCCGTTTTCTCCCGGCCGAGTGGGGAAGCCGGGCCGGTCGGGATTGGGGCGAAGTCCAGCGAAGTCGGGGCGATCACCCGGACGCCCGTCGCCGCCCGGAAGTCTGCCGGGCATGGAGGAAGGTTTGTCACCGCCGATACCGAGGAAGTCTTTCACGTTCCCGGGGCGATTGTCCGGGAACTTCGGGTGTTCTCCAGGTTTGATCGAAGGACGATTTTCCGGACGCTGGATACTCGGCTTGTGATCGGGCAGGTGGCCACCGCTGAAGCTGGGCAGACCACCACCACTGCCCGACGGCCGCTTGATTTGCGGATGACTTTCCGGCCTTTTGATTTCTCCAATGCGGCTGGCGCCTCCGCTGCCGGATGGCCGGGAGACTTTAGGGTGACTGCCGCCGGAGGGACGAAAGCTGCCCGAACCGCCACTGGGCTTGGAAATATGATGCGATCCGCCCCCGCTGGGCCGGGAGATATGATGGGCGCCTCCGCTGGGCCTTGAAAGACTGTGGCCACCGCCACCGCGGCCCCTGGCCATCGCCGCCGGTTCCAGCGCGAACGCGCCGAACAGCACGAAGATTCCTGCGAACTGAATTTTCATGGTTCGTGGAAGTAATGGGTTACTCGCCGGCGCCCCGGACGATTTCGACCTTGTCGAGATTCGGCAACACCTCGCCCTGGCTCTGTCGGTTGATGCTTTCCCAGGTGTATTTGTTGTCGTCGAGCCAAGTCAGCACATGCTGCGCGCTGGAGGTGGCGCCATCGGGCGCCGTGGCTTTGAACGAGACGAGCCACTTATTCCCGTCGCGCCGCCAGGTCCCTTCTCCAAAACCGCCTTCGGAGTCGAAAACCCACGAGCGGATCTGGCTGGTCACGGGATCGTAGCCGATCACTTCGGTCGCATCGAGCGGGTCATCGTCTTCACGCGTGATGTTCACCGAGCGGCGGAGGAAATGTTTGTGCTTCGTCCACTCGACAGTCGTCGTGACGGTGATGCCTGGCGTGTTGTCCTTCCACGAGCCGACCATCCATGCGAGTTCATCGAGCGCGACTTCGCCGGCATCGGTGGGCGCAAGCGCCGTGTCGTTGAGTTCGGCGATCAACCACGCGCCGTCTTTCTTCACGTAGTTGCAGACATAATGCGTCGTCTGGTCGTCCACGGTCGCGAGGCCTTTTTCCACGAGCACGTCGGGCGTCAGGAAGCGCGCGGATTCCACCTTTAGGATCAGCTTCGATCCCTTATATTTCTTGAAGTAGCTGGCCAAGCCATCGACCACCGCAGTTCGGCCGCTGACGGCGGCGCCGTCGTCGGCGGTGTATTGGGCGTCTTCGGCATACATGGCTCCGAGTTTGGCGGCGTCACCTTGATTGAAAGCGGCGACGTAAGCGTCGGCGTGAGCTTTCGCGATCTTCTCTGCGTCGGTGGGTTGCGAATTCTGCGCGAAGGCCGCAGTGGCAAAGACGGCCACGGCGAAGGCAGAGCGAATGAGAGGGAGCGTTTTCAAGTGCATAGGAATTTTGGCAGTGGGTTGTTTTTCTTCGGAAATGATGGGTTCACCGGAGCGGACCGGGCAGGGCTTTCTCGACCAGACCGATGCCGAGGGCGGTGAGTTCGTCTTTGGTTTTTGGCGAAGCGGTTCCGGTGAGGACGAAACGATGTCCGGTGATGTTCCAGCCGTCGTGACTGCCACCCTTGATCGCCTGCACAAATTTCGCGGCATTTTCCGTCCAGCACGCGTAGTCCCACTCGAGCGCAACTACGACGGTGCCATCGGCGGCGAGCGCCAGCGGGAAGCCGTTGTAACTATCGATGGCTTTCAGCGGGGTCGCACCGTGCACGCGTGCCAGCACCTCGGCGGTGCGCTGGAAAAAGAGCGCGTCGATTTCATCCGTGGCTTCGGTGGCCAGCTCCACGAAGCCAGCGCGGCCTTCCACGCCGGAGACGCGGGTCAGCGCGTCCACCAGCAGCGTAGCGTGCGTCGGCGAATAAGCAGGGTTGTTCAGGAAGGCGACAACGGAATCACGGGGAACATTCATGGCGAGCAGCACATCCAGATGTTTGCGCCGCAGGTCGCTCGGGCTTTGGTCGAGCAAGGCCTGGGTCGCAGCGTCGCTCACATTCACGCCGGTGATGACCGCGCCCGCCGGGCCGCCGACCGGTGCGAGCGCAAGCGAGATCGTCATCTTGCCGCCGAAGCTCGCCCACGCGATGCCGTTGAGTTCTTTTTGCAACGTCTCGTTGGACGAATACGGATCAACACCGAGTTTCAGCGCGAGCTCGCGCTTCGTTTTCGAGAAGCCGATCAGGTTCTCGCCCACATTGTCCTCGTAAGGACTGTGCTCACGCTTCTCGCCCAGCTCTTTCAACGACTGGCCTGCGCGGTTCATGAATTTCCAAATTCCCTTCGGCACTCCGCTCACGGTCTTCACAGGGTCCTTGGCAAGGTTTTTCGCGAGCGCGACGGGGCTTTTTGCCGCCGCTTCGAGCGCCGTCTTGTATTCATCGGTGCGCGAGATTTCGCCGAGTTTTGCGATCGCGCCGATTTCCGCGATCCGCTGCACGAGCTGGGTATTGCCGTCTGCTTCAAAGACGCCAAATTCAGAGTTGACGAGGAAGTTGTTATGCCCCGCGTAAGTCGGCACGGGTGCGCGCACCGTGAAGTGCGGTCCTTGCACGAATTCCGGCCGCAGGATGGTTGCGGCGTCGAGCGTGGCCGGTTCTTCAAATGCGCCCGGCGCCGCCACGGGCTGGGTCTGGGCAACGGCGCAAGGAGCCAGAGCGAGGCCGGCGACAACAAGTAGTGGGATGGTGTTTCTATTCATAGGTAGGATGGAGTTGAGATCAGTTGTGGCCGGCGATTCCGGCGTTAAGCAGGAGGATGCGGCGCACTTCTTCGATCGCCTGCGGGTTCTGGTGCGCGCTATGGCTCGAGGGGACGACAAGTTCGCTCCGCGCCCCATCGAGGTGACTGCTCCAGTAGGGCACTACCCCGTCGCTCATAACCGGGGGCGTCTTGTCTTTGTTGCCGCCTTTGCCGCGGTCGCCGGAAATGGTGTGATAGGGAATGCCCGGCGTGATCGGGATCGTGTTGATCGCTTTCACGAAGCGATTGTTCGGCGCCAGCGTGTCGATACTGTTCGGGATGCCCTTCAGTCGCAGCGAACCGGTGTCGGAGGTGAGGAGCGCTCGTTGCATTTCGCTGCCGACTTTCAGCAGGCTGATGGGAGCCTTCACGAGGCTCGACCCCAAGCGTCCGGCCCAATTGGTCGCGATGTCGCTGCCACGGTGCGGGCCGGAGATGAAAATGACGCGACCGACCTCCGGGCGATGTTTGAAAATGAGCGCGTCTTCCAGCGTCGCGCGCGTGCTGGCGGAGAGATTGGTCTGCGCGGGTGATTTGCCAAACAGCTCCAGCCACAACCGGTCGCCGCTGTCGGTAATCATCAGACGACTGACGAGGCTGCCCATGCTATGTCCGATCAGGACGATATTTTTCCGCAACGGGAATCGTTGCTCAACGCCATCGAGCTGATGACGCATGATCGCCGCCGAGTAGGGATACGGATAGCCGCTCGGATAACTGTAATACCAGAACTGGTAACGCGCCCGGAGGCGCGGATCGGAGCGCAGCGTATTGATCATGGGCGCCCACGTAGCCGGCGAATCCATGAGCCCATGCACCATGAGCACCACGGTCTTGTTGGGATCGTATGGCTGCAGCCGCACGATGCGCGCGGTCTCGGCGTATTTCGCCGGGCGCAGCACACGCGCGATCTCCAGTTTCTTGGGATTTTCCCGGGCGAGCATGACGGCCACCGGCACGGTGAAATCTGCCGCGAGCGGGAAAGTCTTTCCGCCAAATTGTGTCGTCTCCGCCGCAAGCGGATCTTCAAACGCGACCTCTGCGCGTGCCCCTGAAAAGCGAACGACCGCCGTCACCCCATAGTAAGTCTTCGGCATCCCGAAGTTCGTGCCGGCCTCCTCGTTCTTGCTGCGTCCCACCGCTACGATGGGTGCGCCGAGGCCATCCTTCGTCTGCCGCTTCTGCACATAAGTGCCGCCGACATCGAACTGGTCCGCCGGCGTGAACTCATAGAGCGCCGGATTCCACGTCTTGCGCTTGAGCGGGTCGGGCCGATGCGTCAGCACATATTCGCCACCGCCAGCTTTCGGCACGCGCAACGGCTGCGTCCACGGATCGAGCTTTCCCTTCTCGATCGTGTCGATCGCCCGGCTGACCGCGAAGTTATAGGAATCGCGCGCCGCTTTGCTGCCAGGATCGCGGGCGAGTTGCCGGGACGCGAAATCCGCCGCCGCGAGATATTCGCCCAGCGCCGCGAGCGGATCGTGTCGCTGCTTTTTCAGTGCCGATTCGATGTCCTGTTCCGCCTGTGCGAGCGCCGCGATGGTCGAGCGGACGGGAGTGAAACGCGGCCGCTTTTCCGAGACGGTGGCGTATCGCGCGCAACCGGTGAAGGCGAGCGTGGCAAGCAAGGTGAGGCCGATGGATCGTTGCAGGGTTGTTGGCATGGTTACTTAGATGAAAGAGTTTGTTTCCGGCGGAGGGGCGGTGAAGTGCGCGGAGTATTTTCTCCGCAGCCATCGATCGAAGGCCGATTGCGATTCGTCCCAAAGCGTGACGGCCCTCGCGCCACGGAAACGCACGCGGGCGCAGCGCCTCTCTCGATGTTCCCGGTGGGTGGAGACATCGCGGCCGCTCTCGATTTCGAGCAGGCGCTGATCGCGCCCGATGGCCGCGGTGCGCGGAAAAGAGAGCGTCATCATAGCTCGACGGCGGCGAGAGGTTCAGGTTGAGGGGGCGGCAGCGGGCTCCGGAGTCGGCTCCATCGGCCGAAACGCCTCCCCGGCCGGGGCACCGGATTCCGCGCGAATCTGCGTGGCGTAGCGTTGGGTGAGAATGGGCGCGCCGACGCAGGTGGCGACCACGAGCACCAGCGAGGCGTTGACGTAAGATACATCCAGCAGACGCTCCCCGGCGGCATTGACCGTATTGTAGGCCACGACCACCGATGCCAGCGTGGCCGCCATCTGCGGGAGAGAAAGGCTCCAGGCGAGATTTGTCTGCGCGCGAGTGCCGCCAAAGACCGCCGTTGTTAGCCACGCGGCAATGTATTTGCCGAGGACGAGCGCGGCGATCAGCCCGATGACGAGGCCCGGGCGCGTGACCGCCGTCTGCCCGAGCAACTGGAAATTCACCAGGAAACCCGTGGTGAGGAAAAACGCGGGGATGAACAGTGCGTGCGCGATCACTTCGAGTTGTTCGACGGCGAATTTTCCGCGCAGGGTGCGCTTCACCGCAATGCCGGCGAGGAAGGCGCCCACGATGCCTTCGAGACGAATGAAGCCGGCCCCTTCCGCGCAGAGCGCGATGACCACCAGCATGATCATGACGCGCAGTTCCGGCTTGTCGCCCCAGCGAATAATCGCCTTGCGTGCCAACGTGCCGGCGAACAGGAAAACCACCGTCACGAAAATCGCGAGTTCCACCAGTTGCGTGCCGAGGAAGCCCCAAGAGAATCCGGTGAGATGCACGCTCACGGTCAGTGCCAGCACAAGCATCGAGGCGATATCGGTAAAGATCGTCCCTCCGACCACTGTCGTCACCGCCGGATGTTGCGTGAGACCGAAGCGCTGAACGATCGGGAACGCGAGCAGGGTATGCGACGCAATGGTCGAACCTACCAGCAGCGAACTATTCCAACTGTTGCCCGTGGCACGGCCGAGCAGCACCCCACCGATCATCGGGAAGAGAAAAGTGAACGCGCCGAACGTGACCGAGCGGGTGCGCGATTTCTTGAACTCATCGAGATCGATCTCGAACCCGACGAAGAACATGAAAAGCAGCTTGCCGAGTTCCGCCAGCAGCGCGACGGCCGGTCCATCCGCGCTCATCAGGCCCAGCGCGTTCGGCCCGATCAGCACCCCCGCAATGATGAAGCCCAATACGCCAGGCAGCCGCGCCCGCTCCATCAGCTTGGGCAGCAACACCGAGCAACCGATGGCCACGGTGAACTTAGTGAGCGGTGAGAGCTCGCTGAAAACGTTTTCCATAAACTAATGGGCCGGCGCCGCGATGCTGGCCTTCAGGTCAAGCATCGGATGCTGATTGACGCTGATCATCCCCTGGTGCGTGTGCATAAGGTCGAACACCAGCATGATGACGATGGTGATAAGCAGAGGAAGAAACAGGCACGCGAAAGCCGAGCGCGCTCCATTGGCGCCGGCTCCATAGGCGCTAAGCAGGCAGCCCGCGGCGGCCACTAGGATAAGCAGCACCCAGACTTCTCCGGGAATGGGATTGCGAGCCGCCGTCACCCGCTCGGAATCGGTGTCGATCATCTCGTTCAGCGTCGTTATGAACGTGGCGGTGATCGGTGTGGGTGCAGCGGCCGCGGCAGTTTCGGCGTGTTTCCACAAGGCGCTCTGAATATCTGCGCCTTCTCGGAGTCCTTCGGCGACCCTCGCGGAGTTCTCGGATTGCTTTTGCAGTTCGATCCGCACGTCCACGTAGCGGCGGAGCAAGTCCTTCACGGGCGCGCGCTGCGCTTCCGACAACAGACTGGCCCGCAACCATGTCGTGCCAATGGTATTCGCCTCCTTCAGCACCAGAGCGCGCCGGGTTTCATAGCGGCTTACCGCCATGGAAAACGTGAAGCCGAGGAGCAAACCGAGCAGACCGAGCACGGCACCCTGCAACCCGCCGATCTGGCTCTTGCGCGCTTCGTCCTTCGCCGCGTGGAGCCGCAATCCCATCCGATATCCCGCCTCCGCCAGGCCGATCAGCACCACGGCGATGAAGGCGGTGAACGCCCACTGATTGTCGAACAGGAGGTTGGCCAGCGGATTCATGATCGAGAGGCGGCGCGGCGTGGCTTATTTTGCGTAACTCTTGCCGTCGGCCGGCAGCGATGGTGACGGTTTGGAGAGCGGGAAGAGCGGCGTGATGACGAACCGAAGGCCCCACTCGGGCGCGCCGCTCGGACCTTCGGCATAGTAGCGCGCACCGAGAGCAAACTGCACCGGCTGCTGGCCGATTTTCACCAACTGAGCGACCACGAGATTCACCGGCACGATCCACTGGCTCTCGTTCCAGTCGTAGGTGCTCTCGCCGTTCACGGTAAACGTGGTGTGGGTCTTCGTGTTGTAGCTGAGGAAAGGCTGCACGAAGGTCGCATTCACGCTCCGGCGATCCTCGTTGCCGGCAAAGCTCCAAAGATGATTCGCAAGCACGCCGTAGGTCCACGGGCCTTCCTGCCGCAAGGCCACCAGCGTCGGGCCGGCTCCCCACTTTTCGTTGCCGAGTCGATCATCGGTAGCACTCGGATAGAGAAACACCGGACCGACGCCGAGGACGGTGCCACCTACCGGTTCCTTTGGTGATAAGAAGAACGACTGCACGATGTCGCCGAGCCCGTCCTGATGGTGATCGACCGTCCGCTTTCGCACCGCCTTGTTGAAGGCATTCTCCGCCGCATCGCTGATCGCGTCGTGTTTATCGCCGGGAAACCGCGCGAGCACGTCATCCGGCAGTCCGGGGAAACTCGGCAGCGGTCCTTTCAAGACGTCCTCCTGCGAAATATAGGGCACGATCGTGCGAATGATAAGATTCCAGTCCTGATTCAGCGAGATGGGGACGACGGGTTGAAAGTTGAGCTTGAACTGCGTGCCTTGATCGAGTGGTCCCATGCGGAAGTCCCAGTTCGCCTGGAAGGGCACGCTAATGAGGCTGGCAACCGGATTGCTCAGTTGTTTGGCCAGTTCCGCGGCGTCGTCTTCGGCGGGAGAATGAGCCATCGCCACGAACCACAACACTGCGGGCAAAAGGATGTTCTTTGTCATAGGAGAGAGGAGGGGTTTTGAAAACGGCAGGAGTGGTTCGCGAGATCAGAAGACAAGCTTGAGCAGCCGATCGACTAGTTCATCCAGCGGCAGGATGGTTAAGAGCAGCGGTGCCTGCGGCAGCAGCGTAGTCACCCCGAGTTGCAGCACGGTGCGCACGGTAAACGGCAGCACTTTCATCTCCGTGATGATGTCGTAGCTGCCGCCCATGTCGGCCAGCGACTGGATATCTCCGCTGCCGACGAATGGCTCGTCGGCGGAGGCGCCACCACGGAGCCACTTGTGATCGAACTCGCGTTTCAGGATAAACACCAGCAAGGGCCCGAGGACGAAGAAAACGACCATGGCCACGAGCGCGATGATATCGACTTTGAACTGCGTGAGTTTCCCGCCCGCGAAAAAGATGCGATCGGCCATCATGCCCGCGAGCAGAGCGCCCTGAGCCACAAGCAACGGCGCGAACGCCTGGCTGACGCCCGCCAGAAAACCGAGGCCGCCGCAGCGGTCCGGGTGTGTGGGCAGGAGCTTGAGGTTAAGGCGCGACACCTGCCAGAGAAAGCGCCCCCAGACGAAGAAGCGGAAATACCAGCGGAAGAGCAGGAATTGAAAAACAGGCAGGCTCACCAACCCCATCCACCAGCCGGCAAGCGACGGATGCAGCTTTCCATTCTCCGCCAGGCCATGCCAACTGGAGACTTCGATCGCGACCTGGGTCCGCCAGATGAAGCCCACGCCGACGACATAGACGAAAGCGATGAGGAGGATTTCCGCCGCGATCGAATTGCGCAGGCGCATCGCTCCAGCCACGGCGGCGTCAAATTTCTCCCGATCCGCTTCGGCGATGAGGTCGCGTTTCAGAAATTGCGCCACCAGCGGCCGGATCCGCTGGTGGACGATCAATTCCGACACAATCAACAAGGGCAACACCACCAGCAAACGCACCTGCATCTCCACGTCGTAGAGAAACGGCAGCGCTACCCTCCCGGGCAGGGCGCGGCCTTCCGCGAACGACAACACCAGCAGCGGTAGCCAGACCAGGAGGACGCTCGCGACGACACGGCGATGAACCAGTTGCAGAACATCGCCGGAGAGACGAGTCCGGCGCCAGAGCTGATACAACGGCCCGCCGAGGACCAAGGAAAAGTCCGGCTGCTCCTCAAATATTGCAGGTCTGGTCATGCTGGGTGATTCACTTCACCTTCACGAGGTCGTCCGGTTTCCAACTCTGGTCGAAGAACTCGACGCCCGTGCCGTAGAGGCGCAGGGCGGCGATAAAGTGGCGGTTCGGCACGGTCTGGATGAAGGCCGAGTCGGCGACGCCTTCCGGTTTCTTCGGCGCGAACCAGATGTCGATCGAGCCGTCGGCGTTTTTCGGAACGTCGTAGAAGCCATTGGTGGATGGGAGCAACTGCGCGGTTTCCGGCATCGTTCCGTCAGTCACGTTGTAAGCCGTCACCGCCCAGAACAGCGCCGCCGGCGGGTTCGGCGGGAGATGCATCTTGTAAGTGTTCTCGCCGCTCAGGAACTCGCCCTTCGCGTCGCGGAAGGCGTTGGGATATTTCGATCCCGCGCCGATAGTGCGCATCACCATGGCCGGCGCGGAGGAGAAGGCGATCTGGTAATACCCGGCGCGCTGATCGAGATCGATGAAGCTGTTCTGGAAGTTGTCGGACGTCGCGCCGTCCCAGACGTTCACATACTGGCGATCTTTGTAGTAGAGCTCGCGTTTGTCCGGGCGGCCGAGCTGGCGCTCGGCGAGGATCATCTTCGGCGCGGTCTCGACGGCTTTCTTCAACAGCTCCTCCTGCTTCGCCGTGGGCTTGAAAGGCTCCCCTTTGATGATGCCGATGGACGCGAGCACGCCGCGCAGTTCGAGATCGATCGCGGAGATGGGCTCGTAGTCCACGAACTCCTTGAGCTTCGTCCAATAGCTGTTGTCCGTGGGATACATCATGTTCAGTCGCTTGCCGCTGGCGTTGGGGAACTCCATCGGCTTCACGTCTTTCTCCACCGCCCAGAGCGGATAGACGCGCGTTTGCTCGGCATTGGCCACGGCGGCCGTGGGATCAGGCTTGCCCTCGCCTTTCTTCATCACGGTGCGGAAGAAGAGGAAGACGTTGTAGGTCTTCGACTCGAACGTGAAGTAGCCCTGCGGCTTTGGCCCATCGTAGTTCGGCGGCAGCAGTAGATAAAGTCCGCCCCGCGCGCGGTCCGGCCCGATCGCTCCGACATCGGTGATAGTGCGCTGGAAGAAATCGGTGAACATACCGATGACGTTTGGCGGCGCCGCCACGACGAGCGGTCCGTCCTTCTTCAGGTCGAGATAACTCATCGAATAGATGACGTCGGCGTTCGGCGTCGGCACCCAGCACCGGCTATCCATCCGGTCCTTCCAGATCGGCAAGACCTGGTAGCCGGAGCCGAACGCTTTCTCCGAGCCGTCGCGCATGCCGATGGTATTCAGCGCGGGCTGCATCGTCATGTAAGCGTGAATGGCGCGTTGGTAGAACAGCTCATCGCGCAGGGCTTCGGCTTCCTGCTGTGGCAGCCAGTTGCCGTTGTTGAGTTGCTTGACGAGCGGCGGTGCGTCCTGGGCAAACACGGGAGGAGTGGCGAGGAGCGATACCGTGGTAAGGAGTGACGCGAGCGGCAATAGTTTGAGGTTTTTCATGAGAGTAGTTTGAGAGTTAGGGGATGGTGATCGGACTTAATTGGCCTTCTTCACGACCGGCGGTTTCCACGAGCCATCGAGGATCGGTTCTTTGCCCCAGTAGGCGCGGATGTAGAGGGAGAAATGACCCTCGGGCGCCGGCAGCCAGTTCGACTCCTTGTCTTTGCCCGGTGACTTGGCGCCGGCGTAGAGTGTTAGTGAGCCGTCCGCATTGCGCTGGAGCGTCTTGTTCTTGGTCCCGAGCGAATAACGCTTGAGATCGTTCGGATGGAAAAAAGTGCTGCTCGTTGTAAAGCGTCAGCGACCAGAAGCCATTCACCGGTGGTTCCTCGCCCTTCGCGAAGGTGATCGCGCAGGTCCCGGAGCCTTCGAGCGATGCACCGGAGGCGTCGTTATCCGTATAGAAAGACTGGGTCTCGTTCGGCTTGTTATCGAACATGTTAGACTTCGCCGTGCCGGTGCGGTTGAAGTAGTCGAAGTCGGCCTTGGCGTTGTTTTCCGAGCGGGTCCAGCCGTTGCCCGCCGGATGCCCATTGTGCTTCCACTCGAAGAAGGGCTTGATGACCTCTTTCTCCGCCGCCACCGCTGTCTCGGTGAGGAGCTTTTTGATCTCGGGGTCCTTGGCCGCTGCGTCCATCAACGCGCGGAAATTGCTGTAAAGCGCCTCCTCGCCTGGCAGCGGCGCGATGTTCGCGAGCACTTGCGGAAACTGGTCGAAGAATTTCTCCGGCACCACCCAATGGGTTTCCTCGCCCGTCGCCTTCGGTCACCGCGCGCGTGGACTGTTGCAATCGCACGCCACGCGGATTTTCACCGTAGAGGCCATCGCCTCCAATTGCGGTTTCCGGCACATGGGGCGATTCTCGGAATACTATCGCGAGCTTTTTGGCGAATTGCCGTCTCACACCTCCAGCAAGCCCGCCTCCAACGCCGTCCAAGTTCGCAAGCCAGCGACGATATAAGTAAGCACGCATTCGTTGTTGAACGCGGGGTGCCGGCCGATGTGGCTGTGTCGTTTGAGGAACTTCGCGCATCGGATGCTTCGGCGAATCAGGGAGGGGAAGACGGTGCGCCTTCCCCTCCCCGGAAACCGCCGTGGGAGTTAGTTCGGCTTGATCGACTCGAGCTTCTTGATCCGCTCGAGAGCCGCTTCCTTCTGCAGCATACCGTAGCCGATCCCGCTCGCGTTGAGCGTGGAACCGGTCTGGTAGGGATACTGATCGAAGTCGGAGAAGAATTTCTTAATCTCGGACTGGACGGGCACGATCAGCCACATGTTGCGGGCGAGGAAATCGATCGCGCCGCCACCTTCCTCGAGGCCGCGTTCATACGGGTCCATGCGCAGGTTGGTGATGAGCGACCAGGCCGGCGTTTCGCGCACACCGGTAGCGATGTTGCCGTGAGCCAGCGCGAAGGTTAGTTTCCAGTCGTTCCACCGCAGGGCGTTGAGATTGCCGCCCTGGTCAAAGTAGAAGATCTGCTCGCGCGGCCCCTTCTGCTCCTTGCCTTGGAAGTAAGGCGCGAAGTTGTAGCCATCGAGATGGATTTTGAAGTCCTTGCCGTTGAGCTTCGTGCCCTTAGCGAGCTGTTCCTTGATGTCCGGAACGCCGGCCGCGGCGAGCAGGGTGGGGAACCAGTCGATGTTCGAGATGATGTCGTTATACACCGTGTCGGGTTTGATCACCCCGGGCCAGCGGATCATCATCGGCACGCGGAAGCCGCCTTCCCACGTGGTGCCTTTTTCCCCGTGGAACATGGTCATCGCGCCATCCGGCCAGAGCGCGAGTTCGGCACCGTTGTCGGTGCTGTAGATGACGATCGTATCGTCGGCGATCTTCAATTCGTCGAGCAGATCGAGGAGCTGGCCGACGTGGCCGTCGTGCTCCACCATGCCGTCGGCGTGGATGCCTTTGCCGGTCTTGCCCATCGACTCTTTCTTGAGGTGGGTAAAGACATGCATGCGGGTCGAGTTGAACCAGCAGAAGAAGGGCTTGTTCGCCTTAGTCTGGCGCTGGATGAAGTCCTTCGCGCCGGCGAGGAATTCCTCGTCCACCGTGGGCATGCGCGAAGTGCTGAGCGGGCCGGTGTCTTCGATCTTGCCGTCAGCGGTCGCTTTGATCACGCCGCGCGGGCCGAACTTCTTTTTGAACTCCGGATCTTTCGGATAGAAGTATCCCTCGGGTTCTTCCTCGGCGTTGAGGTGGTAGAGGTTGCCGAAGAATTCATCGAAGCCGTGTTTGGTCGGCAGGTGCTGGTCCTGGTCGCCGAGGTGGTTCTTGCCATACTGGCCGGTCGCGTAGCCTTGCGTCTTCAGCGCATCGGCGATCGTGGGCATCCAGTTCTGAATGCCGTGCGGATCGCCGGGCATGCCGATCGTCAGCAAGCCGGTGCGAAACGGCTCCTGCCCAAGGATGAAGCACGCGCGACCGGCGGTGCAGCTCTGCTGGCCGTAGGCGTCGGTGAAGAGCGCGCCACCTTTGGCGATGCGGTCGATGTTCGGCGTCCGATAGCCCATCAACCCTTGCGTGTAAGCGCTGATTTGCGGAATGCCGATATCGTCACCCCAGATGACGAGGATGTTCGGTTTCTTGCCCGCGGGCTGTGCGGACACCGTTGCAGCCGTCGCGACGAGCGCGAGGGCCGTGATCTGCGCGGCGCGCAGGATGGGTCGAATCCAGCCCGCTCGCGAAGGAGCGGTCGCCGGCGATGTTAGTCTGGTTGCTGTCATATTTGTTATGCGGGTGTGGTGTTTGTTTTGGGGGAGAGAGGTTCACGGCGATCACCGAGCCGCGTCGGAGAAGATGGTTTTCCAGTCGTTCTTCATATCGACGACGAGCCAGCCGCGCTGGGGCGCCTCATCGAGTGCCTGGTCGAGTTTTCCGAAATGCGACTCCCGATCGTAGGCAAACTCTCGCTCCGCATCGGTATGATGAACGATCAACCCGAGCCTCGGCGTCTTGTCCTCGGCGCCGCGAGGGATCGTCGTCAACTGGAGCATCTGCAGGTCGCCGTCCGAATTACCAAAGGCCGCGATGGGGCGCCGTCCGATGTATTGCACGATGCCCACCGGCTTGCCTTCTTTGTCGTCCACCAGGTTGATCTCCGGCAGCTTCACGACCACCGGCACGCCGTCGCGCATTTCGAATTTCATCTTCAGACTGCTGCCAACGACCTGCTCCGGCGGGATGCCATACACACGCTCCGCCCATGGCCGCATGAACTCTACTCCGCCGCCCGAGACGATGAATGTCTTGAACCCATTCGCGCGCAGATAAGCGAGTAACTCGCGCATCGGCTGAAAGGTCATCTCCGAAAACAGCCGCCCGGCTATCGGATGATTCGCCGTGGCGATCCAATCTGCGACGTTCTTCGAAAATTCGTCGGTCGTCATGCCCGCGTGAGTCGCCGCGAGCATGGTGATCAAGCCCTTCTCTCCCGAGGCCATCATGCCCTTGATGTCGCCCTTGAGCAACGAAGCGAACGGCTCCTGCTCCTTCCACTCGGGGTGCTGCGGCGCGACCGCTTTCACCCGGTCGATGAGGAAGAAGACCTGGAAATACATCGGCTGCTCGCTCCACAGCGTGCCGTCGTTGTCGAACGTCGCGATGCGCTCCGGCAGTGGCACAAAGTCCGGAGAACCTTCCTTCGTCACCTTCTCGACGAAGGCGACGATGGCCTTCTTGTTCGCGTTGTCATTCCACGAGGGCAGGGGATCGGCAGCGATGGCGGTGGAGGCAATCAGCAACCAGCCGAATGCTATCCCGAAAAGTTGAGGCCTGATAAGGTGCGGGGGGTTCATGTGGCGGTCGAGGCAGGGGTCCGGGCGTGTTCGATGAGCGTCTCGAGCAGTTGCCGGCCGACGAATGGTTTGCCGAAAAATCCCGCCGCCCCGCGCCGCTGAGCTTCTTCTCGGGCCGCTGACGGATCGTGTGCGGTCATGAAAATCACCGCCGCTCTTGTGCCCGTCTTTGCGAGCCGCTCGCTGAGTTCGAACCCGGACAGCCCCGGCAACCGAATATCGATCAGAAACGCCGAGGCTTCGGGCGCCGCACCAGCTTCGAGCAATGCCTCCGCCGAGGGAAAAGTGAGCACTCGCCACCCTGCTGCATGCAACAGCCGCTCGAGCGCCTGGCTCATACCGGCGTCGTCATCGACCACGATGATGGTGAGTGGAGAGGACATGGGTGGCCTGCATGCCGCATTCAGTGGATGGAACATTTCCACTCCCTGGTGCCGGCACACAGGGCGGCGAGAATGCCAGCTAACCCCTCTGCTCGGTAGAGCACTTAGGGGCACGAGCATATGCCCTTAAGGACAATGTTCACACGCGCATCAGCACTTGGTTCGACGGGGAAACTCCCCCCTCCGAAATTACTTACTTATCGACGCGCCGCACGATGTAGCTCTTCCGCAACATGCACGAGTTCCGCCAGTGATCCCGCTTTCATCTTTTCCATCACTTGTGCTCGATGTGCCTTTACCGTCCGCTCTGCTGTGGCTGTTTCCGACGCGATCTGTTTGTTCGGCTGCCCCGCCGTGACCCGCTCGAACACATCCCGCTCCCGTGGCGTCAATCGCTCGAACCGTTCCCGCCAATCCGTCAGCCGAGCCCGCAGCGCACGAGTTTCCTCCTCCTTTGCAAGCCCAGTCCTCACCGCCTCGAGCAACTTGGCCCGTTGCACCGGTTTAGTCAGGAAATCGACCGCACCAGCTTTCATCGCATGCACGCTCATCGGGATGTCGCCGTGGCCAGTGAGAAAGATCACCGGCAAGGAATTGTGACCGCGCGCGAGGGATGCTTGCAGATCAAGCCCGCTCGGTCCCGGCATCCGCACGTCGAGCAACACGCACCCGGTGAGGTCGCCGTTCAACGCAAGGGCAAACTCCCCCGCCGAAGCGTAAGTGCACACTTCGTAACCCGCCGCGCGTAGCAGGCGCCCCACGGCGGTGCGAAGCGCTTCGTCGTCATCGACAATATGCACGATAGATTTCTCGGCGCCAACGGAAGCCATAAGTAACAATCCATTCACCTGCTTTCCAACGGCAGGCGCAAGCGAAACGTCGCACCGCCCCCCATGTTATTTTCTACGGTGATCTGCCCACGGTGGAGTTCGACAATCGAACGCACCAACGCCAAACCGAGTCCCATGCCTTGTTGCTTGGTTGTAAAAAACGACTCGAAAATGTGCGGCAACTGTTCTGCTGGGATGCCGTGTCCTGTGTCGGCCACCGTCACTTCCACGAAGCGTCCACCGTTGCATCCGGAACGAATAACGAGCCGGCGCCGCGGCAGCGGAGTGTCGCTCATCGCGTCCATGCCGTTGATCAGGAGATTGAGGAGAGCCTGCTGGATTTGCACGCGATCGCCCTGAACCTCGGGAAGGTTTTCCGCCAGTTCGCGGACGAGTGTCACGCCGCGTCTTTGCGCATCCGGCTCCACGAATCGCACCGCATCGGCGATGACGCCATCCAGTGCGACCGGCCCCATCTCGACCGGCCGCCTCGCCGCCAGAGCCCGCACGCGCCGGATCACTTCACTGGCTCGGAGGTCGTTCTTGCGGATGTCGTCGAGAATAGCGCGCACCTCGTCGAGCGCCGGCTGCGGCGAGTCGAGCAGCAACTCAGCCGCCTCGGCATTGCTGAGAATCGCACCAAGCGGTTGATTGATCTCGTGCGCGATCGACGCGGTGAGTTCGCCCACCAGCGCCAGCCGGTTGGCATGTGCGAGATTCTGCCGTGCATCCTCGGCCTGCTTCCGCTCGGTGATTTCGTGCAGAATGCTCAGGCAGCAGGACTCACCACCGATCTGGATCATTTCACACGAAACGCTTACCCAGCACGTGCCGCCATTCGCACGCCGCATTTGCAGCTCGCGATTGCGAATGCTCCGGCCGTCGAGCAGGAACCGGAGGAAGCCCTCGCGATCCCTGGCGGTGGCAAAGAATTCCAGCTCAACTGGAGTGCGACCAAGGGCATCCTCGCGCCGGATCTGAAACAACTTCTCCCAACCCTCGTTCACATCCAGCAACCGGCCACTCCTTTCCTGATGGATACTAATCGCGCTCGGGCTCGCATGGAAAGCACTGGCGAACTTTTCTTCCGATTGACGCAGCGCCTCCTCTGCGTGCCGCCGCTCCGTGATATCGCGTCCGACACCTTGCAGCTCCTCGACTTCGCCGTGGTCGCCGAGGATCGGGTAGTCGTTCCATTGCATCCATCCGACACCACCATCGGGCCGCAGCACCTGATGTTCCATCGTGACTGGGCGTTTTTCCTCGATCAGCCGCCGCACTGCCTCGCAAATAGCGGGGCGCGACTCCTCCGGCACGAGGCCGAGAAAGCTCACGCCCAGCAGGTCCACGCGACCTCGGTTGAAGAACCGGCAGTAAGCCTCGTTGACGAAAGTGAGCGTGCAGTCGGGCCGGTAACGACAAATCATCTCGGTCTGGCTTTCGATCACCTGGCGATAGCGATCCTCGCTTGCCCTGAGCGATTGCTCGACGGTCCGACGCTGCTTGATAAGAACCGCCACAAGATAGAGCGGCCCCGCGCGCAGCAAAAGGAAGTGTTGCAGCGCCAATGCCGTGACGGCGGGCGAGTTCCCGGAAAACGGTCCACGCCCGTGAAGCGCGGCATTGATCGCAAAGATAGCGATCAACGAAACGGCTCCGCAGGCGCCGAACATGCCGAAACGAATCGCCGCCCAGAATAGCAACGGCACCGGTGCATAGAAGCGTGGTTCGGTCATGCCGATGGACTCCGATCCGACGTCGAATGCCATGTAGCCAGTAACTACCAGCCCGATTGTTAGCAATCCGGCCTCGAGACAGCGCCATCTGGAAGGAAGTGGTGCCTTCCACGGCATCCCGACGATCCAATAGAGAATCAATGGCGTGATGACCAGATGGGTTAGGGAATTTGATAGAAACCACTGCTCCCACGCGGTCCAGTAATCTTTCCCCAGCGCATGCCTCGCTGCTGCCCCCGCAAACGCGCCGAGCATCGGAATCAACCCTACGGCGAAAAGGCAGAACAGCGCATACTCCTTCACCGTCTGCAGCCGTGTTGGGTTTTTCAGGAAACGCCGCAACAATGTCGCCATCAGCAGTCCCTTCGCAGAATCGATTGCAAACGTGGTCAGCAGAAACCAAAGCGGGATACCCTGCGAAACTTCGGAAAAAAGCCTGATCGGCAACGCGCCGAGAATAAAGATCCACCACCGTCGCGGAGGCGCCAGCAGAAGCGTGCACAGCACAACCGAATCCGGGAACCAGAATGGAGCCGCCGCCGTCTGGCTGAAGGACATGCCGTAGCGGTAAGCGAAATAAAACGCCACCTCGAACAGACAGAAATTGAGGACGTTTCGCAATCCCCGCAAGCGAACGAAAAGGCGCGGTTCAGGTCGCGAGAGGTCTTGGTTCATCGGCAGGTTTTCTTCAGACCGCCTTCACATCTGGCAACCGATCGGATTCTGCAAGAACTTCGCAGCCAGACTAGTTGGCCCAGGCTGCCCATTTTACTGGCTTCCCCTCGCCAATTGCTGGAGCGCTAATGTTTGTGAGATTGGTCCGTGGGGTTAAGGGGTGCGAGATGCACGGGTCGGAAAAGGTCGATCGCCGGCTGCCACACGCCTCGCGTCTTCCACCCCAGCACGGCCACTCCATTCGCCAGCATCACCGCCAACACGCCGAGCCAGAGGGCGCGTTCTCTCCCGCGATCGCTCGCCGGCTTCGCGTTTCCCACTGCCGCACTGGCCATGGCCGGGTTCGGCGCCACGTCGAGCGTGCGCCCCGGAAAAGCGATGATCTTAAGTTGCTTCACTTCGAGGTCGAACCACGTGAGCTTCACCGCGGGAATCGTAAATTGGCCTGGCCGCTGGCAAACGTAGGCGATGGAATCGCGGCGCTCGCCGGTAAAATCGCCACGCTCGCTGTGGTCGAGCACTTCGGGCGGCTTGGGATAAATCCCGACACCGTCGATCTTTCCTGCCGGGAAAGGAGGGAAGGCCATCGCGGGCACATCCGGAGCCGTGAAGGTAATTGTGCGCGTGAAGGCATCGCCCGCCTTCGCTTTGCCCAGTTCGGGTTTCCATGTTTCGACGGCGGTGAGATTTCGCGCACTGATCACCGCGCCAAGTTTTTCCGCGCCGGGCGGCACCTTCGCGACGAAGGGCAGCGGCTCAGTTTTCACCGTGGCAGCGATGGTCTCCTTGTCGAGCGGCTGGCGCTTGAACCGAAAGCGCACCGTCAGCGGCGGGATCGTGTGTGGCCCACCACGGCTGGCGAAGACCGATAATTCGTGCCGCTGCACGGTATAGCTGACGTCGTCCACGGTTTCGCTGCCCACCACCGGGCTGCCGGTGGGTGGAATGAGCACCATCCCTGGCGGATCGGGCAACTGGAACGACGCCGCGCTGGTGAAATAACCCGGCGCGAGCAGTTCCACGACAAGCGTGATTCGCTGCCCCACCCACGCTTCGCCTTTCAAATCGAGCGACGCGCGAGCTTTCGTTTCCTGCGCTCGCGCGGGAACCCACGCGGCGAGCAAGCAGATCAAAAGCAGCCGCCACGTTTTCATTTCGCGGCCTCCTTCGACGGCTGCCTCGACGAGTCCGCCTGCGCCGCCTGATAAGCAAACTTCGCGCGTAGGAAATCGCCCGGCGTCGTCTTCACCTGCCGCAGCCATGTCGCCCGCAATTCCTCATCGGACGTCTGCGACTCGGCCATTTCCTCGGGCTGGCTCTTCCGATCCTCACCTTTCTGGTCAAACTTCACTTCATCGGGCTTATAGGCGTCCGCCGCTTCCTGATCGCGATCCTTTCCGGAGGCGTCGATCTTCGCCTTGCGAGCAATCGCGACGGCTTTGTTTTCCTCCGCCTCTTTCCAGCTTGGCTTAAAGCCAAGCGCCCGGTCGTAGCTGGCGATCGCGCCGTCGTAGTTGCCGTGCATCAGCCATGCATTGCCTTGATCGAACGCACCATCCGCGCCCGGCACGCGCGCGAAGGTCTTCGCCGCTGCTTCGAAATCGCCGTTGCGATATTGCGCGACTCCGATGCGCCACGGATTGGCATAAGTCTTCGCGGCTTCCGTCAACTGATGTGCCCGCATGAGCGCATCACCACGCCGGTCCGGCGTGGACCAGAAGTTAGCGTCGCGCACGGTCCCGCAAACGAGCACCCCGGCGAACAAGAGAAGAGCGACAATCAGCGCGCGTTTCATGCCCGGTTTGCGGTTTGCGCCATCCAGCCGCGGCGAAAAAACGGTAGCAGCAGAGCCGCAATGAACGGCGTGAGCCAGTAGCCGCTCTCTTCCCAGCGATCGCTTTTTCCCCCTGCGGTGACGGTCGCGAATTTGGCCATGTGAGCCAGCGTCGTCACGTCGGAGTCGTCCGCGGACAAGGCCACGAAGCTGGCGCCCGCAGCCTTCGCGCCGCGCGTCACGGTTTCGAGTTCTTCGCCCGGCAACAATGGTGCGAGGAGCCGCACGGTAGTGCCGGATTTTTTGTGCCACGCCTCGATCGGCGCGGCCTGCTCGGGCGCAATACCGTCGGTCATCCAAAGAATCGAACCCGATCCCGCATCGGCGAGCGTCCGGTCCGCGAGCGCGAGAGCCGTCGCGGCCGCATCACCGTCGCCGGGCATGATCTTCGGATCGAGGGCCTGCGCGAAGGTGTCGATGATCCCTTCGTCGCTCGTTGCGGGCATGACAACATGCGCCGAACCAGCATAGGCCACGAGCGCGGTCTTCGCGCCGCGGCGCTGTTGCAGCAGGTCGTGAATCTTCTGGACCACGCGCCCGAGCCGGCTCGGCTGCACGTCCTCGGTCATCATCGACGGTGTCACCTTCACCACGATCGCCAGCGCGGCGGTGTCATCGGCAAATGGCGCCGGTTCACGCCGCCAGGTCGGTCCGGCGATGGCCAACACCGCGACCAGCCAGCCTAGCGCGATAAGTTGGAGCGGGTTAAACCGGGAGCGCCGCGTCTCGCCTTGTAAGAGGAAGGGCAGAAGATGCGGCGCCACAATGCCGCGCCAGGGCTTTTCCGCATCGCCGCTTCCGCGAATCGCCCACACGAGCAACGCGCATGGAATCAGCACCAGCAACCACCACGGCCGCAGGAAATGAAAGTCGCCCATCATGCGACCTTCCTTCCCATGGAGCGCAATGTCCCCGGCCCGCGATCAGTCTCCGCACCGGGACGCTTCATGGCGAGCAATTGCAACGCGTGTTGCAGGAGCGATACGCCAAAGCCAATTGCCAAGGGCCACCAATACACATCGTGGCGCGGACGATGCGTCACCGTCTCGGCCTTGCGCGTCTCAAGTGCGTCGATGCGCTGGTAAACCGACTCCAGTTGTTTCCGATCCTCCGCGTGCGCATAGATGCCACCTGTCGTCTTCGCTACGGCTTCGAGCGCCTCGACATCGAGGGCGTCTTCCCCGGCGGCCTTCGGGTCGCCGACCGATACGGTGTGAATGATGATCCCCTTGTCCTTCGCGATCTCCGCCGCTTTGGCCGGCGGCACTTTGCTCGCCGTGTCGTTGCCATCGGTCAGCGCGATCAGCACACGCTCCTTCACGGTGCTACGATCGAAGACCGTGATCGCCAGCCCGAGCGCATCACCGAAAGCGGTCTGCGGCCCGGCCATTTTCACCTGCGCCTCGTCGAGTAACTGGCGGCACACTTTCAAATCCTCGGTGAATGGCGCCTGCACGAAAGGCGCACTCCCGAAGAAAATCAGCCCCACGCGATCACCCTTCCGTTTCGCCAGAAAGTCGTCCAGCACCTGCTTCACCGCGCTCAATCGATCGACGGTGTGGCCGGCGGCATTTTTGAAATCCTGCGTCTCCATCGAGCCGGAGAGATCGACGGCGAGCAACAAATCGCGCACAGGAACCTCCTTGCGGATCGGCGGCTCGACGATCTGCGGACGCGCCAGCGCCGCGACGGCGCAAGTCCAGAAGATCCCCAATGAAATCCACCGGATCCAGCCACCCCGCATGACAATCGCCCCTTCCGCCGGCTGCTGCCCGCTGTGCTCGGCGAGCCGCCCGAGAAACGGCACCACCAGGCCGCGCCGCGGTTCGCGGTGCGCTGGAGCAAACCACCAAACTAACAGCGGCAGGCCCAGCAGCGAGAACAGCCACGGATGCGCGAACGTCAGCATCAGAGCGCCCTCCCGTCTTCGCTTTCAACGCGATGGTGCCGTAGCCAATGTGCCACCACCTCCGTCAGTTCTCGCACTTCGGTTTCGTCGATCCTCTGCACCTCCCGCGGATCATAGGCGACACTTTCCAGCAAGTCCCCGCAGCCCCCGCTGAAGCGTTCGGTGCGTCCGGTCCGATCCAGAAAGGCAAACCACTGCGGACCATGCAACGACGCGATCTCCCGCCGGGGCCATGCGCACAGCGCGGTGCGTTTGAGCAACACCGAGAGCGTCGCCACGACATCTGCACTTTCCTCGGGCCGCGCCAACCGCACCTGCTGCCGGGCCAGTTCGGCCAGCGCCTCACGGCGGTATCGATTGCGCTGCCAGACGATCAATCCGCGAAGCAGGGCCACCGCCATCATGGCCACAACCAATCCGAGCAGCCAGATCCAGCCCGGTGCTGGCGGCCACCACGGCACCGGCGTCGGCGCGATCAGGTCGTGCAGGCGATCGAGGCTGGCTGGATCGGGGTTCACGGCAAATACATCTCCAGTTGCCGGCGCTTGACTCTCACGAACGTTACCGCCGGCAAAACGAGCAATTCGAAATGCTCAAGCATGACAGTGTTCTCAAAATGAAAGACTGAAGCGCGCCTCCACCTTATAGTGGTAAAGAGGGTAGTCTTTTATAATCGGGATACTAACTTCCAGCCCGACCGAGGAATGGGCGCTGACCTTTTTCCCGATGAGGACGTCCACCGGCACGAACCAGCGATGCCCTTCAACCAGATCCAGCGTGATATCCTGCGAAGGAAATAGCGTGACGAACCACTGTTGAGGTAATTCGACATTAAAGGTCGGGCTCATGCGGAGCTGGCTCACGTGCTTCCGCCCGCTGTCGCCGTTAGCATCGAAGCCGTAACGCACCTGCAGCTCGATAAACGAACCTGCGGAAATTCCAGGGAGGGAAAATCGGGCGCCCATCAAGGGTAGCAACTGCCATTTGCCGTCTCCAAATTCATCCTCGCTCGCCGTCGGCAAAAGCAAACGCAGCCCGACCCCGTAAGCGAAGCGCTCGGTCGGCAAATGGACGAACACCACCTGCGTCAGCAGATCGCCAGTGCCAAAGCGGGTTCGGCCAGATGGGTTGTCCGAGCTTTTATCGTTGCTGATCATCAACGGCACATCCACCCGTCCGCCGATCTTCCACTGCTCGGAAAGCGAAACGACGTGATCGAGTCGAAGGATTGTCTTGTCCTGAATCACCCCGTCGTCCTTCCCCACGATCTGATCTCGCAAATGAAAGCGCGTGACCGGGCGAGTCAGATCCACATCACTGCCCGGCGATTCCGCATCGAAACCAAAAGCCGGGCGCACGAGCAGGAACATTACCGAGAACGTAGAGAGGGCCGGTATTCGCCGGCTCGAGCTGGCAACCACTTGAGAAACGCTGGACCAAACGCGCGCCGACTTCATGGCAAGCGCATTCCCAATTGCCGTCGCAATTGCTCGACCACGCCTTCCGCCGTGCTTAGCGGCAGCACGGGCGTCTCGCGCTGGAGGAGAAATTTGCGCCCGTCCGCCCGCTCCTCGGCGAACGTTTCGCGGAACCGGTCGCGCAGCCTGTGGCTGCCCGTATCGACTTCGAGTTGCCGCGCACCATCGCCGAAGACAAGCGGTCCGGCATCGGGCAGTTCCGTTTCGAGAGGATCGTGCACAAAGACGAAGAGCACGTCGTTGTGCTGCGCGATTCGTGTCAGCACGCGGCGCGATTCTTCGTCGTGGCCGTGGCCGTCGCTAATGACGCAGACGAGACAATCGTGCTTCGCCAGTCTCTCACAGCGGTGCAGCGCTTCGTTGAACTTCGCGGGATTCGCCCGCGCGCCTCCGCTCAGCGAGAGCGCGTGGTTTTTCTTCAACACCGCGTGCAAAATCTGCATCGCAGCGCGTTGGCTGCGCTGCGGGCGAATTTCCCCGATAGCGTCATCGTTGAAGACGAGCGCCCCGATCCGGTCCTGCTGCGCCAGCACGCGCCACGCGGCCAGTGCGGCCGCTTCGGCTGCCGTCACGGATTTCATATTCCGCACACTTCCGAAAAACATGGTGATCCGCTGATCGACGAGCAACAGCACGCTGCGTTCGCGTTCCTCGGTATAAACGCGGCTCTGCGTCTTGCGCAGGCGCATCGTCGCCTTCCAATCGATCTGCCGAATGTCGTCGCCGGGCTGGTAACGACGGATTTCCTCAAAGTTCAGCCCGCGCCCGCGCAACCGCGACGCATGCCGTCCTGCGAGCAGCGAATGCACCGGCTGCCGCGGCAGGAAGCTGAACCCTTTCGCGCGATACTGGAGCGCCACGAGTTCGCGCAGGCTCGCATACACCCCCGGAATCTCGCCGGTAGCCTCGGCGGGAAGATGAGCGCCCAGCAGACTCGTATTCATGAGCATCAAGGCACCGCGACGAGCTTCAGCAGTTCGTCGAGCACCGCATCCTTGGTGATGCCCTCGGCTTCCGCCTCGTAGCTGAGTTGAAGACGGTGGCGCAGACAGGCGTGAGCGATCCCTTGCACATCGGCAGGCGTGGCGCTGTCCCGGCCTTCCAGCCAGGCGTGGGCGCGAGCCGCCCGGTCGAGCGCCAGCGTGCCACGTGGACTGGCGCCAATTTTGATCCACTGCGCGCACTTCGAGTCTTTGTATTCCGCGGGGCGCCGCGTCGCGGCGACAATCGCAACCATGTATTTCTCGATCGTCTCCGAAACCTGCACCGCGAGCACCTCCTTGCGCGCATCAAGCACAGCCTGCGCGGGGATTTCGCCGGTCGTCGTTGAAGCGGTGCCCGCATCTTCGCCGCGCACGAGGCGGAGGATTTTTCGCTCGTCGTCGTCATTGGCATAGCCGACGAAAACGTGCAGGAGAAAACGATCCATCTGTGCCTCGGGCAAAGGATAGGTGCCTTCCTGCTCGATCGGATTCTGCGTCGCGAGCACGAGGAAGAGCTCGGGCAGTTTGTGCGTTTTTCCGGCGACCGTGACCTGTCGCTCCTCCATCGCTTCCAGCAACGCGGCCTGCGCCTTTGCCGGTGCGCGGTTGATCTCGTCCGCGAGGATGAGATTTCCGAAAACCGGTCCCTGCTGAAAGACGAACTTACCACCCGAGCCTTCCCCAGTATAAATCTCCGTGCCCGTGATGTCGCTCGGCAACAAATCGGGCGTGAACTGGATGCGCGAAAACTGGCTCTCCAGATTTTTTGCCAGCGTCTTGATCGTGCGCGTCTTGGCCAGCCCCGGCAGCCCCTCCATGAGAAGATGGCCATTCGCGAGCAGCGCAACCAGCAACTGGTCGACAACGGCTTCCTGTCCGATGACCGCGTTGGTGAGGCGCTGTCTAAGGTCGAGCACCTGATCTCTCGTTCGAGTCATATGAGCAGAGCGCTAAAAGGAGATACCGAGCGTCAACTCTGGACCGTGAGCGGTGTTATCGTAAATGAAACCATCGTGGCGATACTCGACATCGAGAATGCGATAGACCAGTTCGCCATAGACGCGTTGCGTGAGATTCAGGCCGAAGCCGGCGGATGCCTGCCAGGCAAAATCGGCGCCGATATCAAACGGGCTCACATCTGCCCGTGCTACCGCATACCACTTGTCATTGAAGTTATATCGTCCGCGCAAGCCGATGTAAGGGTCGAGCCACTGGTCCGTGCGAGTCAGCCGGCGGTTCAGCGAGCGGTGCAGCAATTTCTCGATCGCTTTTGCGCGCTCAGCGGTCGTGCCTTTAAGGCGATTGATCGCTACCGCCAGCCGGGCAGCTTCGCCCGCGCCGAGCGGCGGAATATTGAACTGCGGCTCCTTGCCGGAGAGCTTGAACAACGCCTGCGCCACACGCAGTCCGGTGGCCGCGACCGCAGCCGACAATTCGTCGGAAAGAGCGCCGATCCGCTCGTCGTTCGATTGCAGGCCGAGCTCTTCATGAAGATACGTATAGTGAACGCCGCCGATCACATCGAGCCAGCCGCTCGGCCCTTCCACCAGACGCCACCGCAATCCAAGGTCGCCCAGCATCTGGTCCTGCCGGAAATCGACTTTTCGCAGAACCCCGTCGGTGCCGATGCTGTCCGAAAGGCTCAGATACGAGAAATCGGCCATGACGCCAAATCGTCCGATGCCAGCCTCCGCTCGGAGCGCGCCAAGGAGATCCAATTTGTTTACCAATTCGTTGAAGCCGGTTTTCGCATGCGAGGTTCTGCCATTAACTCCCGAGTCGCCTCGCACCCCGGCGATCCAACTCGGCACCGCGAGCTTGAATTCCCACGATTCAGGCGCGGGGACAACGGGGGCTTTGGTGATTTTCGTGTCGCCACCCGAGGCAGCGGCGACCGAAAGAGACAAGGCCACGACGGTCAGAAGGGAACGCAAACTGTTGAGCATAAACATGGGAGATGAAGGTTACAGCACGAGTGTTCTCCATCGGGCAACCCAGTTGCCGCCGCTCCCCGTGCGGCCCGAAGAAAATGAGGCGATTCTGCTCACATGAATCTGCACCGTTCTCCATGCGACCAGAGCTTTACAGGGTGACGCTTTCGGTTTCATGACCACTAATGATCATTCAGCGTGAAAGATTCCCGGCGCCGTGGGTATTGCACCAAGGGGCATTTTTTCTGCCCGAAGGTGCTAGGTAACCACACCGACCTTCATCCCTGCGATTCATTCGAGTAGGCCTTCCATCTGCTTGCACTACGGCAGGAATCCGCCCGTTGCATCGACTTGGCGAGAGAATCGACCACGTCCATTCATAGAGACGCCGAGAACTAGCGCGCGTGCGCCTCCCGCAAGTTCAACTCGTTGGAACTCCTGGCATCCACACGAGCATCAAAGATTTCTCCGAATCCCTGGTCCGGCCCACGGCACAAGCCGCGGGTTTGGAAGAGGGACGCCCTACCTCTAAGCGGAGCTTAGAAAAAGTGTCCGGACATTTTCCGCGTCGTGTCCGACGACTGTCTGCACCCATCAGAACGCTGGCATCGTCACGCGAGTGGCGCCTCTATGCGTCTCTGTCCGGGCCTTGATACTCGTCCTTAACGAGCCGCTGCACGAACCAGCCGTCTTCCGGCAAAGACATCGCTGAATCCCCAAAAAAAGAACCCAGCCCGTTGCTTCACTGGCGAACCTTTGGGGCCGATCGCAGTGGAGTGCCGTTCTCGTCATCCGCGAGGCAAAGGCTGGATGTCCGATTCGTGTCCGACTCTTCGTGATACGCTGTCCGCACAGGGAACGACAGGTTGTGGCTTCAGCAACGGCAACGGCGACCGCGCGAGTGACATTACCTCATCATCGCAGATCCAAATAGCGTGCGGCCATGAGGGACATCATCTCGCAACCGTCGGAGCAGACGGAGTGAACTCGTCGTCAAGCGAGGAGGCACAGCTTGACAGCGTTCCGCTCGGAATTGGGTTCCCGGACCGTCCGAGGAACGTAGCATCGACATCCTCTTTCACGGTATGGGACGATGCGCGCACGGATAGCGCGCTGTTTCTTTGTGTGTGCAGTGTGTCTGCTTTCGGTGGGAAGATGTCTCTTCCCTGGTCGGAGCCGTAGGTGTCTCCGACGCACCCATCTCTACGGAAACCCAGGTTTCCGCAACGCCTTCCTAATGCGCCTCGTCGGCGTGGGAGACTGCGCCCACCGCTGCTCCAGCGCAGACTCCCGGAATTGTGGCGCTTGGGGCACCTTCTACGCCGCCGCTCACTGCGCTCTGACCTCTGGCTCCACTGTGCTACGCCTGCGGTCTGCTGCTTCGTTCGACTGTGTCGCAGAACGTGCCGACAATACTCCCGGCCACTCCACCGATGCAAGGCGGACGTGCCAGCAAAAGCTGACACGCCACCTGCGGTCCACCGCCGACCGAAGGATTTGCTGCCTCTTGCTCAGCCTCGCAGACGCCGGGGAGGCTTCGTGCGAGTCAGGTTTTGATCAGCCCTCCTCGCTCGGCGCTCGCCCGCGCTCATTCGGCGCGTGCCTGGGTGGGTGGAGAGAAGGGTATTTCCGATGCTCGGCGCTACGCTGGCCTGCGCGGCCCAGCCGTGCTACGGCACAAAAAGCACGACGCCGTCAGTCGTCTCTCCACGGTGAGTGAACGCTGCCTCCCGCCGACACGCCAACCGCAACGAATACAGAAAAAGTCCGGTCGGTTCTCGCGCCCGGCACAGCGCAGTTATCCCGCGATAGATCGGCTAATTTTGCAGAACACCATGCGATACTCTGAACTCAAAAGAGGCTACTCTCCCGATGAAGCCGCTGCCTACGTGGGCAGCAGAGAACTCCTTCGGCAATTTGAGAGGGCGGGATGGATCAAGCCTTTCATCCGCGCGATTCGTCTCACCCGCTACGACGTGCAGGATTTGGACAAGTGCATCGACCGATTGAAACTCGGAGAAGAATTGCCCCGTCCGATTGCATGATTTTTCACACTCTGAATGCCTTCATGATTTCTCGGTCATCCGGACGCAGCTTGGCGTAGTGACGTTGCACGACGCGCACATCGTCGCCAAGCCAGGTCGCAATGCGATAGATGTCGATTCCCTTGGTGGCACAGATTGAGGCGAAAGAGTGGCGCATGACGTGCGGGCTGATCCAAGAAACGCCCTGCTTTTCCATGTATTCGTCGAATGGGCGGCGAAAATCATAGCGATAGCGGAACCTTCCTTGTTCCACCTCCGGCCTGAGCACGAATGGAGAGCGCAATCCGTATTTTTGAAGGAATTCAACGAATTGATCCGTGAGAGGAACGGTGCGGGCGTCCCGATCCTTTGGACGAAAGCTGGCCGTAGCCCGGACTTCCAAAGTGCGGGTGCGGAGATTGAACCAGTCCGGCACTGCCTCGACGATTTCCAGCTTCCGCATGCCTGCGTGAAACCCGCAAAAGAGGATGAATCGCAAATCATCATTCGGTGCCTCGGCAATGAGCTTTTGTGCCAAGTCGCCATCCGCGAAGCGCGTCCGGCCCTTATGATCGACTCGGTCGAGTTGCACCTCAACCGCCGGATTTCTGCGGCAAAGGTTTTCGGCGACGCACCATCGAAAGAAGGACCGAACGGTGAACATGTAGCTCTCTGCCGTGCTCGGTGCCACCCGCTCGCGAGCGGCCTTGTAGAAGGCCTTGCACTGAAGTGCAGTCACATTCTCAGGCGGGACATCTCGAACCGCCGTAGCAAACTCGCGAAGGATATACCCCTTGGTGTCCGCACTCGCTTTGCTGAACCGGTTGGTATCGAACTTATGTCGAAGGAACCGCTCAATCTCGGCGCTCAAACCGCGAGCCGGTTGAAGCTCGGGCCGATCCCGAATCTCCTGAGCTCGTTGCACGGCCTCTGCGTAATCTTTTGTCTCCAGCGAGACATGTGAGCGTCGGCCGTTGACTTGCCGGGCATACCAATAGACCTCCCCTCGGAGGTAGATGCCGCGCAATTTGCCATTGGATTTGAGCATCCGGCATCGTCTACCGTCGTCGTGTGCACGCAGCGCCGGGACGAGCGCAACTGAACCTCCCAGTCGCAGATTTCGCGCTGGCCGCTGCCCAACAATCCAGCGCAGCACGCTTCTTCACTGCACAGAAGTTTCCACGTGAAGACGTTTGAGGCGCAGAAAAAAGCTCCGGACGACGGTGACGTGAATCTCAACTCTCCCGACTGTAACATTTCACTGTAACACTTCTCGCTTTTTCATGGGCGTGCATGGATTCACATAGGGCCACCAATCAGAGAAAACCGTCGCCTTCAGCGGGGTAGATCATCTTGACACGGTAGGGGTCACAGGTTCGAACCCTGTATCGCGCACCATCTCCTTCGCCGAATTTTTGGCGGTTTGCCGCGGGGCATGGGCGATACGGAACGATAAGCAGCCTTTAGTCTAGTTCGTCGCGTGGGGCCTCCGCTCCCTGCCCATCCTTTTTAGGCGTAATGCCCGCCCGCATCCGCGCCGCCAGGCAGGATTTCATTCGACAAAAGGCGGATTCGATAGCTCATTTCCTTCAGGTCTATCAGGTTCGCGATCACGAAATCTCCAACTGCCTTTCGCTTATGAAAATCACGCAGGCTTTCGCTATTCTACTGCTCGGCGTCTTCGCGGCCAAGGCCGCCGACCCGGCGCCCTCCTACTACCCTGCGGGTCAGGGTGTCATCGGGTTCGAAGCCCCGCTGCCGGGGCAGGTGGTGCAATCGCTCTCGGGCACCCACCAGGCACTGCTGGCGGGGCAGATCACGAAGCCGTTGCCCGGGCAGATCGTGCAGGCATTGCCGGGACAGATCGTGGGTTCTCTGCCCGGTCAGATCCTGCCGTCGCATCCGCGGTATCGCAGTTCGCTCCGGAATACTCGCTGAGCCCATCGCGGCTGGTGGAAAAGTGGGCGCTTTTTGTCCCGGCGCCGCGCCATCGTTCGTTGAGGGAACGAACCTTCAATTCATCACCCTCAACGACCTGAAAAACACCATGCCCTCGCTCAAGAAAATCAGCCCCTGCCTCTGGTTCAACACCGAAGCGGAAGACGCCGCGCGGTTCTACATCTCCATCTTTCCGAATTCGAAGATCACCGCAGTGACGCGCTATCCCGATACAGGCAAGGAAGTTCATGGCAAGGACGCCGGGTCGGTGCTGACGGTGGAGTTTAAACTGGACGGACAATCGTTCACGGGACTCAACGGCGGCCCGCAATTCAAATTCAACGAAGCGATCTCTTTCATGGTGGAATGCACCACGCAGGAGGAAGCGGATGATTATTGGGAAAAGCTCGGCGCGGGCGGCGATCCGGAAGCGCAGCAATGCGGCTGGCTGAAGGATCGGTTCGGCCTCTCCTGGCAGATCATCCCGGCGGGCTTTGTCGAGATGCTCAACTCACCCGACACCGCGGCATCGAAGCGCGCTTTCGAGGCCATGCTAAAGATGAAGAAACTCGATCTCGCGGCGATGAAGCGCGCCTTCGCCGGGTGAATGGGTGAGCGCCCCAACCCGAACCGGTGAGTCCACATTTGCCGGTTGAAAAAGCGTTGGGCGGTCCTCAGCCTGAACTCTCATTCGTTTACCTCTCCCACATGCGCCCACTCTTCGTTCTCACCTGCCTCGCCACCGCCGCTTTTGCCGCCGATCTCCCGCCGGTCCCAGCCAAGCCGATCGCCAAAAAGAAAGCGCAACTCTTCGCGGATGATTTCCAAGGCGCCACACCGGACAAACGCTGGCATCGCGTCGTCGATACGTTCGCGGTCGAGAACGGCACCCTCAAAGGGACGCAAACCCGCGACAAGGAGATCCCGGCCGCCAATGGAAAGCCGGCCATCACCGCTCACGCCGCGGTGCACGGGCTGGAACTACCCACGAAGGACAGCGTCGTGGAATGCCGCATCCGCTTCGACGGCGCGACGATGATCGACGTGGAGTTCGACGACCGCGCTTATAAGGGCTCGCACTACGGCCATCTCTGCCGTGCACAGGTGCGGCTCAATGGCGTCACCATTCTCGACGAACGAGACGGCGGCATGCGGAACGACATTCGCGAAATGCGCAATGACCCGACGAAAAAAGCCGAGGTGGCCAAGCTCCTCGCCGGCCGCAGCGTCACGTATCCCGCAAAGCTCGAAGCGGGTAAATGGTATGCGCTCACGGTTGAAACGGTCGGCGACGAAATGCGCGTAACCATCGACGGCCAGCCCGCGGCTTATCTCAAATCATCCGGCATCGCCCACGCGACGAAGTCGAAGATCGAGCTCGGGGTCGCCGGCAAGGACGGCTTCTTCGACGACATCAAAGTCTGGAACGCCGAACCGGCTAAATAGCTGCCGCGTTTCGCCGCGCACCGACGCTGGCTTTTATGATCCACCGACCGCTCATCCGCGCCCTTCTCGCGCTCCTGCTCGCCGGGCTTTCGAGCGGGTGCGCTTTCCTGTCGGAGCGGTTTGGGGCGACGACACACGATCCGACGTTCATCGCCTACTGGCCGCCGCCGCCCAACAGCACGAAGCTGAAGGTGGCGGTAAAGGACAACATCGACATGCAGGGCGTAGTGACCAGCGCGGGCTCGGAATACGTTTATAAAAACAGCAAGCCCGCGGCCCACGATGCGCCCTGTCTCGCCATCGCGCGGAAGCGGGGCGTCGATTTCGTGGGCAAGGTAAACCTGAGCGAATTCGCGGTCGCGCCCTCGGGCATCAACGATTACTTCGGCACGCCGCGAAATCCGTTCAGTAGCTGGCGGAAGCTGATTCCGGGCGGCTCTTCGTGCGGCTCGGCTCACGCCGTCGCGAGCGGCAAAGCGGACGTCGCTTTCGGCACGGACACGGCGGGGTCGATCCGCGTGCCAGCGGCCTGCTGCGGCGTAGTGGGGCTTAAGACCACGTTCGGCCTCGTGCCGATCGATGGCGTCTTCCCCATCGAGCCGATGCACCTCGACACCGTCGGCCCGATCGCGCGCAACATCGACGACGCGGCCGTGGGCATGGACCTGCTCCAGGCGGGTTTCATGGCCCGCTATCGTGCGGCAGTCGCGGCGCATCCTTCAGGGCAGACATTCAAGGTCGGGCGCCTCACGCTGCCAGGGACGGATCGCCGGATCAATCGCGCCATCGACGAAGTGCTCACGCGCTCCCAATTCCAGGTGAAGCCGCTGGACGATGCCTTCCGCGATCGCTGGATTCAGGCGCACAAGGACGGCACTGCCGTCGCCGCCGCCGGGGCGTGGATCAGCGACCGCAAATACAGCGACAAACTGGGCGTCACCCCACGGACGAAATCAATCATCCTGTTCGGCGGGCTCGCTTACAACACCCAGTATCGCCAGGCGCTCAGCCGCCGGGAAAGCTGGCAGGAAGCGCTGCGCCACGTGTTCAGGGAAGTCGATTTCATCGCGGTGCCGACATTGCAAACGGTCCCGCCCCGCATCCCGCCCATCCTCAAACTAGACCTGCTGAAACTCCAGGCCGGCTTCACGAATCTTGAAAACACCGGCGGTGTGAACCTGCTGGAAAATCCGTTCCAGGCGATCACCGCCATTCCGGCGGCCAGCCTGCGCCTGCTCGGCATCGATCTCTTCGAGGCCGACATGCTGAATCTGCAAAACACCGTGGCGGTGAACTACGCGGGCAATCCGGCACTGGCCGTCCCGATTCCCCTGCCCCACGGGAAGGTGCCGGTGACCAGCGTGCAACTAATCGGCCGGCCGCGCAGTGAGGCCGAACTTCTGGCGGCAGGCCACCTGATCGAAGACAGCTTCAACCGCCCCGCACCGTTTCTGGGCGATTCAGATTAGACGGACTCGCGACGGGAGCGCGACTACGGCAGAGCTAGGGACGGTGCCTCAGTTCGCACCGAGTTCGTGCAGCACCCACGAGTATTCGCGCGCGACGCTCTTCACCACGTCGCCGGGACTGAATTCCGCAGGAAGCACGTCGAACGTGTAGGTTTCGATCTCGACGTGCGAGGTCACGCCCTTGCGCAAGGCGTGGAAAAACCGCGGTTCGAGTGTGCCGACGGTCGAGCCAAGCGCGCCGAAATTATTCGCAAAGAGAGGCACATGAAAATGCACACGCACTTCGGAAACATCCGGCATCCCGGGGCCTTCCGCGACCGCGGTCGGAAGGTCATACCACGCCCCGATGCCACCGTTCCCGAACTGCACCTTGGTCTGGTGCAGATAGACGGGCTCGTTGAATTTTTTCAGTGCCTGCCAGGTTTCCGGATTACCCGGACCGGCGAGCGCGGCGGAGAGCTGGACCTTGGAAATGCGAATGCCGGCGGAGCGATAGGCCTTCAGCGCGGTGAAGGGGTCCTCAAATTGCAACGCCACGTGGCACGTATCGAAGCACACCCCCAGATGCCGCCGCACGACCGCTTCCGCATGCGGGCGTTCGCAGCGCAGCAGACGCGCCACTTCATCGACCCCGGTGGTGAGCAGATAGTTCTCGAAAAACGCGATCGTGCCGTCGGTCCGCTCAAGAAAACAGTCGGGCTCCGGCTCCAGACCGAGGTGAATCTCCTGCCCGGTATCGTCGCGGATGGCGGCAAGGTATGCGACCACCACCGCGAGATTTTTGGCGATCAAGGTGCGATCCGCGTCGCTCTCGATCCACGGCCCGAACGAACCCGGCACCGTGCTGATGGAGCCATCCACTTCCGGCGGGAGGAAATGCGTGAACACGTCCGCAAGTTGCATCGTGTAATCGCGCCGTTCCGGCGTGCGCCAGTCGGGCGCATAGACCTGCTCCTTCACCGGCCCGGCGTGAAATCGACCGTAGGGAAAACCGTTGATGGTGAAAGGATACATCTGATTTTCGGCGAAAAAGGCACGCGCCTCTTCGATAAGCGCCGGGTCACCAGCGAGGCGCGCCGCCGCATGTTGGGAAAGACGCAGGCCGAGGCCAAACCACTGATCGGGCGCGACGCGCAGCTTGATCGCGAGAGCTTTTTCCCGAATCGCCGCAAAGTTCTCCGTCCAGCTTTCGCCTGGGTGAATATTCAGGCAATAGGTCAGGTGCAGGGGTGGACGATGCTGGAGAATCATTTGGGGCAGGCTGCGACTAGCGAGAAATATGCCGCAAGGCGAGCACGGATTGCTCCATCAGGGCCATGTCGATCTCATGCACCTCCTGCCGCGCTCCTATGCCGTTAGGGAAAGTTACTGTTAATTCTCCACCCAGGTGTTCCCGAAAATCTTCCAATCCGGCGAAAACCTGACGCCGCCCTTTGTCGTCGAGCCGGTCAAATTCGTCGAACCAAAGCGCAAAACCGCTCGCCTTGAGACCACGGGCCACCGCGTCGAGTTGCTCCACGGTGAGCCACCCTTTTTTCTCCGCGTAAATCGAGTCGAGCAGCACCCCGGCGGCGACCGCCTCGCCGTGCGAGATAGCAAACCCGGAGAGAAGTTCGAGTTTATGCGCGCTCCAGTGGCCGAAATCGAGCGGGCGCGCCCGGCCATATTCGAAGGGGTCGCCGTTCGTGCGGATATGCTCGAGGTGCACTTCCGCGCAGCGGCGCACGAGCGCCTCCATCGCCGCGTCGTCGCGGGCGGGAAACTTGGCCGCATTGGCGCCGAGCCAGTCGAAGAAAGGGCGGTCGCGAATGATCGAAACCTTCCACCCCTCGGCCACGCCGCAGAGCCAGTCGCGCAACGGCAGAGTGCGCAGGAACTCGAAATCGTTCAGCACCGCGAAAGGCGGCGCGAAGGTGCCAAGCGCGTTTTTGCCCCCGAGGAAATTGACGCCATTCTTCACTCCCACCCCCGCGTCATTCTGCCCGAGGACCGTCGTGGGCACACGCACCTGGCGCAGGCCACGATGCACGAGCGCCGCAGCCAGGCCGACCGCATCCATCACTGCGCCGCCACCGATGATGATGACAAACGATTGTCGGTCGAGGTGCAGCCCGAGCATCTGCCGCATGAAACCATCGACGAGGGAGAAATCGTTTTTCACCGCCTCACCTCCCGGGACCACCTGCGGATCACCCGCCAGCGTCAACCGGCCGGGATGCGCCGCAAAGTAAGCACAAATTTGCGCAATGAGCGCAGGCTGCGCCTTCGCCACATGCTCATCAATATAGACGAGCGCGCGGTGGCAGCGCTGCTCGTTCTTGCGTTCGAGCGTGCTCGCGAGCACCGGATTCTCCGGGCGGAAAAGACCGTGCGTGAAGACCACGGGAAAATCCCACTCGACCGCGATGCGCTGGGTGACGACGTGTGACGATTTCACGCGCCTTCCATCCAGTTTTGCACGCGCGCGGCGAGATCGTTCACACTCCGCGGCGGCTGCTCGAAGGCCAGGGAAGACATCCACGCCACTTCCCCACCCGCCCCATGGGTGCCGTGAATTTTCGTGGTATCGAAGCTGACGCTGCCCGGCGGCCAGCCGAAGAACAACTCGCATGGATCGTAACCGGGTTTGTTGTGAATATCGACGTGGCTGGCGTAGTCCGGCGCGGTCTTTTTCTCGAACCACGGATAGGCAAACCACGCGCCGTGTTCCGCCACGAGCAACAGATCGCCACTGCGCCGGTGTCCCAGCCCTCGCGCCTGCTGCTGCTCGCGCGTGAGCACTTCGGCTACGCCCGGCACTTTTGCCAGCACCTCCGCCGCCGCATCGCGCGAAGCCTCGTCGCGGCAATAGATGTTGGCCACTTGATGATCCACGACCGCAAAGGCGCGGCTGGTGAAAAAGTCGGTGTAGTCCATCTGCTTGATTTCGCGGGGCGTAAAAAGGCCCGCTTCACGCAAGGCGCGGTTGGGGAAGATCGCGCCACGCTGCACGGGCTCGATGGCATAATCGCCGACGAACACATAATCGTAGCCGTGATCCGCGCACGCCGCCTTCAGCCGCGTGATATAACCGAGCACGACGTCGAGCGCCTTGCGCGCCGGTTCGCCCTCGGGGCCGTAGCGCTGCAGGTCGTAGTCGAGATGCGGCACGTAGGCGAAGAGCACATCGGGGGCAAACTCGGGCGTGCCCATCACCCCGCAGATCGCGTCCACGATCCAGTCGCTCGATTTGTGATTCGCGAGCGGGCCCCAGTAGTTCATGAGGTTGAAGGGCCGGCCGACAATCTCGTTGAGCTTACCTTCCAGCGCGGCGGGCTGCGTGTAGCAGCTCTGGATCATGCCGCCGCTGTGTTTGTGAATCGGCGCAGGGGTCACCACGAGATCCACATTTTCGCCCATGCTCTGCTGCCAGAACATCATGCCCACTTTGCCACCGCCGGCGCGGAAGCGATCCCAGATGCGCGGGCCCTCGACCAGCCGCGCGCTCTGCTCCCAGAAAAGGACTTTCGTCAGTTCGGGAAAATAAAGCCCGTTGGCGACCAGTCCATGCTCGCGCGGCGCCGCACCGGTGCGGAAGCTCGCCTGGAAGACACACGTCAGACCCGGAAAGATGGTCTCCGCCGGTTGGAAGTCCGAGCGGTGGCGGACGAGATTCCAGCCGAGGGCGGCGAATTGGATAACGAGGAGTTTTCGGGACGAAGGCACGATTTCAGGGGCGGCTAGAAAAGCATGAATCCCCTCGCGCGCCAGCCCTCGGGAAAGATCAGGAGATTTTGTCTAAGCCGGGTCAACTGGCGTAAAATCGCCGTCCCACGCTTTTGGAAACTGGCATGAGCAGGAGCAACCCTCCGGCAACGATCCCACCCACCGTAAGCTGCTGCATGGGGGAGAACGTCAGGCAAAGTGCCGCCTGGAGCGGCAGCAGCACCCGGATAAACGCCCCGATCGAAGGCGGCAGCGGCGGCTGGGGCTGGCGGAAAAGCCGGCCTGCTTCGGCCGAGGCGAACGCCACCGCCACGGCCAGCAACGTGGTCGCAGGAACCACCAGCACTGGCCCCACCCCGAAATGGAAAAGGACGAAGGCTCCGAACAAAACGAACGCCGGTCCAACCCGCGCCAGCATCGGCGCCGCGGGCTTCGTCTCGTGGCGCGCCAGATTCGTGACCGCCGCGACGTAAACGGTCACGACTACCGCCGCGAGCACCACGATGTGCGCCTGCGGCCACGCCTGCCGGGTCGCGGCGACCGCTCCCAACCACACGCTCAGGCCGCGGCACAGGCCCATGTTCAGCGCGCCGAGCACGGGGATGTGCTTCGTGACGCCATCGTAAAACCCGATGCACAGCGCGAGCATCACCGCCACCATCGAACCTTCCCGGTCGGCAGCCAAAGTCATAGCCATCAAGCCGAGAATAGTGAGCGAGCCGCACGCGATCTTCGCCGCGCGCACGGAAATCTTTCCACTCGGCAAAGGGCGGTTCGGACGCTCGCGCCGATCTTCGTCGAGATCGAGCAGATCGTTGAGAATGAGCCCGGCGGAATAGAGACAGAGGCTCGCCAGCACCGCCAGGGCTGCGCGCCAATCGAGAAAAGCCCGGCCCCCATTCGCCGCACCGCTGGCCAGCAAAAAGCCTGCGATCGGATCGCCCGGCACGGTGAAAAGGTTGGGAGCGCGGATGAGTTGGAGCCAGTGGCGAAGCATGTCGTTGTTCAGGCTTTAGCGTGTTCCCATCGCACAAACAGCCCAAACGCGAAACTTCGATGGCCGCTACAACTTGACGCTCCGCACCTCCGAGCCGAAGACGACGATCCCATGCTCGAGCAAAAACGCATTCTCGTCACCGGCGGCGCCGGCTTCATCGGCAGCGCGCTGATCTGGGCGCTCAACCGCCGCGGGATCGACAACATCCTCGTGGCCGATCTCCTCAAGACGGACGAGAAGTGGAAGAACCTCGTGCCGCTGCGTTTTGCCGACTACATGGAGGGCGACGACCTGCTGCGGCTCGCGCGCGAAGACAGCAAGCAACTCGCCGACATCGGCGCGGTCTTCCACCTCGGCGCCTGTAGCGCCACCACCGAGCGCGACGCGACCTACCTGATCCGCAACAACTACGAATTCACCCGCGACCTCGCCGGATGGGCGCTCGGGCGCGGCGCGCGCTTTGTCTACGCCTCCAGCGCGGCGACCTACGGCGACGGCGAGCGAGGCATGAGCGACAGCGCCGATCTCGCCACGCTGCGCCCGCTGAACATGTATGGCTACTCGAAGCACCTCTTCGATCTCCACGCGCAGCGTTCCGGCCTGCTCGATCGCATCGTCGGGGTGAAATACTTTAACGTCTTCGGCCCAAACGAAGCGCACAAAGCCGACATGCGCAGCCTCGTGCACAAGGCCTATGGACAGGTCGTCGAAACCGGCACCATCAAGCTTTTCGCCAGCGATCGCCCGGACTATGCCGACGGCGAGCAGAAGCGCGATTTCCTCTACGTGAAAGACGCGGTCGAAATGACGATCCACCTCGCCGAGACGTCGGCCGCCAGCGGTCTCCACAATCTCGGCAGCGGCGAAGCGAACTCCTGGAACACGCTCGCCCGCGCGCTCTTCGCCGCGCTCGATCGTGAGCCGCGCATCGAATACATCCCCATGCCGGAAGTCCTCCGCGCCAAGTATCAATACTTCACGCAGGCCGATGTCTCCAAGCTGCGCGCCAGCGGCTACGCCCGGCCCATCACGCCGCTGGCCGACGCCGTGGCCGACTACGTGCGTGGTTATCTCGTGCCTGGCACCTACCTCGGCGACGAGGCGTAACGACTACTGCGCGGTCCAGCCGCCATCGACCGAGAGCATGCTGCCGGTCACGTAACTCGCCGCATCGCTCGCCAGGAAGATGGCCACGCCCTGGATTTCCTCCAGGCGACCCCAGCGCTTGAACGCCGTGGCCCCCACCACTACTCGCAGCGCTTCTTCGTTGTTCGCGATGGCCCGATTGATCTCGGTGAGAAACGGCCCGGGGCAGATCGCATTGGCCGTGATGCCATGGGGCGCGAGTTCCAAGGCGAGGGTGCGGGTCATCTGCACCACCGCGCCTTTGCTCGCGGTATAAGGCGTGCGATCCGCGAGGCCGATCAACCCGAGGGCGCTGGCCAGATTGATGATCCGCCCCGCGCCACGCGCCTTCATGTGCGGCACCACCGCTCGGCAGCAAAACCAGGTGCCGTCCACATTCGTGCGCATGATCTGATGATACGTGTCGATCGGGAATTCCTCGATCGGCGCCCGCACGTTGATGCCTGCGCTGTTGATGAGGATGTCGATCTGCCCGAGTTCGCGCAGTGCCGCGGCGATCATTCCATCCACCTGTGCCGGGTCGGTGACATCCGCCGCGAACGCCAGTGCGCGATGTCCCCACGTCTTCGCGATCGTTTCCGCCGTCACCTGCGCCTCGTCGAGTTTCCGGCTGACGAGAAACACATCCGCACCCGCACTCGCCAACCCGGCAGCCATCGCCGCACCGAGCCCCTTCGAGCCTCCGGTGATGACGGCCTTGCGGCCGGTGAGATCGAAAGCGCGGATGCCGGGAAGAGCGGGGAGATCGGTATTCATGCCGCCCTTTTACGCACTCGTCTGCGGGCTGGCCAAGACCGCGTTGACCCGTTCAGCATGGAGGCACATGCACCTCCGCTTCCTCCTCGCCCTCGCCTTCACGCCGTTCGCTGTCGCGACCGAGCCCGCGCAAATCCTCGACGTGTGGCCCGGCCCCCCTCCGGGCGAACTTCGCGCCAACGGTCCCGAAGCCGACACCTCCACTCCCGGCAAAGGACTTGTTGCCGGGCGGGAGCTGATTCGCCTCGGCAATGTCGCCAAACCGCAGATCCACGTTTTCCCAGCACCGAAAGACAAGGCCAACGGCGCGTGCGTCGTCATCTGCCCCGGCGGCGGTTTTAATATCCTCGCGTGGGATCTCGAAGGCACCGAAGTCGCTGAGTGGCTGAACTCGATCGGCGTCTCGGCTGTGGTGCTCAAATATCGCGTGCCCTCCGGCAAGGACGAACCGCGCTGGCTCGGCCCGCTCATGGACGGCCAGCGCGCCATCAGCATCACGCGTAGCAAAGCGAAGGAGTGGAACCTCGATCCCGAGCGCATCGGCGTGCTGGGCTTCTCCGCCGGCGGCTGCCTCACCGTGCGCATTGCAACTCACTTCGCCCAGCGTGCCTACTCGCCCATCGACGACATCGACAAAGTCTCCTGCCGGCCCGATTTCGCTGCGCCGATCTACGCCGCCTATTCCTACGACGACAAGGCCGGCAAGCTGCGCGACGACGTCATCATCCCCAAGGACACACCGCCGCTCTTCTTCGTGCATGCATGGGACGATCCCATCGACCCACGCAACGATCTCCTCGTCGCCAACGCCGCCAAAGCCGCGGGCGTCCGCTGCGAACTGCACATCTACGACACCGGCGGACACGGTTACGGCCTCCGCCCGCAAGCCGACAAACCCGTCACCACCTGGCCCGCCCGCTGCGCCGAGTGGATGGGACGCAACGGGTGGCTCACCCGGAAATAGAGGCCACCCTTCCTCCCTTCGATCCGGCTCGAGCCGGCAGCCTGAGCAACCGGGCTTAGCTCGCCTCCCCCCCTTGTCGCGCAAAGGCCGCCCTACCCCGATTGGGGGCGATCGCTCTTAGAAGGTTGCCTAGACTCGCAATTTGGCCGATCGCTTTCACGCGCTCACAGAGCGCGAGCGCCGTCTGCGTCCAGTCAACGCTGCTCGGGCTTCGTTCCTTTACGGCAGTCAGCGCGGAACAGTTAACCTTGTTGCGCAGTTACTCGGGAACGGAACTGGGCCACCCCTCCGCCGATTCAATTATGTAACCCCGGCTTCCGCATCAGGAAACCGTGGTTGCGAAGGTGATCGTCGTAGTTGCTGGCCAGGAGCGAGAAGATGAGACGGCGCCAGAGTTCACGAAGGTCCGCCGCGGTGTCGTATCCGAACTGGCGGATGCCATCGGCCAGCAGGGTGTAGGCGCCGGGATCTTCCTGCGGCAGAGCGAGCAGGCTATCGGCAGAAATGAATGGGATGCGGCGCGCCCCCTCGCGATCGAAACGCGTGATGACGGACACCCCTCGGCCCTTTACCTCCACGAGCCGATGCTCCGCGACGTTTATCCCGGCCTTTCTGGCCAGCGTGAGCGCGAGGATCTCTCCCGCCGCGATATCGCGAGTGTCGTCTGGCTTCGGAAACTTGGCGATCGCGAGGCGGTCATCGGGCAAAGCGATGGCCGATTTCGGCCGGGCGCCACCGAGAGGCGAACCATCACCGAGAAGGTAACGCAGGTCTTTCGCCGTTTCGGATTCACCATGGACCGCATCGGCGGCGTTCAGCAGTGCCCCAAGTTGCACGAGCGGCGGAAGCTTCCCCTCACGGGGCGCGAGATACGGGCCGTCGGAAGCCGCACGAAATCGAAGCGCGCCGATCCGCGTGACGTCGTCGAGCGCCAGCACGTAGTCGAGGACCTGATAGGGCTTGCGGTCGAGGACGTGTTTTTGCACCGCGCGCTCGATCATCATCCATCCCCAGCGATCCGGTCCGCAGTCCTGCATCGCTCCGAAGAGCGCAGGGCTGTGATGCGGTCCTCGATGAAGCGGAAGCGACGTGGGATCGATGGAAAAGGTGTCCGCGCGATTGAGCCACTCGGCCACGTATTCAAACGAGACGGCTGCGCTCCGCTCCGCCGTGTGCAGCCTCCCGACGAGATGGGTTTCGCCAGCCCAATCAATGTGAACCTCCACCGTCATGCGCGGGCCCGGCGGATGCGCTTCGGAAGACGGCGCTCATCGAGGCTGAGGGCCAGCGCGTCGGTCGCTGGCGCGGCCAGGTTCGCCAGATGGTCGTGAAGCTGTAGATACCGAACACGCCCCCCCGACTCCCGCAGGAGATCAAATCTGCGCCCATCCGCGAAATCTGCGGATCCCATTCCCCATCTGCGGGCAACCAAAAATCTACCCGGAACCCACGGAATGGAGGGAATGGACCGTTCGCTCGAATTCGCGCCGGGGCCGATAGGAGGCCCCTATGAAATCACTCACGCGGTCTGGAAGTCCTTCGGCAGGCGCGGCGCCCTCGGCTCCGCAGCGCTCGAAACGTTCGGCGAAAAAAGATCCCCCTGATATTCCCGATCCATGGGCCGCGGACGCCGGCAGCATCGCGCTGCTCACCGGTCGCAAGGTCCGCTCCGATTGTGTCCTCAAAAATATGCCTCGCGCCAGACAGGAAGAAATCATGGCCTGGTGCGAAGCCGGCCGCGACGGCTCAGGCTCGGGCCGCGGCGGGGTCGCCTTTGCCCGCGAACAACTCGCCACCGAAGGCATCGACGTGGCGATCACTTCCCTGCGCCGGTTCTGCGCGTGGTTCCAATTGCGCGAACTCATCGAGCAGGCCCGTGACAGCGAAGACCTCATCGACCTCGATCCCGCTGCCATCGCCCGCGCCCGCGCCTGCGCTCAGAAACTCCTGCTCGATCTCGCCCTGGCCGAGCGCAACGCGCGTCTGCTCGCCCTGGCCACCGCCGCCGTGGACCGCCAGCGCCAGCTCGATCTGCAATCCGCCCGGGACACCTGGCGCCAGCGCCAGCGGGAACGTCAATGGACTCAAAC
>JBGAGV010000048.1:0-7745 GCA_044226525.1 Chthoniobacteraceae bacterium | reverse complement strand
TGGCCCGTGCCGCGTGGCCCGGACTGGCGGCATTCGATGCTCGACCTCGACCCGACGGTGCAGGCCGTGTGCCGGCTGCCCGCGGTGCTGGTCGTGGCCGGCGCGCTGATCGGCGAACGCTTCTTCCTCGCGCAGGTCGAAGGCCGCGAACCGCTGCCCGGCGGCGGCCACCAGGGCCTGCACCGCGACTTCTCCGCCGAGCGCCCGGGCGACACCGTCAACGCCCTCGCCTTCTTCGACGACTACGGCCCCGACAACGGCGCGACGCGGCTCGTGCCCGGCAGCCATCGCCAGGCCGCGGACGCGCCGCCGGTCGACCTTGCGGACGAATCGCACGTCGTGCAACTCGACGGCCACGCCGGCGACATCCTCGTGTTCGACGCCGACCTGGTGCACGCGGCCAGCCTCAACCGCAGCGGCGTGCACCGGCGCTCGATCCTCATCGGCTATTTCGCCGAGTCGCGCCGCGCCGCGCACCTCGCGTCCGCGCACCTGCGCAACGTGCGCATGGACACGAGCGAAGCGTTCGAGGCCTGAAGCAGCAGCGGGACGCGCAACGGCGCCGCGCGCGACGCCTGGCCGCGACGCCTCACGGCTTGTACGGCGAACCGAGTCCGACGGTGATCGACGTGCAGGTGCCGGCCGTGTTCCAGATGAACCACAGGTACGACTCGCTGGTCAGGCTGCGTGCCACCGCCATCAGCGCCGGATCGGTCGTCAGGCAGGTGCGGTACACGCCCGCGGCGTTGGTCGCGTAGCACAGCACGTTGTCCGACTTGATCGTGCACCCGAGCTTCTGCACGTTGTCGGCGGAACGGCGCGTCGCCACCAGCGTGCCGAACGCCTGGCGGTACGCATCGTCGATGACGACCGGGAAATTGCCGTCGTAGCCGGCCTGCGTCGTCGCCGCGAAGAGCGACAGACCGGCCGCCAGCAGCATCCTCGTGTTCCTGCGTTTCATCGTTCACCTCGTCGTCGGATGGATCGTCGCGGGTGGACGCGCAGACGCCGCAGCCTTCTGCACGCACCCGTCTGTCGGCGCGGCGCGCCAACGAGGTCAACGGCGCCGGGCGCCCGATCCGGCCGTCGCAGGTCACGTGATCGGCATGGAGCAGGCGCTTCTGTGTGCCGAAACGACGACGGCCACCTTTCGGTGGCCATCGTTGACTTGCGGGCGGTGCGAAGCGTGATCAGCCGTCGGTCGGCTTCTCTTCCTGCGCTTCCGTTTCGGGCGCCTCGATCGTGCCGCCGGCGTCATCGGCGCCATCGACGGGGGCGCCATCGGCAGGCGCAGGCGCCTTGGGCGCGATTCCCGCGAGCGTCGGGTCGTCGACCTTCAGCAGCTTCAGCGGCTTGTCCTTCGGAGCGGCCGGCTGCTGCCACACCGAATCGGTATCGAGGACGTTCACGCCCGCGAACACGATGGTGGTGCCGAGTTTCGGCAGGAACAGCATGCGTCCGTTTTCCTCGGAAAGCTTGTAGCCCACGACCTGCAGCGGCTTGTTCACGTGCACGAAGAAGCCGTGGAGATTCGTGAGCGACGCTTCCTCGCGCGGATACGGCGTGGCGATGTCGGTGAGCATCGTGTGGATGGCGAGGTCAAGCAGCGCACTCACCTGCGGCCGCAATGCCGCTCCGTCGTTCTCGGTCCAGCTGCCATCGCCGACCAGCGGCCGGCGCGCGCCGGACGACGCGATGTAGCGCGTGGTCCACAGCTTCGACTTGCCGCCGTTGCCCATCAGCTTCACCCGCAGCGTGACGTAGGGCAGCACTTCGAGCTGGTTGGCGAAGCTCATCACCACCGCGCCGGTCACTTCGAACTTGCGGTCGGGCGTCGCATCGGCCGTGAACTTGCCGGCGAACGCCGGGTCCGCCATCGCCGCCTGCAGCTTGACCTTGGCTTCCTCATCGATCGAGAAGGTCAGCGCCTGCTCCGCCGACGCCATCGCTTCCTTGCCGTGACCGGCGTTCACGCTGCTCTGCACGGCCACGCCGACGAGGCCGAACAGCAGCATCGGCGCGGCGCCGCCTTTCTGGTGACCGGAGATGATCACGTCGCTGTTGGGCACGCGATAGGTGCCGAGCGGCAGGTCGGTCCACTTCGAGACCTGGTCGGTCGAGAACTCGACCTGGGTTGGGCCGTCGAACGATGGCGCCACCAGCGTGGCCTTGGGCGTGCCGGCCCACGCGTGGAGCGGAAGGCTCGCGAGCGCGAGCAGGCAGGAAAGGCGAACGAACGCCTTGCGGATGTGCATGGGTGTGTCCCCTGTGGATTGAATGACCCCGGGATTATTTTCGCCGGGCCGACAGGGGAAAGGGAATAGGGACGAGCGCGCACGCCCCCGGTCGTCGGAACCCGAGCCTCGGACGCCCTTCCCCGACGTCACCCGGGCCAGTCGGGCGGCAACCTGCCATCGGCGACGAATCGATGGAACGAGGAATGCGGCCAGTCGGCGGCGCGGGCCACGAGGCGGTGCTTCACGGGATTGAAGTGGATGTAATCGATGCAGTTCCGCAGGTCACGCTCGTTTCGGACGAGTCGCTCCCAGTAGCGACGTTGCCAGATGCCGCGTTCGCGTTTCGAGACCCGGGATGCCGACCTGCGCTCATCGCCATCCAAGCGACGCGAAAATTCGCCCTTGATCCGGTTCCAGCGCTCGGGAAATGCGGAATCTCCCTCGGGCAGCGACCAGATGCAATGCAGGTGATCGGGAAGGACCACGTACACCGGCATTGCATACGGTCGCCACGCGTGCACGATGCGAAACGCGACCGACAGCGCATCGATCCGATCCACCAGCCACGCTCGGTTCCGGTCGGCGATGGCCAGCGTGAAGACATACGTCCCGCCCGGGACGAAAAGACGTCGATAATTCGGCATGCCGCATCGTCGCCCACCGATATTCCGCCACACATCGGTGTCCGCCCCGGCGTCCCGTAGGAAAACCCCGCGGGCGTAGGGTGGGCCCTTGGCCCACCATCACGACGCGCCCGGGCCGGTGGCAAACATCAGCACATGCGCCGGACGCGGTCGAACATTTGATTGCAGAGGGCGTAGGGTGGGCCCGAGGCCCACCATCACGACACATCCGTGGCAATGGCAAACATCGAAGCGACACACATGTCACCAGAAGCGATCGGACATTTCATTGCCGGGACGGTGGGCCAGGGGCCCACCCTACGCGCTACGCGCTTTACGGGTTAAGGGTTACAGCAAAAAAGAATCGACCTTTTTCCTTATTTCCTGAAGAATATCTGGGTTTTCTCTTGATGCAATCGTACATAGAATTTGCCACACCTGTTCAACTGGTAGAGAAAGATCCTCAGACATCCAATATATTTCGCTATGTTCCCCGCGAACAAGAGCTTTGTCTAGGATCTCCGCACCCTCCAACTCATCCTGAATTCCGAACGCATCACAAAAGGCTGCAATGTGCCCGTCACGAATATGGGAAATTACAAAACGCTCAGGCATCGACTCTGTTGGCAGAAATCCAACTCTTTTATCAAACCAATCTTTTGCTTCTGCAGAATATCGCTGATCCACAAGACCAGAGAACCTCGACTTGTGTGATTGCGCGGCGGCCCTTTGGTCACCATCCAAAAAAGCCAAAGCGACCGTTTTCTCGTGCTTTCTGTCAACAAATTTTGCCGCCATCTGCGTGATTACAGCGGAGTGAGACCCAACCTCAACAACGCGCACGCGTCGCCGAATTTCATTCGTTAACGAAGAAACGACTAGCTGTCTTGCATTGACATCTTCGACATAAACAACGACTTCGTCGGTGTCTTTTCCGGCCAGCCTCCCCGCAGCAAATGCAGGGGAAACCCCGCCAACAACCTTCGTTCCAGAGCCCGTATTCTCTAAAAAAAAGCGCCCTTCTGGTGGCAGAGATTCAAGAACCACAGAAGAGTGGGTAGTGAAGATAAATTGGTGCCCAAGCTCATAAGCAATTTTCTTTAGCTCTGCAATCAGACCTCTTTGAGCTGCCTCGTGCAGACCAAGCTCTATTTCGTCGATCACAAACAGAGTTGATTTTACCGACGAATGAATGGCAGATAGCAGCACAAATAGCGCCTGCTCTCCGGCCCCCATATTGAAACCCGAGTAGCTAACCCCTTTGCGCTTTACAAGCGGAAGCTTATGAGATCCAGTGCTTCTAATTTCAAAATCCTCATAATCAACCCCAAGAACTCTGCTAACCGATTTTCTTGTCGACTCTTCTATGTCTGATTTTTTTGACGCCGGTGCCGAAAAATAATTCTTTTGGTTCTTAAGAACACTTCTTTCACTTGGGGGAACAACCCTTTCGATGCCGAAGAAGCCGACAGGCCGCCTCACTCGCGTATCGTAGTCGTTCCACTTTCCGCCGCGGTTTTTAACCCGCTCTTGCCATCCGAGACCTTTTCCCGTCGGCAAATTTTCGGTCAATTTCCATTTGTCATGCAGTATGTGGTAGCGGATTGCAACACCATCGACTGGAACCTCATCCTGCGTTTGAACAAAAAAATCAGAAAACCGATAATACGGCAGACTTCTCCCAGGAAGACGCCATTCTTTCTGGCCAGAATGATATGCACACGCAGCTAGGGCCAGAACGGTAGATTTTCCGCTGCCGTTGCGTCCCGCGATCGCAGAAAGCGGGTACGAAAAATCAATACTAAACTTGGACAACCCTCGAATCTCGCCTCTAACAAGTGCGATTTTCTTTAGGGACGCTCTTGTTTGATCATTTGCAAACGACTTGAGATTCTTCCGGTCCAGCTGTAGGTTCTCCCATAAAAGACTAGCACTACTCATAGGAAAACAGTCAGTTAGCGAAGGTCGGCCACATCTGTTTCTAGCGAATGTCGCTCATAAAAGGCTAGCTTCACCGCCTCGGGCACCCAAATGGCACTAGTTCCACTCGTACCGCATTGCTCCATAAAAAAATCAATGATTTAGCGCTCCTGGCGGACCAGATAATGACGCTCATCCGCAAACGTTCAGCGCTGCTGGCGGGCGTCAATGCGCCGCCCCGGCGAGTATTGACGCAAAGGAGAATTCTGGCATCGTATTGATTGCGTGATGGAATATGTATCAGCACAGATCCGCCGTCACACCTGATAGCCATGTTCGGCTTGCGGCCAAGAGCAGCCATTGTCCGAGGGGGTGGTGTAGGGTGCCCGCTAAAATCGTAGGTGCAATCGCGGTCGTAGTACGAAGCTCGGCCGCAGCGGCGGCACCGGAAATATTTCACATTCGTTCCGGCCCGCGCAGTGGATACCCGGCAGGGGGTACCTTGGGGTGGTCGCTGAAGTTGTGTTGGAACTTCGTTACGCGCGCTGGAACCGGCCTGTAGGGTCCGCGGGGAATGGTCGCTAAACCCGGCAGTCAGACTTCTGGCGGGCCCAAAGGGCCGGAACGAGGGAGACGGGCCGCCCCTTGGGGACGCCAGGACCGTCAGTCGTAAGCCGGCTGCCGGTTGCCGGTTTTTTCCTCCCCCGGTCGACTAGCTAAAGAACGACCCAGCATGGCACTCGATCCTGGCCCGTCGCCGGCCACGATCGCGTGAGAACGGGACCGATTTATCCCGAAAGATGCACGCAAGAGGTCGCAACGTCTGGAGGAGAATTGCCCACATGAAAACTGACCTCGAACCACCTGATGCTGAGGCCGGGCCCTTGCCAAGGGCCCGGCGTTCGGAAGTCCAAACCGTCATCGACACGCTGAATGGTCTGGCGCGGCCGCAACTGCACCAGCGCCTGCGCCAAGCCATCCTGCATCGGGATCTGCCTCCGGAAGCGCTGTTGTACATGGCTCGCAACGGGCATGCCTGTAAGGACAAGGACACATTCTTTCTGGCCTTCGAAGGCCTGACCAAGTGCGCCTTGCCGATGATCCGTAGTCAGATGCGCCGGCTGTATCGCATCTCCGACGCAGACCTTAAGGACCATGCGCAGGTGGTATTCGAGAACCTGTTCCTTCGCATCAGCGAGGGCAACAAGGCGCTCGACTATGGGGAGCGTTTCTTCCACTCGTTCATCCTCAAGCGTTCGCTCGATGCGATGAAGTCGGCGGATCACCCTTGGGAACCGAAGTACCGCAACGCCGTGGCGGCTCTGTCCGAGGCGTACGGCAAGGCTGTCGGGCCGATTAACGGCGATGGAGAACGCGCTCCGGTGGAAGCGGACGCACGCATCCTCAGCCAGGCCGAAGATCCGGCCGAGCGCGCCGCGGGGCAGGAGGAGCTTGAAGACGTCCGACGGCGTCTGCTGGACGTGCCCGAGAACGCCTGCGAGGCCCACATCCAGTCGCACGTGCTGAAGATGACCCATGCGGAAATCGCAGCCCACTTTGATGTTGATGAGCGGACCATCCGCAACTGGCTCCCGCTCGTCAACAAAGCACTAGGTAAGAGGGATACCCCATGAACGGAAAAATGACCCGCGATGAAGTCCTCGATGCATTCGGGGCGGCGGCGGCGTGGCCCACCGAGGAGTTGCTGCGCGAATGGGTGAAGCGCTACCCGAAGTTCGAGCGCGACTTGGTGAAGTTCGCCACCTTGTGGGCGGCGACGGCCCATCTGCCGGAAGAGGAGATGGACTCGCAGTTGGAGGACTCCATCGTCAACCGGGTGATGAGCCGCGTGCAGACGCTGGACCGCGAGCTGGAGGACGAGCTGCCGGCGGCTTTGCCGGCCGCGCATGCCTCGGCGGTAGCGGCCCGGGCAGCGCTGTGCGTGTCCGATGCAGCTTGCCTGCACATTGAAAGCCTCGAGCAGGCGCTGCGTGCACGCGGCGTGTCGGGTGATGAGTGGGCGCACACCCTGCAGATTGACGATTCAATCTTCGTGCTGATGGAAGAACACATGATTTCCCCGCCTGTGCCCCGACGCTTGCTCGAAACCTTTTCGAAGGTGTTGGGCGTGCAAGTCGAAGCGTTTCGGGCCTGGTTGTTCCAAGATCCGGCCCCTCAATATGCGTGGTACGCCACCAAGACCCCCACGATCGAGCGGTGGAGCTTTCAAATGGCAGTAGAAAAGTCTTCCTTGGCAGAGCCGCTGAAAAAGCAGTGGCTAGCCGAGAGCGTGGACTCCTGATCGCTCGTGGACGCTTTTACGTCGGTCCGCCTCAAAGCACAGCGGCAGCGCGAACACCTCATCACCAAATACAGCTGCAGCGAGGATGCCCCCTCGCTGCTGGCCGCGGCGATGCGCGACGCCGAGCTTCGCTTGCTGGTGGTCCCGGCCGACTTTCCGTTGTTGGGAGGAGGGCACGGCGCGTTGCAGCGCGTGCGTCGACGGGTTCTGATATCGGCGGATCTCCAACCGGAAATCCAGTCCTTTGTGCAGGCACACGAATACGCGCACTGGGTGATCGAGTCCCCGGCCGATCCGGTGCTGTTGAGCCAGGTCATCGATCCTGCCACGCCTGAACAAGCGACCCCGCTGGGCGTGGGCCGAGTCGAAGGCTATAGCGCCCAGGAACTGCGCGAACGCTACGCCAATGTCTTCGCTCGCGAGTTTTTGTTGCCCACGATGCTGGCGCGCCGGATGTTTGTGGACCAGAAGTTGTCCGCTACTTATATCGCGGGGATCCTGAAGATCACCGTAGGTCTAGTTTCGACGTCCCCCCACTTTTGAGTAGCACGGCGATCTGGAGTCCAATCCCACCAGACCAGGAGATTGGACGTGAAGAAGCGTTTTTCCGAAGAGCAGATCATCGGCTTCCTGCGCGAGGCCGACGCCGGCATGCCGGTCAAG
>JBGAGV010000039.1:0-75167 GCA_044226525.1 Chthoniobacteraceae bacterium | reverse complement strand
CGCCACTTCCCCCACAGGCTTGCCATGCTGCACGAGCCCGATGGCCTGGGCTTTGAATTCGGCGGTGTATCGTCTTCTGGTCACGGGTGTCATGCTTTCTGATTTCCTTATTTCGTGGTCCAGAATCTTCGCTCACCTCAGACCTTGCGATGCAGCGCTCACTTTCCGGGCCAACGCCTGATAGGCTGGGTTGGCGCCGAGGGCGGACCAGAAACCGAGTGAGCGCACGACGAACTTTGGTTCCGCGCCTTTAACGTTGCCGCTGCGGCCGACTTCCTGGCCTGCGGTGCGGGTGTTGCCCTGCATGTTAATGACGCCGTCGCTGCCGATGCGCGTGGCGAGCCAGGCGGTGCCTTTGTCGATGCTGCGTTTCAGCGCGGTCTTGTCAGCACCATCAGCAGCGATGACATAGTAATTCACGGCGTATACCAAACCGGCAGCCTGATAGATGCTGTCGTAGCCTCCCTTCTCGGGGTTCACGCCATTGGGAAGCTGCGCCCGGATGCCGCCTTGCAAGAGGGGCTTTGCTCTGGCGATCAATTCCCGGTCGTTCAGTAGCACGCCGCTTTCGCCGAGGGCGGCGGCACAGGCGAACCAGCGATGAGCAAACTGCTTTTGCACGCCGTTCCACACGGGCACGGAGACGGCGGGTTTTGCCATCCAGTGGGCAGCTTTTCCCAAGTGCGGCTTCAGAACTTCGATGCGCGGCTTCCATTTTTCATGGGCGGCGCTCGCTTCGAGTAGCAGCAAGGAATGTGCGGCGGCTTCAATGAAAAATGATGCGCTATGGTAGGCGTCGTCGCACCGAAACGAGCCATCGGCCTCCATGTGCGCGAAACCCCACTCGATCATCTTCAGGCCGCGTTCGATGGCGGCGTCATTGTCGAGCGCGAGCCCTGCGCCGATTGCCTCCACGCACACGCGCTGATACTCGATGAACCACTTGCCGCTGTGCGTGGATTCCCAAGTCGCGTTCATGCCAAACGCGCCGCCGGGCGCCATGCTGAGGCCGATGCCGGGACCGTCCTGATAGAGCGCGGCCCTGGCGAAGTCACTCGTCTCGAAGGCGAGCGCAGCATCGGCAGGCGCGGCCGCGCGGCAAAAGTTCACGCAGGCGAGAAGGACGAATATCCAAAGAGGCCAAGGTGTTTGCATGGAGAGAGGATAGAAATGGGTGGATGCCATCGGATGCACGACGTGCGCTGGTCACTTGCGGGCAGGTTTCTCGCGGCCTTCTTCGAGCATTTCGCGGCGCAGACGCTCGCGGAGTTCCTGGAGGCGGACGAGCTTCGCGTTTTGCTGTTCAACACGTTTCACATGCTTAGTGGCCTCTTCGCCGAGGGCGGGCTCGTCGCTGAACTCGAGTTCCGCCTGAAAGATCTCATTCACGACTTTTTCAAAGGCGCGCAGACAGATGGTGCGCTCGATTCGTTCCATCAGCACCTTGATGTCCGTGGCGGCCACGGCATCCAGGCTGACGAGGCTCTCGTCGCCGGCGATTTCAGCTATCGAAGTTTGCAGTTCGACGCGGCGGCCATCGAGAATCGTGGGGGTAACGGTATATTGGTTCCCATCGATTTGGATGACGGCTTGTTTGCCGCTTTCTACCGTGATGCTGGGAACAATTAGGGTGCCCTTGCCAGCATCGCTGTTGGCACCGCCCATCGCGCGGGCGATCTTTTCCGCGAGGTGGCGGACAACGACATTGGCCGGGTCGGCACTCAGGACTTGCTGGCAGCGCTCCCTGGCAAGCTGTAGGCGGCCAGCATCATAAAGGCCCTGTATCTCGATAGCGGGCGGCGGGGTGGCGGCGGCCTGGGCACACAGCGTCGGTGAGGCTGCGGCGGTGAGGATGAGGGCGAGGGTAGCGATGATGGTTTGGATGCGATGTTTCATGGTGTTTGCTTATGGTTTGGGTTGTCGGGGTTCGTTGTGGAGAAAGGTGAGGGCGTCGGGCGGGTGCGAGCGATGTGACCGGGGGATGTTTGCGCGAGAGGCTCTTCACTGCGCGGCTTGCAGGGACATCTGGCTGGTGCCCGGCTCGGGGTGACGATGGCTTTAATGCGTCCGTGGTCGTCGAAGACGGTGAGATCGTAGTCCGGCCCCGAGGGAATCCAGAGCGTGAAGTCCTGCTCGCGCTCGCGGAGCATGATTTGATCGAGCGGGATGGCGTTCGCGGGCTCGCCGTGGCGGCAGGCGGCGATAATGACGGGCCATTTCCCCGTGAGCCAGCGACCAGAAAGCTGACGCATCGCACCGGGAAACAGGACGGTGCGTTTCGCGGGCGCCGTGCTGTGGTCGGGCGGATGCACGAGGATGGCGTCCACATCCGGGACAAGGCCACCGGGGATGCCTGCGGGTGGCGGCATGAGCAGGACGGGCTCCGCGAAGCCGCCGGGCCGCGCCTGGAGCAAGGGCAACACAGCGCGGTATTCGCGGGCGTCGTGCAGGTCCGACCACTGCCAGATAGTGAAGGGTTCGACGCCGGTCTTTTCCCACAGGAGGGAGGCGAGCCAGTGCTGGCCGGTCTCGGTGGGGCGCTTCAGCACATGGGCGTGTCCGGCGTGGACGAGCAGGCGCGCGCCGGGCTGGCCGTTCACCACCCGCGCGAGGACCGTGGCTGCGTATTCTTCACGGGCCTCGTGGGTGGAGTGGCCGAAGTCGTAGCCGAGCACGGTGAACTTCAGACTCAGTGCCGAGCGCAGCAGATTCCCGAAGCGCGGGTCTGCGGTGTAGAGGCCCGTCGCCACGGCGGGATAGCCGCGCTCCATGAGCGAATGGCCCGGCTCCTGAATCGCCTCCGCCGCATAGTGCGTGAAATCTGCCGCGCGAAAAATCGGTAGCGTGGCCTCCACCATCTCTCGGTGCTTGGAGACAAAGTGGTCCTCCATCACCATCACGATGCGATTTGTGCGGGCGATGTGCTCGATGCCTTCGCGCCAGGGGACGATGCTTAGTTCCCGCGCATCGGCCTTCAGCGGCGCGGTGTCTTTTTTTAGGTAAGGCAGGAAGTCCGTCCGGCGCACCTCATCATCGCGCCCGAGAATGGCCAAACTCCAGCCGAGCATCTGCACGTGGCCCGCGTCCACACAGGTGCGCTCGATTTCAGCGACCTGACGCAGGAGCCGCCACTGCGGAACTCCGCCGCGCGGCAGGCACCACCATACAACCGCGCCCGCCGAGAGCACGGCGGCCACCGCGAGCAGCGCGCGCCTGACTCGCTGTTGCCGTCGGTTTTGATTCATGGCTTCCATGAGTTTTCGCTGGCTGGAGTGAGGAGCGGCGTGTGGTCATGGAGCGGATGCGGGCGCGTTGGGTTTGCCCGGCGGCTTGGGCGGGTTCCACTGGTCGTGCAACTGCCAGTGCTCGCGCATGGCGTAGTTGTAGGCGGCGGCTTCGGCCTGGAAGGCACTGCTGAGGATGGAGCCAGCCACGCGCTGGAGGCGGTAGCCGGTCTGCTCATCGCGCTCCTTTCCTGTCTCCGGCATGAGGAGGCCATAGACGAAGATGCGCCGGATGCCTGCCTGGATGTCGCGGGTGGCTTCGGCAATGCCGAGCTGCTGCGCCTTGGCGATGGCCTCGGGGCTATTTTCGCTGTTCGCGAGGGAGCTGGTGAGCGGAGAGGCCGCGGGGTCGGCGTGGCCCAGGTCTTCGGTAAGCGATGGTCTCGGTGAAAGCGTCCGCGCTTCGGTTTGGCCGGGCGGAACTAGAAACTTGTAGCGAAGCCTGACGCGATTCGTCTCGTCGGTAAGGCCGATGATTTGGAGCAAGCCAATTTTGTTTTCCCGAGTCTGGAAAAACACGGCTTTCGAGGCTCCATCCCGGTCCAGTTCCGGCTGTTCAATGACCACGAACGGCGGCGATGACTGCGTGCCCTGCGCGGAAGTCTGCCGGCGACGCTTGGTTTCCACCGCGATCCGCGCCACCTCCAGATGGCCGGCTTTGGAAAAGGAGAAGCCGGGGAAGGCGATGCCGCCGTTGAAGAATGCGAGCGTGATTCGCGGCTCCGCCTTGATGAGCATCACGTCGGCACCCGTAGCCGTGGCCCAGCGCTGAAGCCGCGCCTCCGACTCGGGGACGTTCACTTTCGCGATGAACCAGTCCCTGGCCGCTGCACGAATCTCTTCCGGCACGGGCACGAAATTCCCGGAATCGAGATTCAAGGCACATGTCTCCGCAGCGGCATCCGGGAGACTGAGGACACGCTCCACGACCGGGCTGAAGGACGCAGCCTTTTGTTCCGCCAGGGCCTGAAGCGCCTCCGAGGCCAACCTCCCGCTCTGCCGGGCGCGCACGGCGAGGAAGGCAACCAGCGGCACAAGAACGAGAGCCGCGCCAAGGAGCAGACGCCGCCACAGCGGGAAGAGGTGGTTTGCCTTCTTGGTCACGACCGCCGCAGCGTCGAGATCCAGTTTTGTGAAGCCGTAAATCAGGTTCACAATCCACAGGATCAACACAGTGAAAAACACGACCAGCACCAGGGTCATGGTTCCGGAAGGAAACGTCGGTGGAGACACCCGATTTGCCAGCATCACCTGCCAATGCAGGGCACCCACGAACAGAACGAGCAGGCTGCTCATCCACAACATGCTTCGCGCGATCATCCCGAGCGCCCGGCCACGATTCTCCGGCTTCATCCAATAAGCCTTGTTTGGCACGTTGGGCTGGACTGAGGGATACCGCCACATCAGCCACACGGGCAGGCCGAACAATGCCATGAACCCCACCGGAATCAGGCAGGCGTAAAGCACATAGGCGTCTATGGACATCCAGCCATTGGCTTTGCCAGCGGCATTGAAGTGCGTGGCGAGTGTATCTGGAAGTCCGCTAGAGGATTGCATGACAAACACGACCAGTGCCATGTCCAGCGCCATCAGCAGAATGAAAGGAAATTGAAGACCTCTCCACCACGCTGGTGCCATCCCGCCCTGTGCGACCGCCTCCACCTGCGCGCGGAACTCGGCGGCAGTGGCGAAGCGCAGCTCGGGTGTTTTTTCCAGGGCGCGGAGGACGATCTCATCGATGCGGATGTCCACCTGCACACGCTTTGATGGAGGCGTGAGGTTTTCCTTCGGGCGCTCGCCGGTGAGCATTTCGTAGAGGACGACGCCGAGGGAGTAGATGTCCGCGCTGTGATCGGCGGCACCGGTGGCCTGTTCCGGCGCGGCGTAGTCGGGCGTGCCGAGCGGCTGGGAGCGCGATTCTCCGAAGTCGCCGTCCTTCATTGCGGCATCGGAGTGCCGCGCTCCCAGCATCTTCGCGATGCCGAAGTCCGCGATCTTCACCACGCCCGCCTTGTCGATGAGCAAGTTCTCCGGCTTGATGTCGCGATGCACGATACCGTGGTCGTGCGCACATTGCAGCGCATCGCACACTGGCGGAACGATGCTCAGCGCCTCCTTCGGCGTGAGGCGTTTGGTTTGCAGGAGCTGGCGGAGATTCACGCCATCCACGAACTCCATAAGCAGGTAGAAAAGACCACCGGCTTGCCCGAAGTCATGCACCGTGACAATGTGCGGATGATTCAGCCTGGCCAGAGCTTGAGCTTCGCGTTGAAAGCGCTCGGAAAAACCTGGCTGCTCCGCGAGCGCGGTTGGCAGAATTTTCAACGCGACGAATCGGTCGAGCTGCGGCTGCCGTGCCTTGAACACGGAACCCATACCGCCTCTGCCGATGAGTTCGATCACTTCGAGGGCTGGAAAAGCGGCCCGGATCGTATCGAGGGTGGGTAGCGTGGGAGATGGCATTTCGGCCTCCGCTGTGGGCTGCATCGCTTTCGCAAAAACGCAGCGCGGACACAGCCCGTGCTCCGAAGCCTCGGGAATGACCGCACCGCATTGCGGGCAGTGGGCGGACGGTGATGACGGGGTCATGCCTGTTCCTTGGAGTTCCTGCGGCAAAGGTTACACGATCACTGCGCGAGCACGGAGCAGAGGTAGCGCAATTCGTCATCAATCTCCGGATCGTCACTTACGGTCTGCGCCACCTCCTGCCGCAACCGCTCGCGAAACTGTTTCCGCAGCCGATGCACCGCGACCTTGAACGCGCCCTCCGACATGCCGAGCGCCTCGGCCGTCTCCGATTGCGAGCCAGCCGCATCGCCCATGAGCCATGGACGCAACGCGGCGAAGCGCCCTTCGGCGTGCTCGGCCGCGAGCGCATTCACCGCGCGGTTCATTACCGCCACTGCCCACTCGCGGTCGAAGATCTGCGGCATCGCGGGCACAGAGGTATCGTCCACCTGCAACGCCGCAGAATAATCATCGGCGGGATCGATGATTTCATGCACGACCTGCCCGCCGCGCTTTTCCCGAAGCGCGCGGTCATTCAGATCGCCAACGAAGTATTTCACCGCGCCGAGCAGGTAGCTGCGAAACCGCCCGCGTTGGGGATCGACTCCGGGGAATCCTCGCTCCAGTAAGTGCACGAAGAACGTATGCGCGTGATCCCGAGCCACATCCTCGGTAAATCCCATGCGCCGCAGAAAGACAAACACTGGCTGGTAATACGCCGCGCACAACTCGCTCAGCGCTGTCCTTCCCTCCGGCGATTCTGTATTCGCCCGCAACACCAGCGTCCAACGCGTGTGAGCAAAGTGGCCTGTGGCAGTGGAGAAGTCGGCAGACATCGTGACGGCAAGGAGTTCCTTGGAGATACTGCTCCACAGGTTACGCGGAATGTGTCGTGTGACATGGATTTTCACGCCCCCCTCTCCACAAAATTTTTACACCGGACGTCGCGTGTGGGGCGGCGCTCCGCACATGATAACAGAGTGCCCGCCCCCCCGAAAGGCGGACTCAGCCAAATAGCTGTTTGATCGGCGTTCCTCGGTCAGTGATCGGCACGGGGCGGTCTCCGTCATGGAGGTTGGCGCTGTAATCAATGCCGACGGCGGCACAGACGGTGGCGAAGAAGTCAGGCACCGTGACGGAATTGGCGGCGATCTTCTTGGCGAGTTCATCAGTCTCGCCCCAGGCACCGCAGTGGCGCAGGCCGCCTCCAGCCAGCACGCAGGTGAAAGCACTGCCTTGATGGCCGCGACCGCCGCCGCCATCGAATTCAGGCGGGCGACCGAATTCGGTGGTGATGACGATCAGCGTCTTGTCGAGCAGGCGCCGCGCTTCGAGGTCGGTGATGAGCGCAGCGACGGCGGAGTCGAGTTCCTTGATCAGCTCGTGCTGTTTCAGAATGCCTTGGTTGTGCGTGTCCCAGCCGGTGCCGTTGAGAAAGTTCAGGTTGTGCGAGACTTCGACGAAGCGCACGCCCTGCTCGACGAGCCGGCGGCTCAGCAGGCAGCGCTGGCCAAACTCGCCGCCGTAGCACTGGCGGAGATCGCCGGGCTCTTCATCGAGCTGAAAGACGCGGTTGAAGGCCGGGCCGCTGAACTTCAGGCTTTGCTCGATGGCGGCATCGTAGCTCTTCAACCTCGGATCGCCGGTCGGGGGCGCCTCGGCCTGCAAAGCGGCGAGAAATCTGCCCCGGCGCTGCTGGCGGTCTGCGCTGATGTCGGGCGGACGGGAGAGACCCGCCGGGCCGCGGCTGGTGTCGGTGAGGTAAAGGTAGCCCGACTGCGCGCCGAGGAAGCCCGGGCCGCGGGTGACATTCGGGTAGCCGATCAGCACATAGGGCGGCGCCTCGTCGGAAGCGGAGCCGCGCTGGTGGGTGATGATCGAGCCGATCGAAGGATAGCTGATCGTGCCGCTGATCGGGCGGCCGGTGTGCATGCGATTGGTGGCGGCGGCGTGTTCGTCGATGACGTCGTGATGCACGGTGCGCACGGTCGTGACCCGCTCCATGAGCGGTGCGAGTTTGGGCAGGTGCTCGCACAGACGGACACCCGGCACGGCCGTGTCGATGGCGTCGTAGTAGGAGCCCGCTTTTTTCGCCGCGGGGTCGCCACGTCGTTTGGGGTCAAAGGTATCGGTCTGCGCCATGCCGCCGCCGAGCCAGATAGAGATGACATGCTCCGCTTTCCCCTTGATGAGCGCCGGTGCTGCGGCGGGTGCGGCGAGAAGTGGGTGAGAAAGAAGGGATCCACCGGCCAGCGAGGCGGCGGATTGGAGAAAGTGTCGGCGGTTCATCGAGGAGAACGGGTTCATGAAAAATTCAACGCGGCTCAGGGAATCCAGACGAACTCCCGGTCGTTGATCAGACTCCAGACGAGGTCTTCGTAAACTTCCCGCCAGGCGGTGCGCAGGCGCGGGTCCGGAGGCGGGCCTTGCCGGACGCGCTTTTCCACCTCGAGCTGGATCGAGTTGGCCTCGGGGGTGACGTGATTCAGCCACGTCACCAGCGGCAGAGGTTCGGGTGTTTTCGGCGTGAGTTGTTCGGCTGCGGGAACGAACCGCGTCTCGAACCCTTCGCGAAGCGCCGGCAGGAAGGCCTCGCGTTCCGCGGCGCGCGGTTTGCGGCTGAGGAAGCGCAGGAAAATTTCGTCGATCAGCGCGTCGGGCGACCCCGCCTTCACCGCGAGCTCGGCCAGCTCGCTGCGCCACGAGGCGCGTGACAACGATTGCACCAGAGTGCCGTTGGCGAGGATGCCGGGCTGAAGAAGATTCGGATCCGTGGGACGCTCGAAGATGGGCATCTGCCGCGAACCGTTCCAGCCAAAGGCCTCCAGCACATCCACCGTCGCTTGCGCGTGAGGCAAGGCGAGGCTCGGCCGATCGCGCTCGTTATTCAGGCTGGCGAACATCCACGCACGGTGGGGCACGCCGAGGGTCTGTCGGCGGTCCAAGGTATGACGGCCATCGTGGACGAAAGTGATCTCCTCGGAATCGATCGGCTTCCCGGCGGCCGTGTGCAGGGAATCGATGATCTCTTCGGCAGTAAGCCGTCGGCGGCCCGGCGCGCTGAAAAACCGCTCGTTCGCCGGAAGCGCGGCCAGGTTTTCTGCGGTTGGCTGGCGTTGATAGGCAGCCGAGGTGGTGATGAGCCGCATGAGCCGCCTGGGATCATAACCGTGGGCGACAAAATCACTGGCCAACCAGTCGAGCAGTTCGGGGTGACTGGCATCGCGGCCTTCCCAATCGTGGGCAGGCTCGACAAAGCCGGAGCCCATGAGTCGTTTCCAGACCCGGTTCACATAGACTCCGGCAAAGCGCCGGTTTTCCGGCGAAGTGACGAGGGCGGCAAAACGCTCCCGCGTGTCCTTCGCATCATCCATCAGCCGATCGATGCGGCTGCCATCGGCCGCGCCCGTGGCGGCGGCAAAGGGCCACTCGGGAGCGACTGGCTCGTCGGGCTTGAGCGTGACTTTGATCAGCGACTCGCGGCCCTTTTTCTCGAAGAAGCCGGCCGGAACCCGGCTCGTGGCGGGCACCGTCACCGTCTTGCGGGAGAGCATCGCGGCCAGCGAATAGAGGTCGCGCTGCGTGGTGCTGTGGTAGGGCGAATCGTGGCAGCGCGCGCACTGCAGCTCGATGCCCAGAAACGCGGAGGCGATGATGTGTCCCTTGGCGGCAAACGGAGCATCATTTTCTCCTGCGAGCGCAAAGCCGACGCTGCCGCCGTGCCCGACATCCCCGCGCATCATCAGGAGTTCGGTGACCATGCGATCAAGCCCCTTGCCATCGCGCAGGGCGTCGAGCAGGAACCAGCGAAACGGGCCGGTGCTGTTGAGCGAGGCGTTGATGAGCGTGGGGTTCTCGGCCAGCAAATCCAGCCAGTCGCCCATCTGATTCTCCACCCAACGCTCATCGGCCAGCAGGCGGTCGATCAGGCGGGTTCGCTTGTCGGTCGCCGGGTCGTCGAGAAAGGCGCGGGCCTCGGCCGCCGTGGGCGGCAGTCCGACGAGATCGAGGCTGATCCGGCGGAGAAAGGCCTCGTCGTTGGTGATGGTAGACTTGGCGAGCTTTTCGGGCGCCACCGGCGCGGCTGGCCAGACCGCGCCGTCGCGAATCCAAGCCTCCAGTCTGGCGATTTGCGCCTTGGTCAGTGGATCCCCGGAAGGCGGCATGACGAGCAAGTCGTCATCGGTGCGGAGGCGCACGATCAGCTCGCTGGCTTCGGGCTTGCCCGGCACAATGGAGGGGATTTCCGAATCGCCCCCGCGCAGCGCGGCCGCGCGCGAATTCAGCTTCACCCCGCCCTTTTCCTTCTCGCCGTGGCAGCGGAAGCAATTCTTTTGGAGAATGGGCAGGATGCCCTTTTGAAAAGCGTCCGAGTCGCCGGACGCGGCGGCGTTCGAGGCCAGGGCCGCCTCGATCTTAGCGTCGATGAAGGCATCGACCGGATGCCCGCTCTTTGGCGGCAAGGGCGGAGGCTGCTTCGCCACCCATTCCCGCGCAAAGTCGTGCCGCTTTCGCCAGAACGCATCGCGAGACTGCGCCGCAGCCCGGCGGTGGGCGTCGTCGAGATCGGACAAATTCGTTTCCAGCCGAGCCAGCACGGGCACGACGGCGGCATCCGTCAACGGGAGGCTGCGTTCGCTGCCCGCGCAGAGAATGGAAAACGATTTCCCGTCCTCGGTCTCCAGGGCCACACACATTTCGCCGGTTTCGGTGCGCTGATTTTTTCCACCGACGACCGCTTCCAAAACCACCCGTGACGGACCTTTTTTACCAGCGAGTGGCGCCGTGCCAAACACCTCCTGATGATGGTAGTCTTTGACGCGCAGTCCCGGAAAAGGCGGCTCCGCCAGCGGGGTGACGGGATCGTGTCCGTTCGGGGTGCTTGCATCCGCCGGCTTCGTTTCGGCGATCAGCGCCCCGTCCACCCACAGGCGGGCCAGAGCACGGGCGCGGAGGAGGAATCGTCGCGTTCCCTGGGGCAACTCCACATCCGCGGCCAGCCGCAGGAGCAGCGGCGCCTTCCAGTCCGAGCGGATGCCCCAGTCGTCGTAGCGCAGCGGAATGCGCGGCAGCAGGAAGACATCGCTCATCCAGCGGTCCGTCTCCGCCGGCAGCTCGGCCGCACTGGGCCAGCGGTTGAAAGCGGGAAGTCCTTCATTGAACTGCACCAGCACTTTCCCATCGGCGATCGGCCCCAGCTCGGGCATTGCTGCCTTCTCGCGAGCCACCACGACCGGTCCGCCACTGCGCTGGAATCGGCCGGCCATCTCCTGATCCGAGAGCCGCTGGCGGTGAACCGCCACCATGTCGATCAGGCCGATGAAGCTGTTGCCCGGGCTACCGTTCAGCGACGTGCCGATCCACACATCGTCATCGTCCACCACCGGCGGATCGGTCGTGGGACCGTCTGCGTCCCAATTTCCCGCCGTGGCCTGGCCGTCGATCCATCCCCTGATCATCTCCGGTTTGCCAAACTCATAAGCCACCGCCACGTGATGCCAGCCCACGGCAATGTGAAACGCCGCGTCCGACGTCCATCGATGCCAGTGAAAAACCCGTGGGCCCGAAGTGCTGGTGAAAAGGAAGCTTAGCTGCGCCTGCCCGCCCGAGGCGCCGACCACCCGCAGCGACCAGTTCTGATTGTCCTTGCCGAAGCGCGGCGAAAGCGTGCGCCCCTTGCCGATGATGTAGGCCGGCTGGCCCGTCCGCAGGGACTCGACCTTGACCCACGCCTCCAGCGTGATCGCGTCGCCGTTCGTGAAGTCATACCGGCTCTGCGGCCCCGGGTCTTTGATCTCGAAGCGCGCGCCGTTGCCCTTCAACTGCACTGCCATGTTATCCGCCTCCAGATTTGGAAACTCCGGCGGCCGGGGACCCACCTGATCGCGGACGACATCACCCCGCGGCACTAGCGGCCCAAATTCCTCGGTCCCGAAATCGAAGCGCTCGACCAGCGGGGCATCCGCTGCCCGGGCGGCTGGAACGGCGCAGGCCATCGCGGCCACCAGCGGAAGAAGGAAGTGTCGGCAGACAACGGTCACGGTTTTTCGATCGTCATCCCGGTTTTTTCGTCGGCACGGGCGATGACGACGCGGGCTGCGTTGGCCTTCGTCTTGCCGTCGTCATTCTTCAAGGCCGTGTTCTGGGCGATGAGGAATCGCCCGCCGCCGATTGGCGCGATGCCGACGGAGGCGTTGAACTCCCATTTGCCGGTGAGCTGGAACTGCTCATCCGCACGCAGCAGCACCGCAGGCTTTCCGTAACAGCCGAACCACCACACACCGTCCGCATGCGCGGAGCTTTGGATGCCCATGAGCGTGTAGCCGCTGCCGAGGACGTGGCGCTTTTGAAAACGGAAGCTCTCGTCATACTCGTAGAGGTAGTTTTCGTTCACGCCGGGTGGAAGCCCGCCGACGATGATGAACCGGCCATCGTGCCAGGCGATGCCGCCCGCGCCGTGGACGACCTCCGGCACGCGATGCTTCGCGAGTTCGGCGAGCGTATCGCCGTCATAGACATAGACCCATGAATCCGCCTGGCCCGCAGGCTGGTTGAATTTACCGAGATTGGTGGCCACATACACGCAGCCGGCGTGGAAGCACAGGTCTCCGTGATGATCCGCCGCGGGCACCTGTTTGAGAATGCGGCCGTCGGTGTCGGTTTTCACGAGGAATTCGGTCCAGCTCCAGTAGATTGCGTCCTGGTCATCGGTGCAGATGCCTTGGAGATGGCGTGGGTAGGTGCCATCGCAGGCGGTCGGATGAAAAGCGTCAGCGGCACGAACGCTGGGCAGGCCGAAGAGAGCAAGAGCGAAGAGGAAAAGCCTCATGTGCGTGGTCAATTCACCAGCGGTTCACTTCTTGGTGGTGTCGAAGCGGGGCGGGTCGGGTTTCAGATACGACTTAAGCGCCTCGAAGCGAAAGTCGATCTCCGCGATCTCTTCCGCGTTCAGTTTCAGCTCCGAAAAAATGGGTTTCGCGGGAATAGTTTTATTGGGGCTGTATTGGCGTGAAATCATGTTCTTAAACAGGCCGCGCTTCTTCCAAAGGTGGAGCTGAAAACCGCGCAGATCACCTCCGGGAAGGTGCTGGCCCAGATTAAACAGGAGCAGCAGCTTTGCGTGGGCATCGCGCAAGGCGTCGGGGTCCGCACCGCTCTGTTGCCATTCCCATACTTGGGTCAGGACATCGGCGTAGACCGCGCGTTCGGTGATCAAGCCTTCGGTGCCGAGATGCGACTCATACAGCCAGCCGTGCCCGCCGCGGGCACTGAAGACACGCCGAATCGGCGGTCGCGCGGCCAGCAACTCGCGCGTGCGGGAGATGATCGGCGCGGCTTCTTCCTTGATGTAGCCGAAGTGCGGAAACTCTCTCGCAAGCTCGATCAGCAGCGGCACGGAGGGAACCGGCCCCTTGTAGGTGACGCCGCCGGTGGTTTGGAGAATGACCGGCCGCTGGGCGACCGCCGCCAGCGACCGCCAATACTGGCGAAGGTCGTCTTCCGTCCGGCCGGAGTCCGGAGGCCGCGAGATGATCGCCGCCGGCGCGAGTCGCTCGGCGTGTCGCGCAAAGACGAGCATCTCCTCGGTGTCCTTTCCCTGCACGCCGAGGCAGAGCGCCGTGCGCAGGCTGCGCGAGGTTTCCGCCAGCACTTCCATCCCGCGCAGCTTTTCGTCGGTGGTGAGAAGATCCACGCTATCGCCCGACTGCGGCCAGATCATTCCGGGGCATCCACCCCAGTCCACGAAACGAGCCTGATAGGCCAGCACCTCGAAGTCCACCTCGCCGGCCTCGGTGAAGGGCGTCGAGAGAATCGGGAACGGCCCACGGATGCGTGGGTCCGCGCCGGCAGCCGCGCTGGTGCGCTGCTCCGCCGCACGCGGGAAACCTCCGGCCCAGAAGCCCGCTGCGCCGAAGATCGAGGCCCCCAGCCATTGTCGTCTTGTGATGTGCTTCATAAAATACGATCTCGGTTTCCTTCCGGGGCGGCCTCGGCTCGGCTCGGCTCGGCTTTGGTGTTGGTTTGTTTTGGGTTGAGGGGCCACCACGGAGCCCACCGCGGTTCCGTTACGGCATGCGTGAAGGAAAACAAAGGGAGGCGCGGTGGAGAGGACAACGCAGCTTTCTTAGAGACGGGAAGCCCGAGATGCACGCCTCTTTCGGTCGATCGCTTCCGGGGGGGGCAGGACGGCATCGGTGTTTACCGGATCAAATCGCCGACGTGCGGGCGGAATTCGAACAGGCGTGCGCGTGGCTGGGGCTGGCCGGAAGGCAGGCGCTGCTCGTGGTGACCGCAGGCGGCGCGGTGCTCCACGCCAGCGAACCGGCGCAGCGTCTCTGACGCGACTACTTCGGCGAGGCCGCCAGTTTAATGGCGTCGGCGGCCTTGCTTCGCTGGTTGTCCATGCGGGCCGTCGGCGATGATCGCTTGGTGGTCGAACGTGGAGGATGCCGGCTGCTGGTTCATTGCAGTGGGCCCGCCGAATTGCGGCTGGTGGCCCAGCCTCTGCATCGCTCGCCCGCCGCGCGAATGGGTTAATGTGGAGATCCTCAAGCAGACCAAAACGGTGTCGCTGCCCGGAGGGGGCACCGCGGACATCTCCGGCGTGCCGCAGCCGGGGCGGGTCGATCTATTCGTAGCTCGCAAAGCGTTGGTCAAAGATCTGAGCCTCGGCATTGGGGGCATCACAGCTGTCGGCACAACTTTCCTGCCGGGCGATAACGTCACCCTGAAGGTGGCGGTGCACAATGAGGGCAACCTCGCGGTGCAGAATGTGGAGGTCGCGTTCTACGATGGCGATCCTGCCCAGGGAGGCACCCCTATCGGCACGGCTACGATCGCGGGCTGGCTCAGAGCCGCCGACGAGCAGGAAGTCTCGATCAGTTGGACAATTCCGGCCCTGCCGGCAGCGCATACCGTTTTCGCCGTAGTCGATCCTTCCGGGCATGTTACGGAGTCCAACGAGGCGAATAATTCGAACGCGATATCGCTCAACGGCCCCGATCTCCAATTGGCGTGTGTCACGGGCTCAGCCTTGCGGGACGGCTCCGTGCGCGTGGTCGCCCGGGTAAAGGCGCTCCGCGAAATGAAAAGTGTAAGCTCGAAGCGGAAGATGAAGCGGTGGCGCAGGTCGTGTCCGCCTGACGGCTACCATGGCAGGAACCGCCTGCTCGAGACGACGCGGAATCGGTAGGCTCCATCCAGAGACGCCGCATCCGGGTCGATAAAATCCCCCCTCTTGCGCGTGTCTGGATCGTCTCTGTTGAAGCGGCGATCTTCCGGGTCCAGGTAACGCTCGATCACCGCGGATCCGCGCTGCTCCGCGGCGATGCTGTCCTTATCCTCGTCCCATCGGGCGTAATGTTCGGCGGCCGTTTTCGGATCAATGCTGGCCGCAGCTCGCTTCCGCAATACCTGCACCCGATAGTGAACCGTGTAGGTATTTGATTTGGTAGTGAGGCGTGGATACAAGTCGGCATATGGTCGCTCGCGGAGGTTATCCCCCGTCAGCCGTTGGCCCTCCCAAAAAGCACGAATGAATCGGTCACCTTTTGGGTCAAAAGCCACGCCGCGGCCTGATACCGATACATTTTTGGGATAAAGATACCGTGAGCAGATCTCGCTGGCCGATTTGAATATCCCTTTATCCACCTCTCCTCTCTCGAATCCGGAGAAGTAGTAGTCGAAGGATTTGATCACTTCCTCACGGTCGACCAGATACCGATAGTTTGTCGTCCCCGCCCACCCTTTATAGCGGCTCACCTCTCCGGTGGAGACAGCCGGGATTCGCACCGACTCCAGTGCCGCCCGTAGAGCGGTGCTTCGCTTGATGTAGGTAAACGGAACGATCTGATAATTCAGATTAACCTTCCCCGCCGTCGAGAATGGTTCGCTAATCGCATACGGACGAACAATCGGCATGTTGAACAGGTCGAGGAGCAGATGATCCGGTGGCGAAGCATTGCCCCGATGATTTTCACCCGCTGGATTCGGACAAAAATTCAGCGTCTCCCAGTTGTTGGTCCGGCTGTTAAGCAGCGAGCCGAACATAACCGCCGAAGGCATCTGGCGATTGGCCGAGAAGAAACTATCGTAGCCTTCACGATCGCGGACGTAATACGGATGCTCGAAAACCATGAGATTGCGGGTCGTATCCAGGTAACCCCAAGCATTCGTGCCCTCATCAGCTTTGCCGCAATAGGCTCCGTCGGGAAGATTCGCTATGCCCGTATCAAAATCGCCCGGCCTTCCATCGCCACGCTTCACTCCGTTGATGGTAGGCGGCACATTAGCCGCCTTGTCCGACGGATAGCTTTTCCCGGCAGGCAATTCGACAAGGTTGCCGAATTTGGTGATCGGGTAATCCAGCCACATCTGGGAGTGCGTCGTCGCACCTGGCCAATAACCTCCATAAGTGCCACGGCGTTCTCCGCTGCCACGCCAGCTTCCGCCCGTTTTGTCGCCGGCGTTCCCCGCGCCCATGTAGGGGACTCCTGCGGCCACTCGAAGCATGTGCGCATGCCGCAGAGGGAGCGGCGCGCCATCAGGTCCTTTGATTCCCGTCGTCAGCGTGCCGTAGTCCGGGTGTGGCTTGAAAGTAGCCGGCGTCGTCGTCAAGGCGGTGCTGCGTGGATCGATGTCGCCGGAAGCGATCAGGCTCCGCACCGTGTCACCCGGTTGAAGAATATTCCGCCACCGATTCGTTTGCCATTCGATGATCTCGCTGGTCGTGGAACCGCTCGGAGTTACCGAATACGGCGAATTGCTGCTCTTGTAGAGCGCCCAAAGAATGCGACCAGCCAGCGTCTTCACCGGTGCAATGCCGGCGGGATCCAGAGCCCAGCGCGCCCACGAGCCGCGCGCCGTCGTGCAGGCCCATTTCCACTCGGGCGGCGCCTGCGTCGTATCGAAGCCACCTTCATCGAGCCAGATGTCGTCCGTCGGCACAGGCCACGTCGCACTCGGAAAATCCAGCACGATCTTGCGACCGTAACGATTCCCAAAGAACACATCGAGATTCAATTTTCCGCCACTGAAGGACAATGTCTGATCTCCAGCCGGGATCGCAACGCCCGGCGCATCGGTCTGAAATGGATAGTATTCCTCCGAAGGAAAAGCCGTGGTTCCCGGCGCAAACGCAGCCTTCTTCCAAAAGGTGTGGCTGAATCCCTCATAACCGCCCCAATTCCGAGAGTGCCACCCGGCGGAAGCATAGTAGAGCCGGTTCCGCGCACGACGCGGGAAGCCCAACGGAACCGGTGCGCTCATGCTCGAAGACTGAATCTTGAACGCATCCAGGCCCGTGATCTCGTGGATATACAGATTGTTATCCTGCACATCGCATCCGACCTTTTGGCCGGGTCGTTTGGGAGAATCCGCGGCGTTCCTCACCCCGGCATACCCTTGCATCGGGTTGAACGTTTCGAGAATGAGAAACGCGCGCACCAGGTTCGCTTTCACCCCGAGTTTCTCCTTCTCGCGCGGATCGACGTAACGCACATCTTCTCCATGTGGACCGGGCTTTGTTGAAATGTATCCCGCATGATAGAGAACCAGCGCAGCCTGATTCACGGTTGATATGCGCCCGAAACCAACAGAATCGGCTCCATCCCGATTCACACGAAGCGGAAGGACGATGCCGCGCGGAGCAAACTGCTTTGATTCGATCTCCAGCTGCGCCGAATTCCATTCGCTAGTGTTTGGCGCAGGATTACCGTGCGCCTTCAGGATGTCCAGATTCCGGGATGAGTCCCGAAGGTTGACGCATCGGACGTAGTCAAAAATCTCGGTCAGGATCTGGTTTCGGTCGGCTTTATACTTGGCGAGGAATGTGCCGTCCGACAATCCCGGGACCGCTTGGGAGGTCAGCGTCCGCAGGTAATCGAAGAGTTTTCGATTGCGGGCTATATTTGCGTCGTTCGTCGGGCTGTAAGGATCGTTCCGTTGAAAATAAAACGACCGCCTGTCGGTGGCGGGACCGACGGTCGAACAGAATGCGATCAATTCATCTTCCGCTGTCCGTCGTTTCGAGTTCGCGTCGATCGGCCAGATCGCGATTCGTGGTCTTCCGTAGAGATTCAGTTCGGGAGCGCGGCTGTGCGCCGTCAGGAAAAAGCGCGTTCGATCAAGCAAGTCGGGCGTGAGAATTCCTGCTGCTGTCTTGTTATCATCGAGAACGTTGTCGTTCAAAATCCGATCGCCCGCGGGAGTGCTGTCCGGTGAATAGAGAAGCTCATCGACCGACGCATACAGCCGCTTGTCTTTAATGGGAACCGGCCGGCCTCCCACGAGCCCGGCCGGAAATGCGGGATCCCAATACGTCATGTTTAAAAGTCGGTTTGTGCCGCCCAACGACGTAACTTTTCCTCCATTCAGCCTCGGACTAATCCGATAAATTTGCTCCGCATTCAGATAATTTTGAAAGACAAGTCCCAGGGAAGTAACCGAGGGATGCCCGGGATACCGTTGAAATTCATTACTCAATGGCTGAGCCGTAGCCAGACCGGCGATCATCCCCGGTTTGATTTTCCCCGTCGCCTGGTCAAGATCGCCACCCCGGTCGAAGTAGTTCGCAAAGCGCGGAGTGTCCCAGTAGGACCCGGCGAAATCTTCTTCGCGATAGCCTGAAATTTTTTGGGCCCGAAGCCATTTTTCGTCCTGCTTCCAGATATGCCCCCCCGCGGTGTTGATATTGACTTTGCTCGTCTCATCATCCGCCCAGAATGCAATCCGCCCAACGATGGGATTTTCCCGCGTCGGCTTTCGGTTGTTCATGCCGTCCTCAATCCACACGGCCCCCAAACCGTCGCGGTCCATACTCGAGGGTGCAGTCAACGTGCCATCTCGCAGGACGTAGATCCACCGCACCGGCATCCGCGCAAGGCGTCCGCTGTCGTCGTCCGAATCGGCCGCCACCTCGAAGCCTTCGACCGCGGGGTTTCCATCCTTGTCCTTTTCGGTAAATGCACGCGGATCGAAGATCGGATAGCGTTCGATCGGTTTGCCCGTCTGCGAATCGCGCGGCACGACGCGCACCGGTTCGTTCAAATCGGTGAAGATGGCCCGTTGATGGTTCCAACCCGCTACGCCGGTCGGCACCTCATCCGCGAAGCGGAACTTGCGAGCTTCTTCTCGCGTTACGATCATATGATCGGAGGAATAAAGCTTGAAGAGGGCTTCCAGCTTGGTCGAAGCAGAGCCGTTCTCGCCATAGACTCGGATCATGCCGGGCTGTGATGCCCAGGCACCATTAGTCCGTGACGTCGCCAGTTGGATTTGGCCCATGACCGTATTGACGGCGGAATCGCCAAGCATGCGCGCTTTCGTGCCCGCGGAAAAATTCGCTCCCGAAGTAAACTCGGTCGAAGCGCTCATAAAAAAGCCAACGACCAGAGCGGAAAGCAGAACGAGGAAACACAGTGCGATGATCAGCGCCACTCCGGCGCGATCCGTTTTGAGCGCGTTTGCTGATTGCATAGGATTATCGGGCTTGGCCCCGGCTCCACTTCGCGCCCCGTAAGGCAATCGTGGTGCTGAAAAGGCGGTAGTTTAGTTTTCGATCGATCAGTTGTTTTTCGAACGCCGCGAGATCTCCGTCGTTCGGCTCATCCGTGGCCGGATTGTCCTCCAACTTCGCCGCGTCTTGAAATAGGGATTCCGTATCCAAGCCCAAGGTGCGTTCTTTTCCCCATTTCTCCTGCAGTCGCTGCCCAGAAATCTCGTCGATCGCGAACATGGAGACCATCACCACAGGAGGCAATTGATTGTGCGGATTGATCTCCGGGTCAGGGGAAGACGTCTCGGTCTCGTCATTACTCAGGCGGGTCGAATCGTAATCGAATTTCGGACAAAGCAATTTGGCATGATCCTTGGCCCGCCTCAGCTCGTCCGCTTGTGAAAGCCTGGGATGAATCACCATCGCGACGATGTTTTCCGCGACTACGCGCACCGGCCTTTCGATTTCGCCGAGCGGTTCACTAAACCACGTATCATTCGGAACACCGGACTTCAGTTGAAAGACAGCCAGCTTCTCCGCCGGTTTTTGGAACTCTAACAACCTCGATCGAATCCTCGGCTCTACGAGCGATTGAAGCACCTTGGGGATGTATTCCTTATCATCTCCGATCTCGATGAAATAGCCCACGGAGTTGAGCAGCCGATCCATCGTATCGAGATCGCCATTTTGGACCAGGCCGAGCGCAGCTTGAAAGAAGACGCCATGCGTCGGCCGATATCGCACGCTTTCCGGGACCAGCCTGGACATGCGGCCCGATCGAAATCGCAGTTCCGACTGACGGGTGTAGGCGACTGGCGGGCGCTCCTTTTTTAAATCGTCCGCCGCATATTGAAAGTCCCAATACGTGTTCAGAGTCGCACGACCGACGCGGCGCGTCACGGTCTCAAAAGCGGATCGCGCTTCACGAAACTGTTCCACCTTGGTTCGACCGTTGCGCCACGTTTTCGACGTAGCGTTGGTCATCGACACGAGCATGAAAACCAAAACCCCAATTACTGCCGTTGAGGTCAGCAGTTCGATAAAGGTGAAGCCCTGGCGTTTCATCGTCCCCTCCCGATCAAGGCTGAGAACGTGTAGAGGTCCGTCGCCGGCACTCCGGTGACCAGATTTCTATCCGGCGCCGCCGGGTCATCCGCCGCGGCCCGACTAAATGCGAGCTTCACGGACGGAGGCTCAAACACCACTTGAACCGTGATCAGCGCCAGGTCTGGGCTGATATTTTTCAAAGCCACACTATCCGAGGCAGGCACGGAGGCTTGGGGCTGAATCCTCACGTTTACCTGGTAGGCGACGCGGAAGGCTTCCTTTGCGGACAGCCCTTTCTCGTTCGCCGGCACAATTTCGGAGCCCTGGTCATCGAAATAACGCAGCCCAGGATTTTCGATGTTCGGGGCACGGAAGGTGAATGCACTACTCGCCTTCGCGTAGCGCAGTTTTTGCCAATCAACCAGCGTGTCGAAATCCGCTTGGGCGGCGTCGTTCACCACTCTCTGCGCGATCTGAGCACAGACAGATTGATTCATCGCGCCGCGGAAGTTTTTCAGACCGGTGGGCAACAAGGCAACCAACGGGATAACTGCGGTCGCCAGCACCGCCACAACCAGGGCGATCTCGACGAGTGAAAAGGCTGCTCGATTTGAATATCTGGCGGGATTCTTGTGCTTCATAGTTTGATCGGATTGAAGACTCGCGGGCGGAATCGTTGGATTCCCAACAACATCCCGAGGGCAAACAGGAACCCGCTGGCAGCGCCCGACTCCGGAACCACCGACATGAGAACCACGTCATTACCACCGGCATCGAACTGCCCGCCCTCGCCGGTAAAGCTCAGCAGATAGGGGTTGCCGCTCGTGTCGAAGACAGTCGGATAAACGGTGCTGTAGAAGTCGTCGATCATAGCGTTGAGGAAGCCGGTTCCGACCACGCTGACCGGATCGATATCGTCGTTTGCGATGATCGTGAAGAGATCGCCATTCGAGGGGGTAAAGGTGCCCGCCAAAGAAAGCCGAAGCTCCCCGTCGAGATTCACCTGCCCCGTCACATTGAGTTGACCGTAGGCACCCGGTGTCGTGCCTCCCAGTTGCAATTCAAAGACGGCCGACGAGTTAAGGGTGAGATTTCCAGTGCTCAGGGTGCCGAGCCCAGTTCCCTGAAGCGGATCGCCGGGCGCGATCGTCCCAAATGCAACATCGACATCGCCAACGATGCCGACCCCGCCTAGCCGTCCCCCACCAAAGATCTGCCCCACGCTCACGTGACCCGCGAGGGAACCGCTCACAATCAACGCGGCATCGTCGCCGTCCACATAGACTTGGGCGCTGGAGGAGTCGCTGGGCGCGCTGGTGCCGCCCACGTAGAGCGTGCCGGAATCCACAGTGACGAGCGACGTGCTTGCGAAATCGATCCCTCCTGACCCACCCACGGATAACAATCCCGGACCAGTCTTCAAAAATTCCCCCAGCGTCCCCACCGACAGTTTCCCGGCAGACATCGTGTGGCCGACGGGGATATCTAATGTGCCAAGGTTCGTTACGGTCAGTGTGTCGGTGTCGCTCGTGCCGGTTCCGGTCAACTCCAGCGCTGAATCCACCGTGCTGCCACCATTGATCGTCACATTCGCCATCGCGGTCAGGTTGCTTACCCTGAGAATTGCGCCGGGATCGATAATCACATTGCCCTTCCCCCCGACTGCGGTTCGGAAAAGGGAACCGTCACCGGGATCGATGGGACGCGAGTAGAGTGAGCCATCCAGGGCGGTGGGGCCGTCGATATTCAGACCCATACCATAGTTGGGCGCAAAGCCGTTATTAGCGACTGCACCCGCGCCGGAAGTCCCATTAGCGATGCGAATTTCGATGGTGTGCCAGCCGTTCCCATTCGGGCCCATTCCGAAATCGCGCGTCGGCGTTCCGGTATTGGCACCTGCTATATTGAACGTGCCGCTCGATTGCCCAACGGAGAAGGCCGTGCTGGTTACCTGCGAAGAAGAACCGTTGATGAGAACATTGACTCCATCGATGGAGATCAGGACTCGATCGTCCAGATTCTCAGCGAAGGAGAACACGCCATCTGCGTCGTAGAATTCCCCGCTATAAACCCAAAGCGTGTTATTCTCCCAGCCGGTAAACGCGTTACCGGTCACCAGATTGGTCTGTGCCATCCGTGGCTCGAGTTGAATGCCAAAGTTCCCAGGATTACCCGGCCGCGTAGCGCTCGTGTCGAGCGAACTCGTGCCGATCCGCCCCTCCAGCAAACCGGGCACATAGCTGACACACGATCCATGAATGGAACCGGAAACTTCGACTACTCCGATTCCCCCCACTCGCACCGTTCCGCTACTCTCAATGTCCCCAGCGTGCTGAATGGTATTGCCAGAAGCGGTGGTATCGAAAAGCAGCGTGCCGCCAGCGGCCGCAACAGCTTGCGAATTTTGCCCGGGAACGCTCGGAGGATAGCCAAGCACGGCGATATTCGTTCCAAGCGGAGTGAACGTCGAGGTCGCATCGGTGATGCGCAACGTCCCGCTTTGCACTTCGACCCGATTTATCACCGCACTATTCGTCGCGTTGAGCGTGACGACGTCATTTGCGCTCGTTCCACCCGTTACCCGGAAAATGCCTGTGGGATCGTTCAATTGTCCCGTGATCGTCAGTGGCTGACCGTTGGTCTGGTAAAAACCGCGCCCCTTGATCGACGTCGCGACGATTTCCGCTCCTCCCGTTCCCGTTGCCCCGATACGGCCGTCGTTTTGCAGAACACCTGCGGTCAGGACTGCGCCGTTGGGGATCGAGATCGCTCCGGTCCGGGAACCGGTGCTCACGCCATTGAGACCATTCAAAACGCCGCTGTTGGGCGACACCGTAAGCGTTCCGACGTTAACCGCTTTTCCGGTGAGCGGCAGATAGTTTCCGCTGACTATCAGGCTGCTTACATCGTTGCTCGCAGCATTGAAATTGAGTCCTTGCGCAGGCTGAACCGACAATCCCTGCGGTCCTGTAACCTCAAAATCTCCCGACAACGTGGGACCGAAGCTGTCGAAATAAAGCTCCCCGGCGCCTTCTTTGCGGAAGGTCCCGGGTCCATCGATTTGCGCAAATCCCACGTCATAGCTGTTGCCACCGGTCACGGTGAGATCGAGCGTGCCGCCGCTCAGAGTCAGCGTGCCGAATTGGATCAGGTTGTTCGAGTTTACGCCGATCCGATCGACATTGATAGCCGAGGACGCCTGGAGCGTGACGTTATTTCCGTAAGCGAGGATCCCGTTGCTGCCGATGCCGTTATCCCGAACGCGGATCTCGCCACCGTTGAGGACGATCGCAGCGCCGCCGAGTTCGCTGCCCGCGGTGGCCGTTGCTGTCGGCTGGGAGAGCAATTGAGCATTCGGATTGAGCGTGATGGTGCCGGAGTAGTCGTTCGCTCCAGGATCGCTGCCGGTGATATTGTTGCCCAGCCGTAGCACGCCGACGGTAGAAGGACCGGCGGGCGCTATGACGTTGATGTTGCCGGAGCCTGTAAGCTTCGAATTGATCGTGAGCGTGTAGCTCTGGGTGACGGGCAGGAAATAATCGGTCGTGTAGAGGTCGATATTCCCGCCGATCGTCAACGTCGCCAAAGCGGCGGGGTCGGTCGTCGCCACGCCAAAGGTGCCACTGCCCTCCGTGACGCCCAACACCGTTCCCCCTTTTAAGACGATGCTGCCCCCAATTCCCGCGGTGGTGGAGGAAATATTGCGCGCAAGGAGCACGGAACCCGGCTGGACCGTCGTGATGGCAAAGTTGTTGCCGAGTGCGTTCGCATTGTCGATCCGCACGATCCCTTCTTGAATGTTGAATACCTCGGTCGCCGGGCCGGTGCCCGGAACACCGAACTGATTGGCACCACTTCCCCCGAGTGCCATCATGCCTGGGCCAATCTTTACCAGACCCCCTTCCATCACACCCGACGGCACGGTGCCGATATTCGGGTTAAACACAAAGCCCAATGGCTCCCCCGCGTCCCCTGAGACGCTGATGATTTGCGGCGTCCCCGGCGCTCCCACGAAGTTCACCGTGCCGAGATTCACGCTCAACGTCGGCGTGGTGAAAAGTCCATTGTCCACGACGCTGATCGCGTCAGCAGCAGTAAGATTGACCGAACCTCCTGTATTCGTCCCGGTGATGATCGGCCGATTGTTTGATGTTCCACCGCCCTCATTCAGCAGCGTGAAACTGGAGAATGTCTCCGCGGTTCCACCGCGCAGGGTAATCGCCGACCCACCGCCAACAGTCAGTTTCGCCGTGCTGGCGATCTGCCTCGCGGCACTTTCGGTTACATCCCCGCCAACGGCGTAAAGGTCGCCTGGAACCGTCACTACGTTTGTGCCATTGGCACTTGTATTGTTGAGCGAAAGCGAGCCCTGATACACATAGGTATCACCGGTATAGGTATTCGGCGCGGTAAGCTGCAGCGCCCCTCCCGCCAGTTTGATCAGCCCGACCTTGGCGCCCGCGTTGTCGGCTATAATGCTGTTCAGGACGGTCGTGCTCTGAAAAATCCACGCATAGAGATAGGGAGAACCCGAAGTGATCGTGCCTCGGCTCGAGGTGCTACCGAAAGTCACCGTCCGATTTTGATTGGTGATCAACCCGCCACTGGTCAACGTCAGCGAGCCGCTCCCGCTGAATGCAACCGTGGGATTGACGCCGCTGTCCAGCATCCGGAGCGAATTCACTGCGACCGTGCCCAACGTCGCCGATGGGCTGCCGCTAAAGTTGGCATTCGTCGTAGCGTTCCAGCCCGTGATGGTGCCTCCCACCGTGGCCGGGAAGCCGGAAGCAATATCCCCAACCTCACCCACCCCGGCGGCCGGATAGTAGGATGCAAACGACGAATTGGTAACCGCCCAGCCACCCAGAATGCCATTCGTCAGAGTCGGCGCACTGCCATTCAAGTTGAAGAAGACATGCAAGTCCTGCTTCCCAGCCACGGGATAACCAAACGTGCCATAGCCAGTGGTGAAAAGGAGAGTCGTCGCATCGTCACTTCGGGTCATGTTCCCAATTGTCAGAGTGGTGCTACCCAGCCCGCCCGCATCCAGCCGGATGGTGGTATCACGACCGAGCAGATTGAACGCGGTGCCCGGGGCGGTCGCCACGTCCTGCGTGATCTGCGTCTCCAAGCGACCGCGAAGGTCGAAAGTGCCCCCCAAGCTGTTGATATTGATATCTGAACGAATGCGATTCGCCGTGGCGTTGCGGTTCGTATTGTCGAGCAGCAAGGTGCCATATTTGAGAGTAATCTCCGGCGTGTTTGTCAGCTTCCCATCATCCACCAGCGCGAGGGTTCCGCCATTGATCAGCGTTGGTCCCGTGTAGGTATTTTCCGAAGTGAATGTCTCGGTCGTGTTATATGCCTTGGTGTAGCTGAGTGCGCCTTCGATGTGCCCGCTGAACGTGCCGCCGCCATAGTTGGTGAGCACCGCCGGTGTTGCACTCGTGATCGTCCCGCCGGTATTAGGAATCGGGCTCGCGCTATCGAGGCGATTATAGATTTGCGAATAGCCGTTCAGATTGAGCAGCCCATCGTTCATCACCAGGTGAGGCGCGTTGTTGTTATTCTGACCGCGCAAGAACGTGATCGAATCGTTCATGATCACGGTGCCGCCGTTGATCGTGTGGCTGCCGCCCCAGAAATTGCCGCCGTAAGCTCCACCTTGCGCGGAGTGATTGAGGCTGAGTGCTCCTTCCCCGAAGATCAAAGTGCCCGGCCCACTTTTTTGGAACCCGTTGCTGCCGATGACGCCCACATTCAAAGTCAGATCACCGAAGGTGTAGAAATACCAAGGCGAGCCGTTCGCTCGATCGATGTAGGTTTCCACACCCTCGATGGTTGCGTTCGCGCCGCTCTCCACAACGATAGCTGGAGCGTAAAGCAGCAGCCGCGACGGCCAATTTCCGGTCGCCTGCGTTCCCGTGATGCTCAGGGTGGTCGAGCCGCCAGTAAAAGTCAGCGAGTTGATTCTCGTATCTCCGCTGACGCCGATGTTCCCGGAGAGTTTCACATTCGCCGGCCCGGTGGTGTAATCGGAAAGGATGGAGGAGGTGTATTCGGAATCGGCGAGCAGACGGAACCCCGTGGATGAATTGTCCTGCGTTACCAACCGATCGCCAAACACCGAGTTTGGATCGAGGCTCCCCAGAATATCAGGCCGAATCGCCACCACAGGTGTTCCTGCCGCCGCAGTAATCAGATTACCGGCCTGATTGACTGAAGTTCGGCTCGTCAAATTTGGATTATTCGCGGTAATCAGGCCATTGCTTGGATTCGCCGCGTTTGGCGTATAGATTCCATCCTGATCGTAGGGGCCCGGCAGTCCGGCCATGCTCGCACCGCGAAACACAAAACTAGCCCGCCGATCGCTATTCTGATATTCCTGAATCGTGTTGAAAGTCAGCGTCGTAGGTGCATTGCCGGGCTCGACGCTGAAGTGGCCGATCCCGCCCGGGAACTGTTGGTTATTCAATTGGCCCACGCTTTCCGTCACCGGGATGCTGGCATTTCCGATCAGGACAAAATTGCCTCCGGCAGAACTGATGTTCCCGCCGCTCAGGCGGTCGTCCACGGCCACCCCGCTGTTATCGAGCACGATGGTGCCGCCCGGACCGATATTCGAAGTGAAATGAACGCCGCCGTTGTCCTTGAGGGTTATCGTCCCGCCATAAGCCGTCATCAGACCAGTGGAGGTGTTCCCGCTCGCGGGACCGGTGATGAAAAATGTTCCCTCGCCAACTTTGGCGACATTAGGATTTTGTCCCGCAGCGTTGGAGAACTCGCCCGCGAACTCAAAATCGTCCCCAACAGCAAGGCCATTGCCGACTTCCAAGGTGACTGAACTCTGGTTGGTGTGCACGCGGCCCACGCCGGTCAGCTTCCGGATCGTTTCGATACCGTTTGTGGCGAGCCACAGGCTGGTGCCGGTCCCCGGCATCGTGCTGACTCCGCTCGCGATATCGCTCACCGCGATCGGAAGATTGAGGTCTCCATCATCCGGATAGACATTGACGTTGCTGAACTCGAGCGTGGTTCCGTCGAGCAGGCTGAAACTCGAACCGGCCCCCATTTTGAGGTTGTTCGCCTCGTTGAAGTTCACGGTCCCGAGCTTGTAGTTGCCGTCGATGGAACCGAGGCTGCCGATCGTCACCGTGGCGCCGGGTTCGACAACGGTGGTCGCGTTGACCGAGAAGATCGTCTGCGTCGTCGCGGCGAGCACCGCGCCATTCTGAAGGATCAGATGGCCGCCACCATTGCCGTCCGCCTGCCGGTCAGCCGAGTCGTTCGTCAACACACCACCGGTTCCGATGGTAAAGTTTTCCGGATCCGCAACCGGCACCCCGAGTTCCGGCTCGATGAAAAGATTGCTCTGCCCGATCAGCCGGCGATTTCCATTCACCACCTCGTAAATAAGGCTGGTTCCGTTTGGCTCACCGAGCACGAATTGGCTGACGCCAACGATGTCGCTGGCGATGAACCGCACGATGGCGCCCGGCTCAAACACGAACTGACCGGGCGTAATCAAACCCGTGTTTGTCGAGCCGCCGAGGGGAAGGTCGCCGCTACCGCGGAACACCGCCGAATTGCCCAGTTCAAGGACGCCGTCTTTCTTGATGAGATACGAGCCCGCCAGAGCGGAGCCGATACCGGAGGCGTCGTTGATCAAAAAACGTCCTCCTGCACGCACGGTCACCGATCCATTGAGCGGGCTCACGAGTGCAGAGGTTTGCCGGCCATAGGTCGCACTGGCGGTGCTGACGCCGACATAGCTACCCGGGTCCAGCGTCCCGCCCGCCTGAACCACCACACTCGCCACATTCGCTCCGGTGCCGAGCGAGCCCACCCGATTCGGTTGGAAGAGCGAACCGGGCATCACCACAAACGTCAAATCGCTTGGAAGAGTGGGACCGTCGTCGTCGTTCAATTGCACGGTTCCTTGAATGAAAGCGTCGATCGGCTTTCCCGCGGTGTTCACGATCGAATAGGCACCGGTCGCGGTGGACCCAAGGACGAGTGTCGCCTGGCCATTATCCCGCGTGAGGCCCTGCAGATAGAAATCGCTATTCGCGTAAATAGTGCCCTGTTCCCACGTGCGGGTGTTCCGATCGCTGCTCAACCCTTTCCATGGCGTGCCGCCACCGATGGTTAGCGTGGCGTTAGCACCCACCGTATTTCCGACGCCGAAATAGAGGTCCGCCTGGGTTCCGAGGTTATTGATCGTCAACGAACCCGCCCCCTGATCCGGCGCATCGGTGGTGTTGTGTTGAACGACCGCGTCGGGCTCGAGAATAATCTGGCCACCGCCCGTAAAAGCGTCCACGCGAGTGAGGCTATTGAAGCCAAAACCAGTGCCGGGACTATTTGCGTAGATGGTGCTGCCGGCGGAGATGTAGAAACGATCGCCGTCGGCCGTATAAGCGCCCGCGGAACTGGCGGACGATGACGTCAGTGTCAGCGTGCTGTTATCCTGCAATTTGATCACCGGATCGGTGGAGGCGACCCCCGTTCCGGAGCTGGCGCCAAATGTCCCCACGTTTAACGCTGCATTCTTCACCAACACGGCGCCACTTCCCAAGCTGCCGGTCCGATTGGCAGATAGAGTGCCCCGGAGAACCGCAGTCCCGCCGGAATAGGAGTTTGCGGAAGAGTCAAACGTCACCGCTCCATCGAGGTCCTTCACGACGCGCAGCGACCCGCCACCGGGATTGTCGATGACGTTCGCAAAGATCGTCATCGTGTTGGAATTGTTGTGGAAAAAGAGCTCCTGCGGCGTGGAACCGCCGACCGCACCCGCGGTCAGATTGCCCCGCACGCTCGATGTTCCGATGGCTCGCGTGAAATTCTGCCCGTCGGAAAGAAGGCCGCCGCCTTCAAAATAGAGCGTGTCGGCCGCATCTGCAAACGTAATCGCCTGTGCCGCGCCCTGGCTCAGCCGCAGAGCGAGCGTAGAAGAGTCTCCGGACGGAAGCGTGATCGAGCCGTTGATATTCGCGACATTACCGGCCCCGATCGAGGTGGCATACGCCGGCGCACCGGCGGCACCAAAGACAACCACACCTCCCGCCGCACCGATCGCAGATTGCACATACGTGGCAAAATCGCCGGTGTTCACCAACGCCCAGCCACCGAGGAACATTCCCGTCGCCGGCTCCACGCCGTTACCGCCGATTCCCATGATTCTGGTGCGCCCGTTGTTGCCTGAAGAGCCAAGTGTGCCGCCCGCCGTAAAGCGGACCGAACCGCCTCCATAGGAGTGGACGAGATTACTGATGACGAGATCGCCACCGCCGCCACCCGCACGATTCGAGAGAATTTCCGACTGTCCCAATCCGACATTGACTGTTCCAAAAATTTCGCGGCTCGATGTGCCGGAAAGCGTGGCGTTGCGAGCGACATATTGCAGGCGTCCACCGAGCAGGTTGATCGTCGCCGCATCATTGAAACGATCGTCATTCGCCGCGCTGGGATACTGCCGGGTGCCGAGAACGTTCTGGTTATCGACGTTGAGAAATCCGCCGACGTTGATGGTGACGCTGGAGATATTTGGCAGCGCCCCACCGGCCCGCACATCGACCTGGTTCCCGTTCGCGGCAATGTCAAGGTGGCCCGCAAAGTCGTTCGAGTTGGCCAGGTAAAGAACGCCGAGTTCCGACTTGGTGAGCGTTACCCCGCTCGCACCTTGCAGCGAGTTGGCGCCCGTGATGACGACACCATTTCCGCCGGAAGATACCGCCGGCACATCGATCCGCCCACCGCCCAGTCCGACCACGATCGTGCGAGCCTGGCCATTGTTCACGGGGTTGATGGGATTTCCGAGCTGGAAGAAAAGGGCCGTCGCGCTTGGGCTCACCTCGTTTACCTGCAACGTGCCACCATCGAGAGTTACTACGTTGGCCGCATTGCCCAGATTGGGATTGTCGAGCACCGCGAGTTGCGCACCCGCGTTGACCGTAATGGGGCCGGTGAAAGTATTCCGGCCGACGAGACGAACGTCTCCATTGACCTCAAGAGCGTTGTTCCCGCTCAACTCAGTATCGACGATCAGCCTTCCCAGGCCGCCGCCGAGTCGATAGCCATTCGCCCCCGGCGTCAGATCGCCCGAAAAGGTGACGAGATTCGTTCCCGCCGCGCCGAGACTAAGCTCGGGATTCGTCGTGAAATCGAGATCCTCAGTGTTATCGAAACGCAAGGCCAGCACCCCGCTCGAGGCCACGGAGATCTGGTCGAGCAAGGTCTGATCTGCCTCATAAGCCGCGATGATTCGCGTGCCCGGAGGTGCCGTGACCATCACCCCCGGTCCCGGATCGCTATTGAAGCGAAAGGCGAGGCCGTCGGGAATCGTCACCGCGCCAAAGCTCTGTGGCCCTGTGAAGGCGAGAGTGCCATCAACGAAATCCGTGACCGGGATTGAGGTAAGATTTGACGTAAAGGTCAGCGTCCCACCGTCAAGTTTGGTGAACGTTCCACCGCCAAGATTGACCGAGCCACCGATCGTGACCTCGCCGAGACCGCGCACGACGAGGTTTCCACCGGCACCCACGATTGATGCCGGATTCGACAGGGTTAAGTTTCCTCCGTCGGACTGAATCGTCGAGTCCCCAGCAAGCGTCACGGTTCCGCCGAAGTTGTTGGTGCCGCTCAAATTTCGCAACACCCCATCCGTCGAAAATTCCGAATTCTCGAACCCGCTTCCGACAATGCTGAGATCTTCGTTCCCAACATTCACATTGTTCAAGAGACGGAGCGATCCGCCATTCAGGACGACGGTGCCGCTACCGGGGCCGGTCGCTCCGAGCGCGCCATCGGAACTTACTTCCAAAACCACCTGATCCCCCACCGTGATTTGTCCGGTGTAGCTGGGGCTATTGCCCGGCAGCCGCAAGGTGGCCGCCACTGGCGCGGAGATCGCCAAAGCACCCGCCCCGCTGAACGCCCCACTGATGTATAGATCTCGCGCCGTCGGGGTCGTGTTCAGCATCGTCGCATAGTCGCGCAACTGGATCGCCGAATCCGACGAAACGCTGATCGATCCGGCAAAATCCGAGTTGCTCCCCGCAGCGCCACTCAGCGTGCCGCCATTTAGTGTTACATCACCGTGGAAAGAGGTATTTGCGAGGGCGAGTTCACCGGATGCGTTGACCTGAGTGGTGCCGGTGCCGAGCGCGTTGTCGTTGAATGCAACCACCGTTCCGTGGTTGACCGTCGTTCCGCCCGCGTAGGTGTTGGTCCCGCGCAAGAGCAAAGCATGAGAGCCCTCTTTGATGATCCCACCATTTTGAATCGCGGTCTCTATGGTGGCGTCAGCGTTGGCGATATTCGCTCCATTCACCGTGATCGTGCGAATCGCTCCTCCGAGATCGAGCGTGCCACTAGGGGCAACCATGCCATACGAACCCGTGCCAGTGATCAGAATCTCGCGACCGGAATTGCCACTCGCACCACGGTTGTTGTTGAGGAGCAAATCGGCGTTGAGCGTGAGCACGCCATTGGCGCCGGTCGCCATCGTGGAGGAGCCTACCGTGTTGCTCGCCATGGTGATGGCGCCCACCGTATCGCTAAAGTCATTCAAATTGAAAAGTGCCACCTGCCCGCCGCTGGCGCTAAAAGTCAGTGGTGCGTCGTCGGCAATTTGATCCGACGCCATGAGCTGAATGACCGAGGCCCCGGTAGCCGAACTGGTGATGGAGGCCCCGCCTGACCCGATTGCGTTGACCCCGGTTTTGTTCAACCGCAGCGTGCCTAGGGTCACCGCAATGCTTCCGGCGGTGTCATTAGCAGTCATGCCGCCGAGAGTGAGAATGCCGGAGCCGGTTTTGGTCAGCGTCTTTCCCGCGCCACTGCTGAGCGGTCCGGAAAAGATCAGCTCATTGGTTCCTGCAACATCGACCGCGCTGTTGGAATTGATCGAGACCGAACGATTCGCGCCGAGATCCACGCTGGCGCCCGTGCTGAGAAGCGTGCCGCCATTGAGAACGATCCCGTTGGTGGCCGAACCGTCGCCGAGATTCGTCGCGTCGCCGATGCTCACGACGCCGCCATCGATCTGCGTGATTCCGCCGTAGGTGTTCGAGTTGCTCAGCAAGAGCGTTCCCGCGCCCGTCTTGAGCAACGAGAACGCTCCGCTGACCATCCCTGATAAAGTCAAATCGCCCGCGCCACCCACGGTGCTGTCCGAAGCGAGAATCACATTACCGGCGGCCGCTGCGGTGCCGGTGGCCACGATTGCCCCGAGATTACCGACCCCGGCTCCATTCAAAGTAAGGGTTTCGGTCCCGATATTCACGTCCTCCAATTCCAGCGTCGCACCGGCTTGGACCACGGTGCCATCCGCAGCACCACCTACGGTTTCTCCGAGACCGGAAGCGTTCGCCACCCGGAGAATCCCCACGCCAACCGTGGTCACACCGGTGAAATTATTCGCTCCGCCCAGGACCAGCGTGCCTCCGCCATCCTGCGCATCACCACCAGCCAAACCGTTATTGGCCGCCAGGTTGAGACCACCATTCCCAGTCAACTGCGAATCAATGGTCACCGTGAGGAGGGGGCCCACCGTCACGAGGCCGCTGGCCCCCAACGAAAGGTCTCCTCCCGCTAAATGGTAGGAGTTACGGAAGGTTAATGACTTCGCCGTCTCCCCTGCGCCCAGTGTGATTGTCGCCCCGGTAGAAGGAACGATAGCGGGAAAAATGAGGTCATCGCTGATCAAGGGACTGGTGCCCAGCCCCCAGTTTCCGGCCGTGTCCCAGAGGGCATCATTGTCGCCGAGCCAATAATTTGTCGCCGCGTCCACCGGAGCACTCAACACGAGGACAGCGGAAAAAAAGGCGGCCAGCGACTTCAGTGAACCTTTTGCGGACTTGATGTAAGCCAGGGGTGTAAACATAGGGGTTTAAAGGGAGAGTTAGTGAACGCAGGCGATTCCCCCGGGCTCCGCTTCCGGGCGCTCCCTTCCCCGGCCGGACACGACAGAAACACCCTCCACCAGTCTGATTCCCCGGCAGACTGGTGCGCCTTCGACTCGTCCGGGTATGCGCCGCCGAAGAGCCGAATTTTCCGTCGTCGATCCGCTCGAGTAGTTGAGACGCCCGGAAGCCTGACTCCCGGTTCCCCGCTTCATTCCCACTCCGATCGCATCAATCTGGATGCCGGACCGGTTAGGAACACATCCTGGCGTAAAGCTGGAGGGTGTGGCGTTGTAGTGCATGTCGGCGGGGTAACTGACGTTTGTTGTTTTCACCGAGATGACTCGGCGACACTGCACCTCTTGCCCCATGCACCTTACCGCAACATTGCGAACAAATTACCGAACGGCAATCTTGCCCCGAGGCCCATCAATGGAAGTAAGTCTCCATCGCGTCGCGTTCATATGCGTAAATTCCTATCTCGTTTTCTCCAACGAGAATGTGCCCATCCAACTATCCCTGTGGCCGGAAGGACTAGAAGCTATCCCAAAACCCGTGATTCTTACGCAAGTTAAACATACGACTTCTGTGTTCAAGCGGCTTCCGAGGCTAACATCTCTTAGCTACGGGAGGTTTTGGGATAGCTTCTAGGGCGTGTCTTCAAAATGGAAAAAGCTGCAACATTCTGGGCGTCAGCGAGTTGATGGCGTGAATGTTATCACGAGATCGCTATCATCTATTGGACGAGCGCTGGAAGGCGCTTAAAAAATTAAGAAGGTAGAGCCGGGAGGTTTACGAAATACCACAAGCCCTTGTGGTCGCGGTCGGCCTCCTCGAGATCATCGCCTGATGGTCGAGGGCATGATTTATCTGCTCCGCGTGGGCTGTCCGTGGCGAGATCTGCCCGCGCTCTTTGGTCCGTGGCAAAGCGTCTACCCCCGCTGGCGGCGCTGGGCGCAGCGCGGGCTCTGGCACGCGATCCTGACTTTCCTGGCCAAAGGCGCCAAAGGCCGTTTGCGCGCGGTCGATTCGACCTTCCTCAAGGTGCATCAACACGGCGCCAATCCCGCGGGCGGGCAGGAGGCCCAAGCCATGGGCCGCACCAAAGGCGGGCTCAACGCGAAACTCCATGCCGTCGTTGACGGGCGTGGTCGCGCGGTCGCCCTGCTGCTGAGCGCCGGACAAGTCAGTGATGTCAAAATGGCTCCCGCGCTGCTGGCTTCCCTGCGCGCAGTCATCATCATTGCCGACAAGGCTTACGATAGCTCTGCGCTTTACGAGACATTGCGGGCGCAGCAGTGCAGGGTGTGCATCGCCCACCGTCTCGGTCGCGGGCGCAAGCTGCCCTTCCACCGCGGCTGGTATCGCAAACGTCACCGGATCGAAAACTTCTTTCAGCGCGCCAAAGCCATGCGCCGCTTCGCCACTCGCTACAAAAAAACTCCACCTGTTTTTTCGCCGTCGCTTGCCTGACCGCAGTCCTCGACTGGCTCAAACCATTTTGAAGACACGCCCTAGTAGTGTTAATCCGAGTGAAGCCACGCAAGTAGCGCATAACGAGCAGGCAGCCCCTGTAAAGGATGCCACCCAAGAAACCGCAGAAAACATCATCTTCTTTGCTGCATATATGACGGGCTTGGAAGCCGGCGCTAAATACGGAGCGTCACGAGCGCGCGTTCCCACCGTTGACGAGCTCGATGCTTGGGCAGATCTGCAGGTTGGCACGCTCGCCTACAGTCCCGACGAATCCGTAATCGCCGGGATTCCAAAAATCAAAGCCGCCTTGAAGCGGGGATTCGGGGAAGGCTACAAAAAGGCGACGGAGCCGGCATTCTGAGTGCGATCCCAGACGCAGATGATGCAACCACGGTGGGCGATTTTCGGCTTGCCCAATCCGGACATCCGGTTAGTAATACTGCCGGATGTAGCTGGAGGCTTTCGAACAGTTTCCGGTCGGTGTGCAGCTTGTATTTGAGCAAGGCGCGCCACAGTGCAGGCTTCACTTCGCGTTCACGGTGCGGCTGACGACGAAGAGGGGCTCGCTCCTCTCGCGCGACGACGTGGCGAAGAAGCCGCTGGAGAAATTGAGCGAGAGCGTCTCGCCGCGCAGTTCGGGCGCGGGATCGAGTTCGCGCCGGCCCGTCGCGACGTCAATCGCCTTTGATGCCGCCGGGGAGGCGGGGTGTCCGCGTTGTAGGTAAGTGCGTCTTGCCGTCCTTGGTCAACGTATTCGCCAGCCACGTGTGCGGCTCGAACTCGTCGTCGAGCGTGATGCGATCGCTCGGCCCCATCTCGTCCGCCGCGAGGGGCGGTGCGAGTGGCTCGCCCGCGAACGTGCGCCAGGTCCCGGCCGCCGTCGGGCGATTGCAGGTGATGGATGCCTCAGTAGATCCAGTGTTCGCCGGGCGGCGTGTGCAGCGAGCTCCAGGCGGCGTGCAGCGTGCCGTCGGCGGCGACGTGCAGGTGCGGGTATTCCTGCACCACCTGGCCGCCGCGCTTGAGCAGGAGCGTGGCAGATTTGACCGAGCAATCGAGGCCGGAGCGGATGAACCGCCGGTAGTGCGAGGTAGCACACCTGCCCGCGCGGCTCGTCGAGCGCCATCGCGTATTTGCCCGAGGCGGCCTTCGGCACGCAAGTGGCGTGCGGCACGCGGTAGTCCTCCGCCGCGAGCAAGCGCACGAGCACCGCCTCCAGGCTCACCCAATCGGGACGGCCGATGTTGAGATTGGCGGCGCCCTCGGTCTCGAGCGCCGGGGGGGTCGTCTGGTCGGTGGACTCGTGCAGCGTGACGAAGTCTTCCCGCCGTCCTTGCTCCACCCCACGCGCCATTGCTGCGGACTGAACTGCTCATCCTGCCGCGCGCGGAGACAGGTCAGGAAAATGCCGCACCGGTTTTGCACGACTTTCTGGTTGTGGCTCTGGAAGGTCGCGCCGTGGATCGCCTCGGCATCGACGAGAGTCGTGTCGATCGGCAGCGGGCCAGCGAGCGCGCACGCGGCGCCGAGAGAAAGGGCGGCGAGATGTTTCATGGTGAGGGGGAGGTTTGAGGCGGAGGCGCACCTTCGCGGCGGAGGATCTTGCTCCCACCGCCGCGCGCCTTTCGGACGATGATGGCGAAAGGCTCCTTGTCGTCACCAATCTCGCGGAACCACGCGAAGACCGATGCACCGCGCGTGATGAGCATCGGCGCGAGCTGGCCGAGGCTCGTGGCGTCGCCGCAGTTCCAGAGGACTTCCGAGCGCCCGCCGCCGGGCGCTGCGCCGAGCCAGAGCGCCCGCCCTTCGGCCGGGCGGCCGATGCGGTGGATCGCCATGCGATAGACGTCGGAACGCATGTCTTGCGCAGCGCGCGCCGCCGCTGCGGACCACGATCCAAGGCCGCTAGTCTCAGGAAAAGCTCCCGAACCCGGTTCCGTCTCCACTAGGCCGTGTCTTCAAAATGGTTTTAGCCAATCGAGCACCGCGGTGAGACAGGTCACGGCGAAGAAACAGGCGGCGGTTTTTTCGTAGCGCGTGGCGAAGCGGCGCATGGCTTTGGCGCGCTGAAAGAAGTTCTCGATCCGATGCCGTTTGCGATACCAGCCCCGGTGAAAAGGCAGCTTGCGACCACGCCCCAAGCGGTTGGCGATACAGACCTCGCATTGCTGGTCACGCAGCGTTTGGTAGAGGGCAAAGCTATCGTAGGCCTTGTCGGCGACGATGATGACTTGGCGTTGTGCGGCGAGCACGACTGGCGCCATTTTTACGTCACTGACTTGTCCTGCGCTGAGCAATAGAGCGACGGCGCGGCCTCGCCCATCGACGACGGCATGGAGCTTGGTATTGAGCCCGCCTTTGGTGCGGCCCATCGCCTGTGCCTTCTGTCCGCCCGAGGGATTGGCGCCGTGTTGGTGCACTTTGAGAAAGGTCGAGTCGACCGCCCGCAAACGGCCTTTGGCACCTCTGGCCAAGAAATTAAGAATCGTGTGCCAGAGCCCACTCTGCGCCCATCGCTGCCAGCGTGTGTAGACGCTTTGCCACGGACCAAAGACCAGGGGCAGATCTCGCCAAGGGCAGCCTACGCGCAACAGATAGATCATCCCCTCGATCATCAGGCGATGCTCCCGTGGCGGCCTCCCGCGACCACAAGGGCTGGTGGTTTTCCGTAAACTTCCCGGGCTTACTCGCTTAATTTTTTAAGCGCCTTCCAGTGCTCGTCCGACAAATGATAGCGATCTCGCAATAACATGCCTGTCTTTACCGACTCTCTCTTCAAGAGTTGCGGCCAATTTCTATTTTGAAGACACGGCCTAGGATCGGGTCCCCTTCGTGGAAGGCGCTCAACGAAATGAAAGAAGAAAACGGGGGGCATCGGAAGTCATGCGACGATCGCAGGCGGAAACCCAACCGGGTGTTTCATTCATTACGATTCGGGTTCGCCACGCTTCATGAAAACAAAACCCCGCCGCCCCGGTGCCTCCGGCACGGCATTGCTCCTGATCGATGTGATTAACGATTTCGATTTTCCGGAAAAAGGAAAACTTCTTCCTGCAGCCACGGCAGCAGCCCGCCGGATCGCTGCGCTGAAAAAGCGCTTCGTGGCGCGAGAAATCCCGATCATTTACGCGAATGATAATTTCGGACGCTGGCGTTCCGATTTCCAAAGCCAGGTCCAATATTGTCTGAACGGAACACCCGGGGCCGGGATCGCCCGCGAGTTGATGCCGGTGGATGACGACTACTTTGTCCTCAAACCGAAATATTCGGCCTTCTACAGCACCGCGCTGGAGGTATTGTTGGAGCACCTGCGGGTGCGCCGAATCATCCTCACCGGATTTGCCACCGATGTTTGCGTTTTGAGCACCGCCAACGACGCCTACATGCGGGATTATGAGATCGCCGTCCCCCCTGATTGTTCAGCCGCCGAAAGCGATCAGACCCACCAGCAAGCGATCAAACATATGCGCCGTTTCTATAAGGCGGACACGCGACAGTCCCGGTCCATCCGTTTGCCGGGAGCTGTTGAGGCGACTGAGCGAGCGGGTCGCAGGTGACGATCGCTTTCACCGAGGTGCAGAGGTCTTGCGGTTCGTTGGGCGCGCGGACGCGACGGAACTCCCTTTCGAGCGGTATGAGGCCGCGCCTTTCGAACAGGTGTGCCCGATGTGACGAGGAGAAATGTAATGAAAACACTCGCCTTCCTTCTTCTCGTCTCCTCACTCCGTTTGACCGCCTGCAGCAACTACAGCGAACCCCAGCCCCAGGCGAACGTGACCAACACCCGTGGCGCGAGTCCCGGCATGAAGGCGCACAACAGTAATCTTGACCGCTGATCGTTATCTCGCGGCTTTCCGAAGGCACAGCTCGCATGAGTAAGGTGCCGTCTGATTTTGGCTCGGGATACGCGTGGGAGCCTTCTCCTCCGCGAAAGTTCAGCGCCTATGAATCACCTGCGCCAGAGCTTTGGGCAGGGTGACCATGGTTAGCGGCTTGCCGATGGCTTCGGCAGCTGGATAGCCGTAAAGTCTTTCCGCCCCCCGGTTCCAGGTGGTGATGACGTTGTTGAAGTCGACCGTGACGATCGAGTCCTCCGAGGATTCGACGATCGATGCAAGAAAGAAGCGGGCGTCCTCCACCAGCTTCGGCGCGGTCCGGTCGCGCAGGATCTTGACGAAGCCGATCACGCCTTCCGCGTTGCGCAATGGTCGCATCACCCCCGAGGCATAAAAAAAGCGAACCGTTCTTGCGCTGGTGCCAGCGCTCGTTTTCGGCGCGGCCCTCACGTGTCGCCCGGCTCACCTCCGCCTGCGGCACGTGCCGGCGGCGGTCGCCGGGAGTGAAGATGATGTCGCCGGGTTGCCCGAGCATTTCCTCCTCCGTGTATCCGAAGATCGCCACTGCCCCGGGGTTCCAACTCGTCACACGTCGCTGCTCGTCGGTGGTGAGGACGGCAAAGTCTTCCGCGCTCTCGACGATCAGGCGGAGGCGCTCTTCGCTGTCCCGAGCCTTTTCCCCTCCCAATCTGGGCGCACCCGCGGCACTCGCAGACGGTGCCCCAGCGGGAGGCATATGGGGGGGCGATGGCTCAGGCATGGATAAATCTTGGTCCCAAATCGAAAGCGGCCCCCGAGGCGGACGTAAGGACTTCCCTCCTATTGCCGAGCCAGCCAGGCCGCGGGAAAGAACGACGACCGCCGGCGTGCCGATGTGCGAACCGGAGTGAAATGAGCACTGAAAACGCACTGCACGTCAGCCAGATCGGCGAAAATTGGGAAGTGAAAGACTCTGTGCAGACGCTCGCCCAGGCAGAGACCAAGGCGGAAGCGATCGAAGCCGCCAAAGAAGCCGCCGAGGAAAAGCAGGCCGACAAGGTCGTGGTGCACACCTCGGACGGTAAGATCGAGGAGGAAATAAGGGTCAATAAATCGCCATCCCGTGATGTGGCTCATCCAGATTCTCCTTCCGATTCATGACAACGAGCGCAGGCCATTTTCTCCGGAACTCTTCAAGAAGACGACCGAAGAACTGATGGGGGCTTTCAGTGGACTCACCGCCTATACGAGGTCGCCGGCAGAAGGATTATGGCGGGGCGATGGCCCCACGACAAAGGACGAGATCATCGTATTGGAGGTCATGGCGCCGACAGCGGAGCACGATTGGTGGAAGGAATATCGCCACGTGCTGGAAAGCCGCTTCCGCCAGCAGTCGGTGATCGTTCGAGCGCAGCGGATCGAACTGCTCTGAGAGATATCAGAGCCACCCTTACAACCGCGGATTCACAAAGGCTCGAAGAACGAGCGCGATACTGAAGATGGCGCGGGGCATCGAGCCGGCATACTCATGTCCCGCGCCGATTTTTGTGTAACATCACCGGGCAAACAGACGCCACCACGGTTTGGGAGTGGCGGGGGAATTCGGTTGGGCGGTTGGGGTATTCGCGGTGGATGGCTTGCTCCGTGTGCGGGCGCGGCTGTGGCTCACCGGCTCGCTTTGCGAGTGAGGCAGTGGCGTGCTCGGAGACGGCACCTCGGGCGTAGTGCCCGGCTCACGAGGAAATCCCTCGTGCGTGAGGACCGTGCCATTTTCCGCTGCCAGGCTGAGCGAAGCGAATTCATTTCCGTCCGCATCAAAACAGCGTGCGGTCCAGGTCGGACGGCCTTCCGGGATCGGCTTGTCCAGCGACAGGAAGAGGGGTGGCGATGATCTGCTCATTTGCCCGCGCGTAATCCTGCGCCAGCTTCGACACACGATCGGCATCCGTGTGCAGGAAGCGGGAGTCGAGAACATCTGCGACCGTGGGCAAGTCGACCGGCGTGTTGCCCAAACGGCTAACGAGCATATCTCGGCTGCTCCAGCGCCGTGACTGAGTGCTCCGCCTCTAGGTTTGTGCAGGAGTGCCGACGGGCTCCAACGGTTCACGCGAGCCACGGCCAAGCCGCACCGCGCAGTAAATGTCGAGGAGCACCACGGGCGAGACCGTGAGCATGGCGAGAAGAATGTTCGCGCGATCCGTGGGATCCCGCATGAAGCCCCACGCCAGCGTTGCCCCATCGAGGACATCTCCCGCTATGCGGAGCCAGATTCCGGGTGCGGCGTCTTTCATCACGAGAACGACGAGCCCGCTGAGAATTTCGCGCATACCGTAAGCGCTGATGATCCAGGCGTGGCCGTCGAGTCCAAGCGCATGGGCGAGCCGATCGGCGGTGAATAGTTCGAGCGCGCCCAGCAGAAGGCTGAAAACGCCGAGAGCACGAGCGAGCCGGTCGGAGGTATGATCCGGCTGGCCGCGATGAGGACCAGTGATGAAGTAACGCATGGCGATCGGGGTTAAGGTTTGAGCACGACTTTGATGCAGCCGTCCTTCTTATCGCGGAAGGTCTCATAAGCCTGCGGCGCGTCCGACAGCGGCAAACGATGAGTAATTACGAAGGAAGGGTCGATCGCTCCGGTTTTGATCTTCTCCAGCAGCGGGCGCATGTAGCGTTGGGTATGGGTCTGGCCTGTTTTGATCGTGAGGCCCTTGTTCATCGTGCCACCGAAGGGAAACTTATCGATCATGCCCACATACACACCCGGCACGGAAACGGTGCCGCCCGCGCGGCAACAATAGAGCGCCTGTCGCAACGCGTGCGCTCGATCCGTGGCTAACATCACAGCGGCTTTTGCCTTGTCCAGCACCGCATCGACTCCGCCGGTCCCGTGAGCCTCGCAGCCCACGGCGTCGATACAACGGTCGGGCCCGCGGCCTGCGGTCATGGCGTTGAGAACATCGTAGACTTCGTCCACCTCATCGAAATTGATGGTTTCGGCCCTGCCAAAAAGGCGCGCCATTTCCAGGCGCTCGGGCACCCGATCGATGGCGATCACACGGCCCGCGCCGAGCATCCAGGCGCTCTGAATGCACATCTGCGCGACCGGGCCGCAGCCCCAGATGGCGACGGTATCACCCGGTTCGATTCCCGCGTTTTCGGCGGCCATGTATCCCGTAGGTAGAATGTCCGAGAGGAAGAGGACTTTTTCGTCCGGCAGGTCGGATTCGATTTTCACCGGCCCGACATCCGCATGCGGCACTCGCAAAAATTCAGCCTGGCCACCGGGGTAGCCGCCCGTCAGATGCGAATAGCCGAACAGACCGCCGGGGGAGTGGCCCATCATTTTGGCCGCCTTTTCCCAGTCTGGGTTCGTCTTCTCGCAGCAGGAGTAAAGTTGCTTGGAGCAGAAGAAGCACTCGCCGCACGAGATGTTAAACGGAACTACGACGCGATCACCGACTTTCAAATCGGTGATGGCGCTGCCCGTTTCGACGACGACTCCCATCGGTTCGTGCCCGAGAATGTCGCCCTCCTCCATGCCCATCATGTATCCATCATAGAGGTGAAGGTCGGACCCGCAAATCGCGGTAGAAGTGATTTTGATGATGATGTCGGTCGGTTCCAGGATCGTGGGATCGGGAACCGAGTCGACGCGAACGTCGGTTTTTCCGTGCCAGCAGAGTGCTTTCATGTGGATAAGTTTCGCGTCTGGGCGGTCTGGAGAGTTTCGGATTTAACCCACATTCCTTGTAGGTAACCGTCTTAGTTCCCATTTTCGCGTAAGGACCGGCCTCACTCCGTTTTCAGCGACGCGCCCTCTATCCACTTGGCGTGCCTTCTTTCATAACGGTTGCGCATGAAAAACCCGACCACACTTATCCTCGCATTGATTTCTCTCTCCGTCTCGCTGCGTGCAGGATCCCCTATGGGGGCTTCGAAAGAAATGAAAGCGATCGCTCCGGAGCCTTGTTATCGGGCTGGCGAATGGCAGCTTGACGCGTTCGGCCAATATAACATTGGCAATGGAGCCACGCACGTGGGAGCGTTCCGCGATCATAGCTTTGGCGGGGGTGGGGGCATTAACTATTTCTTCACGGAGCATTTTGGCATTGGCGCGGAGTATTCGGCGGCCTTCACCAAAGAAAGCCCGGACACCGATTTCGGCCTGGATCGTGGCAATCATACCGTGGTCCACGGCGTCGGCGGCAGTCTCTTCTTTCGCTGGCCCATCGAAGGATCCTGCTGGGCTCCGTATGTTTACGTTGGTGAGGGCGCTTTGATGGCGGACAGAAATTATGCGAGCGCTCATGTGGGTGTCGGCTTGGAATACCGCATCGTCCCCGGAAAAGTCGGCATCTTCGTCGATGGACGGTGGAGCTACCTCGGCGATCGATCCTTCCTCGACCACGAGGAAACGCGTGGCGATATGAATTTCTCCAGCGCGCGGGTTGGCGTGCGTTGGATTTTCTAACTCACCGCTGTTCTCGATTTTCGCCTCTCGCGGCGGAGACTTTCTGGGAGAGCGCTTCGTTGCGATCCTCCTCCGCGAGACTTTCGTGAATCACGAACCCAGTGCGCGTGCCTTCAGCCGCCGCAATAATCACAAGTTGGAGGCTCTCGTTTGCATTCCCTGCGGCCGAGCTGCTCAGCCAAGGCGGAACCTTGTTTCTGCGCCGGAGAGAAGAACAACGCGGAGGCCGGCAGCGAGGTGCCGTCGTTAAACACAATCCGCGCCAGCGAATCAGTCGATCCTTCCAGGTGGCTGACTTCCAGTTCGATGACCTGGATAGTTTTGTTCCATTCACGGTGCGGTTCGCGCCTCAAAATCGGGTGGCTGTTCCTGCCTGAACGTCATGGGGATTCTGCACGAAAGGTCGGGTCGGAGCTTACCACCCGGAGGCATTGTTTTTCCGCAGCGCACATCGCGGATCGACGCGGCCATCGTAGCGTGCCAGACTGAAAGGATGTAGATGAACACGCGCATTCTCTCTGGAAAGGTGTCCCTTGTGACTGGAGCAGGGTCCGGCATCGGAGCTGCGGCAGCAAACTCCTCGCGCGGGAGGGCAGCCGCGTAGCGATCCTTTCGCGAACGATCGAGGAATTGGAGACAGCGGCCAAAGAGATCAGCTCGGAGGACGGGGAAGTATTGCTCATCACCGTGGATGTCGGCGACTCGGAGCCGATGTTCTCCGCAGTCAAGAGCATCGAAGACAAGTGGGGCCGTTTGGATATCTTGTTCGCCGATGCCGGCGTGAACGGGGTGTGGGCTCCCCTTCAGGAACTCCGAGTGGAGGAATGGGATGAGACGATTCGCATCAATCTTCGCGGCACCTTTTTGACAGTCAAAGCGGCGTTGCCGCTGCTGCAAAAGCAGGGTGGCTCCATCATCGTAACTTCTTCGGTGAATGGCACGCGCATGTTCAGCAACGCAGGCGCCAGCGCGTATGCCACCACCAAGGCAGCTCAAGCGGCGTTTGCCAAGATGCTGGCCGTCGAACTCGGGAAACAGAAGATTCGGGTCAATGTCATCTGTCCGGGGAAAATCGAGACGGACATCAACGACAATACTGACGACCGCGCTCCGGAAGGCCTCGCGCCTCGAGTAGAATTTCCGGAGGGAAACATCCCACTGACCGCCGAACGACCGGGGACCGCGCAGCACAGGTGGCTGAACTCGTCCTCTTCCTGGCTTCGGACGCTTCAAGTCACATTTGCGGGGCAGAGATCTTCATCGATGGAGCACAATCGCTCCTCCAGGGATGAATAGCCGGAGTCTTCGTTCAGGATATTGAAGGCCTGATCTTCCATGCGCGCGGCCGGTTTCTTGGCGCCGGACCTGATACTTGGAACAAGCGATTGGAAATGCCACTGGGCGATTTTGCCGATCAACCCCGTATATGCACCCCGGCTTGTCGCCGTCACCGAAGCGATCCGGGCAACGCGGGCGAATTGAGGATCGCCTCAACCCGTGGCACGGCACACGGACAGGCCAAACCGCAAGCCCCGCGCGTTCCGCCAATTAGCTTCCGGCCGCGACTCCAACCCCGGTTGGATCCGACGTGGGCAAGAATCTCTGGCAGTCGGCGTCTGTAGGAAGCACCGGATTCAGCGACAACGACCGCGTGAAATGTTCTCGGGTGCGCCGTTCTGGAGACATCTCCCTTCGCAGCGTCGACCAAATTCGGGCACAACCAGCTGGGTAGGTTGGTCATCCTGCCCACACCCGTTCGTCGGTCGGCACACCGTCATCGTGCCCACAATCCCGCGCCGCAAACGTTTTTCTTGGCATCGTCAGAGAAGAGTTCCGCACCTCCCTGGAGCAGGCCTTACATGGTCTCATTGGCACCGAACCGCGGGCTGAGGACTACGAGTTCGCCGGTCAGGCCGGGTGCGACTAGCTGCGAGTCCCAGCTAGTCTCTCTGGGCGAATCACCGAGGCGAAGAAGCGCGAGGTGAATAGCTGCCGAGATGAATCATCGGCGAATCGGCCGGGTGAACGAAAGTCGCCCAACAGCCTCCGTTGTGGAATGTGACTTCCCATCCCTGCTCGCGGGCAAAAATTTCAACTTTGGCCATCTGGCCAGGACGATCCGCCGGAGTTCGGATCGGCCAGTGTTCATTAAGCATGGGCTCGAAGACGTGGCTTCTCCGTTTCACGGCAAGTCCTCGCTCAATGTAGCGGATTAGATCAAGCACATCGGAAGAAAATGATCAGCCGCGCAGAGGAGCGGTGGCCCGCGGGCGCGGAGAAGAGGAAAGACGAGAAGATGAGTCGCTGAAGATCACCCATCTACCCGCGTCCACAATGGTGACCTCCCAGCCGTGCTTGTGAGTGAAGGCTTGGATCAGTGCCGTTTGCTTGCTCCGATAACACCCGCTTTTTAACGGCCAGCGTTCGTCGAGCATCGCCTGAAAGACCTGGCAATTTCCTTTAACGGCGAGCCCTCGCTCGATGTATCGGATAAAATCGAAACATGGCTTGAGAATTCCTAATTGCGGTCAGACGCGCAATTGGGCGCATCGCTTAAAAAGGAGGAAGGTGCGGCCTGACAGGGCGTAGGGAAACAACGCACTTTTGGACGCATCTGGCTGCCATCCTTGAAGCTTCCCACACTTCCTAGCGACCAAGGAAAACTTGATTTCCGCATATCGTATTTAATGCGGATACCAAAACGACCTCGCCCTCCAGCGAGGCGGAGATGTTTCCCGCCGCGCCAAACCCTGGCCATCTATTCCTGCAAATTTGACGGCGTCCGATTTTTCCTCCAACTCTCGTTGTCTCAAGACGCTTGTGGCAGACGATCACCCGGTGGTGCGGGAAGGCCTGCTGTTGCGGTTTTCACGGGAGCCGGATCTGGAGGTAAGAGCAACGCTCGGTAGTGCGCAGGCAATGCTTTCCGCCCTCGGAGTTAACCGACACGGACGACTTGGCCGGAATTCGTAAAGGCATTTCCCTTCCGATGAGATGGCGATCCAACAGCCTGACCTTTTTCGATCCGAGCGGTGCGATCACCACTCGTATGAACATTCATTTACTCTCCCTCGTTGCCGCTGCGGCCTTCCCGCTTTCGGCATTCGCCCAATCAACCGGCAATAACAACGGCGCCGGCGCGAGCAGCAGCGGCTCTGCCGGAACGATCATCAGCGGCTCGACTCGAAATCCCGGGCCCAAAGTCGGCAATAACCATGGCACGGGCAACAGCGGATCCGCGGGCACCATCATCAGCGGCGCACCTGGTAACGGCGGCGTAGTCGCTCCGGCGCCCGGGAGCGCTGGGGGGGTGAGCGGCACGATGAATAGCGGGACCGGAACAGCGCTAACCGGTGCGGCAAACGGCACCGGGATCACCACCTCAAACGCTGCTCAACTGTTCCGTGAGCTCGATACCGACCACGACGGCAAACTGGGCCCGGAGGAATTCGCCAGGATCGCCGTGACCCCAAACACTCGCACGCCCAGCGCCGACACGACAGCGCCAGACCAGAGCACCGGCAACACCCCTCGGTCGCCACGCTAACGGCAGTGCTTGGGATACGCGGCTCGAAAGTAGTCACACCGGCGGGCGAGCACGCGGGAATCAATGCGAAAGAGGACGGCATCTTACTAAACCGCCTTCTTTCGGTTCGCCACTTTAGAGGTTTTCATTGAAGTCGCCGACTTTTTTCCGGCAGTCTTTCTTCCGAATGCCGAAGACTTCCTGGATCGCGGAGAAAAGTGAAACGGGGGGTGGTGACGAGGCGGAAAGTGATCGCGCCTTTCCAGAGTGCTCTCCTAGTATTCTCAATCGCACGCGCTTCCGCGTTCGGTTGCGATCGTTAACCGATGGCGCGTTTAAGGAGATTAAAGGCCGCGACAGTTTCGCCATCCTCCCAGAGAGCCATCGCCCGCCGGATTTCATTTTTGAGAGCTCTCAGTTGCTCTCCTTCATACTCGGGCGGCCCCACTTTGAAAGCCACCACCTTGGATGGCTCCGGTTGTTCTTTGGTTCGTGCACGCCTGATTGGAGGCTTTGGCTTTGGTGCTCTCACGCAGGGGCACGCCGGCTTTTCGGCACCTTGGGCGAGGTCAGGAGATCATACTTGATGCCCACCACCGATCGTCCGGCGAACGCACGCAGCGATTTCGGAAAGACCAGGAACTGCCGGTTCCTGCCAGGCTGGTAGCCGATCTCTCCTCGATCCGTTTTCGTGCCTAGAAGCTATCCCAACCCCGATTCCCGTTATCGACCCGCATTGCGCCCCCTGTCTTTAAGCCACTCGGAGACTAATTAGCACTAGCTATAGAAGGTTTTGGGATAGCTTCTAGAAGCTATCCCAAAACCCGTGATTCTTACGCAAGTTAAACATACGACTTCTGTGTTCAAGCGGCTTCCGAGGCTAACATCTCTTAGCTACGGGAGGTTTTGGGATAGCTTCTAGAGCCTGCTGGCCCGCATTAATTACCTGCTCTGGCCTGCGTGGATCGACGGTTGCGCGATGTATCCGTTAGCCCCAGTAGACATGGCTCCGATGCCCGGCAGGGAACGTTCAGTGCTATGCACCACTAGTTTGAGGATCGCTAGGATGGTCTCGATCGTGTAGGTGGTCGCTCCGTCGGGCAGTTGGGTGAGCAGGTTGGTATAGACGTCGAGCAGATCGATCAGGTGATCGGAATCGCCGAGACGCGAACCCGCATTCGGAGTGCCGGCGAAGAAGACTTTCTTGATCCTCTGCCATAGCCGCGGCGGCATCGTGGCCCGAACTCTCGTTAGTTTGCTTACGGTGCGGGGCGGAGATCGACGGAACCGCCCCGGGCGGTGCGTAGGAAATAGCCTCCGCCGGCCTTTTGTTTCGGGAAGACGATGCCTTTGAACGTCGTCCGTTTGACGTCACCGGGAACAAGGAGAGAACCGGTGATCGCGCCATTCGCGAGAGAGAGCTTCATGCTCGGGCCCGTCTCGCCGGATACTCCGAAGCTGGCGATGCCTTTCGATGAAAAGATGAACGGCAGCGCGAGCTCCGGATCGACTCCACCGTTGGACAGCGCCAGTTCGGCGGCTTGTCCAGGGGTGCCAAAATCGAACACGGGCTGATTCGCCGTGGGTTTGGCGTAGCGAGAGCCGACGAGCGGGAGGTTGGCCGAAAACGCATCGCGCAAGGCTACGGCCTTCGGACGCGTAGGACGGAACCAACTGAGGGTCGCATCGAGATCGCTCAGTTCAGGACGATCGCGGAAGAACATCTGCCCAAAGATCGAGCCCTTGCCGCGATCGAGCGCGACGTAGAACGGCCATTCGTCGTTGCCGGTGATCGATGCGCCCTGGGAGAATTTGGTGCCGTCGGCCAGTTCACCGCGGATTTTTAAGGTTCCCGCCGCGGCTACGTTCAGGAAGGCAAAGCCGTCGCCTTGGGGCGCCGTGGGCTGTGAGTTTGCTTCGTCGGGGAGGAGCAACAGCGTGTAACTGCCCGCCAGCGACGTGGGCGACGCTTTGCTCACGATGATGCGATCGGCCATAAAGCCGAGTTCGTTTCCTGAATCGTAGACCGTGCCCACGATGGCATCCGCACCGGCTTCCGTGGCCAGTGACATCGAGACAGCGATTCCCTTCTTCGCCAGGCTGGCCTTGCTGCCATCGCGCCCGGTATACGTTCCGTCGGCATCCAGCGAACCTTTCAGCGGCACGCGCACCCCGCCGCGGAGGAGCGAGCCGGTGAAAGCGCCCGTGCGTGCGAGCTTGAGAGCCACGAGCCCGGAAGTGGAATGGACCGGCACCGCTTCGCCGAACAGTCCGGCATACTGCCCGGCAAAGGCCGCAAACTCGGCGGGTCCGGCGTTGCCCACTTTACGCCACGTCGTCCCGCTTGTAGAGAGACCGACATTGCCGGCGATATCTTCGATGCGGGTCGTGTTGATGGTCAGCAAGTAGTTGCCCGCCGGACCCGTCACGCTTTGCAGGCCGGTCACGGAATAAACCGAGGGGCTGATCGGCGACACCCGGACGGAGACCGGCAGCGGCACCGGCCTGCCATCGCGAAACAGCGTGAGATCTTCGCGGCCGAACTTCGCGGCCTGGATGGGCTCCGAGAAATTCACCAGCACGTTCGTGACCGGCGAGCGACGTTGCGCGGGCCGCACCGACACGGCGTTGGCCGTCGGCGGGGAAAGATCGATGAAGGTGGCGAGCGCCGTCGCAGAAGACGCATTGCCCGCCGCGTCCACCGACTCCACCCCCACATTGTGCGTGCCGGCACGGACGAGATCGATCGGCAGGCTGAAGCTCGTGCCCGTCACGCCACCCTCGCCCAGGGCGAGGCCGGTGGTCCGGTCGGTCGCGCGCACCTTCGCCACGCCCGTCGCAACGCGGCCAGTGAGCGCGATGGAAGTCGTGTTGGTCCGCGCGTCATTGGCGAATTGTCCGCGATCCGGCGTGATCGCGAGCTTGGTGGGCGCGGCGGGCGAAATCGTTTGCACGGTCCAGGTGCGAGTCTCCGTGCCCGTGCCGGCATTGCCGACCGAATCGCTCACCCCCGCGGCATTGACCGCGAGCGTATAGTTGCCCGCCGGGCCGGTGGCCGCACTCAAGCCAGCGATCGTGAAGGTGGTCTCGTCCTTTTGACGGATACTCGCGCCGGAGAGATTCACGGTCGCCGCGCCGCGCTTGAGCAGCACATCCCCGAGCGTGAAACTGCCCTCCGCCAGCGGCTCCGAGAACACGACCTCGAGCGACGAGACCGACGTGCTACGCGGGCTAGGTGAGATGTCGGTGAGCGAAACGATCGCCGGTCCCGTGCGGTCGATGGTGAAGCTCTCCGTCAGCCGACCGAGACCGAATTCGCCATCCGTATCCATCACACCGTCCGCCATGACGGTGAAGCGATAGACACCGTCGGCCGCGGTGAGCGCGCCAAGGCCGCCCACGCGCACGGCATTCGGCGCGGTCTGGGTAAAGGTGACGCCGGCAGTCAGCAGGTTGGCGCCGTTGTCTCGCGTGAGGACGAGATCATCCACGGTGAAGCTGTCCGGCATCAGCGCGCGGGAGAAAACGACGTCGATGGCATCGACCGGTTCGGTGCGTGGCTGCGGGGCGAAATTGCCCGCGCTCACCACCACCAGCTTCGAAACGCTCATGGCAAAAATCGCCGAAGCAGAGCCCTGCCCCGCGCGACCGGTGAACTCTGCCACCCCGCCGGCCTGGACGGTCAGCACATAAGTGCCCTCCGCCGTCGTGAGGTTCGTGAGGCCGCCGATGCGGAAGGTGGTGTCGTCGAGCGGCGTCACCGTCACTCCGGCATCGATGAGATTGTTCCCTCCGTTGAGCCGCAGCGTCACGTCCGCGGCGGTGAACGTGGCCGGATCGATGCCGCGCGAGAAAGCGACATCGATCGTGTCGAGCAGCGTGGTCCGCACGGCGGGCACGACCGGGCCGAGTTGCGAAACCTGCACTGCGGGTAACAGGAGATTGGTCGGATCGGCTTCGACGTAGTTCAGCGTGTAAGAACCGGTGCCGTTGAAATCGAAAAGATGCAGCGAACGCTCGCGCAGCGCGCCGGTGAGGGAATTCGGGAAGGTGCGATCGGTCTGCCAGATGTTGTCGCCCACCAGCAACACCTTGCCGTCGGACCGCGTCGCGCGCACGAGCTTGAAGCCGGCGCCGGGATCGGGGAGGCGGATGTAGCTGAAGCCGGACGGTTGCGTGAGCGCGAGCTGACGCGTGAATCCAGTGCCGGTGGCAGTCGGGCTGGAGGCGAGGCTCACTGGCGCTGTGGCGCCGTTGCTGAGGTATAAGGTGTCAGGCGCGTTGTCCGCATCGGGCACATCGTTGGCGAGGAAGTCGGGTAATTGGTCATCGCCCCCGCGATCGGTTCGCACGACATGGATGAGTTCGTGAATTTCCACCTGCTCGATGAGTGATGTCTCCGCGCCGCCGAGTTCGTTGGCGTGCTCGAAGCTCGCTTCGTAATCGACGAACTTCCCTTGCAGCGACGACTCGAGGATGAACTGCGCGACCTGCGTATCACCCGGCTCGAGGTCGCCGAGATTCACGGTCAGCGACGGATTGCGCGTCTGGTTGCCCACCTGCGTGCCGATGATGCGGAAGTCGATTAGCAGGCCTTTTCGGTTGTCGATGATCTTCGGCTGCGCGGAGGTGATCGAGAAATCCTTCGCCACGCCGCCGCCCGTATTCGTAACGAGCAGGCCGAGCGCAAACGGCTCCGCCGGCTCGACCAGTTCGGTGAAGGGATCGTCGCTGAACACATCGCGCTGCTGGAAATATTTCAGTGTCAGCCGCGCGTCGGGGAAGACCGTCACCGGCGAGCCGAGCAGCGGGAGCGCCACCGGCTGGCCGTTGTCGTTGAAGTGCAGCGTGCCCGCGAAGCGATAGACGGCCGGGGCATTTGGCGCGGCGGTGTTTTTGGGAATGAAGGTGAACTGAAGACGGCCCGTGGCGCCCGGGGCGAGCGTGCCCGCTCCATTCGCGCCCGCAAGGCCGCTTAGCTCGGGTCCGCGGACGAAAAAACGATCGTTCGCGGAGTTTCCGTTTTCGTCCTGGATATTGAGCGTGACGGCCACGTTTTCGAGCGCGCTGTCGGTATTGTTATTCGTCACCTCGAGCGTGCCGAGGAAGGCCTGCCGGGTCAGCACGGCCTGCTGGTCGATCTGGATCTTCACCTGCGCGCACACGCCCTGCGTCTTCTTTTGCAGCGAGTCGAGGAAGGCCACGGCCGCGTCGCGCAAGGCGTCGCCAGGGTTTTCGTAACCTTCGATGCGGCTCAGCTCGAAGGCGTTGTTGAGCCGGTCCAGCCGCGTCTGGAGTTCATCGACGGCGATGAAGTCGCTGTTCTGGCCCGGGCGCAACTGAGTGAGCTTGGTGATGCCCATGGCCTGGTAATCCTGCGTGCGCTCGTAACGATCGATGAGCCGCACCGCCGCCGCTGGAGCAACGCCCTGCGGCAGCGGCAGCGCAAGCAGAGACGCCCGCTCCGCGGTGGAGATGCGGCGGCCGGACTCGGAGCCGGCGTTGGCCGCATCGAGGAAGGCCTGGAGCCAGGTGTTCCACGTCACCGGATCGTCGGTGGTGACCCACGACTCATCGCCGTAGTAGTAGGTGAGCGCATCGATGATGTCCTGCACACGCGCGGCGCGTTCCTCCGTCAGCTCCAGCGCGGCATCCTGGAAGCTGGTCGGGCCAGCGGGCGTGGTGACCAGATCGCCTCGCGCATTGCGGCGCATCGTGTAGAGCGGCGCCTCGGCAGGAATGCCGGAGCCGAGGCCATTGCGGCACTTGCGATACTCATTGAGCGATCCGAGGGCACAGCCGATCGCGCCGCCGATCGGTCCGCCCGGCAGCACACAACCGATGGAGGCGACCACACAATCGACCGAATCGCCGCCCTGGATGCAATCGCCGACGCTCTTGGCGCACAGGCCCAGCCCGACGACCGGAGGCAGTGGGAGGAAACCGCCGAGACAGCCCGCGAGATTGTCCGGGGTGAAGGGCGCCGTGATGCACGGATCGCAATTGTCGTTCTGGCCGACGCCTGCACCGAAGAAAGCACCGCCACCACCAGCCGCCCCGAAGAAAATCGGAATGAATCCCCCACCCGCGACACCGCCACCACACGCCGCACTGCCGCTGGCCGTGATCGGCGCGCCGGCCTGATGAATCCGGCGATCCTTGCCGCAGACGTAGGAATAGATGGCAACGGCAAAAGGGCACTCCCCGCCACCGGCGGCTTCAGGCCCGGCGGCGAGCGAAGGTTCCCGCGGGATCTGCGAGGCTTTGCGCACGATGATCGGGATATTCACGCTGCTCTTCGCGGCGATGAAATCGAGCGCGCGCACCAGCGGCGTGAACTCGAAACCCGACTCGATGCCCGGCAATTGCAGCGACACCTGCTCCGCGGCGATGAGGCCGTGGTTGGTGAGCGTCATGTCGATCTGGAACGACTCGCCGTCCGCGAGTTCCGGGATGGTGCTGGGCGACAAATCCATCGTCACTACCGGCACCGGGACATCGACCTCGAAGGTGGCCACCAGCTTGATCTGGTAGCGATCGGGAATCTCGGTCGGGACCACCTGCCACGTGTAGGTGACCGTCTGCCGGTCGAGGAACACCTGGCGTTGATTCGTGGTGCCAGTTGCGACGACGAAGCCCTGGCGATAGGTGCCGTGTTTCGGCGCGGAAACTTCGAGCACATAACTTCCTTCGTTCACCCCGGTGAAGGTGGCGACACCGTCCGCTCCGGTAACGCTTTGCGCGGCCACGATCGATTGATCGAACGGATCGCGCAGGCGCACGGTCGCGCCGACGACGTGCGGAGCTTCCGGGGTGTAGAAGGTGTAGTCGTCCGTCACCTCGATGCTCACGTCGCCTTTCGCTTCCGACAGGGCGCGGAATTGGAACGGCACGGAAACGCCGACCTGCGGACCACGCACCACGATATTGCCGGTGTAGAGCTGGAGCGGAAGATTCGCGGCAGGGAGGAGCTGAAGCGTGAACTTCGCGCGCTCCCCGGGGGCGAGGGAAGGGATGGTCGCGGGCGAGGCCAGCGTGAGCCAAGGCAACGTGGTGGGCAGTTGCACTTCGAGATCGCCGGTCGGCGCTCCTCCGAGATTCACCAGCTCACATTCCACGAACGTCTGCGCGCCGCGAAGCATACCGCGAGTGAGCGTGCCGGGATCGGCGACAAGCTGTGCGTTGAACGGTGCCACCGTCAGGTCGACCGGCACGTCGATGCGGGCGCCTTCCGCCGAGGTAACGCGGAAGCTGGGACGGGCGCGAGTGATGGAGGCATTCGAAGCCTGGATCGAATAGTTGACCGTGACATCGCCCCCAGCCGGCAGATCGGACGGGACACTGAGCTGCGCGCTGAGATTGGCGGCAGCATTTTGAAACGCGTCGGCGAGGCCGGAAAGCGTGCGCGCGCCGTTGTTGTGCACGGTGAAAGTGCCCGCGACAGGCGTGCCCGGCGCGAGGCGCAGGGTGAGACTCGCGGGGTCGGCGCTGAGGCCGATGATTTCAAACTCATCTTGCGGCGTGTCGTTTGGCACGCTCGGATGATCGGCAGCGACCTGATAGAGACCGGCTTCGGAAGAGAGCGGGTTGAAGCTGACGAGGTAGGCACCTTGCGCGTTGGTGATAGCGTTGAGCACGCGGCGAGTGCCGTTCACCAGGACGCGAACGGACACGGGCACATTCGGCACGGGCGATTGATCGGCGGCGCTGAGGGCCTGGCCGCTGAGCGGCACGGGCGTGCCCGCACCGACAAGAGTCACGTCCGTGGAAACCGTGGCGTGATACGGAGCGGCGACGATGACGATGCCGACGAGGCGCGAGTTGTTGCGTTCGGAGCCTTCGGCGACGGCGCCAAGGGCATCGGTCGTGAGGACCACGGTGTAAGTGCCGGGCGTCGTCGGGAGCGTGATTTGTGCAGTGCGCTGGTAACCGGTGCCGGGATCGACCGGGCCAACCACATTGGTGGTGGCAGCAACCTGACCGCCGATGCCGGCAGGATCGGTCGTGAAGAAAACGCGATCGACCCAGGCGCCGGTGGCGGCGACGGAGCCATCGTTGGCCACCGCCCACGACATGTTCACAATTCCACCCGCAAGACCGGTCGGAGCCGGCGGAGTGACGGTGTCGATGGTGAGATCGGGCAACGCGTTGCTGGTGATCGTGACGTTCTGCACAGCCGAGTTCAAACCGGAAGCAGTGGCGGTGATGGTGACCGGGGTGGTGTCGCCGGCGGTCGTCTGGATGGAGAAGCTGGTGCTGGCCTGCCCATCGGCAAGATCGACGGAGGCGGGAACGCTGGCTCGGCTTGGATCGCTGCTCGCGAGGGCGACGGTGAGCGGACCGGTGGTGCCAGGCTGGCGCGTGATGGTGGCGTTGAGGGATTGGCCGGCGGTGACGGTTTCGGACGAAGTGCTCAGCACGAGCGTGGGGCCTTCGTCGTCGAGGACCTTCACTACCGCGACCGCGTCCTGACCGGAGATGGGCTGCTGGAGAACCGTATCGGCCTCGGTGGCGGTGATGGTGACCAACCGCTCGCCTTCGATGGTGTTGTTGTCGGACACGGCGATCGGGAAATCGACCGACGTCGCACCCACCGGGATGGTCACCCGCGAAGGCACCTGAATGAGCGACGGCGTGCCGCTGGTGAGCAGCACCACCACATCGCGCATTCCGACGTGATCGCGCGTGACGGTGCCATACGCTGCCGGGGCCGGGGCGTTCTCGATGATGGTGTCCGGCGAAAGCCGCAGCGTGATCCCTGCGCCATCATCGTCGTCGATGGTGAGCGTGGTGGACCCGAGCGCGACCCCGGGCGCGGAAGCCGTGAACCGCACGATCCGCTGCCCGGTCAGCACGTCGTCGTCGTGCACGGTGATGGGCACGATGGCCATCGTCTGATTGGCGGGGATCACCACGCTGGCGGGCACATTGGCCGCACCGGGATTGTTGCTGAGCAGGCTGACGGTGAGCGCGGAAGCGGACGCGGAATTGCGCGTGATGGTGAGCGTGGCCGCCGGGTTCGCAGCGTTTTCGAAGACGCTCGCGGGCGAGGCCGCGACGATCAGGCCCGGCGCTTCGTCATCCGTGACGATGAGCGACGCGGTGCCGTCGGCGTAGTTCGTCGCGCTGGCGGTGACCTGCACGGTCCGGTCGGGCGAGAAAACAAGGTCGTCCACCGGCGCAACCTGGAACGTGACGCTCGGCTGTCCCTGAGGGATGGTGACCATCGAGGGCACGGTGAGCGCACCGGGAGGAGTGGCGCTCAGCGACACACCGAGCGCGGCGGTCGTAATTCCATTGCGCGTGACGGTGGCATCGAACGCGGCGCCGTTTTCCGCGATCGTGGTGCGACCGAGTTGCAACGCCAGCACGGCCTGGATGGCGATCGGCTGGTCGTCGATCGCGCTGTTGTTGCTCGTCTGCACCTCGAAGAAACCGTTGCCCGCATTCGTGCGGATCGCGAAATAACGCGGCCCGGCACTGAGGGCCGGCAGCGTGATGCTGACGCGGCGTTCGACGGTCTTGCCCGCAGCCAGCGCCGCAGTGCTGGTCGATGAGGCGAGGAGCTGATCGTTGCCAAGCGTCGCGTCGTCGGAGAGAAAAACCTGATCCACCCAGCCCGCGGGCGCGGCGGCATTGCCATCGTTCCGGAGCACCCACACGACTTCGATCGTCTGTCCCGGCGCCGCCTGCGCCGGCGCGGTAATGCTCGCCACCACGAGATCGGCCACGTTGCCCCGGTCATCGTCGTTCAGCGTGAGCGTCGCGGCACCCGTTACATATCCCGCGGCGGTGCCGGTGATCGTGATTTGCTGGTCCGCCTCAGCCACCTTGTCGTTCACGGCGCTGAGCGGGGCCGTCGCCTCGGTGGCCCCGGCGACGATCGAGAGCGAAGCCGGCAGCTTGAGCTGATCCGGCGCGCTGCTCGTGAGCGCCACTTGCACCGCCCCTTGCGAATGATTCCGCTTCACCCGCACGGTGCCGGGCGAACCGCCTTCGGTCAGCGTCGCCGGGTTCAGCTCCACGGTCAGGAGCGAGCGCAGGGTGACGGTGCGCGGCTCGGAGAGCAGGCCCGCGCCGGCAGAATTCGAGGCCCGCGCGGCGAGGGTGTTGGCGCCGGGCTGCAAGGTGATGCTGGTGCTGAAGGTGCCGCTCGTGCCGGTGTCGAGCGGGCCGGCGATGACGGTGCCGTCGCGCAGGATGGACACCTGGGAATTACGCGCCGCCGTGCCAGAAACGACGATCTGCTGCGCATCGACGGTCGCACCGGCGATCGGCGCAGTAAGCACGGGCGCGGCGGGCGGGCCCAGGAGGAGGCCGACAGTGCGGGTGGTTTCGTTCGTGAACACTCCACCCGTCGCCTGCACGACGACTTTCAGGTCGTAATCGCCGACAGCGTAAGCATCGAGCGGGAGAGTGGCGGTGAGGCCGTCGAGCGGCGTGGCATCCACGCCGAGCGAGGTGAAAGCGCCATTGCCCGCGGGCCGGATGAAAAACTCGGCCTGGGCGATCCCGTCGGCATCGAGGGCGACGACTTTGAGCAGTTCATCCACATTGTGGAGAACCACGCCACCCGTGAGTTCGCGGCCAGTGGCGGTGAAAGCGCCGATGACCGGAGGCAGGCGCAACGTGCGCGGGACCGGATCGGCCGGCCAGAAGGTGTTGTTGCCATCCTGCTGCGCAGTCACCGTCATGGTGCCGCCGACCTGCGCGACGAGAAGCGGCGTGGGGCCGCTCGTGTTGATCTGCGCACGGCCGGCAGGCGAAGTCTCGAAGCGCACCGGCAGGCCGCTGCTCGCGGTCGCGACCAGCGGGAAAGGCGCGGCCGTGACGGTCGGCGCGGTGAAGTCGATGGTCTGGAATTGCCGCGTGGCGTCGATGGAGGTGACGGCGGGATCGGTGCCGCCGAGAATATTCACCGTCACGACCGCGTAGTGCATGCCATTCACCGCGGCGAAGGTGCCGAGCATGGCTTCGCGGCCCGGGCCACTAGCGACCAGCGTCGCACCGGCGATGCTCGTGAAGGGCGCGCTCTTGCGATAGACCGCGTAGTAATCGACCAGCGATTCCGGCTGCGCGGCATCCCACGCCAGCACGGCCTGGCCGTTACGACCGAAGAGCGTCACGTTGCCGGGATTGGGCAGCAGCGTCGCGCCCAGCAGCGTGACCCCGCCACTCTCGCTATTGAACGGATCGAGCGTGGTGACGCGAATCGGATAACCGGTCGCTGGCTGCAAGTTCGTGGCCTGATAGGTCGTCGTGTTCGCGGGCAATTGCACCGGCACCTTCGATCCGGCGAAATACACGCGATAACCACGAACGAAGGCGGCAGAGTCCGGCGGCGGATCCCACGCGAACGTGATCGACGTCGCCGCGCTGGTGCCGGTGAGATTCACGACTTCGCCGACCCCGGACACCGAGGCCTGCGCCGACGCCGCCTGCACGGTGGGATTGAACCCGCCAAGCGCATCTTCCGCCACAACGGCAAAGTAATAGATGCCGCCGCTGGTCAACCCGGTAACCGTGTAATGCCGATCCTCCGTCTGGATGATCGCGGCCGGGGTGAGCCCGGTCACCGTGCTGAAGAAACTCTGCGCGATGTAGATGCGGTAACGGACGATATCGTTCTGGCCGACTTCGTTGTAGGTGCTCCAGTCAAGGTCCACGGCACCAAACGCCGCGCCGGAAGTATTCGCGGTGAAGCCACTGCCGGAACCGGTCACCGGCGCGGGCACTGCGGCATCGGGCACGACGATGGTCATTTCGCGGGAGACCACCTGCGGGAAAGGTGGCACCGGTTCTTCGCCCACGAAGAGGGACATTTCCCGCGAGATCGCCTGGGGCGAGATCACGTAGGCCGCGGCATAGTTCACGGTGGGATCGAACTGGTCGAGCGCATCGACCGCGACGACAGCGAAGTAATGATCGACGCCCGGCGTGAGGCCCGTGAGATCGATGGAACTGGTGCCGAACGGAACAAAGGCGATCCGGGTGAGCCCAGCCGTGGTGGAGAATGCACCCGTGTCTGAAAGATAGATATCGAAGCGCCTGATGTCACCGACCGCGAATTGATTGTAGGCGCTCCAGTCGAGCGTCGCGCCGTCGCCCGAAGCATTGATCGTGACGACAAGCCCAGTCACCGGCGGCGGTGGCGTATCGCTGACGACGACGACATCCATCTCGCGCGAAACCGCCTGTTTCACGGGCGGCGCGACCTCGTCGCCGATGAAGAGAGACATTTCCCGAGAAATCGCCTGCGGCGAGATGACGTAGGCAGCGGCATACGTGACCGTGGAGACGAAGTTGCCGAGCGCATCGACCGCGACGACGGCGAGGTAGTGGTCTTGAAACGCCGAAAGCCCCTGCAAAATGGCGGAATTCGCCTCGCCCGAGACGGTGATGAAGGGCGTGAGGCTGGTGACATCGGAGAACGGCCCCGCATCGGAAACGTAAATGGCGAAGCTGGCCACGCTGCCGACCGCGAATTGATTGTAGGTGCTCCAGTCGAGCGTCGCAGATTCGCCAGTGGGCGAGACGTTCACGGAGAGCTGGGTCAGTGCGGGTGGCGGTGTGTTGCTCACATCGGCCAGCGAGACCTCGCGGGAATTCACCTGCCCGATCAACGCAGCGGGGCCCGAGTCCACGAAGATCGTCATTTCGCGCGAGCAAATCTCTTTCACCGGAGTGCTCTCCGCGCCGCCATCGTCCACGGTCACTTCGCGCGACATCACTTCGCGGATGAGCACCTGCGCTTCAGCCCGTGGAATCAACAGGCTGAACGCCATGGCCATTACAGCCAGCAGGCAGGTTGGTAGTCTCATCCCAAGTGGGAAGGCGAAGCGCGATTGTGTGGGAAAAACCCCGCGCGCCTTACGGACGCACGACTTTCACCTGCACGGCGGAATAACCGACATTCACCGGCAAGGTTGCCGTCCAGCGGAGCACGGAGGGGCTGATCTGGCTCTGGAACGAAGCATTGATCACCGTGGCGTTCGCATTCGCGCGCGGCGTCAGGCGCACCTGCACCTGCGACGCCTGTTCGACGTTGGTCGTCTCGATGATCATCTGAGTCGAGGTCGTCTCTGGCAGGGCCACATCCGGTCCCACCGCGCCAAAGCCCGCCCGCGGATCCGCCGGCGCATTCACTCCGCCGATGGAAATGATCTTCACCTCCGGCGCACCCGCCGGCGGAACGATGATCGCCGTGTCGTTCGCGTTCAGCGGCACCACACTCGGATCGGGCACGATCTGCACCGTGCCGCTATTGGTCACACGTTCCACGCGGATGCGCCCAAGCCCGCCGATCGACGAAGCGCTCCCGCCGCCCGAGGCACTCAGCTTCCCCGCACCGGCGAGCGTGTCGCACACGACCCGAATGCCGCCGCCGCTGCCGCCGCCGGAATCGTCTCCATCGAAATTGATCGTGTTCCCTGTTCCGCCGTTGGCCCGCACTTCCCCGGTGGAAGCCACCGTCACCGTGCCCGTGCACGCGATCAGCAAAGCCCCACCGCCACCACCGCCACCGCGGCGCCCACCATTGAACTCCCGGTCCCCCGATCCGCCCGACCCACCGAGGAGCGGGATCAACGATGGGTTGCCGTAAGTGGCGCCCGAGTTTGCAACCGTCGTGCCGTAAGAGGCGCCGAGGCCCTGGTTGTTATTGAACTGCAAACCGCCGCCCGGACCAAAACCGGCGCCACCTCTAGGATTTGAAAGGTAGCTCGCCGTGCCTCCACGAAATCCGCCCGGCCCCGCCTCGGCCAGCAGCGGCGCGAACTGCGTGTCCTGTCCATTCAAGCTCACCGTGCCATTGATGTTCACGGCGCCATTCACCAACCACATCACCGGCGCTCGGCTCGCATGATTCTTGAAAGTGACCGTCGCGCCGGCCGCCACGGAGACGCTCGAATACTTGAACACCACGACCCACTGCGCGGGGTCATAGACCCCTTTTCCAGCGTTCGCAGTATTGTCCTGATTCCATGTGCCGGTGACGGCCTGGCTCAGGTCGATCTCGGTGTTGTTGGTGATATTGAGAACCCCGTCGGAACCGTTAGCGCCGGGGACCACGATGGCGGCGCGAACTCCCAGCGCCAGCAAGAGACTCCCAATGAAAGCTGATAATTTCGTTTTCATGGTCCGTCCTTGATGCCAGCGCCGCCCCAACAGTCAAGCGGAAGCCTGGGTAGGTAGATCAGCAAGAAGATCGATTCCTCCAGAGCTCTCTTGCCCCTCTCCCTTCTGACCTACAGACCGGAATCCACGCCAACATGATCGCCAATCCTCCTAAGAAACATGTTCGGCTTACCGTTCGCTTCAACCCCTGCCCGTATGATTGAAGCGACGGCCGTTGAGATTGCGCATCCTGGACGGTGTCGTCTCGCCCCCAATTCGTCCCTCCCCCATACTGCGCCTTTTCCAAGCCCGCACGGACGGAGCTAACCGTCTTGGGGCATCTTGTGGGGATGCGTCCGGCGGAAGGTCTCCTGGGCCGTTTTCCAAGACTCGTCCATTCCGGTCAGGCCCCGGCGACGCCTCTGTGATCGTGAAACACTATGAGTAATACCCGTTTGCATTAAACTCGACGGTGTTGGGTCCGGTTGTCATTATGGTGTTATAGTGCGCCCTCTGCTGGGGCCTGTTGAAAGATTGCGTCCTCTTTGGCGCGTCGTTCGGCGGCTCGCTTAGCTGCCTCTGCTACCCGTCGCGGTTTCCAGTAGGCTTTCGCCAGCTCAACCACGTCTTCCACGGTCCACCGTTTCGACTCCAGCCCGGCAGCCTGCGCTGGCGTGAGCCCGCTCAATCCCCGGTGCCGACGCACAGGGTTATAAACGCCATAGTGCAAATGCAGCCCTAGCTTGTGCATCCGCAGGTCTTTGGAATAAGCTAGCGTTAGCCGTCAAAAGCGCGCTAACTCCTGCCGGATGCTCAGGAACACCCGCTTTACGTGAGCCGTCGTGGACGTGCCAAGGTCCGGTTCCCCAAGCATCGACTCGCGGGTTGCCTTGGCGATTTTCGGCACGCCGTTTTTGCGCTTCTGCGGCCACGCTGCCGGGTCCCATTCGCGCGGATCGTGGAAGACTTTGGTCTCCACTGCGTAATTGGCGCGCTCGCCAAAGTAGGCGCGGATGGGGCCAAGGTAGTTCGGGTTTTTGTCGGTCGTGATTTGCACGCACCCAGGAACGCGCTTGGCGAGGTCCGCAATCAGTTCCTCGGCCATGTAGGAGCGGCGCGTCCCTACACGGTAGGTGACGACTAGCTTGCTATCGGGGTCCAGCGCGCACCAGACCCAGAAGTCGCCTTCACCAGCCTGCTTTGTCCGCATCCGCTGGCCGTGCTGGCCGACATACTGCCACTGTTCGTCAATCTCTAGCCGCTCGCTTTGCAGGCCGGTGAAGGTCCGCATCATGTAATCTGCGAGAGCTTCGCCCGTTTCCGCGATGATGCGCTTCACGCCGTTCTTGCCGACCCGGCAAGCGCGGCACACGGCCCGGATCGGAAGACCTTCAACAAGGCCCGCGATCACCAGCGCACGCTTATCTTGGGAAATGCGTTGATTGGCCATTAGGAAAGCCCTCCAACGCGAGCGCGCCGCGAAGGCGTTAAGTTTTCTTCTTTTTCAGCAGCCGCTCTTTGCCCGCGAGATACGCGGCTTTTAGCTTCGTGCTGCCGAGCAAATCCTCGCCACGCACCGACTCTGCGCCGGTCGTTTTGCGAACCAAAACCGCAACGGTGACGTTGCTGTCTGGCTTGGATGGTTTTTGATTTGCCATCGGCCTCCATTGTTTCAGACTACGCCAAAGGCGCAAGTTTCATGGTCCGGAAATTCTTCAAAGACTTAGACTTGATGATCGGAGCCGGGGAAACTACGGCGGCGCTTCGGCGCTTTATCGGACCCTTTGTAGAGCAATTCGAGGCGGTGGAGGCGACAGCTCAGTCTGGCGTTTCCCGCGCTAAATACCAAGAGGCGGAAGCGGAAATAGAGCGATTGAAAGAAGCTCTTAAGGCGAACGTGGCGAATGCGCAGACGCAGGTCGAGGGCTATCAGGCGCAACTTCAACAGATGGCAGTCGAACGAGAGCAGCTTTTGAGGAAGATTACGGCCCTTGAGCAAGAGCGCGATTCCCAGCAACGCAACGCCAAGCAGGATAGCGGAGGCGGCCTGTCCAGGGCCGAAGAAACCGTCCTCGGATTTCTGAAACCCAAGCGGCTTCAGCAGTATGGAGGCCCGCGCGTTTCCGCTGTCGCTAAACACATTCAAATGGGCGACGCCACTGCGGAGTCCATTCTTCAAAAATTGCGCGCTGAAGGTCTGGCGGAGAGCATTCCCGGAAATCTCGATTTCAAAGAGTGGCATCGCACCGATGCTGGCGACGAATACGTTGCCAAGCACGGGTTGCATAACGACCCCGCAGGCGTCACGAAGAGTATGTTTCTGACGGACAGGGGTTGAGGCTTGTCCGCCTATAATTCCCAGAACGGGAACCGGACCCAACACCAACACCAACTCGACCATCAACACACTCCGGATCGCTTGCAGGTGAGAACGAAGGCCGGGATCTACGATCTCTGCGATCGAGTGCCGGCCTGGCGGCGGCGGAAGCGCTGGAGGCCGAGCAGGAGGCCGGCGGAACCCGCGAGTGAAGCGAGGGAGCCCGGCTCCGGCACGACGACGAGGGACACTTCGAGCGGATTGCTCGGGTTGTTGGTGTCCGGGTCGAAGTTGTAATCGATCCCGACCGGATTGCCGTTCAGGAGGAAGTAGCTCGGGTTGTCGTTATCCACCCAATCGCCGATTTCGCCAAAGCCGGGGACCGTGAATTTGCCGCCGTTCCAGGCGCCGGTGTAAGTCGCGAGCGCGATGCGATCGCCCACATTCAGCACGACCGCCGGGCTGTCGTCCTGGAGCGAAAGCACCACGGTCCCGTCGAGGGAAAGGTTGCCAGTGATGTTCACCCGGTCGCCGGTGAGAGCGGCGCTGTCGAGGTGCAGCGCGTAGGTTGAACCGCCCTGCAGCGAGAGCGAACCGGTGGCAAGCGCCGTCGTGGGAGCGAGGTTGCCTGCGACCGTCACATTCCCGGTGATGGAGCCGCCGCCCGTGAGCGTGCCGGCGGGACCGACCGTGACGTTGCCATCGCCGGTGGCCGATCCGGTGCTGTTCGCCGCCACGAAGGTGCCGGCGTTGATCGTCGTGCTGCCGGTGAATTGGGCGCTGTTATTGGCGTTCACCACGAGGGTGCCGGTGCCCGCCTTGACGAAGGTGCCCGCGCCATGCAGCTCGCTCGCCGCGCTTAGCGTCATCGTCTTGCCCGAGGATACTTCGAATGTGCTCGTCGCGCCGAGGGTGAGGCTGCGATCGGCGGTGAAAGTCTCGGTCGCCTTGAGGGTAGCGGCGCCGGTGAAGGTGACTCCGCCACTGCCGAGATGCGTAGCTTTCGCGACGGACAGCGTGCCCGCGTCGAGGAGTCTGCCGCCGGTGTAGCTGTTGTCACCGCTGTTGCCGAGCACGAGTTCTCCGCTGCCCGTCTTGCGCAACACACCGCTGCCGCTGATCGCGCCGCTGAGGTTGGTGCTTGTCCCGGTGACTTCCACGGTGCCGGTGGCCCCCGCGTTGAGGCTGACATCCCGCGCGGACGCGAAGGCCGTGCCGGTGGTGCGGAGCGTGGCCGAGCCGCTGAAGGCCACCCCGCCGGTGTCGGCACCGAGCTGCTGATCCGCCGAGGCGACGAGGGTGCCGGCGGCGAGGGTTGTGCCGCCCGAGTAGCTGTTGCGATCGGGCGCCGCGGTGTTCGAGTTGGCGAGCACCATCACGCCATCGCCCGTTTTGATGAGACTGCCGGTGCCGCTCAGCTTGCCGCTGAAGGTCGCGGATTTGTTCGCGGCGATCTCCACCGTGGAGGCGGCGTTGAGATTCAGTGCGCGGCTGGCGGACAGATTGTCGGTCACCGCCAGCGTGCTGGCGGCGCCGAAGGTCACTGCGCCGGCGTTGTCGCCGAGGTTTTCATCTGCGGAAATTGACACCGTGCCGGCCGTGATGGTCACGCCACCGGAGAAAGTGTTGTTGCCGCCGAGGGTGAGTGTCCCGGCTCCGACCTTCGCCAGACCAAGCACGGCACTGGTGCCGCTGTTGCGGATCACACCCGGGAACGAACTCGAAAGATCCGTGGCACCCACCGTCAGGGTGGAAGTCGAGGAGGCCGCCGAGTTATCAACGATGCCGCTGCCGAACAACGCGTTGATGGTGTCGCTGTGGCCGGCGAGATCGAGCGTGCCGTCGGCCGTGACGCTGCCTTTGCCGGTGCCGTCCGGCAGCACGTCGTTCGCGGCGAGGCGGAGCGTGCCAGTGGAGACCGTCGTGGCGCCCGCGTAGGTGTTCGCGCCGCCGAGGACGAGGGTGCCCGCGCCGGACTTGGTGAGCCCGCCCGCGCCGGAGACCACGCCGTTCAGCGTAGCGGTGATGCTGGGGTTCACGGTGAGAGTTCGCGTGGTCGCGCCGAGATCGACTCCGCCGGTCAGGGCGAGGCTTTGATCGGCCGTGGTGCCGCCGAAGGTCACGTTGCCATTGAGCACGATGGCGTTGGCGATCGTCCACTGCCCCCCTGTCTTACCCTGGAGGGTCACGCCGTCTTCGAGCGTGAGGGTGCCGCGGCCAAGCGGGCCTGAACCGCTGAGCGACGTCAAGGTGGCCGAGCTGTTCGCGCCGATGGTGAGCGTGCCGGCTTGGATCGTCACGCCGCCGGTGAAGTCGCTATCGGCGCTGGTGAGCGCCAGCGTGCCGGTGCCCTTCTTCACGATCTTTACCGCGTTCGTGATCTTGCCGGAGAACTCCGTGTTGGAAGCGTGAGCGTCGTCCACCGTCAAAGTCGTCGGCGCGCCACCAGAGCTCCGAATGCCCCCGTCGCCGGAGAGCGAAGGAATCGTCTCGTTGTGGCCCGCCATGTCGAGCGTGCCGCTGGCTCCGATGACCAGCGGGGAGCTGTTTGGAATCACCTCCGCCGCGCCGAGCGCGAGCGTTCCCGCGTTGATGGTGGTCGTGCCGGTGTAATTGTCGCCCGTGCTCGAGAGCACCAGTGTGCCTTCGCCCGATTTGGTGAGGTTGGCATTGCCCGTGATCTGCCCCGCGAGCGTCGCCGTGACGTCGGCGTCGGTCACGGTAAGGTCGTGGTCACCATCCGCGAGCGTGGTCACGCCGGTGAGGGTCAGGTTCTCGAGCGCCTCGAGGCCGGCAAAGGTGAGCGCGCCGGCGATGGTCATGTTGTTGGCGATGCTCCAGCCGCCCGCGTTGGGTGTGCCGGCGATGGACACCCCATTGCTGAGCGCCAGCGTGCCGCGGCCGACCGGGCCGCTGCCGGTGCTCACGCTGAGAGTGCCGGTGGTGCTGCTGCCGACCAGCAAGGTGCCGTCGGTGATATTCGTCTGGCCGGTGTAGGTGCTCTGGCCGGACATCGTCAGCACACCGGAGGTCGTCTTGGTGATGGCCGCGCCGTTATTGATCTGGGCCACGTTCATCAGCGTGCCGGCTTCGAGAATGAGCGCGACCGAATTGGTGCCGCCGATGTTGTGCCCCGTCATATTGAGGACAGCGTTGGCGCCGCTTAATTTCACTGTGGCGCTCGCGGTCGTGGCTGAGGCGGTCGTGCGAACGATGTTGCCGTTCACTGTGGTCGTGCCGCCGGTCAGATTGAGCAGCGCGTTGGACGATCCGGGGCCCGTGCCGGCAGTCGCCGTGTAGGCAGCCATGTTGATGGATGTCCCACTCGTCGCCCCGATCGTCACCGCGCCGCCGCTGATGTTGATCGTGGCTGTCATGACGGGAGCAGGATTGGTCCCATACGCGCCCGCGGCGCTGGCCATGCTGAGGATGCCGTTCTGAATGTTCACCGTGCCACCGCCGATATTCATCGTGCTGGTGGTATTACGCGTCTGACCTGCGCCATTCGCCGATTCCGCCGTGCGGGTGGAAATCGACAGGCTCGTCATGTCGAGGGTGCCTTGATCAAAGGAGAACACGCTGGCCAGATCCGCCGCGCGGTTCTGAACGCCGATGGTCGTCGCGCCGAAGCGCAGATCGGCGTCGTGTCCGCTCACGTCGAAAGTATTCTGATTGCCATTGGTCGCCACACCGGTGCTGGCCGAGCTGCCGCCGAGGCTGAAGGTCGCGCGTCCATTGATCGGATCGGCCGCTGGCACGCTCCAGGCCGCGAATGCCGCGCGCAGCATTGGCCCCATCGGTCCCATATTCCAAACTAACCGCCACCCCGCTGGTCGCGCCGCGGGCATTGACCTGCGCTTCAATGCCCGCACCATCGGTTCCCGCCAGTTTCACTTTGCTCACTGCCACCAAAGGCGGTCCGGGAAGGATAATCCGAAAGATTGTGCCTGAACCATTGGACGTCGTCCCGTAAAGGTTACCATCGGGACCGAAAACGACCTCTGCTCGCTCTCGCCTGCTTTCTGCGACCGCGTCACGGGCGGTCTCGCGCGCGAGCTTGGCGTGCCGCCGGAGAATATCTGGTGGTCCATCACCCACACGCATTCGTCGCCCTACGTTGGCACGCCCGGCGTGCCCGCCGTGCTCATGCCGCAGCGGTTCCAGTTTCAGATGGATCAAACTTACACCGCCTTCGTGGAGAAGACCCTCACAGAGGGCGTGCGACAGGCCCGGCAAAATCTCGCGCCCGCGACGCTCGGCATCGGCCACGGTTATGCCGAAGCGAATATCAACCGCCGCGCGCGTGACGCCGACGGGCAGGTGCGTCTCGGCCTGAATCCCTCCGCGCCAGTGGATCGCCGCATCGGTCTGCTCCGGCGCGCCATTGGCGCTCATCGTCAACTATGCGATGCACGCCACCGTGCTCGGCGGATCGAGCACACTCGTCAGTGCCGACGCGCCCGGCACGGTCGCCAAATACGTCGAGGAAAAAACCGGCGCGCCCATGCTTTACCTCAACGGCGCGGCCGGCAACATCGCCCCGCTTTACAGCACCCGCACTGAAGCGGAGGCCGGGGTGTTCAGCCGGTTCAAAGTCCTGCTCGGCGATCCCATCCTCGAGGCCAACCGTCGCCTTCGCACCACGATGGGCGAGGTGAAGCTGCGCGCCTCCCGCATCGTCGTCGAGACTCCCAAGCGCCCCGAGCTTAAATGGTCGGACGAACTCAAGGACTACCTCCGCGTTTCCAAGGACGGCGCGGAAACCCTGCTCGTGCCGCTGCGGTTCCTGCGGATCGGCGACGACACCGTCCTCTGGAGCGCGCCCATGGAGTTGTTCTGCGAAATCGCCAGCGACATCCGCGACCGCTCGCCTTTCACGCACACGCTCTACGTCGGCTATACCGGCGGCACCTTTGGCTACATGCCCACCGAGGAGGAGTTCCTCGCCGGCGGCTACGAGCCCGCAACGTCTCCCTTTACTGCATCCGCCGCCAGCCATCTCCGTGCGGCCGTCGAGCGCCACCTGCGCGAAATCCATGCCCCTCCTGTGCTCGATCAATGATGGAATCGCTCATCGAGCATCTGATCATCCACTAGGCGACGACACAGGTGATCGCATCCGCAGGCCGCGGAAGCAATGAGGCTGATTCTGCGAGTGCTCATCGCCGCGCTTTGCGCTTCGCCGCTCGCCGCTCCGAACTCAATTCATCCCATTCCTCCCATATGGGCATCGCGCCGATCGGCGGCGGTCGGTTCCTCATCGGACAAAACACCGATCAAAGATGCCGGCAACCGCGGACGCGTGGTGATCGCCAGACCGCGAAGAAGCCGAAGTAAATCGCGGGCGTCCCGCACAATACCCAAGCAGGCGGCGAGAATGTCCGCCGCCACGACCCACCGCTGAACGCGCCACTCAATGCACACACCCACTCCCATCAATCGCCGCCAATTCATCGCGACCACCGGTGCCGTCTCCCTCGCGGCGCAGCTCGGCTCGGCTTCCGGCCAAGCCGCTCCGTCCGCGAAGTCGGAGTTGATACGCCAGGAAAATGCGAAGCCGGGCGCGCTCGACTGGCAGCTTACCCGCGTGCGCCTCGACAAGTCCGACGGCTTTCGCTCGCCTTGGATCGAGGGTTATTGCTCGCGGCAGAGCGTGAAGGCGGGCGAGACGATTGACATCATGGTCTCGACCGCGCCCGCTGCGAAGTTCACGCTCGAAATCTTCCGCACCGGTTACTACGGCGGCAAAGGCGCGCGGCTCATGAAAGTGCTCGGACCCTTCGATGGCAAGGCGCAGCCGATGCCGACGCCCGGCGCGAAGGATCTCCACGAGTGCCAGTGGGAACCGACCACAAAGCTGACCATCCCCGAGGACTGGGTGAGCGGCGTCTATCTTGGCAGACTCACCACACTGCCAGAGCAGCCCGACAAGCCCTATTGGCAGAGCTACGTCATCTTCATCGTGCGCGACGAGCGGCCTGCGGACATTTTGTTTCAATGCTCCGACAACACCTGGCAGGCATACAACCGCTGGCCGACGCATTACTCGGTCTATACGCATCCGAAGGGCAACCAAGGGCCGTGGGCCGACGTGAGCTTCGACCGGCCTTACGGGCGGCAGTCACAATACACCGGCATCGTCAATGACCCGGTCTCGGTCGGCTCCGGTGAGTTCACTTCGTTCGAGCAACCACTCTCCTACTGGCTCGAACAGCACGGCTATGACGTGAGCTATTGCTCGAACAGCGACATGCTCACGCCCGAGCGCGGCTTGAAGTGCAAGACATTCATCAGCGTCGGCCACGATGAGTATTGGGACATCCGCCAGTTCCGCAGCGTCGAGAAGATGCGCGACGAGGGCGTGAACCTGATGTTCCTCTCCGGCAACGCCGTCTGCTGGGTGACGCCGATGCGCGCGGGCTTCGATGGCCGCGAAAACCGGATCATGTTTCGCGGCGGTCCCTACGGCGGCAATCAAGACTATGTGAAGGATCGCGATGAGAAAAACGGCCCCTTCCCCGAGCGTGGCCCTGATGAAGGATTGCTCATCGGCGCACGCAACGGGCGCCCCATCAACGGCGGCGGCGATTGGATCGTGACCAACCCCGACCACTGGATTCTCGCGGGCACCGGCATGAAAAAAGGCGACCTCATCCCCGGTCTCGTCGGCTGGGAGTATCACAACCTCGCCGCGACCGAGATTCCAGGCCTGGAAATCATCGCCGAAGGCCCGGTGTGGGTCGGCGGCGAAACGCTCTCGCACTACACCGCCACCGTCTATCCGGGACCGAAAGGCAATTGGGTCTTTAACGCCGCCACCATCTTCTGGTGCCAGGCACTCAGCCATCCACCCGGGCACACGCTGCCTTGGTCGCACTGGAGCCGCCCGCACGGTCCCGACGAGCGCGTGCAGCGAATCACCCGCAACTTCCTCGATCGCTTGGTGCGCCGCGGGTGATGGCGGAAGGGTCACGCCCCAGTTTCAACGTCATGCAACAGCGCACCACACGACGACAAATGCTCAGGACGATCATCGCCGCCCCCGCTCTTTCCGGACTGCACAGCGCCCGAGCCGCTGAGCCAGCCTTTCATCCGGCCGCTTGCGAAGGCGGTTACCCGCGTCACGTCCAGGGCATCTGCACCAATGGGCGCGACTCCATTTATTGGTCATGGACCGAGGCGCTGGTGAAGACCGACCGCGACGGGCGCCTCCTCAAGCAGGTGCCAGTGGCGAGTCATCACGGCGATCTCTGCTATCACGACGGGCGCGTTTATGTGGCCGTCAATCTCGCCAAGTTCAACCAGCCCGCGGGCGCTGCGGATTCGTGGGTCTATGTGTATGACGGCGACACGCTCGCCGAGTTCGCCAAGCATCACGTTCCGGAATTGGTGCACGGCGCGGGCGGCATGGAGTGGCACGACGGGAAGTTCTTCATCATCGGCGGTCTGCCGCCGGGCGTGAACGAGAACTACATTTACGAAATACGACGAGAGCTTCCGCTTTGGGGCAGGTGCTGCTCGGCCCCGTGGTGAATCCCGCCAACCGTAATCTCTACTATCTGCTGAGCCAGGACCGTTGGGGATCGAGCCAGGCCCGTGCGCAGGCGCTCGGCGGTAATCTCGTCACGGTGGACGACGAGGCGGAAAACAAGTGGATCTTCGATACATTTGCCCACTTCGGCGGAGTGGAGCGCGCGCTCTGGATCGGCTTCAACGACCTGGCGCAGGAGGGAATTTTCGCGTGGGCGAGTGGCGCGCCGGCAGGCTTCACCAATTGGAACCCGACGGAGCCGAACAATTCCGGGGCGGGCGAATCTTTTGCCCACATGATCGCCAAGACCACGCTGCTGCCTGCGGACACGGCCGGTCGATGGAACGATCTCGGCGACACGGACGTCGATTTCGTGGGAGCGCCGCTTTGCGGTGTGGTGGAGGCCGCGCCCCCCATTTATCGTGACGAATACCGGCGCCGACGTGCCCCTTGAACCGGCGGGCACCTTCTTCCTCGACTATCAGGCCCCGGTGATCAATGCGGGGAGAGTGGGTGGAGTGGGCATCATTCGCACGCCGGATGTGCCCAAGCAGACGGTGATCTATGGAACCTTTCTCGGTTCGGTACTCGCACGAGTCGGCGGTGCGGCCCCGGTGGGGGCGACGTTTACCACGCTGGGAGATCCGGTCTTCGGTGGGGAAGCTTTTGGTTTCGCGGGCAAAGCGCGCGACCGGGCGTTGGTCAGGGGAGCAGGGGTGAACGCGCTCTATTCGCGTCAATCCACGGCCACGGGGTTGAAGCTGCTCGCGCGCGAAGGCGGGGATGCGCCCGATGTCGCGGGAGCGAAGTTTGCGAAGCTCTCGAACTTCGGACTGCCGCGGAATCGGCCGGGGCTGATTTTTGCGGCGAAGCTCAAGCGGGGTGGCGAGGTGACGGCGGCAGACGATTTTGGGGTCTGGCGGGAAACTCCCGTCGGTGGAACGAGCGAATTGCTTCTGCGCACGGGCGACCCAGCGCCTTCGCCCGCGCGCGGCGTTCCATTCCCGCGCAGTATTCGCAAGCTGACGCTGCTGACGAGCGTGCCCAATGCCAGCGATCAACGACGCAGCTTTGCGCCCGACGGCAGCATCATGGCGGCGGCTGCTTTCAGCGATGGCTCCAATGGCCTCGTGCGCGTGGCGCCGGATGGCAGCGTGGACGTGCCACTCGAGCGCGCCAACGCCGTGCCCGAGTTGGTGGATGCGGAGTTTGTCAGCTTCGGCCCGCCGGCGGTGAAAAGCGGCGGTGACTACGCGGTCTTCACCGCGATGCTCCGACCGCTTTTCGCGGAACGAGCAGGCCTCCGCCCCATCCTAATAGCTAAAAAAAACGCACGGACACCACGGGGCGTGGACAGTGCCACACCCTGGTGGTGCCGAGCGAATTTCGCGCGTGACAGTTACAACTTACGCCGGAGCTTCGCGCTTCTTGCGTTCGGTCACGCGACCCGAAGTCAAGACCATGCCTTTCAGTCACACATACTCTAGCCCTTCGCCCGCGTCCGGACTTTTAGTAATCGTTTCGACCAGGTCAAAGCACTCCTTTTCCAAGCCGAGGTCAGCCTAGATCCACTCGTCATCTTCGAGCGACACGACGTTCTCACGGGAAACGGCGGCCTTGCGTTCATCCTCCATAGAGCACAGTGCTTCGAGCTCCGCCTCCTCATCCGCCTCGGCTTCGGCCCTTCTTTCCTGGCGGCCCTCCTCGGCGACCTCCTCCACTCGGTAAAATATTCTGGTGGGATCAACCGGTTCGGGATTCACCGATGCCAATTGATCGTTCTGCTTTTCGCTTTCGCTCATATCGATTCAGGCCGTTTCCGTCCGCCTCGCCTCTTTGAATAAATTTCCTCGATATACCCACACGAACCGTTGGGCTCTTTCGAATTCCCCCGGTGATGCCCCTCTTCGCTTCATCAGGCACACGGTGTATCCCTCCGGCCCGAAGCACCGAAACAGGTGCAGTCTGCCGGCTTTGGATAACTTGTAGATTCGCATCCGTCGGTTGTCTCCTCTCGCCTTCGGTTCGGCGCGCCGGTTCGCCCCGGCATTCCTCACACGTTTTCCCGCACCCGAAGGAATACTTTGGTTGGATCCACCGGCCCCGGCTGGGCCGAGACCGGTGGATCCCTTTCTCACCTACCTCCGACGTTCGTTTGCCGATTGCCTGTGAGCCCGCTGGTCCGCTGGACGCTATCTTCGGCGGGCCCGGAGCAGGCGTTCGGAATCTTCGAATACCCGCGGCGATGTCCGCCTCCCCTGCTTGAGACGGCCTTTTGAGCACGGTGACGAAGCGATCCGATCCGAAGGACCGGCAAGCCCGAGGACCCCGCGGCCGAATTTCTGAGACTCACGCAATTCGGAATTCATCGGGTCAGCAGCTTGCTGATGATGGCGCTCGCCTCCGAGCGGCTGAGTCCTCGCAGTCCCTTACCGAAGCGCTCCTGCGCCATCCATTCGACGTGGTCCTGGTTGAGGCGCTGCTCCTCGATGATGGCGAGGATGAGATCCCTTTGTTTCTCGCTGCACTGCCACCGGCCCGGGTCGCGTTGCGCCACGTGCGCAGATTCCCCATTGCCGTTGGGCAAGGCGGCGGGCTCGACCGAGCATTCAGCAATACCCTCCGTCTGCGCCAGGGCGCGCTCGACCGCGCGCTGCAGCATCTCGTGAAGCCGCGTGCTTTCGCTCTCAACACACCCAAGATCGTTCAATTCCGCACGCACGCTCAACGAATAGTGATGCGAAGAGAAGTTAGGCAGGCCAACCTTCTTCCCGTAGCAGGCTTCGATCAGGACGTTCACCGAGGCTTCCTCCCGTGCCCGATTCGAAGCAAGCTCCCTCGTCTCGGACGCGGACGGGGCAGGCGATGATGATACGGATCGCGCCGGAGGTTCCTCTTTTGTTTCCTCGGATTCACAAAGATCTCGAATCGTAGATGGGGCGACGCCACCGGAGCGTGCGACGCGAACCTCGACGCGAAAGAGCGCGCAATAATCCGAAGAGATCTCGCTCTGCCAACACCTAGGCTATCTCCAATATATTATGGCCTGAAATCCGCCAAAAGAAGACAGTGATCCTCGGTTCGCCGCCCCCCAGCGTCACGGGTTCGTCGCTCTGAATCGCTGTCCCACGCTCCTTCCGATATCGGTCCCACAACGCGGCGCCGACGCCGGGCGGCCCGACCTCCGGTCTCACGAACGAACCCTTGCTGCCCTGGAACCCACTGCCCCAGCCCTTGGGCGCGATAACCACCCGCCCCGCCGTCGCACACGCCCGCGTGCCGCAGCAGCAGCTGATGTGCGACGCCTTCGCCGCCCACCCCAAATCGGGCCGGTAGCAACAGCATGCGGTCGCGCGCGTCCGTCGCGTGCTACTTAGGAAGTGGGCGCGGGTAGTGGCGACCGCGTCGCCTTGCGAGCGGAGCCAGCCCGCCCAAAGGATGCTTCGCTCTGCATAAAGCAGCCGCCACGGCTGGGGACGCGGAATTCGCCCAGTGCACACCGCAATCTCCCGCCCTGCCCTGCTTGATCAGGGCAAAATTAGTCGCAGGCCCCACGAAAGTAGATCGCGATACAACGCGCGATGTGGATCCGCTAACGCTACGGGCGCCGGACGCGTGCGCTCGGCGAGGACCAGGCGGAAGATGTGGTTCGTCCCGAAGCGATGCATGAGAACGCCTTCACGGAACCGGCGCAGCTTCGAGGCGGCTTAGTGATTTCCCGGCGGTATGATATTGTCGCTGAGAAAGGCGACGTGCGGCGTCAGCGATTCAGTTGCAGCGAGCGCTCTGTCGACGCCACCTGACCCTGGTTCGCGCCGAAGAAGACCGCGCACTCTGAATGCGCAGCGTGAAGCCAGCCGTCGTCTCCGAGCAGGACGCGTTTTTCCCTTCAGCGGTAGCGGAGCGCGGGCGAAGAGCCCCTCCGTCCACATGCAGGAGCGGCACCTTGTCCACCTACGGTCGGGCAGCGAACGAGTGCGCCAACTTTGCGATGGTGTTGGCGCCCCTCCTCGGCAGGGGGGCCAATAGCGACCTGTGGCCTCGCACACGCCGCCGATCGCCTCTGGCCCGAATCGAGCCCCGTCGCGAATGCGGGAAAGCACGCGTGTGCGCGAGTGCCTCGCTCGTGACGATGGCCACGGCCCCGCGTCGACAAAAGAGCGCCATCAGCGGGCAAGTCGTCGATCGGGCCTTCCCGCCGCCGCGGCATCGTGGGGACCACACGTTGCGCCAGCGCGCAATCAGCGCGCCGTACGCGCACCGACGCCAGAAGTCGACCGATCGCACGCGGCTCGTCTGCCCCCGGCAAGAGTGCTCGCGATCACGCGCCCGGTCAGCACCGTAGCGTCCTCGATCAGGAGCCAGGTGCGCACCGCAACCGCCTCAACTCCGCGCACAGCGCCGCGTCTTTTCCCGCCGCAACCCTCGGTAGCGCTGCGTGCTGCGCGCCTGTCCGACCACCCGGCACGCCCGCCGTTCGCTCACCTCGAAGTTCACTTCAAGGTGCTCGACGGCTTGTCTCTGGCGCCCCGGGCTTACCACTTTGCCAGCGCCCTCCAGCGCTGCCCTGCGGGCTGTGCTACGCACAGGCTGTCTCGCTCCGCTCGGCTCCCTCCACCAGTTCCTTGAGCATCGCCTTGTCCAGCGACAGATCGGCTACCAGCTTTTTGAGCTGCA
>JBGAGV010000038.1:0-75026 GCA_044226525.1 Chthoniobacteraceae bacterium | reverse complement strand
CGGCCGCGGCAACATGCGCAACGCCCGGCGTGAGGCCATCAAGAACGAAGGCGACTGGGTCGAACGCAAACCGCTCACCGCCTGGGAAACCTTCGCCCAGACCCTCCTCCTCTCCAACGAGGCCGTTTACGTCAACTGACGACCGGCCCATCCGAGATCAGGCTCTCAAAAACGCCTCCGATGCCTTCGTGCATCGGAGGCGTTTTTCTGCTCGCGCGAAGCCACTTCACCGCTTTGCTAAGCCCCCTTTCATGCTCCGCATCCGTCCATTCCAAGGTCTCTGCCCCGCCCCGTCGCTCGTTGAAGAAATCGCCTGCGTCCCCTACGACGTAGTTAACCGCGAGGAATCCGCTGCGCTTGCCGCAGGCAAACCGAATAGCCTCCTCCACGTCGATCGCGCCGAGATCGATCTCCCCGCCGACGTGAACCCCTACTCCGACGCTGTCTATGCCAAAGCGCGGGAGAACTTCCTCGCGCTCCAAGAACGCGGCGCTCTGGTCCGCGAAAAAGCGCCAGCCGTTTACCTCTACCAGCAACGCATGAGCAACCACGTGCAGACCGGCATCGCCACCGTGTGCCACGTGGACGATTACGTGCACGAACGCGCCAACAATCCCAAAGCGCAGGACATCATCAAAAAGCACGAGCGCACGCGCGTGGACAAGGAAGACGATCGCACGCGCCTGATCGGCACGCTGCGCGCCAACACCGGCCCGGTCTTCCTCACCTACCGCGGCCGCGCGGAAATCGACGCCCTCGTTGACGAGCAAAAAAAACAGGCGCCCATCTATGACTTCACCGCTGCGGACGGCATCGGTCATACGCTCTGGCGTGTGTCGGACCCGCAGGTGCTGGAAAAGCTGGTGCAGGAATTCGGCAACCTGCCTCTCGCCTATGTCGCCGACGGCCACCATCGCACCGCCAGCGCTGCCCGTGTGGCCCTCGAACTACGCGCCAACGATTCCACTGCCACCGGCAACAAAGACTACGACTGGTTTCTCACCGTCCTCTTCCCCGCCAGCCAGCTCCAAATCCTCCCCTACAACCGGGCTGTGCACGATCTGAATGGTCTCTCGAAAGACGCCTTTCTCGCCAAGGTCGGGGAAGCCTTCGTGCTCAAGCCGGGTGGTTCGCCCAAGCCCGTGAAGCCCGGCGAAATTCGCATGTATCTCGACGGTGCGTGGTATGACCTCGCGTGGCAACCCACACCGGACCTCGACCCGATCGCCCAACTCGACGTGAGCAAACTCCAGGACGCTCTACTTGCCCCTGTGCTCGGCATCGACGACCCGCGCACGAGCAAACGCATCGATTTCATTGGCGGCATCCGCGGCCCCGAAGAACTCGTCCGCCTCGTCGATTCCGGCAAAGCTGCCGTCGCCTTCTCCATGTATCCGACCACGGTAGAGCAACTCATGGCCATCGCCGACGCCGGCGAGATCATGCCGCCGAAGAGCACATGGTTTGAGCCCAAGCTGCGCTCGGGACTGTTCATTCACACGTTTTAGGGCAAAAAATCCGAAACACGAAATCCGAAACAAATCCCAATCGCGTGAAAAACTCCAGACGACGAACGGCGGGCTGTTTCCCGATTTCAAATTTCCTGCCTTTTGACGGTTTGTTTCGGATTTCGAGTTTCGGACTTCGGATTTGCCTCTAATGCGCCGCGTTATCTACCCCGGCTCCTTCGATCCACCGCACAACGGCCACCTCGATGTCCTGCGGCGGGCCGCGCGGTTGTTTGACGAAGTCATCATCGCGGTCGCCTACAATGAGCGGAAGTCCGCCTTCTTCAGTGTCGAGGAACGGGTGACCATGCTCGCCGAATCGACTCGCGACATTCCCAACGTGAAGGTCGCGCATTTCCACGGCTTGCTGGTGGAATTCGCCCGCGAGAAGGACGCCATGGCGCTCATCCGTGGACTGCGCGCGGTGAGCGATTTCGAGTTCGAACTCCAGATGTCGCTAATGAACCGCAAACTGGTGCCGACGCTGGAGACCATCTTTCTCACCCCCGTCGAGCAATCCACCTACCTCAGTTCGCGAATCATCAAGGAAATCGCACTGCTAGGTGGCGAAGTGGATGAATTTGTGCCACCTTTTGTCGCCAACGCGCTCCGAGCGAAGATCAAGGCGAGCGCGACACGTCAGCCATGAAAATTCATCTTCGACAGATTCCGGACGAGGGAGCGCACTTCGAGGGGGAAGATTCTGCGTCCATCCTCGAACTCGAGGGCACCGACTACACTCCGGTCACACCGGTGGGCTACGAACTCGACGTCTCTCCCAGCAAGGATGAGTTGCTCGTCACCGGCCAGTTGGCCGTCGATCTGGGCACTCGGTGCGTCAGTTGCCTCGAGCCTTTCACGATGCCCGTGCGGGTCGATGACTTCCTCGCACAGGTCGAATTAACCGGCCCTGAGGAAATCGATTTGACGGGAGCCATAAAGGAAGACATCTTGCTGGCCCTTCCGGCCCATCCGCGCTGCGACTGGAGCGGAGGGAAACAGTGTCCCGGCGTCCCACGCCCGGCTCCCGCTGAACCTGAAGTCAGCGAAGACCGGCCCAATGTCTGGGGCGCCCTTGACCAACTCAAAATCAAATAATTCGACAACACCATGGGTGTTCCAAAACGCAAAACTTCCAAGATGCGCCTCCGCATCCGCAAAGCCGCCAACCGCTGGAAAGCGCCGCTTCTCGGCAAATGCGGCCAGTGCGGCAGCGCCAAGCTCCCTCACCTCGTTTGCCCGCACTGCGGCTACTATAAAGGCCGCCAGGTTCTCACGGTCGAACTGTAAGGCCTTCCTCTCCCTCCCCCTCGAGCCAGCCGCTCCGCCGATCGCGTGGAGCGGCTGGCTTATTTTTAACGCAAAACCCTCACCCGGCCGAACTTTCGGCTTGCTCCCAAGCCCTTCGCCAGCGTTGAACATCCGCGCATGAAAATCGCCCTTGATGCCATGGGGCATGATGAGGGGCCGGCCCCTCTCGTCGAAGGCGCCGCCCTCGCCTTGCGGGAACTCGCCGACATTAGCCGCCTTTTCCTGACAGGCGACGGCCCACGGATCGAGGCCGAGTTGAAACGACTGGGCGCCAGCGACGGTCGCATCGAAATCGTGCACACGACGCAGGTCGTCGAGATGCACGACAGTGGCATCGATGCCGTGCGGAAGAAAAAAGACTCATCGATCAGCCGCGCCGTGGACCTGGTGAAGGATGGCTCTGCCGAGGCTGTGGTGAGCGCCGGTAATACCGGCGCCGCGGTGGCGGCGGCGACGATCAAGTTGCGGATGCTTCCGGGTATCGAACGCCCCGCCATCGCAGCGACCATGCCGACCGAGACCGGCCACTTCCTCCTCTGCGACGCCGGCGCGAATCCTGATCCAACCCCGCAGCAACTCGAGGACAACGCCATCATGGCCCTCGCCTACTGCCGTCACGTCCTCGGCATCGCGAATCCCCGCGCAGGCCTGCTCTCCAACGGCACTGAGGAATTCAAGGGCAACGAACTCACCCTCGCCGCACACACCTTGATCAAAGAATGCGGCGTGAATTTCCATGGCAACGTCGAAGGGCACGATCTCTTTGAAGGCGCCGTCGACGTCGTCGTTTGCGACGGCTTCACTGGCAACGTCGTTCTCAAGAGCAGCGAAGCCCTCGCCACCAGCATCTTCAAGCTGCTCAAAGCCGAGCTGATGCAAAACCCCGTGCGCAAAATGGGTGCTCTGCTCTGCAAGCCCGCCTTTCGCGCCATTTATGCCAAGATCGACGCGGACGAATATGGAGGCATGCCTCTGCTCGGCGCGAACGGAGTTTGTATCATCGCCCACGGTGGCAGTTCAGCCATCGCCGTAAAGAACGCCATTCGCAGCGCTGGTGAAGCCATCCGCCACCAGGTGAACCCGCACATCGTGGAGGAGATCCGGCGCTGCCACGAACTTTCCGCCACGCGTTCCGCTCCGGCAGGCGTCGCGAAATAAGTTCCGGGGGCACAACAGCCTTTCCCATGCCTTCGCTTTCCGCCGTCCAACTCGACATCGCGTGGGAAGACAAGGCCACGAACTTCCGCAAAGTCTGCGACCTTCTCGCGGGGACACCACCTCAGCCGGGTTCGCTCGTCGTGCTGCCGGAGATGTTCGCGTGCGGTTTCTCGATGAATCTCGGCGTCACGCGGCAGACCGAAAAGCGTGAGGACGAAACCTTCCTGCGCGATCTGGCGCGTGAGACTCGGAGCACGGTCGTCGGAGGCCTCGTGAATCCTGACGGCGAGCGCGGGCGGAATGAATCCGTCGCCTACTCTCCCGACGGCGAACTGCTCGCTCGCTATACAAAAATTCACCCGTTCAGTGGCGGCGGCGAAGACGTTGGCCACGTCGCCGGCACCGACATCGTCACCTTTTCATGGGCCGGGTTCACCGTCGCGCCGTTCGTCTGCTATGACCTGCGTTTTCCGGAAATCTTTCGCGCCGCCGCCCGGCGTGGAGCGGAACTCTTCGTCGTCATCGCTCTCTGGCCCGTAAAACGCCAGCACCACTGGCTCACGCTGCTTCAGGCGCGCGCCATCGAAAATCAGGCCTACGTCGTCGGCGTCAATCGCACCGGCACCGATCCAAACTTTTCTTACTCCGGTCGTAGCGTCGTCGTCGATCCTCACGGTGTGATCATCGCCGACGCCGGCGAACAGGAACGCGTTCTCATTGCCTCGCTCGACGTCGAGTCCGTCCGCGCGTGGCGGCGTGACTTTCCCGCCCTGCGCGATGCCCACTGGCGGGACCCTGCACTCTGACGAACGAGCACCGCACCAAAGGGCGGCTTGCAGGAGGCGTCCGGCTCGGGTCGAATCGAGGCCGCCTTCACCGCCCCAGATGCCCTCTCCCCTCTCTCGTCGCGCATTCCTGCGTGCATCCACCGCTGCGCTCGCCGCTCATCCCCTTCTCGCGACTGAATCACGAAAACCGCGCCCGCTCCGCAAAGGGTTCTTTCTCTCTTCCTTTCCCGACAAAAAGCTGCCGCTGCTCGAGCAGTTCAAAATCATCAAAGCCGCAGGTTTCGAAGGCGTGCAACCTCACGCGCTCATGGATCAGGACGAAGTGCTGCAGGCGCGCGACGCCTCCGCCCTCGTCATTCCCAGCGTCGCCGTCGGCTCCGAAACGCGCACCATCGGCCATCCCGATCCGGCCATTCGTGGACTAGCGATCAAGGCGCTCAAACTCGCCCTGCATGACGCGAAACGCTACGGCGCGACGTCCGTCCTGGCCTTCGCTGGAAGCGTCGATGCCAAAGTCGGCTATGCCGAAAATTGGAAAAACTCCCAAGCCGGCATCCGCGAAGCGCTCCCGCTCGCCGAGGAATTCCGCATCCGCATCTCGATCGAAAACGTCTGGAATAACTTCCTGCTCAGTCCGCTCGAGATAGCTCGTTACGTGGATGAGTTTGCGAGCCCGTGGGTCGGAATCAACTTCGACATCGGCAATATGATGTTTGTTGGTTGGCCAGAACAATGGATCCCTATCCTCGGCAAGCGCATCGACGTGCTGCACTTTAAGGAATTCAGCCGCAAACGGCACGAGGAAGAAGGTCTGCGCAAAGGTCTGCAGGTCGAATACCTCGAAGGCGACAACAATTGGCCCGCCATCATGCGCGCGCTCGACGATCTCAATTGGAGCGGATGGTCAGTCACCGAAACCGGCTACCGCCCCACCGGCATCGATCCCGCCACCCGCGTGCGCCAGATCTCCGAAAAGTGGGACGCGATCGTGTCGAGTTGAGGAACCTCTCTCTTCGAGGAGGACCCACGTGATGACGTTGGAGGGCTTCAGACTCGAGCGCCGCCAACTGGGAGGCGCTCAAGTTCCACGTTGCGGGGTTGGAAGCCGAAGCGACAGTAAAAAGCCAATGCTTCTTCGTTCGCATGAAGAACCACGACCCGCTGGCGTTCGGCACCGGAATTTAGAAGCCAATTCAAAGCGCGATCCATGAGGAGCGTCGCGATACCCATGCGCCGATATTCGGGTGCCACAAACAGTGTCGAGGATGTCCCATGAGCTCATGACTGCAAAACAGGTAACGGCGATTTACCGTGCAGTGTGTTCAGGAAAATCACGCGCGTAGCGTTCGAGCAGCGCGGGCACATCATTCGGCACCAGGTAGATTTTGCCTCGGATTTTCCTAGTTTCGCCGGGCGCCAAGCCACCGATGCGAAAGTCGCTGTGGAGGCAGCGGATCACGCCTTGGAAGAGCTCCTGATACGGCTCCCAGGCGGTCGCGTAAATCATGCGTTCATCGGCGCTAAAGCAACCGATCAGGCCATTGCTCGGGACCAGCGGATTTAGCGGGCGCGGGTTCACATCGCTGCGAGGGACATTCTTCGGACACCAGACCTGACCGGGAACGTAGCGTGCCTCCGTCGCCCATTGCGGAGTGGGCATGCGCGCCAGCTTCCCATCGAGAAAGACAAAACTCTTCGGCAGATAGTCCTCTGCGCTCCCTGCGGTCTTCTCATCCATTCCCAAGAATTTGCTCAGTCGGACGCAGGGCTGCGCCCAGTGAACCTCACTGATCTTGTCGGTCGGATTGTGCGCGATGATTTGAAAGTCAACCTCATCAGCCTTCGCTGCAATCAGATGCTCAACCGTAACGCCGTCAGCCAGTGTATTGCGCAGTCGGACCTCCTGCGCCTGCTCGGACAGGATCTCCGAGGTGTGTTTGATCACTGTATGCTTACCCCAATCCGCATCGGTGGATCCGGCACGGCAATACGCTTCGAGATAGTTAATGCTGATTTCACCGGGCAATTGAGGCCCACGGATCACCAGCATGTTTTTCTCGCGCACGAGGGTGAGCGACTCGGCTTGCGCGGCAAGCACGAGCAGAAACGGGAGGAAGAAACGCATGGGCTAGACAGAGTAGATCGCCGCGATTTCAGCGGGAATCGCCTCAGCACGTCCAGTCTCGATCTTCACCAGCGTATAATCGCACCACCCATCGCAGGCGCGCTTGCCCGCGGGCAGACGATCGATCTCGAAACACACGCGCACATCGGAACCATCGATCGCCTCCACCCACGTGCGCACGAGAAAACGATCTCCCAACCCGAGCGGACGTTTGTATTCGACGTGCGAAGTCCGCACAAACCACGCGAGCCCGAGCTTTTCAAACTCCGGCATGCCCATGCCGTAGCAGCTCTCCATCTGGTCGAACCGCGCGGCGAGGACGTAGTCGAGATACCGACTGCTGTGAACGTGCCGGAACATGTCGAGATCCGACGGGCGCACCGCCAGTTCACTCTCGAACTTCGTCCGCCCCAGACTCACGCGAGGATGTCCTTGATGACGACTCCGTGCACGTCGGTGAGGCGAAAATCCCGTCCGCCGAAACGATACGTGAGCCGCTCGTGATCGAGCCCGATGACGTGAAGCACCGTGGCATAAAGGTCGTAGAAAGTGGCGATCTGATCGACGGCATAATAGCCGAGTTCATCGGTCGTGCCGTAAGCGGTGCCCCCTTTGATTCCGCCCCCCGCGAGCCACAGGCTGAAACCGGTCGGATTGTGATCACGTCCATCGCTGCCCTGCGAGAAAGGCGTGCGGCCAAACTCCCCCGTGAACAGGATGAGCGTATCGTCGAAGAGACCTCGCTGCTTCAGGTCGGTCATCAGCGCGGCAATGCCTTGGTCAACCTGATTCGCCATGTTGGTGTGGCCTTTCTTCAAGTTGCCGTGCTGATCCCACGGATTGGCGCGTTGGCCGTCGTCAGGCCCTTGCGCCAGGCAGCTCAATTCGACAAACCGCACACCGCTCTCGAGGAGCCGCCTCGCTACGAGGCATTGCCGGCCGTAAGCGGCTTTGTTGCCTTCCGTCGAGTCGAGCCCGTAGAGCCTTTTGGTCGCCTCGCTCTCACCGCGAATGTCGCAAATCTCTGGCACGGCGCTCTGCATGCGATACGCGGTCTCGTAATTTTTGATCGCCGCTTCCACCTGCGCGTCCTCCGCCGTGCGGACGAATTTGTTATCCATGGTCTGGATGAAGCCGAGGCGCTGGCGCTGCCAGGCGTCCTGTTCGCGCGGTTTGATATTCGGGAGCGCCTCTTCCGCATCAGCCCTGAGGATCGAGGCCTGGTGCTGCCCGGGCAGATAGCCATTGCTGTAAACGCCGACGCCGCCGTGCGGCGGAGTCGCATTGCCGCTTTGCAGCACGATGAAACCGGGCAGGTCTTTGTTCTCCGTGCCAAGGCCGTAGCTCACCCACGCACCCGCGCTGGGGTGCCCCATAAAGGGGAACCCAGTGTGGGCAAAATAATTTCCCTGCGCGTGTTCGTTCACCTTACTCGTCATGGAGCGAATCACCGCGAGGCTGTCGGCGTGCCCGGCGATGTGCGGAAAAAGGTCGCTAATCGGCAGGCCGCTCTGGCCGCGATTTTTAAATTCCCACGGCGAGGCCATGATGTTGCCATTGTTATTGAACATCGTCGGTCGCACCGGCACCGGCATCGGCTGGCCGTGCCGCTTCGCAAGTTCCGGTTTGGGATCGAACGAGTCGATGTGCGATACGCCTCCGGACATGTAGCAGAACACCACGCGCTTCGCCTTGGGAACAAAGTGTGTCCCCACCGGTTTGTCGTCCGGGCGAAGAGCGCCATAAGCCTTATCGGACATCAAGCCGGCGAGCGCCAGCGAACCAAAGCCGAGCGAACACTGCTGCAGTATCTCGCGGCGGGTGAGGATAGGGCGAATAAATGGCTTCATAGTGATCAGCGCAGGTAGATGAATTCCTTCAAGTTGAAGAGGGATTGGGCGAAGTCCTGCCAGACAGGCTCGCTGGTGAGCATCTGGCCGAGGTCCACGGAGCGGTCGGTAGCGAGGGTGTTGAGATATTCGTGCGCTGCTTTGAGTTCGTCGTCGCCCGGCGTGCGGGCGAAAGCCGCGGCGAACATCTGGCGGATCCGATCCTCGGGACGGTTACTGCCGTCGTGCATTAGCGCCCGGGACCAACGCAGCGCCTGATCGATGACGAACGGTGAGTTGAGCATGGTGAGGGACTGTGCAGGCACGTTGGTGGAATCGCGGCGACCGAGCGTGGTGAAGGGTTTCGGCGCGTCGAAGGTTTGCAAAAATGGGTTCAGGTTCGTGCGCCTCACCGGGAGATAAATGCTGCGGCGCAGGTCGCTGTCACCGGTTGGTTTTCCAAACATCTCACCATCGAGATTGCCAGCAACCGCAAGGAGCGAATCGCGGATCGCCTCCGCTGGCAAACGCTGCACGCGGAAGTGGGAGAGCAATTCGTTGGCTGCATCGAGTTCCGCGGCGCGCGGCGAAGGTTCGCTGCTCATTTGATAAGCTCGTGTAACGGCAATGGCGCGAATGAGGGACTTGATCGACCACCCGGTCTCGACGAGACGCGCGGCAAGAAAATCGAACAACTCGGGATGGGTCGCCTTTTCGCCGAGTCGGCCGAGGTTATCGACCGTGGGCACGATGCCGCGACCGAACATCCAATACCACACGCGGTTCGCCATTACGCGGGCGGTGAGCGGGTTCCGGGCACTGGCTACTTCTTCGGCAAGCTCAAGCCGTCCGCTCAAGGTCGTGCGATACGGATGGCTGGCGAGGACCTCGAGATAGGAACGCGGCACCGGATCACTAGGCTTGGTATGGTCGCCACGCGGGAGGAAAGGCGAATCAAAGCCGACCGTTTCCAGCACACCCGGCGCGCGACGCAGGTCCGGCACTCCAGCTTCGAGTTTGCGATACTCCGACACCAGCGGCGCAACTTTTGGCAACTCGGCGGAGGTGGTGGACAGCGCGCCATTGCGCACGAGGAAATCGAGCAGCGCGGTTTGGGCATCCGTGAGCCTTTCATCCTGCCAGGCGCGCACGGTTTGCGTGGCCACCTCTGCATAGCGCCTGGCCAGCTCCGCCGCGCCAGCGGGTGTTCCACCATCGACCAGAGCGAGTGTGGCGAGCGGCAGTTCACGCGGGGGCTCGCTCGAATCGTGCGCGACGATCTCCGAGACCGCGAAGTGCGAGCGTTTCGTATCCTTCGGCGGCGCCTTGCTCTTGCCGGGGTTCAGCGGACGCGTGACGTCCTCGCGCGTGCCAAACTCGATATAGGCCCAGGCGCCTTTGCGATACGCCGTATCGATGCGAATCCAGCCTGTTTGCTCCTTCTCGAAGACGGCTTTGGGATAGATCGGATTCATCGGCAGCGGATAGTTATCCACGATCACGCGAATCGACGTGCCGCCCGCTCCACTGCCGCGAACGCTGATGCTATCGGAGTCAATTTTGAAACGTGGCGAGGTGAGCAGCGCGTTGTGCTTGTCGCTCAGCCGATGCGTGATCACGCCAGCGGGGAAAATGCCGTCCACGATACGGTCACCTTCGGGCTCAATCGAAAATTCCCCTGCCCCGTAGGGTTGAAGTGGCAATCCATTTCCATAGCGGAACCACTTCGCATAATCGTCGCTAGCGAGATTCCACATCGGACGATAGTTCCCTGCATTGAAGCCCATCGCTTCGTCACGTTGCGAGGTGAGTTCACTCGCGAGTTTCGCCCATGCATCGTCGAACAGCTCACTGGGCTGCGCGCTCGTCTTGGCCCACGGGTAAAACGGATTGCGCGGGTTCGCCTCCGCGTCTTTCAGCGCCGCTACCCACAACTCGCCGCCCGCCGCATGGGGCATCGTGCGCTTCCGCAACTCCTCAAGTTTCCCTGCCAGAATCCGACGTTCTTCGCGCTGCTCCGGCGTGAGCGCGGCCGTGATCTGGTCGGCTGAAACAAACGGCGGCGTGCCGGCGCGGAATGACCCTGCCACCTGCTCCGCGGTCAGCGCGCGATCGTAGAGTCGGGCTTCTTCGATCTCACCAGTGAAGAATCCGTTACCCGCCCCCTTGTGCCGCAGGCCGAGCAACACGCGCGCAGCGTGGACGGGAAATTCCAGCAGCGGGGGCTTTGAATAGGAAGCCCCATAGGGCTGGCCGTTGCGGTAGAAAGCGATGGTGCCGTCCGCGGCGTAAGTCACCGCCACATGCACAAACTCACCCGGCTTCGCCGTTTCCTCGGGAGCATTGAGACGTTCGCTGCGCTTGAAAAAATTGCTCCCCGGCACCCATTGGCGCGCATCTTTCTCCGCAAAGACAATCGCGTCGAAGCCATGCTCGCGCGTCGTTTCCAAGGAAATGACTCCCCCGCCCCGCTGATCGAGCGTCCCCGGCGAAACCCACGCTTCGAGCGTCTTGGCCGTGAGCGACACCGGCAGACCCTCCGTATGGAAGTAGGCGCCCTTCCCATTGAGCACGAGCCGTCCATTCAGAACCTCAGCGCCACCCTCGAGCTGGCCATCCAGATGCCCCAGTGAATCGTGCGCGTCGCCCTCGAATGCCCAGACGGCGATCGGGGCCACGGTAGATTTCACCGGAGCCGCCTCGGCGGAAGCGTTGATTTTGCGCCGCGCGCTCCACTCGAGGTCGGCGATCCTTTTTTCGACTTCCTCGATTTGCGCCACAGCGTTGCGGGCGTCGTCCACGCGCTTTGCTTCGTTGAGCAGACGCTCGCCAAGCTTGCTCGCCTCGGCCAGCCACGCCTCGGCCAGCCCGGCTTTGATCTGCCCGTGCAACTTCTCGAGAGCGCTGCGATTCTTTGCCTGCAACTCGGGAGAATCGATCGTCACCTGCGCCGGGCGCACGCTCGCGAAGATGCTATAGAGCGCATAGTAGTCGTGCTGGCTGACGGCGTCGAATTTGTGATCGTGGCAACGCGCGCACGAAATGGTGAGGCCTTGAAACGCCTTGCTTACCACGTCGATCTGGTTGTCGATCGCCTTCACCTGGTCATCGAGCGTATCGATGGGTTGGAACCCATGCTCGACGAGCCGCAGGTTGGCCGTGCCAAGGATCGATTCGCTGAATCCGTCAGGATTCATCCGCTGCTTCGGCAGCAAATCCCCGGCGATGTGCTCTCGGATGAGCTGATCGACCGGCACATCGTCGTTAAACGCGCGGATGATGTAATCGCGGTAACGCCACGCGTCGCGAATCTCCGGATCGCCTTCGCTGCCATGTGTCTCGGCATAGCGCATCAGGTCGAGCCAGTGGCGGCCCCAGTGTTCACCGAAGTGCGGCGAGGCGAGGAGCCGCGTCGTCGCGTGATCGATGGCGGACGGCCGATCTTTGTCGGATTCCGCAACGAACGCCTCCACTTCCTCCGGCGTTGGCGGCAGGCCGATGAGAGTGAACGTCAGCCGACGAATGAACGTGCGCGGATCGGCGGGTTCAGCGGGCGCCAGGCCGCGGGCTTCGAGCTTCGCGAGGAGAAAGCGGTCGATCGGGTTCGCGGACCAGGCGGCGTTTTTCACCGCCGGCAGCTCCGGCTTGGTGACCGGCTGAAGGCTCCACCACAGGCGGCGCGTGGCGAGGAGGTCCTTCCACGCGGGCTTGGCGTTCGGATCGGGCGGCTGATCGCGCGGATCGGGTGCGCCCATGTTCACCCATTTCTCGAAATCGGCGATGATGCGTTCGTCGAGCTTCGGCGACTTGTCAGGCATCTTAAGGTCCGGGTCTTCATGCCGGATCGACTGAATGAAGAGGCTCTTCTTCGCATCGCCGGGGATAATCGCATCGCCGCTGTCGCCGCCCTTCTTCCACCCGTCACGATAGTCGAGTCGCAGACCGCCCTTGGTCTTTTTCGCGTCGTGGCACTGGTAGCATTCCGAGGCCAGCACCGGTCGGATCTTCGTTTCGAAAAACTCCAGCGCCTCGGGCGAGATCGGAGCCTCGGCAGCGAAGGCCACACCAGTAAGAAGCAGGAAGGCGGTGAAGCGGCGCATCGCAGTTTATTGTTGGAAGCGGCGCGTCGCGTCGTTCGCAGCGTCGATGATGAGATGACCGATTTCTTCAAACCGGCTCTCGGGAATTCGCGTCGCCGGGCCCGCGATCGTGATGGCGGCGATGGCGTGACCGTGGCGATCGAGCAACGGCGCGGCAACACAGTGGATGCCGTCGAAGTGCTCGCCGCGATCAAGACCGTAACCGCAGGCACGAATGCGTTCCAGTTCGACCAGGAGAGCGCGGCGATTGGTAATCGTATGCGCGGTGTGACGCTCGAAACGAATGCGCGGCAAAATCGCCTCGAGTTCATCCTCCGGCAGGAAGGCGAGCATTGCCTTGCCCGGCGCGCAGCAGTGCGCGGGAGGACGCGAGCCGAGATCGACGATGTATTTGAACGGGTGCAGCGCGGGCAATTGCTCGATCACCACACAGAATCCCTCGGTGTGGCAGCAAAGTTGGGTGGTCTCGCCAGTCGCGGCGAGAACGCGACGCATCGGCTCGACCGCGCACTCGACGAGGCTCCGGTTGCCGGAATGTGGTTGGCCGAGGAGGAGGAGCTTTTGCGTGACGACAAAGCGCTTGGTCTTCTCATCGCGCTGGAGGTAACCGAGTTCTTCGAGCGCACCGGCAAGGCGAAAAACGGAGGTGGGAGAAAGGTTCAAAGCCGCTCCCAGTTCCGAGAGCGTGGCGCCGCCCGGAAGCGCGGCAAGATGCTCGAGCAGGGCGAGTCCCCGTTGCAGGGCGGGCACCTGAAGAGAGGCTTCCGCGGATTCACCGCGCGGGGCGGAACGGGAGAGAGATTTCATATATGAAAAGGCTACGGCATATGAAATTCCGGCACGAGAAGTTTATTAGAGCGCAAAGTTCAGGCCCTACTGCTCGCTCCCGTTTCATCCGGAAATTTAACGACCGCGCAGACACACAAAGGAGTGATGAGCGCGGGCGGCCAGCCTTGGATTGTGCGAACGACTCCCTACCGGAGCCGCGTTTCCTACGGCCTTTCCGCCGCTGAAAGGCTGCACACCCAGCGTTATTTGCCCCCGAGCAAGTCGAGGACGGCGGCGGTCATCGCGGCGACTCCCGTCTTGATCGAAGGCTCACGTTCGGGGGCGTAGAAGGGCGAATGCAGCGACGGGAGCGGCTCTTCGCGTTGTTTGGCTTCCTCGACCTTTTTCGGATCGACCGTCCCGACGGAGAACATGCAAATCGGGATCTTGTGCTCGGTGCGACCATAGCGACTGAAGTCTTCGCCACCCATGGTGGCGGGGCGTTCGCGGACACGCTCCTCGCCGAAAAGTTCGCGGAATACGCCGTTCAGCCGGCGCGTGAGTGGCGGGTCGTTCACGACGACGGGGGTGTAATGCTCCGCCGCCTTTACCTCGGGCATGAGTCCCTCGGGCAGACCGGCAGCGATAGCCTGGCCCCGTGCGATGCGTTTGATGGCAGCGAGAACCTTCTGCCGCACCTCATCGGTGAAGGTGCGCACGGTAAGTTGCAGCTTCACGGAGTCAGGAATGATGTTGTGCTTCGTCCCGCCGTGAATCGAGCCCACGGTAACCACGACCGGCTCCAGCGGATGAATCTCGCGGCTGTCGATGGTCTGCAGCGCGAGGACGATTTGCGCGGCGAGCACGATCGGATCCTTCGTGCTCTGCGGCTGCGCGCCGTGGCCGCCGATCCCGTGGACGAGAATGTCGATGCTATCCACGTTCGCGGATTGCGGCCCCTCATGCCAGCCGATGACACCGGCCGGCAGGTCGGAATTCACGTGCAACGCGAGCGCGTAGTTCGGCAGCGGAAAGCGCGAGTAAAGCCCGTCGGCTAGCATCGGCTCGGAACCTCCGCCAACCTCTTCCGCCGGTTGAGCGACGAAGACGAGCGTCCCTTTCCATCGGTCCCGCAATTTCGTAAGCACACGCGCGGCGCCGACCCAGCAGGTCATGTGGACATCGTGCCCACAGGCATGCATCACGGGCACGCTGGCTCCGGAGGGATCCTTCACCGTTACCTTGCTGGCGTAGGAGACGCCGGTCATTTCCCGCACGGGTAGCGCGTCCATATCGGCGCGCACGAGAATCGTTGGGCCGGGTCCATTTTTGAGCACCGCCACCACACCATTTCCGCCGATCTTCTCTGTCACTTCCCAGCCGAGAGCCCGCACCTCGGTGGCCATGCGCGCGGCGGATTTCACCTCGTGCAGCGAAAGCTCCGGCGCAGCGTGAAGCTCGCAGTAGAGCGCATCGAGCGACGCATATTCCGCATCGACCTGCCGGGCAAATTCGGGAGGAACACCGGCGAGAGCGGTGGCGGCGAAAGCAAGGGCAAGAGGGAACAACGTGCGTCGCATGGTGCGCTTCGTAGTCATCGAGTGAGTTCGGCGCAATCCCTACGGCACGGAGGTGACCACGATGGACGATTGTCCCCCCGCGAAGTCGGCGCGCCAGACAACCAGTGCGGCCTGGTTAAAGGTGCGGGTCGTGCCGGTGCTGCCGCGGGCAGCATTGAGAACGGCGAAATTCTTCAGCGCACGCCCATCGACAGGATCGCCTTTGCGGAAGAGCAGGACGACCTGGTCGTTCGTATTCACTGCCCAGACACCAGCGTTGTTGCTCGCCCTTACCCCGGCGCCGCTGAGGAGTGCATGGAAGATCGGGCCAGTGTCGCCCGCAGGTAGCACGAGGGAGACAAAGCTCTTCCATTTCACACCCGTCAGCGTGCCGGGGGGATGATCGCTTTCGCGCGCCACACTCCGCAAAGTGCCGCCATCGGGGCGATAGAAGATGGCCATGTCGTTCGTGGCACGCACGCCTGCGCCTTTGAGCCGGGCGGGGAAGGCGACGGCGGGCTTGCCCGGCGCGAGCACGGGATCGAGGAAGCTCTTGAACGTGAAGGTATTCAGATCCGCGGCTGGCAGGCCTTGCTGCGCGACCGGTTCGAAGGTCGTGCCGGTGCCGAGAAAGATCGCACTCCCCTTGTCGGCCGTCACACCGCCGACGCCCACATTCAACGTAGCGGCAAAGGTCGTATGGATCAGGTCAGTCGAAACAGGGCCAAAGGCCTTGAAGGTTGCATCGGGAAGCACGGTCCCGCCGGTGGTGTCGCCCGTGGCTGCGAAGTCGGTCAGCACGCCGCCAGTGCTATCCACCAGCGCCTGCGTGCGATCGGTCAGCAGCACGAGAAAACTCGCCGTGCCCGGGTTGTGACCGCGATTCTGTCCGGGCGAGCCCGTCACGACCGGGAGCAACTTGAACGTTTTCACCTTCGCTAAGCCGAAGGGATCACCCTCCCGCACGACCAGCTCCGGCGCGTTGCCAGGATTGGCAATGCGGAACCCGACCGCGTCGGTGGTTTTGCGCGCGGCAGGCGTGCCGCCGGAGAGCGTCGCGGTCAGAAGGAGTTCTCCTTCGACGAGCGAAACTTCGCGAAATGCCCTGAATTTTGGCCCTCCGGTCGAAACCAGAGAACCCGTCCGTGCCACGACCGCGAGCGTGCTGTTGAAGGCGTTGGTCGCCACGACGCTGTTAGTTGTTCTGCTTGCCCCCGAAAGCGTGGCGAGAAAGGCGACGTGGCCCTCGGCATCAAGGACCGGATCGGTGAAGGTGGCGAATTTCGCCGGCTCGGCGCCCGGCGCGAGATCGCCCGCTTTCGCCACCAGCACAGCTGGATTGCCCGCGAAAATACCCGAGCCGGATCCCTCGGGACTGACCCAGCGCGCGAAAAATGCAAGCTCCCCAGCATCGTTGATCGCCGGCACGCCGAAGCTCTTGAAAGTCGCATTTGCCGGAGCTCCTCCCATCGAGCCAGCCCCCGGCACCGCGCCTCCGGTGCTGAACTTTGCCTGGTGGTCCGGGTCTGCCGGGTAGCGCGTAAGCGTGCAGTGCAGGCTGGCCTGATTGTCCGCACCGTCATGCGCGGTAAGTGTGATGACGGTCGGCCCGAGCGCGAGCGCACTCCCCGGCGCGGGGCTTTGCGTAACGTTGACGGGGCCGACGAGATCCGACGTGCTCGGCAGCGAAGTGTAGTCGGGAACGGTGGTGACACTGGTGGTGCGCGAGGGGAACCTCCCGCCGATGGTCGGCTTGGTCGTGTCCTGCACCGTGACGGTGAAAGAAGACATGGCCACATTGCCGAGGCCATCGTTGCACGAGAGAGTGACCGTCGTCGTTCCCAACGGGAACGTGCTGCCGCTGGCCCGGTCCGAGGTGAAACTCAGCGGGCCGCCGAAATAGTCAAACGCCGCGGCGGAGTAGGTCACGACCGCACCACTTCCGCCAGTCGCCTCGACAACAATATCGTCCGGGCTGGCGATCGAAGCGGACGAGTAAGCCGTATCATAATCGACGATCAACTTTGGCGGCGAGGAACCCTGTTCACCGCTGTCGAACTGGCAGGCAGTGACGAGATTGGTTTCGTCGCCTTTCAAAAGCCATCCCGCATTGCTCGGGGGATTAGTCAGCCAGCTTTGGACGTCGGAGAGCATCGCCGCTGAAGTCCACGTTTGAAGCCCGACATTACCGATAACAAGGCTGGCCGAGGGAGTCGGATCGAAGCTCCCGCCTGGCGTCGTCCACGTGGCACTGCTGAAGAACCGATACGCCCAGGTCGCATCGGAAGTAGCGGCCTGCGCGCCGAACCCACCGTTTGGATTCGCCGAAGCCCCCTCGCCCCACGTCTCGGTGAGCCGATGCAACGTCATGGTGGAACCCGCGGCGCTGCCGCCTTGTTTGTTCAGGTTCATTTGGAATGACGCAGAGTGAACCGCTGCGTCCGAGGGCACACGGCCAGCGACATCAAAAGCAACCAGTCCACGGCGATTGTAAGGCCCGAAATTCGGCCCGGTGCGACCGACGTGCAGGTAACCCTGACCGTCGCTGAAGTTCTGCCCGAGCGTGGGGTCTTCGGAGAAGATCGTATTGTCCTGCAAAGGCGTGAGGGTGGTGACGACGCGTTGCTGCGCGACGATCTGGTAAATACCGCCCGCGGGCAGATTGTTCGCGTCGAGTTGGAGGACACCGGGCGTCGTTTTCAAACCCACGTAGATTTCACCCGATTCATCCTCACCCATCGTGAGAATGCGCTGACCGACAATCGGGTTTCCCCCAAAGATGGGCAGTGCCTGCGTGAGGGTGAAGACGCCGCTGCCCGGCGCGGTTTCCTCGAGGCCCATCATGCGTCCATCGGATGCGCCATTGGTCGAGCCGTAATCGCCAAACACGTATTTGCCTCGCAAGGCCGGGATCCTCGCGCCGCGGTAAACGAAGCCACCTGTAATCGAGCGGCCGAGCTGGGGTAGCGGCGGATTTCCGACGACCTGACCCGGGTGTGCGTATTGAACGATGGGCGGGATCATCGTCCCGCCGGGATCCGCCATCGGGTTGCTGGGCGCACCGGAGGAAAAAACGGGCATCTCCGTCCCTTCGAGGTAGCGCCAGCCATAGTTGCCCCCCTTGACGATGATATCCACTTCCTCGACGCGATCGCCTCCCACGTCGGCGCAGAAAAGGCGGTTCGTTCCGCCAGTCCGTTTGTCGAAACAGAAGCGCCACGGATTGCGCATGCCATAGCAGTAAATCTCCTCCCGCACTCCCCCACCCGCACCGACAAACGGGTTATCGACCGGAATGCCGTATTGGCCTCCGGGGCCATTCGTGCCGAGCGGATCGACACGCAGGATTTTTCCCAATAGGCGCGTCCTGTCCTGGGCGTTGCCGAGATTGTCGGTCGGACGGCTGCCGCTGCCGCCGGTGTGACCGGCATTGTTGTCCATCTGACTGCCCCCGTCGCCTTGTCCGATGTAAAGATAGCGCTCGCCGTTAGGTCCAGTCTCCGGGCCAAACTCCACCATGCCCCCGTTGTGATTGCTCTGAGGCTGGGTGAAGAGCAGCAACCGGCGTTCAGAAGCGGGATCAGCGACGTTCGGATCGTTTTCGGAAACCTGAAACTCCGCGATGACCGACACGGCATCGACCGGATCGCCTACCTGCGAAGGTCCCGGATCCACGCCCGCCACGTAGGGCTTGATGTAGTTGACATAAAACTTCCGATACCCCGGCGACGACGGGTTGGCGTAGCCAGGATGAAAAGTGAGACCGAGCAAGCCGCGCTCGCTATAGCCGGTGCCGAGGGGAAACACCTTCCGATCCGCCACATTGACCGCCGTGGCGGAGATATCGAGGAACGGCGTCGGCTGGATCGAACCGTTTTCGATAATGTAAATGAGGCCCGGCTGATCGCAGACAAACAGGCGTCCCGAGCCGTCGCCGGCATTGGTGATCGTGGTGGGGGAATAAATCTGACCGGTATTGATCGCCTTGAGCGCCAGCGGCGGAAAAGCTGCACGGGCAGCAATTGAAGTCAGGGCAAGCGCGAACGTGAGAGCGGCGGAACGGAGGAGGAACGTCATGGAACGAGCGGCGGAAGCATCCTCGCCCGGAACGGCGGTGGGTCAACCACGCGACGCGGCAGGCAGCGACGGGAGCAAATCCTGCAAACCACTGGCTTTTGTCCCCGCCCCTTTACGGGTTTATTTATCGACTCCTTATGCCCAAACCCCGCTTTGGCTCCCTGCTCCTGCTCACCGGCTTCCTGGCCACCGCCGCGCGCGGCGTCAATGCGCCGGATTTCAACCGCGAGGTCCGGCCCATTCTCTCGCGCTATTGTTTCAAGTGCCACGGCCCGGACGACAAATCGCGCAAGGGCAAGCTGCGACTGGACGTGCGGGAAGACGCTTTGAAGGAAGCGAAGTCCGGCTCGGTCGCGGTCGTGCCCGGCAAGCCAGATGAGAGCGAACTGTGCGTCCGCATTTTCTCGACCGACAAGGACGACGTGATGCCGCCCGCGGACACAAAGACGGAGATGACCGCCGAACAAAAAGAAGTGCTGAAACGCTGGATCGCGGCCGGAGCCGATTACCAGCCACATTGGGCGTTCGCGGCACCCAAGAAGGCGGCGGTGCCGGGAAGTGGAAATCCGATCGATGCGTTCATTCAGCAAAAGCTCGGCGCTGCAGGGCTCACTCTTTCGCCGGAAGCGGATCGCGCGACGCTGCTTCGCCGTGTCAGTTACGATCTCATCGGCCTGCCGCCGACGCCGGACGAAATCACCGCATTTGAAACGGACAACGCGCCCGACGCCTACGATCGATTGGTCAAGCGACTGCTCGCTTCGCCGCAATATGGCGAACGCTGGGCGCGGCGCTGGCTCGATCTGGCCCGTTACGCCGACACGAACGGCTACGAGAAAGATCGCGAGCGGCCCATCTGGCCGTATCGCGACTGGGTCGTGCGTGCGCTGAACGCCGATATGCCGTTCGACGAATTCACGATCGAACAGGTCGCCGGCGACATGTTGCCCGACGCCACGCTCGATCAAAAGATCGCCACCGGTTTCCATCGCAACACGATGCTGAACGAGGAAGGCGGCATCGACCCGAACGAGTTCCGCTTCCACGCGATGACCGATCGGGTGTCCACGACCGGCGCGACGTGGCTCGGACTCACGCTGCAATGCGTGCAATGCCACACGCACAAATACGACCCCATCCCACACCGCGAATATTATAGCCTGATGGCTTTCCTGGATAACGCGGACGAACCGGAGATCGACCTCCCGCCAGCGGACGCCCCGCAGCAGGCGAAAGAACGCGAAGCGCGCGCGGCAAAACTGCTCGCGGAGCTGCCTGCCAAATGGCCTGCCAACAAGGGGCCTCTCGACGATGCCTTCGCCTCCTGGCTCGCGAAAGAACGCGCGCGCACCGTCGCGTGGACCACGCTGAAACCGACCGCGCTCAAAACAAATCTCCCCCTGCTTACCGTGCAGCCCGATGGATCGATCCTCGGCAGTGGCGACATTTCCAAGAGCGACACCTACGAGTTGAAATTTGAAGGTGCGCCCCAGAAAATCACCGCCGTCCGCCTCGAAGCTTTGCCTGACGACAGTCTGCCTGCGCACGGGCCTGGCATGTGTTTCTACGAAGGACCGAAGGGCGACTTTTTCCTCGGCGAATTCCAGCTCTGCGCCGACGGACAGCCGGTGAAGTTCGCGAAGGCAACCGAGAGTTATTCCAAGAATAACTTCGGCAAAAATCCCGCCACCGCAGCGTCGGCCATCGATGGCGATCCGCAGACCGGATGGTCTTGCGCGGACCGTCCTGGTGAAGCGCATGAAGCCGTCTTCGTGCTCGATCAACCGATCAACGCCGGGCGGCTCGACTTGAAGATGATGTTCGGTCGCCACTACGCGTGCTCGCTCGGCCACTTCCGCATCTCGGTCACCACCGATCCGCGTGGCGACGAAGCGCGGGAAATGTCCGATTCCATCGAATCGCTCTTCTCCGTGGCCGACGCGCTGCTCACCGACGCCCAACGCGCGAAGCTCCGCGAGCAGTTTCTTCTCACCACGCCGGAACTCGCCGAAGCCGCCAAAGCGATCCACGCGCTGCGGCAACCGGCGAAATTCCAGACTACGCTCGTGATGCGCGAGCGCCCGGCGAGCAACCCGCGGCCCACCTTCATTCACAATCGCGGCGAATATCTCCAGCCGACCGAACAAGTGGAACCCGCGGCCTTGTCGATGCTCAATCCCCTGCCCGATGGTCCGCGCAATCGCCTCGCCTTCGCACGCTGGCTCGTCTCTCGCGAGAATCCGCTCACCGCGCGCGTCATCGTCAATCGCGCCTGGGCCGCCTTCTTCGGCAAAGGCATCGTCAAGACGACCGAAGATTTCGGTTACCAAGGCATGCCACCAACGCACCCGGAACTGCTCGATTGGCTCGCCGTGGACTTCATGGAGAAGGGTTGGTCGCAAAAGAAATTGCACCGTCTCATCGTCACCAGCGCGACGTATCGGCAAGGCTCCTCCGTCGCCCCCGAGCATCTCGCCAAAGATCCCGAAAACAAACTGCTCGCCCGCTTCCCGCGCACGCGGCTCGAGGCCGAGATGATCCGCGACGGCACCCTCAAAATCGCCGGCCTGCTCTCCAGCAAAATGGGCGGCGCGCCCGTGCGTCCGCCTCAGGCAGAGGGCGTGGCGGATGTCGCCTACGGCAACTTCAAATGGACCGCGAGCACTGGTGAAGATCGCTACCGCCGCAGCCTCTACACCTTCACCAAACGCACGGCCCCCTTCGCGCTCTACAATACCTTCGACGCCCCCACGGGCGAAGCCTGTATACCGCGCCGCGACAGTTCGAACACACCGCTGCAAGCCCTCACGCTGCTCAACGACGTGGTCTTCGTCGAAGCCGCGCAGGCGCTTGGCAAGATCCTCGTCGCTACCCCGGGCGACGACGACGCCAGACTCCAGGCCGCCTACCATCGCGTCCTCTGCCGCTCCGCACGGCCCGATGAACTGCCCGCCCTGCGCGAGTTCGTAAAAGCACAGCGCGCCCGCTTCACTTCCGGGCAACTCGATCCCAAAGCGTTCGCTAATACGGACGCCGAAACTGCCACGTGGAGCACTCTCGCCCGCGCTCTGCTCAACCTTGACGAAGCCGTTACCAAATCATGAGCCCCTTCATTCCCCAGCCCACTCCACTCGCCCGCCGCCACTTCCTCCACGACTGCGGCGTGGGGCTCGGCAAGATCGCCCTCGCGGGTTTGCTCACGGATGCGTTCAGCGCGCGCGGGGCAGTGAATCCGCTTGCGGTGAAACAGCCGCATTTCGCGCCGAAAGCGAAGCGCGTCATTCACCTGTTCATGGCGGGCGCGCCATCGCACCTCGATCTCTTCGACAACAAACCGGCGCTCGCGAAGCTCGAGGGCAAGCCGCTTCCGCCTTCGGTCATCGGCGGACAGCGTTATGCTTTCATCCGGCCTGACGCCGCGGTGATGGGGCCGCAGTTCAAGTTCAACCGCTACGGCCAGAGCGGCGCGGAGATTGCGGAAGTGATGCCGCATCTCGGCAGCATCGTGGACGACGCCTGCCTCATCCGCTCGGTCACCACCGATCAATTCAACCACGCGCCCGCGCAGATTTTCTTCAACACCGGCTTCTCTCAGCCGGGCCGCCCCAGCCTCGGCTCCTGGGCGCTCTACGGTCTCGGCGCGGAAACACAGGATCTGCCAGCCTTCGTCGTCATGAGCACGGGCAACGGTCTCAGCGGAGGCTCGGCGCTGTGGTCGAGCGGGTTCCTGCCGACCGTCTATACCGGCACCGTTTTCCGCGGGAAAGGCGACCCGATCCTCAACGTGAGCAGCCCGACCGGCGTCGATGCAAAGCTCCAGCGCGACACGCTCGACCTCGTCTCCAAGCTCAATCGCCAGGAACTCGCCACGGTCGGCGACCCTGAAATTTCCACCCGCCTCGCCAACTACGAAATGGCCTATCGCCTCCAGACGAGCGCGCCCGAGCTGATGGATCTAAAGAGCGAATCGCAGGCCACACTGGACCTCTACGGCTGCAAGCCTGACGAACCTAGCTTTGCCCGCGCGTGCCTGCTCGCGCGGCGCATGATCGAGCGCGGCGTGCGTTTCGTGAACATCTACAACGAAGGCTGGGACGCCCATTCGCAGCTCGTCAGTAATCACACCGGCAACTGCAAAAAGACCGACCAGGCCAGCGCCGCCCTCGTCACCGATCTCAAACAACGCGGTCTCCTCGACGACACCCTCGTCATCTGGGGCGGCGAATTTGGCCGCACCCCGATGGTCGAGACAAATCCCGCGCTCGGCCGGTCGATGGGACGCGATCACCATCCGCAGGCCTTCACCATGTGGATGGCGGGCGGCGGTATCAAACGCGGCTTCAGTTACGGCAAGACCGATGAGATGGGCTTTCACATTGTCGAGAATCCCGTCCACGTGCACGACATGCAGGCGACCATCCTGCACTGCCTCGGCTTCGATCACGAGCGCCTCACCTTCCACTACGCCGGCCGCGACTTCCGTCTCACCGACGTGCATGGGCACGTCGTGAAAGACTTGCTCGCCTGATCGATGGCCGGGCTCCGGCGCATTCGCAAATGCGCCGGTTTCCGCCGGATGACCGGCTACTTCTTTTTCGGGTCGAGATTCAGATCGATGGCCGCGGACGAGATGCTCGAAGAAACCCCGGCTGCCGGCACTTCCGCCTTGGCGATCCAAACCAGCGCATTGAGCACGGTCTTACGGAAATTGTCGTTGCCCCAGTTGTCGTGGTAGTGGCCGCCGGTGAAGCCGAAGCCGCGTCCACCATCGGGGCGCTCGACGGCCCACATCATCGCTTCGGCGCGGCCTTTTGCGGCCTGAATGTGCGGATACGGGCCTTTCGGATAAACGTAAGGGCCATTGCGGGTCTCGTCGCTCGGCTTGGCCACGAGGATCGGCACAAACTTCACGCCATCACGTTCGGTCGCGTCATCGGCAGTGAAGCCGTCCACAAAACGCATGTTGAAATACCACTCGTCCTTGATGGTGAACGGCTTCACCCCGCGCGTGATCGGATGTTCGCGGAAGCCCTCGAAGCTCGGTTCCCAGATCGGGTTGCAGGAGTAGGAGTTCTCGTAGTGCCCGCCGATCCAGCGCTTGAACTCGGCGCCGGCCTGATCCGCCACCACTTCCACGCCATAGTGCATGAAGCCAAGCCCGACGCCTTTTTTTGCCCAGCCGTCCACGATCGGCAGACGCTTTCCGCCGTCCTGCACCACCTCGTGCTTCGGCCCGCCATCCATGTAGAAGACCACCGCGTCGGCGCCTTCAAAAACCTTCTCGTCCTGCGGCCAGCCGTTCAGCACAAATTCGGTCTTCAACCCCGGAAAATCGGCGAGGCATTTCGCCAGTAATTGCACGCCGGCATTGAATTCATGCATGCGCGGCGGGTGGCTCGGCTTGCCAGCCACCAGCACGAGCTTCTGCTTTCCGTCCGGTGTTTTGGCAAAGGCGGGGAAAGCGAGAGCGGCAAAGACGAAGACACGCAGCAGGGAGAGCGAAGGCATGGAATGGATTTACTATTCGATCACTATCTGCGTCGAGGCTGTGTTATTGGAGTAATCCGCCTCCGGGATGAGGTGATCGGGATTCATCGTGATGACGAGTCGGTAGGTGCCGGGCGCTACGCCCGTGATGTCGATCCACTGCCCGGGCAAGCCGGCGTCATAGATATCGGCCCAACCCGATTGGATGCCTTGATCGTCGCAAAAGTATTTGTTCCGCAGGGACGCCTTGGGGTCCCAGCGAATGATGTCCTCGAGGCAGAACGACATCTTCCGGCCCAGGGCCACCGGCTGGTTGTTGCTGTCGAGCAACTGGTAGCTGGCGAAGCCGTTGAAGTGGTAGTGGCCGTGGCACTCGAAATATTGAAAGAGGGAATTTCCCTCCGGCACACCCAGGTGCATGTCGTCCACGCCGATATTCCGCGTCTGCGTGCTGAACCGCAAAAACCGGTGCGTGCCGACCGTGGTCATGCCCTCCCGCACCTCGCAATCGTCAGCGGTGTAAGTCTCCATGCTTACGTAAGGATCAAGCGACGGCGCCCAGGCGATGAGATCGACGCCTTTCACTCGCACGGTCGCGAGCAGCGAAACCCCTTTGTAGCCCAGGCGAGCAGGCAGGCTCACATACCAATCGCCCACCACCGGGTTCTGAATGCTGATGAGCGCGTCGTTCCCCCGGCGAGTCGCCCGTTGGTCGAACATCGTGGGCGAAGCGACGACTCCCGCCTTCACATACATCTGCGCGTCGCCGGTGCCTCCTTCCATCGTCAGCAAGAGCCGGTCTGAATCCGGCGGCACGGTCAATTTGAACAAATGCCCCGTGCCCGGGACCGCGGCGAGAAAATGCTCGGCCTTGCCGACCGTCAATGGCTCCGCGGCCCCCTTCGGCTGCACCTTGTAATCACCGACGGTTTCGAGGCTGGAGGCCCCGGCACGATTGAACGTCTTCGCGCGCACCAGTGTGTCCGCCGTAAGAGCCAGTGGCCGCGTGTAGATCGGGGAATTTTGATCCGGCGTCGTGCCATCGGTCGTGTAGCGGACCACCGTGCCCCGCGGACGGCTCAGCCGCACCGTGAGTCGCTCCGAAAAAGTCCCGGGCCCCGGTAAAAGGTGCGACATCCGCACCGCGCCGCGCGGCAGCAGATAGCTGGCGGTGAGCCGCACGTTGCGATAGGCCGTCAGGCCCATGATCCGCACATACCAGGTGCCCTCCACCGGGGTCCCGATCCGGATCAATTCGTTCGTCGAAGGGCCCTCGCTGGAGAAGTCATACTGCGTCTCGGTGGGATGCGCGTTGTAGCGGAGGAAAAGGTCGCTATCGCCGGTGCCACCGGTCGTCTTGACGACGAAGTTCTCGGCATTCGGCGGCACCTCGATTTTGAAAGTGATCCCCTTCCCTTCGTCGCCCGCCAGCCGTAGGACCGGCACGCTGTCCTGAAGTAGTTTCGGATTCGGCGTCACGACATCGTGCGCGCGCGCGATGAAAGCGCCGGAAACAAACAGGAGGAGCAGGAAGCGCATGAGCGCCGCAACTTTGCCTAAACCTTACGATTCGCCAGCACGTAATCGTGGATCGAATTCACCGAGGCGAGCGCCGTCCTGGCCGTCTCCGAGTTCGGCACCGTCACCCCAAACGCTTTTTCCAGTGAAACCACCAGTTCCAGCGCATCGATCGAGTCCAGCCCCAGCCCATCCGGCGAAAACAGCGGCGTGTCGTCGCCAATCTCCTCCTTGGAAACCTTGAGCATGAGGTTTTCGACAAGCAGGGTTTTGATCTGATCGCGAAGGTCGGACATGGGGAAAGCGTGACGGAATTAAAAAGTCGGGCGTGGAGAGTGAGCTAAGGAAGGAATCGCCTCTACGGGCGGGCGCGGATTTACTTCGCTCGTCTCGCAACGCAAACTCATTCCGATCTTCGACTATCCACTTCCAATTTTGAAAAAGCTCCGTCTCGATCAACTCCTCGTCGCCCGCGGCCTGTGCGAAAGCCGCGAAAAAGCCCAGCGTGCCATCATGGCCGGAGACGTCACCGTCGCGGGGCAGCGGGCGGATAAAGCCGGCACACAGATTGCGGAGGATGCCGAGGTCGCCGTCAAAGCCGCCGACCGTTACGTCGGCCGCGGCGGGCACAAACTGGAAGCGGCCCTGCGCGCCTTTTCTCTCGATCCCACCGGCTGGACCTGTCTCGACATCGGCGCCAGCACCGGCGGCTTCACCGATTGCCTGCTCCAGCACGGCGCCGCCAAGGTCTGGGCAATCGACGTCGGCCACGATCAGCTTGCCTGGCGCATCCGCAACGACTCGCGCGTCGTCGTGCGCGAAGGTTTGAACGCCCGCTATCTCGACGCCGAGGCGGTGCCCGACCCGCTCGACCTCATCGTCATCGACGTCTCCTTCATCTCCCTGAACCTCATCCTCCCAAATGCCGCCGATCTCCTCAAACCCGGCGGCCTCATCGTGCCGCTCATCAAACCTCAGTTCGAGCTCGGTCGCGAGCAGGTCGGCAAAGGCGGCGTCGTCCGCGATTCCGCCCTGCATCAGGAAGCGATCGAGAAGGTGCGCCGCTTCTGCGCCGCCACCCTGCCCTCGCTCAAATGGGAGGGCCTGATCGAGTCCCCCCTCAAAGGAGGCGAAGGGAACACGGAGTTTCTGGCGTGCTTGCGCCTGCCGGGGTGAGAAGCCGATGGTGGGTTCGGGCGGGGTTTCGGGACTTGAAGCAGGAAAACAGGAAAACAGGAACCCCCACCGGGCCGCTCTGGTTCTTCCTTGGACTCATGGCTTCCTGCTTTGTTCTTTCGAGGGGTGAGTCGCGCCCGGTTTTCACGGGTCGGATCCTGATTGGCGGGTGCATGCCACAAGTCTGGTTGATTGTGTTTATTGTGTCTGTTTCCCGCTCGGCGGGCTTCGATGGGACAGGGGCTTTCGCGGCGAATTCGGCGGGATGAATATTGTGTCTATTGTGTCCGTGGCACGCGTCCGGCAGCGGAGGTCGAATTTGGTGGAATCAACAGAGTGAATGACGGCCTCGAAACATCCAAAAATCCGGCGCTCGAACCTCCTCTGCCCTTGGAGCATCCGGGACGATGCCCCCCCCAAGGCTGATGAACTCTCCTACTCATTCGTTAATGTCGTTGATTTGATAACCTGAAACCGGGCCAGACCTGACGAGGCCCACGTCCCGCCCAAATTTTTGATCAGTTAACTGCCCCGTTCTATCTCCGCGCCTCTTCCCAACGGTCGATACCATACCACATCCCCGCCTTCCAACAACCCCGTTTCCCGCTGATACGGGCGGCAGCGGGCCATCTTTCAAAAATCGCACGGAATCGACGGCAACGGCTGATCGCCAGGCTTCCAGCTACAGCCCGGCGATCGAATGAGGGGCCAGGGATTTCTTCCCGTTCTCGCGACAATCCGATACAAACTCGTCCGCCATGAACTGCATCGAACTGCTTGAATCGCGAATCGCCCCGGCTGGAATCGTCGAAGTGCTGGTGAAGAATGGAGCACTGAGTCTCAAGACGCTCGCCACGGGGGACGGCGATGAAAACCTCGCCATCACTTCCACCGGGCCGGGGTTGTTCACCATCGATCCCGATGCGGCGACGACGCTGCGCGTCAACGGCACGGACCTCGCGGCGGGCGATGCGACGACGGTGATGGGCATTACCAAAGGAGTGACGGTCGCGCTGGGGAAAGGAAACGACACGCTCGACTTGAGCGGCGACGTGGCAGGCAAGCTCACCGTCGATCTGGGCGATGGGAACGACACCATGATCGTGCGCCCGGGGAACTACACCGGCGACGTGACCATCAAAGGTGGCGCGGGCAACGACTCGGTGAGCTCGGCGCCGAATACGGGAGCGTTTTTCTTCGGGGGCAAACTCACTGCCACGCTCGGCGAGGGCAACAATACGTTCAACTTCACCACCACCACCACGGTCGGCGGCAACCTGTCCGTGACGAGCGGGGCGGGCAACGACACGCTCCAGATTAACGGGCCGCACAGCTTTACCGTGGGCGGCAATTTCACCTTCGCCAGCGGCAAGGGGGAGGACACGCTCGCCGTCAATATCGGCGACACGCTGGCGGTGGGAAAGAACCTCACGTTCTCTTCGCTGGGTGGTGCCGGCGATGTGTCGCAGGTCATCACCTCGCAGCGCGGACCGACGGTCGGCGGGAAGGTTGCTTTTACGGCCTCATCGGGCGGCCAGCTCACGCAGTCCATCACCGCCAGTGCGCTGGGGATCAAGATTGCGGGCGCGGTGAGTTTCACCGGCACGGCAAAGGATTCTCTCAATCAGACGATCAGCGCCAATGCGGCGGAACTGGTGATCGGCGGGAAGACCTCGTTCAAGGGCACCTGCCTTTCGGTCACGCAACTGGTCGATGGCAATACGATCGCGCTTGGCGGCGCGGTAAGCCTCACCGCTTCGGCTCCCAAAACGTTGCCCGTCATCATTCCCAGCGAAGGCGGGCCGGAGCGCGCGTTCATCGAGAACGCCCAACAGACGATCAGCACCGATCCGCTCGTCGATAGCAGCGGCAGTTCCATCAAAGGGCCGGTAACCATCGCGGGCGGCGAAACGGTGGCGATCAAGGTGGTGGGCGAAATTCGTGGAGCCGTGACCATTCTGCCGCGTCCGACTTTCGCCGATCCGGTCGTAACGCTCGGATTGGATAACGCCACTCACACCACTCGTTTTCTGGGTCCGGTAAAGGTTACGTCGGCTGCAACCTCCACCGACACGCTCAACCTGTTCGGCAGCACCTTCGCCGGCACCGTCAATTTCACCGGCGGCAAAGGCAGCACGAAGCTCGACGTGCGCGACTCGGTCTTTCTCAAAGCGGTCACCTTCAGCGGCGGCGCGGGCGCCGATACAGTCGCGTGGGAAACGACCTCGATCGCGGGACGCGACGGGCTCGCGTTGAGCACGGTGAAACTCAACGGTGGCGCCGGGGCGGATACTTTCAACTTCGGCGGCAACGCGGCGAGCGATGCGGTGCTGTTTCTCGGCCTCATCACGATCGATGGCGGAGCGGACACCGATGCGGTCAACATTGGCACGATGGCGCGGCTGCTCGTGGCGGTGAAACAGTCCAACGTGCCGTAAATAGAACTGTTGGTGTTCAACCTTCAGGCTGCTCGAAGAATCGCCCAGCCAAAGGCTGCCGATTTCCTCTCCGCCTTTCCACAGTCTAAAAGCTGGACACCAACCCGCTGCGTCGCCGAGTCCTTGCGCATCCGAGGAGCAGCGAGGCGGCGGCCAGGAGAACGGCGCTGCCGGGTTCGGGGACGACGGAGAAGAGGACGGATTTGTTGATGGCGTAGATGGCGCCGTTGGGGCCGACCATGGTGGGGGTGTAGGCCTCGAAGGCACCCTCTGCTTGCAACTCGATGACCTGCGTGAAGCTGTTCGTCCACAGGTCCCAGCGGTAGAGATTCCCGTCCTCGCTGTTGGCGATGATCGAGTGCGTGAAGGGATCGACCACGGCGGTGTTGATGCACCATTCGCTGACCGCGGGAGGGGCGCCATCGGAGGTGACGCCAGCGATGGTCAGCACTTCCTTCATGACGGTCTGGCCAGTGATCGAGTCGATCTGCGTGTCGTTCGGATCGAGGATGGCGAGTTGATTCAGCCCCGTGCCACCGGCGCTCTTGTAGTCGTTGTATTTGGAAAAGAGCAAGTAGTCCGACGTGCCGTGATACGACGGAACCATGCTCGCCGGCACGATGGAGACCGTTTCATCCCAGCCGAAGGAGCCGGGCGTGAGCGCGGCGGAAAGGTCGGCGGGAAAATGCTGGAGCGCGCCGCGGAAGTGATTGCTGGAATACGGCGTGATCAACGTGCCAAAGTAAACATCGCCATCGGGTCCAATCGTCGGCGAGGACGTGCCGGCATCGTGGATGAATACATTGGGAGCCAGCGCGATGCGGGCCTGCGGAGCAAAGGTCGCGGTGTTGATCGCGGCCAGATAGGAAGTGCTGCCCTTGAGCGCGACGTAGAGCGTCTGTCCATCGAGCGAGACGGCGGGCGCGCTGTTCGTGCCCACGCGCAAATTGCTGGCGCCCAACACGCCGGAGGCGAGGTCCGCGGAAAGGTGCATCGCCGTGCCATCGGGTGCGATGCGCGCGATCCCGCTGGTGAGCCCGCCCTGTGCACCAGCGGTCACTTCATAGCCGAAGTAGATGTTGCCCGCGGCATCGGAAGTGATCGGTGTGCTGATGAAAACGTGGGAATCGTAGTTCGACTGAAAGCTCGCGTAGTCGTCCAGAAAGCTCAGGCGCACGGGGTTCACGGTGCTGGCGTTTGGATCGTCCACGCGGAGCACGGTGCCGCCGATGCCTGGGTAGTAGAGCCGGCCCGAGGGGGTCAGTGTGGGCGTGAGGCTGGGCACCCAGCCGCCGGTGGACGGGGCGTTGACGTAATCGGTCATCGACTCCCAAAGGGTCGAGCCGTTCAAGCCGTTGAGCGCCTCGATGCAATACTGCCCGCCCACGTCGCGCACGGGCACGACGATGGTATTCGCCGCCGTGGCCACGGGCGAACCGTAGTGAATGAGGATCGGCTCGCTGGGCGAATTTTCGTCGATCAACTTCGACCAGGCGATCTGCTGGAGCGACAGCGTCGGGATCGTGGAAATGGCGGTGTGCTGGGGATCGTTGCCATGCCCGCTCCACTGCGCTTGTGCAAAGGAGACGGCCGGCGCGAACGCCAGGAGCAGGAGCAGCGAAGTCTTACGCGAGAAGAGCGCCATTGGAGAGCCTGCCATTCATGGGCGAAAGGCGGGCGGATGGCAAATGGCTGATGGCAAAGGGCCAAAAGGATCCCGCCCTCTGTTCTTCCCCACCCCGCAATTTCCCCTCGCCACGGGCGCAGGGTCGGCTAAAAGGCGCCAACGTCTCGTGTCCGTTTCCAAAATGAAGGGCCGGGACGTTTTCTCGTCTTCGCGTCCAAGGCGCGGGGATTCAATCCGTAACTCCGAAATCCGAAACCCGAAATGTCCAACACCATCCTCGTCGGCGCCCAATGGGGCGACGAAGGCAAAGGCAAGATCATCGACTTTCTTACCGAGAGCGCCGACCTCGTCGTGCGTTCGCAAGGCGGCAACAATGCCGGCCATACCGTGCTCGTCGGTGGCAAGAAGTATGTCCTTCACCTCATCCCCAGCGGCATCCTCCGCTCGGGCAAGATGTGCGTGATCGGCAATGGCGTGGTGATCGATCCCGTGGCGGTGGCCAAGGAAATCGACGGACTGCTCGCGCAGAAGATCAAGGTGACGCCGAAGAACCTGATGATCTCTGACTGCGCCCACGTGGTGTTTCCGTTTCATCGCGCGCTCGACGAGCAGCGGGAAATTGCCAAGGGCAAAGGCAAGATCGGCACGACCAAACGCGGCATCGGCCCGGCCTACGGCGACAAGGCTGCGCGGGTCGGCGTGCGTATGGGCGACCTGGTCGAACCGGAAGTTTTCGCCGCGAAGCTCAAGCAACGTATCAAGGACAACAACGCGGTGCTGAAGGCGTTCGGCGCCAAGCCGCTGAACTACGCCAGGGTGCTGGCCGAATACGAAGCTGCGGCGAAGAAACTCGCGCCCTTCGTGGCGAATACCGTCGTGTATCTGCACGAAGCGCTGAAGGCCGGGAAAAAGATTCTTTTCGAGGGCGCGCAAGGCACGTTCCTCGACATCGATCACGGCACGTATCCCTACGTGACGTCGTCGAACACCACGGCCGGCGGCGCCTGCACCGGTTCCGGGGTGCCGCCGCACCGCATGGATACGGTGCTCGGCGTGATGAAGGCATACACTACCCGTGTGGGCGAAGGCCCCTTCCCCACGGAGAATGCCGAGATCAGCGACATGCTGCACGGCCTCGGCCGTGAGTTCGGCGCGACCACGGGCCGCGCCCGCCGCTGCGGCTGGTTCGACGCCGTCGCGACGCGCTTTGCCGGCATGGTGAATGGCATCGACGAAATCGCGGTCACGAATCTGGACGGTCTCGACACGCTGCCGAAGATCAAGGTCTGCGTGGCTTACAAGCTCGGCAAAAAGCGCCTCGAAGTGCCGCCGAGCGACAGCGCGCTGCTGGCCCAGTGCGAGCCCATTTATGAGGAGCACGACGGCTGGATGACCCCCACCGAAAAGTGCAAGAAGTGGGGCGACCTGCCGGCGAAAGCGCGCGCTTATTTGAAGCGCATCGCCGAACTGAGCGGTGGCAAACTCACCATCGCCAGCGTGGGACCAAATCGCGACCAGACCATCCTGCTTTAAGCAGGATGGAAATCAGAATGACGAAGCTCGTCCACTCTCCATGAAGCCTCCGCGCCACATCGCCATCATCATGGACGGCAATGGGCGGTGGGCGAAGGAGCGTGGGGAGCCTCGCATCAAAGGGCACGAAAAGGGCGCGGACTCGCTCCGCGCCGTGGTGGAAGGCTGCGCGGAACTCGGCGTCGAGTTTCTGACCGTGTATGCCTTCTCCACGGAGAACTGGTCACGGCCCAAAGCGGAGGTCGCGGCGCTGATGAAGCTGCTGGAAATCTTCATCGAAAAGGAAACAGCGGAATTGATCGAGAAGGGCATCCGGCTTCAGGCCATCGGGCGGTTGACCGACCTCCCCGAGAGCTGCCAGCGAGCGCTGCACAAGGCCATCGAAGCCACCTCACAGGGCACGCGGCTGACTCTCATTCTCGCTCTCAGCTACAGCGGGCGAGCGGAGATTACCGATGCGGTGAAATCGATCGTCCGCGAAGTGCAGGCGGGACATATCGACTCAGCGATGATCGATCCGGAACTGATTTCCCGGCACCTTTACACCCGTGTTTACCCAGACCCGGAATTGCTGATCCGCACTTCGGGGGAAATGCGCCTCTCCAATTTCCTCCTTTGGCAGCTTAGCTACACGGAAATTGTCATTACCCCTCGGTTGTGGCCCGACTTCGGGAAAGAGGACCTCAAGAAGGCAATTGCGGAGTTTCATCAGAGAGATCGGCGGTTCGGCGGGGTTTGATTTCCCGCCCAATACGGGGAATGGTAAAAAAAAGACACTTATCGCTTTCGCGATTCACCTTCTTCCTGTAACCAGCGCGCCGCTTTTACGAAATGGAGAAGTCCCAAACCATTCTCGTCGTTGACCCCGATACCGACTTTCTCGACTGGATTCGCCGCCAGCTCGCGACAGCCTCGACGCGCGTCATCATGGCGACCACGGGCGATGAAGCCTTCAAACTGTGGACCCGCGAAGAGCCGGACGTGGTCATTAGTGAGACCCATCTTTCCCCCTTCAGCGGCATGGAATTGCTGGTGAAGATGCGCCAGCGGAATCCCAACGCCATCGTGGTGCTGGTCAGCCAGTTTGGCACCACGCAATCGGTCATCGAATCGATGAAGCTGGGGGCGTTCGATTTCATCCGGAAAGAGGCGCTGCCCTTCAACCTGAAGGCGGTCGTGGATGCGGCGTTCAAGGCGCAGGCCGAGATGAAGGCGGCGACCGCCATGAAGGCGACGCTGACGGTCGAGGAGCATCAGGATTCCATCGTCGGCAAATCGCCGGCGATGCAGCAGGTTTTCAAGATGGTCGGCCGTGTGTCGCACAGCGACGCACCGGTCATGATCACGGGCGAGAGCGGCACCGGCAAGGAGCTGGTGGCTCGCGCGATTCACCACTACAGCCCGCGCAGTGCGAAGACGTTCGTGGCGATCAATTGCGCGGCGATTCCCGAGCAGTTGTTGGAGAGCGAGCTGTTCGGCCATGAAAAGGGTGCTTTCACCGGCGCCACGAGCCAGCGTGTGGGCCGCTTCGAACAGTGCAATGGCGGCACGCTTTTCCTCGACGAAATCGGCGACATGCCTACGCCGCTCCAGAGCAAGATTCTGCGCGTGCTGCAGGACGGCGATTTCTCGCGTGTCGGCGGCAACGAGGTGCTCAAGAGCGACGTCCGCATCATCTGCGCGACGAACAAAAACCTCGAACAGGAAGTCGGCGAGAAGCGCTTCCGCGAAGACCTTTTCTACCGGCTGAATGTCGTGCGCATCCAGCTCCCGCCGCTGCGGCAGCGGGTCGAAGACATCCAGCCCCTGGCGGAATACTTTCTGCAAAAAGTCGCCACCTTGAAGCGCCTGCCGCGCCTGCGCCTGAGCGAAGAAGCGGCGCGGGTGCTGGAGTCGTATCCGTGGCCGGGCAATGTGCGCGAGCTGGAGAATACGATTCAACGCGCCGTGGTGCTCGCCGGCAGCGACCTGCTCCTGCCCAAGGACATTCCGCTCGGCCAGCCCTCGACGGGCTCCGCCGAAGCGGCCTCGGGGACGGAAGGCGCCTTCACCACCGAAAACGCCATCGAAGTGCTGCTCAAGGCAGCGCAGGCCGATCCGAACGTGCAACTGCTCCCGTGGCTCGAACGCGAGTTCACCCTCCACGCGATGAAGGTGACGAGGGGAAATCAGGTCCGCGCCGCCAAATTGCTCGGCATGACACGCGCCACGCTGCGGAAACGGCTGGAGCGTTTCAACATCACGAAAGAGCTGACGATTTCGTAGTTCGGAAAATCCGACATCCGAAGCTCGAAATTCGAAACAAATCCGAAGGGATGGAAATGCGGAAAAAGACAAACGACCGCACGCGGCGGATGCCGTTTTCACCCTTTCCTGATTTCCAGATTTTCGTTTCGAGTTTGTTTCGGCTTTCGGCTTTGGGCTTTCGGCTTTCCCCATGAAAGCCTGGCTCTGGCAGGACGACCGCTTTCTCCCCGCTGACGGTGTGCCGCTCACCGATCGCGGTTTTCGTTACGGCATGAGCCTGTTCGAGAGCGTCCGGGTCGTCGCGGGTGAACCGGAGTTTTGGGACAAGCACACCCTGCGGCTCGTCCAGGCGTGCGGGGAACGGGAGTTTGCGCTCGATGAAGCTGCGCTGCCCGCCGCAGCGGAAATGTTTCGCCAGACGCAGCAGGATGGCTTCGGTCGCATCTACGTGACGGCGGGCGACGGCGCGTTGACCGCAAAAGCGGAGGCCCCGCGCATCTACTTGTTTCTCGAATCACGTTCACCCACGACGGAAGAAAGCTACGAAGTGACGCTCAGCGAGGAGACGTATCACGCCCCCTTTCACGGCTTGAAGACGGCCAACTACTGGCTGAACGCCGAGGTGCTCACGCGAGCCCGGCGGCGCGGCTTCGACGAAGCGCTGCTCTTCAACGAATTCGCGGAACTCGTCTCCGCCTGCTGCGCGAACATCTTTGTCGTCCGCGACGATCGCATCGCCACTCCACCGCGCTCCAGCGGCGCACGCGCGGGGGTCATCCGCGAGTGGGTGATTCGTCGGCGCAAGGTCGAAGAGCGCCGCCTGCGCCGCGAAGACGTGATCAATGCGGATGAGATCTTCCTCACCAACTCGTGGTTGGGGGTGATGCCAGTCTCCACCGTCGAGGGGAGACCGCTTGGGCATCGCTTCATCGGTCCGAAGCTCGCAGCGGAATTGGAAAATCGGCGGGAGGAATAGGTTGAATCAGACTTATCGGACCGATGGCTTCGCCGGCGCCGGCGCGTGGCGGAAGGTGCCGCTTCGCGTGATCGAGTAAAACGGCACATACCGCTTCCGCTCCACGCTGTCCGCCGCGATCGGGCTCGCGAGATTCGTGGGGTCGAGGATCCACCACCGCCCTTCCCAATGCCAGTAGAGCCACGCATGGGCGATGCGAGCGTTCGGCGCCACCTTGCCGATCACGTAATGCACGGCCGGGTCGCCGAGCTGATCGTAAAGCCAGAGCGACTTCGCTTTGCAATCCCCTGCCCTGCGCTCTGCGGTCGCGGCAGGGAGTTGCACCCGCGGATCAGCCGCCAGTTCGCGAAACGAATAAGCCACGCGCAGATTCCGACACGCGTCGGCAATGGTCGGCCGACGTTCACGCACACTCGCCATCACCCGGCGCACCGTGCCAAGGTAGCTGTCGTAGGGTGTGGACGACACCGGATGCAGGTCGAAAGCGCGCGACACGTCCGTCCAGCACAGGCCACCGAACAGAAGGAGCGAACGCAAAAGCATCATGGGCGATCGAAAATAGGAAATCGGTGCACACTTGGCAATCGTCGCGGTGTGCTCTATTGCGCGACTAACATGAGTCTTCTCGCCAAGGCCGGGAACCTGGTGGACCAGATCAAGATCAACTCGCTCGCGCGCATCGAGCGCATTGGCCGCGTGGTCTGGACCAAACGCCGGCGGCCGGCAGCCCGAGCCGTGATTCCTGTGGCCAACCGCTTCTTTCGACTGGCTGGCAATCCGATCACCATTTTGAGCGAAACCAAGGCCTGGCACGATTGGGAGGTCGGCTCGATGCGCGCACTGCACGGTTCGGATTTCGCGGCTTGGGGCGATCCGGGCGGGGTGCTGCACGTCGAAGAACTGCCGGGCAAAAGCCTCTCGGCTCATCTCAACGCGGGCACCACGACCGACGAAATGTTTGCCGCCGCCGCGCGGGAATTTCGACGCGCCCATGCGGTCCCCTGCGAGTGGTTTGGCAGCGCGTGGTCGCACGGTGATCCTCATTCAGGAAATGTCATCTACGACGCCACCAGCGGGCGTGCTCGATTGATCGATTTCGAAGTGCGGCACGATGCGACCCTGTGCGCGGACGCGCGGCATACGGACGATCTTCTCATCTTTCTTCAGGACACCCTGGGTCGCATGCCCCGTCAGCAGTGGTTGCAATCGGCGAGTGTGTTCGTCCGCAGCTACGGCCGCTCGGAAATCACCGCACGACTCATCGAGCGGCTTACCGCTCCACGCGGCTTTGCGCGAATCTGGTGGGCCGTGCGCACGACGTATCTCGCTCCTTCGGAACTCGCCGGCCGGCTGCGTGCGCTGCGCGAAGTGCTGGCGGCGTAGTCTGTTCCAGAGAGCCGAGCTACGGTCTGTGCAGATCGTTCTCCGCAACGATCCACTCGCGCACCGGCTCACCACGGATCAGGTGTTCCTGCAGGATGCGCTCGAACCGATTGGGGGTGACGCCACCATACCAGATTCCCTCGGGATAAACGACCAGCCACGGCCCGCCGGTGCAAATGCGAAAGCAACCCGCCTTGGTGCGCATGGCTCGAAGGCCGGTTTCCTTCACTCGTTTCTTCACAAACTCCCAGAGCATCTCGCCCTCCCGTGAGGGACAGCAATCGGGACCGATGCAGAGAAACAGATGGCGCTGAGCGCGAGCGACGCCCGCTTTTTCGAGGCCCTCGTGAAGTTTTGAACTCATGACTCAAATGGTATCAGCCCGCCCGGCCCGAAAAGCAATGAACCCTCCCGGAAGCACCCGGAAGGGTTCATGCAAATCAACAACTTCAAGAGTGCTTTAGAAAACGACCTCGGCCCGCGCACCGCCCCACCAATCGTCTTCATTGGTGCCAAGCGGCGGGTCGGAGATGTGGCTCATCCAGTTGATCTGCGGGATCAGGCGGAAGGAATCGGTGACCTGCCAGACGAGTTCCGCACCGACTTGGAAGTGATTCCAGCCGTCGAGTGAAGAGCCGTCCCTGGTGGAGCGATCGCCGGCGCTGAAGCTGACCAGCGCGTAGGGATCGAGGTTCAGGCGGTTTTTGACGATCGGGATCTCGCCGTTGACCTTCGCTTCGAGGTAACCGCCTTTGCGGTCGTTGCGGAAGACGCGCAGCTCCGGATCGGGATTTTTGCCTTCGCTGTAAACCGTCTGATAGTAGGTCACCCGCGGGACGACGTAAGGAATCTTCGTCGTGCTCGCGGAGATGAACAGACGATCGAACGTCTCGTCGCCGATGCCATCGAACCGTTTCGAGACCTTGCGACCGTTGTTGATGAGGAAGTCCTCGGGGTGATTCTGTCGCGTGCCCCCGGGCAACAGACCGGGATTACCGGCCAGCGCGGTGATGAGGTCGCGCGCATCTTCGCTGGCGAAGTATTCACGGCCGTCCACCTGGGTCTGCGAATCGCGATCGATGTAGAAGAAGATGTTCCCCAACGTCAGGTCCACCGGACCGAGCGAGAAGGAGTATTGCGCGTAGAGATCGACTTCGTTGAAACGATCCTGGTAGGCTTCGCTCGAGCGCTTGATCTTCGTGATGTCCTTCGGGATTTCGGCGTTGAGAATGTTTTTGAATCCTCCAACCACATCGGAGCGCGAGAGGCCGAAGTTCGAGGCGATGAAGTTGACCAGTTGATCGCCGGTCACCGAGCCGTTGCCGAGGCCACCCAGGCCGTTGCCGCGGGAAATCCCGAAATCGGGCTGCCCCCCGCCACCGCCTTCGCCGATGGCCAGTGCGCCGGGCACCGAGGCAGCGCCCATCTGCGTGCCGATCCACGAGCCGATGGTGAAGCCGCCGTAGTTCACGTGCATATCGGTCGAGACCATGCCGTCGGCGCTGGGCATCAGGTTCGTGCCGCGAAAGATGTAGCGGGTGCTGTAGCCGCCGCTGATTGAGCCGGAGAGACGAGTGCCTTCTTCCTCCTGCGTGAGCATCTGTTTCTTGCCGCCTTCGATCGTCTTGCCTTCGTCCACCTTCGTGGAATCGGGCAGTTCGTAGCTCGCGGTGGAAGGTCCGCCGAAGACGATTTCGGCTCGCGCGCCGCCCCACCACTCGTCTTCGTTCGTGCCGAGCGGCGGATCGGAGATGTGGTTCATGTAGTTGATCTGCGGGATCAGGCGAAAGGTATCCGTGACCTGCCAGACCAGTTCGGCGCCGGCCTGGAAGTGATTCCACCCGTCGAGCGATGCACCGTCGCGCGTGGACCGATCACCCGCGCTGTAACTAACCAGCGCGTAGGGATCGAGGTTCAGGCGATCCTTGATGATCGGAATCTCGCCGTTGACCTTGATTTCGAGGTAGCCGCCCTTGCGATCGTTGCGGAAGACGCGCAGCTCTGGATCGGGGTTTTTCCCCTCGCTATAGACCGTCTGGTAGTAAGTCACCCGAGGAACGACGTAAGGAATCTTCGTCGTGCTCGCGGAGATGAACAGACGATCGAACGTTTCGTCGCCGATGCCTTCAAAGGTCCGCGAGACCTTGCGTCCGTTGTTGATGAGGAAGTCTTCCGGATGACGAAGCCGGGTGCCGCCGGGCAGCAGGCCGTTATTGCCGGCCAGCGCGGTGATGAGATCCCGTGCATCTTCGCTGGCGAAGTATTCACGCCCGGTCACGCGGGTCTCCGAATCGCGGTCGATGTAGAAGAAGATGTTCCCCAGCGTCAGGTCCACCGGCCCGAACGAAAAGGAATACTGCGCATAGAGATCGATTTCGTTGAAGCGATCCTGCAACGCTTCGCTCGAACGCTTGATGTTCGTAATCTGCCTCGGGATTTCCGTGTTGAGAATGTTTCGGAATCCCCCCACCACATCGCTACGCGACAGGCCGAAGTTCGAGGCGATGAAGTTGACCAGTTGATCGCCGGTGACCGAGCCGGTGCCGAGACCGCCGAGACCGTTGCCACGAGCAACGCCGAAATCAGGCTGCCCACCGCCACCGCCTTCACCGATCGCCAGGGCGCCGGGCACCGATGCGGAACCCATCTGCGAACCCATCCACGCACCGAGCGTGAAACCGCCGTAGTTCACGTGGATATCCGTCGAGACCATGCCATCCGCGCTCGGCATCAGATTCGTGCCCCGGAAGATGTAACGGCTGTTCCAACCCGCACTGATCGAACCGGTCAGCACCTTCGGTTGTTCCGTCGGCGTAATCACTTTCTTCTCCGTGGCGATAATTTCCCGGCCGGCATGGGCTGAACTCGCCAGAGCCGCACTGACCGCGAGTGCGAGGGAATAGACTCGAGTCTTCTGATAAATCATAGGTTTTCCGATTGGTTGGTTGGTTCGGGAAGGTGCGCCGTGCACCCGTAGCCGCCGTGATGCCAGTTGATGACAGCCATCGTCAACCAGATTTTGCCCTCTTCCCTGAAGAAAACCACGCCATGAATGACAGGAACTTCTTCCAAAATTCATTTTTGAAAACCGGCCCAACCGAGCGTCTTCTCTTTGAAGTTCAGGCACTCCCCTGAATATTTCATTCCGTTACTGAGATTTTTAGATACACATTGGAATCGCGGCATGGCCGCTGCTTTATGGAAATTACGAAGCGAACCAATAATTAAGAACCCATGAGCACCGCAGCACTTTCCAACATTGTAGCTCTTCCCCGGACGGGCAGTCCGGGCACCTCCCTGAGGGTCAGTCAGGAGACGTCCAGCGCTCAGTGCCGCCGCGTGCTGGTGCTGGAAGACGACCCGGCTTTCCGCGAGATCATGCAATGCTACTTCATCGAGCAAGGGCTCGAAGTCGTCACCGTGCAGAACGGCGTCGAAGGCGTGCATGAAATCCTCGCCAGTGATTTCGACGCGATCCTCTGCGACATGCAGATGCCCACCCTGCCGGGCGATATGTTCTACCGCGCGGTCGAGCGCATGCGCCCGCACCTCTGCGATCGCTTCATCTTCATGACCGGTTACCGCGGCAACCAGAAGGTGAACGAATTCGTCAACTCCGTGAACGGCATGGTGTTGATCAAGCCCTTCCAGATGAACGACCTCCAGGACATGCTCGCGTTTGTGGAACTGCGTGAATACCTCGCGGTCGCCGCGTAAAAGCCATGCGCGTCCTCATCGCCGACGACGATAAATTGTGCGCGGAATTCATCGCGGCGTTCGTCTCCGCGGCCGGGCACGAGGTGGCAGGCATCGAAACGGCCGGAGGACTGGCCGTGCTCCACAGCTACCAGAAGCTGCAACCCGACTGCGTCATCCTCGATGTGCTGATGCCCCGGCTCAACGGTTTCACCATCGCCCAGCACCTGCGTTCGCGGGACGTGCAGGCGAAAATCATTTTCATCAGCGGCTTTATCACGCCCGACTATCCGTCGGCACGGCGCTGCCAACCGGATGGCTGGCTTAGCAAACCGGTCAGCTTTCAGGATCTCTGCGACGCGTTGGGGCGAATCTGCGTCACTCAGACCGAAGAGTCGGCCGAATCTCCGGCGGCAGCCTGAGAAAACCTCCCCATCGGAACGCTCCGAACGAAATCCTCGTGGTGAGGATTGAATCGCGACGCGAATCCGTTACTCTGCGCGCCTGATGGCCCGCGCCCGCGAGACCCACTCGCCTTCGCACTCCGTCGATGAAGCTGTCGGCCTGAGCTTGCTCGGGGTCGGCACTCTGCTTTTTCTCGCTTTGATCTCGTATCATCCGCGGGACGTTCCCTCGTGGTTTCCCCTCCACAATTTCGACCCGCCGAATCGGCACACGCTGAACTTCATCGGTCCGGTCGGCGCCATCCTCGCCTGCATGCTCTATTCGGCCCTCGGGGCAGCGAGTTATCTTTTTGTGGCCGTGCTGCTTGGCTTTGGAGGAGCGAAGCTGCTCGTCCCCGGTTTTCCGCTCGGACGCCGGGCGGGCTGGGCCGCCGCCTTTGTCATCAGCGGGGCTTGCCTTGCGGATATACTCCCCTTCGCTTTCATCGATGCCCCCCGGATGAATCTCGACGGCGAAGGCGGTTGGTTCGGTCGGAAACTCGGCCACAATGTCCTCGAAGGGTTGTTGGGGCCAGTGGGAGCGACCCTCGCGGCGCTCATTCTCTATTTTGTGAGCCTGATGTTGGCCACCGGTCTGCGCCCTGTCGCGGTTTTGCGATGGAGCCTCGCCATCCCAGGAAAGATGCAGGAGCGCTTTACGGCGTGGAAGCTCGCGCGGGCCGATGAAAAGGAACGTCTCGCCCTTGAATCTCAGCAACTGGAGCAAAAAGCCAGGAAGCTCGAACGCTCCCTGAAAAAACGCGGTGCCCCGGTGCCAGCGGCCGAACCGGAACCGGAAGCCGACCCGACGCCCACGGCCGACGAAGAGTTCAAGCTGCTGTCCGAGCCCACCGCCGAGCCAGCGCAGGAACACCCTGCCCCGCAGATCATCGATGCCAACGCCGCGTCGTTAGCCAAAGCCAAGGCGAAGAAAAAAGCCGACAAATTCCAGCCCCTCACGCCGATCTCGTCCGAAGGCTACGAACTGCCTTCGATCTCCCTGCTGGACGAAGTGGACCTTTCCCAACGCGAGGCGGCCAATCCCGAGGAACTCCTCGGCATTCAGGCGAAGATCATCGACACCCTCGCCCAGTTCAGCATTGGCGCTTCGCCGGGAGACATCACCCGCGGGCCGACCATCACTCGCTACGAGGTTTACCCCGCTTACGGCATCCGGGTCGATCGCATCGCCAATCTCGAGCGCGACCTCGCCCGAGCCACACGCGCCGAGCGGATCAACATCCTTGCGCCGATTCCGGGCAAGGACACCGTCGGCATCGAGATCGCCAATTCCAAAAAGCAAAAGGTCACCCTGCGTGAGTTGCTCGAAGGCGACGATTTCCACCACACCAAGGCGAAGATTCCGCTCGCTCTCGGCAAAGACGTGTATGGCCACACGGTCATCGCCGACCTCGCCGCCATGCCGCATCTGCTCGTCGCCGGCACCACCGGCTCCGGCAAGAGCGTGTGCATCAACGCCATCATCGCGAGCATCCTCTACCGCTTCACGCCGTCCGATCTCCAACTCATCATGGTCGATCCGAAGGTGGTCGAGATGCAGATGTATAATGCGCTGCCGCATCTCGTGACGCCCGTGGTGACCGACCCGAAAAAGGTGCTGCTCGCCCTGCGCTGGGCCTGCCAGGAGATGGACAATCGTTACGAGATCTTCGCCAAGGTCGGCGTGCGCAATATCGCCGGGTTCAACGCCCGTCCGCTGCCCAAGACGCAGGCGGAACTGGACGCCGAAAAGGAAGCCACTGGTGAAGATGCCGAAGTCGAGCCCATCGAGGCTCCGGTCAAATCTGCGCCTAAACCCCGCCCCGCGGACCCCCTCGCCGAACCGGAGCCCGACCCGGACGCCCCGACCATCGACTTCGACTCGATGGACGATAACGAGCTCTTCGACGCTCCGGCGCCGAAGCCGAAGATGGCCGTTCCTCGCGACGCCGATGAACTCATCATCCCGGATCGGATGCCGTATCTCGTCATCATCGTGGACGAACTCGCGGACCTCATGCAGACGGCACCAGCCGATGTCGAAAGCGCCATCGCCCGCCTCACCCAGAAGGCGCGCGCCGCGGGTATCCACCTCATCATCGCCACGCAGACGCCGCGCGCCGACGTGATCACTGGCGTCATCAAGGCGAACGTGCCGTGCCGCATCGCCTTCCAGGTTTCCAGCCCGCTGGACTCCCGCGTCATCCTCGATGAAAACGGCGCCGAGCGCCTGCTCGGCCAGGGCGATATGCTTTACCGCCCGCCGGGCACCGCCAAGATGGTCCGCTCTCAGGGCGTGCTCGTAACCGACGAAGAAGTCCAGCGCCTGGTCAAACACGCCGAGGCTCAGCAGGCCCCGCAGTTCGAGAACCCGATTAACGAGCGCCTGAGCAACGGCGGCGGCGGTGAGGAAGAGGAAGTAAGCGCCGAAGACGAGGAACTCGTGGAAAAATGCATCGAGGTGATGCGGCAGGAAAAGAAGGCCAGCACTTCACTTTTCCAACGGCGCTTACGGCTGGGTTACACCCGCGCCGCGCGAATTCTTGACATCCTCGAACAACGGGGCTTCGTGGGAGCGGGAGAAGGAGCAAAGCCGCGCGAAATCCTCCGGGATCTCGACGCCCTGTAAGCCGCGTTTTGCGCCCACCTTTCCAGCCTTTTACGTTCTGAATGACTCCACTGGTCGAACCCGTCGGCAAAAAACTGGCCCAAGCCCGCGAAGCGCGGGGCCTCACCCTTGAGGAGGCTGGCCTCGAGACGCGCATCCGCGCCTCCCAGCTCGCCGCGCTCGAAGCCGACGACTACGCTGTCTTTCCGAATAATACCTACGCTCGCGGCTTTCTCCTCATTTACGGCAAATTCCTCGGCGTGGACGTGCGCGAAGTGGCCCGCGGCCTCGAAGGCGGCAACCCCATCAGCATGGGCATGGAGGAATACCAATACCTCAACGCCTACCCCGAAGCCGAGCCCCTGCGCAACGCCCCCCGCCGCAGCGAATCTCGCCGGGAAGAGACGAGCGTGCGCCGGCCTTCGATCATCCCCCTCATCGTTTTCGTGCTGATGCTGGGCGCGGCGGGTCTTGGGATTCATCTTTATATCCAAGCCAGCCGGCTTGAGACGACCGAGAACCAGAACGCCAGCACGAAGATCGAGAATGTGGAACCCCGCGCCACCGGTGTGGCCCCGGCTCCTTCAACCACCGGAAGCACCCCGGTCAACCCGACCACGACTTCGATCATTCCTCCGAAGGCGACGCCCCCGCCCTTCGCTTCCACTGCAGCTTCCAACGCCGACCGCGCTTTCCTGAACGCCCCCTCAAATCAGCCGCCCGTCGCGCCGATGCCGTCGACCCAGTCCCACGTCGTGCAAACGCCCGTCACTGCTCCGACCACGCCGGCACCGCTCCCGCCGGTGAATGAACTCGTGGTCGAGCCGCTGAAAAAAACCCACGTCACCATCCGCCGTGACGATCCGAACGCCGAGCCCATCTTCGACGACGTCCTCTACCCGAAAGTCGGCCCGCTGAAGCTCAAAGGTGGCCGTTTCTTCATTCAGATTACCGAACCCGACGCGGTGACCCTGCGCAAGAACGGCCAGTCGGTGGCGTATCAGCCCGGAAACGTCGTCGTTCCTTAGGTCTTAGGCGTCTTGGCGCCTTCCCAGCGCTCGCCGCCCATCACTCATTCGGTCGGCTTTTTGCCCACGGCTTTATCGGCTGTCTTCGCAAGCGAGGCAGCTGCGCTTTCCTGGCACTTTGGGCAGACGCCAAATATCTCCAGCGCATGCGTCACGTTTTCGTAGCCGAGCTGGCGCGCCATGCGTTCGAGGCTATCGGCCACGCAAAAATCCAGCGTCCTCACACTCCGGCATTTGCGGCAGATGATGTGGTGATGGTGATGGTCCCCCGTGTTGTATTCGTAGCGATAGGCGCCGTCGCCAAAATCGCACCGCCGCACGAGATTGAGCTCTTCCAACGCGGCAAGAGAGCGATACACGGTCACGACGTCGCCCGGCCCTTTCATGCGCGCATGAATTTCCTCCGCCGTAAACGGTCCGTGTTCGGAGGTAAGCAGCGTCAGCACCGCCCGGCGCGGCCCAGTGATTCGCGTCTGGTGATCGCGGAGCGTCTGAAGAGCGGTGGTAAGGCTGGCTCTCGGCCGCGAAGCGGAGTGAGACATCGCTTCCCGGTAGTCGATTTGCAACCCACCTGCAAGTGGTGGAGAGATCCGCACGAAGAGGCACATGGCTCTCTACCCTTTTCAGCCGTCTTCATGTAGAAGACGGATAGATGCCTTCTGAAATCCGCCCCGGCCAGCTACGTGCCCTGTTGTGGTTGCTCGTGCTCGTGCCGCTGATTCCCACGGGGCTCATGATCCGGTTCATGGTGGACACGCTGCGCGCAGAGCGGACAGCGAGTTTCGAGCGGCTCAGCGCGATTTATCAGCAGACACTCGATAACGCCGAAGCGGGTTTCAGCCGGCATCTCACCGCGCTGGGCACGCCCCCAAAGGCGCAGGATGCGCATCGCTATTTCCGCGCCTTGCTGGATCGCGATGTCATTCTGCGCGTGGTCGATTCCACCGGGCACGCGCTCACCGGCACCACCATCAGTCCACGCGATCCGGTCGCTCAGAAATCGCTCAAACAGTTCGGGTTACCGTGGACAGTGCAGGTGTTTCTGCTGGATGAAGAGACGCTTGCGCTCGGCGTGCGCGAGCAGTTCCGCAGTTACCTGCTCATCGTTGCCGGAGCGGTCGTGCTGATCGTCACCATCGCGGGCAGCGCAGCCTGGACCGTGAGCCGGCAGATCGAGTTGCGCGAACTCCGCAGCACTGCCGTCGCCACAGTCGCCCACGAACTACGCACTCCACTCGCCTCGATGCGCATGCTGATCGACACCCTGCGGGAAGGCCGCGTCCGCGACGAAACGCAACGGAGCGAATATCTCGACCTCATCGGAAATGAATGCGCGCGGCTGAGCCGTCTGGCTGAAGATTTCCTCACCTTTTCGCGACTCGACCGCGGCAAACAGCATCTCCAACTGGCGCCGGTGGCTCCGCGCGTGGTGGTCGAGCAAACGGTGACGGCGTTGCGCCCGCGGCTCACCGCGCCGGGTTGCAGCTTCACGCTCGACGTGCCGGGCGATCTCCCGCCGGTTCGCGCCGATCGCGATGCCCTCGCCTCGATTCTTACCAACCTGCTCGACAACGCGCTCAAATATACGCGGGAGGAAAAGTGCATTTCGCTCTGGGTGCGTTCGGCCAAGGACACCGTGGTCTTTGCGGTCACGGACAATGGCATCGGCCTCGATCGCTCGCAGGCACGGCGTGTTTTCAAGCCGTTCCATCAGGTCGACGATCGCCTCGCCAGGCAGGGAGAGGGCGCCGGGCTCGGTCTCGCGATCGTCGCCAAACTCGTGGCGCTGCACCGGGGAAAAATTCGGGTAGATAGCGAACCCGGCCGCGGGACGACCTTCTCGGTTCGGATCCCTCAAGCCGGGGGGTGACCCGCACTCCGCGCAGTTGCCGCCCAAGGAAACCGCGCCCAACATCCTTTCCTCAATCCGTATGCTCCGCCCTTTGCGTCCCGCCTTTTGTCTATTCCTCGCCCTTGGCTTCACCTCGATCACCCGCGCCGACGATGCGGCCTCGGAAGCCCGCTTCATCACCAATGCGCGGCAGCTCATCTACGAAGGCAAGCGGAGTGGTGAAGGTTACTTCCGGCCCGACGGCAAAGCGCTCATTTTCCAGTCGGAGCGTCAGGACGACAATCCGTTCTATCAAATCTACACGCTTGATTTGGAGAGCGGCGACAGTGCGAGGGTGTCGTCCGGCGTGGGCAAAACGACGTGCGCCTTTTTCCAACCGGACAGTTCGCGAGTGATGTTTGCCAGCACGCATCACGATCCGCAGGCGCTCGCCAAGCAGAAGGCCGAACTCGAGTTCCGCGCCAGCGGCAAGACACGGCGTTACTCGTGGGATTACGATGACACGATGGACATTTTCACGTGTCAGCAGGACGGCACGCAGCTCGTGCAGCTCACGCACGAAAAGGGTTACGACGCGGAGGGTTCCTTTTCGCCCGATGGCAAACAGATCGTCTTCTGCTCGCTACGCGGCGCTTACGATCACGAGCTGAACGCGGAGGAAAAACAGCGGCTCGAAAAAGACGCGGCGTGGTTTGGCGATATTTACATCATGAACGCCGACGGCTCGAACGTGCGCCGGCTCACCACCGCGCCCGGCTACGATGGCGGCCCGTTCTTTTCTCCCGATGGCCAGCGCATTATCTGGCGCCGCTTCGATGCGAGCGGGATGAACGCGGACGTTTACACCATGAAAATCGACGGCAGCGACGTGCGTCGCGTGACCGATTTTCAGGCCATGTCGTGGGCGCCGTATTACCACCCAAGCGGGAAGTATATCGTCTTCACCACGAACAAACTCGGGTTCGAAAACTTCGAACTGTTCATCGTCGATGCCGAGGGGACGAAGCAACCAGTGCGGGTGACGTTCACCGACGGTTTCGACGGCCTGCCGGTCTTTTCGCCCGATGGAAAGCGGCTCTGCTGGACGAGCAATCGCACCGGCGACAAAAAATCGCAGCTCTTCCTCGCGAACTGGAACCACGAAGCCGCGCTCGCTGCACTGGAGGCGGCGCCCGCCCGAGGCGTGGAAAACAAGGCATCCACCAAAGCGGAAACGAAAAGCCTGCCCGACCTTTCGCACCTCACGCATGATATTCTCAAGGGCACCGTCGAGTGGCTCGCCGCGCCGGAACGCGATGGCCGCATGACCGGAACACCCGGCGCCGCCGTCGCCGCGGAGTGGCTCGTGAACGCGCTCAAGGATTACAGGCTCAAGCCGGTCGGCAGTGATTCGTTTCTCCAGCAGTTCGAGTTTCGCGCCGGGGAAAAACTGATCGCGGGCAAAAACACGCTGAACGTGGGAGACAAATCCTTCACCGTCGAAAAAGACTTCCGTCCCCTCGCCTTCAGCGAAAACGGGACGGTCGAAGGCGAAGTCGTCTTCGTGGGCTATGGCCTCAGCGTGCCGGAGTTGAACGGGCAGGAACGCTACAACAGCTACGACGGTCTCGACGTAAAAGACAAGGTGGTGCTCCTCCTGCGCTATGTGCCGGAGGGCGTGGATGCGAAACGCCGCGCGCATTTGAATCGCTACGCCGGATTGCGCTATAAAGTCATGATGGCCCGCGAGCGTGGCGCGAAAGGCGTGCTCGTGGTGACCGGTCCGAATTCACCCGGCGCGGGAGAAGTGCTCAAGCTCACCAACGACGGCAGCAATGCGGGCAGCGATCTGCTCGCCCTCAGCATCAGCGGGACGGTTGCCGATGCGCTGCTCGCGCCGAGCGGCAAGTCGCTCAAGGATCTCCAGAGCGGGCTCGACAACGAAAACCCGCACGCCGAGGGCGGCTTCGTGCTGCCGAAAACCGGCGTGAAATTCACCACCGGCATCGAGCACATCCGCAAGACCGATCACAACGTCATCGCCGCGCTGCCGGGCCAGACGGATGAATGGGTCGTGGTCGGAGCCCACTACGATCACCTCGGCCACGGCGGTTCGTCGTCGATGGCGAAGGCGGGTGAAGAAGGTCAGGTGCATCCCGGTGCAGACGATAACGCCAGCGGGACCGCCACGGTGCTCGAACTCGCTGCCGCGCTTACTTCCGCGAGCGGCGCCCGGCCGCTCGATGGCACCAGCGCGCCGTCGAAATTCAAACGCGGCATTCTTTTCACGCTCTGGAGCGGCGAAGAGATGGGCCTGCTCGGCAGTGCCGCCTTCTGCGAAAAGCCGCCCGTTCCGATCGAGAAAATCGCCGCTTACGTGAACTTCGACATGGTCGGTCGCCTGCGCGAAAACAAACTCACCGTGCAAGCCGTCGGCAGCTCGAAGATATGGCGCAAACTCATCGAGAAACGCAACGTCGCCGCCGGGTTCAATCTCGTGCTGCAGGACGACCCGTATCTCCCCACCGACGTCACCAGCTTCTACCCGAAGCGCGTGCCCGTGCTGAATTTCTTCACCGGGGCGCACGAAGACTATCATCGCCCTACCGATACCGCCGAGAAGCTCGACTACGACGGCATGGAACGAATCGCGAAGTTCGCCCAGGCCATCATCACCGACGTGGTGAACGCTCCCGAGCGCCCCGATTACAGCCGCGTGCAGAAGACGGACCAGGGCGGCGGTTCGCGCGAAACCTTGCGCGCGTATCTCGGCTCGATTCCCGATTACACGACCGAGGTGAAAGGCGTGAAACTCTCCGGCGTGCGCAGCGGCAGCCCGGCGGAGAAAGGCGGGCTGAAGGGTGGCGACGTCATCGTGGAATTCGGCGGCAACAAGATCACCAACATCTACGACTACACCTACGGCCTCGACGCCGTGAAGATCGGTCAACCGATCAAGATGATCGTCGAGCGCGATGGGAAGAAGATCGAACTGACCGTTACACCCGAAGCGCGGAAATAATCCGCTTCATCTTCACGCTTGTCTCGCTTCTCCGAGCGGACTAGGACGGGGGCCATGGATGCGTTCCGCTCCACCCGCGCACTCTGCCTCGTTTGCGGAGTGCTGAGCGCGTCGCTCGCCATCGCGCAGGAAAAGCTACCGGAGCCTCCCCCGAAGAATGCCTCGGCGGAAGAGTTCTCGAAATACGCCGCCAAGCTGCGCGAAGCCGCGATCGCTGCGACGGAGCCTCGAACCTCGATTCCGACGACCGCCCGGCCGGCCAAGTTCGGAGGGGCCTACCAATGGAGACAGGATATCGTCACCACCCTTTTCTACGTCGGCCAGGAGAATCGTAGTTCGTGCTGGGACCCGAAATGGTCCGAGCACTTCGGGGGATTCGACCATCCCGATGCAAAAAAACGTCTCTTTGAAAATGGCGACTATCGCCCGCGCGACTTCGTGCCACGGCTCAACCCCTTTTACTTTGCCCTGCCCTACAACGACGTGGAAAAAAATGGCACCAAGGCAGAAGCACGAACCTGCATTCCGTGGTTCAAGGTGGGCTTTGTAACGGAAGGCGCGAGTGTCCTGCGAGATCGCTGGATTGCCGTGCGCAGGAATGGACGAATCGCCTACGCGCAGTGGAGCGACTGTGGGCCGTTCAGGACGAATCACTGGCAGTATGTCTTCGGCAACGAACGTCCTCGCCCCAACGAGAACGGAGGCGCGGGCCTGAATGTCTCCCCGGCCGTGCGCGACTACCTCGGCTTGCAGAGCACCGACGTGACTGACTGGCGCTTCGTCGAAGCCCGCGAAGTCCCGCCCGGTCCCTGGCGGCGCTACGGCGAGAACAACCCCTTCGTGCAGCAGGCTCGCTTGAACGCCAAGCCAGATGCGAAGACGCCCGAGCCGACTGCAGCTCCGACGCAACCCACCGTGCAGCCCGACCGTTAAAACACAACCGGCCCTCCTTCGGGAGAAAGAGAGCCGGTTTTCCATCGGAATGTGACTATGGGCTGGTAAAGGGGGGGATGGCATACCTCCATGCCGCTCGGGACCTGATGTATGGCCGGTCTAAAAGCAGTGCCAAAGCCATCCCCCAGTGGGATTTATTCCCAAATCGAATCAGGGATTTCACCCATTAAAATGCCTCGTTTTCTTTACGAGGCTTGCAGGAACCCAAGGCACAGGGCATCACGCGGGTTCTGCTTTCCCTCACCCACATGAAACTCCTTCGTCTCCTCCCGCTCGCTCTCCCGATGGCCGCGTTTGCGCAATCCACCCAACCGCCCGCGCTCGACGGGCAGTGGGAGCGCAAACATCTCATCCCGCATTTCTGGGCCGAAGGCGCGGGCGCGGGCGATTTTAATAAGGACGGCAAGATCGACGTCGCTTACGGGCCGTTCTGGTTCGAGGGGCCGGATTTCACCAAACGCCATACGTTCTGGGACGACTCGAAGACTTCGGATATCAAGAAGCCCGACGGCACGGTGGAAAAAATCCCCGGCTACAAAGGCGCTCTCTCGACCGACAACGAATACTCGCAGGACTTTTTCACCTACACCTACGACTTCAACGGCGACGGCTGGACCGACATCCTCGTGCTCGGCTTCCCCGGCAAAGAATCGTGGTGGTTCGAAAACCCCAAAGGCGCGGACACCAAATGGGCGCAGCACGTCGCGCTGGAGGTGACCGATAACGAATCGCCCACCTTCACCGACCTCACCGGCGACGGACGCCCCGAGATCGTGTGCATGAGCAACGGCACGGTCGGTTATGCGGAGTTCGATCCAAAAAATCCCGCGGCGAAATGGACCTGGCACGCAGTGTCGCCGCGGATCACGCTCACCTTGGCGGATGGCACCGAGAAGCCGCGTTACCAGCGCTTCACGCACGGCCTCGGCGTGGGCGACGTGAATGGCGACGGCAAGATGGACATTCTCGAATCGAGCGGCTGGTGGGAACAGCCCGCGAAACCCGGCGACGCGCTGTGGACCAAACACAACACCGAATGGGGCGGCGGCGGATCGCAGATGTATGCCTACGACGTGAACGGCGACGGCAAGAACGACATCGTCACCGCCCTCGCTGCGCACGGTTACGGTGTGGCGTGGTTCGAGCAGACTGCCGATCTCAGCCCGAAAGGCTGGACTCGCCACCTCATCACCGGCACGGGGACACCCGATGGAAAAGTCGCCGAAGCGGGTGAAACCGGCGTGATTTTCTCCCAACCGCACGCGATCGATTTTGTGGACATGAACGGCGACGGGCTGAAGGACATCGTCGTCGGCAAACGCTACTGGGCGCATGGCCCGAAAGGCGATCCGGAACCGAACGCGGCGCATGTGCTGTGGTGGTTCGAACTCAAGCGCTCCGGCGGCAAAGCGACCTGGGCTCCGCACCTCATCGACGATAACAGCGGCGTCGGCACTCAAGTCACCGCGACCGATCTGAACGGCGATGGGAAGCCGGACGTGCTCGTGGGAAATAAGGCGGGCGCGTTTGTGTTGCTGCGAAAATAGCTGATTTTATCAGCCCCTTACTTTTCCGAACACTCCGTGCCTTCATTCACAGCGCGGGGTCCTTCGACTCCGTCCGCCTGCGACGGACTTCGCTCCGGATGACCGGCATGAGGAGCGAATCGAATTCCTGCTGCACCCCGTCCGCTTCGTGGTGTATGTCGCCTGCTTGAACCGGAAACTTTTTCTCTTCGATATCGACGGCACCTTGCTCGGCAGCGGCGGCGCGGGCGTGCGTGCGTTGGCGGCGGCCACGCAGGAGCTTTTTCAGACCACCAATCTCGAGGGCATCGAGATTGCCGGGCGCACGGATTCGGCCATCGCACGGCAGCTTTATGCGCGGGTCGGACAGACGCCAACGCCGGAAGATCTGACGCGATTTTACGACCGCTATCTCACGCACCTTGCGCATTTCCTGCCGATTACGGATGGCGCGCTGCTGCCGGGAGTCATCGAATTGCTCGACACCCTGCGCGCGCGGCCGGACTGTGTGCTGGCGTTGCTCACGGGGAACCTCGAACGCGGCGCGCAACTCAAGCTCACGCACTACGGCGTGTGGCACTACTTCGAGTTTGGCGCGTATGCCGACGATCATCATGATCGCAACCAGCTCGGCCCCGTCGCCCAATCGCGCGCGAAAGCCAGACACGGGATCGACTTCGCGCCGCGCGATATTTTTGTGCTCGGCGACACCCCGCACGATGTCACCTGCGCGCGCGCCATCGGCGCGCAGGCGGTGGCGATCGCGACCGGGCGCCATACCCGCGCGGAACTGGAGGCGTGCGCGCCGGAGTTTCTCTTCGACGATCTCGGCGACGTGCCGGAGGTTTTGGCGAAGCTGGGGCTGTGACGACGCCCGCCGTGAGGGAGTTGATGTCCAGCCTTCAAGCTGTCCGAACACCTCACCCAGCCGAAGGCTCCAAAAGCCAACGGACGAGAAGGCGCCCTGGCTAGGCTTTCGGCAGTTTCACGACCCAGAGATTGCAGGGAATCACCTGCATGACCCAGTCCATCGACGTGGGCAGCCGCGTCTCTCCATCCGGAGTGGTTTCAGCCGGGACGACGAGCAGGTCGGCTTCGATCGTCTTGGTGAAATCCGACGCTCCCATGCCGGTGGTGGTGTGAATCACCCGCGTCTCGATCGGCACGGGAGAATCCGCCGCACCGCTCACAAACTCCGCGAGCATGTCTTCTTCGTCGTGCTCGTGACGCGCGGGACCTTCATCTTCCGCTCCAAGCTTCGCGCGCGCTGCGGTGAACGGCGTGAAAACCGACAGCACGTGAAGCGCCTCCACTTTTTCCCGTTCGGCTACATGGAGCGCCAGGCGCAGGGCTTCTGCCGCCGCAGGCGTGAAGTCGGTCAGCACCACGATGCGGCGGAACGGTTGCGGCTGTTCGTTAGGCTTGGTGAAAAGCAGCAGCGAGCACCGCGCCGAACGCAGGAGTCCGCGCGCGACACCGCTGAGAAATTGCAGTTCCACATCGCGCTCCATCGCGCCGGCGGCGAGCAGATCGACGCCCTGCTCGTCGGCCAGACGGGCCAGGGTGGCCGCGGGCTCCCCAGCCCCCCAATGGACCGGCGTCTCCGGAGGCAGTCCGGCTTCGGCAATGGCAGCCGCGAATTGCTTTTCGCTCGCTTCGGAACGAGTCCCCGCATGGAGAATCGAAACCTTCGCGCCGAAGAATCCTGCAAAGCGCGCGGCCTCCGCAAGGACCCCGCGCAATCGCGGGGACAAGGCACAGGCAATGGCAAGATGCGCGGGATCGGACATGCGGCGGTATTAGCGGTTACAATCGGCGCGGCTACGCGTAGTCACCTCGCGACTCGGCGTCACGCAGTTCCAGCAGCAACTTTTCAAACCGATCGAGCGCCGCTTCGGCATCGGGGCCTTCCGCCTGCAGGGTGAAGGTCGCGCCGCAATCAAGATTCGCCATGAGCAAGTCCATGAGCCGCGCGCCATCGTAGCGCTGCTCTTTGTAGTTGATGGTGAACTGACTATGAAACGTCCGCGTCAGCCGCACCCATTCGGCGGCGGGGCGGGCGTGAAGGCCGAGGGGATTGCAAACCGTCAGGGTCCGGGAAAGGCGCTGACTCGGGGCTTTGGGTGTGATCGGCATGTTTCTGAATCGCCTCCGCCACCATACACGGCCTGTGGAGAAGTGCGCGTGAGTAAAAATCCCCCTTTTCAGCCCCGCCGGGCTGTGGCATAAGCCGCGGCTCTTTTCCCCAGAGCGCCCCGAAATGGTTGAAAGTCAAATCATCGCGAGCCGCCAACTCCAGGTGGAACGCAAGTTCCTGATCATCGATTACTGCGAAAATGCTCGCGGTCGATTCCTTCGTATCTGCGAAGAAGCTCATGGCCGTCGGAATACGGTCATCGTGCCCAGCACCGGGCTGGACGAGTTTCTCAAAAGCCTCCTGGCCGTGACCACCGCGGGCGGCCATCCCACTCCGGGACCGGTCTAGACGAACCTTCGTCGTCTTCCTCAGAAAAGTGGAGGCCGACGACGACCTCCACCACCCCTTTCTCCCTCCAAACGAAACCATCCTCAGCTCAGCTAAACGAACCAACTCCTAACATGGCCACCAAGACCAAATCAGTCAAACTTCCGCCCTCCCGGGCGAAAGCCAGCAGCAACGGAAAATCCTCCAAGTCCACGAAGTATGTCTATACGTGGGGCGCGGGCAAAGCGGACGGCGACGGCTCGATGAAGCCGCTCCTCGGCGGCAAGGGCGCGAACCTCGCCGAAATGACCCGCATCGGTCTCCCGGTGCCTCCCGGATTCACGATTACGACCGAGGTCTGCACCTATTTCTACGACCACAAGAAGACCTACCCGCCGGAACTTCAGGCGCAGGTCGAAGCGGGCGTGCGCAACATGGAGAAGATCATGGGCACGAAATTCGGAGCGACCGATTCGATGCCGCTGCTCGTCGCGGTGCGCTCCGGCGCGCGTGACTCGATGCCGGGCATGATGGACACCGTCCTCAACCTCGGCCTCAACGACCAGACCGTGCTCGCGCTTGCGAAGGCGACGAACAACGAGCGTTTCGCGTGGGATTGCTACCGCCGCTTCATCCAGATGTATGGCGACGTGGTCATGGGCGTGCAGAAGCTCCCGAACGAGGACCACGAGCCCTTCGAGACCGTCATCCACAAGCTCAAGCACGACCACCACGAGGACGACGTCGACGACGCGCACCTCACGGTCGACGACTACAAAGAACTCGTCGTTCGCTTCAAGAAGCTGGTCAAAGACCGCACGGGCAAGCAGTTCCCGAACGATCCGTGGCAGCAGCTGCAGGGCGCCGCGGGTGCCGTGTTCGGCTCGTGGATGAACGATCGCGCGATCGTCTATCGCCGCAAATACAACATCCCGACCGAGTGGGGAACGGCCGTCAACGTGCAGGCGATGGTCTATGGCAACACCGGCGAAAACTCCGGCTCCGGCGTCGCGTTCACCCGCAACCCGGCCAACGGCAATAACGAGTTCTACGGCGAATTCCTCATCAACGCGCAGGGTGAAGACGTCGTCGCTGGCGTCCGCACGCCCGAGCCCGTCATCGAGCTGAAGAAGCAGATGCCGAAGAGCTACGCGGAACTGATGAAGGTCCGCGCCATCCTCGAGAAGCACTTCAAGGACGTGCAGGACGTGGAGTTCACGGTGCAGGACGGCAAGCTGTTCATGCTCCAGACCCGCAACGGCAAGCGCACCGCTGCCGCCGCGCTGAAGTTCTCCATGGACATGTTCAAGGAGAAGCTCATCGACTGGGAGACCGCGGTTCTTCGCAACCCCGCCGACCAGCTCGAGCAGCTCCTCGCGCCCGACTTCGACCTCGCCGAACTCAAGAAGGCCAAGGCCCTCGCCAGCGGTCTCCCCGCCGGTCCTGGCGCCGCTTCCGGCAAGATCTACCTCAACGCCGATCGCGCCGCTGCCGCGGGCGAGAAGGGCGAGAAGGTCCTCCTCGTTCGTAACGAAACCTCGCCGGAAGATCTCCGCGGCATGATCGCCGCCGAAGGCATCCTCACGGCCAAGGGCGGCGTCTCCTCGCATGCCGCGCTCGTCGCCCGCCAGATGGGCAAGGTCTGCATCTGCGGCGCCAGCGCCGTGCAGATCGACTACGATAAGAAGACCGTCACCATCAAAGGCCAGACCTTCAAGGAAGGCGATTACCTCTCGATCGACGGCACGTCCGGCACGATCTATGGCGGCCAAGTGAAGACCGGCCCCTCGCAGATCGTCACCGGCATGCTCCACGGCGACAAGGCCGCGCAGAAGACCGAGAAGTTCAAAGGCTTCCAGCAGCTCATGAAGTGGTGCGCGCAGGCCACCCGCCTCGCGGTTCGCACGAATGCCGACACGCCTGAGCAGACCGCGCAAGCGATCGCCTTCGGCGCCACCGGCATCGGCCTCACCCGCACCGAGCACATGTTCTTCGAGGGCGACCGCATCGACGCCGTCCGCGAAATGATCCTTGCCGAAAATGAAGCCGGCCGCCGCGCCGCGCTGAAGAAGATCCTCCCTTACCAGAAGGAAGACTTCGTCGGCATCTTCAAGGCCCTCAAGGGCTTCCCGGCCACCATCCGTCTGCTCGACCCGCCGCTTCACGAATTCGTCCCGCACGAAGAGAAAGCGCAGGCCGACCTCGCCAAGAAGCTCGGCACCACGCTCGAGAAAGTGCAGGCCCGCGTGAACGCGCTGCATGAGTTCAACCCGATGCTCGGTCACCGCGGCTGCCGCCTCGGCATCGCTTATCCCGAGATCACCGAGACGCAGGCTCGCGCCATCTTTGAAGCCGCTGCCGAAGTGCAGAAGAAGGGCATCAAGGTGAAGCCCGAAGTCATGATCCCGCTCGTCGGGTTCAAGAAGGAACTCGACCTGCAGGTCGCCATCGTTCACCGCGTCGCCGCGGAGGTGCAGAAGGAGACCAAGCAGAAGCTGAACTACCAGGTCGGCACCATGATCGAAGTCCCGCGCGGTGCCCTCACCGCCGACGAGATCGCGCAGACCGCTGAGTTCTTCAGCTTCGGCACGAACGACCTCACCCAGACCGCGCTCGGCATCAGCCGCGACGACATGGGCAACTTCCTCATGCCCTACACCGAGAACGAGATCTTCAAGAAGAACCCGTTCGCCTCGCTCGACCAGACCGGCGTCGGTCAGCTCGTGCAGACCGCCGTCGCCAAAGGCCGCAGCACCCGCCCCGACATCAAGCTCGGCATCTGCGGTGAACACGGTGGCGATCCCGACTCCGTGAAGTTCTTCCACAAAGTGGGCCTGAACTACGTGAGCTGCTCGCCCTTCCGCGTCCCCGTCGCCCGCCTCGCCGCCGCCCAGGCCGCGATCGAGGAAAAGCGCGCGGCGAAGAAGAAATAGACATCCCGAAACGACCCTGACAAAAGCCGCCTCGGGAAACCGGGGCGGCTTTTTTGTTTCCCCCCCCCGGATCCCAACGCGCGAGGCCCACCCCATGTTTTTGACGATCACTTCCACCCACGAAAACGCGACCGATCTCGGGTTCCTCCTGCGCAAAAACCCGGCCCGAGCCCAGTCGTTCGACCTGACCTTCGGGAAAGCCCACGTCTTTTACCCCGAGGCATCTCCAGAGCGCTGCACCGCCGCCCTTCTTGTGGAAGTGGACCCGATTGCCCTGGTGCGCGGGCGGCGCGGGCCATCCGGTGAAGGACGTGCGCTGGAGCAATACGTCAACGACCGCCCCTATGTAGCCTCATCCTTTCTCAGTGTGGCGATCGCGGAAGTTTTTGGCAGCGCGCTCTCGGGTGGCTGCAAGGAAAAGCCGGAGCTGGCCGACCTGCCGCTGCCGCTGAAGGTGACCTCCCCCGCTCTGCCATGCCGTGGCGGCGAAACGTTTCTGCGCCAGCTTTTCGAGCCGCTCGGTTACGAGGTGACCGCCCGGCGGTTAATGCTCGACGCGCAATTTCCCGAGTGGGGCGAGAGCGCGTGTTTTCAAATCGAACTTGCGGCGCGCCTGCCGCTGCATTCGCTCCTTTCGCATCTCTACGTGCTGGTGCCCGTCCTCGACAACGACAAGCACTACTGGGTGGGCGACGACGAAGTGCAAAAGCTCCTGCGTCACGGCGGAGGCTGGCTCGCCACGCATCCGCAACGCGACCAGATCACGCGCCGTTACCTCAAGCATCGGCGCAATCTCATCGACGACGCACTCACCCGCCTTTCCGCCGACGACGAGCCCGATCCCGATGCCGCAGCCGAACTCCACGCGCAGGAAGAAGAAGCGGTGGAACGCCAGATTAGTCTCAATGAACAGCGTCTCGGCTCAGCGCTTTCGATTCTGAAGAGCACAGAGGCGGCGCGGGTGCTGGATCTCGGCTGCGGCGAAGGCCGGCTTCTCGGTCTCCTGCTGAAGGAAAAGCAGTTCACGGAGATTGTGGGCATGGACGTTTCGCATCGCTCGCTGGAGATCGCCACAGAACGGCTCCGCCTCGATCGACTGCCGGCCCAGCAAAAAGAGCGCGTGCGCCTGCTGCAAGGCTCCCTCATCTATCGCGACGAACGCCTCGCGGGCTTCGATGCCGCCGCTGTTGTCGAAGTGATCGAACATCTCGACACGCCACGGCTCTCCGCCTTCGAACGAGTGCTGTTCGAGTTTGCCCGGCCGAAGACGGTCGTCATCACCACGCCGAATCGTGAATACAACGTGAAGTGGGAGACACTTCCCGCCGGCAAGTTCCGCCATCGCGATCACCGCTTCGAGTGGACCCGCGCCGAGTTTCAATCGTGGGCACAAACGGTCGCCTCACGATTCGGCTACCAAGCCCGCTTCCTGCCAGTTGGTCCCGAAGACCCCGCCGTCGGTTCACCCACTCAAATGGGAGTTTTCACGCGATGAACCTCGCCATTCCCGAACTCTCGCTCGTCGTCCTCGTCGGTGTCTCCGGCTCCGGCAAGAGCACGTTTGCCCGCAAACATTTCAAGCCCACGGAAATCCTGTCGTCGGATTATTGCCGCGGCCTCGTCTCGGACGATGAAAACTCGCAGGAAGCAACCCGGGACGCCTTTGAAGTGCTTCATTTCATCGCCCGCAAACGGCTGGCTGGCGGCAAGCTCGTCGTCGTCGACGCCACCAACGTCCAGTCCGAGTCCCGCAGCCCGCTCGTCCAGCTCGCGCGCGAATTTCATTGCCTGCCCGTCGCCATCGTTCTCGACGTGCCGGAACGCCTCGCCCACGAGCGCAATCAATCACGCCCCGATCGTAACTTCGGCCCGCACGTCATCCGGCAGCAGTCGCAGCAGTTGCATCGCGGACTGCGCAAGCTGGAGCGCGAGGGGTTCCGCCATGTTCACATTTTAAAATCGATGGAGGAGGCGGAGGCCGCCGTCATCGAGCGGCAGCCGCTCTGGAACAATCGCCGCGACGAGCGCGGCCCTTTCGACATCATTGGCGATGTCCACGGTTGCTACGATGAACTGGTCGAGCTCCTGCAAGAGCTCGGATATGAAGTGGACGAGGCGGCTGGTCAGGTGCGGCCAGCAGTCGGGCGCAAGCTGGTCTTCCTTGGCGATCTCGTGGACCGCGGGCCGAAGACTCCGCAGGTGCTGCGCCTGGCGATGAATGCCGTCGCTAGCGGCGCGGCCTTCTGCGTGCCCGGCAATCACGACATGAAGCTCATGCGCAAACTGCGCGGACGCGACGTGCAGATCACTCATGGCCTCGCCGAATCACTCGCGCAGCTCGCCACGGAGACAGAGGAATTCCGCCAGCAGGTCGCGAACTTCATCGACAGCCTGGTGAGCCATTATGTCTTCGACGGCGGGCGCCTCGTGGTCGCTCATGCCGGCATGAAGGAGTCCATGCAGGGCCGCGGCTCGGGCCGGGTGCGCGACTTCGCGCTCTATGGCGAGACCACCGGCGAAACCGACGAGTTCGGCCTGCCGGTCCGTCACAATTGGGCCGCGGAATATCGAGGCGCGGCCACCGTCGTTTATGGTCATACTCCGGTGCCCGAACCCGAGTGGCTGAACCGCACCGTGGACATCGACACAGGCTGCGTCTTCGGCGGCCGGCTCACGGCTCTGCGTTACCCGGAGAAGGAATTCGTGTCCATCTCCGCGCGGCACACCTACGCAGAACCGGCGCGCCCCTTCCTCGCTCCGACCGCCGTCCCAGCGCTCTCCGCCCAGCAACAACACGACGACGTGCTCGATCTGGCCGACGTGATGGGCAAACGAATCATCGGCACGCGCCTGCACGGCAATGTGACCATTCGCGAAGAGAATGCGATCGCTGCGCTGGAGGTGATGAGCCGTTTTGCCGCCAATCCAAAGTGGCTCATCTATCTGCCGCCGACCATGTCGCCCTGCGAGACCAGCCAGGCGGAGGGGCTGCTGGAACACCCGTCCGAGGCCTTCGCTTATTTCCGTCACGCGGGCGTCCCTTGGGTCATTTGTGAAGAAAAGCACATGGGCTCGCGCGCCGTCGTCATCGTTTGTCGCGACGAGGACTCGGCCCGTCAGAGCTTTGGTGTTACCGACGAAGGCATCGGGATTTGTATCACTCGCACCGGTCGCCGGTTCTTCGACGACACGAAGCTGGAAGCAGCTTTTCTCGCTCGTATTCGTGACACCGCCACCGCGACCGGTTTCTGGGAGGAATTTGAAACCGGCTGGCTCTGCCTGGATTGCGAACTGATGCCGTGGTCCGCCAAAGCGCAGGAGCTGCTGAAACAGCAATACGCCGCGGTGGGCGCGGCCGCTCAGGCATCGCTCACAAGCGAAACCGCCGCACTCGAAGGGGCTGTAGCGCGTGGGCTCGATGTCGCCGATCTGCTCGCCCGCACCACCGCACGGCGCGAGATGGCCACCGATTACGTGGCCGCCTACCGCCGCTATTGCTGGCCGGTGAATTCGGTCGCGGACCTGAAACTCGCGCCCTTTCACCTCCTAGCGACGGAGGGCAAAACGCACACGGCTCAACCGCACGAGTGGCATATGAAAACGCTCGGTCGCCTCGCTGGAGGATTCATCGTCGCCACCCCCTATCGCGCGATCGATCTCACCGACCCCGAAAGCGAAGCCGAAGGCGTCGTGTGGTGGGAGGAACTTACCTCTCGCGGTGGTGAAGGCATGGTCGTGAAACCTTCCGACTTCATCGTCAAAGGCAAGCGAGGCCTCGTGCAGCCGGCCGTGAAATGTCGCGGACGCGAATATCTCCGCATCATCTACGGCCCGGAATACACGGCGCCGGAAAATCTCATCCGCCTGCGCACGCGAGGACTCGCCACGAAGCGCTCGCTCGCCTTGCGTGAGTTTGCGCTCGGGATCGAATCGTTGGAGCGATTCGTGCGCAAGGAACCTCTCCGGCGAGTGCATGAAGCCGTCTTCGGTGTGCTCGCGCTGGAGAGTGAACCCGTGGACCCACGCCTGTAAACGGAACTATCAATCGAGTTCCACCCGTAGTCGCCAGCCGTGGCGTTTTCTGTTTGCTACCCGCATGCTACCGACTTAGCTGAAGTGACTGATGAAACGAGGTTTCCCCAAGCTCATCTATCTGCTGGTTGTAAGTGGAATCACGTCCATGGCGACAGAGCCTCCACGGCTTCGAGGACAATGCGTGGAAGGGACCGTGTCGATATTCATCAGGGCAGATTCCGTTCCGCTCACGCGCCTCTCGGAAAAACTCCCCACGGTAGAATACGATACGCAAAGCATTGAATACGAAGATAAGAAAGCCAAAGGCAAAGTAGCGTGGGAAGCTCTGCCCAAGGACGCCACGGTCAAAGTCGATCTGATCGCATCGCGGGATGGCCGTGAAATCTATCGCGCCATTTACGAATGGACCGACGACGAACGCTTCCGCGGCATCCTGCTCGCCTGTCGCGACCACCATGGAAAAGCGGAAGGATGGAACGTTCGTCCTTTCTTCATCGCTACAGCCGATCAACTCAGCGATGTCGATGCGGCCATCATTTCGACTCGCGCCGCTCCGTTTTCCGTGAAGGCTCGCCTCGGCTGGATGGGTAATGGGGCGATGTGGTCAGCCTTCACGTTCCTCTTCGATGAAGATGGCCCGTTCCTTTTCGAACGGTCATCCGGCGGGCGACGCCAAAACACCGAATATGTGCGCTACAAAGGCAATCAGGTGGAGAAGCGCTGGCATTCAACCGAAAACTAGAACCGCCATTCAGCCTCGCAGGTCGGGGCGCTCATCGTTTCGTGCGTTCCGAAGTTGGCCGGCATCGCGTTAGAGTGGCCTTTTTTCTGCCGGCCAGATAAGCAGCAGCCATGTCGATCTACTCCCCGGATTTGAAAGCGAAGAAGCGCCAGGAAGCCCTTGTGAACTTCCTCATCCTCTTCCCGTTCACTCTCGTCTTTCTCGGGATGGCGTTTGCGCTGGGGATCGAGCCGCACATGAAGCTGGAGCGCACCGGGCCGCGGGTCTTTCGCGTGACTGGCTCGAACCACATCCTCGGCTTCCAGTTCTATTCCAAGACCATCGAAGGCGTGGAAGGTTACCGGCACGCGGATGCATCGCGCAACGATCGGCGCGACTCGATGGAGGAACGGAACCGCCGGAGTGCGCGCAAGCGTCTGGCGTTCGATGCGGGGAACGGGTGGGAACTGAGTTGGGGGCGGACGGAGGATTCCACCAAGCTCGATGCATTCATCCGTGGGACCGAACCGGAGTTGCTGCTCATCGACACCCCGCCATGGTGGCGCAAGGGACTAGCCTGGCTCAGCCTCGGCGCGGGCGTGCTCGTGTTTATCGGCACCATCCAGAACTGCTTCTTCGTGAAGAAGTCTGGCCTGCCTTGACTCTTCTGCGGGGAGCACGCCGGAACGTCAAAGCCACGTGCAGAAGGAAATCACCGGTAGTTCCGAGTTGCCTCGCGCCAGTGGGTGCGCTCTTCTGGAGAACATGGAAGCAGGCCCCACCGAAACGAAGAAAATGTCGTCGTGGCAGAAGTTAGGCATCGGAATCGCGACCGTTCTTTCGGCGCTGCTCTCGCTGGTCGCAATCATCGCACTCCTGCTGGTGCTCGGGGTGTGGTGGAACGAAAAAAATCTTGCCTCGACGCTTGGTCTGCTGGGCACGCTGGCGGTGACCGGCGGCTTGGTCTGGTTCACGTGGTATCTGAACTCCTTCATCCGAAAACCACCTGGCCCGCCGCCTGAAACCTGCCAGCTATGTCTGCGAGCTGTCCCCACGATGAAAGCGAGCATGCATCGCCACATCGGGATGATCATTCTCCTGCATCACAAGCAGGTGAACGGCTATTTATGTAAGGCATGCCTGCAGCAGAAATTTTGGGAATACACGCCAGGGACGGCCATCGTGGGGTGGTGGGGAATCGCGTCATTTTTCGTCACACCGATCGTCCTGATCAACAATGTGGTCGTGTATCTGCGCGCACGTCGGCTGTCCGATTTTCACGACCCGACCGAAGCAAAACTGCCCCCGACTTCTTAAGCGCCGCTAAGATTGGGGCGAGTTCGAGGGGGCCGGGTGGACGATGAGCTTGTCCACCGGGAAACCGAGCGAGCGGGCTTTGGCGATCAGGCAGTCGCGTTTGGCGGTGTCCGCCTTGGGTGAGCGCGCGAGGAGCCAGAGGTATTTGCGGTCCGGGGTGCCGACGAGCGCCATGGAATAATCGGGCGCGACTTCGATGATCCAATAGTTCCCTGCCTTCGGCACCGGCGCGAGCCCGGCGAGACCGCCAAAGCGCACCCGCAAGCGCGCCTGTTCGCTGCCGGGCACGGTATCGGCGCGGCCTTCGATGGCCTTGCGCGTGCCGTCGGGCCGCAGCTCGGTATTGCGCACGCGCACGGAACCGTCGGCGTTCGGCGTGTATTCGGCGATGGCGTTCGAGTCGGCGCGCTGGAAGAAATTGGGCAACCGCGCCACTTCATACCACCGGCCGGAATAACGTTTCAAATCGACGTGTGAAGCCGTCGGCAAGGGCCGCGCCGTCTCCCGGGCGCATCCATTCAACAAGACGGCGAGAGCGAGCGTGGAGAAAAGTGTCTTCATTTCGAGCGTATTCGTAAACGACACCATCTTTGGTCGCGGTAAAGCTCCCGGGCGCGCCAAAAATCGGAAGCGCGTGAGTAGAGCTTGCGGTCAAAGCATCCCTCCGCATCAGCTAGCGCCTTGCGATATCAACTGCTCATCTTCGATTTCGATGGAACGCTTGCGAACACGTTTCCCGCATTTCAACGAGCGTTTCAGGAGGCGATTCCGCGTTTCGGGTTACCCTCGATAGGACCGGAAGAATTGGCGCGACTACGAAGAATGGGCGCCCGGGAAATCATTCGCTTCCTGGGATTGCCGTTCTGGAAGGTGCCGCGCGTTGGGAAGTTCGTGCGGGAACGGATGGCAGCGGAACCGCTGCAACTTTTCACGGGCATGGATGAAGTCCTCCCCGCTCTTGCTACCAGCGGGCTGACGCTGGCCATCGTGAGTTCCAACTCCGAAGCAAACATCCGCGCGGTGCTCGGGCCAAAGTTGACCAGCCTCTTCGCCACGTTCGCCTGCGGCGCGTCGCTCTTCGGAAAGGCTTCCCGATTCCGCCAGGTCTTGAAACGCACCGGCATTTCACCCGCGGAGACACTCAGCATCGGCGACGAACTCCGCGATGCCGAAGCAGCCAAAGCTGCCGGCATCGACTTCGGCGCGGTGGCGTGGGGTTATACCGACGTCACCGCATTACAGCGAAGCTCTCCCGCGACCGTCTTCCACACGCCGGCAGACCTGCACTCGTTGCGAGGAAATTAGCGCCGCTTACTGCCGCACGTCTTCCACGTAACGCATGACGCGGAAGCTGATGGGCGGACCGATGAAGGCGAGGGCTTCGTCGTAGTGCAGGCCGCCGTTGCCACCGTGGGGCGCCGAAAATGAACCGGCCACGATCGCGCCGCTCCACTCCACACTGCCGTCGAGGCTCGCGTCGTAGGTCGGGCCGAAGAACGCCGCCGAGACGACGCTCGAACCCTGCCCGAACATCTGGCGCCGGCCGGGGCTGGAGTCTTCGCCGTAGATTTGCAGCTGCGCCGCGTGCCCGGCGGCATTGATCATACTGTCGTGGAAATCGACGTTCCCACGCACAAAGACCTGCACATAGACGTTGGCGGGAATCGTGAGAGTGGCGCCGTTCAGCGAGAAATCGCCGTCCACCATGATGATGATCGCTCCATCGGTGCCGACGGGTGGCGCAGCGATCTTAAAAGTGCCGAGATCCCCCACCACGCGATAGCAAGTTGGGGCTGACACACTGCCGACGAGATAAGGCAAACCGAGCACGGGCGGCGGTAAAGGGATGCCGCCACTTGGACGCGGAATCGGCTTCATTTCACGCATGAAATCGTCGCGAACACGTTTGGGATCGATAGCGATTCCCCCGGTGAGATTCTCGCGTGCGGAGGTGTTCGGATCGTCGCCCCCATTTGTCGCGATGGTGCCGCGAACCCGCGCACCGTTGGCAAAAATCAGTTCGCCACAGGGCGAATCCGCGGGGCGTCCGAGGTTGCTCGCGACCGTGCCGTTATCCTGCGTTTTGGGATCGGTTTTGCCGGGATAGGTGCCGCCGGGACCCGACTTGGCAGCATCGCGCGAATCGTAGCTATCGACACACCAGTCGCCGCTGACGGGAAGGCTCACCGGACCACCACTCCAGAGCGCGAGTTCGAAAGGGAGGATGGGTTCCACGAGCACCTCGACCGTTCGCGAGACATTGGGCGTGGGAATCGTCATGGCATTGCCCACGTCGTCCCTGGCGAGTTGCGGCCGCACTTTGCGCAGGCTGAAGCGGCGCAGGGCGACATCGAGACTGTGCGGCGCCTGCCACGCAGCACGAGGCAGAGCGCACGTGGCCATCGAGCGAATGCGATACCACGGCTTGCGCGCACTATCGCCCGGCCGCAGTGCCCACAACTGCACGTCCACCTCGGTCGGCACAGAACTGGCCGAAGACACTTTCACGTTGTCGAGAAAGATGGGGTCGGACGTTCGTGCCGGGCTGCCGAGGATGGAAAGCACACCGCCGACCACGGTCTTGAGGGTCGAGTCGAGCGCAGGGACGATTCCCCCAGCCGGGGCACGCTGTTTCCAGCCGGTCCAGGTCGGGGCGGGCGAAGTCGAGTTGCGGAGCAGGTCGCCGATCGCGGCATCGACACCCGCTTCCGCCGCGACACGCGCTTCCTGCCAGGCGGCGTTTTGATAGGCAATGCGCAACGCCGGAGACACCCGCTGCAGCATGAATGCTGCGAGAAAGGAAAGCGCAGCCAAGGTCGTGAGCGTCACGAAGAGCGTGCTACCTTGGCCGTTTCGAGTGAGAATCGGGCGCGCCTTCATTCGGAATCCTCGATGTCGGAATTGCGCAGCAGCACATGATCGAACGTGGTGACAAATTCCTCGTGTCCGCGCACCGGCGAAGTAAATCGCGCCGCCACTTCGCAGGAAGTTTCGTCCGCGGCGAATTGCACCGTGAGGCCCAGCGTGGCGGCATCGCGCGCGATCACCTGCACCGTGTCCCCCTCCTTGCGCACAAAGCAGATGCAGCCTTCCTCGGGCACATACATCTTTTTCACCCACACATTGACGGTCGGCGCCGCGCCGGAAGAGTCGCCGTATTCCACCCCCTGCTCCGTGGCAATGACCGGGTAGGCCTGATCGTAATTGCCGTCAGTTGGCACATTGCTCCGGTAGTAGCCGGGCAGCGTAAAAACGAGGCTGCCATTTTCATCGATGTTGATCGTCTTGCCGGTCACCGGAATCGGAAGCCCGGACGCGTCCTTGGCTGCGATGAAGACAGCGCGGCGCAGATCACGCGCGAGGTAATCGATCAGGCGCCGCTGGTCGGAATACCGCGTCGTGAACACGTAATTTTCGTGCAGAGTTTTGTGAAGACCGATCGAACCGAGAAGCAACCCACCGATGATGACCACGCTCGCCGCCATGCTTACCAGCATCTCTGCCAACGTGAACGCTGGCAAAGTGGATAGTCGTCTCACAAGACCGTGCTCATGGGGCGGTGCTGGTGGTTGGGCGACCGAGGCCGCTGCCGAAGATTCCGCTCCGGGTCAGTCCCGCGCGGCAGATGATGGTGCGAAGATTGCGCTGGTGCACCCCACTGGGGTCCTTCCAGGTGATCGAACTGGAGATCAACAAACTCGATTCACTTCCGAGGTCGTCGTCCTGTTCGACCTGAACCGCTCCATCCCTGCGCCGGACTTGAAAAGAACGACCGGCCGAGGTCGGACCCGCTTCGGACGCGGCCACGGCCGAGATATTCAGCACCTCGTCGATCTTCCCTTCCGCCAGCTCACACTCACTCTCCGTGGCCGTCCCCATGGTGTTGGCTAAGGCAGCGGCACTCGAAATCTGCGGCCACGGTTTGTCACGCAGCATCTCTACCCGCTGCTGGAGCACCTGACTCGCCACCGCCGCCTGCCGCGTGGCGCGCAGCGTGTGCACCGTCTTCGCATTGATCGCGAGGACACTTCCCAAACCCGCGGTGATCAGCAATGCCGACACCATCACTTCCATCAGGGTGAAGCCGCTGAACCGACCTGAACAATGGGGATTGACTGAAAAGAAATAACCCGCTCGCAAGGTTGGAAAAAAAGGCCGCCGAGATAAGCACGAAGTATTCTGACCCCGCATGCGTAAAAACACGGAGCCTCGTAACAAAACAGAAAGATTTTGGCGCGGCCTCAGAAGGGCCGCAAGTCTCTCACGACCCTGAAGGGATCGATGTTCCGCGGGCGAGACTCGGGATGAACCGGCTCGGCTCGCCGCACTTCGATTGGTCGGCGGCGCGAAGCCGGAGTCTCGGGCTCGCGCGGCATGGCCTCAAGCGCCGATTGCCGGTGAAAGCCACCCGCCCCACGGTCGTCATCGGTGGGGTCGAACAACGGCTCCCCATTGACCGACGGCAAAGAGGGTCGTTGCGCGAAGGCCCCTCCGCGCGCGATCACGCTCCCGTCACCCGCGTCGAACATCAGCCAGCCCGCGCGCTCGCCTCTCGCATCGAACGCGGTGATTTTCCAGACCGGCTGGGCGTCGAGGGGCTCTTTACGAAGTTCGTAATTCAGAGACCCAACTTCGACGTCGTTAGCGTCGGCATATCGCGCCACGACGGCAGCGACACGGTCCGAATCGACTCGCACCGAACGGTAGGGAAGCACGTCCCTTGGCTGCACCTCCCGGGCGAACTGCGAAATGCCATTGCGCGCCACCACTCGCCCATCCGCTACCACGTAGTCGCACAATCCGTTTTCCGCAGCGGGATCGTAAACAATGAAATGCCACCTCTCCGGGACCGGCGCCCCTTCGCTGGCTCCGATTCGCGCCAGGCGAAGGCCTTCTTCGATCGGCACATTCCGAAAAGCTTCAAATGCAGACTGGTGGTCCGCCCATGCGATATTCCCCAGCAGAGCGAAAACGGCGAAGACGATTCGAAACATGGCGTCTCCAGAATCGGCTCTCCCCCATCCCTCGCGTGTGTCGCACACGCTGTGTGCCGGGCTCACAGAACCCGGCCACAGAGTAAACCGTGGACGCAAGCAGAACTAGAAGATCACTCGCACGCCCGCGCGCGTCGCAAAGTTGTTCTGATCCCCGCGCTCGAAGCGATCGCCGTAGTAGGTCCAGCGACCGTCGAGGAAGAGACCGACCTTCTGCGGAACCACGCGGTATTCGACGCCGACACCCGCATGCGCCGTGGCCCATTGTTCGCCATCCACCGCCACGCCGCCACCTACATACACGTAAGGCGCGAGGCATTTGTCATCGATGGGCATGCGGAAGATCACGCTGCCGCTGAAGTTGTGAATGGTGGTGTGCCGTCCACGGGAGCCCACGTCGGCTACGGCAGCATTCTCTTTCCCGTAAAGCCAGGCCGCATCGACGCCGATACCGATGTTGCGACTGAAAAAATAGTTCAGCCCCACGCCACCGCCCCAGCCGTGATCGGCAAACGGACCGGCGTGATCCGGGCCTTCACCAACGGAGTATTGGCCGAATAGATCGAGTTGAAACTCGTGATCGCCGAAGCATGGCGTCGGCGCGGGCACGATCGATTTGGATTCCTTGCCGGAGGAGACCATCGGCCCGGCATAGGAGCTGGCAAGCGACGAGAGGACAGCAGCAAACGTAAGGGTGAGTTTATTCATTGGTTGGTTTTGATTTGCGGGACGAATCGACACGGTGGGTGAGCCCGGATGTTCATTTCTTCGCAAGTGGTTGAAAATCAGGCCCTCCCCCGATTGCGACCTCAGCTTGCGGGGAGCCGGACGAGTCGCCGCTTTTTGATCCTCTGCGATCCGCGTTCCGATTGCGTCGCCTTCATTCTTCTCTACGCTGCGCGCCCCTTTTCACTCTATGCGCGTTTCTATCGTTCCCGTTATCCTTTCGCTGCCCATCGCGGCCTTCGCCGCGGAGATCTCCGGGGGAGGTGGAAAGAGTGGCGAACTCAAGCCGGCCATCCGCGTTCCCGAGCCGCAACTTCAACAAGCCAGCGACGACCCGCAGAAGCAGGAAGCAAAGTTCGAACTGCCCGCCGGATTCAAAGCGGAACTGTGGGCCGCTGAGCCGATGCTGGGCAATCCCGTCTCGTTCGACATCGACGAGAAAGGACGCGCGTTCGTCGCAGAGACCTTCCGCTATCGCACAAGCGTCCTCGATATCCGGCACTACATGTTCATGCTGGAAGACGACATGGCCTGCCGCACGACGGACGACCGCATCGCGTCGATCAAGCGCAACTTCCCCAAGGACTGGCAGCAACTCGAAATTGAAACGGAAGAAGTGCGCCTCATCGAAGACCGCAACGGCGACGGCAAAGCTGACTTTTCCAGCAGCTACGCGGCGGGGATGAACACCATGCTCGACGGCATCAACTCCGGCGTGCTCGCTCATGACGGCGAGGTGTGGTGCACGAACATTCCAAACCTCTGGCGCTTCAGCGGCACAACTGCCGAGGGCAAGGCGGAGAAACGGGAGTCGCTCAGCTTCGGCTACGGGGTGCGCTTCAGCTTCACGGGTCACGACATGCACGGGCTCATCATGGGACCGGACGGGCGGCTCTATTTCTCCTTCGGCGATCGCGGCGCGCATGTCGTGACGAAAGAAGGCAAGACGCTCGCCTTCCCCGATGAAGGCGCGGTCTTCCGCTGCGAACCGGACGGCTCGCACCTCGAGATGTTCTACCATGGCCTGCGCAATCCGCAGGAGCTCGGCTTCGATAATCACGGCAACCTGTTTACCGGCGACAACGACTGCGACCAAGGCGACCGCGAGCGCTGGGTGTATCTGGTCGAGGGCGGCGACTCGGGCTGGCGGGTGGGCTGGCAGCATCCTCCGCTCGGCAAGGTAAATAACATGTGGCTCACCGAACATCTGTGGGAGCCGCGCATGGCCGAGACGCCGGCGTGGGTGCTTTCGCCGATCATGAACATCCCCGATGGCCCGAGCGGCGTGGTGCACAATCCGGGCACTGGCCTGCCGGCGGAATATGACGACTCGTTTCTCGTGTGTGGTTTCAAAGGTTCGAGCGCGAAGTCGGCAATCGCGTGGTGGAAGGTGAAGGAAGATGGCGCCGGGTTCGCCGTCGAGAAATCGCCGGCGTCGTTCATCGACCATGTGCAGGCAACCGACGTGACTTTCGGGCCGGACTCGAAAGTCTATTTCACTGAATGGGGTGAAGGCTGGGAAGGCCAGGGCCGCGGCCGCATTTTCCGGCTCAACAACTCTGAAGTGGAAAAAGCACAGGCTGCGCAGATCGCCGAAGTGAAGAAGCTGCTCGGCGAAGGTTTCAAGCAACGCTCCAGCGACGAACTCGCGAAGCTCCTCGGCCACGCCGATCAACGCGTGCGCTTGCGCGCCCAGTGGGCGCTGGCGGGGAAACCCGATGCCGCGGAGCATTTCCTCGCGGTCGCCAAATCGGGCGCCGGGCTCGCGCGTCTGCACGGCATCTGGGGCCTTGGTCACGTCGCGCGGGTTGCCGATTACAAGACGCCGGGCTCGGCCGCGAAGATTCTCGATCCCCTGCTCGCGCTCACTTCGGACGCGGATGCGGAAGTCAGCGCTCAGTCGATCAAGGTGCTCGGTGAAGGCAAGGTCGCGGCCGCATTCATACCACTGGTAAAAGCCGTGCAGCAGGACAATCCGCGCATTCAGTTCTTCGCTGCGCAGGCCCTCGCGAAGATCGGCAATCCCGCCGCCGCCGATCTGGCGATCGGCCTGCTCGATCGCAATGCGGACCGCGATCAATTCGTGCGCCACGCGGCGGTGCAGGTGCTGGCGACTTATGCCAGGCCGGAACTGCTCGCCGCGCTCGGTCGGCGGCCCTCGAAACCCGCGCAGCTCGGCGGTCTGCTCGCGCTGCGGCAACTGAAGAGTCCGCTGGTGGCGAAGTTCCTCGCGAACGATGACCCGATGATCGTGAAGGAAGCTGCGCGGGCGATCGTGGACGGCGGCATCGAAGCGGCCATGCCGACGCTGGCGAAGTTCCTCGCCAAACCGCTCACGGACGACAAATTGACGCTGCGCGTTCTCGACGCCGCCTTCCGCAGCGGCGATGCCGCTGGACTCGCCGACTATGCGGCCAACTCCTCGAATCCGGAATCGCTGCGGGTCGAAGCGCTCACCCTGCTCAGCCTGTGGGCGAAGCCCCCGGCACGTGATCGCGTGGCGGGCGTTTATCGGCCGCTCCCCGCGCGTGCAGGCAGACCCGCCGCGAGCGCACTTGCCAAAGTCCTGCCGCAAGTGCTCGCGCCGCAATCGGCTGCCGTCACCGGCGCCGCGTTGGAAGCGGCCATTGCGCTCGAAGTGAAAGAAGCCGGCGCGGCTGTCTTCGCGCTCGTGGGCGACGCGAAGGCGAAAGCCAGTATCCGGGCGCAGGCGCTCAAGACGCTGGCCGCACTGAACGATTCCAAACTCGCGGACGCCGTCCGGCTCGCGGCGAAGGATTCCGACAGCAGCGTGCGGGTCGCCGCGACGGCGATGCTCGGCGCGTTCGATCCCGAGCAGGCTGCACAGCAACTGCGTGCGGCTTTTCCCAGCGCCAATCTTGCGGACAAAACTCAGATCATCAGCTCGCTCGGTGGATTGAAGAGCGCCGCTGCCGATCAAGCCCTCGCCTCGCTTCTGGACGAAGCGAAGGCAGGCAGGATTCCCGCTGAAGCGCAGCTCGAGTTGATCGAAGCCGCCTCGAAACACGACGCAGTAAAAGCACAGCTCGCCGCATGGCTCGACGCTCAGGCCGCCGCCGATAAACTCGGGCGCTTCGCCTTCGCTCTCGCCGGGGGCAACCGCGAGGAAGGCGAACGGATCTTCAAGGAACACGCCATCGCGCAGTGTTTCCGCTGTCACAAGGTGAACGGCGGCGGCGGCGAAGCCGGTCCCGACCTCAGCCAGGTTTCCAAGCGTGGCGACCGCCGTTACATCCTTGAGTCGATCGTCGATCCGAACGCGAAGATCGCGCACGGGTTCGATTCGGTCATCTGCACCATGACCAGCGGCGACATCAAAGCCGGCATCCTCAAGGCCGAAACGCCCGAGTCGCTCACGCTGCAAGCGCCCGGCACCGGCCAGCCGCCAGAGACGCTGAAGAAGGTGGAGATCAAGCAACGCGACGTGGCACCGAGCGGGATGCCGCCGGGCCTTGGCGAGATGCTCACCAAGCGCGAGTTGCGCGATGTCGTCGAATATGTGTCGCACCTCAAGTAGGTGGTTATTTGGCAACTTGGGAACCAGGGCGTGAATGCCACGGTTGGGAAATAGTGTGTTTATTGTGTCTGTTGGTGGCGGCGGGTGGATGGTGGATGGTTGATCGTTGATGGGTCAGGGTGCACGCTGCGCGTGGCAGGATCGTGGTCGGCGGGGACGCCGGCGCTCCATGAGTCAGAGGAGTTTGGCGGCTTCTTCGATCTGGCGGAGGACTTCGGGGGTGAGGCCGGTGGGTTTGGGCGGAGGTTGATGGGCGCGTTCGTAGCGCAGCTTGGAATCCTCGAACCGGTCGCGGGCGAGCTGGAGGGCCTTCTCGCGCAGGGCGACCGTTTGAGTCCATTGACGTTCCCGCTGGCGCTGGCGCCAGGTGTCCCGGGCGGATTGCAAATCGAGGCGGCGCTGGCGATCCACGGCGGCGGTGGCCAGGGTGAGCAGGCGCGCATTGCGCTCGGCCAGGGCGAGGTCGAGGAGAAGCTTCTGAGCACAGGCATGGGCGCGGACGATTTCGGCGGGGTCGAGGTCGATGAGCTCTTCGCTGTCGCGGGCCTGCTCGAGGAGTTCGCGCAGTTGGAACCAGGCGCAGAACCGGCGCAGGGAAGTGATCGCCACGTCGATGCCTTCGGTGGCGAGTTGTTCCCGGGCAAAGGCGACCCCGCCGCGGCCCGAGCCGGAGCCGTCGCGCCCAGCTTCGCACCAGGCCATGATTTCTTCCTGTCTGGCGCGAGGCATATTTTTGAGGACGCAATCCGAGCGGACCTTGCGACCCGTCAGGAGCGCGATGCCCCCGGCGTCCGCCGCCAGCCCAAGCGGATGCGGTGGATGGAGCGGATCAGGAGGATCTTTTTTCACCGAACGTTTCGGGCGCTGCGGCGTCGAGGAGGCCGCGCCTTCCGAAGGATTCCCAGACCGCGTGAGTATTTTCATAGGCGCCTAATTTCGCCTCCGGCATCAATTCGCGCGAACCGCCCAGTCTCTCCGTTCCGTGGGTTCCGGTTTTACCGGGGGGGACTCCAGATGGCGAAGGGATCGGGCCGCAGATGGCGTCGATGAGAGAGAGCGGCCTCCGGCCAGGCGAAGCTCAAGGCATGGAGCAGGAACCGCGTTCGAACCACCCTTGCCCGCCCCCGGCTCCGACCCACGAACGCCCCACCTTCGCCCGCCCGGCTCCGCCCCTCTCCTGTTTTCCTGTTTTCCTGCTTCAAAAGTTCCCGCCGTCCCCCCTCCGCCCCATCTGCGGATCCCCTGTTCCCACGTTCCCCTTTGCTCAATCCAGCGGCGACTTCACCCCCAGCCCCGGCTGGTTCAGCACATGCGAATCGAGGCGCTGGGCCGGCGACGAGATGGCCTGCCGCCAGGCAGCCCGACAGGGCGAGCGAAGCGTGAGGCGCTTTGCTCGGCAATAAATCATCGTCGTGCTCACATCCTTGTGCCCGAGCAGCTCCTGCACGGTGCGAATGTCGTAGCCACCCTCCAGCAAATGCGTGGCGAAGCTGTGCCGGAACGTGTGGCAACTTGCCGCCTTATCGATGCCTGCCGCTCTGATCGCTTCTTTCACCGCATTCTGAAGGTTCTTCTCGCCGAC
>JBGAGV010000037.1:0-77004 GCA_044226525.1 Chthoniobacteraceae bacterium | reverse complement strand
ACCCAACGCATCGAGAAATTCCACCTCGCCCGCCTTGCCCGAAATCTGCACCTGCACCGAGTCGCCATCCGCGTCGGTGTAGGTGAAGGTGGCCGGCGTGACGACCGAGGCCGGTGCAATGCGGGTTTCAAGGCACTCGATGGTGCCCTGTCGTTTCAGCGATGCAGGAGACGGCGTGTTCATGGAAAGGAGACGGGATGTTTTCTTCATGGGAAAAATGGAATGAGTTCGGTGACGTGGTTGGAAAGGCGGGTTAACGGGATTCAGCGGTCAGCGGGCCGAAACGGGTTTCGTATTGATCCAGCACGCGGCCGAGCATGAGGTGAAGTCGCTTCGCCGCATGGGGCGTCAGGACGACACGATTGTTCACCTCGACAAGAATCTCTTCGCGCGGATTCGGGCTCGCCTGAATCATGCCAAACATCAGCACCGTTTCTTCGCGCGTGCTGTTGACGTTGAAAAAATTCGCGTAGGAGAGCTTCGCACTCGACTCGTCGCGGCGGATGCGCGGGGAGGCGACCGACACAGCCAATGCCGCGGGCTGCTGCGGTGGCAGAGAAGTCTCGGCCGGGGCTTCGGTCGCAGCCTTCTTTCGCTTGGGTTTGCTGGAACTCATGGAAACGTTGGTGGTCGGATCTCTGGACTAAAAGAGCTTCCGCATGATGCGGGCGAAGAGGCCCGGTTCAGGCGTAGCGGGTGACAGAGCTTCCTCCACAGGCGCGGCGGTAGCCGGCGGAGGCGGAACCGCGCCCGGAATGATCGGCACCGTGAGCACCGCCGGCGTCGGGATCGGAGGCATCGTCGCATGGGCCGGCAGCACCGGCGCGGGGCCGGTCGCGGTCGGATCGAGGACGAAATCGACCGCGGCCTGCGGTTCGTGCACCGGCGCGCCAATCTGCGCGTCCTTGCCGAAGTTCACCTTGATGCCCGTCGCGGCGCCCGCGAGCGTCTGGAGATAGCTGCGGATGGTGGGCGAGAGCTGATAGTCGGTGGCATCCCGCAGGCGCGGGGTGCTGCGCTGGCGCGGATCGTTGTCCACGAAGTTGACCCCCGAGTTGTCGGTCAGGATGTCGTCCGTGCTGCCGAAGAGCACGTCGGCTCCGTCGCCGCCAATCTCGGTGTCGTGGCCCTGCGTGCCCTGCCACTGCGGGTTGCTCCCCGCCGCCGTGTTGCTGGAGTGGACGATCACGCCGCGGGTGAGCGACTCGCCCGGCAGCGCGTGGCCGAAGTTCTTGATGAGGCCCTTAACGTCGAGGCGACCGGTGAAGACGCCGGCCTGCGAGGCATCCACCTTCGCAACGAACGGCAGGGAGAGGGCCGCATGATCGCCCGTCACGAGATCGTCGCCGCTGCCGGCATCGATCGTGTCGTTGCCCTCGGTGTGAACCGAAATGCGCAAGCGACCGCCGCGCTCCTGATAAGTCGGACGCGCGACCTGGCCGTAGGCGGTCTTGAGCAGGCTCCCGCCGCCCTGGCCGATGTAGCCTGCCATTCCGGCGGTGATGCGGTTGAGTTCGCTTTCGATCGAGAGATCGGTGCGCGCCCGGTTCGCTGCGTTGTCGAAGACTGCCGGGAGATACATCACACCGGTGTCGCCGATGAGCATGTCGTCGCCGCTGCCGCCCGCGATGAGGTCGTTTCCAATCTCGATCGCAAACTCGTAGTTCGGCGCGATGCGACGCATGTCTTCCGCCTTCGGGAAGTGCTTGTTGACGTTGTCTTTCTCGGGCTTGAGGTGATGCGTCTTGATTCCGAGCGCGAGCGCCTTGTCGCGCACCTTGGCTTCCGCCGCGAGCGCCTGGTTCGTTGCGCGGATGACGCCCTTCGGCAGCGTGGTGACGTCTTTGCCGCCGTTGTTGAACTGTTCGCTCGTGATGAACGGCGCCAGCACGGTGCCGGCATCGCCGATGACGGTGTCGCCACCCGCACCGGCGTCGATCTTGTCGTTGCCGATGGAGAGCGTGTGGTAGTGCGGATCGGGCAGGGTGACATTTGGCAGCGGGCCGACCGGATCGGCCGCCTTCGCATCCGCCACCATCTTGTTGAGGATCTGCGCGTGGCCTTCGAGCACCGCGAACTCGAGGTCCACGGTGACCTGCTGGAAGTCGCGCAGGTAATCGTAGTAGCGGACCGCGGTCTGCGCGATGTTCGCGGACGACACCGGCAGACCGACCAGCGTGGGCACCATCATGCGGCCATCGTCGCCGAAGATGACGTCGTCGCCGTCGCCGCTGAAGATGATGTCGTTGCCGACCTTCACATTGACCGACTCGCCCGCCGCACCGGCGCCACCGTTGTGCGTGTGCAGGTATTGGTCGTAGTCGAGCCCGGCGAAGTGAAACGCCTTGAGCGCTCCCGTCAGTTCCGTCGTATTCGCCGACACGGCGTTATCGATCGCGGCGAAGCCGGAGACGATCGGCGCGAAGAACGTCGCGTTATCGCCGAAGATAATGTCGTGGCCCGGATCATTCACCGGCGCACCATTGGCATCGACATTGAAGCGGTCGTTACCCGGCAGCGCATCGACGTGGTGCACGACATCCGGCACGAACGCCATGTAAGGCACCACCGTGATGCTCGGATTCGCCGCGCGCTGGAGGCCGTCGGAAATGTAAGGCGTGAGCGACGGCACGAGGTTGCGGTCGATCGGATATTGCGGCGTGCCGGAAGCGAGTTCCTGCGGCGTCAGCGTCACATCGGGGCGAATGACCACGCCATTGTCGGGCAGCACGAACGGCGCATCGGGATTGACCGTGTCCCCATCCGGCGCGGTGAGCGCGTTGCCATCCGGACGATGATCCGGGCTGAAGAGGCGGAGCACCGTGAGGACCTTCGGCAGATCGGTCTCCGCGGTCAGCGCATTCGTCATCGAATCGCCCACCATCAGATCGTTTCCGCCACCGCCGAGCATGCGATCGTCGCCACGCTGGCCGAAGACCACATCGTCGCCGTCGCCACCATCGATGATGTCGTTGTTGGCCGCGACGAGATCCACGAAAGTGAGGCTGGTATCCCACGCCTTCGTCGTGGTCTGAACTTTCGTGCTGCCGTTGAAGGCGCCGCCAGCGATCACGAGATCCGCGTTGAACAGACGTTCCGTGATGGCGGGATCGTTGGTGACCACCCGGCTGTCGGCGATGCTCAGCACGCCGGTGATCGTGCCGTAATCTTCGAGCAGCAGGTCGCGGTGCCACGAGCCATCCGAATTCAAATGCGGCGTGCCATCCGCATTGAAGGTGCGGACGATGAGACCTTCGTCGCCCAGCACGACGTCGCGTCCGGCGCCGCCGGACAGCGTGTCGTTGCCCAAGCCGCCGATCAGTTCGTCATCGCCATCGTTGCCGTAGATCGTGTCGTCACCGCGCTGGCCGTAGAGCATGTCCTGGCCGTCGTCGCCATAGATGGTGTCATCGCCACCGACGCGGTCCACATTGTCGAACCGCACCACATCGCGGAACACCAGACCACTAAAGACCCCCGTGTAGGTCTTCCACGTCTCCGGGTTGCCGGACACGATTGAGCGGAAGATCTGGCCGTTGTCGCCGAGGACCACATCCGCGCCATCGCCCGCCGTCGCTTCGGGTTCGTCGCCGCCGTCGATGACGTCGTCGCCATCGGCACCGTAGAGCACGTTGTGGCCGCCGACGATATCGTCCTGGCCCGCACCACCGAAGATGAGGTCGTTCCCCTGCTGGCCGAGCACGAAGTCGTCGCCCGCGCCGGCGTGAATCTCATCGTTGCCCGCGCCATCGGCGACGGTGATGAAAATCGACTGGTAACGCTGATTGGCCGGGAGCAACGAACTCCAGAAGCCGTGGTCGCCGAGCAGGATGTCGCTGCCGACGCCCGAGGTGATCTGGTCGCCGCCGGTGCCGCCGAAGACAATATTGTCGCCATCGCCCGCATTGATCGTGTCGCCACCACCCACAGTCGGATCGGTCGTGCGAATCTGGTCGATCGTCGCGGTGTTGCTGTCGTTCACCACCGTATCGACGAAGCCGTTGTCGCCGAGGATCACATCCTCGCCGCCGCCGGACGAGATGTTGTCCGCACCGACGCCGCCGAGGACCACATCGGTGCCGGTGCCACTCGTGATGCGATCGTCGCCTCCTACAGTCACGTCGGTCGTGAACACCTTCGCGATGGTAGCCGGCGAGTTTCCGCCTCCCACCATGTCCACGATGCCGTTGTCGCCGAAGATCACGTTCTTCCCATCGCCGACGGCGATAGTATCGGCGCCGCTGCCACCGAGCACGATGTCGGCACCACTGCCGGTCGTGATCTGGTCGTCGCCGCCATCGGCCACATCCGTCGTGCGAACCTGGTCGATCGTCGTCGCGTTGCTGTCGTGCAGCAGCATGTCGATCACCGCGTTATCGCCGACCACGACATTGCTGCCGTCACCCGCTGTGATCGTGTCGGCGCCCACGCCGCCGATGATGACGTCATCGTTGGAACCCGTGTCGATCGTATCGTCGCCGCCGACGTTCGGGTCGGTGCTCGTGAGCTTGGTGATGGTCGCAAGACCGTTGCCGGAAGTCTCGACATCGACCGTGCCGTTGTCGCCGAAGACCACATTCTTGCCACCACCGGCGAGGATGGTATCCGCGCCGCTGCCACCGAGCACGAAGTCCGTGCCGCTGCCGCTTTCGATGCGGTCGTTGCCACCCTGGGAGACATCGGTCGTGCGAATCTGATCGACCGTGAACGGTGCGGTGCCCGTCGCGGTGAGATCCACCACGGCGTTGTCGCCGAGCAGGATATTGTTCCCATCGGAAGCCTTGATCGTGTCGGCCCCGACGCCGCCAATCACCAGGTCGTCATTCACGCCCGAGGTGATCGTGTCGTCGCCGCCAACACTCGGATCGGTGCTGGTGACCTTCGTCACGACACCGTTCGTCAGATCGATGATGCCATTGTCACCCAGGGCCGTGTTCTGGCCGTCACCGACTGTGATCGTGTCCGCACCGCTGCCGCCGATCACCCAATCTACTCCACCACCGCTCGTGATCGTGTCGTCGCCGCCCTGCGCCACGTCGGTGCTGCGAACCTGATCGATGTTCGCCGAGTTGCTGTCGTTCAGCAGCATGTCGATGACGCCGTTGTCGCCAACGATCACGTTGGTGCCGCCGAACGCATCGACCTTGTCCGCACCCACGCCGGCAATCACGAGATCGTCATCCGCGCCGGTGCTGATAATGTCGTTGCCACCGACGCTCGGGTCGGCGCTGCTCACCTTCGTCACCGCACCAGCCACGAGATCGATGACACCATTGTCACCGATAATCGTATTCCTGCCGTCGCTGGTCGTGATCGTGTCGGAGCCGCTGCCGCCAATCACGTAATCCACGCCGCCACCGCTGGTGATCTTGTCATTGCCACCGTTCGCCACATCAGTGCTGCGAATCTGGTCGATGGTGCTCGCGTCCGCGTCTTGCAGGAGATCAATGACTCCGTTGTCGCCGACCACCACGTTGATCCCGCCGAAGACGTCGATCGTGTCCGCGCCGACGCCGCCAATCACCAGATCGTCGTTCACGCCGGTGCTGATCGTGTCATCACCGCCAACGCCTGGGTCGGTGCTGCTGACCTTCGTGACCGCACCGGCCTTCAGGTCGATCGCGCCATTGTCACCGATGACCGTATTCCTGCCGTCGCTGACCGTGATCGTGTCGAATCCGCTGCCGCCAATCACATAATCCACGCCGCCACCGCTGGTGATCTTGTCGTCGTCACCGTTCGCTGCGTCGGTGCTGCGGATCTGATCGATCGTCGTCGCATCGCTGTCATTCAGCAGCAGATCGATGACGCCATTGTCGCCAATCACCACATTTGTGCCGCCGAACACGTCGATCGTATCCGCGCCCGCTCCGCCGATGACGAAGTCGTCGTTCACGCCGGTGCTGATCGTGTCGTCGCCACCCAGGCTCGGGTCGGTGCTTTCGATGCTCGCGATGACCGCTCCCGGCATCGTGATTTCACCATTATCGCCGATCACCATATTTTTGCCGTCGCTCACGACGATCAAATCGGAACCGCTGCCACCGATGACGAAGTCGTTGTCCGCACCGGTGTCTATGTGGTCGTCACCACCGTTGATCGCATCAACGCTCCGAATCTGGTCGATAGTCGCCAGGTCGCTGTCGCTGAACAGCATGTCGATCACGCCGTTATCGCCGATGACCACGTTTTTGCCGCCGAGGCCGTGGATCGTATCGCCGCCTTCGCCGCCGAGGATGTAGTCGGTGACGCTGCCGCCCGTGATCGTGTCGTCGCCACCATCCGCCGAGCGAGCGGTCTCGATCTTGGTGATGTTGCCCGTGTTCGTGAGGCGTTCCGTGCCAGTCGCCTGCGAGATGATGCCGTGATCGCCGAAGATCGCGTTCAGCCCCTCGTCGCCGTAGATGACGTCATCGCCGGTGTCGAGCGCGTCGCTGTCCGGGGCCAGGCTCGAATTTGAAACCGGGACCGTCAACGCGCGGGCCGCGAGGTCCACGTTGAAGCCGGAATCGCCGTAAATGTGATCACTGCCCGCACCACCGTGGATGGCGTCGTTGCCCGAACCACCCGCGAGTTGGTCGTTGCCGGAACCGCCGGTGATGGTGTCGTCGCCCGCACCGCCATAGATGACGATACCTTCGGTGGTCGAACTGGCGTCGACGACGTCGTTGCCGGAATAGACAAACGGCCGCGCGAGAGCGCTCTTGCCGAGGTTGCCCGCGTAATCGGAACCATCCTGCGACGTGTCGCCATAGATGACGAGCGGCGAGTTGAACCCACCGCCGCCGGTGACCGTGATGGTGTCGCCACCGACCACGCCATTGACGAGCGAGTTACCGCCGCCATGGATCGCGGTGATCGAACCCGCGGGGGTGCTGCTCACGGTGAACTGATCGTTTCCAGCGCCCAGCAGCACCTTCACGATCTCGAGACTGTGATAGGTGAAGCCGCCGTCGAAGGTGCGCACATCCGGAATGCCCGGCGTGCCGAAGTCGATCGACAGGCCATTGCCCATGCCGAGGCCATCGACCTTCGTGAACTCTGCCAGTTGCGCCGCCATCGTGGCGGTGGGCACTTCGTAAATCGCGGCGAGGCCCGAAGCATTCACGGCTGTGCCAAGGTGACCGATGTCGTCGGCCACACTGCCGTCGTTGAAGACGTTCAGGCGATCCACCTGCGGCGCGTTCGGATCACCCGCAACGACCGGCGTGCCCGGCGTGCGATTTTCCGTCGGCAACGTTACCGGCAGCCGGAGCGTGCGATCCTTGCCCGGGATCACGCCACCTTCGAGGAAGAGCGGACCAGCGATGCCTGAGACGATGTGCGCCTGTGCGGCGAACTGCGCCTGCGGCTGACCAACCGGCGGCACAGCCCCGGGATTGATGTCCACCTTGACCGTGAACGGAATATTCCAGTTCGAGGCGTCGAACTCAACGTGGGCGGGTTCAGTGCCCGCCGCCGCGTGGAAGCGGGTGTCGCCCGAATCGAATGCGGACACGAGTTCATTGCCATCGAGCAAAATGTTCACCTTCACCGGCGCGGTCGGCGCCTTGGTGAGTTGCAGCGTGTAGGTATCGCTCTGCGTTGCAGACACCACCGTGCCATCGCCCGACGGCGTGACAATCACGCCGCCGATGTCGTTATCGCGAAGCGTGAGGTTGATCTGCGGCACCCCCGTGAAGCCGGCGTAGAATCCGGTCGGATCGGTGCTGGCAATCGTGTGGGTGATGCTCTTGACCAGCGGATTTTCGACCGTGTTGTCGTCCACCGCAGTGAGACGCACGCCGAAGGGCTGATTCCAATTCGTCGAGTCAAACGTGATCGTGTTCGTCGCCGAGTCGAAGCGTCCGGCCTGCAGACCATAGGCGGCAGCCGCGATCAACTGCGTCGCGTCGAAGCCGAGCTTAACCTTCACGATTTCGCCGAGCTTCGGCGCTTTCGTGAGCACGACGTTGTGCACGACGCCCTGGGCATCACCTTCCACCACCGGAGCCCCCGGCACGGTTTCCTGGACGAACACGCCAGCTTTGTCGTCGTCGATGACCTTGGCCTCAAAGTTCGAGACGTTCAGTCGGTTGAATGCCGGATCGGCGCTTTCGGTGGATGCGCTGATGACAACGGTGCGTTCGCCTTCCGCGGCGGTGTCGTGCGCGGCGCGGACGTAGATGGTCTGCTCACGATTCCAGGCAAGGGCGCCGCCCTGCGTGGAATCGAAGGTGAGCACCATTGAGTTGAAGAAGTTGATGCCGTCGGTGGAAATCTCGACCGATTCGCCGCCTGCGAGCCCGTCCTGATACGGCGACAGCGCGGCCGAAACGGTGATGTAAACCGTGGTGGGAGTCGCGGGCGCGGGCACCGCAAACTTCATCGTGAAGCTATCCTGAGCCGAGGCGGCGACGCTGTCTTCACCCAACGTGGTGGAGCGCTTCGAGAGGATGACTGTGCCGGTCCGGCCGGTTGCCGCATTGAGCTGCACGCCCGCCGCGAAGATACCGTTGTAGGCCGGGTCGGCGCTGTTGACGGTATGATTGATGTAGCTGCTCGTGCCTTCCACCGATTCCGCGACGATGCGGCTGGTCACATCGCCGCCGACGTCGAAGGTGTCGTTGCCCAGGCCACCGATGATCGTGGTCACGACCGCCGGATCGGTGCTGAGGATGAAGAAGTGGTCGTCGCCCTCCATGCCATCGACTTCGAGATTCTCGACCGTCGTGAATGACACATTGAGGCCCGCGCCGAGCACGCCGTCCTTGGTAATGACGAAGTTGTCGTTCGCTTCCGTGCCGATGACAGACACGGTATCGACGCCCGCGCCACCGTCGATGCTGACCGGAGCGTTCAGGTTGTATTCGACATTGTCGTCGCCCGAACCGCCACCCACGAGGGTGTCGGAAGTCGTGACGCCCGACGAGTTCTTCAGCACGAAGGCGCGGATCTGGAAGTTGTCGTTCCCGTCCTCGCCGAAGAGCTTCAGCGGCGCCTGATTGCTGTAAACGGTGAAGCGGTCGTTATCGTCACCACCGTAGATCGTGGTGGCAAAGCTGATGCCACGGCTGAGGAAGCCTGCAGTCGTCTCGACCGTCGCGATTTCATCGCCCGCGGCGACATTCGGCGCGACCCGATCGAGGCCGAACATCTGGCCGATCTGGAACGTATCCTTACCCGCGCCGCCATCGAGCGTGGTGATGGCGCTGTTGTCGTCGGAGTAGAAGCGGTCGTCGCCTTCGCGGCCATTGACGCGGAGGACGTTGACGGTGGTGTCGTAGTTGATCCGCTCGTAGCTGGCTGCAAAGTCCACCCCATCCGGCGTGAGCGGCTGCAGGTGGGCGATGAATTCAGCGCGCAGGAGGAACACGTCGTCCTGGTTCGCCGCACCGCCGGTCACGCCGTTGATGGTGAGAATATCCGCGCCGTCGCCGAGGGCGCCGGTGTCGTGGACATTGATGCGGACGTCGCTGTTTCCAGTCGTGTAGATCAGGTAGTTGTCCGCCAGCGCGCCACCGTCGAGATCAACCGTATCGCGCACCAGTGTGCCGGTGCCGCGATCGTGCTGTGTAGTCAGGGAGGGCAGTCGATCGACCTGGAGCAGATCGGTGCCATCGCCGCCGAGCACGGTAAAGTGCCCGGTAATCGAAGCCGGACGCAGCGTGATGAAGTCATTGCCGCCCGAACCGCGCACTTCCGACGAAGCCGTGATCAACGTGCCTTCGAGCGTGATCGTGTCGTCGCCGCCCTGGCCATCGATGAACATCGTCGTGGTCTGGAGTGTGCCGTTCGAGTAGATCGTGTCCGGCCCGAAGTCGCCGCGGATTTCGATGCGCGAATTCGACTGACTCAAGCCGTGCAGGTTGATCGCCGTGCTGCCAGTGAAACCGGCATCGATGGTGATGTTCGTGCCCGCGATAAATTCGCTGTCGCTCGACTGAGTCACGTTGCGACCCGCCGTGATCGCGATATTGCCGGTCACCGCGGTCAGCTTGGCCACCGCGAAAGCATCGAGGTCCAAGCCCGCCTTCGCCGTGAGGTTCGATTGAGCACGAAGCGTGGAGGCGTTCACGTGAATGGATGCGCCGGGGTTCTCCGCCTTCACAGTGATGTCCGCACCAGCCTTCACCGAGGCAGCGGCGAGCGCATTGAAGTCGCCCCCGGCCGTCGCGGCGATCGAGCCGCCCGCATCCATCAGCGAGTGATCGACCGTAATCGCGGCCCCGATATCCGTCGTCGTGATCGAGATGCTGCCGTTGCGCGCTTTCACCGTGCTCGCCGCCAGTTCTTCGAACTTCCCACCCGAGATCGAACTGAGCGAACCCACCGCATCCACCGTCGAAGCATTCACCGTCACCGTCGAACCCGCGTTCAGCGCCTGGATCGTGATGTCGGTCCCAGCCGTCACGTTGCTGCTCGCCAGCACGTTCACGCTACCACCGGAGTTCACCGTCAGCGATGTGCCGGCGCCCACCGTCGAAGCGTCCGCCTTCACGCCCGCTCCCACGTCGTTCGTCGTGATCGAGATGCTGTCATCCGCCGTCACCGACGTCGTCACCGTTGCGTTAAACGCACCCTTCGAGTTCGTCGTGATCGAGCCACCCGCGTCCACCGTCGCTGTCGTCAGGTCGATCCCAGCTCCCGTGTCCGTCGTCGTGATCGAGACGTTGCCAGCGGCTGTCACCGACGCCGTGTTCACGTCCACCTTCCCAGCCGAGTGCGTCGTGATCTTCCCACCCGCGTCCACCGTCGAATGATCCACTGTGATCGTCGAGGTCGGCTGGTCCGCGTTGATCGTGATATCCGTTCCGGCCGTCACGCCCGTGTTCGCCAGGATGGCCACGTCACCACCGGAGTTCACCGTCAGCGATGTGCCGGCGCCCACCGTCGAGGTGTCCACTTTCACACCCGCGCCTACGTCGTTCGTCGTGATCGAGATGCTGCCGTTGCGCGCTTTCACCGTGCTCGCCGCCAGTTCTTCGAACTTCCCACCCGAGATCGAACTGAGCGAACCCACCGCATCCACCGTCGAAGCATTCACCGTCACCGTCGAACCCGCGTTCAGCGCCTGGATCGTGATGTCGCCGTCCGCAGTCCACTTCGTCGCGGCGGTCGCACTGAGATTGCCACCAGCCGTCGCGCTGATCGAACCACCCGCCTCCAGGGTGGAAGCATCTACCTTGATCGCCGATCCCACTTCCGTCGTCGTAACCGAGAGATCGGTTCCGGCCGTCACCGTGCTGCCGGCCAGCGCGTCGAATTCGCCAGCCGATTGAGCGGTGACCTTGGTCCCGGCATCGACCGTGGACACGTTCAACGTCATGGTGCCACCCGCCGTCGCCGTCACCGACGTGCCCGCGTCGATCGTCGAGTGATCCACCGTGATCGCGGCACCGGCTTCGTTCGTCTTGATGGCAATGCTGCCCGCGTGCGCCACGAGCGTGCTCGCGGCGAGTGCGTCGAACTTCCCGGTCGAGGTCGAACTGATCGAGCCACCGGCGTCCAGCGTCGAGGCATTCACAGTCACGGTCGAAGCGGGTTGGAGCGCCTGAATCGTGAGGTCCACTCCGGCGGTCCAGCTCGTCCCAGCCGTCGCACTCACATTCCCACCCGCGGTCGCACCGATCGAACCATCGGCACCGATCGTCGCCGCGTTCGTCGTGATCGCTCCACCCGCCGTCGCCGTCACAGAACCGCCCGCGTCGATCGTCGAGTGGTCCACCGTGATCGCGGCGCCCGCTTCGTTCGTCTGAATCGTAATATTGCCGGCTACCGCGGTCAGCTTGCTCAGCGCCAGTTCGTCGAACTTGCCCGCCGAGGTCGAACTGATCGAACCGCCAGCATCCAGCGTGGAAGCATTGACCGTCACCGTCGAACCGGCGCTCAACGCCTCGATCACGATATCTTGATCCGCCTGCCACTTCGCGCCCGCGATGGCGCTCACGTTTCCACCGGCACTCGCGTTGATCGAACCCGTCGCGTCGAGCGTCGAAGCATTCACCGTGATCGCGGAACCCGCGTCGGTGGTGGTGATCGAGATATCCGTTCCGGCGGCGATCGTGCTGACGGCCAGCGCGTTGAACGCGGCAGCAGACTGGGCGGTCACTTTCTTGTCAGCGTCAATGGTCGAAGCGCTCACCGTGATCGTCGCCGCGGCTTCAGTCGTGGTGATGGCGATATCACCAGAACCAGCCGTAAGAGAACTCCCCGCGAGCGCGTCGAACTCCCCGGCCGACGTCGCGCTGATCGAACCACCGGCGTTCAGCGTGGAGGCGTCCACCTTCACGGTCGAGCCCGTGTTCAGCGCCTGAATGGTGATATTGGCATCCGCCAGCAACTGCGCGGCAGCCAGCGCGCTGACATTCCCACCGGCATTCGCATTGATCGAGCCGGTTGCATCCAAGGTGGAGGCGTCCACTGTAATCGCGGAACCCACCCCGGTAGTCTTGAGGGAGATGTCGGTCCCGGCGGCAAGGTTACTTGCGGCCAGCGCGCTGAAGCCAGCCACCGACTGCACGACCACTTTCTTATCGGCATCGAGCGTCGAGGCGCTTACCGTGATTGTGGCAGCCGCTTCGGTCGTGGTGATAGCGATATCGCCGGAACCGGTCGTGAGAGAACTCGCCGCAAGCGCGTCGAATTTTCCGGCGGAGGTGGAACTGATCGAGCCACCGGCGTTCAGCGTGGAAGCATCCACCTTCACGGTCGAGCCGGCATTCAGCGCCTGAATGGTGATGTTGGTATCCGCCAGCAACTGCGCGGCGGCCAGCGCGCTCACATTGCCGCCGGCGCTCAGGCTGATCGAGCCCGTCGCGTCGAGCGTCGAAGCGTCCACCGTGATCGCCGAACCCACCCCCGACGTGGTGATGGAGATATTCGTCCCAGCGGTGAGACTCGTCCCATTCTTGGCCAAAAATTCAGCCGTGGAGTTAGCCGTGATGCTCGTCGCAGCCTTGATCGCTGCCTTATCGATCGTGATGGAAGCCAGGCCCACGTCGGCCTTGTTGTAATCGCTCGTGAGAACGACGGCGCCCGCGGCATCGAGCGAGGCATTGGCATCGATGATGATGTCATCGCCCGAGAGCAGACTAATGTCGCCGCTGCCCGCAGTCGTCGTCTTCAGTTTAACCCCGGGGAGAATCCGGATGACGTCGGGCAGAAGGATTGCGTTGTCGTTCGAAATCAGAACGATGTTGCTCGCGGAAAGGATATCCAGGCCGACGACGATCGGGCTGTGGGCCACAAGTCGCACTTCGCCACCCGCCTTGATGCCGGCAGCCGACGCATCCGCCCCGCCACCCGTGACGCCACCCACAGTGACTGCGCCGGTGTTTTCGACGAAGACATTGCCGCTTGTGGCCAGTCCCTTAACGTTGCCGACGCGAGTCGCGATCGGGTTTTGCGAGGTTCCGATATTGTTCGCGGCAAAGAGCCAGAGCTTGCCCGACACGACGTTGTCGAAGCCGACGTTGCCGTTGTAAATGCTGCCCACGGGGTTCGTGACAAAAGCGGTCAGACCGTCGCCGACCTGCACCGTCTTGAGATAGAGATCGCCGCTCGTTTCTTCGACGAAGGCGTTGTCACCGCTCACCGCCGTCAGCGTGCTGCTGCTGCCGCTGGTGGAATAGGCGCTGTCGATTTCCAGCGGATTGTCGAGGGCTCCGATACTGCCGAGAGTCGCCGTGAGCTTGATCTTGTTGCCGAGAATGTTCGCGGCGGGACGGACCCCCGTGGTCACATCGGTGGAGGTGCCGGTGGGGCTGTAGAAATCCGGATCGGTCGAATCGGCCACATCCGCAGCGTCGAGGATGGAGACCGGCGCGACGAGGTCCACGTCGCCATTCACCGAAAGGACGGCGCGGACGTTGAGGTTGCCGGCGGTTTCGGCAATCCAGATATTGCCATCGGCCACGGCGGTCAGCGTGCCTGGATCGGCCAGATCGACCTCGATGTAATCTGGGATTCCGTTCGTGTCGGCGGAACCGATCGCGTTGCCGGCCTTCAGTTCGATGCGACCGGCCTTGATCTTCACGAGGCCGTTGTTCGTCGCGTCGAGGATCGAGCCATCGGCTTCGAGGTGCACCGTGCCCGACTGGGAATAGGCGCTCTCGAGATACATGTCTCCGGCAAGATCGTCGGAGTGCTCGAAGACATAGATGTCGCCGGTCGCACGCGCGGTGAGCGTCTTGCCGTCGAGCAGGTCAGTCAGGAACGGCGACAAGTAGCTCCCGATCGATCCGAGCCCCGATTCGAGAATAAGATCACCACCGACGACCGCCGGCTGGCCGGAGGCTGCCTTGTTCACGATGCTCTCCGAGCTCTTGATGCGAATTTCGTTCGCAGGGGTGCTCGCCAGACCGGAGGCCACCCTGAGGATGTTCATCGGGGCTTCCTGGCCCTTGTAAGGCGCGGAACCGATGAGGACATTGCCGCCGGCCGAGATCGTAATGTTGCCCGACGCCTTGAAGTTCACATCGTCGCGCTGCGCGATGAGAATCGAGGTGATGGTGGGCTTCACGCCACGCGTGAACGCAAGTGTCGTCGCGGTCGATTCGGTGACGACCCGATCCCGCGGATTCAAGATCAGCTCCGTGCCGTCGGCGCTGACACTCGCCACGGTGAAATATTCGGCGTCGTCGGTCGCATTCGCCGTGGCGCCGCTCACGCGCACCAGCGAACCGGCGACATAGCCGTCCGTCGTCCAGCTTCCGCTCGTGCGGGTAATGGTGTCGCCGAGACGCTGACCGCTCGCGTTGTAGCCCTGATAAGTAAACGTGACTTCGACGTTCGAGGCCGTGCCTTGCGCCGCGAAGAGCGGGTCGAGCACGATCGGCAGCACGGTCATGCTGCGATTGCTTTCGTTCAGCACGTTGTCGCCGCTGGCGAGCGTGATCGTATCGCCGCTAATCGCTGCGATCGTATAGAAGCTCTCGTCCCGGTTGGCATTGAGGCTGACCCCAGTCAGACGGATGCCCATGCCGACGGACAAGCCCGTCCATGAGGTGCCGTTGGAACGGACGATCTTCGCGGGGTTGCCGCCCGACGCGGCCACGAAATTGACGGTCGCCGAGATCGTCGCCCCGCCGACATACGTAATGTCGGTGCGCTCCGCGGCGGCGATGGCCACTCGCTCCGCTTCCGTGAAGGTGTGGCCGTCGATCGTAATCGGCAGAGTCCCTGCAGAACGGCCCACGCTACCGATGTCATCGACGATCGTGACATCGGTCGCCACGATGTTCGCCGCTTCGGTATCGGCCCGCGTGCTGGTGACTGTCTTCAGCAGGCCGGACCCAATCAGGCTCAGCAACTCGTCCTCGGTCCAGACCTTGACGCTGGCACGGATATCATTCTTCTTCGCCGTCGTCGCTGTATAGACAAAAGCCGGATCGAACGACGTCGGGAACGTCATCCCACGATCCGCAAAGTAGGTGGTGAATTGCTCCTGCAGCACGAAATACTGCGTGGTGCGCGCGGTCTCGATCGTATCGATGGCCGCCGTGATCTCCGCCGGCGTCTTACCCTGCGCCGCAAAGTAATCCTGATAGGCCGCCAGTTCGGTGGCACTCAGTTTCACCTTGGTGCCGTCGTAGTTGGCGGCGAACTGCCAGTAGGCGGCATACTCCGCCTGCTTGCCGGCTTCGAAGGTGGCAATCGTCTCGAGAATCTTGTTCTCCGCCGCACCCGTGTAAACGCTGTTACCGCTGGTGTCCTTGGTATAGTTCGTCAGCTGCAGGTCGCCCCAGAGGCCGCTCTTGAGCTGGTTATACGTGCGCTCGTCGCGAATCTTGACGGTGTTCGCATCGATCAACGAGCCCTCCCATACATTGATCCAAGCTTTGCCCGTTGTGATCAACTGATTCAGCAGGAGATCGCCTTCGATTTCCGAAATAAAAACGTCACCCATCGCGTTCAGGGTGACATCCAGAACTCCGGAAGACATGGAACCCGAACCGAGGCCGGAATTGATCATCAGCGGATGCGCCGTGCTTTCGCCGACGCCGCCGCCCAAGGCGGTCACATTGAGTCGCCCGCCGACAATGGAGCCGGACGAGTATTGGGTGGCGTTGTCGCGTGCCACCGTGAGCGCGCCACTCGCCACCGTAACCGTCACATCCCCACCGTTCGAGGCCCGGATCGTATTCACCGGCAGGTCGCCTGCAATTTCATAGATCGCCACTGAACCTGTGGTGGTCGTCGCGCTAAGACTCGGGCGCTCGATCACCTCGACCCACTTGGTCGTGTCCGTGAAGGTCGCGGTCGAGAGCGTGATCGACGCCGGAGCACCGATGTAGCGATAGAATTTGTCCGCCACCTTGACCACGTCCTGCGTGGTGGGGGCGACTTCCTGCCACTTCGTGACGTCGAAGTAATTTTGCGTGGAAAGATCGAGGGACGCATTGCCGCCGACATAACGATAGACACTGCCCGGCTTGCCCTTGGTCGAGTCGTAGCTGTCGATCAAGCGAACGGTGTTGTATTTCACCAACGCCTTCGTGCCGATCGACGAGGCGTAATTGAATTCCGGCGTGTTGAGCAGGCTGGCTCCGGCCAGTGCACTATCGAACTTGTAGGCGATATCCGCGACGTCGGTCCGAATCGGGCTGCTCGCCGTGCCGATGCCGGTCCCGGCGTTCAGGCGAACGAGACTGCCGCTGAGATAGGCGTCGCCAATCGAAGTAATCGAGCCGGTGGTGGCTACCGAGGTCAGGCCGCTCGGGTTAAGCAACGGGCCATTCAGGATGACGCTGCCGCCCGAGTTGGAGTTGACCGTCAGTTCGCCAACTGTGCTGCCGATGAACTTGATGGAAATCGGCCGTGTCGCATTGACCGAATGGGTGTGGTCAACTTCCTGCCCGGAGATCTGCTGGTAGTCGTTGACGTAAACGTGGCTGCCATACCAGGTCCAGTAGTCGTCGTGATAGACGTTCTGCACCGGGCCCGACGACGTGGTGATGGTGGTGAGCTTGTAGTTGTAGTCGTCTGTCGCGCTGGTCGCGCCGCTCGGATCGGTCGCCGTGTCGGTGAACTCGTAGAAGAACGGTCCGCTGCCGGAGTAGTGCGGAGTGCCACGGACTTCGATGGAATCCCAGGAGATGTTTTCATCCTGGAACACATCGGGGATGAACCCGGCCCACGAGCCCGATTCGGTGTGCTTCCGCTTGATCAGGTTTTGATCGACGACGGTCGTCCATGCGTAACGCCATGTGCCGCCCGGCTGGTAGCTCGAATTGTAACCCGTCAACTGCGCAACCGTTCCCTCGTGGGCCGCGACCGCGTCGCTGCTGCCGTTGGTCGTTAGCGTCACGCCGGTAGGATTCCACTGGTAGAGTGAAGTGTAGTTCCGGGACGCGGCGGTGCCGGTGGTCGCCACGGCATCCTTGGACAGGCCCGGTCCAAGCACCGGACTGCCGCTCGCTTTGTCCACGATCAGCAGCGTGCCGGCACCGCGCTGGGAGAGATCCAGGCGATTGAGCATCACGTTTTTCGCCGTGGTGTTATTGATCGCCACTGTGGCGTAACCGCCCAGCACCCGAATCTCGCCCGTGCCCGTGTTGAGCACCTTGCCCAGCAGCTCGACCTGGCCACCGCTGGCCTTGATTTCATCGACCTCAAAGCGGCCTTCGAAGCTATTGTAGTAAACGCTAAACCCGGGGTTTCGGCTGGAAGTCTGGTCGAGATAGATTTTGCCCGCCTGTCCGGCCGCCATGAGGCTGTTTGCCTCGGTGAGCGAGGCATCGTTGATCGTCAGCGCATAGCTATCGCGCCCACTCTGGATCGTGCCGTTGATGTTGAGATACTCGGCCTCGATGTGGATGCGATCGCCGAAGATGTTATACGGCGTGCTGCCCTGCTCAAGCGCGGTGGAATACGCTTCCTGCAGCAGGCGATGATTGAGCGCGATGAGCGCCATACCCGTCGGGTTCGACGCACCGGTGGTCTTCGTGGCGTCGGAGATGTTGAACCCGCTGAAGATGAGTCCACTGGGAAGAATGAAAGGAATCGCCGTGCCATTCCCGGTGGGCAGGAGATTCCAGAGCGACGTGCCGAGGGCGATGTCGTTGAGCGCACGCACCATCCCCGCTTCCCGCTGGTAAGTGCTCCTCGTCGTGTCCTGCAGCAGCGTGCGCGTGTCGGAAGGAATCTGATTCCAGAGATACGGCGAGAGATAATCACCCGCGATCGGCGAAGTGAAACGCGAGAGCAACGTATCGAAATCGCGAAGCGACGTGAGCGAGAAAAACAACCCCGTCGTATTACCAAGAGCTGCCTGGAAGGCGGCGGAACTTGGGTCAGCGGCGACCACGCCAGGGGCAGTCGCGGCCCCAGCATTGTAAGTGCCGGTCGTCGCTGGCCCAAGCAGACTGGCCGCTTCGCCACCGACGGAGAACGCAGACAGGCCGGTCACATAAACATCGCCGCCCGCGATGACCGTCAGGTTCTTGGAGCGAATCGCGCCGAGAATATTGATATTACCCGAACCGGCCGGCGGCACTTGGAGAACGACGTCGCCGAGATCGTTGTAGATTCCGCTTCCACCGTCGGCGGGCCCCAGAATCGTGATGTCGGGCCACGGATACTTGCTGCCGTCGGAGAGGGTGACGGTGTTGATGTTGAACGTGTTCTTGACCTCGATGAGAGGCGCGTTCGAGCCGCTCACCAGGGCGGGAACCTGACTGAAATTCGCCGGCTGAGCTACCGCCGTCGGATCGACGCCGGAGTAACCAAACGAGTTGTCCGTGTCCGCGTTGGTCTGGTTCGTCGCCGCAATGTCGCTATTCTGCGTGACGAGCGAACCGTTGTAATAAAGCCCCTGCGCGACCGCCGGGATATTGATGCCCTTCAGGTCGAGGAAGAAGGGCGTGGCGTTGGTGATCGAAACCGTGACGTCGCCCGGGGCGATGAATTTGCCCGTGCCGGTCAACTGGTCGGTGTTGACTTCGATCCGGCCCGGTTGCGCGTTGATCTGATCGACGACGACGGCGAGGACTTCGCGCGACGGATACACCGTATCGAAGACGCCGGTGCCCTGACCATTCGCGTCCACCCGTTCCACCTGACGCGACTGGCCGGAGGCGTCGAGTTCCGCTTTGATGCGGGCAATTTCACCCGTATAGTAGGCCGCAAGGGTGGCATTGCTATGGCCGAACTGCGCCAGGGTCGCCTCGTCCTGGCGGAGTTCCTGCACGAGATTACTCTGCAACTGCTTCAGCTTCGTCTTGAACGTGATGCCGGCATCCGCCGAGTAAGCGGTGATCTCGCCGGTGACATCGTTCCAGCCAGTCAGGGTCAGCGTTTGATGGCGCGTGATGCCGGTCTCGACGGTGCCGTTCACGGTCACCAAGCCTTGGGATTCGGCTAGGCTGTGGCCGCTGTAGGCGTCCTGGTTGTTGCCGCTGAGGAGATCGCCGACGGCACTGATCCAGCTTGTCGCCTTGGCCTTGCCGAGGACGGTCGCCGTCGTTTCCTTCGCCGCGTAGAGCGTCGCTTGGCGCGCAGACTGAAGGAGCGCATCGGCGCCGACGGAGATGCTATTCGCGGTGAAGAGGAAGGCGTTGGCATCAATGTCCGAGATTGGTATCGCAGAGCCCGCCACACCGTCCCAGCGCGATTCGACGTTGTATTTATCGGTGGAGACGACCAGATCCGAGTCGTAGCTCCGGCCTGCGGTCAGGTTCAGGTCGCCATAAGCGCGGAGGTAGGTTCCCACGCCGGGCATGATGACGATCCGGTTGTCGGGCCGGATGTCCACGGTGCTCGTGCCCGTCGCGACCGTGGCAGCGCCGTAAGTTTCCGCGGAGATCGTGCCCTTGACGTTGCCCGTGCCGCGCGCCGAAAGATCGAGCGCACCGGAGCTCAGCAGCGAAGCGCCGGCTCCGATCGTGACCGTCGCGCGATCGAGCGCGGTCCTGAAGGTGAGATCCGCGCCCGCGCCAGAGAGTGCGCCACCGGTGGTGAAGGTGAGGGAATCGACGCCATTGATCGTGTTCAGGGCGCGGAGCTTGAAGACATGCGAGTTCGATACGGGGCCGGTGACCTCGAGTTTCGAGCCGTTGCCGATGTTGACGTTGGTGTTCAGCGTCAGCGTGCTGGTGCTGGTCGCTCCCGCCGCAGCGGCCAGACCGCCCGTGGTCGCCTTGACATTGTCCGCGCCGCCGGTGAGCGCCGGTTTTTCGGTGCGATTTTCCGCGCTGATATCGATGCCACGCGCATTCACCACCGCGTTGTTGGCGGTTGCCGCATTGACGGTCGAATTGACGACGTTCGACGCCACCGCGCCGGCACCGGAGAGGAAGCCGAACGAATCGGTGATGACGCGCGTGTTGAACGTGGAGGTATGCTGCGCCGTAAGGTTAAACAGGCCCACGCCGCGCGTAAGGTTGATCGCGTTGGTCGTGTTGCCCGCGCCGATGGAAGCGTTCGTGACGCTCGTGCTCGAAGTCGTCGGAGCGGCCGCGGCCACGCCCACCACGCCGCCCGCGCCGGCGGTCGTTTCCGCGTAGTTGTCGTCACCACCGGTGGCCGAGACGGTCAGCGTTCCGGCGGTCACTTTCACGTTGTCGCCAAGCGACGCGTTCGTCTTCGTGTTGGAAGTGGCGTCCGCCTTCGTGGCTCCGACCGCGATCAGGCCGAGCGCGGCGCTGCTCGAGATGGCTTCCTGTTTCGAATTCGTATTCGCGAGGACGCTCGCGGCATTTTGAATATTGAGCGTCGTCCCACCGGCCACGTAGCTGCGCACGTCGTAGGTCGTGGAAACGGTCGTGATCGTAGCATCGACGCCGATGAGCAAACCGCCCGCCGCGCCCTGCGCCTTGGCGTAAGCGGTATCGCCCGCCGCCGGCAGGGATTCCAGCGCGCTCACCGTCAGGTTATTGGCGGTGATGGTCCTGCTGGCGCCGCCGATGTAAGTCAGCACCGTCGGATTCGTGCCCTGCTGACCGATCGTGCTGGTCGCGCTGGAAACACCCATTGCCGCGCCGCTTGAGACGCTCAACCCGGCTGCGTTCGCAAATGCCTTCGGAATGGCGCGCCCGGTGATGGTCACATCGTAGGCGGCCACATTTGTGTCCTTCACGTAAGCCGCCACCTGCGGCAGCACGATGGCATTCGCCAGCGCACCCGAGGCCGCGGCGCTGATGAGACCGTAGCTGGCCGCGGTCGCAAGCACCTGAGCCGAAGCGGTGGAAGTATTCGTCGCGTTGACGTCGAGATTTCCGCCGAGGTTCAGGGTGCTCAGATCGGTGAAAGCACGCGTCGTGTCGGTGATCGTGGCGATCGCGTTCGCACCACCACCCGAGAACGCGGCTCCCACGCCGTAGGAAGCCGCAACCGCCGCGGCCATGGAACTGCCGGTCACCGTCGCGTTTTCGGTCGCGGCGATTCTGAGCCCGCCGCTGGTGGTATTCAGCGTCGAGTTCGCCAGGTAGGCATCGACCGTGTTGGTGATCGTATTCGTGCTGAGTGCGACCCCGATGGCCGCTGCCCCCGAACCGACGACGCCCACCGCGCCCGAAAGCGACGCGGCAAGGCCCGTCGCGGTGATGGTCGAGGTATCGCGCGAAGTGAGCGTGACATCGCCGCCCTTCGTCGTGATGCCGGTGCCAGTGGTGTTGGAAATGTGGGTATCGACCGCAATGGCGATCTTGTTCTTCACGTCCACGCCCGCGCCGCTGGCAGCCACCGCTACGCCGCCACCGGCCAGTGCCACCGAACCGGCATCCACGTTCGCGGTGATCGTGGCGGTTTCATCGGCCAGCAGACCGACCGTGCCGCGCGTGCCGACCTGCGAATTGTTGATGTAAGCCCGGACTTGCGAAGGCTGGAGCGTCACGCCGTCCGAGGCGTAACCGATGGTATTCTGCGCGGTGGATGAACCGATGGCCGCGCCCACACCGACAGCTCCGCCCGCCGCCGCAGCAGCAACGCTGACGATCAGAGCATTGATCGTCGATTGGTCCGTGGCCGTGAGCTTGAGGTCGCGCCCGCTACTGAGCGTGCTGCTCTGCGTGTAAGCCTGCGTGCTGTTGGTGATGATGTTCTCCGCGTTCGCACCCGCGCCGCTGATCGCGACTCCAGCCAATCCGCCCGCTACCGCAAGGCTCGCGGCCGTGGCCGTGCCCTTGATCGTCGCTTTTTCCATCGCCGTTACGGCAATGTCGCCCGCCGTGACCAGCGTCCAGCGGTTCGTGTCGCTGTAATCCTCGCGGCCGAGATTCAGCGTGCCGGCCGTGCCGATGAATTCGTAGATGCCGCCGCCCGTGCCGCCGACTTTCTTCCAGTTCGCGGAAGTGTAGTCCTGGCGCGAAATATCGAGCGTCCCACTAGTGCCGACATAGACATAAGTCGCGCCGGCCGTGCCGCCCACCTGCACCCAGCGGGCGGTGTCGGAGTAATTTTCGGCGTTGATGTCGAACGTCTGGGTCGTGCCGGTGCCGCCGATGAAACGATAAACGGAGCCGCTGTTGACCTGCACGAAGTTACCGTAGGCAACCGTCCTCGTGTTGACCGGCGGCGTGCCCGTCGTCGTCGCCTGGAAGTTGGCCACGCCATAGGCGGCGTCCAGACTCACGGTATTGCCGGCGACGAGGCTGACCGATTTCGTGCCGCCGCTCAGCGTGGTGTTGTAAGTCGGCGCGGCGTAGTTGTCTGCCAGCCGCACACGGTCGCCGACGCGAACCGTGGCCGAGGTCTGCACGGTCGAAAGCCGCGGCTCGGTCGAAACACCAGCGACGCTGCCACTGCCGGGCGCGTTGGTGATGTAAGCGGCGACGTCGTTGGCAATGGTATTGCGCGCGAGCCCCACGCCAATCGAAACCGAGACGCCTGCAGCACCAAAGCTACCCGCGATCGAAGCTGCACCGGCCTTCGCTTCGATGGTGGATTGATCCTGCGCGGTCAGCGCGACATCCGTGGCCGCTATCCCGGTGGAACCGACTCCGTCGATATAAGCCTTGATGCTCGTGGCGACTTTATTCTCCGTGGACGAACCCGCCCCGGCGGCACCGACCCCGGCTCCCGCGGCACCCGCCACCGCCACCGACCCGGAAACGACGGTGGACTTGATGGTCGAGGTGGAAAGCGCCGATTCGGTCAGCTTGCCGCGCGCATCGATGCTCGAATTCAGCACGTAAGCCCGCACTTCCGCAGGCACCTGCGTGCTGCCGTCTTCGCTATAACCGATGTAGTTGCGCGCGAGGGAAGCACCGATCGAAGCGCCGACCCCAGCCGCTCCACCAATCGCCGCGGAGAGTGCTGCGGTCGCCACGGTCGCATTGATCGTGGAACCTTGGAGCGCCTGCACGGACACATCGTCCGCCGAAGTAATCGTGCTTCCGCTGATGAAGGCGTTCGTCTTCGTGAGAATGACGTTCTTGGCGTCCGCACCCGCGCCGCTCACGCTCACCGCACCGATACCGCCCAGAGCCACCGCGAGCGAAGCCGCAGCCGCGGTGCTGGTGATGGTCGCATTGCTGTTGGCCAGCAGAACAATGTCTCCATCCGCAGTGTCTGTCGTGATCAACCCGGCGTGGCTGAGATTCTGCGCATACGCAGCCACTTCATTGCTGATTACGTTGCGAGCGAGGCCGACGCCCACCGAGGCCGCGACTCCCGCGACACCGCCGAGAGCTGCGGCGATGGACGCCGCGCCGGTGAAGGTCGTGATGGCCGACGAATCGGTCGCCTGGATCTCCATCGCCGACGCCTTGACGCCGGTCGGGGTCACACCCGCCGTGCTGTCGCCGTCGATGTAAGCCTTCGCGAGGACCGCCACTCGGTTCTCAGCCGAAGCGCCCGCGCCCGCAGCGCCCACTCCGGCGACTCCCCCCCCCGCCAGAGCGGCGGCTCCAGCGAAGACGTTGCTCTGGATCGAAGCGGTGTCATTCGCGAGGAGTGTCAGCTTGCCAGTGGAATCGATGACGGCGTTCTGAATGTAGGCTTGCACGGTCGCCGGCTGGCGCGTGCTGCCGTCGTCGCTGTAACCGATAAAGTTGTGGGCGATGGCCACGCCGATCGAAGCACCGACACCCGCCGTGCCGCCGATCGTCGCCGCGAACGATGCCGCGATGATATCGGCATCGATCTTCGCAGCATTCGTCGCCGTCAGGTCCATCGTGCCGGCACTCGTCACGTTGCTGGCCGTTACGTAGGCATTGGTGCCGGTGAGGATGACGTTCTTCGCGTCCGCGCCCGCGCCACTCACGGCGACGCCTGCCGTCCCACCAAAACCAGCCGCCAGGGAAGCCGCCGCAGAGACGGCGCTGATGCTGGCATTCTCGCTCGCCGAGATAGTGATGCCGCCCGAACCCGTGGCCACCACTCCGAGATCCGTGCCATTCGCCGACAAGCCGTCCGCATTGGCGATGTAGGCATTTACATCGCTCGTGATCGTATTGCGCGCGAGCGATACGCCGATCGAAACCGAAACACCCGCGGTGCCACCGAGCGAGGCTGCCAACGAAGCCGCGCCCGCCAACGCGTCGATGGTGGAGGTATCCTCCGCATCAAGTGTGATGCTGTCCGCAGAAATGCCGGCCGTGCCCGTGCCGCGGTCGCCGTCGATGAACGCGGCGACGTCCACGCCGATTTTGTTCTCCGCATAGACGCCGGAGCCGCTCACCCCCACCCCCGCGGTGCCGCCAGCCGCGACAGCGGCGGAACCTGCGATGACCAGCGAGCTGATCGTCTGGTTCGCCAAGGCGGTTTGCGACAGATCGTCGGTCGCATTGACGCTGGAGTTTTTAAGATAGGCCCGCACTTCCGCCGGGGTCTCGGTCGTGGCATCGGGAGTCCAGCCGATGAAATTGCGCGCCACGGCGATGCCGATGGAAGCACCGACACCCGTGGTCCCACCCCCGCCGATGGCCGCGGAGGCCGCGACGACCGCCGAGGAAATGGTCGAATCGCTGCCGGCGCTGAGCGTCACATCATCGGCCGAGACGATGATGCTGTTGTCGCCGTAGGCGTTCGTCTTGGTGAGAATGACGTTTTGCGAGACCGCACCCGCTCCGCTGACGGCGACGCCGGTGGTGCCACCAAAGCTGGCCGCGAGCGAAGCCGCCGCCGACAACGCGTTGATCGAATTCTGCGAGACGCTGAAGCCGGTGGACGTCTTGGTGATGACGTAGCTTTCGCCGTCCGGTGCGACCAGCGACCACGACTGGCCGGCCACAAGGATCGAGAGCTTGAGCTTCTCGACCTGAGCCCAGTCCGTCGTGCTGGCATAGTTCTCGGTGCTGAGGTTCGCGTCGCTGCGATCCGTGCCGATGAAGCGATAAACGTTGCCGTTCGCCGCCTTGACGGTCGTGCCTTCGCGGAGATCCCACATCTTGCGGAAGCTCTGCGCGCTCAACCCGCCGGACGGGGCGGCCAGCGTCGGGATGGCCGTGCCTGATGTAGCGTTGCCCTCGGTCGTGGCCAGCTTGATGACGGTATCGCTGACCTTGATAACATAATAGTAAGTGCCGCTGGCCAGCCCGGTGATGGCCGTTCCAGTGTTGGTGTAGAGAATTTTGTCCCCTGTCTCGTAACCGTGCGCACCACCGAACCGAATCTGGTTCGTATTGAGAATTTCCGCCGGGGTCGCCTTGCCCGCATCGAAGCCGAGCATGGCGTCGGTTCCGACCGTATCCACCGTCGGCAGGGTCGTGCCGTTGGTGCTGAAGATTCCGCGCAGCGTGGCGAGGATTGCCTTGTCGGCCGCGGCATCCACGGTGGCTTCATTGACGGTCGTCGTGCCCGGGTCGTTCTGATCGGCCTTGGCCGCGTCATCGAGATTGGCCGCCGTCAGCGTGGTGGAAGTGAAGTCGAAAAGGTGTCGTCCCTGCGAGAGCGCGGAAATCTGGAGACCGCCGGTCGTGGTCGTGACGCCTTGATCGGCGTTGGCGATAAACGCCGCTGTGTTGCCCGAGATTTCGTTGAAGGCCATCGACAGGCCGATGGACACCGCCACACCCGTCGTGCCGCCCACGCTGCCCGCCAGCGCAGCCGCACCGGCGATAGCGTCGATGCTCGATGAATCCGTGGCCGAGATGAAAGCGCTCCCGGCGTTGACGCCATCGGTCGCGGTGTCGGAGCCGTCACCATTGATGAAGGCCTCGACGTCCGAGTTGATTTTGTTCTCGGCATAAACGCCGGCGCCACTCACGCCGACACCGGTCGTGCCGCCACCGCTCAGCGCAGCCGAGGCCGCGATCACGACGGCATCGATCGTGGCGTCGCCACGCGCGTCGATCGTGAGAGCACCGGTCGCATTGACGGCCGAGTTATCGAGATACGCGAGCACCTGTGACGGAGCGGAGTTCGCATTCACGAGCTTCCACGCACTCGTGTCGTTGTAACTCTGGACGCTCAGGTCGATCGTCTGATTCCCCGTGGTGTTCGGATCGCCATCCGTCAGCGTCGTGCCGATGTATTCGTAGATGTCGCCGCCGAGCGGACCGCCGACGATGCGGATCTTGTCGCCTTTCGCCAGCGTCGTCAGTGGCGCGTGGGTGGAATCGTAGGTCGCCGTGACCGACGAGCTCGATGGGTCCCAGCCGATGAAGTTGCGCGCGACGGAAATACCGATGGCTGCGGCTCCGGAATTCGAGCCGCCCGCACCGATGCCGAGCGCCACTGCGGGGACTACCGCATCGATCGCCGCATTACGCTGCGAAAGGAGCGAAACCGAGCCACCCGAATCCACCGAGCTGTCGGAGATCACCGCATTAGTGTCGCCGAGAATCGTGTTCATCGCGACCGCCCCGCCACCGCTCAACGCGAGGGCATTCTGCGACGAAGCGCCGACCGCAGCACTGGCCGCGACGGCGAGTGTGGTGATCGAACCATCCGACGACGCGGTCAGCGAGACATTCCCCGCCGCCGCGGAGAGACTGGCCTGATCGATCTCGGCAAGGACGTCGTTGTTGATCTTGTTGAATGCCCCCGAGAAGCCAATGGCGAGCGCACCCGCGCTGCCGCTCGCCGAGGCGCCGACGCCAACGGCGATCGCGATGGCTTCGGAATCGATTTCAGAGTCGTCGGTCGCCGACACCGTCACATTGCCGGGCAGGCCTGCGCCACCGTTGTCCACGGTGACGTCGCTGTCGTTGCCGATGCTCGCGTGAACGTTTTGCGTGATCGTATTAAGTGTGCCCACGCCCGCGCCAGCCAGCGCGCCCGCCGAACCGCTGCTGCTGGAAACACCCACGGCTGCCGAACCGGCCAGCGCGAGCGCATCGATGACCGCCGTCGTGCCCGCAGTGACGGAAAGCGGACCCGCCACGTTCACAACGGAATTGTCAATGTAGGCGAGGACAGACTGCCCCGAGCCGGTGCCGATGTCGTTCTTGGAAATCGAGGCACCGATCGACGCGGCGCCCGCGGACCCGCTGCCAAGACTTGCGGACAGCGCCAACGCGAAGCCGCCGGTGTCAGAGCGAATGCTCGAGTCGTCGGCGGCGGTGATGGTCAATCCACCCGCGGTCGTCTCGACACTCTTCGCGCCATTGCTGTTCTTGATGTAAGCCGCAATCGTGTTGTCGATCTGGTTGCGCGCACCCGAGCCCGCGCCGGCCAGGGCGCCGGTCGCGCCGCTACCGCCGGTGCTCACCGCACCGGAACCGGCCGCGCTGAAAGCGAGCGCATCGATGCGGTAATCGCTCGACGAAGTCGGATCTTTCTTCGACTCCGCTTTGATGGTGATGCTCTTCCCGCTGAGACTGGCCGCATCGACGTAAGCCGAGACGGTGTTCTGAATCGTATTCAGCGCCACGGCCACACCGACGGAGCCGGACACCGCCGTGCCACCCGAGGTCGAGGCGGCCACGGCCACCGCGACCGCACCGGCATCGGCCTTGATCTCGGAGCTATCGGTCGCGCGCAACGTGGCCGCGCCAGCCGTGGCGGTCACGATGCTGTCGCCCGTGATCGCGGTCGAAATGGTCTGCTTGATTGTATTGGAGGTGCCAACGCCCGCGCCAGCCAGCGCACCGGTGACGCCGGTGCCGGACGTGCTGCCAGCGACGGCCCCTGACCCACCTGCGGCAATCGCGAAGATGCTGCTCGTGGTCTGAGCTGTCATGCTGAGCGTGGTCGCCGCGGTGACTTCGGAGTTGTCGATGTAGCTCTTCACCGAGCTTCCGCCGTTGGAGCCAATGTCGTTGAGCACCACCGCAACTCCCGCAGCCACAGCTGCCGTGCCACCGGAGCCTGCGTTCTTGAGTCCCAGCGCGAACGCGATCGTGCCAGCGACGCCCGTGACATCCGTGTCGTCGTTGGCGTTCAGTGTGATCGAACCGCTCGTGCTGTTGACGTGTTTCGTGCCACCGCTGTTGGCGATGTAGGTCGCGATCGTGTTGTCGATCTCGTTGAGCGCGGCGGACCCCGCGCCGGCGAGCGCCCCGGTGGAACCCGTGCCACGGGCGACCGAAGCGGCCACCCCCACGCCGAGCGTGGAGACATCCGCCTGGCTGTCGGCTTCCAGATCGATGTTGCCCCCGGCATCGACGGTGGAATTCGAGATGAACGCCTGGATCGTGTTCTTCAGCTTGTTGCGCCCGACACCGACGCCGATCGCGAGCGCTCCGGTGGACGAACCGGTCTTCATCGAGGCCGCGTAAGCAACAGCGAGACCGAAGGCATCAGCGCGCAGCAGCTTGGTAAGATCCTTGGCCGTGAGCGTGAGTTTGCCGGTCGTGCCGGTGGTCACGGTGCTCGCGCCGCTGATGTAAGACTGGATGGTGGTGGTGACGGTGTTCGAGCTGTAGGCGCCGGCCGCAGCCCCGGCGAGCGACGTGCCGGAGACAGCACCACCTTGCGCGGCCGAAACAGAGCCGCCCACGGCGAGCGCGTGGAATTTTCCGTCCACCGAGGCATTCGCCACGACGTCGCCGTCGGCGGTCACTTTGGAATTCGCAATCGACGTCTCGACGACGCTACCACTGCCGTCGCCGATCAGGTTGAGAGCAACCGAAGCGCCGATCGAAAGCGTGCGCGTGCTCGTCGAATTTTCCGCCGTCTGACCCCACGCGATCGAAACCGCACCGGCTTGCACAAATGCCTGCGTGGAATCCGTGGCATCGAGTGTGACGCTGCCACCGGAGCTGGTAATGCCGCGCTGATCGGCGGTGTCGAGGTCGTTGCTATCCTTGATGAAGGCCTTCGTCTGGTTGTCCACCTTGTTGACCGCGGCCGCACCCGCGAGCGCAACGCTGTTCACGTTGCCGGTCGCCATCGCTCCGCCGATCGCGAAGGCTTCGACGATGGAACCATTGGTGGCCGAAAGCGTGACGTCGCCCGTCGCATCGACGGTGGCGTGGTAGATGTAGGCCTGCGTGCTGTCGGTCATCAGGTTGAGCGCAAGGCCCACCGCGCCGGCCACGGCGGTCCGCTGCGCCGGTTCGTTTTCCTCGGGCACTTTGGCGTTCGTCGCTTTCGCGCCAGCCACGGCAAAGGTGCCGAAGAATCCGTCGTTCGCCGCACTCAGGCTCACCGCGCCGTCCACCGTCATGCTGCCATTCGCGCCCAGAGTAGTGTTACCGAGGCTGTTGCCGATGAACGCGAGCGTGCTGCGTGAAATATCATTGATCGCAGCCGATGCACCGACGCCAACCTTGCCCGCTTTGCCCAACGATCCCGCTACCGTGATGGCGTAACTCGTATCTTCCGCAGAAATCGTCACGTCCCCGCCGATGTTCAGCGTGGAGCGACCACCGATGCTCGCAATCGTAGTGTTAGTGATTCCGTTATAGAGACCGACACCGGTAAAGGCATTTTCCTTTGCCGCACCGCCCGACGCGCCAACCGTAACGCCGAAGACGCCGTTGGCCGCGGTGACGTCGAGCTGACTCGCCTGGAGGAACACGCCATCCTGGATCTGCGCCGCGACGTTGTTGCTGTAGAAATAGAGCAGCGCCGTGGCCCCAACGGCGCCCTTGCCATCTTCGGTATTGCTCCCGAGCGGACTGAATTCCTTGAGGTTTTTCTTCCACTCTTTGTCGGCGAGATCACCAAAGCCGATCGTTTTGAAATTGCCGCCGAGGTCGATCGTGTCGTTCTGGCTGGCAGCGTTGACGGTCACTTCCTGATCGGTGGTCTGATACGCAACCGTCTGGTTGATCTGCGCGCCGTTTTCGATGCGAGCCGTGGCATTATGGTCGAGCATCCACACGTTCACCGCGCCCGCCACGGAAGCCCGCTTCTGACCCTCGGCCGTGGACTGCGTCCAGGAGTTCGCGAGCTGGCTGTCGAGGCCGAGGTTGTCGTCGAGATAACCCGTAAGCGTGCTGATGAAACCGAACGTCGTCTCGGTGCCAACGTTGCGCTCTTCCCAGCGCGAATCGTCGGTGTAGTCCTCGGTAGAGAGGTCGGTCTGGTAACCGTCCAGGCCAATGTATTTGTAAACGGTCTTGGCCTTGTCGGTGCCGCCGTAATTGGCGGGCACCTCGACGGTGTCGTCTCCATTGAGCGTCTGGTCGCCGTCGGACGTCTTGTAAGTCGATTCGATGTCCTTGAACGGCGTCGCGAGGTTCGAGCCGAAAGTGTCCTCGGGGTCGAATTCGTTCGTCGTCTGTGCGTCGATGCCGATGGCGCCCTTGGCATCCACCTTCGCATTCCCGGCCACGTGCGCATCGGCGCTGTCGTGATAACCACCAACTCCGACGGCGATCGACACGCCATCCTTCACTTCGCCGGTGACCTTCGGCTCGCCTTCCGCGGGATCTTCCAGCGCGGCCTTGTCGGCGGCTTCCGCGTCGAACGAAGTCGAGGCGGTCACCGTCATGTCCGGGGTGTTCTCGACGCTCGCAGTGACGTTGATAAATCCCTCCGCTTTCACCACGGCGGCGTGCGCGCTGTCCCCTAACACGCCATCACCGATCCTGGCAGTGGCGTTGTTCACGTCTTCTACGACCCCGACGCCGATCGCGCCCTGCCAGGTCTTGCGTGTAACGTTTTTGTCCGAGCTGCCGAACTTGTCCTTAACGAGATCGCCGAGCTTATCGCCCAGGACCTTGTCGAAGATGGACTGCGCAATCGGCGCCGTTCCTTCGGCCGCACTCGTGCCTTCGTTGCTCGCACCCTCCACCACTTCGAGCACGTCGTCGCGAACCGATTCCTCTTCGTCTTCACCCACGGCGGCCGAGGCGGACAGCGCCGAATCCTCGGTCGCCGCTTTCGCGGTTACATTGATGTTTCGCGTAACCGTGGCGGTGCCGTCGAGAGCAGCGAGGGTGTCGCCGTGCTCCACGCTGATCGCGATGGCGGCGCCAAACGGTCCCTTCGAATCAACCGTGGCTTCCGCGGTGTTCTCGTTCGTGTCGGTCGTCTCGGCCTGGATGTAGAGGTCGCGGCCGACGGTCAGGTTTGCCTTGGGACTGATCGTCGCCGTCGAGTCCGAATCGATGACGCTGATACCCAGGGCAAAAACGGGCAGCTGGTAGCGCAGGTTTTCCGCCCCGGCCTCCACGCCGAGGGTATTCTCGACGGTGCTATGGATGATCAGATCGTTCGACGTGTTGATCGTCGCGTTGCCGACATTGATCGTGGCCGCCGTCCTCGCGATCCCCACCGCGACGGCTACGTTGAACGGCAGCGGAGCTGCACCCACATCCACCGTCGCCGTGGCTTCGACGGTCAGGTTATCCGCATTGATGACCGTCGCCGTGGTGTCCGATGTGCCGATATTGATGTGCGTGGTCGAGCGCGAATAGGAAACCGCCGCTCCCAGCGCGAGGCCTTCAAGGGACTTGATGATCCCACCGAGCAGCTCGGAACCGAACAACGAGATGAACGGTTTCTTGCCGAAATCTTCCTCCTTCAGGAATGCGCTGCTGTCTGCCGTGCCGGTGATGGAAATATCGCCGCCGGAGATGGTGGCCGCGCCGATGTTGATATCGGTATCGAGCAGATCGACGTTGGCGAACCCGAGCGCGGTGATCTGTCCGCGATCTTCCACCGCACTAATTTCGATCTCGCCCGCCGAGGAGCCGCTGCTCGTCGTAGTGCTTTTCAGGATCGCACCGCCATCGATGAGGATGTGTTTGCCGAGGATGGAGATCTTGCCGCCGTTGCCGGAGGTGGAACTCGTATCGAGCGTCTTGCCGATAATCTCGACCGTGCCTGCTTCGAGCGTGATATTCCGACCGTTGAAAATCAGGTCGGTAGTGAGCGTCAGCTTTTGATCGGTGCTGTGACCGACATCGAGCGAAGCATTCCGCTTGGTGAGCTTGTAATCGGTTTTCGCCGTGTTGCCCGTGATCTTCGTCCACCACAGGTCGGATTGGGTGACGGAGTCCGCGGGGTGATCGATGACGATAGACGATTCGGTCGAGCCACCACCCACCGTGATGGCCACCTGATGCGTGGGATCGTTGGCCGACGTGGGCGCGGTCAGACCGGTGATGTCGATGCGATACTCCGTGTTCCCAGTCGTTGAACCCTTGAGGATGTCGAGGCCGCCGCCGGTCGAGAGGATCACGGCACCGCCGAAAGCGGTGGCGTCGAGCGTATTAACGCCCGTGCCGCCGGTAAGTTCGGCGGCTTCGAAGTTAGAAATAGTGTCTTCGTTGGTCGCACCCACCTCGAGGGCCGAATTGGTGAGCGTGAGATCCGCATCGCGCTGCTCGACCAGCGTGTCCGTGCCGCCACCGCCGTCGAGCGTATCGGTGCCCAGACCGCCGGTGATGCGGTCGCTGCCCGCGCTGCCCGTGATGGTGTCGTTTCCGCCCGCGCCGTCGAGGATGGTCTGAGCAATCGCGATGACGGAGCCCGTGAGCGTCGTCTTGTTGGCACCCGGCGCGGAACCGATGATGCCGAGACTCGTGCCGGCAGTGGAACCATTGCGCGCGGCGATGGCAAGTGAGCTGGCGCCGCTGGTGGAATCGACAATGACGATGGCGCTACGGGCCGCGTTGAGTCCGGCGGTGAGCCGCGCATCAGCCGCTTCGATGGCGTCGAAAACGTCCTGCAACGTTTCCACATCGCTCAGGTCCACATAGACTTTCTTGCCGTCGGTGAGCGTGATGAGGATGTCGCTCGCTCCGTCGGTGAGCGGATTGCCCACCAGGGTGCCGCCGCTGCCGGTGCCGAGAATGCCGAGGTCCGCCGCGGTGTTGGAAAACCCAACCGTCGTGACCTGGAGATTTCCCGAGCCGGAGCCCGAGTCCACCAGCTTGATCGACGTGCCCGTCGAATCCATCGACGCCGTCACAGTCGGAGCCTGCGCGTGGATCTTCGCAAAAAGATCGTCGAGCGTCGCCGCCGTGCCGAGATCGATCGCCACGGTGGTGCCGTTGCGAAGCTTGATATTGAAATCCGCGCCCGAAACGACCCGGACTCCGGCCCCGCGGTTGAGCGCTGAAAGCAGCGTCGTCTTCGTGACGCCAGAGAGATTCGCGATAGTCCCATCGGTCGCGCCGAGCCCAAGGCCACCGTTGAGCCAGGCCACAGGCGTATCCGGACTCAGGCCGGTGAAGGCGGCGACGTTGATCGTGTTCGCACCCGCACCGCCGGTGAGCTCGGCGAATTCAAACCCGCTGATCGTATCCGTTTCGCTCACGCTCCCACTCACCGTGAGCGTAGTGTTCGTGAGCGTGAAATTCACATCGTTCGACTCGACGAGCGTATCGAGACCCAGCCCCGCATCGATCGTGTCGTTCCCTTCGCCACCGGTGATGCGGTCGTCGCCGTCGCCGCCTTCCAGAATGTCGGCATTCGCGGTGCCGATCAGCACATCGTCTCCGGCGCCGCCGCGGAAAGTCACCGTGCCACCAAAACCGGACGCATCGAGTTCGTCGGAACCGAGGGAGCCGTAGATATCGGCCTGCTGGATATTCGTGAGCGAATTGAGGATGGTCGTCCCTGTCGTCGTTACGGTCGCCGCGACGGTGCCACCGCCGGTGAGGTTGATCGAAGCCGCGGTAATATTCGGCTGATCCTTGCCGCCGGATTTGCCGCGGAAGGTGATGATCCAGGGATCACCGGCCTGCGCCTGTGTGACCGAAACATCGCCGTCGCCGATCGACTTGAGCCGCTCGAGCGCGCTCTGCACGTCCTGATAAGTCGCGTTGTAGGCCAGTGAGTCCGTGCTCTCGCCGTTGTAGGTGAGCTTGAACGTCCCGCCCGTAACGGTGCCGGTGAAGGCGACGGAAACGACTTCGTTCAGTCCTTCGGCCAGATCAAGCGTCGAACTGGCGGTGGTGCCGACGATCAAGGCGCGCGCCCCCTGTTCCAAGGCGGTGTTCGTGCCGCCGCCACCGTCGAGCGTATCGAGGCCCAGCCCACCCGAGAGAATATCGTCTCCGGAGCCGCCCTTGAGGATATCGTTACCCGCCAAGCCGAGGAGGGTGACCGAGCCAAGCGTGAAGGCCGATGCGTCGATGGTATTCGCGCTGTCCCCACCAGTGAGGCGCGCCTTTTCGATGCCGCTGATCGAGACCAGATCGCCCGAGCCGTAGGTCAGGGTCGTGTCGGTGAGCGTGAAATTCGTATCGCGCTGGGCGATGATCGTGTCCGTGCCGCCACCGCCGACGATGGTGTCGCTGCCTCCCGCACCGATGAAAAAGTCGTCGCCGCTACCGCCGGTCAGGGTGTCGTTATCGAGCCGGCCATCGAGGCGGAAATTGCCGCTACCGACGATGCTCGTGCCCGTGATGAGTCCGCCGGCTCCGGCGGCCGTGACACCGAGGTCGGTCGCCGCGAACGAACCATTCAGCGAGACGGCCGTGAAGGCTCCGGCCCCGCCCGAGGTATCGCGCAGGTTCAGTCCCGTGCCCGCCGAGTTGATCCGCACGGTGAAGCGCGAGTCCTCGTTGTTGAGCTTGTCGAGCAGATCATTGAGCGTGGTGATCCCGCTCAGGTCGAAGTCGAGGCGCGTGCCATCGGCCAGTGTCACGCGCAGATCGGCCGAGATGTCGCTGATCGAATTGCCGGCCAGAATGCCGCCGCTACCCTCGCCGAGAATGCCGAGATCCAAGGCGGTGTTCGATGAATTCAGCGCCGTGACCTTGATGTCGCCACCCAGTTCCTTCGTGTCCTCAAGGAGGAGCGAATTGCTCGTGTCCGGGTCCACGGAGACTTTCAGGCGGCCATTTTCCACGGCATTCGCCGCGGCGAGGATGGTGTCGATGGCGCCCTTTAGCGTCGTCACCGAGGCGCTGAAATCCACGTCGATGGTGGTGCCGTCGGTCAGGGTGATGCGGAAGTCTTTTCCGGCTACATAACGAACGCCGCCGCCCTGATTGAGGCTGGAGAGGAGAACCGTCGCTTCGTGGCCAAGCAGATCGACCTGCTCCAGGTCGGTCGTGCGCAGGCCGATGCCACCATTGATCAGCGAGAGTTGGATGATCGAACCGCCATCGAGCGTCACGTTGCCGGTGAAGGCACTCGCATCGATCGTGTTCGCGCTAGCACCGCCGATCAGCGTGGCGGCCTCGATGCTCGTCAGCGTATCGGTATCGGTGCCGTCCGAGAGGCTGGTGTTGGTGAGCGTAAAATCGACGTCGCGCGACTCGAAGAGCCGGTCGGTGCCGGTTCCACCGTCGATCGAGTCGGCCCCGCCATTGCCAGCGATGACGTCGTCACCCGCCCCACCCTTGATGGTATTCGCGCTATCGTCGCCGATGAGGGTGTCGTCGAAGCCCGATCCGGTGATGTTGCTGAAGCCCGAGAGCGACGTGAAGTCGCTCGACAAACCACTCCCCAGATTCACGACGACGCCTTTGGTGGCGAGCGAATAGTCGATCGAGTTGACACCCGTGCCGCCGGAGAGATTTTCGACGGCATCGAAGGTGATCGAACTGGTGCTGTTGCTCAGGAGGAAGGTGCCGTCCGCCTGCTGCGCCACCGTCACGTCATTGCTGACAGCGGTGAAATCGATGGCGTCGCTGCCATCCTCCTCAGTGATGGTATCGGTCCCCCACGAATTGCTGTCGACGACGTAAGTGTCGTCGCCGGCATCGCCCGCCAGCGTGTCGTTGCCGGCGCCGCCCGTGATGACGTTGTCGAGCGCGTTGCCGGTGATGGTGTCGGCCTGGGCGGTGCCGACGACGTTTTCGATCACGTCCGGCGCCGACAGGGAGAGCGTCAGGTTCGAATTGACCGTCTGTTCGGCGGTCTTCGCGAGGTTGATCGTGATGCCGGCCGTCGAGGCGCTGAAATTCAGGGTGTCTGTGCCGCCAGCCGTTTCGTCGATGAAGAAGCTGCCCAGATTGCCGGTGCTGAACACATAGGTGTCATCGCCCGACCCGCCGGTGAGGTTCGTCACAGAGGTAAAGGTGATCGTCCCAACCGTGCCAGCCCCCACCCCGGTGAGGGTCCAAATATTGGAGGTTCCCTGAGCGACGATGGTATTGCTGCCGTCGCCGCCGTTCACCGTCACGCCCACCGTTACCGGTAAGCCGCCGCCGGAGAAATCGAACGTGTCGTTGCCTTTTTTCCCATCAATGACAATCGACGTAACACCCGCCGAAGCTCCATACGTTTCCTCAGTTCCGGTAACCGTATTCTTAATTTTGACGGTATCGCCTGATCCACCGCCACCTGCACCGGTGCGGCTGATCACATAGGAATCGCTTCCGTCCGTGGTGTTTAAAGTGAGAACCCCGGCACTGAGGGTCGCCAAAGGCTGCGCGTCAAACATGAGGCGCGGCTCGAAGGATTCCAAGGCAAACCGCCCTTCCAATGGTTTGGCGGGCTTACCGGATTTTGGCTGAGCCTTTTTGGTTTTCTTCTGAACGGGGCGCTTCGGCTTCTTGGGTGAAAAACTCATGGCCGGGGTGGTAATCTACGGTTTATAAAAATATTATTTATCGACCAACGTGCACAAGTGCCTCGAAAAATGGAGGAAACGGCATACTTGCGCAGATGGAAGCGCGGTCGCAGGCGATGCAGTGCGCTTTACAAAATTTCCCTTCATTCAAGCAACTGTAATTACGGGGTTTGATGGGAAATATTGAGAGGCGCCACACAATCGCTCCTCCTTTGAGGGGACGACGCGCAGACATTTTTGCAGCGCCGAGATCAGCAATGCACATGCCGGGGGTTCTCTGTAACTCTCCAATTGGGAAAACTCCCTGCCGCCTACCGGGAAATTCTCAATGTTTGCGCGAACCGGTAAACGACAGCGCTTCAGCCAGCCATGAGTCCAGTTTGACTACCTGCTCTCTCTGTCGGAACGCCAGGCGCTGGGCCGAACGCTGGGCTCGGGCGACGACCGCCGCCGCCAACTGGGCATATCCCGGCAACTGCCGCCGCACCGCCTCGCGCAACGCCGCTCGCACGGGTGCTGAACAAAATCGCTGAATCAGCTCATCTTCCACGCTGACAAAGGCTTGCGCCGAACCGGGATCCCCTTGTCGCCCACTTCGGCCGAAAAGCTGCCGATCAACCCGGCGTGATTCATGCCGTTCGGTTGCCACCACACAGAGCCCCCCGGCTTCGATCACTCCCGGCTCCGGTTTGATGTCCGTCCCCCGGCCCGCCATATTCGTGGCAATGGTGATGCGACCAGCTTCCCCCGCGCGGGCGATAATCGCCGCCTCTTCGGCATGCCGGGTGGCATTCAGGACCGCGCATTCCAGCCCTTTGGCCGCGATCCGCTGGCTCAGTTCTTCGCTCGCGTGGACGCTGCGCGTGCCGACCAGCACTGGGCGACCGGTCGCGTGCAGCCGCTCGACTTCTTCGGCCACGGCCCGCCACTTCTGCTCCGGATCGGCGAAGACCCGGTCCGGCAATTCCTGCCGCTGGCAAGGCCGATGGGGTGGAATCGCCACCACCGGGAGCCGATACACGTGCCAGAATTCAGCCGCGGCTTCGTAGCCCGTGCCAGTCATGCCGGAGAGGCGACGATATAGCCGGAAGAAGCGCTGGAAGCTCATCCGGGCCAGTGTTTCGTCCAGCGCCGACATGGCGACCCCTTCCTTCGCCTCGATCGCTTGATGGAGCCCGTGCCGCCACTTGCGCATCGGCATGAGGCGGCCGGTGAACTCGTCAACGATCACCACCTCACTGTTTTCGACGACATATTGCTTGCCGCGATGGAAGAACTCCCGCGCCTGCAAGGCCTGCTCGAATAGTTCCTTCCGCCGTGAAGCCGACCGCCAAAGCGGCGGCAGGTCCTCGGCGAACGTCTCCGCCTTGACCAGCCCTGGGGGAAGCAGCTCGATCTCCCGCGTCCGCACATTCACGCGGTAGTCGATCTGTGATTCGAGCCGCGAGACAAATTGCCACGCGAGGCGATAAGCCCGCTCCGGCCCGCCGCTCGCGTCGCTGCCGGCGATAATCAGCGGAGTGACGGCTTCGTCGATCAGCACGCTGTCGGCTTCATCCACGATGGCGTGATGAAGCCCTCGCATGACGGTGCCGGACACCCCACTCCGGTGGCGAAGTGTGCGCACCATCCAGCGCGCCGGAGTCGGCATTTCACCGAGCGCGATGCGATCGCGGAGAAAGTCGGCCAGCAGTTCCTTGCTCGTCGTGTAAGTGATGTCCGCCGCATGGCCGTGGCGGCGTTCCGGAGGGGGCATTGCCGCCAGCACACTCGCCACACGCAAGCCGCACGCAGTGTAGAGCGGCTTGAACTCCTGCGCATCGCGGTCGGCGAGATAATCGTTCACCGTCACCACATGGCAGGGACGTCCGCTCCAGCCCGCCAGCACTGCGGCCACCGACGCGGTGAGCGACTTGCCTTCCCCGGTCGCCATCTCCGCCAGATAGCCATGGTGCAAGGCCAGCGCCCCGACCAGTTGCACGAAACGGGAGCGCATTCCGAGTTGGCGTGCGGCGACTTCGCGCGCTGCCGCGAGGCCTTCTTCCACGGGGGCAGGCCGCACTTTCGTCTGCCGCCGGAACTGCTCGCGCAACTCGTCGATGCGCGCCCGGAGGGCGGCTTCATCGAGAGTCTTAAATTTCTCCTCCAACTGCACCACGCGCTCGGCTTCCGCCTTCAGCCGCCGCAGAGCGCGCCCCCCTCGTCTCGCGGTTCCGATCATGCCGTCCACCATGGCATCGAGCCCCTTCGTCAGGTCGGGCGGCTCGAACAGAGCGCAGAGCCGGTATTCGTCGGCCAGCTTCGTCATAACGTCCGATGCTGCTGCAGAAGCTGCATGCCCCGCCGCACCCATTGGGCGAGCAGCGGCTGCGGCGGCAGGTCGAACTGAATTCTCCCGGCGAGACCGTGGAGTAATTCCGCGCTTTCGTCGGGCGCCAGAACGGCCTGCACGGCGAAGAACGGCTCGCGGGTCTTCATGCCCGTTTGATCGGTCCCCGACACCGCGACGTCACCGCCCGAGCGCCAGCCCAATGCCGCCGAGGGAAGCACCTCCTGCTCGGCCTGGATGATTCGCTGCTCCCGCACTTTCAGCACATGGCCGGCTTGTCCATTCAGGCGCACCTCGGCGGAACGAATGGTTCCTTCGAAAAGGCGGGAAGCGTCATTCTCCGACACAACTGCGGAAAAACGGAACGAGCTTGGATTCACCACCTGCCCGAGTTCGGTGCCACGCGTAATCCAGGTGCCGCGATAGTGCTCAAGGTCGGGCGCAATCCAGAGTCCATCGTGCGGGGCCACCACCGTGAGCGCGGCCTTCTGCTGCTCGAACCGGCGCAGTTGTTTTTCGATCACTTCAATCCGGCTATCGATCGCCTTCAATTCCGCGATGCTTTGCTCCATCGCTCGCTGCCGCAACGCGTGCGTTTCCTCGAGCTGCGCCGTCGTCCCGGAAATTTGCAGCGGCAGTTCGGGGTCCACCAGTTCCACGAGCGGCTGACCGCGTTGCACGCGACTGCCGGAGACGGCCACGATTCGAGCCACGCGGCCATTCACTTCCGAACTCACGATCGTGTGTTCCACCGCTTCGAGCACGCCCGGGGCGCGGAAATGATCCGGAACCGGCACCAGCTCCAGCGCGGAAATGAGTGCGGCCGCTGTGCCGGCACATACCGCCAAGGCTCGCCCGCGCCGCCTCGCCAACCGCGGGCTGAAGGCAAGATAACGCACGCCCTGCACGATCGGCTTCGCGACCCACGAGAAAGCGCAACCCACTGCCATGATGAGCCCGAGCAGCAGGTAACGCTTGCTCAGGAAAAGCAGGATACCCACGACGAGCACGAAACGATACGCCTTGCTGGCGACGGCGTAGAAGCCGAGCCACCACGCTTCGCCGAGCGTAAACGCGGGCCCGTGCGAATCCTTGCGACCGAAGCCGTAGCGCTCCACCAGCTGCCGAAGCTGCGCATCCGAACGCGACTGGAGGTTGGGGATCTCGAGGAGGTCCGACAGGATGTAATAACCGTCGAAACGCAGCAGCGGGTTGATGTTGAACAGGATCGTCGAGACCGACGAAACGAACATCATGTTATAAGCGATGCTGTTCACCACGCCGCTCGACGTGGACGCCCAGATGAACGTGGCTACGGACGCCACGACCAGTTCGGCGATCATGCCGCCCGCTCCGACCAGCGCGCGATGCCATCGGCTGCGGAACCCCCACGACGAGGTCGCGTCCACATAAGGCATCGGGGTAAGGAAGACCAACATGATCCCCAGGACATGCACTTCGCCGCCGAAGCGCCGGCACATCGCAGCGTGGCCGAACTCGTGGACCCCTTTCACGAACACCATGCCGAGGTAGAGCAGCGCGAGATTTCCCGGCGCGAGCATCGACTGCGACTGATCGGCAAACTGGCTGGAGTGATCGATTGCCACCTTCACCGCCATGCCCACGAGAACGATCCACGCCAGCGCGCCGAAGGGGCTGAGCACACGCTCGAGCACTGGCTGGAGTTTCGCCAGCCAGGCGTCCGGATCAAACACCGGAAAACGCGCGTTCATGAAGTTGATCAGCACACCCCGCACCTCACGTGTGCGGCGTTTGCTATGACGCTCGAAGAGCTTCGCGCTGTCGGGAGAAAGATTAGAGTGGAGAAGATTCGCGCCATGAAGCTGGGCGAGCAATTGCAGCACGTCCTCCTGCCCCGGCGCACCCTCTGGATCGGTTTCGAGACAGTCCTTCCACACCTCTTCCACGGTGCGATCCTGCCGCAACCGGGCGACAAACGCATACGCCTCGGGCCGCAGGCGGAAGAACTGGTTGTTAAACGGGTCGTGCAGGACGTGGAAGCACTCGCCACGGTAAATCTGCCGCTGCACTCGCACGTGCGAACGCACCGCCACGCGCTGGCCAGCGATGCGATACCACGATTCGCTGAAGGTTTTTGCTTCGCCGGCCATCAGCTTACCACCAGAGGTGCATACGGAGAAAATCCACCGTGCGGTGGGTGATGATCCACAGCAGCGTGCGACGGCCGCCTTCGAGCTTCGCCACGCCGCTCATCCCCGGGCGCCACCAAGTCTCGCGCGCCCCTTCCACCCCGCAGCGCACCAGGAAGATGTTTCCGGTTTCCTTCACCTGCGCGGCCGGTTCAATGCGGTTGATGCGCACGTTGAATTCATGCTTCGGTGCGCTGGCAAAAGCGATCTGCCCGCCAACCCCTGCCTGCAATTCGCGGATGTCGCGCTCGTTCACGTGGCACTCCACGTAGAGCCGGTCGGTGCGTGCGATGCGAATGAGCACGTCGCCCTGCTTCACCGGCGAGCCGATTCGTTTGCGCAGATCGCCCTCGACAACGACGCCGTCAAAAGGCGCGACGATGTTCGACTGGCTGCGGCGATATTGAATGAGTTCGAAGCGCACGCGGGCCTGCTCGGCCTGCGCCTGGGCGATGCGCATTTCGGCCGGTTTATCCGCCCCGCTGGCCTTCTCCACTTCGCCGAGGTAACGCGTTCGCTCGGCCGCGGCCCCGGCTTCCTCCAGCAGCAAATCGCGGGTGTCGAGCGAAGCCATCACGGCGTCCTTTTTCACCTCGTCGCCCACGTCCACTTTCACCTCGTCGAGGTAGCCGTTGAACGGCGCGGCGATGAAAGCCATGTCTTCAGCGCGAAGGATGAAGGGAGCGTCCACACGATAATCGATCCGCACCACCGCCAGCACCAGCGCGAGCAGAATTACCAGCGCTCCGATCGCTTTCGCCACCGTGTGCCGCGGTCCCAGCCATTCGGTCAGCTTCTCCCGCGTCCTCATCCACCAGCGCGCGCCAAACCAGCCATCCGTGCGCTTCAGATCCACCAGCCGCCGCGCCGACATCTCGGCATAAAGCGCCAGTAATCGCACTTCCACTTCCTCAAACGGCTGCGTCCCCCGCTCCGCCACCAGCACCGCCACCGGTTCTCCTTCCAGCCGCAGCGGCACCGAACACAAAAACGGCACATGCGCCGAGGTGGAATGCTTCTCGTGAGCTCGTGTGACCATGCTTGGCTCGGTCGTCTCCGGCCACACGATGGACTCATCCTGATCGAGCGCTTCCTCCATGACCGCTTCGAGATTTTTGATCATCTCCATCTTCCGCTCGAATCGCTCGCTGCGGCTGATTGCCGCCACTTTGACATATCCGTTTTCGAGCCAGCCCAAGCTCACCCGGTCGCACTGGTGCCGCGTCGCGATCTCGTTGCACAAGGTCATCCCGACGGGCAAAAACCGCTGATGCACGTTGAGGGCCGACACCAGATCAAGCACCGCAGCAAAGTGCCCCACGGCTGTCTCGGATTCGGCCGCGTGCTGCCGCAGATGGTAGAGTGTCTGCAGCGGCGTCAGCAACCGCACGCGCCGCATCGCCGACACCGCCTCGTTCTCTGTCGCATTCGCCAGATGGAGCCCCAACACCAGAGATCCTGGCTCACCCTGCTCGGTCACTCGCACCGCGAGGCACCACTCGATTCCGCCCACCGTGCGGGTGCCGCGCAGGGTTTCTCCCTGCTGAACGCACGGCACCGCCAGTTCGACAGCGGCAGCAGCAAACGCCCGCAACCCTGCCTCGTCCACCCCTTGCACTGGCCACCGTGTGACCACTTCCCACCCGGCATTTTCCTCGGCCCCAGCCTTCAGGATGACTCCGAGCCGGGCATTCGCGACACCGGCCATGGTAGTAAGCAGATGAAACCAGAAGACGTGTTCCGGCCCGGCAAACTTCCGCAGTTGCTCCATTCGCCGCACGGCATCGTCGAATCGATCTATCCTCGTCGCTTCGGTAGTCATCGAAAAGGACGGTGCATCACGCCTCGCCAGAAAGCGCCAGTTCGGAAATGGAAATGCGGCTCATGTCAAAATCGCGAGCGGGAGGGTCGCCCGCTGCGCGCGCACTTTGCACGCGATCCGGTCGGTGAAAAGATTAGTTCCTCGAAACGGAAACGTTTTACCCCGGGGCAAAAAGAGCAGTCGCACGAAAAGAGCGCCCACCCACCGGCGACGCACCTGCTCTCCGGAAACCGGTGCTGCGATCACTCCCCTTACCAGGAATCGAAGCGGGCGGCGGCGCGAGCGTCTTCGCGTTCGCCGCGCACTTTCCAACGCTCCTGCCGGGCCGCGGTGCGGGAGTCCATCCGGCTCTGGCGCCGCTCGAGTCCGTCGGCCCGGGTGTCCTGGACATCCGGGGTGGAGCAACTGGTGATGACGAGACCGCTTCCAAAAGCAATCAGAGCGGAGAGGGAGAGGAAGAAAAATTTCACCGACATGAAGCGAGGCGACCTTATTTTTTGGCCGCGCGATAACGGGCGAGGAACTGGCGCAGCAACTCCTGCGGCGAGCCACCCTGCACGCGGGCTTTGTAGGCTTGGATGTCGGCATCGGTGACGGGCAGTTGCCGGATCAGCGGCCTCCCCACCAGACCAGACAGAGCGTTCACCGCTTCCGCGGTAGTTTCGAAAACCACATCTCCCGCCTCGCTGTCGGGGCGGGTGCTACGGGCGATTTCATCGATCCAGAAGCCGTCGCGCTGGAGATAAAAGAGACGCATCAGGCAATTCGGATCGTTCGGAGCGTAGCCCTCCTGCGCCACGAAAAGCGGGCTGTTGGGGTCGTTCGGATCAAGCCTGACGAGATGACAATCGCGGTAATCGTTGGTGAGAGCGCGTGCGGGTGTAGGCATGGCGTGAACGTCTTCGCTGGGATGATTGATGGAAATCGGACCTTGGTCCTATGTCTAGCCGCCGAGCGCGATGGTGAGCGCGACGAAAGCGGCCCCGATGGCGATCATCGCCAGGCCGGTGTGGATGCGGCGGAGACCGGTGAAGGCAGCGAGCTTGTAGCCGGCGACGAACAGCAATACGATCGCGACCGCATTCGAGATCCGCAGGGCGAGGTGCGCCTCGGCCATGAAGATGAACGGCACGACGACCGGAAAGGTGGAAAGGAAAACGAGCAGGAACACGCCAGTCGCCCCTCGCCAGTCTTCACCGCTGAGGCGGGCGCGACCGTCCGGCGCAGGCACTTCGCGCAAGTGAGTGTGGATGCGCTTGAAATCCGCCGGTTGCAACGCCTCGGCGATTTTTGCCGGCATGGCATCGGAGATGATCGCCCGCCCCTGCACGGCGTCGTTCGATTCTTGCAAGCGGCGCAGGAGCATCGTGTGGCGGCCACGTTCGCTCAGGCAGGCGATGAGGTAGAATGCCGCATCGATGATCCCCCACGCGAGATTGCACCCGATGGCCCCGATCAGCATCGCGTGCACATCCTGTCGCCCCGCGTCAGCCACACTGATCGCGCAGGTGAACGATAACACCATGATGAGCCCGAACACGACCTCGGAAAACCGTTCGAGCGGATCGAGAACGCGGGTGCGGGCGGACGGCGAGGTCATGATCTGGCTGGAGCGGAATGTTGAAAGTTCTCGATGGCGTCGGCGAGCATCGTGAAGCGGTCGATCCGCCCCACCTTCTTCTCAACGCCTTCGACCCGAAGCATGTCGCGCACGGCGGACCGCGCATCGACGAGCCTCAGAACGATCCCGCGCTTCGCGAGTTCGCTGTGCAGGGTGAGAAACATGCGAGCGCCCGCCATGTCCACATTGGGCGACGTAGAAAGATCGCAGATGACGAAACGGATCGACTCGGCGGCTGCATCGAGGCGCGCCATGACGGTATCGAACACATGCTCCGTATTAAAATAGACCAGGGCCGATTCGACGCGAAAGGCGAGGATGCCCGGCGTCGGTTCATTATCCGGATGCCGGCTCACGTCCGAGTAGCGGCGGGCCCCGGGGATGCGGCCAAGAAAGGCTACATGCGGAGTCGAGGCGCGACGGATGAGCAGCACGATCGAGATGGCGGCCCCTACGAGCACACCCTTCAGCAGACCTGCCCAGATGACGCCGGCGAGCGCCGTCATCGCCACGAGAAACTCACCGCGATGCACCTGCCACAGCCGCCTGAGCACTTTCACTTTCACGAGGCTCGCCACGGCCATGAGCACGATCGCCGCCAGCACGGGCTGCGGCAGATTTCGGAGCAGATCGGTGAAAAAGAGCGCCACCGCGAGAATGATGCCTGCCGCGATCAACCCCGAGAGCGGCGTGCGCGCGCCGCCGCTTTCGTTCACCAGCGATTGTGACATGCCACCGCTGATAGGGAAACCATGCCCGAGCCCCGAGGCGAGGTTCGCCCCGGCCAGGGCGAGGAATTCCTGATTGCTGTCGAAGCGGTAGCCGTGCTTTTCCGCAAACATTCGGCCGATCGCCGCCGTCTCCACTGCGCCGAGGAGAAAACACGCCAGCGCGAGCGGCAGCAGTTCGCCAAGGTCCGCGTAATGCACCGCTGGCAGCGACGGCACCGGCAGCCCCCGCGGCACCTCGCCGAGCAGTTTTACGCCCCGTCCGCCGACATCCACGAAGGTCGCCACCAGGATGCCGGCGACGACCACGAATAACGCGACGGGCTTGTTGGGCAGCAGCTTTTTCGCGAAAACGAGCAGCGTCAGGGCCGCGCCGCCGAGAAGGAGCGAAGCGGGATTCGTCTCGCCGATGTGCTGGAGAAAGACGTGCATCCGCTCCCAGAAATCGCCATGCCCCCCTTTGACCCCGAAAAACTTCGGCAGTTGCGTGCTCGCGAGGTGCAGGGCGACGCCGGATTTGAAACCGATCATGACGCTCTCCGAAATGAAGCTCACCGCCGATCCTGCCCGGGCGAGCCACGCGGCGAATGCGATCGCCGCCGTGAGCAAAGCCGTGCACGCAGCCATGGCCGCAAACCGCGCCGGATCGCCGCCCGCAAGAGCGCCCACCGAAGAACCGATGAGCAGCGAGATGGCCGAGGTCACCGTGATCGACGTGTGCCGGGAACTGCAAAACGGCCACCACATCAGCCCACCGAACAGACACGCGTAGATGCCTGCTTCCGGTGGCAGCCCCGCCAGTGAGGCATCGCCAAGGGCCGCCGGCAGCAGATACGCGGCGAGCGTCACACCCGCGGCTGCGTCCGCGCGAAGCCACGCGCGATCGTAACTGCGCAGCCACCGCAACGCGGGCATGATCCCGCTTGCGTTCATTTGCTGCCGAGAAGCGCCGCTTTCGCCGCGGCTAGTTCCTTTTTCTTCGCGGCGCCTACCTTGGGATATTGCAGATTGAGCGATGCCAGCGCATCGATCACCGCGGCTGCAACGATGACGCGCGTAAACCATTTATTATCGGCGGGGACGACATACCACGGGGAATCTTCCGTGGCGGTCTTCCGGATCGTGTCTTCGTAGGCCTCCATGTAGTCGTCCCAGAAGCCGCGCTCCTTGGCGTCATTCGCGGAAAATTTCCAGTTCTTGTCCGGGTTATCAAGCCGCTCCAGGAAACGCTTTTGCTGCTCCTTCTTCGACACGTGGAGGAAGAACTTGCGGACGATGGTGCCGTTGCGGTTCAGGTAACGCTCGAAGCTGCGGATGTCCTGAAAACGCTCGTCCCAGATGTTTTTCGTCACGCACTCCGTCGGCAGCTTCTGAGCGGCAAGGAATTCCGGATGCACGCGCACCACGAGCGTTTCCTCGTAGTAACTGCGATTGAAAATACCGATGCGGCCACGCTCCGGCAGTTCCTTGACGCAGCGCCAGAGGTAGTCGTGATCGAGGTCCACACTGGTCGGCCCCTTGAACGACGACACCTGGCAGCCTTGCGGATTCACCCCGCTCATAACGTGCTTGATCGTGCCATCCTTCCCTGCCGCATCCATCGCCTGAAAGATGAGCAGCACCGACCAGCGGTCCTGCGCATAGAGCACGTCCTGCAACTGGGCGAGCGCCTCCACACCAGTTTGCAGCGCTTCCTTCGCGCGCGGCTTGTCTTCGGATTTGAGATCCCCGGTATCGCTGGGATCGACGTCTTTCAGGCGAAACTTCCGTCCGTTCGTCACCCGATACGGTTTGGAGAATTTATGGGCGGCTTCGATGACTTGCTTGAGTTTCATGAGGTGCGAATGGAGGGAGATGGACGGTGGTTGATCGCCATAGCGAGAGTCGACCCATTCGAGGATTGCGACGGTATTTCGGCAGTGCGGTGCGCACCTCGAAAGCGCCAGCCTCGTTTTGAAATCCAAAGACGATCAGGTTGCTCATGGCAATGACCATGCCGAAGCAGCCGGTGCTGGACTATCGGACCTTGGTCCTACCTCAAGCCAGCCAGTTCGCGCGGACCGTCTCGCAAAGCTGCATCACAAGCGGCTCCTTCACGCTGTAAAAAACCCGCTGCCCGTCGCGCTCACGTCGCAGGATGCCGGCAGTGGCCAGGAGAGCGAGATGTTTGGAAACATTGGCCTGAGTGGACTTCGTGGACTCGACAATCTCGTTCACACTCAGGGGCTCCTGGCAGATCGCCTGCAGGATGCGAAGCCGCATGGGCTCCCCCAGCATCTTGAAGAGCGCGGCTACTGGCTCGAGTTGAGCGGGGGAAAGCAGGTTTTTGGTTCTCGCGCTTGCCATATATCGTTAAATGGTTATGTGTTTATATCATGAACACTACCCCTGCTCAAGCTCCGGATTGCGTCTCACCCCGCGATTTGCAACAGCGAATCGCGAGCGGCGCCCCGTGTGAGTTGCTCGACGTGCGCACCCCTCCCGAGCACGCTTCGGCTCACGTTCCCGGCGTCAGGCTCGTCCCGCTCGACGAACTGGATCCCGCCGCCTACCTGGCCCAGCGGGCAGATCGGAACGCACCGCTTTACGTCTTTTGCCAGGCGGGTGGCCGGGCAAAAAAGGCCGTCGAGAAGTTCAAGGCCTCCGGATTTCAGGGCTGCGTGCTCGTAGAAGGGGGCACTGCTGCGTGGATTGCCGCCGGGTTGCCGGTGGAACGGGGCACGAGCCGGGTGCTGCCGCTGCAGCGGCAGGTGCATCTCGTCCTGGGACTCTTGGCCGCTGTCGGCGCCCTCCTGGCGCTGACAGTCGACCCCCTGTTCTCGATCCTCTCGCTCATGACAGGTTGCGGGTTGCTGATCCACGCCACCACGGGCTGGTGCGGTCTCGCGCTGCTGATGGCGAAGATGCCTTGGAATCGTTCCGCCAACTCATGAAAACACCTCGTCGTATTCTGGTGGTGGGCGGTGTCGCGGGGGGAGCCTCGGCCGCGGCTCGGGCTCGCCGGGTCGATGAAACCGCAGAAATTTACGTCTTTGAACGCGGGCCTTACATTTCCTTCGCGAACTGTGGTCTGCCTTACTTCATCGGGGGCGAAATCGACGACCGCGCAAAGTTGATCGTCATGACCCCGGAGCGTTTCTGGTCGCGCTCCCGTATTCACGCCCAGGTTGGCCACGAAGTGCTGTCGATCGATCGGGCTGCGCGCACCATTCGCGTGAAAGGCCCCGGCGGAAACGAGCGCGAGGAACGCTACGACCGGCTTATCCTGAGCCAGGGTGCGAAGCCGATCGTTCCACCACTCCCCGGCGTGAATCTGCCGCACGTCTTCACCCTGCGGGACATTCCGGACATGGATCGGATCGTGAGATTTCTCGACGAGCAAAAACCGTGCACCGCGGCCGTGATCGGCGGCGGTTTCATCGGCCTGGAAATGGCGGAGGCCTTTCACCGGCGCGGCATTCACGTCACCGTCGTCGAGCGGACTCCCCACATTCTGCCGCTGCTTGATTCCGACATGGCCGCGCTTCTCCAGCAGCGCATTCGCCGCCCGGACTTTGGTTTTCACACCGGCGCGACGGCCACTGCATTCACGGAGAGCGGAGTCGATTTCGCGGACGGCACGCATCTCTCCGCCGACCTCATCCTGCTCAGCGTGGGAGTGAAAGCCGAAGCCGAACTCGCCCGTGCGGCGGGCCTCGAGATCGGCACCACCGGCGGTGTGAAAACGAATGGCCGCATGGAGTCCTCCGACCCGAATATTTACGCGGTGGGCGATGCCGCCGAAACCATGCACGCTCTCACTGGCGCGCGCGCCCGCATCGCCCTCGCTGGCCCGGCCAATCGCCAGGGACGCATCGCCGGCACCAACGCTGCAGGGGGCAAGCTCACCTACCCGGGAGCACTCGGCACCTCCATCGTTCGTGTGCTCGACACGACCGTCGGGTTCACCGGACTCAATAGCGCGCAAGCAGAGGCTGCAGGATTCAGCTTCTTCACGAGCATGACGCGCGACTTCAGCCACGCGCACTACTATCCGGGTGCAACTTCGGTCGTGATCAAGGTCATCGCTGAGGAAGGCACGGGCCGGTTGCTCGGGGCGCAGGTCCTCGGCGAACACGGCGTGGACAAGCGCACGGATGTGCTCGCGACTGCCATCGCGGCAAAAATGAGTGTCTTCGACCTGGAAACCCTCGACCTCGCCTACTCGCCGCCATTCGGCAGCGCGAACGATCCGATCAACACCACCGGTTTCGTCGCCGGGCACATCGCACGGGGCGACATCGCCACCGTCGCCCCCGAGACTTGGCGGCCCGCCGACGAATACCTGCTCGACGTTCGCGACCCGGACGAACTGGAAGAATTCGGCCAGATCGCAGGCGCAGTGAACATTCCGCTGGCCCAGCTTCGCGACCGCCTCGGCGAACTACCCCACAACCGGCGCATTGTGGCCTACTGCCAGAAGGGTCAGCGCGGATACCTCGCCGCCTGCGCACTCGCCGGCAGTGGCTTTGAAAACGTCGCAAATCTTCGCGGTGGTTTCGCTCAAGCCAAACTGAACGGCTTGGTGTAAGAGCCAGCCCGCCGCCGGATGGTCGGATTGATTCCCGAGGATAGTGGACGCTCATTTCAACCTAGGACCTGGGTCCGATAGGGCCCGCAACGCAGGGCGAAAAGTTGCCGGTGCCGATTTTTCGGCCATCCCAAAGGCACTGCTCCCATGTTTATTCCGCATTACGATCCCATCTATATCGCCGTCACCGTAGGGGCGATGATCATCAGCCATCTGGTCGGGGCGCAGATGAAGCGCAAATTCGAGCAGTATTCGCAAGTGCCCCTGCCTTACACCGGGGCGGAAATTGCGGAGCGGATGCTGATCGAAAACGGCATCACGGGCGTGCAGGTCGTGCCCGCGCAAGGCATGCTCACCGATCACTACAACCCGTCCGACCGGACGGTGAATCTAAGCGAAGTGGTTTATGGTTCAAACAGCGTTGCCGCTGCGGCAGTTGCCGCGCACGAGTGCGGCCACGCGGTGCAGCATGCGACGAGTTATCCCATGCTTGCACTACGTTCGAACCTCGTGCCGATTGTGCAGTTCGGAAGCAATCTCGCGCCTATCGTGCTCATGATCGGCCTCGGCCTGGCCTATGCGGGCCACAACCTCACCGTGCTCCTCGCCGGCATCGTTCTTTTCGCCGCTTCCACGCTCTTTGCGTTCATCACCCTGCCGGTCGAATTCGACGCCAGCCGCCGCGCGCTTGAATGGCTCGACCGCAGCGGCGCCGCCCGAGGGCTTTCGCACGACCAGGCGAAGGAGGCGCTCTTCTGGGCCGCGATGACTTATGTCGTCGCCGCGCTCGCTTCGCTCGGGCAGCTTCTTTACTACATCATGCTCTTCATGCGCGCTCGCGACGACCGGCGCTGAGCACCACTCTATCAAACCTTCAGCATTTCGCGCAGGGCAGCGAGAACGAGGTCCACATTGCGGACGGTCGCTCCGTGGCCCATCAGGCCGATGCGCCAGGCCTTGCCGGCCATGGGGCCGAGACCACTGCCGATTTCGATGCCATACTCTTCGAGCAGGCGGCGACGCACCCCGGCATCGTCGGCGCCGGCGGGAATGTGGATGCAGTTGAGCGTGTGGAGGGAGTGGGACGGGATGTATCGAATGCCCATCGTTTCGAGCCCGGCGCGCAGGCGGCGGTGCATCAGCGCGTGGCGTTCGATGCGGGCATCGAGCCCTTCTTCCAGCACAATCTCCAGCGCTTCGCGCAGGGCGTAGGTCATGTTCACCGGGGCGGTGTGGTGATACACCCGCCCACCTCCGCCACCGCCGGTGTAATATTTGCGGAGCATTGACACATCGAGATACCACGATTGCACCTTCGTCTTGCGTGCATCCATCGCGGCGAGGGCGCGCTCGCCAAAGCTCACCGGGGCCAGGCCGGGCGGGCAGGAAAGGCACTTCTGCGTGCCGCTATAGATGGCATCGATCCCCCACTCATCGACGCGCAGTTCGTGACCGCCGAGCGAAGTGACGGCATCGACGACGAGCAGGACGCTCTTCGCGCGGCAAAGATCGGACAGCCCGGCAAGCGGTTGGTGGGCGCCGGTGCTTGTTTCGGCATGCACGATGCCGAGGACTTTCACCTTCGGGTGAGCGTCGAGCGCCGCGGCGAGCTGTTCGAGCGGGAAGATTTCGCCCCAAGTCGCCTCGACGGCATGAACCGTGGCGCCGCAGCGTTCCATCACGTCTTTCATGCGGCCACCGAAGACGCCGTTGATGCAGACGATTGCTTCATCGCCCGGTTCGAGCAGATTGGTGGCGATGCACTCCATGCCCGCCATGCCGGTGCCGCTCACGGGAAAGGTCAGCGGATTTTTCGTGCGGAAGACCTGACGCAGCATTTCGCACGTCTCATCCATGATGGCCAGATACTGCGGATCGAGGTGCCCGAGCGTGGGGCCGCCCAGCGCCCGCAGCACGCGCTGCGAGACGGTGCTCGGGCCGGGCCCGAGGAGGATGCGTTCGGCTGGGTTCGTTTGCGGGGCAGTGGTCATGCGCGATTCGTAGCAGCCCGCGGTCATTTTGGGAAGGCTCGCCAAGCGCAAGCCGCCCGCTACATTCGCCCGCCGTGCCATCGCCTGCTGCCACCCGACCCTCGAAACGCGCCGCGCCCAAACCGACGCGGGCGGTCCCGCGCGACTACGACCGTGCGCTGCTCAGTCTCGCCAAGACGGAGACGTCCGATTTCTCCGAGATGCTCCGCACGATTCTTCGGACCGTAGCCGAGACGATGGAGGTCGAGCGAGTCAGTGTGTGGTTCTTCGACGCGGACCTTTCCGCGCTAACCTGCCGCGAGCTTTTTCAGCAAAGCACAGGATTTCAAGGGTCCGGCGCGCGGCTTGAAGCATCCAAATACCCACGCTACTTTGACGCCATGCGCGAGCAGCGCGTCATCGCAGCCGGTGACGCACGGCGGAATCGGCAGACGTCCGAATTCACCAAAGGTTACCTCGAGCCTCTCGGCATTCATGCGATGCTCGACGTGCCGATTCGCCGGGGAGGACAACTCGTCGGGGTGGTCTGTCACGAGAAAACCAGCGGCGTGCGCGAGTGGACCGACGCGGAGCAGGACTTCGCGGGATCGATCGCCGACATGATTTCCCTCGCGCTGGAAGCAGCGGATCGGACAGGGGCCGAACAGCTCAAGGCGGCGATCATCGAGGCGGCGCTCGATTGCATCGTGGTGATGGATGGCGAGGGACGCATCTGCGAATTTAATCCTGCGGCGGAACGCACCTTCGGGTTTCGGCGTCAGGAGGCCCTCGGCAAACTGCTCTCGGAAACCATTATTCCGCACCGCTATCGCGACGCTCACGCGGCCGGGCTGAAGCGATTTCTCTCCACCGGCGATGCTCGCGTGATCGGGCGACGAGTGGAACTGAGCGCGTTGCGCGCCGATGGCTCGGAGTTTCCCTGCGAACTTACGATCACCCTCACACGGAAGGATGGGCGTCCGCTTTTCACGGCTTATTTGCGTGATATCGGCGAGCGCGTGCGATTCGAGCGGCGGCAGGATGCGCAACTCGCCGTCACGCGGGTGTTGGCTGAAGCGCGGACACTGGCTGAGGCCGCCCCGCAAATTCTGCGCGCGGTATGTGAAAGCCTCGGCTGGGATATTGGCACGATTTGGCGCGTCGAACACGCCCAGTTGTCCTGCGTGGATTCGTGGTGCGACGATAGCAAGAGATTCGCTGAGTTTATCGCCGCCACCCGCAAACTACAGTTGGCCGCCGGGGAAGGTTTGCCGGGACGCATCTGGAAAAAGAGCGAGCCGGTATGGATTCCGGACACGCCGCGCGACGGAAACTTTCCGCGCACCAAGGTCGCCACGAAAACGGGCCTGCGTTCGGCGTTTGGATTCCCCATCCGGATCGGCGATACCGTGCTCGGCGTAGTCGAGTTTTTCAGCCGAGAGATTCGTGAACCCGACGAGGACCTGCTGGAGATTTTCGCAGCCATCGGCGCACAGATCGGGCTCTTCATCGAGCGGCGGCGAGCGGAGGACGAACTGCGCGCCCTCAACACGGACCTCGAACGACGAGTGGCCACACGCACGAGCGAACTGGCCCAGGCGAAAGAGCAGGTGGAGCGAGCTCTCGCCGCGGAGCAGGAAATCGGCACGCTCAAGAGCAACTTCATCAGCACGGTGACCCACGAGTTTCGCACGCCGCTCGGCGTGATCCTCAGCTCGTCTGAAATGTTGCAGCACTATTTCGACCGACTCGACACTGAAGCCCGCAACGAGCAACTCCAGACGATCAACGAAGCCGTGCAGCGGATGGCCGGACTGATGGAGGAAGTGCTGCTCTTCCATAAAGTGGAAGAAGGCGTGAGCGAACTGAATCCGTCGCCCATCGACCTCGGGGCGCTGTGCCAGCGCATCGTGGACGAAGTGGCCTCTTCCACCGGGCACCGGTGCCCGATCGAGTTGAAGTTGCCAAAGTTGCCCAAGGCGTGTGCCGACGAGCGCCTGCTGCGGCACATCGTCATCAACCTGCTCAACAACGCGGTGAAATATTCCGATCCGGAATCACCCGTCGAATTCATGGTGAAACGCTCCGACGGAGAGGCGGTGTTCACCATTCGCGACCATGGCATCGGCATCCCGCGCGAGGATATCGGGCGGTTGTTCGTGCCGTTCCGCCGCGGGAGCAATGTCGGGCGCCGGGCAGGCACGGGGCTGGGGCTTTCCATCGTGAAGCGGTGCGTGGACCTGCACGGCGGAACACTCGACTTTCAGAGCGAAGTCGGAGAAGGAACCACGGTCACCCTTCGCCTGCCCTTATTTGCCAAGTCATGAAGACGGTCCTGCTCATCGAAGACGAGCCCCACATGCGCCGCAACGTGTTACGCATGCTTGAGCTCGAAGGTTATCGCGCGGTCGGAGCGGAGGACGGTCTCGAAGGCGTCGCCGCCGCTAGGCGCGAGCGACCGGATTTAATTTTGTGCGACGTGACGATGCCCGGTCTCGACGGCCATGGCGTGCTCGCCGAGCTCCGGCAGGACCCGACGACCGCGACGATTCCGTTCATTTTCCTCACCGCGCGCGGGGAAAAGACCGACCTGCGCGCGGGGATGAATCTCGGCGCGGACGACTACCTCGTGAAGCCGGTCTCGGTAAAGGATCTCTTCGCCGCGATGAATGCGCGCTTTGAAAAGGCGAAGCTCTCCGCGCGGGGAAACGGGAAGCCGGTGTTCGATTCGCCCGCGCCACTGGAAGCACTCGGCCTGACCCCGCGCGAGGCGGAGGTGCTCCTGTGGGTCGCGCAAGGGAAGACGAATGCCGAGATTGGAATGATCATCGAAGCCTCCACCGCGACGGTGAAAAAACACGTCGAGCACGTGCTCGAAAAACTCAGCGTCGAGAACCGCCAGAGTGCCGCCGTGCGGGCGCTGGAAGTGCTGGGCGGGCAGTAGCCCGGCGAAGGTCAGCTCTGGCCGCAGTTTCCGGACATCATTTCCTGGTGCCGGCGATGCAATTCTTCGGGTGACACGTCTTCGACATGCGTGGCGAAGTGCCAGACGTGACCGAACGGATCTACAACCTTGGCGGTGCGGTCGCCGTAGAACTGGTCTTTCGGCGACATCTCAACTTTGGCGCCGCTTTTCTCGGCGTGGGCCACGAGGGCATCCACATCGCCGACGTAAAGGTGCAGCGTCACCGGGGTGCCGCCGTAATGTTCAGGACTCTGGAAGCCCCAGCTCGGGAATTCGTCGGCGAGCATCACCACGCCGCCGTAGATGTCGATTTCGGCATGCATGACCTTGCCGTCCGGACCGGCCATGCGCAGGCGTTCCTTGGCGCCGAAGGCGGCCTTATAGAACTCGATCGCTTTGGCGGCGTCGCGAATGCAGAGATACGGAGCGCAGACCGGGTAGCCGGCGGGGATATAGGGAACGGTGGTGCTCATGGGATGTTGTTTTAGTCGGTGCGGTCGCAGCGACAAGCTGCGGAAAGTGGATGTTACGCAATCGTGACCCGTAACCAGCGTGGATGGGTCACTCGCGGGGGGAAATTCCCAGCACTTCTGCCGATGTCCATCCGACCTCACGCAAGCCACGCAGGGTGGTGCTGCCGTCCCGTTTAGCGAGGCGCTCGCCGCGTTCGTCGAGCACAAGCGGGCAGTGGTAAAAAGCCGGGGGAGTCCAGCCGAAGGCGCGGTAGAGCAGGAGCTGGCGGAAGGTGCTCGTGATGAGGTCCGCACCGCGCACAACTTCGGTGATGCGCATGAGCGCGTCATCCACTACGCAGGCAAGCTGGTAACTGGGCAGGTCGTCTTTGCGCCACACGAGGAAGTCTCCAAAATCTACGCCGGCTGCAGCGCGTTGCTCCCCGAAGCAGCCATCGGTAAAAGTAAGGACTTCGCCGACCGGAACGCGGAAGCGCCAATTCACCTCCGTGGGGTGATCTCGCCGGCTGCGGCAGGTGCCGGGATAGACGGGCTCGTCCTCGGTCGCGTGCGGTGCGCCGGCAGCGGCCAGGACATCCTTGCGCGAACAGGTGCAAGGAAACAGGCAGCCAGCAGCCTTGAGATGCTCCAACGCAGCACGGTAGAGGGGCAATCGCTCGCTCTGGGTGTAAGGTGCATGCGGACCGCCGAGGTCGGGGCCTTCGCTCCACGTCAGGCCGAGCCAGTGGAGATCTTCCAGCATGGTGCTGACGAACTCGGGACGCATGCGCGAGCGGTCGAGGTCGTCGTTGCGCAGGATGAGCGTGCCGCCGGCTACGTCGGCACGTCGTTGTGCGACGCGGAAGGTCTGGGCGTGTCCGCGGTGGAGAAAGCCGGTCGGAGAGGGCGCGAGGCGGCCGCGGTAGGCGATAGGGTGTTCGGGATTGGGTGCTGGAAATTGGATGTTCAACGCGGCACTGACAGCGGGCTTAGCATCCAACACTTACCGCCCAACATCCAACACCGGGGACCGAGCACCCTACTTTTTCGGGGCGAGGTCGAGGTCATACACCACGACCTTCCCGATTTTCTCGAGCCCCGGTTCAATCTGCTTGGCTTCCCCGACGACGACGATGGCGACGTTGGCGGTGCTGAGGTATTTCTGCGCGATGGCCTGAACCTGCTCGGCGGTCGTCGAAGCCATGCGCTTGGCATAGACTTTATAGAAATCGGGCTCGAGCCCGTAGAGCTCGATGTCCTGCACCCGCTGCGCAGTGCGGCCGGCGTTTTCGAGACTGAGCAGGTAGTTGCCGACGTTATATTCCCGTTGAAGTTCGAGCTCGGGAGCGGGCACAGGCTCGTCCTGCAGGCGCTTGATTTCCTTGAGCGTTTCTTCGATCGCCGGGGAGGTCACTTCGTTGCGCGTCTCAGCGGTCGCGGAGAAATCGCCGCCGAGTTTCTGCATGTCGAAGGCACTGTAGGCGCCATAGGTCCAGCCGTGCTTTTCGCGCAGGTTTTGGAAAAGGCGCCCACTGAAACCGCCACCGAGCGTGGCGTTCATTACATTGACTTCTGGCAGGTCGGGCGCATTGCGCGCGGGGCCGGGATTGGTGACGATGATGTTGCTCTGCACGCTGCCGGGACGATCCACGAGGTGAATGGTGAGCCCCGTCATCGCCGGCACGGGCGGAAAGGGTTTTTGCTCGGGGAGTGTCTTTTTCTCCCATCCCGCGAAGGCCTTTTCGACGTGCGCGAGAATTTTGTCCGCCTGGACGTCGCCCACCACCGCGAGCGTGGCGTTATTCGGCGCGAACCACGTATCGTGATACTTGATGAGATCCTCGCGTTTGATAGCAGCGACGCTTTCTTCCGTTCGATATTGGCCATAGGGATGCTCGGGGCCGTAAACGACTTTCCCCGCGAGCTTGCCGGCGAGTTGTTCGGGCTGCTGTTTCTCCGCAGCCAGTGCGCTCAGTGCCTTCTTCTGCTCCTTGGCGAATTGCTCCGCCGGAAACATGGGATTGAGCGTCGCGTCCACGAGCAGATCGAGCAGCTTGTCGGTGTATTTAGTCAGGCCGGCCGCGCTGACGGAAATGGCATCCGAGCCTGACATGGCTTCAACACGCGCGCCGATGCTGTCGCTCTCGATGGCAAATTTCATCGCGTCGCGGGACTTGGTGCCTCGATTAAGCAGGCTGGCGACAAAGCCGCTCAGGCCCGGCTTATCGCCGTCCTGCGAGGAACCACCCTTGACGAGCAGGCGGAAAGTGACACTCGGCTTACGGTCGTCCTGAATGACAAAAACCTTCAGGCCGTTGGGCAGCTCCTTCGTAACGTAGTCCGGGAACGCAGCCTCGGGCGCCGGACCCGGCTCGGGTTTGCGGGTGCGATCGATCGCGGCGTATGAGTGCCAGGAACCAAGAGCCAAGAGCCAGGCAAGCGCGAGCTTGGCAGAGGTGGGATACGGAATGAACGAGAAATGGGGTTTCATTGCAGAAAGACGGTTCAAAACAGGGTTACTTGGCTTTGGGCTCCTGGCTCTTGGCACTCCCCGGCACCGGGTAACGCAGGATGAGTGTCCGATCATCGCGCAGATACTCCTTGGCGACGCGCTGGAGGTCTTCGCGCTTCACGGCCATGTAGCGTTCGAGTTCGGTATTGATGAGGTTCGCGTCGCCGTAGAAAACGTGGTAGCGGGCGAGGTTCTTCGCGCGGGCGCTCATCGAGCCGAAGCTGGTGGCGAAGTCGGCTTCCTGCTGGTTGCGGACTTTCTGGAACTCCTCCTCGGTGACGCCTTTTTCGCGGACGTTTTTGATTTCGTCGGTAATGAGCTTGTCGATTTTGTCGAGCGGCACACCGTTCTGGCCGTTGGCGAAGACGCCGATCATGCCGGCCTGCTCTTGCAGGAACCCGAAGGCGTCCACGGCGACGGCGACCTGTTCTTCATCGACGAGGCGTCGGTAGAGCCGCGAGCTGCGGCCTTTGCTGAGGATATTGCCGAGCATGTCGATGGGGTAGGAATCGGCGTTCGTTTCGGTCACCGCGCGCCAAGCGTGCAGGGTGGCAGGGAGGGGCGTGTTTTCTTTCACCACGTCCTTCTTTTCGGCCTTCGCTTTCAGGTCCCATTTGATCTCAGGACGCTTGATGTCCGGGCCTTTCGGAATCGGGCCGAAATAGTCCTCCACGAGCTTTTTCGTGCGTTCGACGTTGATGTCACCCGCAATGGAGAGCGTGGCATTGTTCGGCAGGTAGTAGGTTTTGTAGAAGTCGCGGAACTCTTCGATCTTCGCCTGATCGATGTATTGCGCGGAACCGATGGGCGTCCAGGCGTAGGGGGTGCCTTTGAAGACGAGCGCGGCGAGTTCCTCGAAGAGGGTGCCGTAGGGCTGGTTGTCCACGCCGCGGCGGCGCTCTTCTTTCACCACCTGGCGCTGGGTCTCGACGCCCACTTCGTCCACTTTCGCGTGCATCATTCGCTCACTCTCGATCCAGAGCGCGAGCTCAAGCTGGTTCGAGGGGAGATTGAAGTAGTAATCGGTCTGGTCGAACGACGTGCTGGCGTTGAGATTCCCGCCGGCGCCGGAGACGTATTTATCGATCTTGCCGCGGGGGATGTTTTCGCTGCCCTCGAACATGAGATGCTCGAAAAAGTGCGCGAACCCCGTGCGGTCCGCCCGCTCATTTTTGCTGCCCACATGGTAAAGCACGTAGGTCGAAACGACGGGAGCCTGGTGGTTTTCGTGAAGGATGACGTGCAGGCCGTTAGGCAGATCGTATTCGATGAAATGAATCGGCTTGATGACGGCCGGTGGCAGGGGCGCCTCCTTGGGCGCGGAATCCTTGGCGAAAGCGCTCGTGCAGAGCAGCGCGGCGAGGGCGAAGCGGAACGGTATCGGCATGGGAGAGCGCGGACAGTGAAGCGTCCCGACCCTCGCCGCAAGCTCCGGGGTGCTGTGCAAAAGATGGGCGATTTCGGGCAAAGGAAGCCGAGACGCCACGGGGAAAAGAGGCGCTAATGTCATCCAGAAACCCGAACCCATATGAAAACGATCCTCGTTCCCGTCGATTTCTCGGATGTCACCCCCCGCGTCGTCGAGACGGCGCGCTCCATGGCGAAGGCGTTTGAAGCGCGCCTCGTTCTACTTCACGTCAGCGAACCCGAGCCGGACTTTATCGGCTTCGAGCCCGGTCCGATGGCCGTCCGCACGGCGGTGGCCCGGGATTTCAAGAAGGAGCACAAAAAGCTGGAGGATCTCAGCGCCTCCGTCGCGGGCGATGGCTGCCTCGCGCTGGCGTTGCACATTCAAGGGCCGCTCGTGGACAAGATCCTCGACGAAGCCATCTCACAACATGCGGATGCGATCGTGATGGGCTCTCACGGGCACGGCGCACTGTTCGAGTTCCTCGTGGGCAGCGTGACGAGCGGTGTCCTTCGCGGCGCGAAGGTGCCGGTGATCGTCGTGCCAGCCAACGTGTGAGCGGGCGTGAATCCAGTCACGCCGCAGAGCGGCGTGGCTACAAGGCCGCTTCGATGGCGGCAACGAGTTTAGCGTCGTCAGGTTCGGTGCCACTGTCGTAGCGGGCCAGGACTTTGCCGTCCTTGCCGAGGAGGAACTTGCCGAAATTCCACTTCACCGGCGCGCCGCCTTCGGTGAGCGCGGCGTAAAGTGGGTGTTGCTCGGGGCCTTTCACGTGCAGCTTCGAAAACATTGGGAAGGTCACGTTGAAACGGGATGAGCAGAATTGTTTGATCTCGGATTCCGTGCCGGGTTCCTGCGCGCCGAAGTCGTTGCAGGGGAAGCCAAGGACCACCAAACCACGATCCTTGAACTTCTTGTAGAGCGCTTCGAGTCCTTCGTATTGCGGGGTGTAGCCGCACTGCGACGCCACATTCACGACCAGCACGACTTTGCCGGCGTAGGCTTTGAGCGAGGTATCTTTGCCATCGATATCCTTGAGCGGGATGGCGGTGAGGTCGGCAGCTTGGATCATGGTGGTGAGAGCGAGGAAAAAGAGGGCGAGGGCGGTTTTCATGAGGGTGATGCTATTCGGCCACGTTCACCGTTTTGTTCAAGATCAAGGTGACGGTGCGTTTGGTGTCCAAGTGTTCCAAGGTCAATTCGGACGCTTCCACCGGCTGGCCAGAACCTGTTTTTCCTGGCCAGGCCTCTTTGTATTCGAATTTCACCACCCGCCACCTCGTGCCTTCGATCATGTCGCCGATCTTTACGAACTTCGTGCGCCCCGAAGCATCCAGAGGATTGACCTGATAGGTCATCTCCGAGGGCGGCGTTTTTCCCGGCTCGCCATCATAGGCTTGAAACTTAATGCGTTCGACCACGGCTTTCTGCGCCAGCGTGGTCGCGCAACACAAAGCAAGTGGAATGAATACACGCGCTTTCATACCCGCCCTTTAGTCTTCCAAACCGCGGATCACGAGCACGATTTCGCCCTTCGGCGCGTGCGCGGTGTAATGCGCGAGCAGTTCCGCAGGCTTGCCGCAGCGATATTCCTCGAACGTCTTCGTCAGCTCGCGGGCGACGCAGATTTCCCGTTCCGGGATATGCTGGGCGCAGCATTCGAGGGTCTTTAGAATTCGGTGCGTGCTTTCGAAAAACACGGTCGTGACGTCGCGGGCTCCAGCCGCGATCACTTCGCGCTCACGCCCGCCGCTTTTCACCGGCAGAAAGCCGCCGTAATAAAACGCCTCCGCGTCGAACCCGCTCCCGATGAGCCCCGTGAGCACGGCGCTCGGCCCGGGCAAAATCGTGTAAAGCAACCCACGCTCCTGGCAGGCGCGAAGAAGCCGATGCCCGGGATCGCTGATACCCGGCAACCCCGCGTCGGTGATCACCGCGATGTGTTTACCCGCCGCCAGTTGCTCGATGAGTTCCGCCGTGCGCCGTGCCTCGTTGTGCTCGTGATAAGAGACGAGCGGCTTGGCAATTTGATAATGCTGCAGCAAGCGCAGTGAATGCCGGGTGTCTTCGCAGGCAATCACGTCCGCTGCCTTGAGCGTCTCCAGCGCCCGCAGCGTGATGTCTCCGAGATTTCCGATGGGAGTGGCAACGAGGCTCAGCATTTAGGATTTAGGAAGTAACATTTAGGATTTCCAGATGGCAGCGCTTCGCGCTGAGGCATCGAAAAGGCGCCACCTTGTGCCTAAATCCTAAATGAAGGAATGCTAAGCCCTAAATCCCTTACCAGCCTTCGCTGATCTGCGCGACAAGACGGACGGCGGCTTCTTCCATCGCCAGCGGAAGCGCCTGGCGTTCATCCTGGAGGACATCGGCGGTGATGGCGTTGGCTCCACTGACGAAGAAGTTGGTGCGGCCGGTCACGGTGCGGGCCATCAGTTCCTTGCCGGTTTTGGTGTCAACGACGCGGTAGCGGATGCGCATCTCGAGATCGTATTCACGCGTAACGAGCACGTCGCCACGGGCGCTGCGCTGCGGCTTGCGTTCGAGTTCCTCCAGTGTGCACTCAATCGTGGCGTCGGCGGTTTTTTCATCCACGACGCGATAGGTGCCATCCTGCTGGATCTGCTTGATGAGCGTATTGGCGAGCAGCACTTCGACGCGCGGCTCCAAAGTATTGTTCTTGAAAGTCGGGACGGCGACCGTGTTCACGTGCGCCATCGGGGTGGGCTTGATCGAGCCGACTTCGTAACCGGCACAACCGGCAAGAGCGAGGGTAGCGACCAGCGCGGAGAAAAGCTTTCCGTAACTCATTGATTGGACTTCGGAGCGCTGGGCTCGCCGGGTGCGACCGGTTCGTTGAGCTTGGCGGGCATGCCAGGCTCGGGTTTCGGCAGATCGGGTTCAACCGAGGGCACCGGAGCGATGGGCGAGCTGCGCAGCTTCGGCCGGCCGGGAGCAACTTCGTCAGGCATGGCGACCGGCGGTCCGACGTAATCGGGACGCGAAGCCGTGGCGACCTTCGCCTGCATCTTACGGCGGGCCGCGACCTTTTCACCGGTTTCCGCGCGCTCAGGACCGGCCTTCAGGGCGTCGTCGCCGAACTTGTTGCGGAGTTCCTCGATGCGGGTTTTGGCAAAGCTCCCCTCGGGAGATCCCGGCGCAGCTTTGATGACGTCGTTGTAGTAGATGACCGCCGCTTTGTATTGCTTGGTCTTGTCGTAGAACTTGGCAACATCGAGCGCGCTCTTGGTGTTGCCACCTTCGAGGGTCTTCAGGTTTTCCCGGGCCTGCGCTACTTTCTCGCTCTCGGGATAGCGATTGATGAAATCCTCGAAAGCTTCCCGCGCCTTCTGGGAACCGGCCTGATCGTAGCTGCCTTCGCGATATTCCTTCAGACGGACGTAGCCGATCTGATACTGCGCATCGTCGGCGATATCGTCGGTCGGATACTTCGAGACCACCCCGCTATAGGCGATGATGGCGTCGCTGTATTTGCCCATTTTTTCGAAAGCCTGACCGGCATTGAACTGGGCCAGCGGGGCGAACTTACTAAAGGGAGCGCGGCGGACGATGCCGTCGAACATCTGCTGCGCACGCTCCATGGAGGAGGCGAGTTTGATGCCGAGCACCTTCTTCTTTTCGCCTTCGAGGAAGAGCTTGGCGATCTTGAACATCGACTCGACGACGTTCTCGAAGTCATCGCCCTTCGGATACTTGGTCAGGTAGGTGGCGTAGGCGTCGTAAGCAGCGTCGTATTCGCCCGCGCCTTCGAGGATGCGACCGACCTTGAGCTGAGCCTTGCCGGCGAGAACCGACACAGGGTGGCGCTTCACGAGGCCCTTGTAGCTGGAGAGGGCGGCGCTGAGTTCGCCGGCACTTTCCTGTTCCTCGGCCTTGCGCATCGCCTCGGCGGCTTCGGCTTCGGTGCCGGGGTCGCCTTCGGCCGTCCAACCGTCGCGAGAAGTAAAGACAACTGCTGCATTCACAGCCATTGGCGTTGCCAGCAGGGCAAGCGAAAGGGCGAACGGAAGAGCAGCTTTGGTCATGGGAAGCGCGGATGGTAGAGAGCCGAGGCAGCGTGGTCAACCGTTGCTTTCATCATGACGCGCCGCCGGCGAACGCGGCGCTTGCGAGCCCTCGCTTCGGGTGAAATGCTGCGCACATGCTCAAGCAGCCGCTGGCCGCCGATTCCGAACCCGTTCCCTACCGCTTCTCGGTCGAGGATTGGCACCGGCTCGGCGATGCGGCAACCTTTAGGGCGGATCGAAAAAAGAATCCCGCGGCTTTTTCGGATATGGTGATCGGAGTGTCCGAAGTCATTCCGGCGCGCTGACCTGTGGCGACTTTCAAAAAGACGCTTTTTGTGAACCCGCCATCCTGGCACGGGTTCGACGGGGGAGCCGGCGCGCGGTATCAGGCGCGGCGGGAGATTCGCTCGTTCTGGTTTCCTACGTGGCTGGCGCAACCGGCGGCGTTGGTGGAAGGCTCGCGATTGGTCGATGCACCTCCGCACGACCAGTCCGTAGACGATGTGCGGCGGATCGCGCGGGACTATGAACTGGTGGTGATCCACACGAGCGCGCCGACTTTGCGCGGCGACGCGAAACTGGCCGAGGCGCTCAAGTCCGACCGGCCGGACACCACGGTGGGGCTTGTCGGAGCCCAGGCCGCGGTGATGCCTGAGGAGACTCTGGCGGCCAGCGAGGCGATCGATTTCGTGGGCCGCAAGGAATTCGACTACACCTGTCGCGATGTCGCAATGGGGCTGCCACTGGCGGACATCGCTGGGCTGAGTTTTTGCCGCGAGGGAAAGGTCGTGCACAATCCTGAGCGCGCGATGATCCAGGACTTCGACGAGTTGCCGAGCGTGATGGACGTGTATGCGCGCGATCTGGAGATCGAGCGGTATTTCATCGGCTATCTCAAGCATCCGTATGTGTCGCATTACACCGGACGGGGATGCCCGGCGCAGTGCAGCTTCTGCCTGTGGCCTCAGACCGTCGGGGGAAATAAATACCGTGCTCGCTCGCCCGAAAACGTCGCCGCCGAAATGAGCCATGCCCGCCGGCTCTTCCCGCAGGTGAAGGAGTTCTTTTTCGACGACGACACCTTCACCGCCTACCAGCCACGCGCGCGCGAAATCGCGAAACACCTCGGCAAACTCGGCCTCATGTGGAGCTGCAACGCCCGCGCGAATGTGAATCGTGAGACCCTGGAAACGATGCACGACAACGGCCTGCGCCTGCTCCTCGTCGGCTACGAAAGCGGCAACCAGCAGATCCTCGACAACATCCGCAAAGGCATCCGCCTCGAGGAAGCGCGCGAGTTCACGAAAAACTGCCGCGAGCTCGGCATCACCATCCACGGCACGTTCATCCTCGGCCTGCCCGGCGAGACGCTGGAGACAATCCGCCAGACCCTCGAGTTCGCGAAGGAACTCGATGTCTTCTCCATCCAGGTCTCCCTCGCCGCGCCGTATCCCGGCACGGAGCTCTATCGCCAGGCCAAGGAAAACGGCTGGCTGCGCGAAGACGCCACGCTCATTGGCGACCACGGCGAACAGCTCGCCGCCCTCGAATACGACGGCCTCAGCCGCGACGAGATTTTCCGCTGGGTGGAGAAGTTCTACAAAGCCTACTACTTCCGCCCGCGCCCCATCGCTCGCATGATCGGCGAAATGCTCGGCGACTTCGACATGATGAAGCGCCGCCTGCGCGAAGGGGCCGAGTTTTTCAAATTCCTCCGCCTGCGGAGCGCGCCGGGGTAGGTCGGGTTGCCGATTGCCGATTGTTAAGCGTTGCTCCCTCCCTCACGCGCATGGAGTCTGGACGAAGCTATACGCCGACGAAACCACCGCGCGATATCCAGACCAGCACAGCATTTGATCCCCCCCTTCGGCCCTTTTTATCCGATCAACATGAACCTCCACACCACTTTCCCCTTCCTCGCTACGCTCGCACTTTCTTTCCCCGCCGCCGCGATCGGCGAACCGAAAGTATGGCACTCGGCGCAGCATTCCTGCGCCATTCCCTACGAATCCGATACGTGGTCGATTGCCGAGCGGGATGCGGACGAGCCGCCTCAGACGGTGCTCACGCTCAAGCACCGCGACGGGACGACACGGGTTCGAGTGAAGGTTAACGCAGCTCAACCCGGGATGAAACTGGATGAAACGATGCTTCAGCGTTTTGCCGATTTCTACACCAAACCCGCGGCGACGGCCGGCGGGCCGACCATCGTGAACTGGACAACCAAAGATTTCACCGGCGACACCGGCTGCATCTACGAGGCGCTCTATGCCGCGCCAAAGCCCGGCTTTTTCCACACCGGCCGCCTCGCCATTCACGGGAACTATTTTTTTCACATCACCGCCAGCGGTAGCAAATCGACCGACGACGCGCGAGACAGTGGCGTGGCGTTAATGCGCGCTTTTCACTTTGAATAGCCGCCTGGCAGAGTCGCCGACCGGACGCTGACGGACCGCTACGAGGCAGGGATCGTGAAATGCGCTCCCGGGGTCTTCGGCGGGCCCGCCGAAGACGGCATGTCAGCGACATGCTCCATCAGGCGCCCGCACGTGCAGCTCTGCGAGCCGTGCTTACTTCTGCTTCCCGAGGCAGTAGAGAGCATTGGCCGTGCGGATGAAGAGCTGGCCGTTGCTGACGACGATGGAGGAGCGAGTGGGTTCGGCGTCGGGAAATTGATAGGTCGAGAGCACCTTGAATTCTTTCGCGCCCACTTCGCCGATCACCAGAGTGCCTTTTTCGCTGATGGTGTAGATCTTGCCGTCAGCGATGGTCGGCGAGCTACGGATCACTTCCCGGTGGCCGAGCGGGGCCTGCCAGATTTTTTCGCCTTTTTTCGCGTCGAGGCAGGTGAGCATTTGTTTGTCGCCGTTGAGCAGATAGAAACGACCGTCGTGATACGCGGGCGAGCAGACGTCGGGCGTTTGCTTTTCGTCGAAGGTCCACTCGATGCCGCTGGTGGTGATGTCGCCTTTCATGCCGGTGCGGAAGGCAATGGCCAGTTCCTGTTTCGGGCCGCAGACGAGCGCGACCTTACCGTCGGTCGCAGGCGTGGCGACGAGGCGCTTGAAGCCACCTTTGTCGCGATTGAACCCGTAGCCGCGCCAGATTTCTTCACCGCTCTCCGCGTCGAAGGAGGTCAGGCAATCGCCACCCGCGAGAAGGAGCTGCGTTTTGCCGCCGATCGCGAAGGGCACCAGGGTCGCGTAGGTTTCCATGCTCTCAAGCGTGGCCGTGCTGGTGAAGATATGCTTCCAGAGCGTTTTGCCATTCGCGGGATCGATTGCGAGGATATAGCTTTCGCGGTCCCCACCATGGCCCGCGACACCGGGGTAATCTTCCGGCGCGGGGCTGCGCTGCAGCACCGGCACGTAGAGCTTGCCGTGATGGAGCAACGGGGAACTGCCGTAGATCCAGTTGATGGAAAACTTACCGTAATCCGTGCCGAGATTTCGCGCCCAGAGCTGTTTCCCTTGGAAATCGAACGCCGCGAAATCCCCCGTGCCGAAGAGCACATAGACTGCCTTGCCATCGGTAATCGGCGAAGGGCTGGCCATGTTGCCCCGGCCCTTGGTGATGTCACCGCTGCCCACCGTTTTCTTCCAGCGCACGCTGCCGTCCTTGCGGTCGATGCAATAGAGCAGGAGGTCTTTGTTCTCATCTGGCGAGGTGAGGAAAATCGTGTTCTCCCACACCACCGGCGTCGCGCCGGCAAAGCCCGGCAGCGCTGCCTGCCACTGGATGTCTTTTTCCGTGATTGCCGACGGCAAACCCTTTTCAGGAGAAGTCCCATTCTGCGCGGGACCGCGCCATTGGGCCCAGTTTTCCGCATGAAGGGCGGTGGTCAGCGAGAGGAGAGCGAGAAGCCGGGAGGTGAGTTGCATGGATCGAGTGTGATGAAAACCGGACGGGGAGGAAAGGCTTAGCTGGGGAGTCGGGCAAGCCGCCCGTTAAGGCAGAAGTTCGAAGGACGAAACTCGAAACGATGCGCTTTCGCACGTGATCAAACTCTCGCGGCGAGCATTTCGGATTTGGTCATTCAAGCCTTCGAGCTTCCTTCGTCATCCGGATTTTCCGCCCGGCCCCTGCCTATTTCAACTCAAAGCACGCCAAATCTCCCTCATTGTTCCTCACGTAAACCTTCCCATCCGCAAGGGTGGGCTGGACCCAGCAGCGTCTGTCGAGGACCTTGGCACGGACGATCGGATTGAAGCCAGAGGCGATCGCTTGGGCGATCACCAGTTCACCTTTCTCAGTCAGAACCACGAGCTTGTCCTGCGCGAGAATGAGCGAGCCGCCTTTCACGCTACGCTCTTCCCAGAGCTTCGTGCCCGAGGCGAGGTCGAGGCAGACCAGATTTCCGCTACCCGTATTGCCGTCGAGCCCAAAGATGGCATTGCGGCGGACCACCGGGGTGTTGATGTGCGCGCGCAGGTAGCGGTTTTTCTACTTCTGGATGATTCCCTCTGGCCCGACTTCAAACATCCCGATCCCCGAACCGTAACCGCTGGAGGCGATGATCGCATTGCCCACGACCAACGGGGTGGCGGCATTGATGTCGTAATCGGTATTCCAGGCCGTCCGCCACAACTCCTGCCCCGTCGCTACGTCGAGCCCCACAAGGTCCTTCGCTTTAAAGGCCACCACCGTTTTGCGCCCGGCGATTGAAGTAACAATCGGCGTGGCATACCCGGTGGCATCGCTGCCGCTTTTCCACACGGCAGCACCGGTCAGCTTGTCGAGCGCCACGGTCGAGGTGCCGGGGCCACCCGGCTCTACAAGGAGGCAGTCGCCATCGATCGTCGGCGAACCCGCATAACCCCACGCCGGCTTCTTCCCGCCGAAGTCCGCGACCAGATTTTTTTGCCAGCGCACCTTTCCCGTGTCGGCTTCGAGGCACAAAAGATCGCCCGCCTGGCCGAGCGCGTAAACTCGATCGCCGTCGATCGTCGGAGTCGAGCGCGGGCCACCTTCGAACATGTTCGGATCAAGTGCCTGCGGATAGCTGTGACTCCACAGCGGTTTGCCGGTCGCAGCGTCGAGGCAGACCACGGTGTCGGTCTCCTTGTCGCCATTGCCCGCGGTATAGAGCCGCAAGCTTTGCACGGTGACCGAGGCTGTGCCGAAACCCACTTTCGTTCGCCACGATTCACGTGGCGGCGAAAGCGTGTTCGCCAGCTTTTCAGCGACCACCCCGTCTTGATGTGGCCCGCGATAGTGGGGCCAATCCGCCCCCACAGAGACGGACCCGGTCAGCAGGAGTGCTCCCACAAAGGCAGCACACCATGCCGGGCCGGAACCGAAACTAAGACCGGTCACTTCACGAGCCGGAGCGTGATCGGATAGCGGTAGGCGACGCCTTCGTTGGCCTTAATCCCCCCGACGATGGCGAGCACCAGCGAACCGATGCCGATGACCGGCATGGCGACCACCGTGAGGCAGCCGACAAACGGCACCACACTCAGGATCATCAGTGCCACGAGGCAGATTCCGACAGAAATCTGAAAATTAAGCGCTTCCTTCGCCTGATCGGCTGCGAAGCCGCCCTGATCCTTTTTTAACAGCCACACGATGAGAGGTGCGACGATGCACGTCAGGCCGCCGCCGATGTGCGCGATGAGCGCCATGGTTTTGTCGTCTGTAGAGCCGACGGGCGGCGGCACCCCGGGATCGGGTGGTGGTGTCGCCGGCGGTGGAGGGGGCGGTGGGATGCTCGCTGAAGGATCCGGGGGTGGAACGCTGGGCGGTGCCGGAGGCACCGGAGGCACGAAGGGCGCAGAAGGCGGGACCGGTTCGGACCCGCCCGGAACCGAAGGATCAGGCGGTTGCATACGGACGCGCCTTTTGACCGAGTGCCGCCGTGCTGGCAACCACCAAATCCCCGGCGTTCGACATTCTCCCGTTTCCAGTTACTCTCCGCCCGCGCATGGCCACCTATCTCTACGAGACGACCGATTCACGGAGACCGATCCGCCGATTCGAGCTACAGCAGAGCATGAAAGCGCCGTTCACGCATCATCCCGAGACCGGCGAAGCCGTCCGGCACGTGATCACCGGCGGATTGGGAGTGAAGATCAAGGGTGCCACGCCCACGCCGCCCCCTGAGTGCGGTCGCGGCGCCTGCGCGCGCTGTATGGATTGAGCGCACGTCGCTCCGCATTTTTCGGCTCAAGATTACCCCGCTGTCGGGATTAACACCACGGCTTTCAACCACATGGACATCTACATTCTGCGCGATGGTCAGCAGACCGGTCCTTACACCGAGGAAGGAGTGCACACTCTGCTAAAGGACGGCGCCGCCAAGCTGGACGATTTCGCCTGGCGCGATGGCTTGGCAAACTGGCAGCCACTCTCTAGCGTGCTCTACCCGAAGAGCGCGTCCGGCATCTTCCCCCCGCCGCCGAAGGATGCGCCCACGCCCACGCCGGAGCCCTTCCTTTCTCCTGTGGCTGCCGCGAGAGCGGCCCAGGCGGAAACGCCGGAGCCCGCAAAAACCGAGGACGACGGGTCTGCGCCTGCCACCGCGAAGCAGAAAGCCTTTCTCACCTTCCTCGGCATCGATTTTCCCGGCAACCTCACCAAGGGGCGTGCCACCACCCTGCTCGAAGCCGCGGCGGAAAATCCGCACAAGACGGACCGGATGAAGCGCTGGGAGACCGAGAAGCTGCGCCTGCACCCGGAGCTTTTCACCGAAGAGATTCAGGCGAAGAAAGAGAACCGCGCGCAGCATTTCCTCGAAATCTGCCAGCAAGAAGGCACCGAATATTTCCACGACGTCACCAAGGCCCACACCCAGGTGCTCGTGGCTTATCTCGATGTGCAGCATCCACGCTGGGACGAACGCGCCAATGCCTCGCGTTACCTCTTCGCCGCGCTCGCCGAAAAGTTCCCGCAGCTCGTCAAACTCTCCGCCAAGGGCCAGCTCAAATATCCCGGCGGTCCCAAGGCGGCCGACGAAATGGAACGCAGCGGCATTGCCACTCGCCCGCGCAAAAAGCGCTCGCCCTTCGTTGCCATGCTGCGCGGCGTCGGCATTGGCCTCATCCTCCTTGCCGCCCTTTACGGCACAAAGACCTTTTACGAGCAGCACCTCGCCACTCTCCTCCATCCGGTCGAGGAAACTGCCACCGCGACGTCCGAGACCGGTTCATCCACCCCAGCCCCCCTCATCACGGGCGGCATGTCCTCGCAGAATTCCGAAGCGCCGAGCCCTGGCCCGTCATCCGCTCCGACGAAAACCGAGCTAGCCGCCGAGACTCCCACGACGCCCGCGCCTGCCTCCACTTCTCCCGCTGCTCCCACTGCTGATGCACCACCCGCGGTCGCGATGAACTCCCCCGCCCCAGCCACGCCCCCGGCCATTCCAGAAGCCGCTCCCGCCATCCCTCCCGCCGCCAGCGCCACCCCAGCCCCCGCTCCGATCCCCTCACTCCTCAATCCTGCTCCGGCGCCTTCCAGCCCACCGACCACCCCTTCGACCCCCGCACCGCGCACCACCGTCAAGATCACCAAACCCACCGCCGTCACGCTCCGGTTTGGCACGAGCACTCTTCCCGCCGGCGCCGTCGTCCCCATCGTCTCTGCCGATGCCGCCATCGTGATGGTGCGTTTCGGCCCGGACGTAGTCCCCGTGCCTGTCGGTAACACCGATCTCTCAACCCCGCCCTCCCCCTAAGTTCACAGCGAAGGATGGTGGAGGTAAGGGGAATTTCTCCCGCCTCGCGCAAACCGTTCATTTTCAGACTCGTTAAGTGTCCTGATCCGGCTGGTTCTGTACCATGTCTCTGTATCGTGTTCAAGACATTCGTGGGCCGGACAAACGGCCGTGATCACCCTCGGAAATGGCTGCCACACTACCTTTTTCTGCCCTCCACCCCGAAGGGAGATTTCGAGTTTTGCAGCCAAAACGCTTTCAATTAAAATCACCCAGTACTCTGCAAACTCTGCGATTGCTTCGCTGTATTACAGTTATCCCCCTGCTTTGGTGATCGTCGCATGGTGGATGAAAGCTTCACTGCGCCTACCGGGGCGTAGCGCGCTGAGTTAAGTCCCGAATTGGCGCCATGCCTCCAAAACTATGCACGGCTTTCAGCTCATGCGCGGCGGATTCTACTCTTTCTGTCGCCAAAAATAGGGTGAGGAACTTTTTGATTGCGGGTACCGGCGTAACGCACTACAAGGTTGACGAACCCGAAAATATCACTGGAGGCGAAATGTGCAATCCCCATTTTGGTTAAGCTTTGGAATTGGCGCTGGCGGCGCGCTGGCGGCTGAGCTTCTGAAGCTCTACGAGTACGCGGGGAAGCTTACCCCAGGGAAATATGGAAAACTTCTCCGCTCTCCGCTATTTTGGTTTGTGGCTTTCGGAATGATCTTAGCATCTGGCTTTATCACTTGGGCGATCCATGCCGCGAGTAAAGACGTGACCCCGCTTCAGTTAGTTATGACCGGTATCGGATGCCGGTCCATCGTTCGAGAACTAGCCGCCGCCAAGTCCTCAAAAAAATCAGTTAAACTGGGTGATGGTGCATCCGATGAAATCGGCGCCCGAGACATTTTTTTGTAACCGGTCAATCCATCACAATATGAGCAAAGAAAAGCTAGCTGGAGCAGCCGCCACTTTAGGTGGCGGAACTGTCGTTGTAGGCCTCATTGCCGCGATAAAAATGATTGTGCTCGGTGGGTTGAAAGGTTGCGCCCATGAGGGTGGTAATCTCGTTAAGACTGCTGCACGTGCCGTCGAACATAGTGAGGGGGTCGGTTGGAGAATTGGCAACGACGGCGTGAAGGAAGCAGAGCATAGTTTTACTGGAGGATTTCGTCCGGGAGAGTTTTCAGGATTTGAAAAATCCGGGCCGAAAATTGGAGATGCGAGCGAAAAAGGTATTCCGGAGCTACCGAAACTGAAAGAACGGTTTCCAGACTTGTTCCTTGCGGACCCGATCGAAAAGGGAAAGCCGTGGAAACAAGCGACAAAGGAACTCGGAGAAAAACCCGTCGCGGAAGAAAACTGGCGCGAATTGCGAAGGCGAAGTATTAGTGGCTTAAATCCGCCTTCCGACAGCATTCGTCGAATGAAGCTCATTGGACTGTTGCCAGATCAACACGCTTACGAACGAGTTTTTAATACTGCTGCGAGCGAGCGCGAGTTGGCCGAAATTGGTAGAGCGAAAGCGATGTTGGAGCGGATCGACAATTTTATCTCCTTGAGTAGGGACAGCGATGGGTTGACTGTAATTCGAGGTCAGATTCTGGACAGTCATGAGGGGGACTTAATTGTTATCGTCGGTCATAGCACAGACAACGGTGCCCAACTGGTGATGAACGACGGAACTAGGGTTTCGGTTGATGAGATTCATATGTTGGCCGTAAAAAACCAACGGCGTTGTCTAATAGTCACCTGCCATAGTCGGGATCTGGGCCTAGAGACAAAAATTGACCTTTCAGAAGCTGTCGAGATGTGCCAGAGTGCTTCGGAAACGCTGCGTGCTGAATCCGGTCGGGAAATCAAGATGGCGGAGATATCTGAAGCGATGAGAAAAACGTTGAGAACATCGCGCATCAGAAACACGGTAATTACGGGCGCGATTTGGACCTCAGGAGCGTCCGGCGGAATCTGTGTAGTGGCAATTTCAAACAAGCCGCTAGCGGAGTGACCGAACACAATTTTTGAGCCACTGGCAGAGTTGGTCGAAGGGTTTGTGGCGGGGCTTGGGTTGTCGCGTCAGTTTTCTCCGACTTCAGCGGTGCACATGTCCCGCAGATGATTACTCCTTTCGCCCCAGCTTTCCGTTGCTAACCCTCTTTGATCTCCGCGTGATCGCGGTCGCGGCGTTGCTTTGATTGTGCGAGCATCAAACGGATGCTTTGATTGCGCCCCTTATGCAATATTTGGACGGGCCGTATGAAGTAGACTCCGGAGAATACATTCCCGTAGGGCGCCTTTTGTAACGCTCGGACAGCGCCCTTGAGTGCGTTGTATCCGATAAGGCACTCCGCACCCATGAATTTGGAAAGGTCAAGGAGTGCGGCGCCTTCGCCCATAAATGAGCAGAGGAGCGTTTGCATGAATTTGCAGCGTTTCGAGGGGTAGTGTCCAGATTCTTTCGCACTTTGGTTTGAGGACCGAAGGAAGGCTTGGGCTGTGTTTTGGTTTTTGGTGTTGGTTTGTTTTGGGTTAGAGCGCCCGCCATGTTCCCCCCGAACCGGTGCCGGTGGTGGGACCATGGCGGGCGTGTTCTGAGGAAGCTTAGGCCGCGCTTTGGCTGGCGGTATCGGTCATGGTCATACGCAGCCGGTTCATATCCATGTAGCGCTTGCTGCCCCATTTGGTCCCGGCGATGTGCCGCAGCCGCGCTGCGACTAGCATCAAAGCACTCTGTCCATCGGGGAACGCTCCCACGACTCGCGTCCGCCTCCGGATCTCTCGGATCACTCGCTCCAGCGGATTGTTCGTGCGCAGGTTGCGCCAGTGCTCTCGCGGGTAGCTCATATAGCTCAGCGTCTCTTCGACGCCTTGCTCCACTACCTCGGCCGCTGCCTTGAGCATCATCTCTCGCAGCTTGCTCACCACCGCGCTCGCTTTACCTCGAGCCGCTTCCAGGTCTTCCTGCGCGTGGATCGCTTTGAGCATCGCCGCCACTTCCTTGACCTTCCCGCTCGGCACTGCCGTCCACACGTTGCGATACCAGTGCACCACGCACCGCTGCCACTTCGCTTCGGGGTAAAAGTCCGCCACGCTCTCCACGAACCCGAGGCACTTGTCGCTGATGAACAGCTTCACTCCAGCCAGGCCGCGTTCTTTGAGCCCACGCAGGAACTGCTCCCAGCTCGCTTTGTCCTCCTTGCTCCCCTCGGCCACCGCCAGCACTTCCCGATACCCCTCCGCGTTCACGCCGACGGCGATCAGCACACTCACGTTGCGCACCTCGCCGCCCCAGCTGCGCTTCAACCACATCCCGTCCACATACACGTAGGCATACTCTCCGCTTAACGGCTGCCGCCGCCACGCTTCGATCTGCACGTAGATCTTCTGGTTCAGGTCGCTCACCAGGCTCGGGCTCACCTTCGTGCCCCACAGCGCTTCGGTGATATCCTCGACTCGCCTCACGCTCACCCCAGCCAGATACATCTCCATCAGCGCTTCCTCCACGCTCGACTCCCGTCGCTTGTAGCGCTCGATGATCGCCGTCTCGAACGGCAAGGTCCTCAGCTTGGGCACCTGCAGCTTCACCTCGCCGGCTTTGGTGTGCAGCTTGCGTTCGTAGCTGCCGGCCCGCGTATCGACTCGTTCCGCACTGCGCTCGTAGCGCTTGGCTCCGCACAACTGTTCGGCCTCTGCCTCCAGCAGCTGGTTGAGCGTCTCTTCCACCGCCTCCCGCACCACTCCATCCAGATGCGCACGCACCTTCCCCTCATCGATCGAGATGATTTTCGCCTCGGCTTGGTTGTTCTTCGTTTCGTCGTTCATGTTTTCGGCTTGCTTTGCCTTCCTCCGGCCTGCCTCAGACCGAAAGTGCGAAACTTTCCCTACGTCATCTTTCGAGGGCGCGTCGATAAGGTTCGGTGACAACATATGTGTTACGCCCGGTTCGCTCAATCACACCATGAAGGACCAATGTCCGGACGCCACGTTCCGAGCGTTCGTCGATCCCACCCGCCGCGATGCGACCGATATTCACGAGCGTGGAGGCAAGGGAGCGTGCGATTGAGAAGTCCTTTACGGCGTGGGTAATTTTGGCCAGAAGGTAGAAGCCGGAGATTTGCGACTCGGGGAACCGACACCACTATCACGGCCCACGTCAATGAGGCCCCATAATTCAAACTCCCCACCATCGTCCGGCTGCACCAAAAGAAGCGTCTTTTCCGGCTCACATGCTTGAGCGATTCGCATCAACTCGTCACAGGTGACCTTCCGCGGGGCGTCGAAACGAAAAAGATCACCGCATTTCGTGTATTTGCTGAACCGAAAAGCGATTCTCTCCAATTTCGACTGGCTGCATCGGGCGAGTGTAAAGCGGGTCAAACGCCCCTCCTCGCGCTTGAGGCTCGCGAAGAAACAAGCATTCAAAAGATCGATAAGTGACTCCAGAGGCGGAGTCGCACTCGCTCCTTCGTTGAAGCGGACGTGTGGCCAACGCGCCACAATCAGTTTCGCGACATCAGTTGGAAATGCAAATGCCATGGAACGAAGATCATACTCGCTTTACGAAACTGCACTGCACTGATTTGCAGAGCGACCCAGAAAAGTGAACTGTCGGTGTGCGCGTTGGGTGAGGCTACCCGGCATTCTTTCCACAGCAATCTGCAAAAACCTTATCGCTGCCGCAAATACACGGCCCGTCTAGCCGCACGTTGTGCTTTCGTGCGACAAAATCACAGTCGTCGATTGAGGTTTGTATGGGCTGATTGCTTGGCGTGCCCTCCAATTTCTTCACACAGTAATCGAGAATGCTTTTCAACGTTTCCGGAGGAAGGGTCTTCTCCAAGCGGGGGTTTTCCCGATAGCCGCGTTTCATAAAGCGCCGCCATATCTGGTGCGTCACCGAATCGTCATTTTCAGGCGGTCCGGTTTTCTCCACCTCCATCGCTCTTTCATCCTCCGCCATTGAATCCATACGCGCTACGATCTGCCGAAGGTCTGTCTTCAATACATTCGATGGAATGAACATTTGATTGTCCCGAACGGCGTGCTGCGCGAGAATGGCCAACTGGTTATCGCCTGTAGAAAACGCGTTTCCGAACGGAACATAGTAGAGGTATTCCAAGTCCACTCGATTTGTGGAGCGCGTTCCGATCAGGCGGAATGCCAGTCCAAAATGAAAGATCAACGCCAGCCGCAGACAATAGGTTGTGTAAGGAAGCCGTGCTTCAAGGCCAAAGCGTTCGGAATCGCAAATTTGTTGAATGACAACTTCCAGATCGGTCGACGGAATGCCTGCATCCCGGATGAACCAAAGGAGCAATTCCTTCGCGTTCGCTGACTCGCCGTTGGCGGAGGCAATTAGGTCGTCGGCATGATTGGCTGTTTCAGCAAGATTCGTCAAATTCAGACGGCTTGAATATTGTTTACGGAGGGTCCGCTGCATTCCTTCCAGATCAATGCCTTTCGTGATCTCGCGCCAACTCTGCGCAAGAAGTGTTTCTGCTTCATTAAACGCGCTGCACTGCCATCGCAGTAGAGCTTCTTCCGCCGAGTTCGGCCCAGTATGGTCAAACACGACCGAGCTTTTTCCTTCGGGAGATAGGACGTGTTGTGCGCCAGACAACACAGGTCGACCATCTGCTTTGAGCGGGCTTCCGAGTAGCTCGCGCCGAATCAAAGACCGGAAATCCGTATTAACGGCGGAACAGGCCGGAACGAGTTTGGCCGCGAGTTTGCGGACCTCCGCTTGCCCCTTCACCGGGTCTTCGGATTTCTTTAGGTCAGCCAGAATCTCGATTAGCAGGACAGGCGGTATGTTGAGGTAGTAATACTTTCGAAGCAGGTTCAACTCGCGTAACGCGAGCCCCTGTAGCGTGCATTTGTCGCAAATAATAATCGGCCCCATAGCCGACAGTAGGTAAGCGTCCGCTGGAGCACCTCTTGACGCGATAAGGTCATAAAACCTGGTTGGGAGTCGTAGATGTCGTAGTCGTGGGACTATGACATCTATGCTGCAGAACGCAGATCGGCTTGAAGCTGATGCTTCGCCCAGGCTG
>JBGAGV010000036.1:0-83691 GCA_044226525.1 Chthoniobacteraceae bacterium | reverse complement strand
CGCCGCTCCCCAGATACCCGCACCCGCCCTCGCGTGTCCTGCTTCAATAATTTCGGCTCCGAACTCGTAGATGTCATACCGCCTATGCTCTGACATCTATGAACCCGACTGCTAGAGGTGCTCCAGCGGACGCTTACGACTCACGCTCACCCCGGCCAGATACATCTCCATTAACGCTTCCTCCACGCTCGACTCCCGCCGCTTATACCGCTCGATGATCGCCGTCTCGAACGGCAAAGTTCTCAGTTTGGGCACCTGCAGCTTCACCTCGCCGGCTTTGGTGTGCAGCTTGCGTTCGTAGCTGCCGGCTCGCGTATCGACTCGATCCGCACTCCTCTCGTAGCGCTTGGCTCCGCACAACTGTTCGGCCTCTGCTTCCAGCAGCTGGTTGAGCGTCTCTTCCACCGCTTCTCCCACCACTCCATCCAAGTGCGCGCGCACCTTCCCCTCGTCGATCGGGATGATCTTTGCCTCAGCTTCGTTGTTCTTCGTTTCGTCGTTCATGTTTTCGGCTGCCCTGCCTTCCTCCGGCCTCGCGCAGACCGAAAGTGCGAAACTTTTCCTACGTCATCCGGTGGATCCTCGTTACCGAGTTGCACCTGGTAAGGACTCAGGGACTCCGCACAGGTGCACCCGGCCGGCATCGAAAAACCTGAACCCACGGAACGGACTGAAGGAACGGTTTGGAGATTCGCCCCCTCAGGACGAAAATCGGAGCCATGACCAAAGCGACGTGTGCGTCGAGCCGCCCGAGGAGCCCGCATTCGCCCTACGAATCCACCATCCACCCTCGACCCGTCCCCCACGAACAGACACAATAAACACACTATTTGCGTTCATGGCATGCGCAGAAACCTTCCGGCGGAAAGGGACAGTGAAAATGCAAAAGCGGTCGGGAGAAATATTGAATGATGTTAATTTCGAGGCAGCCAATTCTTGCCGTTCAAGAAAGCTCCCAGGCGATCAGCTGCTCACTCGTCCAAGGCATCAAACGGAGTCCCCCCTTCGCATTTGGTCCGCGATACCCTCCCTTATCTAAGTGCCATTCGGCTCCCGCCTCGAATCCTAACCACTCGAAAGCTAACATATGATTCTAAAAATTGGCACCCGGAGCGACGCCGTCGCTCGACTTCAAACCGACCTCAATACTCTGTCTGGGGCAGGCCATCTACCGCTTCCTTCGAAACTTTCGACTGACGGAATTTACGGTGACATGACGCGGAACGCGGTCATTCGCTTCCAAAAAGACCATGGACTCGATGCTGACGGAATCGTCGGGGATCAGACGCTCGACAAATTGGCCGATGCGCTGCATTCCGAGAATACGCCAAGCGATGCGACGCCACCCTCGGCGGGCGAGAAGAATGCGCTGATTCAAAAGCTGCTGACGATCGCCCAGAAGGAAGTGGGGATGCGCGAAGTGGGCGGGAACAACTGCGGCGTGCGCATTCGTGAGTATCAGCGTGCAACCGAGGAAACTCCCGGCGTGTGGCCGTGGTGTGCGGCATTTGTCTGTTGGGTCCTGCGCGACTGGCTCGCGCAGGAGGATGTCCAGGAGGCATTGGGCTGGAGCGGGAAGGTGGACAAACATCGCCCGACGACGGCCGCGGCGTTTGCTTATATCGACTGGGCGCGTTGGGAAAACCAGGTCGTGCTTCCAAAGACGATCAAGGCCGAGCCGGGAATGATCGTGGTGTATAGCTTTTCGCACATTGGGATTGTGAAAGAGGCGATCGATGGCGACACCTTTATTGCCATCGAAGGCAATACAAACGGCGCCGGGGATCGCGACAGCACGACTGGCGACGGTGTGTGGGAGAAGAAGCGGAGCAACAGCTTGGTGCGTAACTTCATCGGCTGGCACTTCCTGGCGCCACCATCGCCGGAGGCCAAGGATGCAGCGAAGGTGATTCCAGCGGACGTTATACCCACCACGCGCGGTGTCGGTGGTATTCCGCGCGAGTGCCTGGAGTTCATCATCGAACAGGAAGGCATGGATCAGCCGTCGAAATTTCCCGGCGGCGATAGCGGTGTGACGATCGGGCACGGCTACGATCTTGGTGCGGAGGACGAAGACGAACTGCGCAAGGAATGGGCAGATTGGCTCACGGCAGGCCAGTTGGACAAGCTTAGTAAAGCGATCGGACTCAGTGGTCCCAAAGCGAAAGCGGCCTGTGGTGATTTTACTAACATCAAGATTACGACGCAGGCGGCGGATGATGTTTTCTACCGGTTCACTGTGCCTAAATACTACGAGCTGACCACGAAGGGCTTCCCCGGGCTTGAGAGATTTCCCGGCGAGGTGCAGGGGGCCATGCTGAGTTTGGTCTTCAACCGAGGTAGCTCAACCAAGGGCGAGCGGCGCCAGGAAATGGCAGCAATCAAGGAACTCATCGCCAGGAGCCAGCCGGATGCGCAGACGCTGCGGGAAATCGCTCGCTGCTTCCGGGATATGAAGCGCCTCTGGGTGGGCAAGGGCTTGGATGGACTCATTTCGCGACGTGAGGCGGAAGCGCGCATGGTTGAATCCGCGATTGTCTGAACTTAACAAAAAACCCACGCCGACAAGCACGTCGGCGTGGGTTTTTGAAGTGTGTGCGCGGGAAAGAAGCGTCCGACGCTTAGCTCTTCCCGGACCGCTTGCGCGCCGTGGCGTCGAGGATCTTTTTGCGGAGGCGCAGGGTCTTCGGGGTCACCTCGACGTATTCGTCGTTGGCGATGTATTCGAGGCTGCGCTCGAGGCTCATCTTCAATGGCGGGGCGAGGGAGATGCCTTTGCCGTCGCCCTGGCTGCGCATGTTGGTGAGTTTCTTTTCGCGGCAGGGATTTACCGGCATGTCGTCCGGGCGAGCGTTTTCGCCGATGATCATGCCTTCGTAAATTTCCTCCTGAGGCCCGATGAAGAGACGGCCGCGCTCCTGCACGGTGTCCAGCGCGTAGGTGGTGGAGACGCCGCCTTCCATGGAGACGAGCACGCCGTTCTTGCGGCTCGGGATTTCACCCTTGTGCGGGCCGTATTCCTTGAAGAGGTGCGACATGATGCCGTGGCCGCGCGTGGCGTTGACGAGATCGGTCTCGAAACCGATCAAGCCGCGCGTGGGGATGACGGCTTGCAGCGTGACGGTGTGCGTCTGGTGCTCCATGTGGCCGATGTCGGCTTTGCGGGCGGCGAGGCTCTGCATGATGTCGCCGAGATTGTCCGGCGGCACATCGACGTAGAGGGTTTCGTAAGGCTCAAGAGTCGAGCCGTCGGCAGCCTTGGTGAAGATCACCTCGGGGCGGCTCACGAGCACCTCAAAGCCTTCGCGGCGCATCTGCTCGACAAGAATGGCGATCTGCATTTCACCGCGGGCCTTCACTTCAAAGTGGCCGGCGATGTCGGTATCGGCGAACTGGAGCGAGACGTTCTGCCGGGTTTCGCGGACGAGACGTTCGCGGACCTGGCGGGCGGTGAGGAGCTTGCCTTCGCGACCGGCCAGAGGGCCGTCGTTGATGCAGATCTTCATCGAGATGGTCGGCGGGTCGATATCGACGAAGGGCAGGGGAAGGCGCTCTTCGGTATCGGTGATGGTTTCGCCGATGAAGACGTCTTCAAAGCCGCAGATGCCGACGATGTCGCCTTCGCTGGCGTGCTTCACTTCGACCTTCTGCAGGCCTTCGTGCGAGAAGATGGCGGTGACGTTGGCGCGCTCGCGGCGGCCGTCGCCGTGGATACAAACCACCGAGTCGTTCACCTGCACGCGCCCGCTGACGATGCGTCCGTAGGCGATTCGGCCGAGGTAATCGGAGTAGTCGAGGTTCGAGACGAGGAATTGGAAATGGTGCGCAGTGCTCTTCGGCGGCGGCGGAATCTTCGCCACGATCGTCTCGTAGAGCGGCGTCATGTCGTCGTTCTGCTGATCGATTTCACGCATGGCGTAGCCATCACGCGCGGAGGCATAGACGACCGGGAAGTCGAGCTGTTCGTCGGTGGCGTTCAACTCGAGGAAGAGCTCGAACACCATGTCGAGAACCTTGTGCGGGCGTGCGTTTTCGCGGTCGATCTTGTTGATGACGACGATCGGCTTGGCGCCATTGGCGAGTGCTTTCTTGAGCACGAATTTCGTCTGCGCCTGCGGGCCGTCGTGCGCATCCACCACGAGCAGCACGCCATCGATCATCTTCATGATGCGTTCGACTTCGCCGCCGAAGTCGGCGTGGCCGGGGGTGTCCACGATATTGACGTGGTAGTCCTTCCAGCGAAACGCGGCGTTCTTGGCGCGAATGGTGATGCCTTTTTCTCGCTCGAGGTCCATGGAGTCCATGATTCGCTCTTCAGCGAATTCGGCCTGGTTCGTGCGGAAAGTGCCAGCCTGCTTGAGCAGCTGATCGACGAGAGTGGTCTTGCCATGATCGACGTGAGCGATGATGGCGATGTTGCGGATGTGTTCCATTGATGGTGCTTCCCCGGACAAAACGGGCGCGGACTATGGCACCGACTCCCCAGTCGTCAACCAGTGGTCATGTCAGATTTCCGTGAAACGATTTGACCCGGCGCAGGACACCGCCAATCCTCCCGGCCCCAATTTTTCCAACCTCATGGGCAAGCAATACAACAAAGTCGAAAAGAAACGCCGCCGCGACAGCTACATCAAGCGCCGCAAAGCCGCCGCCAAAGTGGCGGCTGCCAAGCCGAAGAAAAAAGCGCCGGTGAAGAAGAAGGAAGCCGCGCCTGCCGAAGCGGCTCCTGCTGCGGAGTAACTTCCACGTAACGGCTGGCTGACCGGCGAGGGGCGCTATGCCTTCGCCCGGGGCTGGCTGATTCATTTTCGAGCGAAGCTGTGCGCTACCTCCTCGTCGATGGCCACAGTATGATTTTTGCATGGCCGGAACTGAGCGTCATGCATCGACGCCGCACGTCCGCAGCTCGCGATGAACTGGTGCGGCAGTTGACCCGGTATCAGGACGCCTCGGGAATTCGAGTGGTGGTGGTCTTCGATGGGCGTGGGGTGAAGCCAGGGGAAGTGACCGAACCGGGTGGAATTCAGGTCTTTTACTCAAAATCCGGGCAAACGGCCGATGCGATCATCGAGCGCCTGTGCGCTCTTTATGCGAAGGAGCACGAGCTGACCGTGGCGACGGACGACAACATGGAGCGCCAGACGGCTCTCAGTTTTGGGGCTTCCACGGCCTCTTCCGATACGCTGCGGGCGCTTCTCGAGGACGCGGATTCCGATCTGGAACGCCGACTCAGGAAACATCGCCGTTCCTGAGTCCGGAAGAGTTTCCAGAACGCCACCCTTTCAAACTTGTAACGTCCAGTTTTGAGCGCCGGGGCGTTTCAGATGGTCAAACCTACCACGATGAAACGCATCAATGTTGCTCAAAAGGGGGACTGGTCGGCTCTCGACGCCTACCTTGGCGAGGTGTCTCAGCTTCCGACGATGACCGATGAAGAGGCTGCCACGGTCGGTGCCAAGGCGCATGGTGGCGACGTGGACGCCCAGGAATCTCTGGTGAAAGCTCACCTGCGCCTCGTGGTGCGCATTGCTCACCACTATGCGGGCTTCGGTCTTCCGCTGGCGGATTTGATTGCCGAGGGCAATATCGCACTGATTCGGGCGGCGGAACTGTATAATCCGGCCTTCGGCACAAAATTTACGACGTATGCTTCGGTCTGGGTGAAGCAGCGAATTCACCGCGCTATCACGAAGCAGGCGCGTGCGGTGCGCATTCCGGTGTGGCGTTCGCAGCGTCTGCGCAAGCTGGCGCGCTTGAACGATCAACTCAGTGCCGAGTTGGGCCGTGGAGCGACGCAGGATGAGTTGGCTGAACGTCTTGGCCTCACTTCCGAACAAATGTCTGAATTGCAAGGCGACCGGGTCGAAGTCGTCTCGCTCGACGCGCCGGCCAACCCTGGCGAAGCCGACAGCCGCGAAATCGGGGAAACGTTCGAGGATGAAAACGCCGAAGTCCCCGGAATGCGGCTGGGTAAGGAGGAACTGATCGAGGAAATCATGGCCTGCCTGCACGATCTTGATGATCGGGAGCTGGAGATTCTCTCGCTCAAGCACGGTTTCCACCCGCACGGCCAGCTTTCTTTCCGTGAGCTGGGCCGCCGTCTCGGTGTGAGCCACGAATGGGTGCGCCGGATTGCCGAGCTTGCGGTGGTCAAGATCCGGCGAGCGGTTGATGGTCAGCGGGGTATGCCCATCGCGAAGCGCCGCCGTCTGCGCGACAAGGTGCTGGCGCGCCTGAAACGTCTCGCGGCGAAAATGCCGGCGCCCTCGCCGGCATAGCTCGGCTCTCCAGAGCCGAGCGCAGTGTGGCAGGTGATTTGGGAGACTCGCGGCTCAGGAGAGCTGGGCTACACCAATTCCCAACCTTTGCGGTATTCGCGTCGGATCAGCTTGGCTGCTTCCGGCACGCCGAAGACTTCGAGTTTCGCGGCGTCCCATGCAATCTTCTTGCCCAGGCGATACGCCAGATTTCCGAGGTGATTTGCCTCGGTTAGCCCGCCGCTGTAGTCGAAATTGCAAGTCGTCGGTTCGCCGGTTTTGCACGCTTTCACCCATTCGGCGTGATGTCCGATGGAGTCGGGGATCGCCGTCCCGGTAAACTTGTAGTCCTTGAACTGGTCTTCCGGTAGCAGCACGTGTTTGGAGTAGTCCGCGAGCACCATTCCTTTGTCGCCGATGAAGAGCGCGCCGTTGGCCCACTGCGGGATTTTGTTCTCCGTCCACGGCGCCGGTTTCGCCTCGCCCTGATACCATGACACTTTCACCGGCGGGCGAGATCCGCGTGCGGCGTATTCGTAAGTCACGCTCATTGATGCCGGGGCAATCTCCGGATGTGCGGGCGGGCCGTGAGCTTCGATCGTTTTGGGCGCATCGAGATCGAGCGCCCAGAAGGCGAAGTCGTTCCAGTGCGAGCCGAGATCGCTCATCGTGCCGCTGCCGAAATCCCACCAGCGATACCACTTCGGCCCAGGAAAATAGACTTCATTGAACGGGCGTTCCGGCGCCGGTCCGAGCCACAGGTCCCAGTTCAGAAACGGGGGCGGCGTCTGCGCCTCTTTCGGTCGCTCGGTCACATAGACGAGGTCCTTGTTCTTCTCCGCCGCTTCCTTGCTTTGCAAGCCCCACGCGCGCGAGACCCACACGTGCGCCTCGCGCACGGGACCGATTGCGCTGCGCACCAGTTCCACCGTGCGGCGCATGTTCGCCGTCGCATGCATCTGCGTGCCCATCTGCGTCGCCACCTTGGCCTCGCGGGCCGCTTCGCGCACCATGCGGCATTCCCAGATCCCGTGGGTGAGTGGCTTCTCGCAATAAACGTGCTTCTTCATCTTCAGCGCCCGCATGACCGGAAACGCGTGATGATGCTCCGGCGTCGCCACCACGACCGCGTCGAACGATTTCATCTCGTCGAACAGCTTCCGATAGTCTGCGAACATCTGTGCTCCCGGGTGTTTCGCGTAAGCCGACTTGAGATTGTTTTCGTTCACGTCGCACAGCGCCACCACGTTTTCGTCCAGCTTCGCGACCTCGGCTAGATCGGCCCCGCCGCGTCCGCCCACGCCGACAAAAGCGACATCGAGCTTCTCATTCAGATTTTTCCCTCGCACCAGCGCGGGCGCAATTGAGGATGCGAGAACGGTATGCAGGAACGTGCGACGGGGGAGTGAGTGGGAGGGCAACATGTCGGACATAATCCCGGCCCGACTGTTTCCTTGGAAGAACCTCGTCAGCTTTCGCTGAGGTGGGCGCGGATGAGGGCGAGGAAGGGATCGCCGAAATCCGCGAGTTTCTTTTCGCCGACGCCGCTGACTTGGAGGAACTCGGCTTCGGTCGTGGGTTGGCGGCGGGCCATGTCGCGCAGGGCGGAATCGGAGAAGACGATGTAAGCAGGGACATTGCGCTCGTCGGCGAATTTGCGGCGGAGTTCGCGCAGTTTTTCGAAGAGCGCTTCGTCGGGAGGCAGGGCGGCGGTGTCGTCGCCCGCGGTGGAGGGCGATTTGCGCCGCGACGATTTGCGAGTGGATGGCGCGGTGACGAGAGCGCGAGTGAGGGTGATGGGGGCGCGGGCGCGCAGGGCGGCGCGGCCCTCCTCGGTGATGTCGATGGTGGCGAATTGATCGGTGCTCTGGACGAGCAGACCGAGCCGGAGAAGTTCGCGGCCGATGGCGACCCACTCGTGCGGGAGGAGGTCGGCGCCGATGCCATAGGTGGAAAGCCGGGGGTGGCTCCAGCGTTGCACCCGCTCGGTTTCTTCCCCACGTAAAACGTCGATGTGATGATTCAGGCCGAAGGTGCGATCGCCATCGCGCGAGGCCTGCTTGGCGCGGATGATCGTGGAGAGAAGTTTCTGCGCGGGGATGGTGCCGTCGTAGGTGTCGCGCGGCGCGAGGCAGTTGTCGCACGCACCGCAGTTGGCCTCCGGGTAGCGTTCGCCGAAGTAGGCCAGCAACTCGACGCGCCGGCACCCGGGACACTCGGCGTAGTGGACCATCTGCCGGAGTTGGGCGCGAGCGATGCGGCGTTCCTCGTCGCTCGTCATTTCGTCGATGAAACGCTGATATTTCATCACGTCGCCCGAGGTGAAGAAGAGCAGGCAATCGCTGGGGAGACCGTCGCGCCCGGCGCGGCCGGTTTCCTGGTAATAACCTTCGAGATTTTTGGGCAGGTCGTAGTGAACGACGTAACGGACGTTCGGTTTATTGATGCCCATGCCGAAGGCGATCGTGGCGCAGATCACGTGGGTATCGTCGCGCAGAAAGGCTTCCTGGTTGGCGGCGCGTTCCTTGTCGGTGAGCCCGGCGTGATACGGCCGTGCGCTGACGCCGTCGGCGCGCAACTTCTCCGCGACGCTCTCCGCGTTTTTCCGGCTGAAGCAATAAACGATGCCGCTCTCGCGATGCCGCTGGCGGATGAAATCGCGCAGTTGCGGATACGCGTCGCGCTTGGGCGTCACGCGATAGTTCAGGTTCGGGCGGTTGAAACTGGCAACGTATTCGCGGGGCTGGCGCAGGCGGAGCTGGCGAAGAATATCCTCGCGCACGCGGGCTGTAGCGGTGGCGGTCAGTGCCATGACCGGCACGTCGGGCACTTCGTCGCGCAGGCGGGAGAGCTGGCGATATTCGGGCCGAAAATCGTGGCCCCACTCGGAGATGCAATGCGCTTCGTCGATCGCGAAGAGCCCGACGGGCCACGCGCGGATTTTCTCGAGGAAGCTGTCGAGCATCAGCCGCTCGGGGGCGACGTAGAGCAGCTTGAACTCGTGATTGTGCAGGCCGCGCAGCCGGGCGCGCGCTTCCGTTTCACCGAGGGTGGAGTTGAGAAAGGTGGCCGCGATGCCGTTCGCCTGAAGTGAATCGACCTGATCCTTCATCAGCGCGATGAGAGGGGAAACGACGACGGTCAGTCCATCGCGCACGAGCGCGGGGAGCTGATAGCAGAGTGACTTGCCTGCGCCCGTGGGGAGCAGCGCGAAGACGTCCCGGCCCGCGAGGGAATCGGCAATGATTTCCTCCTGTAGCGGCCGGAACGAATCGTAGCCGAAATGTTTTTTGAGCGCGGCGAGAAGAGCGGGGGACACGGCCCGGAATCAGTGACCGATCACCGAATCACTGAAACGCGCGCATCGGCGGAGGCACGAGCACCGATTTCATGCCGGCGGCATTTGCGGCGGCAATGCCGGTAGTCGTATCCTCGAAGACGAGGCATTTTTCCGGCGGCACGTTGAGCCGCAACGCTGCTTCGAGGAAGGGATCGGGGGCGGGTTTGCCGCGGCGATAGTCCTCCGAGGTGACGATCGTCTGGAAGAGTTCCACGATGCCGAGCGCGCGTAGCGTGTTCATCACGATGCGGCGGTGCCCGCCCGAGGCAACGGCCATCGGCTTCACACCGGCATAGCTGCGAGCCAGCGCCACGACCGGCTCGATCGCGGCGATCTCGTGGCTCATTTCGAGAAAGAGATGTTCCTTCTGGGCCACGATCGCATCCACGGGCAGATTCAGGTCGTGCCGTTCGTTCAGCAATTCGACGATGCGCGCGGTGGGCACGCCGCCAAGCTCGTAGAACATGCATTCGGGAAACTTGTCGGCGTGTTCACCCAGCGCGGTAAGCCATGCCTTGTAATGAGTCGGCATGGTATCGGCAAGGGTGCCGTCGCAATCGAAGATGTAAGCGTCGAAATCGCCCGGTGGCAGTTCCAGGGAGAACGCGGAGTGCGTCGTATCTGTCACGGCGACAGCCTGACTGCTCCCGGCCCGAATCGCAACAGAAAGATGCTCGGGCTCCGCGATTTCGGTCTTCCTCTTCGTGCCAGGCGATGCTAGCGGGTTTATGTCGCTCGCCCTCCCCGGCGACTTTTCCAGACCATGGCCGACATCCGATTCAATTGTCCTTCGTGCGATTTGCGCCTCGTCGTCGATGACGAAGCCGCCGGGCTCTCCTTCGATTGCCCCGAGTGTCGGAGCACGATTCAGGTCCCCGCGCGAGACGGCGAGCCCGGGAAATTGATCGGAGCCAAAGCGTCGGCCGCACCGGTCGGAGCAGGGAGCGGCACGAGTCTGGCGGACCTTGCGCAAAAGCAGCAGGAACTGGAAGCCGCTCTCGCCGAGTCCGCGCGTCTGCGATCCGAGTCGGAGAATTCGCGCGATGAATTGCTCAAGCTGCGCGCCGATCTCGAGGCCGCAGCCAGCGAGCGCGAGGGATTTCGCTCCCGCAGCGAACAGGCGGGGCAGGAGTTGGATTTACTAAAGACCGCGCAGGATCGCGAAAAGGCGCAGCTGGAAGAGGCGCGCGCCGAACTGGTCACGGCGCGGAAGGAAGTCCGGCGCCTGACCGACGATTTGCAGGTGGCCCGCACCCGGGCTGCCGGGGTGGAGGAGTTGGAAACGTTGAAGAGTCGCCTCGCGCAGATCGAGAGGGAGCGGGATGAGGAGCGCATCAAGGGAAAAGGCAACGAATCGGCGAAGGTGAAGACCGGGCCCGAGAAGGAGGATGCGGCCAGGAAACTCGCGGAAGCGGTGGAGGAGCGCGACAAGCTGAAGGCCGGGCAGACCAAGCTGCAAGAAACGATCGCGGCGCTGACCGCCGAGGTGGACTCGCTGAAAAAAGCCAGCGGCAAGCCCGGCGAAGAACTCAAAACCGCGCGCGAAGAGATCGAGAAAGCGAAGGAGGAAATCGCCGCCTACCAGCGCAAGATGCGCGAACTGGGCGACAATTTCGCCAATTCCGAGCGCGAGCGCATCGAAGCCCTCCGCAGACTGGCGCAATCGGACGCGACGAAGGAACTCGCCCAATTACGCGAGCAATTGTCGGTCGCTCAATCGCAGGTCGTCAGCACCCAGGCGATGCTCCAGACCCTCCGTGGCGAGCGCGATCGGGTGCGGCAGCAGTTGGCCGAGCGCGACGAAGCCTTGAAAAAGGCTTCGCAGACGGTCGATGCCGCCAAGGCGGAGTTCGACCGCACGAAGCAGGAAGCTCTCGCCACCGCCAGTGAACAGGAGCGTCTGGCCAGTCAGCTCACCGAAGCGCAGGAGGAGGCGAAGGAGCTTCAGGCGCGTGTGGATAGCCTGCTCGACGACCTGCACGCCCGCGAACGCGAAGTGGCGGAGGGGCGGGAAAAGCTGACTGCGGCCGGTCAGGAGCATGGAGCTACGCGCACCGTCGTGGGCGAGCGCGAGGCCACGATCAAGGACTTGGGAGTGCGCATCAGCAGTCTGCTGGGAGAGGTCAAAGCGCGTGAAAACGAACTGGCGGAAACACGCACCCGATTAACCGCCGCGAATGGCGAGCGCGACGCGACGCGTGGGCAGCTCGCTGATCGCGAAAAGACCATCAAGGATTTCGAAACGCGAGTGGCTGGACTTGAAGGCCAGCTCGCCAAGGTGCGTGAAGAACACTCGACGGCCCGAGCGGAGTTCGATCGCGCCGCCTCCGAGTTGCAGGCGCTGCATGACGTTCACTCGACTCTCCAAGGGGAGTTGTCCGCATCGCGTCTCAACAGCGCTGATCTCTATTCGCGGGCCGACACCCTCACGGCCGAACTCGCCACGGCACGGGGAGAGCGCGATGCCGCGAAGGCGACGATTGCCGAACTACGCACGGAACTCGCTACCCAGACCGAGCGTGCCAGCGCGGCACTCCAGCGGATCGAGAGCCTCGAAAAGGAAATCGCGCACAAGGTGGGCGAAATCGGTGGCTTGCGACACGACATGGCGGCCGCCGCGGAAAAGGAAAAGCGCACGCAGATGGAAGTCAGCAATCGCGAAGCGGAATTCCGTGCGCAGATTGCCAAGCTCGGGGCGGACGTCGTCGCCGGCAAAGTGCGTATCGAAGATCTGCAAAAGCGGATCGAGACAGCGGAAAAGGAAATCGAGGATGGCAAGAAGGCCATCGCCAGCGGCCGGGATGAACGCGAGACACTGGCCCGGAATTTCACCGCGCGCGAAGTTGAGCTCCGCGATTTAAACGGCCAGCTTGAGCGTTCCACCACGGCGGAAAAATCGCTCGGAGAAAAGGTCGCCAAATTCGAATCCGAGCTTTCCGCCTTGCAGGAGCGCTCCCGTCTCGTCGATGCCGAGCGCGATCGGCTGAAGCTGAATCTCGACCGCACCACGAGCGATCTTCAGACCGGCATGGACATGGTGAAGCAATCCAAGGTGGACCAGGAAACGGCCAAGGGCGCCATGCGCGAAATGGAGCGCCAGCTCGAGCAGGCGCTCGATCAGCTCCGCGACACCGAAGACGACCGCGAGCGTCTCAAGGAGGAGGTGGAAGGCTACAAACAGGGCCTCGACCGCTCGAAGCAGCACATCGCCGTCCTGCAAAGTCGCCGCGACCAGATGCGCGACGAAATCGCCAAGCTCAAGGTGAAGCTGGGCATCGCGCCAGACGCCGTGGTATAGAGAGCGCTATTCGCGCTTCTTGAGCAGCCCAGCTACGAGCACGCCCACTCCCGTTCCGACGAGCAGACCGCAGACTCCGAACAGCACGCCGCAGACGATCAGCTTCATGATGAGCCCGGGCAAGGGTTGCCCTTGGGTGGCTGCTTGGGCGACCGCAGCGGGATCTTCCGGCGGCATGGGGTAGAGCATCGGAAGCGGTGGCCCGTGATGATAGGGGGCCAGCACGGTGTAAAACATATACACGATGGCCAGGCCGGCCCCGATGAGGCCAAAGATTTTCGGATAATTGCGCTGCCGAGTCACTCTTTGCCCCTACTCCGTCCCGACTACCCTGTCGAGGGGCCGGGAAAATTTGCGGCGCAGGCAAGCGCCATGCTATTTCGTATGCGAGAATCCCTTATGACTTTCCGCCTCGCATCCCTCGTTGTTACCGCCGCAGCGTTGGCTGGTTGCGCGAGTTTCGTTCACGTGCCGCCGGGCACTTCGGTGGAACTTGCTCTGGCCCGAAAGCCTGAGATGATTCGCATGCCCGGCCCTCCGCCGGGCAGTATCGTGGCTTCCAATGGGCCGCGCGTGAGGGATTTACATCTTCCGAGTGTCGAGCCGGCTCTGCCCACGAACGACAGTGTCACCGCCGTGGCGGAGGCTTATACGCGCGGGAATACCGCCTTGGAGCAGGGGCATACCGCCGATGCGATCACCGCCTTTCAACAGGCCGTGCAGTTCGACCCTAGTTTTTCCGAAGCATGGCAGAAGCTAGCCATGGCTTTTGAGAAAGCCGGCAAGCCCGACAAGGCGAAGGAAGCCTACCGGCATTCCAAAGAGTTGGCGCGCCAGTAACGGGTTGACCATTCTCCGCGGCGGCGATCCTGCCGGTTCGAGCGCGGCTTGATCGGATACCACCGCCTCACCGAGTCCCGTCGATGCGTGCGCGGGAACTCGGTGAAGGTGGTGCCGTTTGCGGTTATTCCCCCCCCTCTGCTGAGCGGAATCAGTATTTCGGCACGTTGGTATCGACCTGCTCGGCCCAGGCGAGGATGCCGCCTTCGAGATTGCTGAGCTTGCCGAAGCCGGCTTCCTGCAGGAGCTTGAGGGCGCGGGCGCTGCGGGCGCCGCTCTTGCACTGGAGCACGATTTCGTCGGCGCTGTCGAGTTCGCTCAAGCGGGCGGGGAGCTGGCCGAGCGGGATCAGCGTCGCGCCGGGGATGCGGCAGATGTCCCACTCGAATTGCTCGCGCACGTCGATGAGCTTGAAGTTGTCGCCGCGGTCGAGCTTGGCCTTGAGATCCTTCACGTTGATCGTCGGCACGGGCGCTTCGGCTTCCTCGGCGGCTTTCGCTTGCGGGATGCCGCAGAACTGTTCGTAGTCGATCAGTTCGGTGATGCTCGGGTTCGTTCCGCAGACTGGGCAGCCCGGGTCCTTGCGCAGCTTGAACTCGCGGAATTTCATCTTGAGCGCGTCGAATTGGATCATGCGGCCGATGAGCGGGTCGCCGATGCCGACGATGAGCTTCACGGCTTCGATCGCCTGCATCACGCCGATAATGCCGGGGAGCACACCGAGCACGCCGCCTTCCGCGCAGCTCGGGACCATGCCTGGCGGCGGCGGTTCGGGGAACATGCAGCGATAACACGGTCCGCCGAGGTGCGGCGCGAAGACGGTGCACTGGCCATCGAAGCGGAAGATGGAACCGTAAATGTTCGGCTTCTTGAGGAAGACGCAGATGTCGTTTGAAAGATAACGCGTGGGAAAATTGTCCGTGCCGTCGATGACGATGTCGTAGGGCTCGACCATCTCGCGGGCGTTCTCGGCCTTGAAGTAGGTATCATAGAGATCGACCTGCACGTTCGGGTTGACGTCGCGAATGCGGTCGCGCGCGGAGTTGAGCTTCTTGCGGCCCACGTCCTTCGTGCCGTGGAGAATCTGGCGCTGGAGATTCGAGAAATCGACCACGTCGCCATCGACGAGGCCGAGCCGGCCCACGCCCGCCGCCGCGAGGTAAAGCGCGATGGGCGAACCCAGCCCGCCCGTGCCGATGCACAGGATCGAAGCGGCTTTCAGCTTCTTCTGCCCCTCGAGCGTGACCTCGGGCATGATGAGATGGCGCGAATAGCGGGCGATCTCGTCGTTGCTGAACTCCTGCCGGTCGGACCGGTCGGGCGGAATGATGCTGCTGATAGGCATAAAGAAAGGATCAGCAGCCTAGCATGGTCCGCGGGCTTGAAAAGGGGGGAGCCGTGTCAGGACTCGCGGCCCCGACCGGAGGGAATCACTCGCCCGCTGCCGTTCCGAGATGCTTGACCATGAATTTCGCCATCATCGTCAGCTTTTCCGGCGTGACGAATTGCGGGCCGCCGTGGCCGGCGCCTTCGATCACGTCGAGGGTCACATCGGTGCCGGCTTCCTTGAGCTTGTTGTAGAGGCGCTGGCTCTGGTCGAGCGGAACGAGCGGGTCGTTCGTGCCCTGCATGATGAGCATCGGCGCAGCGCCCTTGCTGACCCAGGTGACGGGGCTGGCGCGTTTGGCGAGGTCGAGCTTCTGCGAAATCACGCCGCCGAAGAGCTGTGCGAGCACCGAGTTCGGGTCTTCGCGCTTCACCATCGCGGTGGGCAGTTCGGGATTGTAACCGGGGAAATCCGCAGGGCCGAACCAATCGATGACGCATTGCACCGCGCTGGATTGATCGAGGTTTTCGCCCACGTCGAAATCCTTCGTCTGCCCGGTGACGCCGAGCAGCGCGACGAGATGCCCGCCCGCACTCGCGCCCCACACGCCGATGCGTTTCGGATCGTAGCCGTATTCACTGGCATGCGCGCGCAGCCAGCGAATGGCCGCCTTGCAGTCTTCGATCTGCGCAGGAAAAATCGCGTGCTGGCTGAAGCGGTATTCCACGCTCGCGAGCGCGTAGCCTTTGGTCAGCATCGGCAGCCCGAGCGGCTTGGACTTGCTGCCACCACGCCAACCGCCGCCATGAATCCACACCAGCAACGGCCCGGCCGGCTTGGCCGGCAGGTAAAGATCGAGCTTCTGCTGCGGATGCGGATTCGGAACGTAGGCCAGGTCCGTCAGCATGCGCGCATCGGCCGGCAGATCCTTGGGCCTTTCCTGGGCACAAGCCGGCAGCGACGCGGCGAGGAAAGCGATGAGGGTAAACAAGCGAGAGTTGGGCTTCATGTGGGTGGGAAGACGAAGGGACGGCGCCAGAGGTGACGAGAAAATTCCCCGACCGCAAGGCTGTCATCGCACCACTTCGAGGCGAAGGAACCGCTGAGGATGCGCGGCGTCACCGATCACAAAGGCGTCCCTCACGATCACCGTTCGCTCGTCGTCCTCACCGGACTCTTCGACCACCGCATCGATAACCATCGCCGCGAATGGACCGCCCAGAGTGCTGCGTGCTAGTTCAATCCATGGCCCAGCAGGCATGTCCGCGGCAGTCACCATCAGAGTCAAATCATCGCGGCTGGCATAGCGGTGGAAAGAAAGGCAGGCGCGGCCATCGGCATCGATGGAGAGTTGCGGGAGGATTGCCACGCCATCCGTGCCGAGCGGATCGCCACCGAGCGCATATTCGAGCGAGTTCACGATCCCGTTTTGATTTGGATCGGCGCCATCGCCGCTGATTTCAGAATCGTTGGCATAAGCGCCAAAGTAGTTCTGTCGCCATGCCGCATGCGCCGCGAGGCGCGGAGGCACGAGCGGAGGCGAAGCCGGCACACTGCCGGGACGTGGCGCCGCGTTCGGACTTTGGTAAGTCACGGTGGTGCCTTTTGGCGTCTGGGTTCCGATGGTCGTAAGAACTCGGCTGGGGCGAGCCATCGCAGGCGTCCCGGTCGGCTCGTAGAGGAAAGTTGCCATGCAATTATCGCGCTGATCCGTAGATCTGGAAAAGCCGACGACCACCACTCCACCTCGCGGCGTAAGGGCAAGCCCTCCGACGGCACTGGGCATGCCGATGAAGGAACTGCGATGGGTTTTGCGCCGCGCTCCAAGGCATCGATGTTCCCAAGTGACCTTCCCGTCTGCCGCGGCATACCTAGCGATGTAGATGTCGCCCATGCCTTCTTCATTTGTCGCCGTGCCTGCGATGAAAACATCACCGTGCGAGTCGGCGGCGACGGCTTGTGCGTAGTCGCGACCTCTACCGGCACATGTGACATCCCACAAGAGGCTGCCATCGGCACCGGCAAGCTTCGCGGTGTAAAGGTCCTGCACTTTGTCGCTGCGCCAGAGCATGCCCGTCACGATGGCACAGCCATCACGATCCACCGCTATGGCGTCAGCAGTGCCGAACCCGGCAGTATCTTTTGGCGCCATCCACTCCCAACGCAGCGCTCCGTCGGTGCCAGCGTATTTGGCCGCGTAGAATCCACGACCCGCGACCTGAACGGACCCCGGTCCACCGGGAAAGTCGCCCATCGTTCCCGCCACGAGGATGTCGCCACGGCTGTCCAAATTCACGGCACCGAGGCGGGCGGCCCTCCCTTCCTCCACTCTCTTTTCCCACATGATTTCCCCACTACTCCCCGCAAATTTGGCGACATAAGTCGCGCCGGAAAAAGAGCCTCCTCCGGGCTTTGCGCGACTACCGGTCACGATCACATTGCCGGCGGCGTCGATAGCCAAGGCTCTGCCAAATTCCTGAATGCCTGGTCCACCATCGATCCGTTGCTCCCACAAAAATCGGCCATCCTCGGCGGCATACTTCACGACCAACAAGTCCTCCTGCCGGTGATTGGGCCCCTCGGAATACCCAGCGACGAATACGTCTCCACGAGCGTCCACCGCCGCCGCCGTGACGATATCCGATCCATGCCCCGCGCCATCGTAACGCTGTTCCCACAGCAAGTGCCCGTCCTTCGCCGAGTGGCGGGCAATGTAGAAATCGTAGCTACCCTTCTCCTTTTCGAAGCCTCCCCCTTTGTCGGTGATCGTGCCCGCCATTGCCACACCTCCGTGGGTATCCAATGCAATCGCTATCGGCCAAGCTCTACTCCTGGATATCCCATGCGACCGAACCTCCCAGAGCAATTCGCCGTCGGTCGCAACATACTTCGCGAGGTAACAGTGCGTGGAGCCGAGGCCGGACGCTTCGCCCGCAGCGAAAATATTTCCCTCTTCGTCCACCGCCACGGCGCGGCCGAATCCACTTCCAGTGCCGCAGTAACGACTCACCCAGACCGACTCCATCGTTTGACCAAACGCAACCGCGGTGAACGCCATGATCAAGGAGGGAAACAGCCGATTCATGAGCACGACGAAAAGCGCTTCTGACGCGACAAAGTCAAGGCCTCGCGCTTTGGTGGACGCATTGTGAATCTCTCGACACTACCCATTTCTTATGCCGATGTGCTCGAGGCATTGCCGCGCGTGCATGCGGTGCTGAATCCGACGTTGCTGCGGGAATGGCCGGGGCTTTCGGAACTCGTGGGGTGCGAGTTGTGGATGAAGCACGAGAATCATCAGCCGGTGGGGGCGTTCAAGGTGCGGGGTGGGGTGAATCTGGTGGCCACGCTTTCACCGGAAGAGCGAGCGGCGGGGATCATCGGGGTTTCGACGGGGAACCATGGGCAATCGCTGGCGTTTGCGGCGAAACATTTTGGCGTGCGCTGCACGATCGTGGTCCCGCAGGGGAACAATCCGGACAAGAACCGGGCGATCCGGCAGCTCGGGGCGGAGTTGATCGAGCACGGACGCGATTTCGACGAAGCGCGGGAGCACGTGGCGGTAGTGCAGCGCGAGCGGGGCGGCCGTTATGTGCATTCGGCGAATGAGCCGAAGCTCATCGCGGGTGTGGGCACGATGGCCTGGGAGATTTTCGAGAAGCTGCCGGACCCGGATGTGATCCTCGTGCCGATTGGACTCGGGAGCGGCGTATGCGGGACGTGCCTGGTGGCGAAGGCGCGCCGTCCGCAGACGAAGATCATCGGCGTGCAGGCAGCGAACGCGGCGGCCGTCGCGCGTTCGTGGCAGACGCGCGGATGGATCGAGGAACCGACGGCGAAAACGTGGGCGGAAGGACTCGCCACCCGCGTGCCGGCAGAGATGACGCTCGCCATCATGCGCGAGCATATGGATGACGTAGTCCTCGTGAGCGAGGACGAATTGCGCCACGCCGCCGCGCTACTGCTCAAGCACACGCACAATCTCGCCGAGGGCGCCGGGGCCGCCACCCTCGCCGCCGCGTTCCAGCAGCGGGAGCGCTTTGCCGGGCAAAAAATCGTCGCGGTCTTCTCCGGTGGAAACCTCGACCTGGCGCAGTTGCCGGCGATTCTGGCCTGTCTGCACTAAGGTTTTCCGGCACGCCGCGTTGTTTCGACACCTCTCGATTCATGAAACGTCCCCTCACTTTCCTTTTCGCCCTTTTGCTCTCGGTTGCTGCCCGCGCGGCGGATGATCGCATTGTCGTGCTCATCAGCGTGGATGGGCTGGCGCATTATTATTTCGACGATCCGAAGTGTGAGATGCCGACCATTCGCCAACTCGCGACGGAAGGAGCGCGGGCGAAGATGATGAAGTGCTCGATGCCGACGGTGACGTGGCCGAACCACACCACGCTCGTGACCGGCGTGCAGCCGGCGAAGCATGGCGTGATCGGGAACAATTACTTCGACCGCGCGAAGGGTGAAGTGATTCCGCTCATTCCCGATCCGCTTTTCGACAAGGAAGAGATCGTGCATTCGCCGACGATTTACGACGTGGCAAAAGGCGCAGGCTTGAAGACGGCGGCGATCATCTGGCCGGCGAGCCGCGGGGCGAAGACGCTCGACTGGACGGTGCCGGATGTCTTTTCGAATCGGGTTTTCCAAGGGCACTCGACACCTTCGCTGCTGGAGGAGTTCAAGCAGGCGGGCATCCCGTTCGATAAGCAGGAAGAGTGGTGCCGGACCGGCAAGGGCGAGGACCGCGACCGGATGTATGTGCAGATGCTCAACTTCGTCATCCGCACGCATCGGCCGCAGGTGGCGCTATTGCACCTCGTGGAGGTCGATCACGTCGAGCATGCGAAAGGTCCGCAGACGCCGGAGGCTTACGCGGCAGTAAAATTCGCCGATGATCGCGTGCGGGAGGTGTGGGAGGAGTTGAAGAAAAGCTTCCCCGGCAAGGCGACGCTGATCGTTTCGTCCGATCACGGTTTCTTCCCGTATCAGCAGCAGATTCAGCCCAATGTGCTCCTGCGGAATGAGCAACTGGTGCAGGCGGAAGGCTCGAAGGTCACGGGTGGCAGTGTGCGCGTGCTCGGCCAGGGTGGCGCGTGTTTCCTCTACGTGCTCGATGCGGCCAAGCGGGAGGAGTTGATCGAGCGCACGGCGGGCTTGTTCAAAAATGTGGAAGGCGTGGATGTCGTCATCACGCCGAAGGATTTCCCGAAATACGGCCTCGCCAATCCGAAGGATGATCCGCACATGGCGGACGTCGTTTTGTCGGCGAAGAAAGGCTATTCGTTTTCGGATTCGCTCGCGGGTGGACTGGTCGTCACGCCGAAAAGCGATGAAGTGAAAGGCACGCACGGCTACGATCCGAATCAGCCGGGCTTGCATGGTTCCTTCGTCGCGTGGGGCGCGGGGATCAACGCCGGAGCGACGGTCGAGCGGATCGAGAATATCGACGTGGCTCCGACCATGGCCGCACTGCTCGGGCTCAAGATGCAGGCGGACGGGAAAGCGGTCGAGGGCGTGCTCGCGAAGTAGGGTAGCGCTTAACTCACCGCGCTCTTCACCAGGCGCAGAATCACATCTTCCCACGTGACGACGCCGATGGGTTTGCCGTCGGGACCGAGAACGGTAGCCATGCTGCTGCGGGCGGCGCGGAGCTTGTGCAGGACGGTGTAGGCGGGTTCGTTGGGGGCGAGTTTCACCATGCGGCGTTGCATGCTTTCAGCCGGGCCGGTGTGGCGGTCGCTCAGGGCGACGTCGAGGAGATTCACGATGCCGGTGAACGTGCCGGCGTCGTTTTGCACCGGCCAGCGATCGTGACCGGTTTCACGGGCGCGCGAGATCAGTTCGGAGAGGTCCGCCTTGGTGGGGATCGCTCGCACGTTTTCGATGGGGAGCATCACGTCGCGCGCGGTCACGTTCCGGAAATCGACCACGCCATGAATCATCTTCCTCTCGACTTGGGACAAGGAGCCGGCGCGCTCGGTCTGGATGGTGAGGTATTTGAAGTCTTCGCGCGCGACGAAGAGTTTGCGGTCGCTCTCGTGGCTGCCGCCGAAGAGCCGCGTGAGGCCCTGGCCCACCAGATGCACGGGCGTGAGCAGCAAGTCCACAAGGCGCAGCGGTTCGGAGAGGAACGCGAGGGCGCGATACGGGAAGCGTCGGAAGAGTGACTTCGGCAGCAGCTCGACCCCGAAGAGATAAACCGGCAGCGCCACAGCGAGGGTGACGAGGTAACCCGCGTTCCCGAGATGATCGACCGCTTCCCGCGCAGCGAGAGTGACGGCGAAGACGTTGGCGAGGTTCGTGACGATAAGCACCGTGACGAGCAGGCGCTGGGGCGTTTCGAGCAGGCGCTCGAGCTTGAGCGCGGCGTGGTCTTTCATCTTGACCCGATGCTTCAGGCGCACGCGATTGACCGACAAAATGCCGGCCTCCACCCCGGAAAAGACGAAGGCGACGACGAGGCTGAGGGCGACGAAAAGCCAGGTCATGCTTCTTCTTCCTCCTCTGCGGGCTGATTCGCTTCGGCGATTGGCACGATCAGGACTTCCTCGACCCGTTTGCGCGAGATGCGCTGCACGGTGATGCGAAGGCCCTCGATTTCGAATTGCGCGCCGAGTCGCGGAAGGGATCCGAGGCGGTTGAAAATGAGGCCGCCAATGGTGTCGATGCCTTCTTCTTCCAAATGGATTCCCAGATGCTCGGCGATGTCTTCCAGCCTCGCGCTGCCGCTGGCCAGCAGCGAGCAATCTTCGCGGGGTTCGAGATAAAGCTCCCGCTCGCTGTCCGGCACGGCGTCGCTGATGATTTCCTCGATGAGATCGGCGAGCGTGACGAGGCCTTCGAGACCGCCGTGTTCATCGACGACGAACGCGATGGCCTGCGGGTGCGAGAGGAAGCTGCGCAGGAGATCGAGCGCCTTCATCGTCTCGGCCACAAACGAGGGTGGCGTCAGCAATTCGGTGTAGTGCAGCGCGGGATTGAGGAGGAAGGCCTGCACGTCGAGCACACCGAGGAGGTCATCGGGCGTCTCGCCATACACAGGCACGCGGCGCAGGCGTGCCTGGCGCAGGCGCGGGATGATTTCCTCGTTGGTGAGGTCATCCGGCATCGCCACCATGTCCACACGCGGGGTCATTACGTCGCGCGCGGTTTTGTCGCCGAGCTTGATGATTTCCTGAATCATCTCGCTCTCCGTCTCATGGAGCGCACCTTCCTCGGCGCTGAGTTCCACCAGCGTGTCGAGCTCGTCTTCGCTGATGAACGGCAGCGGTTGCATGCCACGCGGAGTGAGCGCTTCCGCGAGGCGATCGGCCACGCGTTGCAGGACGCGAGCGATGGGATCGATGACCGGCAGCAAGCCGCGCATGACGGTGACGCCGAGCTTGGCCAGCCGATAGGTCTGGCTGAGGGCGAGCAGCTTCGGCACGAGATCGCAGAGGAAGACGATGACCGCGAAAAGAATGAGCGCGGCGAGCCACCAGCGCACCGGGTCGGGCGCGAGCGCCCGCAGGACAAAAAGGCCAAGCACGATGAGCGGCAGATTCACCAGCGAATCGGCAAAGAGCAGCGCGCTCAGGAGCCGGCGCGGGTTTTCCATCAATTTCGAAATGGCGTTGCCGAGACTCGCGCGCCGGCGCTTCATCCGTTCGATGTCGTGCGGCTGAAGCGAGAAAAAGGCCGTCTCGATCGCGGAGAAGAGCGCCGAACTGGCTGCGAGCACCACCAAGCCCAGGATGATGAGAGCAAGCTGTCCCGGAGTCATGCCCCGGTTGAAACGATGGTTTCCAGCACGAACGATACGGATTTCACAGACGCAGCGAAGTGGTCCGGGCAGTGGTCCGGATCATCCGCGCCCTCCGGGATTCACCGGTTTGGCGCCATCCGCAAGGTGGTAAAGGTCTCGTCTTGTCACACACAAGCCGTAGAGAATAGTTCGACTGCCTTTTCTCGCACGATGAAAAAGAGCGACCGCATCCGTGATTTTGTTCGCCAGCTTGGCGCGGCGCCCACCGCAGGGCGCGATCCGCGCTATCTGGGCTATTTTACGTGCTTCAATGCCGGCCAGTATTACGAAGCGCATGATGTGCTGGAGGACTTGTGGCTCGCGGAACCGGGGCCGGATGCGGCTTTTTTCAAGGGGCTGATCCAGTTTGCAGGGGCTTTTGTGCATTTGCAAAAGCAGCACACCCGGCCAGAACATCCGAAGGATGGACGTCGACTCGCTCCGGCTGCGCGGCTTTTTGCGCTGGCCGAGAGGAACCTGGCGCCATTTGGTCCGCGACACCTGGGGCTCAATGTCAATGCTGTCATCGCACTGGCAAATGCGCACGCCGCGGACATCGTGGCCTCGGAATTTACCTGCAATCCATGGCATCCCGACCACGCTCCGCAACTCAAGCTACTGTAATCGCCGAGGCGCTCGATGGCGTCCGGGCGGTTTATGCGGATCTCGCGAACCGGCCGGTGGAGCGCGATTGCCAGAGGCGGACGGAGTGCTGCCAGTTTCAGATCACAGGGCGTATCCCGCTGCTGACGCGCGGGGAAGCATTGCTGGCGGCGAAGGCCCTGCGTGCGAGTGGCCGAACCCAGCAGCCGAAGCGCCCCGACGGGGCCTGCCCCATGCTCGACCCCGCGGGCAAATGCCTGATCTACGATTCGCGCCCCTTCGGATGCCGCACCCATTTCTGTCCTGCGGCGGGCGGGCCTTACGCTCGACGGGACGTGCTGGATCTGATTCGGCGGCTCGAAGAGATCGACCACCAGCTCGGCGGGGATGGATCGCATCCGCTGCCGACAGCGCTACGGTTGACCGGCACCGCTTGAACGAAAAGGGCGAGAAGCGGTTCGTGGAAAGACGGCGGCTTTCCCATGAATAAAGCGGGCTTGCTTTCCGTCTTTGGGTTCCGATGAACCCCACGCGTCTGTTCCTCTCTCTGTTGTTTGTCCTTCTCCTCCCACACCTGGCCTGCGCTTTGGAACCTGCTCCGCTCGAAAAGGATGATGCCGTTCGCACGTTGCTCGCCATGGGTTACGACCGGGTGAAGGTCGTGGCCATTGTCGATGGAGTGCATCAAAAGAAGGTGGCGAGTCTTTTGTGCACCACCGTGATTGGGCTCGGTCGTCGCGATGGTTGCGACCAGGAGATCGTGCAGAGTTTCTTTTACGACCGGGACCTTGGCTGGTTTTATTTTGAAACCGTCGAGGGCCGCATGCGGATCTGGAACCGTGACGGATTTCAGGAATTCAAGCCATAGTCATGGCTAGGCGGAAGCCAATTTGGGCAGAGCCGACTGTGAATTCGAACGGGGAGCGGCAGGTGGTGCGCCGGTTGCGCCCGACCGAAGCCCGTTCAGGCGAAAGCGATGCCCGCAGGAACGGCAACGCCAGCCGTTGGCTCGGTTCCAATACCACCAGAAGACAAAATAGGAAATGAGCCAGAGCCCAAGAGTCGCAATACTCAGGGCGATGTGCCACGCGTGTGGAAAGGAGGGGCAGCGAAAAGGTTGCTCGGATTCGCAGAAAGCGCAGGGAGCGAGGCGGGAGCGGGAAGTCATGGAGAACGATTCATGGTGCCCGGCGGGGAACGGAAAGACTCTAGTGAGTTCCCGAAGCTGGTCACGTTACGATCGTGCAAGCTCACCGCGTCGAAACCATCGCATCAATTCGTCGAGCTGGCCACGCGGTGGATCGTTAGGATTGAAATCGACGCTGGAAAACTCACTCCGCGTCACGCGATCGTAACTTCTTCGGTTGATAGCTTACGTTAGTCTCCGTGGTCTATGCCGCCGCCTGCCGCACCGGTATCGCCCCTTGCAGATGAAATTGCCGCGCCGCTTCCTCTCACGCTGGCCCAGCGTTTTGCGGCAAGGGGATTGCGTGCGCTCGTCAGCCATCAGAGCTGGGTCGCCGCACACGAGCGTCTCGAGGATGTCTATGATGTTTTCCGAAAGCAGGAGCGGGAATTTCTCGCGGTGATCGAGGGGGAGACGGTGGTGGGAGTTTGCGCCCGTCGGGACGTCGGCATGCTGCTGGGCGCGCGCTATGGATTCGCCCTGCATGCGCGCAAGGCGATTCGTGCGCATCTTCTGCCGTCGGTCGTGAGGGTCCGGGAAAGCACCCCGCTTTCGCAGGTCTTTGCCGAGGCGTTTTCCCGCACCGAGGATACCTATTACGATGATATCGTGCTGCTCGATGAACTGGACCAATTTATCGGCTTGATCGCCATGCAGACACTGGTGCGATTGCAGCACGAGTTGCTGGGAGAAAACATCGCGCAACTGGAGCGTTCCCGCCGGGAAATCGAGGCAAAGAACCGGCAGATCGAAGACGATCTGCGCATGGCCCGCGAGTTGCAGATGGCGCTCCTGCCGAATGGCTATCCGAGTTTTCCTCCGGGCCTTCCGCCGAGCGAGAGTGCGCTGATTTTTGGACATTGCTTCGAGCCTTCAGGCACGGTCGGGGGTGACTTCTTTCACGTCGAAGCGCTTGGCGCAAAGCGCGCTTCTGTTTTTATCTGCGATGTCATGGGGCACGATGTGCGGGCGGCTCTGGTGACTGCGATGCTTCGGGCGCTGCTGGAGGAAGCGCAGGCACGGATCGCCGACCCGGCTGAATTGCTGGGGGAGATCAATCGGGAGTTGGTCAAAATTCTCCGGCTCGCTGGAGGCGTGATGTTTGCCACCGCAGCGGCGGCGGTCGTCGATGCCGAGGCGGGAAAAATTAGCTATGCCCTCGCGGGCCATCCTCAGCCTGTGCTAATGCAGCCAAGTCGGGCAAGGTGCGACTTTCTTCATCCACTCGATATGCGGATGGGACCGGCGCTGGGGATTTTTGACCAACCAAGCTACGCGACGCGTATCGTTCCGCTGGCTACGGGTGACCGGGTGCTGTTTTTCACCGATGGACTCTTTGAGGTCATCAATGAGCAGAAACAGGAGTTTGGCCAGTTGCTGTTGCGGGAGACGATCGCGCGCCGCACGGAACGTTCGCTGAGGGATGTGCTCGACGGTGTGCTGCAAGAAGTTCGGCTCTTCGCCGGGGGCAACGTGCTGGAAGATGACGTATGCCTGCTGGCTGTGGAACTGAATCGGGTGGGTTGACGGACAAAGCGCGTCGCCGTCACGAGTTCGTCACACAAGTGAGCGCAAACGTAACAATCGAGTCGTTGCCGGAACGGCCTGAAGCCGGAAGTTGATAAAGATCATATGGCGCGGATTCGCAGCCGCCATTCCAGCGCCGTGACGCCGACAACGAAGAAAACTCGACCTCGAACCCCGACCCGTCGCGCGACCGGTCAAGCCCACAAATAACCATGATGCTCCAACGTCTTCTCCGCTCCGCTCTCCTCGGCCTCGCCGGTTTTTTGGCGATTCAGCCGGGACATGCACAGACGCCCGTTACCTACCATACGGGTGATCTTTTGATTGGCTTCCACGCGACTGGGGCCGGTGGAAACACCACCGGGGTGACACGATGTTATGTCGTGAATGCCGGACCGGCCCGCGCCCTCGCGGATGCTACCAGTCCGATCACGCTTCCGAACACGGTGAAGGCTGACTTGGACGCGATCTACGACACCAACTGGAAAACGCGTAACGATCTTTACTGGGGAGCGGCGGCAGGTTCGGGGAGCACCGGTGCGAATGGCGACCCGAATTTTACGCTTTATGCGACCAAGTTGCAGGTGACCGTTGGAACTCCGAATAGCTCTTCGGCCCGCTGGCCGCGCAAGAGCGATTTTACCCAGGCTCAGCCGGTGAACAAAATCGACACTGCCGGGCAGGGCTACGGCTTTGAAGTGGGTGGCGCCGTGGCGATGTCCACGGCGAACAACCCGGTCGGAGTCATTGAACTCACCGCCGAGGGCGACAGTTGGGCCTCCTACCAGTCGCCGGACGGCATCGCGGACAACCCTCACGCGGGTGCTTCTCGCATCTCATTCGGCTATTTTGGTTTCTCCGACAGCGGCAAGGAGGTTAGTATTCAGGATACATTCGCTAATGGGACCTCGGGTGCGGCCTTGGAACTTTATCGCATGGCGCCTTCGGGTGGAGCGATCCCGCCGAACACCGCCGGCGACTATCTTGGGACGCTCACGATCGACGACAACGGCACGATTACGTTCACCCCCGATACGACCAGCGCCCGCATCACGCTGGATCAGGCTACCTATTCGCTGAGCGAGGCCGATGCGAATGGCAAGGTCACCGTTTCACTTACCCGCTCGCGCGATACGGCCAGCACCGTAACCGCGACACTGAACACGACACCAATCTCGGCAATCGCCAACACCGACTTCACGCCGCTCAGCAACTTTGTGGTGCAGTTCGACCCGGGCCAGACCACCAAAACGGTGGACATCCCGATTTTTAACCGCACCGGGGTTCAATCCGACAAGACCTTTACGGTTTCGATCACCAGTGTGGGCGCGGGGGCCTCGGTCGGTTTTACCGGCACTTCGACCGTCACGCTGACGGAGAGCGAAGCGGGCGTGCAGTTCAGCAGCGACAATTATTCCTTTCAGGAAGACGCGGGTAATGCCGTCGTGACGGTCAATCGTATCGGCAATCCCGCGCTCGCGTTCACGGTGGACTTCAGCACGGCGGACGGCACTGGGGCCACTCCCGCTCATCAACCCGGCGACTACACCCAGACGAACCAGCAGCTTTCCTTCGCGACGAACGATGTGACGCCACAGACGGTCAATGTGCCGTTGATCAACCAGACCGGCTTGCAGGGTTCGCGCGACTTCACGGTAAATCTGACCAACGCTACTGGCGCCACGGTGACCACTCCCGGCAGTGCGACGGTGACGATCACGGATAAACCCGGCAACCCGGGCGAGATCGCCTTCGCCGCGGCGACCTTTAACGCCGAGCCTTTGAACGTGCTGAAGCTGCCGACGCTCATTACCGTGCCGCTGACCCGCACCAACGGGACCACCGGGACGGTTTCTGCGGATGTGGCGGTGACGGGCGGGACCTTGGTGAGCGGCACCAACTTCAACACCTTCAACACGACTACGGTGACCTTCAACGACGGGGTCGGTTCCGGCTCGGTGGATATTCAACTCAAGAGCCCGGCGGTGGCTGGGACGATCATCCTGACGCTTTCCAACACGACCGGTGGGGCGACCCTCGGCACGCAGGCGACCACCACGATCACGGTTAATTCCGCCGATAAGGTGCTGCCGAAAGTGGTGATCACCTCGCCGAGATCCGGCACGCTCGCCGCAGGGCTCACGGCTTTCGACGTCACCGGCACCGCGACGGATAGCCGTGGCGTCGATCACGTCGAGATCACGATCAACGGCGTGACCACGAACGTCGTGCCGACGCAGGGCACGGGTGCATTCAGCAAAACCGCCGTAGCGGCGGAGAACGGAACGAACACCGTGACGATCGTTGCGGTGGATCTGAATGGGAATCGTTCGAAGCCGCAGACCCGGGTAGTAACTTACATTAACAACCGCCCCCTCCTTGCCGGCACTTACAATGGGCTGCTCGTGCCCACCGGTGCGCTCTTGCATGAGAAGTCGGGCTTGGTGACGATGACGGCGAAAGCCACCGGCACCTTTACCGGAAAGGTGAACATCGGCAGCTTCATCGTCCCGATTTCGGGGGTCATCGGCAACGACAACAAGCTGCACTTCAAACCGACCTTGGGCACGGTGCTGACCCTCACAGGCAAGGCGCGTGTGCCGGTGCAGTTCGGTCTGCTCACGCTTACGGTGAACAATGACAAGGTTACCGGTGTGCTCACCGAAGCCGACGGCACGACGGTGAAGGCGAATCTCGACGGTGACCGCGGCGTATTCGACGGCAAGACGCCGGCCACCACGGTGCCGGCTGGCTTGCTCAATGCCGCCAATGGCAAGAAGGGCTTTTACACGGTGCGCTTCCCGGCGCAGACGCAGGTTCCGGCGGTGCCGCTCAGCGACTACCCGCAAGGCGACGGCTTCGGCGCGATTACGATCCTTCCGAAGGGGACGGTGAGCTTCAAGGGCACCCTGGCCGACGGCATGATCGCGTCCGCTTCCGTGCCGCTCTCGAAGGACTTCGAAGCGCCGCTCTACGCGAAACTGTATAAAAAGCTCGGCTCGATCGCCGGTCAGGTCGTGTTCGATGTTTCGCCAGCCACCCATGCCGACACCGATGTTGCCGGCACGGACTTCCTCTGGTTCCGCCCGGTCATGGCGACCAGCAAGTATTACCCGGGCGGTTGGCTCAACGGCATCAAGGTCAATCTCGCTGGTGCGAAGTATGCGGTGCCCGCGGTCGGCACCAGCGTGCTGCCCGGCCTCGGAGCGATCGGCAGCGGGACCGGCAATGCCACCCTCACCATGAGCGCCGGCAAGCTGAATCCCGATCCGCTCGTGAACAATCTCGACGTTGCGCCAAACAACAAGGTGACGGCGATCCTGGTGCCTCCGGCGACGAGGCCGTCGTTCTCGCTCAAGATCGTCGCGACCACCGGTGCAATCTCCGGCACGTTCACCCACACTGATGGGGCCAAAACCGCCTATAAGGGCGTGATCCTGCAGAAAGGCGTGAACTCCGGCGGCTTCGGTTATTTCCTGAGTGTCGTTCCGCGGGGGCCGGTCGTTCCGGGTGAAAGCGGTGCGGTCGTCCTCGAGGCGAAATAAAGTTCGATCGCTGTGGCCGGAGTCGATGACTCCGGCCACAGCTCTCCGAAATCGCGGCGAACGAACATTCGCCAAAGGCGGGGCCCGTGGCTAGGTGAACTCACGATGACCACCCGCCGCCACTTCCTCCGCGCCCTCGCTGGCGCCGCCGTCTCCACTCCCGTGCTCGCGGCGGAAGGCTTCAAGTTTCGTTACATCCTCAGCTCGTCGATGTATGGCTCGCTGAAGCTGGAGGAGATTCTGCCCGAGGCGGCAAAGGCCGGGGCGACGCACCTGGACATCTGGCCGAAGAACCACGGGACCCAGCGCGAAGAGGCGAAAGAAATGGGCGACGAAGCCTTTGCTGCGCTCCTCGCGAAGCACCACGTGAAACTCGGCTGCTCCACGCGCTACGACCTCGGCCCGCTGAAACTCGCGGGCGAGATGAAGTGGGGCGCGCAATTTGGCTGCAAAACATTCGTCTGTGGCGGGCACGGCCCGAAGGGGCTAAAGGGTGAAGCACTGCGCGCCGCGGTGAAAAACTTTGCCGAGGAGATGAAACCGCACTGCGCGGTGGCGGAATCGTTTGGCGCGCGGATCGCGATCGAGAACCACGGCAACGGGCTGATGGAATCTCCCGACAGCATTCGCTGGCTGGTGGAGTTTGCGCCATCGCCTGCACTGGGCATCGCGCTCGCGCCCTATCATCTGCCGCAGGACGAGCCCGAACTGGCCGCGCTCATTCGCGAATGCGGGCAATACCTGGAAGTCTTCTACGCGTGGCAGTATGGCAAGAGCTGCGCCAAGGTGCAGCCGAAGGAAGACGAACTCCTGCAAATGCCCGGTCGCGGTCCGCTCGATTTTGGCCCGCTCGTCGGCGCGCTGCGAGAGATCGATTTCAAAGGCTGGACGAGCATCTTCATGCACCCGACCCCGCGGGGGATTCCGATCGTCGAAGGTGGCGCGAGCGCGGTCACCGCAGAGATCAATCGCGCGCGAACTTATCTGGATGGCAAGCTCTAGGAGGGGACTTTCCTGTCAGCGGCGGGGACTGCCAAAGAAATCTCCTGCACTCGGCACCGCTCTGTGGTTTTCTCGTTCACATGTCCCAGCCCAAAGTCCTTATCATCGTCGGCGACGCGACCGAGACGGTCGACACGCTCTATCCCTATTATCGTCTCATTGAAGGCGGCTACGAACCCGTGGTCGCGGCACCGGAAAAACGCCGTTACCAGATGGTGATGCACGAGGTGAAGCCCGGTTGGACGATCACCAAGGAGTGGGAAGGCTACACGATCGACGCGCAGGTGGCGTTCAAGGACATCAAGCCCGAGGAATACGCTGGCATCTTCTTTAGCGGTGGCCGTGCGCCGGAATATATCCGCGAAGACGAAGACCTGCTGAAGGCGACGCGTTATTTCTTCGAGCAGAACCTGCCTGTTGCCAGTGTCTGCCATGGAGTGGAGATTCCTGCGCGGGCCGGTTGCGTGAAGGGCCGTCGCATGGCCACGGTGGCCAAGTGCAAGTTCGACCTCGAAATCTGCGGCGGCACTTATGTGAACGAACCTTGTGTCGTGGATGGCAACCTGGTGAGCGGCCGCACGTTTCACGACAACGGTCACTACTTCGGCGCGTTCATGAAGCTGCTCGATGAGAATCGCGCGAAGGCGTGATTTGATCTGCCCGCAGGGCGTTGGTGTTCAGCCTTCAGGCTGGCCGAAAGCACGCTCAGCCGAAGGCTGCCGATCAAGATGGCGCCGCCACCTTTCCGTCACCCTAAAGGCTGGACACCAACGGTCCGGCGTAGCGCCTATGCGCTACGCAATCTTACCACGAGGTTACCGGCTTCAACGGTGTCGCCAGTAGTGACGAGCACTTCGGCGATGATGGCGTCAGCAGGGGCGAGGATGTTCGTCTGCATCTTCATCGCTTCGAGTGTGGCGAGTTTGTCGCCTTTGGCGACTTTGCCGCCGACGGTGGCGCTGAGGGCAGTGACCATGCCTGGGATCGGTGCGCCGATTTGCAGCGGGTCGGCCGCATCGGCCTTGGCGCGAGCTTTGACGGATTTGCTCAGCGACTTGTCCACCACGACGGCTTCACGTGGGTAACCGTTCAACTCGTAGGTGATGACGCGACGGCCGTCCTTGTCGGGTGAGCCGACGTTGATGAGCTTGATGAAAAGCACCTTGCCTTCGTCGATGGCAACGCTGACTTCCTCACCGGGCTTCAGGCCGTAGAAAAACGCGGGCGTGGGCAGGCAACTCACGTCGCCGAACTCGCGCTGGAATTTCGCGAAGTCGGCGAAGACGCCGGGATACATGAGGTGCGAATAGAGATCGTCGTCGCTCGGCTCGTGCTTGAGTTTGCCGGTGAGTTCGGTGCGCACGTCGGCGAGTTTGACGGGCGCGATCTTGGCGCGTTTCGGCTGTTTGGCGGAGCCGGTCACAGCCTTGAGCAGCGCTGGGGGCCAGCCCCCCATGGGTTCGCCAAGGCCACCCTTGAGCATGTCGATGACGCTTTCGGGGTAGCCCGTGCTGCCGGGTTCGAGGTTCACCACGTCGGCGGGTTTGATGCCGCGGGTGAAAAGGAAGAGCGCCATGTCACCGACGACCTTGCTGCTCGGCGTTACCTTGACGATGTCGCCGAAGAGCTGGTTCACCTCCGCGTAACAGCGGGCGATTTCCGGCCAGCGATGGCCAATGCCCATGCTCGCGGCCTGTTCCTTGAGGTTTGTATATTGCCCACCGGGCATCTCGTGGAGATACACCTCGGCGCTGCCGGACTTCGGCGCGGTGTCGAAGGGCGTATAGAATGCGCGCACGTGTTCCCAGTAGTCGCTGAACTCGTTCAGCGTATCGAGATCGAGCCCGGTTTCCCGCGGGGTGTGCTGGAGCGCGGCGACGATGGAATTCAGGTTCGGCTGCGAAGTGCTGCCGCTCATCGAGGCGATGGCGAGATCGACGACATCCACGCCTGCGTCGCTCGCGCGGAGAATCGAGCCGGCGTTGATGCCGCTGGTGTCGTGCGTGTGGAAGTGAACCGGGATGCCAATCGCGTCTTTCAGTGCCCTGACCAGCGCGTGCGCGGCGTAAGGGCGGCAGAGGCCGGCCATGTCTTTGATGGCAAGGAAGTGCGCGCCCATCTTCTCCAGTTCCTTCGCCAGGCCCACGTAGTATTTCAGCGAATATTTCGAGCGTGCGGGATCGAGGATATCGCCCGTGTAGCAAAGCGTGCCTTCGCAGATGGCGTGCGTGTTCTGCACCGCTTCCATCGCGGCCTTCATGTTCTTCAGGTCGTTCAGCGAATCAAAGACGCGGAAGATATCCATGCCGTTCGCGGCGGAGTGTTTCACGAAACCGGCAACGACATTGGCGGGATAGCTCGTGTAGCCGACCGCATTCGCACCCCGCAGGAGCATCTGAAAGCAGATGTTGGGCACTTTCTCGCGGAGCAGGCGCAAGCGCGTCCACGGATCCTCGTTGAGGAAACGCATGGCGGTGTCGAAGGTCGCGCCACCCCACATTTCCAGCGAGAACAGCTCCGGCGTGCGGCGCGCCACGGCACCGGCGATCGCCGCCATGTCGTAGGTGCGCACGCGCGTGGCCATGAGCGACTGGTGTGCGTCGCGGAAAGTGGTGTCGGTGATGAGCAGACGTTTCTGCTTCAGTGTCCACTCGGCAAATTTCTTCGGCCCCAGTTCGAGCAGGAGTTGGCGCGTGCCTTTTTTCGGTTCTGCCTTCGCGTCGAAAGGCGGCAGCTTCGCGGGCTCGAACGACTTCTCCGGTCGGTAGCCTTTCGCGTGGGGATTCCCGTTTACGATGACGCCGCCGAGGAAGCTCAACAACTTCGTCGCGCGGTCTTTCTTCCCGCGGAAATGGAATAGCTCCGGCGATGTATCGATCATCGTGGTGGTCGCTTGGCCGCTACGGAAGGCGGGGTGATGCAGCACGTTTTCGAGGAACGGTATGTTTGTCTTCACGCCGCGGATACGCATCTCGCGGAGCGCGCGATCCATGCGGTCGATGGCTGTCTCGAAGGTTGGCCCGCTCGCTGTAATCTTCACGAGTAGCGAGTCGTAGAAGGGCGTCACCACCGCGCCCGGATCGCCCAGGCCCGCATCGAGCCGGATGCCGAAGCCGCCCGCGCTGCGATACGTGATGATCTTGCCGTAGTTTGGCATGAATTTGTTTTCCGGGTCTTCCGTCGTGACGCGGCACTGGATGGCGTAACCGTTGCGCGGGATCTGATCCTGCGGCGGAAGCGCGACCTCCGGTCCGTGCAGTTTTGCGCCTTGCGCGATAAGAATCTGCGAGCGCACGAGGTCCACGCCCGTCACCTGTTCGGTGACCGTGTGCTCCACTTGGATGCGCGGGTTCATCTCGATGAAGAACCACTCGTGCCGATCGAGGTCGTAGAGGAACTCGACCGTGCCCGCGTTGTCGTAGCCGATCTCTTTCGCAATGCGGGCGGAGGCTTCGCACAGGTCGTGCCGCACTTTCTCCGGCAGCCCGACCGAGGTCGCGATTTCAACCACCTTTTGATGCCGGCGCTGCACCGAGCAGTCGCGCTCGTGCAAGTGCACCGCGTGGCCGTGTTTGTCGCCGAGCACCTGCACTTCGATGTGCTTGGCGCGCGGGATGTATTTCTCGAGGAAGACGGCGTCGTTGCCGAACGCACGTCCGGCTTCGCCCTGCGCTTCGTCGAGCAGCGCATCGAGATCGCCGGCCTTGTGCACCACACGCATGCCGCGTCCGCCGCCACCGAAAGCTGCCTTGATGATGAGGGGAAAGCCGATTTGTGCCGCGATTTTTAACGCCTCGCTGCGATCCGTGACCGGCTCCTCCGTGCCGGGCAACGTGGGGATTTTCAGCTTCTGCGTGAGCGCGCGGGCGGCGACTTTGTCGCCCATGAGTTCGAGCAATTCCGGCTTCGGTCCGACGAATGTGATTCCTGCCTTCGCGCAGGCTTTCGCAAAAGCCGCATTCTCCGACAGAAACCCATAGCCCGGGTGGATGAGATCGACGCCCTTCGATTTTGCGAGCGCGACGATGCCTTCGATGTCGAGATACGCGCCGACCGGGCCTTTGCCCTCGCCGACGACATACGCTTCGTCGGCCTTGAAACGGTGCATGGAGAAGCGATCCTCCTGCGCGTAGATGGCGACGGTGCGCAGACCGAGTTCGTTCGCCGCCCGCATGATGCGGATGGCGATCTCGGAGCGGTTTGCGACGAGAAGTTTCTTGGGAGCGGGGCGAGTGGGCATTTAGGGAAAAAGCGGGGCCGTCTAGGTAGAGAAGGTGCGGAGGCTTTTCCAGAGCGGAGTTCAACTTCCTCCGCGAGTTCAGCGCATCGCGGCGTCACAAGCCACCCGGCTTGGCGATTCACCCGCGGCGTTGAGCTTCGGAATGCCTGGCGCGGACGAAGGAGAGCATAGTCCCCGTCGACATCAGCAATCCCAGATCCTCGCCGATGGCGGCATGAGGGTAGAAGGGGCGGTTTCTGAGTCCCGCCATGGCGTCCGGTCTGGCCGGGCGATAGTGCATTCATCGGAGTTTCTCCCTCGGGTAGGATGCCGAAACCTTGGTAAACCGGAAGAAATCCCCCGGGCGAGGGCTTGTGCTATGCCGCGATTACGACAGGGCTGACACAGCGATGAACGGATGGCTTGCGCCCGCTCTGGACCACACGCCCGATGCTGCTACCGTCGCCGACTCCATGCCCGACCCCGCTCCGTCCACGCCCGAATCGATGCCCAGCCCCGAGGAAGTCCAAGCTCGTCTCAGCGAGCTCATGAGCCAGCACTTTGGCGGCGGCGTCGAGTTTGCCGAGGAGGTCGTCGAGAAGGTCGATCCGCTCGCCTTCGACAAGCTCCCGCGCGATATCAAGGCACACCTCGATCGCTACGTGATCAAACAGGACGAAGCGAAGAAGGTGCTGAGCATCGCGGTGTGCGATCATTATAACCACGTCCGGCACCTCCGCACGCTGCGCGCCGAGGACGCCGAGCGCGCCAGCAGGCTCGAATACGTGAAGCAGAATGTGCTGCTCATCGGCCCCACCGGCGTGGGTAAGACCTATCTCGTCAAACACATCGCCGAGCTCATCGGCGTGCCGTTTGTGAAGGCGGACGCGACCAAGTTTTCCGAGACCGGTTATGTCGGCGGCGATGTCGAAGATCTCGTGCGCGACCTCGTGCACAAGGCCGACGGCGACGTGGAACTGGCGCAATACGGCATCATCTACATCGACGAAATCGACAAGATTGCCGCGCCCGCACAACTCAGCGGACGCGACGTCAGTGGTCGCGGTGTGCAGACTACGCTGCTCAAGCTGATGGAAGACACCGACGTGTCGCGCCGCAGCCAGAACGACATCCAGGGCCAGCTTCAGGCCGCGATGGAATGGCAGCGCACGGGCCGGGTGTCCGAGAGCGAGATCATCAACACGCGCAACATTCTCTTCGTCGTGAGCGGAGCGTTTGAAAAGCTGCCGTCCGTCATCGAACCCCGCCTGCGCGAAGCGAAGACCGCTAAGCCGCCGGTCTGGTCGCCGAGCGAAATCATGAAGCACGCGACCACGAAGGATTTCATCACCTTCGGTTACGAGCCCGAGTTCATCGGCCGTCTGCCCGTGCGCGTGGTGTGCGAATCGCTCGGCGCGAACGATCTGTTCGACATCCTGCGTTACAGCGAAGGCAGCATCGTGCGCCAGTATCAGCGCGCGTTTGCCGCTTATGGCATCGAGATTGAATTTACCGAGGACGCCCTGCGCGAAATCGCCAAGCTCGCCGAGCAGGAATACACTGGCGCCCGCGGTCTCGCCACCGTCTGCGAACGCGTCCTGCGCGATTTCAAATACGAACTCCCCGGCCGCGACGTTACCCATCTCAAGGTCGATGCCACCTTGGTCAAATCGCCCGAGACCGTGCTGGCGAAATTGATCGCCTGATCGGCTGATCGTCGGGCGCCTATCGCCGCGGGCGCGAAATTTCGATTGGTTCCGGCCATTGGTGGAACACCGCATCACCTTCTGGCGTGCGCAACACGATGCCACCCGATGGCGATGCGCTGCCACCGATGGTGAGGGTGGCCTTCCCATCGCCGGGCGTCCATTCTGCATCCAGCGTGCCGAAGTGAGTGGGCAGGTGGCGAAGGCGAATCGGCTTGTCGAACCACTCGGCCGGCGCGCCCGCGAAGAGCACGAGTTGGTCGCCATCTTCGAACACCAGTGCGTCGCGAAGCAGGAGGTGCAACTCGGCAATCGCCCAGCCGTGTGGCATCGCGACCGCGCTCCCTGCGCCGTTCAGGCCTTTTGCCTCCACCTTCCAATTCGTCTTCACTTTACCCCAATTTCCCGGGCCGCTTGGCCCGCCTTCATCCAGCGCATACCAGCCACGCATCATGTCGAGATCGAGATGATTTGCGAGTGTGCCCTCCGCCGCCGCCCGATTTCCCGCAAGCAAACCCTGATGCGCGAGCGCCAGCGGAAAGTAACGCCACGAACGTGGCGCCTGCGCGCCCACGTCGTGGAACAGTTCCCCCGCGAGCGGATACAAACGGCAAGGCCAGAGCGTGCAGTAGTTCGCGTATTCGTGTTTGCGCAGGTCGGCGAGAAAGTGAGTTTCGTATTCCCGCGCGAGCTTCGCGATGAGCGAGCCGAGTTTGTCCCGCAGGATGGTATCGTTCATTTCGTCCGCGAGCAGCGCCGCCGCGCGCAGCCCGGTGAGATCGAACGCCTCGGTGTATTCCGGATGATACCCGTCGCACGCGCCCGGTTTGAGCCGCATGCGATCGCCGTCGGGAACCTGGTCGCCAAAGTCGATTCCATTCACGCTCACCCAATGCGGCTCCGGGGTCGTGCGATAGTATTCGATCATCGCCGCGAGCCGTTTCGTGCGCGGCCACACTTCCTCCAGCCACTGCCGGTCGCGCGTGAAGCGCCAGTGTTCGCCGATGAGCCAGAGAATCTGCCCGGGGTTATCTGCCTCGGGTTGCACACGGCCGTTGAACGGATGCGCGAGGAAGTAATCGATGACCTTGCGTGCGAGCGCGAAATTGCCGGCTTTCTGGAAGATGTTTCCCACATAGACGCCATCGCGGTTGAAGACGTTGTAATTGATGACCGCGACATCGGGCGCACCGTCATTCAGACACATCGCCGCGTGCGCCGTGATGGCGTGAAAGGCTTCCACCCAGCGCGGGTCGGGTAGATCGAGCTCCACTTCGCCGCGAAATTTACGCCAGTAATCTTCGGCTTCGGCAAAGAGCGTATCGGGCACGATGGAGCGGTAATAATCCACGCCTGGCGCAGGCTGCCGTTCGCCTTGCGAGCCGAGCAGGGGATCGGCGTCATCGTATTGCGCCCACGGGCTCACGCCGTCCCACAGGTGCGGCGCAGCGCGGCGCCCATGCAGCACAGGGCAGACGAAGCCGAACACGCGGCTTTCGCCCGGCGCGAGTTTCACTTCGAAGCGCAGTGCCCCGCTGGCTTCCCCACTCGGGCCGGTGATCGATTGATTCGGCGGCAGCTTCTCGATGGGCAGCGGAGTCTCGTTCGCCTCGGGGGCGGGAGATTCATCGCCATCCGGTTTGGCGGCCGAGATCAACGCCGGTTCGCGATTGGCAAAGATGGCGTCGCCGTCGATGCGAATTTCTTGTAGCGGCGCGCCCGCCGCGCCCAGCGCCGTCACCGCGGCGTAAAGCGTCACGAGCTTTTCCATCGTGCCGGAATTCGTGAGCCGCACGCGCGACCCGACGAGATGAGTGTCGCCCCGCAGCACATGGCAAACTTCGCTGCGCACCTCGATACAGCTAGCCTTCCACTGCGTCCATGGAATCAGCACTCCCGGCGCGAGCAATCCGCGCGTGCTCGGCACATCGTCCATGGTCGGCGCAAAAAAGCGCCGCGCCTCCGGATCGTAAACCCAGAACGCCATCCCAAACGTTCCGAACCCCGGCGAAAAGTTTCCCTCCGCTTCCACGAACGTCTTCAGCGTATCGCGCGTATCCGGAATGCCGATCGGGATATGAATCCGCCCACGGGGCGCAAACGTCCCGGCGTGCACGGTCGCGGCCGTGAGCAGGACGAGCGCTGAAATTCGAGGGAAGCACTGAATTTTCATGCGGGGACGAGTTGTTTTCCCTCCGAGCTCCCCGAAATAAAACTTCATTTTGAAAGAATTGCGGCATCTGACTCGCGCTTTCCGACGCATCACCTCCCGATGAACTCTCTCATACGCACCCTCCCGGTCCTGGCTCTCGCGGCGGCTCTTCTGGCTTCCCCTGCCAAAGCAGAGTCGATCTATGTCCTCACCAACGACAACAAAGTCGGCTCTGTCCAGATCTCATCGCGGATGACGGTTCTGAACGCCGTCGCTATCACGGGAATCGCTGCGGGCGAAACTCTCGTCGCCATCGATGTGCGGCCACAGAATCAGCAGATCTACGGCCTCGGCGTCAATGCCACGGCCAACACGGCGACGCTCTATCACATCGCTCCCGAGACCGGTTTTGCCGCCGTGGTGAGCTCGGTTGCGGGCACCATCGCCTTCACGACCGACGGGGCAACGCCAGTGGACTTTCCTGATCCGGCGACCGTCCCATGGGATATCGATATCAATCCTGCGGCTGATCGCATTCGCGTCGTGGCAGGGAGTTTGAGCTTTCGGCTGAATCCCAATACCGGTGCAGCCGTCGATGGCGATAACGGAGGCGGTGTGACGACCGGCACCAATCCCGACGGTCCGATCAATGGTGGCACGACGACCGTGGATGGTGCGGCTTACACGAATAACCAGCCGAACAACGCCAACATCACCACGCTTTATACCCTCGATCCGACGAGCAATAGTCTCTTCATCCAGAACCCACCTAACGGGGGCACCCAGACGATCGGCCAGACGGTTACGCTTGGTGGCAGCACCCTCGATTTTGTGGTGAAGGGGTTCGACATCGCACCCGCGGTGAATGCGGCTTCGTCCAATACGGGTGTGTCCTCGGGAAGCGGGTTGGCCCTGCTCACGGTGGGGGGCGCGACGTCCCTCTATCGCATCAATCTGGTCAATGCGCAGGCGACGTTGATTGGTGATCTTGATGCGCGCAGTTTCGCCGTTCGCCCGGAGGCCGTCCCGGTCATCGCGATGACCGCCGATGGCGCGAACCTGATGCGCTTTTCACTGAATACCCCAGGCACCCTGACGACTCAGGCGATCGCCACGGGAAGTCTGGCTTCAGGGGAAACGCTGGTAGCGATCGATAGCCGCCCGCAGACGGGGCAGATGTATGCGCTGGGCGTCAATGCGGGTAATGATACGGCCACCCTGTATCTCCTCGATCCGCAGACTGGCGCGCTCACCGCGGTCGGCACCGCGAGCCAGATTGCCTTCACGACGAACGGTGTGACGGTTGTCGATCTTCCGGACCCTGCGACGACGGGTTATGGCATGGATTTCAACCCGAGCGTGGACCGCGTGCGGGTGGTAACGGGAAGCGGGCTGAATTTTCGCGTGAACCCGATCACGGGTGCGCCGGTGGATGGGAACAACGGTGGTGCCACCACGACCGGCACCAATCCGGATGGCGGCATCAACGGCGCGGATCTTCTCGGAGTGCAGGCCACGGCTTACACGAATAGTTTTGGCCGGGACCTCGCCGTGGCCGGACCGACCACTCAATACACTCTCGATTCCGCCTCGGACACCTTGTTCATCCAAAATGCGCCGAACGCGGGCACCCAGACGCTTCCGAAGACCGTGACCTTGAATGGTGCGCGCCTCGATTTCACACGGGTCAATGGGTTCGACATTCCCAGCACGGTCGCGGTGCAGACTTCAAATACCGCAGCCGTCGGAGAAGGTTTCCTCGCCGCGACGGTGGGAGGCGTGAGCGGGTTGTATCGGGTGGATCTGCGTTCGGGTGAAGCGACGTTGATCGGCGCGATCGGAACCGGGTCTACTTCGTGCGGCGGCCTGGTCGTCTTCGCCGGCCCGGCTCTCGAGAACGACGACGCCGCCACGGTCGCTGGCGGACCGACGCGGGTATTCGTTCTGGCCAATGACGGCTTGAGCGATCAAGCAGTCATCACCGGTGTGAGCAATTCGAGCATTCAAGTCGAGGGTCGCTCGGTCATCGTGCCGGCGGGATTCAGCGGCACGTTCACCTATACCACCTACGATCACGATATGATCGGGCAGGGGACTGTGACCATCACTGCCGGGACCCCGACGGTGAGCCCGACGACTTTCGCCGGACTGCTGCGCAACAACGCCGGTGATCTCGCGGGCTCGGCGAAAGTGGCGATCTCCACGAAGGGCGTGGCCACGGTGCAGATGGTCGGAGGCGTCACAAAGGCGACCACCAAGATCACCTTTCCCACCGGCCAGACGCAGGCCAGCAGCTTCAGTTCGCTCGGCCTAGCCACGCTGGTGAAAAATGGGGACGGCACGCTGAGCCTCACGGTCAGTGCGCTCGGCGGAACGATCGGCGGAGTTCTCCTCCCGGCCAGGCTTACCGCCACGGCCCAGAAGTTTCACATCGCGCTGGCGAGCGCCGACTCGAGTTTCCCCGGCGGCGGTTATGCCATTGCGAACGTGTCGAAAAAGGGAGCGGTCGGGATCGCCGGCCTGCTGCCCGATGCGCTGACCTTCAGCGCGGCGGCCGTCTTGCGCGACGATGGAACCATTGCTGTTTACAGCGTGGTGAAGAAAGGGGCGAAGCCACCCGCGATCGTCGGTGGCGAACTCGTCGCCGCCAATCTGGCCACCACCGATGTGACCGGAGAACTGGCCTGGCTGAAGCTCCCGCAGACCAAAGGCATCTACCTCGGCGGCGTCGATACGGTCCTGAACGCCAATGGCAGTCTCTTCACCGGTCTCGATCCGCTCCCGAGCGGCAACAGCACGCTGAGCCTCACCGATGGCAATTTGCTGGCCGATGAAACGAATTCGGTGGCGGTGAGCACCAAGGGTGTTCCGGACCTCGTCGGCTCGCTCAAGAGCTGGACCGGCGTCAGTCCCAAGGTCGGTAAATTTAAAGTCACGCTGAAGCCGCCGGGCATTCCGGTGACGATAAAGGGCAGCGGCCTTTACCTGCCAAAGAGCAACAGTGCATGGGGCTTCTTCCCCGGCGGAACTGAGGGCGGCACCATTCAGTTGACCGTGCCGTAAGGCCCGCGGAGTGCGGCATCCGGGGCCGCAGGCGGCCTTTGTAAAGGCCGAATCCGGAGCACAGGTCCGACTATCGCGGCTTTGTCTCAGGATCGTAATGCTGTCGTCACTGCCCGTTTGCCAGGATTTTACCTGCGCGGTGCCGGCGAGAACCTCGAAAAGTTCCTCCAGCGTCTGCGTGACCTCGAACGCAAAGCGCTGGCCGGGCAGACGAAGCTCATGCCCAGGCTTTTCAACGACGAGGTTTGTCCGCAACTGCTCTTCGACGCCAGCCAGCACAACCTCACCGCCGAGTCGCGCAACATCCTTGATCGAAAGCTTGCCGCCTGGCTGAAAATCTTCCCCGCTGTAGCGCGGCGCGGCTTCATCGCCGAAGGCTGGGCCGACAGTGACGGCACCGAGGAGGCCTGCCAGAAAGTTTCACTCCAGCGGGCGGACGGCGTCGCGCGCTACATCACCGAATCACTCGGGCAGCGCGTCACCCCCATCGGGCGCGGCAAATCGTTCGACCCGCCGAATACAGATGAGGACAACAAACAACTCAATCGCCGGGTCGTGGTGAAACTGGCGCCGGTGCTCGAGCCCGTCGCCACCCAGGCTGCCGCCCGACCGAAGACGATTTCGAAAACCAAATCGCGCTGAAAGCTCGACACCTCCGCTCTTGCCCGGCGTCCTTTGCTCACGGCAACGGCACCTGCTGCGGGCTGCCGAGGTAGCGGAAAAGATCGCGCGCATCTTCTTTCGGCAGCACCGAAAGCAGCCCTTCTGGCATCATCGAAGTCGGGCTGATCGTGCGCGTCTGGATGTCGCCTTTGGAAAGGATCATCTGCTCCGTCATCGTGCGCACCGTGAGCGTGTTCGCGTTCTCTCCGCGGATCATGCCGGCGATGACGCGGCCGTCTTTGAGCGTGATGAGGTTGAGCTGATAATCCGCGCCGATGAGCGCGTTCGGATCGACGACGTTCTGCAGCAGGTAATCGATATCCGTGCGATTCGCCCCCGTGAGTTCGGGGCCGATGTCCGCGCCTTCGCCGAAGAGCTTGTGGCACACCGCGCAAGTGCGGGTGAAGACCTCGCGCCCATGCTTGGGATCGCCGGAGGTCACGTATTTCTGCGTGATCCATTCCTTGTATTTGGCGATGCTGCCTTGCAGGTCGGTGTTGCCGGCGAGCGTGCCAAATTCGCGATCCAAAACCGGATCGATCGCCGCGTCCTTGTAGCCGCGCAACTGCCGAACGAGCGACGCTGAGAAGTCCGCGCGCGGGATGAGCTTCGCATCGAGCGCGACGGTGAGCTGCTTCGCCCAGGCAGGCCGCACTCCGAGGGTGGCGACGGCATCGCGTTTTTCCTCCGGGCTCAGATCGCGATAAACCGCGAGCACCAGATCGGCGGTATCCGGTGCGTCGTAGGTCGCCAGTCCGCGAATCGCGACAATGCGGAGCGGGCTCGATTTGCCAAGCAAGTCGCGCAGGATTGGAGCCGTGCCGGCGTCCTTCTTCGCGACAAGCGCCTCGAGCGCACGCTGCCGGGCGGAAGCGACGGCCTTGTTGTCGGCCGCGATGGTGCGCAGCGAGTCGAGCGCTTCTTTCGTGCCGAAGACGATGCCGATATTCAGCGCGAGTTCCTGGACTTCCGCGTCGGAACTGGCCGCGAGTTGTTTCGCGAGCGCGTCCCATTCCGGCGGCGCGACGAGATTCTTGCGGCCTTGGAGCGCGGCGTTCATGCCGCGAAGGATGTTCTTTTGCGTCGCCGTGTCGCTCGTCTTGGCGACCTGCTGGGCCAGCAGGCTGAGGACGTTCGGCGTTTGGGCGTGGGCGAGCGTAGCGGTGGTGAGGGCGAGGAGGAGGGCGCGTTTCATTTGACGGAGGAAGCGAGGCGGCGGGCGATGAATTCTTGCACTTTCGGGATGGCGCAGGTGCCGAGAAGGATGGCCGCCTTGTCCGGCTGGGCGCCGACAATCGGCTCCGCGGCGAGCCAATTCATCACCGGCAAGTTCTGGTCGTTTTGATCTTCGCCGTGAGCGAGCAGGCCCTGCACGATAGGAAAGCGCTGTTCGAGCGACAGCCGCTGGCACGCGGCAGCGAGGTAGAGCCGCACGATCGGCGACGGATCGGCATCGGCCATCCCGTCCAATTTGTTCAATACCTCCGCGGTCGGTGCTCCGTTTTCGCAGAGAAGCTGAATCGCCCAGGCGCGCACGTGCTCGTCCTTGTCGTTGAGCGACGCGGCGCCGATCGCCTTGATCGCGTGGAGCGCCCACAGCGCACGCAGACGCTGCGGCGTGTCGAGCTTCGGATCGGCGAGGAAAGCCTGGAGTCGCTTTTCAACCTCCGCATATCCACCACGTTCCTGTAATATACGACGAGCGTGGCGCACCAGCCATTCGTTTTTGCTCGTCTGGGCCTTGACGAGATCCATGTCGCTCATCGTGGCAACGTCATCGGTCCATGGCTTCGGTGTGCCGTAGCTGATCTTATAGATGCGCCCGTTAGTGCGATCATGCGGACGCTGCTGGTGGCAGGCGCGCGCGTCATACCAGTCGGCCACATAGATTGATCCATCCGGCGCCTGCCGAATGCCGAGGCCGCGATACCACTTGTCCTGCGACTTCATGAAATCAGGCCGGCGATCCCCGATGTAACCGCTGCCGCTCGCAGTAAGCGAGTCGTTGTTCATCCGGTTGCCGTGGATGTTATTCATGAAGATCGAACCGCGGTATTCGGCGGGAAATTGCTCGCCGAGATAAACCAGCGCGCCGCAGTGCGCATGACCGCCGCCCGCCGCGTCGGTGTCCGTCGTGCCTTCACGGGAGCCGGCCATGTAGTTCTTTTTGTCGCCGGAAGCCCAATGCCGGTGCAGGGCAATCGTCTTGATGTCGTCGTAAGCGTTCGCGTTGAAATGCTGCCCGCTCTGCCGCTGATACAGCCCACCCTGCACGATGTGGTAGAGATGCGGAATCACGCAGGCCGTGATGAACGCCTGCCCGTAGTCATTGAAATCGACGCCCCACGGATTGCTCGTGCCGTCGGCGAAGACTTCGAATCGATGCGTCTGCGGATGGATGCGCCACACGCAGGCGTTCAGCTTGCGGCGTTCACTATCGGGTGCACCCGGTTTGCCGACATTCGAGAAGGTGAACACGCCCTGCGTGCCGTAGAGCCATCCGTCCGGCCCCCAGTTGAACGAGTTCAGCGTCTCGTGCATGTCCTGGTGTTCCCAGCCATCGAGCAGGATCTCGGGCGCGCTGTCCGGCACATCGTCGTGATCTTGATCCGCGATGAAGAGCAGATTCGGCGGCGACCCCACCCATACTCCACCGAAGCCGACTTCAATTCCCGAGCCCATGTTGATCTTGTCGTAAAAGACCTTCGACGTGTCGAAGCGCCCATCGCCGTCCTTGTCTTCGAGGATAAGGATGCGGTCGTTCCCCTCCGGCTTCCAATCCGGGTAGCTGTAATTTTCCAGCACCCACAGCCTCCCGCGATCGTCCACCGTAAACGCGATCGGCTGATGCAAGTCCGGCTCCCCCGCAAACACCTGCACCTTGAACCCTTCCGGCACCTGCATGGCCTTTGCGGTCTGTTCCGGTGTCATGCCCGCGCCCGGCTGCACGATGAAACCGGGCGGGTTGGGATTATCGGCAGCGAAAGCCGCGACAGCGACAAAGGGAAGGAGCAGGGGACGCATGGCGAGCGGGAATTTCACAGCCAGATTAACCACCCGCCAAGCCCCGACTCGCTGACGAGTTTTATGCGAAATCGGCCATCACATGGATGGTTGGAGATGTCCTATTCCGCGGAAAGATGAGAAGCGAACTGGGTGAGAAATCTACGGGCGCAATGGCGGGAATTGATGACCGAACAAAATCGTTCGTGTTCCGGGTGATGATAAAGGCGGAGCTGCTGGCGGCCGCGACTGCCGCCACGGCCGAATCCTCGAAATCGTCGCATTCGATTTGCCTGGCGCGTTGCCAGCCCGCTGCATCGAGGTTGCCGATTTGGAAATGTGCGAGCACTTGGGACATGGCCGCTTCGGCGTCTGGCTTCGAGGCGTGTTTCCGAACCAGATAGTAAAGAGTCGTAAGCCCATGAGATGGGCAGACGCCAGTGACTGCCTTCGACGCGACCATGCTGAGCACCTGCGCCGAAGCCGCGTAATGAGGCTGGCGTTTCTGGAAGACATCCAGAAACACGTTGATATCCACCGTGACCGTCACATGTGTTTCTTCTCGAGATACGAACGATGCGTTTTCTCGGGTGCGATCTCAGACGGCGCAATGCCACTGGCGGCTACAATGTCTGGATGGAGCGGCGTTTGTAGGCGCTCACGCAAGGCGCGCGCTTGCCGGGCCAGCAACGCCTCGGCCGAAGTGCCCTGTTCGACGGCGAGACGGCGGAGAAAGTCCAGATCCTCATCGGGCAGCGGAATGGTGATGGTGGACATGGTGGCAGCATGCCATGCGGACACTTTACTGCCAAGTCGGAGGTTTTGGCGCTTTCTCCCGGCTACGCCGAATACACCTTTAGCTTCCACGGCGCGCGGTAGACGCGCTGGTAGCTCACACAGCCGGTCACGTCGTCGCGGTTGGCGATGTCCTGTTTGGCGGCGTCCCAGCGGATGGTTTTGCCGCTCTGGTAGGCGATGTTGGCGAGGTGGCAGCACATCGTGGTTTTGGCCATCGATTCGATGTCGCTGCGGGGCTGGGCGCGGGTCTTCACGCAGTCGATGAAGTTCTGCCAGTGATCATGCGCGGGAGATTTCTCGAAGGCTTTCGGCCCCGGGTCGCCTTCCTTTTCGGGGAACCACTGGTAATCGGTGCGATCGACCACCAGCGTGCCTTTGGTCCCGATGAATTCCGCACCGTGCGTGCGTCCGCCGTCGAGGCCGCGGCCGTTGGTAAAGCGCGTTTCCCAGTTCATGAGGAAATTCGGGAACCGATAAATGGCCTGCATGGTGTCCGGCGTGTCGCGATCGTCTTTCAGCGCGTAGATGCCGCCGGTGCAGGCCACGCTGGTGGGATCGCTCTGCTTCATGCCGAGAAAGACGATGTCCATCATGTGCACGCCCCAGTCGGTCACGAGCCCGCCGCCGTAGTCATAATACCAGCGCCAGTTCCAGTGCGCGCGGTTGGGATTGTAAGGGCGCTTCGGCGCGGGGCCGAGCCACATGTCGTAGTCGAAGCCCTCGGGCGCCGGGCCGTCCGGTTTCTTTTCCATCGGCGCGGGCCAGCCGCCGAATTTGCTCACGAACCACGCGCGGCACACCGCGATGTCGCCCATCGCGCCGGAGTGCACGAAATCGAGCGCGGTTTGAAAATGCTTCACGCTGCGCTGCCACGTGCCGATCTGGATCACGCGCTTGAAATGCCTGGCCGCGCCGAGCATCGCCTTCGCCTCAATGAGGCTATGCGAGATCGGCTTTTCGCAATAGATGTCCTTGCCCGCCTCGCATGCCGCAATGAACGGAATCGCGTGCCAATGATCCGGCGTGGCGATGAGGACCGCATCGATGTCTTTGCGATCGAGCAGTTCACGAAAATCGCGATGCACCTGCGGCTCCCTGCCGCCGGCCTTGGTGATGACGCCCACGCCTTCCGCCGCCTGCTTCGCATCGACATCGCACACTGCGGCGAATTCCACGCCGGGCACCTTCAGCAGGCCATTCATGTTCGAGCGGCCCATCCCGCCCGAGCCGATTACTCCCATCACGACGCGGTCGTTGGCACCTTGCGCTCGCGACCAGGTGCGTGCGCTGAGCCCGAGGCCGAGCGCGGCGGTGGAAGTGCGGGCGAGGAAGGAGCGGCGGGAAACAGGGGAAGTCATACCTGCCAGCATGTTCGCGCCGCCCCGCGGAAGTCAAAGGCGGTTGCGTCGCCCTATTTGCTCAGCGGTTCGGTCACCGGCTTGGGCGGAGCTTCCAGCTTGAGCTCATCCGGCACGTCCGGGAGCAGCCGCTTCAACAGCTCGCGATTTTGCGCCAGGCCCGCGTTTACGCGGAGAAACGTCCATTCACCACCGGCGGTTTCCCGGATCGCGATCATGGAACTTTCGTCGGTCATCCTCGTTTTCGCCGGGATTTGCATGATCGTCTTCGTCTTCACGATCGTGAACGTCTTCCCGTTGTTGGTTAAAAACTGGCCGGGCGGCTGGATATCCATGGAGACGAACTCGATTCCCATCTGCTTCATCTGGTCGGCGACACCGCCGATCACTCGCTTCACCGTTTCTTCACCGCCCATCAGTTTCACTGCGTCGGGATGCGTGAACTGAAGCACGGCCGTCATGTCGCCCTTGAACGTCGCGTCCACCATCGCGCGAGCCCGCTGCACGATGCGTTGGCGATCTTCCTCCTCACCCGCGCGAAGTGGAGTGATGGCGAGGAGACCGACGATCAGGAGGAGAAGATGTTTCATGACGGCGGCTTAGCGTTTTGGAGAGGATGCGACAAGGCGGTTTGCGACGGTGAAAACGCCTTGCCGCATGTGGTGTCCCGGCCTTACACCCGCTCTCCCTCTTCATCTCTCAACCCTCAACTTTCTACTCACTCACAATGTCTCGCAAAATTCGTTACGGCATGGTCGGCGGCGGTCGCGGCGCTTTCATCGGGGCGGTGCATCGCATCGCGGCAGCGATGGATCAGCAGATCGAGCTGGTCTGCGGCGCTTTCAGTTCCGATCCGGAGAAATCAAAAGCGTCCGGCGCCGATCTCTTCCTGCCCGCGAATCGTTGCTACGGCTCGTTCCAGGAGATGATCAAGAGCGAGGCGGCGCTGCCTGCGGATGAACGGATGGATTTCATCGCCATCGTCACGCCGAATCATGTCCATTTTCCACCCGCGAAAATGGCGCTGGAGCATGGCTTCCATGTGCTGAGCGACAAGCCGGCAACGTTCGATCTGGCCGAGGCGAAAACCCTGCAGGCGCTGGTGAAGAAGACCGGCCTGCTCTACGGCCTCACGCACAATTACACCGGCTATCCGCTGGTGAAGGAAGCACGCGATATGGTGGCCACGGGCAAGCTGGGCAAGATCCGCAAGGTCGTCGTCGAATATCCGCAGGGCTGGCTGGCCACGCGCATCGAAGCCTCCGGCCAGAAACAAGCGAGCTGGCGCACCGACCCAAAGAAGAGCGGCGCCGCTGGTTGCATCGGCGACATCGGCACACATGCCGAGAATCTCGCGGAATACATCACCGGCCTGCAAATCAGCGAACTCGCCGCCGATCTCTCCACCTTCGTGAAAGGCCGTAAGCTTGATGACGACGGCAACGTGCTGCTGCGCTTCAAAGGCGGTGCCAAAGGCGTGCTGCACAGCTCGCAGATTTCGGTGGGTGAGGAAAACAATCTCAACATCCGCGTTTATGGCGAGAAGGGCGGCCTCGAATGGCATCAGAACGAGCCGAACACCATGCTCGTGAAGTGGCTCGATCAACCCATGCAGGTATATCGCACCGCGAACGGTTACCTCAGCAAAGCCGCGCTCGCCGCCGGCCGCACGCCGCCCGCGCATCCCGAAGGTTATCTCGAAGCCTTCGCGAACATCTACAAGAACTTCGCCAACGCCATCCGCGCCCGCCTCGAAAAGCGCAAGCTCGCGAAGGACGATCCCGCCAACGATTTTCCGAAGATCGAAGACGGCGTCCGCGGCATGGCCTTCATCGAGGCCGTCGTTGGCTCGTCGAAAAAGAACGCCGCCTGGACGAAGCTGAGCGTGTAGGAGATTGCCCCTGAGATACGAGAGACGCGGAGGGTTTATTTGATGCGTGCCATGAAACTTCTCTGCTCCGTGCTCTCTGCGTCTCTGTGGTTAAATCAATCCGTGCTGGCGGAGGAACCGGACACTTTCGCGATCGTGCGCGGTTACGCCGATGCGATGATCGAGCACAGTCGCGAGAATTTGCCGCACAAGGATCTGCCGCTTTTCCCTATCGTGCTGAAGCGAGACAAGTATGAGATTCCGCCGGGGAGGGTGAACAATCTCATCACGGCGCGCGTGCCCTTGGAGTTCAAAAACATCGCGAACATCCATCACGACCTGAACCTTTACCAGGTCTTCTACGCGCTGACGAAACTCACCGGCGACCCGAAGTATGCCGCCGAGGCCGATCGCATCATCGGTTACTTCCTCAAGAACTGCCAGGAGTCGAAATACGGGTTCTTTTGCTGGGGCGAACACCTCGGCTGGGACGTGCTGAAAAACGAGATGGGCGGTTACATCACGGACGATCCCAAGAGCGTGATCCACGAGTTCTATCGGCCGTGGATTTACTGGGACAAATCGTGGGACATGGCGCCGGACGCGTGCCGGAAATTCGCACAGGCGGTGTGGCGGTATCAGATCAATCACGACGGCCCGATTTCGTTCTCGCGGCACGCGATGATCGCGAGCACGACGCCGAGCCGACGTGGTTACGACTTCCCGCGGCATGGCGGCTTTTACATCGCGACGTGGGCGGCGGCTTACCAGCACACGAAAGATCCCGAGATGCTGGAGGCGATTGACAAAATGGTGGCGTCTTACGAGGCGCGGCGGAATCCGAAGACGGGCGCGATCCCGCACGGCACGGGCGACTTCGCCTTTACCAAGGAGGGAAAAAAGACCGACTACTGCTATACGCAGAGTCCCGTGACGATGGCGGTGGACATCCACAAAGCCGCTGCCGCGATGCCCGACGCACTCAAGCAACGCATGCTCACCCTCGCGCAGAACATCGACGCGACGTTTCTCGCCATGCGACACGATCCCGGCCCGGGTGGGAAAGGATTCGTGCTTTTCTGCGATCCCTCGACGCTTGAGCCGACGGAGTATTGGATGACAAAGGAAGATATCGCCAACGGCCGCCCGCCGCGCCGCATTCCCTACACCGGCGGTTGGCGCTCGGCCTACAGCGGACAGCATCCGCATACGTGGGTCGTCCCCGCGCTCATCGCGCGCTACGAGCAAACAAAAAGCGAGGGCTACAAAAAGCTGCTGCTCGCCTGCGCGGACAACTATCTCACCTCCGACCCCGATGCGGCGCTGGTTGGTGAACCGGGAAAACAAGCGCCGGACATTGAAGCCGGCTCGATCGGCAATGCGATCACCTTGCTCAACGCCGCCTTCAAGATGAGCAACGACGAAAAATACCTCGCGCGCGCCGAGTGGTTCGCCACTTGGGCGGTAAAGAAATTCTGGCCCGACAAAAACCCGCTCCCGCGCGCCTCAGTCCGCGAAAACATCTACTCGGCCGCCTCCCGCTGCGACACCCTCGCCATGGCGATGCTGGAGACCTCCCTACTGCGCAAACAACCCGACCGTGAGCGCGAGGTGAGCTTGATCGCTACAGATCGATAGGAGCCGTCTCGACCGCGAAAAAAGGTGCGGTGTGACGGGATGGTGTGAGATTGCGTCGTGAGGCTCTCCCGCTTGAAATTTCTGCTTGGCCTTCTGCTTTGTGTGTCGCCATTTGCACGAGCGGAGCTCGCGCCGTCAAACGTCAGCGTGAGCCTCCAGTTGCCGCAGCGCGCTGAACTCGGAGACGCAATCGTCGGCAGACTCGTCGCCACGAACATTGGCGATAAGCCTTATGATCTCTGGCCAGGCCGCCCATGGCTGAAAGTGAAGGTGACCGATGCAACCGGACGTGTGCTGCCCGATGTGACCCGATATGAGACAGCTTTTGGTGTGATCGCGGCTGCCAAAAAGCTGTCTCCGCTTGAGAGCACGATCGTCGCTTTTGGGCTGAACGAGATCGTGGCGCTTACGCAGCCAGGGCTCTACACGGTTTCCCAGCGGCGCGATCCCGATGAGAAAGGCAACGAACCGGATCTGTTTGAGAAAGCGACGATCGAGCTGACGTTGCCCACGGCCAAGGCGGCAGCGCAGCGTGTTCGCGCTCTTTGTGACAAGCCGGATTGGGCCAACCGGCGGCAGCTCGAAAGACTCCAGCATCCGATCTATCTTCCCGCGCTGGTGGTGGAAGCTAAAGCGGGTCGCGCCATCGCCTGCCTTGGCTTGAAGAGAATCCCGACCGCAGAGGCGAATCGAGCGCTGCTGAAACTGGCAGCATCGAGCCGCCCGGCAGTCGCGATCGCCGCTGCGGATATTTTGACCTGGCGTTTGCCATGGCTCGAGCGGCCCGATCTGCCCGTCTGCCGGGACTGGTTCGATAGCGATCCACGTGAAGAGATTCTCAAAACGTGGCGGGCAGAGTTCGACGAGCCGCTGCTCACCGTCGCGAGCAAATTGCTGAAAAACGCAGTCGTTTCAGCGAAGGCGTCCGTGGGCAAGCCGGTCGAATATCACTTTAGGGCGAACGCCATATTTTTGGGCGGCCAAATGATCACGGCGCGTGGCAGGCCGGATCAGGCGCCCGTTTTGCTCGCGGCCATCCAGCGCGCCTTGGAAATACCGATCGCGGTTCGCAACTCACCACAGGCGAACATTGTGGATGATCCCGGGGATCTTTTCACGCTCATGGAGGCAGCGGCGGTGCTGGGAGCGCGTGGATGGCACATGGTGAGAGAAGGGACTCTGGCGGAGAAACTCGTAGGCCTGTCTCAGCTTGCGATGCTGATTGATCAGCGTTCCGAAGATGGTTTGTGGAAACGACGGGTGCGTGAAGCGTTGAAGCACGAGCACCCTGTCCTGCGCAAATATGCGCTCCAGGCGATTCCGATGCCGATCACGGACGAATGGGAAACTCCGATGCTCGAAGCGCTGCGAGATCCGGACTGGGGTGTCGTGCTGGCCGCCTGCCGGGTAGCGGGCATGTCCGGCCGCAAATCGTTGAGTGCACCGCTGGTGCAGATTGTGCGCACCATCCCTTCAGTGGAATCGGATGCAGAAGAAGCCGCGCTGGCTCTCGGTGCGAAAAGCGAGCTGTGCGAAGTGTGGTGCGAAAGAATCACCGACCGCCAGCAAATGTCGCATGCTCTCGAACAGTTGATTCTGGCGACGATCGATCTTCCACCGAGAAGCGGCAGCGGAAATGGCGGGAGCGGCTTTACGAAGCAGCAACAGGGTATGTTGCAAGAGGCGTGGCGCACTTTCCTCGCCACGCACCGCGGTTTACTCGCGAGCGGCAGACTCGTTTCGCGCGACGATCCTTCCCTTGTCCCGGTTATCGAGGCGATGAGGACAGGCACCGACTTCGTCGAGCATATATCGCTCCGAGACGGCACTTACTGGCCGGGGTTCGGAGACAGCACCTACTGGCCGGCACGGAAGAAATAATGGAGTGATCGCTACGGCTGCTCCGTCACGCGGATGTGGCGGTATTCCATCAGGCCGCGGTCGCCTTCAAGGCCGATGGGGCCGGTCTCGGGGAGCTTGAGGGCTTCTTCGAGGACTTCGCCGTTGCAGGTGCAGTGGGCGACGCCGTCTTTCACGACGACTTCGATTTCGTTCCAGTCCTGCGGCTTGTATTTCTTCAGCTCCTTGTAGGGGCCGGCGAGGAGATAGTCGCGGCACTGGAGCTGCGGCTTGCGGATGAAGATGCCGCTGTCGGCGTTCACGCCGGCGCGGAATTCGAGGCGCAGGGTGAAGTTCTTCGGGAATTCGCGCACCGTCCAGATCTGCTGCACCTTGCGCGGCGCATCCTTCGGTGGGTTCACGGTGAAGACACCGTTGTTCACCGTGTAGCGCTCGTCGTCGGAAGCCTTCTTGCCGTCGAACGCCGCGCCGTCCTTGAAGTGCCAGCCGGTGAGATCTTTCTCGTTGAAGATCAGCTCGAAGCCCGGCTCGGGCTTGAAGTCATCGGCGTGCGCGAGCGTGGCGAAGAGCGAGAGGGCGAGGAGGGTGCGGGGATTCATGCCCGCCAAGTTGCCGGTCGCCCCCGTGCGCCGGCAACTGCGAAATCGGGCAGCGCGTTATTTCATCAACTCGGCCAGCTTCGGCCCGATCGCATCGGCCCAGATCTGGTAACCCGCGGCGGAGAGATGGAGCAGGTCGGGCATGATCGTTTTGAGGAGCGTGCCGTCGGGCTGGAGGAATTTGTCGCCGATATCGAGGAAAAAGACGTGTTTTCCGTCGTCGAGCTTCGAGATGATCTTGTTGACCGCGATGTTCTTGTCGCGCCCGGGATTCGGGCTCGGCTTCTCGCCGCGGGGGAAGATCGCGAGAAGCAGAATCTTCGCCTGCGGTTGTTTCTGGCGGATGGTTTCGACGATCTTCGTGACGCCGCGTGCAGTGCCTTCGGCGGGATCGACGCCGGAGTTGTTTGTGCCGATCATCAGCACGACCGCCTTTGGTTTGATCCCTTCCAGTTCACCGTTCTCGATGCGCCAGAGCACGTGCTGCGTGCGGTCGCCGCCGATGCCGAAATTGACCGGCGTGTAAGCGCCGAACGCTTTATCCCAGATCGCTTTCTGTCCGTTCCAGCCGGCGGTGATGGAGTCGCCGAGGAAGACGAGCTGCGCTTTCCCTTCTTTCGCCTGCTTCACGAAAAGCTCGTGTGCCTGCATAAAGCCGGGATTCGGCTGGCCGGGGGCGACTAGCTTGGGACCGGCGACGTCCGGCGGGCCTTGCGAGACGGGCGGCGGTTTCGGCGCGGGTGTGGTGGGTGCGGTGACCGTTTGCGCGGCCAGCGGGAGGGAAAGCGCGGTGAGAAGAGCGAGGGTGGGTTTGAGGATGGACATGAGGAGATAGAGGTGAAGCCTTCCTGCGAGGCGCCGAATTCTTAGGGTTTTTGGAGACGCAGGATTTGTCCGGCGGCGTAGGCGGCGCCAAAGCCGTTGTCAATGTTCACCACCGTCACGCCGCTGCCGCAGGAGTTCAGCATGCCGAGCAGCGCGGCCATCCCGCCGAAGCTCGCGCCGTAGCCCACGCTGGTCGGCACGGCGATGACGGGCTTGCTCACGAGTCCCGCCACGGCGCTGGGCAGCGCCCCTTCCATTCCGGCTGCAACGATCAGCACGCTGCATGCTTCGAGCGCGTCACGCACCGCGAGCAGGCGATGCAGGCCCGCGACGCCGATATCGGTGAACCGATGCACGGTGCCGCCGAAAATTTCGAGCGTCACCGCTGCTTCATCGGCCACAGGCAGGTCCGAGGTCCCGGCGCACACTATTCCCACGCTCCCGGGAAGCTTCGGCCATGGCGTGGTTTCGACGGTGATGCAGCGCGCGCGTTCGTGCCAGCGAGCGTGCGCGAATTTTTCCGAGACCGCCTCAAACTGTGCAGTATTCGCGCGGCTCACCAGCAGCACCGGTTCCCGTTTAAGCAGCACCTCGGCGATGGCGACGACGTCGGATGGAGTCTTACCCTGGCCAAAGACGACTTCGGGAAAACCGCAGCGGCGGTGGCGGTCGGTGTCCACTCGGGCAAAGCCGAGATCGATAAATCCTTGGTCGGGCACGGGAAGAGTTGAGAAGTGAAGGTTGAGAGGTGAGAGCCGGTTGGTTTTTTGGGGGGCGCCGGTAGCGGAGTGTGTCTCTCGACTCTTCACCCTCAACTCTCAACTCATCTCTCGCGGCGTGGCTGCCAGACCGAGACCGGTTGGCGGTCGCAGGATGCCGTGATCCCACTGCCAGCCAGTGCACGGATCAGTCTCCAACAGCCAGGCACCGTCGAGGTCGGCGTAGTCGGCGATCTGAGCGGCGACGCAGCCGGCGGCGATGAGCACACTGCTTTCCAGCATGCAGCCCACCATGGTGCGCATCCCGAGTTCGTGAGCCTGGCGCAGCATGCGGAGCGCCGGGGTGAGGCCGCCGCATTTCACCAGCTTCACATTGATGCCATCAAAATGAGTCGCCAGTTGTTCGACGTCCTCTTCCTGAATGCAGCTCTCGTCCGCGAAAACCGGAAGAGCGTAGGACCCTCGGACGAGTCGCTCGGACTGATCGGGGGCGAAGGGTTGTTCGATCAAGACGGCACCAGCGGTCGCGCAGGCCGTGCTGAGCGTCGTGAAGTTGCGGGCTGGCCAGGCACAGTTTGCATCCACGGCCACCTCAGCGCCGGTGGCCTCGCATACCCGGCGCAGTGGTTCGATCGCCGCCTGCTGGTCGCTCTTGAGCTTGATGCGCGGGAAGTCGCGTAACGCGGCAAGTTTGGCTTCGAATTCATCCGGTGTGGAAAGGCCGATGGTGGCGAAACTCGTTACCGGCTTCGGAGCAAACCCGAGAGCGAGGTTGCCTGCGGAGACGTCGAGACGGCGGCCCAGCCAATCCCACAAGGCGAGATCGAGCGCGCACTGGGCAGCGCGGTAAGGATGCAGAAATTTCCACGAATAGACCCAGGCCGCTTCGAGATCCGCGACCGTCCGGATGCGGAGGCTGCGCAGCCAGTCGCCAGTCTCATGGAGTCGCTGGCACACGTCCTCCGCGCTCACGCCGTAGAATGGATTCGGCGAGGCCTCCCCCCAGCCGACGATACCGTCCTGCTCGACCCGCAGCAGGACGTTCGCATACGGTGCGGAACGAGCGCGGGCGATGCGGAAGCTGCCGCGAGGCTGTAGTTCGACGACGCGAGTTTGGATTTCCACCCGGGCGATTTGTCTGAAAAAGTGCGCGCCGTGAAGTCTGTAAAACCGCTCGTGATTGGTCGTTCCGTCGAAGGCCGCCCCATTGAAGTCTGGGCGGAGCGCGAACGCATTCGCACCTTGATCATCGGAGGATTTCACGGCGACGAGCCCGCCACCGTGGATCTCGTCATTGACTTTGCGCCGGGGACGCCGGGCGTCGCGCTGCTGCCTTTGCTCAATCCCGACGGTGCGGAGCGGGGCACGCGCTACAATGCTAATGGCGTCGATCTGAACCGCAATTTCGATTACAACTGGCACCCCGAGAGTGAAGAACCGTCTGGGAGCCACCCGCTGAGCGAACCCGAATCGAAAGCGCTCTCGGAGTTCGTGCTCGCGCGCCGGCCGCAAAAAATCGTGTCGCTGCACTGGGCGCTCGGGGAGATCGATGCTGATGGTCCGCAATCCACCGCGCTGGCAGAAGCCATGTGGGCCGTGCTCAGCGAGGAAGAGCGGGCGCCGTATCGATTGCGCGTCACCGAAATTGGTCGCGGCCAGCGCCGGCTGGAACAGACGTATGTCGAGTGTCCGGGCTCGATGGGACAATGGGCCGGTTACAGCGTCACCTATCCGGATGGCACGCAGCCGGCGATGATCACGCTCGAGCTTCCCTACGATCCGCGCCTGCCGCGTCCCGAGCCGTTGCCGGGTGATCATTGGGATATCGTGCAGCGCCTGTGGAGCCAGGATGCGGCCGCTTATCTCGATGCCGCGCGTCCCGCCGTGGAGAAAATGCTTCACGCCGCGTGCTGGCACGAACATTGATGGCGGCATGGTTCAAGTCGATGTCATCTATCAGGGCGACCTGCACACGCTCGCGACGCATGGTCCTTCCGGAGCGAAGCTGGAGACCGATGCGCCGGTCGATAATTGCGGCAAAGGCGAACTTTTCTCGCCCACCGATCTCGTCGGCACCGCGCTTGGCACCTGTGTGCTCACCATTCTTGGCATCTATGCCCAGAAGAACGGACTGGATGTCCGCGGTGCCACCGCGCGGGTGCAAAAAGAAATGACCGCCGTGCCCGTGCGCCGCATCGCGCGGCTCGTCACGGAAATGCGCATCCCACTGCCCGCCGATAATCCGCATCGTGCAGCCATCGAGCGTGCGATTCTAAGCTGCCCCGTGCATGCGAGCCTGCACCCCGAAATGGACAAGCCGATCCATTTCGTGTGGGCCTGAAGCGGGTAATCCTGTTCGCGCCCGCGTTACTTCTGCGGCAGCTTCAGGTCGAAGTGCTCGGCGAGATATTCACGTAGCACCGCGACGAGCGCGGTGGCGAAGCGTTCCCGATTCGCTGCGGTGTCGCGGACGCCTTCGAGATTGCACTCGATTTGCAAGCCGGCCACCGGTGAGTCGGGCGCGACGTGACGGCGGACGGTATAGCCGCCTTGGAAATAGGGAAGGTTCGGCACGGGGCGCTCGGGGCTCGGGGTGCAGGGGAAACCTTTGGTCTGAAGCATGGCGCCGAGGCTGCGCGGGCCACGGAGGAGTTCGACGTAGGAGAGCTTTGATTTCTCCGCGATGCGTCGCAGGCTGCCGGCAGCAGCGGTCGCAGGTGCGTTGAGTTCCGCGTCGGATTTCCCCAGCAATTCCTGCGAGTGCAGATAGCCGAGTTCGAGACGCTTGTCTTTGTGCCCCTGGCCGTGAAGGTCGATGAAGAATGCTTTGCCTGCCTGCTTGATCGCCACAGCCACGGCCTGGTCGATGAAGCCGTGGTATTGCTTCCACGTTTTCTCTGCGATGGGATCGCCTGCGGCGGCTTCGACGACTTCGCGATTCGGATCGAGTTTTTCACGGTGCAGCCGCGAAAGAATGAGGTGCGCGTGGTGCCCGGTGCGGGCGAAGACCTCGTCGCCAATAGCACGGGCGAGTTCCTGCGTGTTCGTGTCCATCTGCACCACGCCTTGCTGGCGGGAAGGAATTTCCGCGGGTTTCTCGCGTCCGCCGTGCGGCGCACAGATCACCAATGGCAGATCGCCCGCGACGTATTCGACGTATTTTTTGTCGGCGAAAGCGCTTTCGCCCGGCTTGAATTCCGCTGCGACGAGTGCGGGTGTGAGCAGGGCGCAAGCGAAGAAAACGAACCAGGGGCGGAAACGCATGAGCGGATTAAGCCCGTTGGCCGACTGGCTCGCAAGTCCTGCATGCAGGTGGCACGCCAATGGAGGCCAATCCTATCGCAAGCGAGGGAGAGCGCGCACCGTCGGTCAACCTAGCCTTCGCTTCACCGCATCTACTCCTCATGAACGCGATCCTCCTTTCTCGCTGTGTGTCCGTGCTCGCTTTTCTGATCCCGCACCTCACGGTCGCTGGGGAAATGCCTCCGGCACTCAAGCCTTACGTGGATCGCTTCGACCAGGAGTGCGCGGCCCTGGACGCCTTGAAAGACGCCCAGCTTAAGGTTCCACGGGAACGCTACCGCGCAGCCCTGGCCGCAGCCGGGAAGGCCGCGGGCGTGGCGGGGAAGACCAACGTCATCGCCGCCGTGAATACGGAACTCGAAGCCCTCGGGCGGGGAGAGCTCCCGGAGATCTTTCCCACCGATCTGCCGCGTCAGCTCGCCCCCGCGCGAGATGGGTATTTGATGGCGGCAGCCAGTGCGGCGCGGGCCATGCCATCGCGCCAGCGCGAGGCTGCTTCCCGGTATTTGCGTGTGCTCGCCACGCTGGAGGCTGGGGCAGCGAAATCGATGGATGCCGAATTGGCCGATGCGGTTTCGAACGAGAGAATGCGAGCAGTGGCGCTCATGGATGCAGCCAGTGGAAAGGCCGAGCGCAATGCCGTGCCGAATGGAGATTTTACCGAAGGAGATAACGGTTCGGTGCCGGCGGAGTGGCGGTCCGTGAGTGCGGAGACGCCCGCCGCGGATGCCACGCTGGTGACGGAAGGAATGGATCGTTTTTTGCGGTTCAAACGCGCATCTCCTCAACCGCACGCCGACCTCGTGCTTGGCAGCCAGATTGCGCTGCCTGCCAAAACCAAAGCGCTGAGCTATTCCGTGCGCATGCGGGTGAAGGGGAGCTCGATCAGCGGAAAAGGTCACAACCTCAGTCCGGGCGTTCATTTCATCGCCCGCGATGCCAATGAGCAGGAGGTCTGCAATGCGTGGGCCTCGGCCAGCCAGGATTCAAGCTGGCGAAAGTTCGGCGGGCGCATGCAACTGCCGCCGACCGCGAGGTCTCTGCGCATCGTGCTCGGCCCAAACGGCTCTACGGGCACGATCGATTTCGATGATGTTGAGGTCGAGTTTCACTGAACCTCGCGCTCGCACGAAACGGCGGCCGACGGACGGGTTCGCCAATCAAAACGCCACCGTGCGCCCCGGCATTGCGACTGGATAGAAGCCATCGGCGTCCGGCTTGACGGGTGGTTCGGTGGAGTCCGTCACGAGGCGGGGGCCGAGCTCGAGCTGGGAATTGAACGCCTGCTCCCATTCGATCTGTTTGCCGGAATACGTAGCCATGCGGCCCATGATCGCGGTCATCGTGCTGATCGCGCTGCGCTCGACTTCGTTGTAGTCCGTGCCGGCTCGGATGGCTGCGAAGAGATCGTTGTGTTCGATCTGATACGCGTCTTTGGCTCCGCCCTTTTCGTCTTTGTAGCGCCATGGATTGGCGCCGGTGATCGTGAAGCGGGTGGTATCGAGCACCCCCTTCGTGCCTTCGATCCGTTCGCCGACTTTCGCGAACGCGCCGACCTGTCCCTGCCGGCTCTGGCTGTAGAGGCGCGTGCCGTCCTCGAATTCGTATTCGACGAAGTGGTGATCGAAAATCTGGCCGTGTTCCTTGCTCGTGCGAACCTGCCGGCCGCCCATGCCCTGCGCGCGAACGGGATGGGTGCCCTTGAACCACAGGGCAGCATCGATGTTGTGGCAGTGTTGTTCCGCAATGTGATCACCCGAGAGCCACGTGAAGAAATACCAGTTCCGCATCTGGTAATTCAGTTCGCTTTCGCCGGGGTTGCGCGGGAGACCGGAGCGAGAATTGCCGAGCCAGTAAACGGACATGGACGTGATGTCGCCGATCGCACCGCTGCGGACTTTTTCGATCGCTTCGAGATACGCCGGTTGATGATGCCGCTGGAAGCCGCACCCAACCTTGAGCCCTTTTTTCTTCGCTTCCGCGGCGGCGGCGAGGACGCGCCGCACGGAGGGGGCATCGACGGCGACGGGCTTTTCGAGGAAGCAATGTTTGCCCTGGCGGACGGCTTCCTCGAAATGCAGCACGCGAAACCCCGGCGACGTCGTGCAGATGACGACGTCGGCCCTGGCGATGGCTTCCTTGTAAGCGTCGAAGCCGATGAACTTGGCGGAATCGCTGACGCTGACCTGGTCTTCGTGCGCGGCCTGGAGGGTTTTGTAACTGAGCTCGAGACGCTCGGGGAAGAGGTCGGCCATGGCGACGAGCTTCACGCCCTTTTCAGCGGAGAGCGCCTGGCCCGCTGCGCCGGTGCCACGACCGCCGCAACCGACAAGGGCGAGCCGGAGGGTTTCGCTGCCGGCGGCGTGAGCGGAGCGTTCGAGGGGGAGATAGGAGAGGGCGGTGGCAGCGACGGCGCCAGCGGTGAATTGGCGCCGGGCAAGAGGAGGGGTGAGGGGATTCATCTTATTTTGAATGAGAAATAAGTCTGAGGGGCGTTCGAAAGGAAACAACTGCCTTTCGCGGTGGGCTGAGACTTCGGAAAGGCGGCGGAGAGCCGCGCCGGTGAGCACCCTGCGGCTGCGCCGTTTTGGAGCAATCCTAAAGGCCAAACACCCACGGATTCTCGCTATGCGGGTGCCTTCAACGGCGGCTGCCACCGCTCCATGGCGAAGCCGGCAGCACCCAAGGCGCCGGCTTCGTCGCCCATTTTGGAGGGGAGCAGGCAGAGTGGCACGGCCGTTGCGCTCCCACTCATCTCGTGCGCGGCGGCAGAAATCGCTTCGCAGAAATCGCCGCCGAGGGCGGTGAGGGGCCCGTGGAGGAAAAAGGCGTTGGGATTCAGCAGCAGATGGAGACAGGCGATGAACTGCGCGAGGTCGGCAACGACCGGTTGCCAGACTGCGGAGACGCTGCTGCCAATGCGGAAGGTCTCTGCCAGTTGTGCAAAGGCGTCGCGGAGGTCAGGCGCGACGGGGTCGGTCTCGAGCAGGCGCATCACGCGCCGATAAATGGCGGGTGCGGAGAGGCTTGATTGGAGATCACGTCGCTCGCCGCTGTGGCCGAAAGGCCAGGGCCAGCTTCCGACTTCACCCGCCGCGTGGTGGGAACCGCAGACGAGTTCTCCATTTACCACAATGCCGGCGCCAACGCCTGAGCGCAGGCCGAGGCAGACGAAATGGTCGAGGGCGGTGCCACCGCCAAACCAACGCTCGGCCAGCGCGATCGTGCGAAGGTTATTCTCCAGTGCGACGGGCACGGCGAAGCGAGCCCGCAGGGCTTCCTCGACCGCGACATCGCGCCATTGGGCGATATAGCGGTATTCACGGCTGATGCCTCCGCGCGGGTCGATGACACCCGGTGCGCCCACGCCGATGCCCAGCAGCGGCCCCGTGGCCTTCGCGGCAAGGTTTTCGATGCTTTGTCCCACAGCTTTGATGACGTCCTGGGCATCCGCACCCGGAGGAAGTGCTTGTTCTTCCGCGGTGCTGGGCTGGCCGCCGAAATCGACCCGGACCGCCTGCACGCGCGCGGCGTGAAATTCGACACCGGCAAACCAGCCTGCCTCGGCGCGCAGAGCAAGGGACCGCCGTGGCCGCCCCATGGCACCCTGGCTGAACCCCGCCTCGGTGACGTAGCCAGCGTCGATGAGGAGATCGACGTAAAGGCCTCCGGTCGAGGCGGCGATGCCGAGTGCTTCCGAGAGGGAGCTGCGCGACGCAGCGGCCCGGCGGCGCAGTTCGAGGACAGCGGCTCCGAGCGCTTCGCGAATGCCGGCAGCGGAGCGACGCACGAGAAAGTTCTTGCCGGGTGTCGCAAAAGGGTCAACTTATTTTGCTTTCGTAATATGTTACCCACCCCCATCCACATCCGAACGCCAGATCCCCGGGTAGAAGTCGCCTGGTTCTCCGCTCTGTGCAGCGATGACTATGAATACCTCGGCGTTCCCGATGGCCGCCTGCGCAGCAACTACGAGCATTGTGGGGACCTGGTGAGGACAGCCGACGAACTGGGTTATCAAAACATCCTCCTGCCTTCGGGCTGGATCGCCGGGCAGGACCCGGTGACGTTCGCTTCGGCCATGGCGGCGCAGACGCGGCAGATCAACCAGCTCGTGGCCTTGCGCATGGGGGAGGTCTATCCGCCCATGCTCGCCCGGGCGCTCGCGACGCTCGATCACATCGCGCGCGGGCGGCTGGCGATCAATATCATCTCGTCCGATCTGCCGGGGATGAAGGAGTCGAACGAAGATCGCTACGAGCGATCGAGCGAGATCATTCAAATTCTGCAAAAGCTATGGACGGTGGACGGTCCGCTCGAGTGGAAGGGACGCTTTTACAACTTCTCGCTGCCGACCACCGCGCCGGCCAAGCCTTACCAGCAGAATGGGGGCCCATTGTTTTATTTCGGCGGCATTTCGCCCGCCGCTCAGGAACTCTGCGCGAAGCATTGCGACGTCTTTCTCATGTGGCCGGAGACGGAGGATCGCCTGCGCGCGACGATGGAGGGCATGAGCCAGAAGGCGGCGAAGCACGGTCGGGTTATCGATTTCGGTCTGCGCGTGCACATCATCGTGCGCGAGACGGAGAATGAAGCTCGCGAAGCGGCGAAGCGCCTCATTTCCAAGCTCGACCTGAGCAAGGGGCAGGAGATCAAGCACCGCTCCCAGGACAGCCAGAGCGCGGGGGTGCTACGGCAGGATGAACTGCGGGCGAAGGCAGATTCCGATTTGTTCATTGAAGAGCATCTCTGGTCCGGTGTGGGGCTCGCACGAAGCGGATGTGGCAGCGCACTGGTGGGCGATCCGGATCAGATCGTCGCGAAGCTGGATCGCTACATCGCGATGGGTATGCGCGCGTTCGTTCTGTCGGGCTATCCGCATCGTGACGAGTGTGAGCTATTCGCGCGTCATGTCCTGCCACGGCTGAAGACGTGCAAATTGAACGAGGTCCACCAACGCAAGCCCGAGAGCACGCCCGTGACGCCCCTGACGACAGGCGAGCGCGTGTGAGGAATAGGTCAACAGGTCCTATGCGACGCATTCGTCCTCGCCCTCGCGCCGCCAAAACCTTTACCACCACCCGACCATGTCTCATTTATCCCCCCTGCGTTTTGCCCTGATCGGCTTTGGTGCCTGGGGCAGCCACCATGCGCGCGCGATCGTTGAATCGCCCGGCTCCGAACTCGTCGCGATTGCGGCACGGTCGGAGAAAAGCCAGGCAGCGGCGCGCGAAGCCCATCCCGGGGTGCGCGTCGTGGGGGACTATCGCGAATTGCTCGCCGACCCTTCTATCGAGGCGGTGGATGTGGTGCTGCCGTCGCATCTGCACCATCAGGTCGGCCTGGACGTGCTCAAGGCGGGAAAACATTTGCTCATGGAAAAGCCAATGTGCCTGAGCGAAGCGGAGTGCGACGATCTTGTGCTCACGGCGCGTGAACGGCACCTCAAGCTGGCCGTGGGGCACGAGATGCGGCTGTCGTCGCTCTGGGGCAAGGGGAAGGAATTGATCGAGGCCGGCGCGATCGGCGAGCCGCTCTACGTGTTGATCGAACTCTGGCGAAAGCCTTACCGGTTGGGTGCGGATGGCTGGCGCTATGACATTAAGCGCGTGGGGAATTGGATTCTCGAAGAGCCGATTCACTTTTTCGACGTGGCGCGCTGGTATCTGGCCGCGCAAGGCGACCCGGTCAGCGTGTATGCGCGCGCCAATTCGCGTCAGCCGGATCATCCCGAATTGCAGGACAATTTCAGCGCGATGGTGACTTTTCCGAACGGCGTCTATGCGGTGATTTCGCAGACGCTGGCGGCGTTTGAGCATCACCAGGTGGTGAAGGTCACCGGCACCAAAGGCGCGCTGTGGGCGAGTTGGAGCGGCGCGATGGATCGCACCTTCACACCGGCCTTTTCGCTTAAACATTTCGACGGCGAGCAAGTGCGCGAAGTGCCAACGGGAAAGCCGTCCGGCGAAGTCTTCGAACTTGTCGATCAGATTACCGCCTTCGCGGCTTCGGTGCGAGAAGGGAAACCGTTGCCGGCGACTGGCGAAGACGGCCGCTGGTCGGTGGCGATGTGCTTGCGCGCGCAGGAGTCGGTCGATACGGGCAGGCCGATCGAGTTTCAGGGCAGCGCCAGGAGGCAGGAGTCAGGAGCCAAGTAGATCCGATGAGCGGTGGCCTGATCTCAAATCCTCGACACATGCACCAGGCATTTTTCCCAGTTTGCGTTTCACGAAGGCCACTTGGCTCCTCGCATTTGGCTCCTTACACCCCTCACTAGTGTCTCCTGCTCCCACTAAGTGGTATCACGGCGTCACACGCTACCAGTGGCTGGTGGTAATCATTGCGTCGGCAGGCTGGGTCTTCGACGCGTTCGAGGGGCAGCTTTTCAACATTCAGCGCAACCAGATGCTCGCGGAGATTCTGCGCGGAGCGCCGGATGCGGAGATTCGCCGCTGGGGCGATATTTTCCTCGGCGTTTTCCTCGTGGGTGGAACACTGGGCGGGATTTTCTTCGGCTGGCTGGGCGATCGCTGGGGGCGCAAGCCCACGATGGTGCTGACGATTTTGTTCTACTCGATCTTTTCGGGGCTGACGTATTTCGCGACTTCGCTCTGGCACGTGGGCGTTCTTCGTTTTCTCGTCGCGATGGGTGTGGGCGGAGAATGGGCTGTGGCTGCCGCGCTCGTGGCGGAGGTCGTGCCGCCCCATGCCCGCGCCCACATGTCGGGGCTCTTTCACAGCACGAGCGTGCTGGGTGCATCCTTTGCCGCGTGGGCGGGTCTGGCGGTGGGGGAGAACTGGCGTCTGGCGTTCCTGATTGGGGTGGTGCCGTCGCTTCTCGTGTTATGGGTGCGAGCGCGGGTGGAGGAGCCGGAAACCTGGCATGCCGCGCGCCGTCAGGCGGCGACCGGGGAGGGGAAGAAGATGGGCAGTTTCCGTGACTTGCTGCTGACTGCACCGTGGTCGAAGCGCGCGATCTTTGGCGTGCTCCTCGCGGCCGTGGGTCTCGGCACGTTCTGGGCGGTGACGGTAGCCGGGCAGGATCTGGCGAAGGATTTCCTGATGCGGCACGGGACTTCGGCCGCGGAGGCGACGGTGCGGGCCAAGTTTGCCTATGGCAACATTCAGGCCATTGGTGGTGGCCTCGGAATGCTTGCGTTCGGTCCCTTGGCAATGTGGCTGGGGCGGAAGCGCACGTTCATTTGCTACCACGCGGCCGCCTTGATCGTCGTGCCACTCACGTGTTTTGTGCCCACCAGCTATGGGATGCTGCTCGCGCTGCTCCCTCTCTTCGGGTTCGTGACGCTGGGGATTCACGCCGGATACGCCGTCTATTTCCCGGAGCTGTTCCCTAATCACCTCCGCTCGACGGCCACCGGCTTTTGCTTCAACGGGGGACGTCTGATCGCTTCGTCGATGCTTATCTTTTCCGGTTGGCTCAAGGCGCTGCCGGGGATGGAACTCCGCACGGCCATCGCGATGATGGCGGCGTTGTTTGCGCTGGGAATCGTCTTCGTGGCATTCCTGCCAGAGACCAAAGGCCAGGCACTGCCGGAGTGATGGAGCGAGCCTGACTGCTCCGCATCGGAAACAATCCGCCAAAAATTCAAACGGCGCGTCATCGAGTGATGGACGCGCCGTTGAAAAAGTTTTCTGGCAGAACGGGCAGCTTAGAAGCTAAACCATTTTTCCGGAACGACGATGATATCGTTCGGTTCGAGGACGACATCGGGGCGCTTGCCCTTCTTCAGATCGACGAGGTTGACCGAAATCTTGCGCTTGGTCCCGTCCGGCATGGCGCGGAGGACGTGCACGTTCTTTTCGTCGGCAAAGCGGCCGAGGCCGCCGCCGGCTTTGAGGATGGCGCCGTAAGCGGAGAGATGATCGCCTTCCTTCAGGGCGAAACTGCCCTGATGACGAACATTGCCTGTGATGTAAACGAGGCTGACCGGTCCGGACGGAATCGTCACCACGTCGCCTTCGACCAGGCTCACGTCGTTGTTGAGGCCGCCACCGGCGAGAATTTTCGCCAGATCCACTTCCTCGACGACACTCTTGCCGCCCGCCATGCGCATGATCTTCACGCGGGTGAGATCGGCTGTGCCCGTGACGCCGCCGCAGCTCAGGATGAGGCTGACGAGCGTCGGGGCGGTGCCACTCGGGATGCGATACGGGCGCGGATTGCGGAAGGCCCCGGAGAGATAAATCAGCGGACCGGTATCCACGTCCGTGCCGGTGATGCGCTCGACCATCACGGTCGCGCGGGTGAGCTGCGAAGATTCCAGCGCACGCTTCACCGACGCCTCGGCCTGGCTGAGGGTCTTGCCCGCAACCGACACGCGGCCGACCTGAGCGAGGATGATGTAACCACCGCGGCGGACCGGATAACGGCCGTTGAAAGAAGCATCTTCATTCACGAAAACCTCGAGGTTCTCACCGGGAACGATCACGTCGTTCTCTCCGCCACCGCTGACGGGATTGATCCGGTCGAGTTCAGCCTGGAGCGTGTCGAGTTCGTCACGGCTCACTTTGATGCGGCCTTCCCAGTCCTTGATCTCTCCGCTGAGCTTCTCGACCTGCTCCGCGTTGCCCACCGCGCTCTGCACGGCCAGTTTTTTCTGGGCGGCTTCGAGCTTGGTTTTGGCGTATTGGATTTCACGCTCCAGCGCCTCGCGCTTTTCCTGCAGATCTTCCGGATTGGAAGACGACCGCACCGCGGCCGTCGAAACTGGCGTCGAAGCCTGCCCCGGAGCGGGAGTTTCGTGCATGCCGACGCTGCTGGACTTAAAGGACGGGCTGCTTGAACGCAGGGTCTGTCCTTGCACAGCAGGAAGGCCGGCGGACAGTCCCAGCGCCACGGTCATGATTTGGGGGATAAGGCGGTATGGTGAAGTCATCTGGATGGATGAGGCTGAGTGGTTGGTTGGCGTGAAGAGCGAGGTTTCACAAACCAGCGTGCGCGTGTAGCGAGTTCTGTGCTTGGCGTCAAGCATTCCGCCGACTGCGCAAACCGGTTAGTAGAAGTATTTTGAAAGGGAAAGAATGACTCTGTTTTCGTAGTAGGAACCGCCGGCTACATTCGAGTGCACGTCGAAGAACTCGTAGTCGAACGTCGTGCGCACGGTTTCAGTCAGGCGATAGGAGATGAGCAGGCGGATGGTATGGGAGAAATAGTCCGCGTCGGTGACGCTGGGTTCGTCGAATCGATCCTCTCCGGAGAAAAGGAAGCTCGAATTGCCGGCGGTGCGCTCCTGGTAGGTGTAGCCGAGTCTCACGTTGGTGCGAGGACTGGGCAGCCAGATCAGCCGCACACCGGCCAGGAAACTATTCCGGTCCAAGCCTTGCTCATCCAGCGAATGAGTCTTTTCGTAGGTCGCAAAGGCGTCGGCGAAGAGGCGGGGACCGAGCACCTGATGGATGTCATACGTGATCCGGTCAACGATCTGGTCATCTTCGTAGTAATCGTCGATTTCGCGCCCGATGAAGAGGGACTCATACGTGAACGGGCCCGCGATGTGGCGGAGTTGCATGCCCGCCGTGTAATGAGTGCGATCGGTCGAGCCGTCGAGGAATGCGCCCGCGTAAAGATTGATGAAGAGCTGGTCCGTGATGGGGCCACGAAGTCCGAGGCGGATGTATTGATCCCATTCCGGGTCGATGTCGGTGCGAGTGATCTCGTAGAGGGCGTAAGGCTTGAAGCGAAGATTTTCGCGCTCGTAGCTGGCGTAAGCGGAAGCGCCTTCACGCAGGGACGGCAGGCCGCGAGCGCCTTGGTTATACCAGAGATCTTCGCGATACGCCCGCAGACGGATGCGCATCGGCCCAGGGTAGAGGCGCTCGGCGCCGACATCGACCCGGTTGCTGTAGGAGAAGACGTCCAGATCGCGATTATCGGTGTCGCCATCGAGATCGCGATCATCGAAACGGCGACCGTTGGCTCCGTAGCCGCCGTAACGATAGCGGCCTGCCTGATCGAAATCTTCGAATGATGAACCTTCGTAAAGACTTTCCCCGTAGGTGTAGTCCGAAAACGGTCCTCCCGTCATGTTCACGCGGAACGTGTCGGTAAGAAAGACGTCCCATTGTCCGATGCGCCCCTCCCAGTCGATCTGGGCCACGGGTGTCTGGAAGTTCGAGCCCCCCAGGCCGAAATCGTAGAAACCGGAATCGGTCGAAACGCCGACCTTCCCTTTGAAGGGCAGCCAGTAGAGCGTGCCGCTGGCACTGAGGCGGAGCGTTTCGGTGATCTGCGCGACAAGTGTCCCTGAAAGATAGGCGATCGAGATCGCTCCCGACTCCCGGTCATTCTCACTCGCATCGACGTTGTCGCTCATCAGCAGCGCGGCCCCCAGCGTCCGCAGCTTGAAGAAGAGCGGACCGGCCTTCAGATCGGCGTCCTGGGGATCCACCCCGCGGCCCAGAAGATTGAAGCCCTGGCTGCCTACGATGTTGTAGCCGAGGCGCAGACCCATCACATCCAGACTTGAGGAGAGTGTCTCGCTTCCTTCCAAGGGAATCTGCGAGCGAAGATCCGCCCCGGCGCGAAATGCGGTCGCCGGCCCGGCGTAGCCGACGCCGAGGTCCGCGTTGCCGGTGATCGGCGTTGCCATATCGACCCGCTCGTAATCTCGGAAGGGCGTCGTGGTGCTGCGGAAGAGATCGCGGTAGCGGACGCCTACCGCCGGGTCACTGCGAAACGAATCGGGGGGGAGGCGCCCTGGTTGCCGGGAGAGGTTTCCGCCCGCGACTTCCGTGGTCGAACCTTCGTCTTCGATCGACGTAGTGGCTTCATCCTGTGCACGAACCGGGGAGCCCGGCCAGAGCAGGACGGCAATGCTGCCGAGGAGAACGGTGCGCCAGAATCGTCTCGCGGATCCACCGTGAGGGCTGCCATTCAATGGCAAAGGGGCGCGGGGCCAACAACTCATCGGGCGTCGTCGGCGCGGCTCGATTTCTTACTCTCCGATCTGGAAGCTCCCCCGCCACGATGGCGGTCCTTCGGTCGAAAACGAAAGTAGTGCGGCATGTCGTCGTGCTTTACTGAGAAGGGGAGGTAGGCGAGCAGACCGATCACCGGCACAAAGGTGACGACGCCGATCCAAAGGCGTTGCTGGGCCGGGCTCAACTGCTGCGAACGGATGCTGGAAATCGCACAGACGAGAATTAACACCCAGATCAACGCAAGCAGAATCGCCACTCGCGCATCCCAGTGCGCGGTTTCGAAGTCGAACCGGTAGAGTAACTTATAAAGGCCAGACATTTGGTTGGAGTAACGGCGGAAGCTGGGGAAGACAAAGCCTCTCCAGCGGTAACGCCAGCGTTCAAGCAGAGACGATACCTGCGGGCAATCTCTTAATTTACCGAAAAGGAGGAATTTTCCTGCCCGTCACAAACCTTCGTCCTCTGGAGGCAGGAACATGCGGAAGCGGTTCTTGTCGATGGCTTTCATGTAGGCCTCGTGCGGGCTGGCGATGCCCTGTTGCATGACGTGCCAGATGGCATCGTCCATGAACTGCATGCCCTGTCCCTTGCCTCCGACGATGACGTCCTGCAGCTTCTGGGTGGCGCCCTCGCGGATGATGGCGGAGGCGGCGCTATTCACGACAAGAATTTCGTTCACGGCCAGACGCCCGGCGCCGTCCATTCGCTTCAGGAGGAGCTGGGCGACCACCCCGCGGAGGGAGTTCGCCAGCATGGTGCGCACCTGCGCCTGCTGATCGCTCGGAAACACGTCGATCATGCGATCCACGGTCTTGCGGGCATTGTTCGTGTGCAGGGTGCCGAAAACCAGAAGGCCTGTCTCGGCCGCCGTCAGGGCGAGCTGAATGGTCTCCAGATCGCGCATTTCGCCGACCAGCACGATGTCCGCGTCTTCACGGAGGGCCGCCTTCAGACCTTGGGGGAAGTCCGAGGAATGCTCGGGCACTTCGCGCTGGGTGATAATCGAGCGTTTGTTGGCGTGCACGAATTCGATCGGTTCCTCGATCGTGACGATATGACGGGAGAAGTTCGCATTAATGTAGTCGAGCAGCGCCGCCAACGTGGTGGACTTGCCGGAACCTGTCGGCCCCGTCACCAGCACCAGCCCGCCGCGGATGTGGCCGAATTCCTTCACCACCGCCGGAATGCCGAGCTGCTCCAGCGACATGATCTTCGTCGGGATGAGACGGAAGACGCATCCGTAACCGTGCGACTGCTTGAGAAAGTTGCAGCGGAAGCGGGAGTGCTCGTCCATCTCGTAGGCGAAGTCGAGATCGCCCGCTTCGTTGAAGCGCGTCCAGCGGTCGGGACCGCTGATTTCGCTCATCATGTAAGCCATTTCGTCGTGCGTGAGCGGTTCATTCCGGATCGGAATGATCTCACCGTGGCGGCGGATTTTGGGCGGCTGCCCTTCGCCGAGGTGCAGATCGCTGGCACCAGCGTTGACGAGGACTTCGAAAAACTGATCGATGTAGGCCATGTGGGGAAGAGGGGGCGTTAAGGCTGCGGATTCTGCGCGATGTGCTGGCGCATGAGCGTCTTCTGCTCGGCGCGGGCAAACGCTTCCTCGGCCGAGATGATGCCGCCGTCGTAGAGTTCGATCAGCGCGTCGTCCATCAGGCGCATCCCGGCCTTGCGGTTGGTCTGGATGATGCCCGGGAGCATGTAAGTTTTCGCCTCACGAATGGTGGAGCCGACGGCCGGGGTGTTGGTCAGGATTTCCATCGCCAGCACGCGACCGCGACCGTCCTTGCGCGGGACGAGTTGCTGGGACACGACGCCGCGGAGCGATTCCGAGACCATGATGCGGATTTGCTCGCGCTGATCGGTAGGGAAGACGTCGAGCACACGATCCAGCGTGCGGGAAGCGTTGCCGGTATGCAGGGTGGCCAGCACGAGGTGGCCCGTTTCCGAGGCAGTGATGGCGAGCTGAATGGTTTCCAGATCGCGCATTTCACCGACCATGATCACGTCTGGGTCTTCACGGAGTGCACCGCGGAGCGCCGCGCCGAACGAGCGGGTGTGCGTGTGCACTTCGCGCTGCGTGACGTGGCAGTTTTTCGATCCGATGATGTATTCGATCGGGTCTTCCAGCGTGATGATGTGATCGTGCCGGTTCATGTTGATGAAATCGACCATGGCTGCCAGCGTGGTCGATTTGCCCGAGCCGACCGCACCCGTCACGAGGATGAGGCCGTTGTGATATTTGGTGAGCTGCTTGAGCACCTCCGGCAGCTCCAGATCGTCCATCGTCCGCACCTTGGTGTTGATGATGCGGAAGACGATGTCGATGCCGAGCCGGTGCCTCACCACCGAGGCGCGGAAACGCCCGGCCTGGTTCGCATAGGCGAAGTCGATGTCGCCACGATCTTCGAGCACTTTCTGCTGAGCCTCGGTCAGGAAGCCGTAAGCGAGCCGCTTGGTGTCGGCCGCGGTCAGCTTGTCCGCTTGCAACCAGATCGGCTCCAGCGCGCCGTAGCGGCGCCAGATCGGCGGGGCGTTCACGCCGAGATGAATATCCGACGCGTCCGACTCCTGTCCGACGAGGAGATATTGATCGACGTGTTCGAGTGTGTGGACGCCGCCATCTTGCGGCCCCAGGGAGGAAGAGTCTGCCATGAATAGGTTTGCGAAAATGGCCCCGGAGGGTCGGAGTTGGCAACTCCTAGTTCACTCAAATTTCGCCAAGGAGCCAAGCCAGCCGTTGCTCCTGCAGGCGGTGGAAGGCAAGTAGCTCGCGCAGTTGGGCTCGCAAGGGCTCCGGCTTGGGCGGTTGATCCATGCGCTGCGCGGAAATCATCAGGTTTTTTCCGGTGTGCTCGGGTGCGATGAACTCGAACACCCGCGCGTCGTAACCGTGAATTGCCAGCACCAGCGCCCGGATGGCATCGGTCACCATTTCCGCGTAGCGCTCCAAGAGGATGCCGTGCTGGAGCACCGGTTCGAGCACCGTCGGGGGGACGATTTGCGGGCGCAATTCCTGGTGGCAGCACGGCGCCGCGAGAATGAGCCGGGCGCCACTGCGCACGCCCAGGTGCAGCGCGTCATCGGTGGCGGTATTGCAGGCGTGCAGGGCCACGAGCACATCGAGTTGATCGGGCTGGAAACTGGCGATTTCGCCCGCGACGAACTGCAACCCGGGAAGGGCGATGGCGTTTGCTTTCTCGACCAGCTCGGTTCGCAGCTCCACGCCCGTGGTCAGAATTTCCACGCCGCGGCGCTGGAAAAAATCGTGCGCCGCGAAGGTGAGATAGCCTTTGCCTGCGCCAAGGTCCGCCATGGTAACGCGCTTCGCCGTGCGCAGTGGACCACCCTCCACGAGGTGGCCGAGGATTTCCGCGAAGCGTTCGATCTGCCGTAGCTTGTCGCTCATCCCCGGGCGCGCCGTGCCGTCCGGAGTAGTCACGCCGAGCTGCGTGAGCCACGGTGCGTGCGAGAGCGCCTTCACCTTCGGCTTGTCGTGTTCCAGCGCCGGTGCCGCCGTGAATTTCGGGCGCTTCGCCTTGAGTTCGCCGTCGCCCGGTCCTTCCCACTGCCAGTCGCCCGTAGTGGTGAAGAGATAGGCCCGCGTGAAGGGGGCGGCGACTTGCTCCTCCAGTGCGGCCATCGCTTCGCTGAGTTCCAGGTTCTTCGTGACGTCCTGCCGTTGGTAGCGCCAGACAAACTGCATCCGCCGCCCTTCCTTCAGCTCCACCAGCCGTGCATACAGGTTCCGCAGAGACGGGTCCGTCGGCTCGCTGAGCGTCAGCTTGACAAAGGTGCCCGCTGCGAGGGCTTCGCGGAGCTTTTCAAAAAAACGGTCGCGGTTGGTCATGTCGGACTCGTCTGACTAGTCCGACTTCTCCGACCTTGCCAGCTTCCGCATTCTCCGCGAGGGTTGTCTCCGGTTGGCCGATGATCGCTGCGTGCGCGAGCGCGCGGAGGAAAGTCCGGACACCATCAGGCACCGTGCCGCGTAGAATGCGCGGGTGTTTCCGGGCGAAAGCCCGGGCAACGGACAGTGTCACAGAAAATAGACCGCCTGCGGGGTAACCCGCAGGTAAGGGTGAAAAGGCGGGGTAAGAGCCCACCGGCCGGCGAGTAATCGCCGGTGCATGAAAAACCCCACGGGGTGCAAGGCAGAACAGGGAGCGTCGGGTCGCCTGGCCCGGCCGGCGAAAGCCGGCCCGCTTCCGGGTAATAGCCGCATCCGCTTTCGGGCGGGCCGGTCGCGTGAGCGACTGGAGAGAAATGATCATCCCGCGTCGGGTAACCGGCGCGCGACAGAATCCGGCTTATGGCCACCGAAACGAAGGCGCTCGCGGCAATCTATCGCGGGCGCCTTCACTCTTTACCGGAGCGTTGCATCCGCGAATTGAAAAATGGGAACTGACGGAATCGACGAAATGGCTCGTTCGTCACGCGGGTGCCGGGGGGCGAAAGTGGTGGGCCATGCCAGGAACGCCAAAGCCCCTTTGTTCCTCCCCTTTGCGTCAAACCAAGCCGCCCCATTTTACCTCGCGCGCCACAGAGGAAATCCAAGTTGATCCAAGTTGATCCGACCTGCCAGATGCTACTTCGTTCCAGGCTCCTGCGGAAGAATCTCCCGCAACATCTTGAGCAGTGCCTGGGCGGTGTAAGGCTTCGGGAGGAAATGAGTCACGCCGAGGCTGGCCGCGTGAGCCGTGGCGCCATGGGTGGAGAAGCCGCTGGCGCCAATGATGCGGATGTTCGGGTTCAGCCTCTGCAACACCCGGATGGTGGCGGGGCCATCGAGGACCGGCATCATCATGTCGAGCAACACAGCGGCGATTTCCCCGCCGTGTTTGGCGTGAACGGCGAGCGCTTCAGCCCCGTCGCCCGCCAGCGCGACCCGATAGCCAAATGTTTCCAGCGTTTGTTTGGTAATGTGCCGGACGAATTCTTCGTCATCCACCACGAGGATGAGTTCGCCGTGGCCGCGCGGCAGGCGGGCAGAAGTGGCGGCAGGTGGCGCTGCGGCGGAACCAGCCGGGATGGCGGGCAGATACACGCTGAACTTGGTGCCCTGCCCGACTTCGCTGTAGGCCCTGATGAAACCGCCATGGCTTTTGACGATGCCGAGCGTGGTGGAAAGCCCCAGGCCGGTGCCTTTGCCGGGGGCCTTGGTGGTGAAGAAGGGATCGAAGATCTGGTCGATGACTTCGGGCGGAATGCCGCCGCCGGTGTCGGCGACATCCAGGCGCAAATAGGGGCCTGGCTGGGCTTCGGGATTGAGCGCGGCGTAGTGGGCATCGAGCAGCACTTCCTCCAGCGTCAGCGCGAGCCTGCCGCCCTCGGGCATTGCGTCGCGCGCGTTGACGCAGAGGTTCAGCAGCACCTGGTGAAGCTGGGTGGGATCGCCGAGCACCGTATCGAGTTCGGCTGGCAGATCGGCTTCGACTTCAATGTTCTTCGGGAAGGTGTCGTTGGCGATCTTCACCAGCTCGCGGACGAGGTGCTTGAGCTGCACGTCCATGCGGCGGCCTTCGACCCCGCGGGCAAAGGAAAGGACCTGCCGCACCATGTCGGCGCCCCGTTGCGCACTGGTGCTGAGCATATTGAGCAGCTCCTGGCTGTCCTTGTCGGTGTGTTTCATCTCCAGCACCGCAAGGGACATCATGATGGGCGACAGCACGTTGTTGAGATCGTGGGCGATCCCCCCGGCGAGAACGCCGATGCTTTCCATGCGCTGGGCGCGGAGGAACTGTTGTTCGAGCTTTTTTCGATCGGTCAGATCGACGGCGAACGTGAAGCCTTCTTCCGGGTTGTCCTCGAACGTGGCGGCAGCCACGAGCACCGGCACGCGGGAGCCATCCTTGCGCGAAAACTCCCGCTCATACGGCACACACACGCCGGTCTGGCGGATCGTGTCGAAGGTCTGCAGGTCACGGTCGGCCCACTCAGGGGGCGAAATCTTTTCCCACGAAAGGAGACCTTTTTCGAGGTCTTCGCGCGAGTAGCCGATCAGCCTCAGGAAGGAGTCGTTTGCGCCGGTGATCTCGCCCTTCATGGTCCAGAACATCACCCCTTGTGCGTTGGAATCGACGAGCCGCCGGAAGCGGGCCTCGGCGCGTTTGCGCTCGGTGATGTCGCGGAGCATCGCGAGGAAATTTCCGTCGGGCATGCCGGTGGCGATGACCTCTGCCATGAAGTGCGAACCGTCCTTGTGCCGGAAGCGCCACTCGCGGTGGTGCATGCGGCCCGCATGAATCTCGACCAGCGCCTCGGCCACCCGGGGGACTTCATTTTCTGCGACGACATTCGCCGCGTTCATGCGGGCCAGTTCGTCGCGCTCGTAGCCGAGCATTCGGATCGCGCTGGGGTTGGCATCGACGTAGTTGCCCTGGGCATCGGCGATGAAGATGCCGTCGGGCACGCGTTCGAAGAGGGTGCGGTAGCGCCCTTCGCTCGCGCGCAGAGCGGACTCGGCGAGGAGCCGCTGCTGCTCGCGCTGGTTCGACTCGATGGCGAAGGAGATGTTTTCCGCCAGAGCGTTGAGCACGTGCATTTCCTCGCGGTCAAAGTAACCGGGCTGGTCGCCATACACGACGAGCGCCGCGATCGGGCGGCTCTCGAAAGTAAGCGGAAAGGCGGCGCAACTACGGTAACCGCGCTCAAGTGCTTCCGTGCGGGAAACCACCGCGCCGGTGTCGGCGTCGATGTCGTTGCAGCAGGCGGGTTGTCCGCTGCGAAAAGCCTGCCCGGCTGGCCCGCGGCCTCGTGGTTCGTCCGCCGAGGTGCTCACTTGTATCAGGTCGAGATAACCTTCATCCCGGCCCCAGCGAGCGACGGGTTCCAAGATGTTTCGTTCCGCTACCGCTACACCCACCCACGCCATGACGAGGCCACCCTTCTCGACGGCGATGCGGCAGGCCTGCTCGTAAAGGGCCGAGGTGTCCTTGAGCCGCACGATGGCTTCGGCGATGCCGCTGGAAACCGCGTAAAGCCGGTTGAGGCGCTGGATTTTTTCCTCCGCCACCTTCCGCTCCGTGATGTCGTGCGAGACGCCGAGCACATAACGTTGGCCGGTGGTCTCGTCGTGGAACGGAGCGCCGTTCATTTCGATCCAGCGCTGCGTTCCCTTGAATCCCACGATGCGATACTGAACCGAACGACGCTCACCCGCAGCCACTGCTTCCAACATGGCGATCACGGCGGGTCGATCCTCCGAAACCACCACCGGCACGATGTTTTGCCCCGTGACCATGCTGGCGTGGTCGGCCTCGATCAGGCGCAGGCCGGCGGAGTTGATCTCGTGTAGCGTGCCGTCTGGGCTGAGGAGCTTCACGCATTCCGGCTCCGCTTCGAAAATGGCGCGGCGCTTGGCTTCACTGGCGAGCAATTCCTGCCCGCGCCGGCGCAGGTCGAACTGCGTCATGACCTGCCGGCTCAGCACTCGCAGTGCCTGCTTTTGCGCGGACGTAAGCGAGCGCGGCATGCGGTCGATCACGCACAGCGTGCCAAGCACCGGCCCCTCTCGGGTAGCCAGCGGCGCACCTGCATAGAAGCGAATGCCCGGCGCCCCGGTGACGATGGGGTTGTCCGCGAATCGCTCGTCCTTGGTGGCATCCGGCACGATGAACAAGTCCTGTTGTTCCAGTGCGTGAGCACAGAAGGAAACCGTGCGCGGCATTTCCCTCGTTTCGATCCCCAGCTTCGCTTTGAACCACTGGCGGTCGGAATCGACAATCGAGATCAGGGCGATCGGCGCTTCGCAAATCGCCGCCGCGAGCGCCACGAGATCGTCCAAGGCTTGTTCGGGAGGCGTATCCAGCACCGCATATTGCCGCAGGGTTTCCATCCGGCGGGCCTCATCGTGCGGTGTGGGTGCAGGTCTCATGATTGTCGCGGGATGCACGACTCTGCTGCACTGGTAGCGCACTTCCCGCAGGCACCAAGGGCCGATTTAGAGTTTTCCGCCGCGCAGGACGAAGGATCAACTGGCCAGCACTTCGCTTAGCGGCACTTCTCTCCCCAACTTGAGCGAGCGCTCGGCGGCTTCGAGCGCGGCGATGAGTTCGACTTCTTCTTCGATCGGGACCCGTTCCTTGCCAGTCTCCAGCAGGTCGAGGAACGCCTCGAGCAGGTAGGAATAGAGGTCCTTGAGATCGGGCGCGACCGTGCGCCAGCCTTTCTCGCCGTAGAGATTGATCTGATAGCCCGCGCGCATCCATTCCTTTTCGCCCACGATGAGCATCACGTCGCGATGATCGGCGAAGCGGATGCGGGCGAGATTCGCGCCGGGTTGGCCGACGTTGATGGCGCTCACCGCGCCGGGGCCGAGCACGGCGTAAATCATGGAAAGGGCATGGATGCCGTAATAAACGAGTTCGTTGCCACAGGCGGCGGTGGCGAGATGGACCGCGCCGAGTTGCGGCAGTTCGCTGCGCAGCTTCACGATGTCCGGCACGAAGCGGAGCGAACTGCACGACATGAAAGGCGTCTTCGTTTCCCGCGCGAGTTTTGCGATGGCCCCGGCCTCGCGCGCCGTCATCGCGAGCGGTTTGTCGCAGAAAGTGGGGATACCTTTGCGCAGCGATTGCTCAGCGTATTTCCACTGCGCGCCACTGCCGTCGTCGATGATGAGGACGGCATCCACTCCGGTGCACGCCTCTTCGGCGGTAGTCGCGACGGAGTCGATGCCGCAGATCTCGGCGAGCACGCGCGCGGCTTCCATGTCCGGGTCCCATACCTTGACCACCCGGGCGTCTTCGAGCCTGCGACCGGAGCGAACGAAGGTGCCTCCGAAGGTCTTCGCCTTTTCTTCGTCCCATCCGTTGAAGGTAGTGGAGAAGGCGGTGCCGTGGTGCGAACCGCGAGTGCGAGCCGCGTTACGGCCGTAGGTGGCGGCAGAGATGAGGGCGAGACGGTGCATGGGAGGGAAGTGGGATTTGCTTCTCCTCATTCATCTTCATCGGCCTTTTCTTTTAGGAAGGACCGGAAGATGAGAACCCGACGGAGAGAATCAGGCCGATGGCGCAGGGGCTTTCGCGCGGCGGTAGCGAAAGTCCCGGAATTGATTCGGGTCGCCGCTGTGCCCGGCTTCGGCGGCGTGGATCATATTCACCATCTCGCGCGCCGTCGCGTAGTGGTAGCGGAACTTCGGGTCACTGGCCGAAAGGCGGGCGAGCATGCGGTGGAAAGCGCGCATCGGCTCACCGAGAAACATCCCGGTGTTTTCCGGGCGCGCGCCGTGCGTGTGCAGCTTGGCGAAGACCCAGTTCGGACGGCCGAGCACCCCGATATTGCAATCCAGCCAGACATGAAGCCGGTCGCGCGTCGGCGGGTTGGTGGCGGTGAGGTCGCTGTTTTCGATGCGGGGCAGGATGCCAAACTTGCGGCGATCCCAGTTCAGGCCGAGCGGCCCCTGGACGATGAGCAGTTCGTCGGGATGGTGCTGCCGCGCGTCGCGATCCGCAATCACGCGATGGCCGCGCTCATGCGAGCGGGGCTTTCCATCTTCGCGCGTGTAGTAAAGCCGGTTGATGATCCGCGTCTGCGTGCGCTCAGGGGCGCTGGGCAGGGTGAAGTCCGCGTAGCAGCCGGTTTCACACAGGACGGCGATTTCATCCGGCACGCCGCAATGACGACCCTCTGGATGGGAGTGATCGAGCGCCCAGTTCCCATGCACAAAACCGTAGCGCAACGCGCCGGACTCATCGCGCGAAAGCATGCCGTGGCCAGCGAGCCGTTCGGTGGCTTCGCGCAACGTGTGGCGCAGGTGGTCGGCGGTATCGTTATCGTGATGGAGGTGGATCTCCATCTCGCACGAAGTCTCATCGCAGAGCGCGGCGATTTCGCCGACGATGTCGCGGTCGTATTTCTCGACCGGGTAAAAGAAGGTGTGCCTGGGGCACTGGCCGCCGGAATCGGTAATGTCGGCGATGGATTCCGTATAACCGCGCCGCCATTTTTCCACGCGCTGGAGCGCATCGGCCTTGTCGCCGCGCTGCAGCGGTTCGAAGTGATCGCAGATGGCGATGATGAGATGCTTCCCGCCCAGCGCCTTCGCCTCGCGGTCGCGCTTCAGCCACGCCGGCAGCCAGATGTCGAGCGCCTTTAACGACGGCATGAGGACGTGGTGGGAGAGGGCATGGTGGGGCTTTCAGCAAGGCTGCGTCCCGACAGGCGGTCAATGTTTTTCGCCACGAGGAGCAGTCCAGAGATGGAGATTGGGACGGGTCAGGTAGTGCCACAGCGCCCGGACGGTCGCCGCATTGAGGAAGACGAAACCTGCCGGCAGGCTGAGGCAGCGGGATTTCAGTCGGGTGACCATGCCCACCGTGGCGAGCACGTAGAAGACCACCTGCCCGTAGAAGGCGAATCCATAAAATGGCCATGCCCGCAGGAAGAAACTCGCAAGGAAAACGATCGCAAGCAAAGGCGGTGCGGCCAGGCGCAGGTATTTGTGCGCGATGAGCTGCCACCACAATCGGTGTTTCCATGGCAGAAGCCAGCGCGGGTAACGAAAGAGCATCTGAAAATTGCCCGCGAGGGTCCGCTGTTTGCGGACTTTTTCGCGCGCGGGATCGAGCGTTTGCGGATCGTAAGCGACCGCTTCGGAATCGTGTAGCACCCGCCGGTTTTGTTCCGCGACGTGCATTGGAATGACGACATCGTCGAGCACGGTGTCTTCTGGGATGGGGGTGAAAAGTTCGCGGCGAATGGCATACACCGCGCCGGTGCAGCCGATGCAGGAGTCGAAGCGCGCCTCGTCCGCCCGCAGCCGCTTTTCCATGCGCCAGTAGGCATCCACGGCGCTGGCCACGCCATGAGCAGAGGGCTCGATCTCGAGCGATCCACTGATCGCGCCAATGGCGGGATCGGCAAAGTGTCGCACCAGTTGGCGCAACGTGGCCGGTTCGAAGCGCTGCCGGGCATCAGAGAAAACGACGATCTCGGAACGGCATTGTGCGAGGGCGTCGTTGAGTCCGGCCGCCTTGCCTGCACGGCCGGCCTGTTCGAGCACGATGATGCGCGGATCGCCCATGGCGCGCACTCGCTCCGCCGTGTCGTCGGTCGAGCCGTTCGAGACCACGATGACGTTGAGTTTTTCCGGGGGATAATCCGCACTCAGGAGATTTTCGACCCGGGTGACGATGCGCTGGGCTTCATTATAAGCCACCACGACGGCGGTGACCGTCGGCCAGCCATCCACTGGTGTTGGGAGGGGGAAGGGCGGTTTTCGTCCCAGCCAACGCATCAGCAGAGGATATCCGGCAAAGGTGAAAAATAGCACAATGCCCGCCGTCCAGAAAAGCACCGCGGCGAGGGCGGGGGAGTTCAGTCCCATCGGGAATCGGAGTTCGGCTTCGGCATGTCGGCGCAGCTTAGGTGGCAGGAAGGCGCCAGACAATCCGCCTGTCGTGACAATCTTGGCATGCTGAGTGTAAAGCGGTTTTACAACAGTCTGCTAGACGGCGGTGAGGTGATGTGTTTTCAACGGCGCACTCGTGTTCAAACCCTACCTGTTGCTGCCCCTGCTTCTACCCTTGGCATGGTTTTGCCCGCGACTCGGATCGGGCTTTTTTCGGGCGATCGAGCGCGTGCTCAACCGGCTGGCTGCCCGCCCGGCCCGAGCAGTGCTGGCCGTTGGTCTGTTCTCCTTTGCGCTGAGCATCGCCCTCGGATTGAGCACCCGCATCACCGCGCCGCAGACGCACGATGAATTCGGTTACCTGCTCATTGCCGACACCTTGTCGCACGGGCGGGTGACGAACCCGACGCATCCGCACTGGCAGCACTTCGAGAGCGTGCACATTCTCCAGCAGCCGAGCTACACTTCCAAATACCCGCCGGCGCAGGGGGTGGCTCTGGCCTTTGGCGAGCTGGTCGCCAATCTCCCGTTGCTAGGGGTGTGGCTCACGACCGCACTCGCGTGCGCCACCGTTTGCTGGATGCTCCTGGCCTGGACCAAGCCGCGCTGGGCACTGGTGGGCGGATTGCTCACGGCGGTCCATCCGCAGATGGTCGTGTGGAGCCAGAATTACTGGGGTGGTGCCGTCGCGCTCGCGGGTGGAGCGATCGTGTTGGGCGCATTCCGCCGCATCCTGCGTGCACCGACCGTGCGCGATTCGCTCTGGCTTGGACTCGGCATGGCCATCCTCGCCAACAGCCGGCCTTACGAAGGGTTCGTTTTCAGCGCGCTCATTTGCGCGACTCTGCTGGTCTGGATGATCGCCAAAGGCGGGCCGGCATGGCACGTGAGCATCTTCCGCATCGGCCTGCCCCTGGCCGGTGCGATGATGCTGCTGGTCGCGCAGATCGGGTATTACAATTACCGCATCACCGGCAGTGCGCTGCGGATGCCCTACGTCGTGTGCGAGGAGACCTACGGCATTGCGCCCCTCTTCATTTTCCAGGCCGAGAAACCGGAGCCGGTGTATCGGCATCAGGAGTTGCGTGAGCTTCAATATTACTACCGCTACTTTTATCGCACCCAGCGTGAGTCGTGGTGGGCATTGATCAAAGCGACGGCCATCAAGGTTCACACCATTCTCGAGTCGTGCATGTGGTCGCGCCTTTTGCTGGTGCCGCTGCTGGCCGCTCCATGGGCGATCTGGCGCGATCGCTGGCTGCGCCTGGCGATTCCCGGCGGTCTGATTTTCTCCGCTGCCATGCTGCTCGGCACCTGGGTTTCGCCACACTACGCCGCGCCGGCGGCGAGCGTATTCATCGTGCTGGTGGTCGCCTCGATGCGCCGCCTCAAGGTCTGGTCCCCGTTGGGCCGGAGGTGCGGCCTTTTCCTGCTGCGCGGGACCCTTTGCCTGTGCGTGATTCCCTCGGTGAAGCCGCTCTGGCATCTCACCCATCCGGATTGGCACTATTGGGGCTACCAGCGCAGCGACATGCTCCAGAAGCTCGAAGCGGAGCCGGGGAAGCATCTCGTCTTTGTGCACTACACCCGGAATCACAATCCGCACCGGGAATGGGTTTACAACTCCGCGGATATCGACGGGGCGAAAGTCGTCTTGGCGCGCATCATGTCGCCGGAACAAAACGCGAGCCTGCGCGGGTATTTCGCCGATCACCATCTCTGGGTAATCGAAGCCGACGCCTTGCCGCCGACGCTCGCGCCGATCCAGAGCACTACGGATCTCCCACCGTTGGATTTGAAAAAGAGCTGGCCGAAGTAAAAGGCGCCGGAGCCTCGTGCCCACGTTACTGCGCCTTCGGTGAGTTGTCTGTCCGGCGCATCGCCGGCCAGATGGATTCGACGACTCCTCGATGAACTGTTGGGAGGTGACTTGGGCTCGCCGTTTCTCGAAACCGTTCAGCTGCGCCCGTCAGGATCTATCCCTTTCGGGTGAAAAGAGAGGCTGCGCCATCTCGCGGGATCGAACGCGGACGTCGTCCTTGCCGCTCTTGTCCTCCTGCGAAACGCTGTCTGCCTCATGAACGGTGTCGTCATAGTGATTTATTTAAGTTTTGACTTAATTAAGTGAAGACTTAAATGAATTTTACCATGCACAGTTTTGACGTTCTGGCTGATCCAACCCGTCGGCGTATTGTCGAGATGCTGGCGGTGCGGGACCGGGCGGCGGGAGAGATTGGGCGGTCGTTTGAGGTGACGGCTTCGGCCATTTCCCAGCATTTGAAAGTGCTGCGCCAGGCGAAGCTAGTGAGGGTGCGCACTGATGGACGGCGGAGAATTCACTCAATCAATCCCGCCGGACTCGACCAGATCGAGGCGTGGGTTGCGAAAACGAAACGATTCTGGGAAAAGCAACTCGATGCGCTCGAGCTGGCCCTGCGGAACGAACACGAACGCGAGCGCAGGAAGAAATGATCTCACCCCGGCCGCGCGGCCGAAGCAGCACCGCCGTTTCGCTTTAAAACCATGAGCACCTCATCGAATCCTGTCGCCAGCGTAACGCGTCACCTGCCGTTCTCCGCGGAGCGAGTTTTCGATGCATGGCTCGAGCCGGAGTTCGCGGCGAAATGGCTTTTCCGGACCCGGACGGGGAAGGTGGTGCGGGCAGAAGTCGATCCAAAAGTGGGCGGCCGCTATACCTTCACGGAGCGCCGCGATGGAGAGGATGTGGAGCACACGGGCGAATACTTGGAAATCGAGCGGCCACGCCGGCTGATCTTTAGGGCGTGTCTTCAAAATGGTTTGAGCCAGTCGAGGACTGCGGTCAGGCAAGCGACGGCGAAAAAACAGGTGGAGGTTTTTTCGTAGCGAGTGGCGAAGCGGCGCATGGCTTTGGCGCGCTGAAAGAAGTTTTCGATC
>JBGAGV010000035.1:0-85134 GCA_044226525.1 Chthoniobacteraceae bacterium | reverse complement strand
CTTCTTTTGCTCTCTGAAGCGCCATCGGCGGGTGGCCACTCGTTATGACAAGCTGGCCACTTCTTTTATGGCCTTCGTTCATCTCGCTTCCATCCTTCATTGGATTAGGTAATGACCATTTTTCAAACACACCCTAGGCGTTGCGGTCATTCGGATTCGTCGGGCGGCGACGGTCGGCGCGTCCAAGGCTGGCCGACTGCGGTGCGAGTAGCCTGCCAGCCGTGAGGCAAGTCTGCAACCTCCGCAATGGTTGGGTCGTGGCGAAAGACTGTGTTGATGCTGACAAGCAATGCGTCTCTAACGGACATGGCGCCGCCGTAGAGAAACTGCCAGGTGCCATCCTCGGCGTCATGCGCGACGAGTAGGATAGGCTCACCGCGATGCAAGACGTGCGTTGTGGTGACTGAGGCTGTGTTGCGTGCATCCGCGAACGGCCAATCGTCTGAGTCAGTGGCGATGTGTGTCTGGCGGAAACTCATGGTCTTTGTTCTCAGAGTGTGCGAGCGACGCATAACGCCCTCAAGCTCACCGACAGGAGCCGCCGTAACCGGCGCTCCATCCGGGACAACCGACCCAGCGGCACCTGTTCGGTGCAGCGTCTGTTTGGGTATCCGCAGAACTTGCGTAAGTCTGCGTTTTCATAGAGATATACACGATACATGGGATTTCGTGTTAGCGCAAGATTACGCTGCTTCACCGGGCGATTTGCGTGGAATCTGTGTGGAATTGTCGCCGTCGTTCCCGCCCAAGAGCAAAGCTTCCTGTTCAAGTCCTGCGTTGGATTCATCGATCAACGTAACGATGCTCGTAATCGTGGGATCTTGGGAAGTGCGTAGGCGCTTGAGGAGCGCCTGCGTATTGGCTCCATCGAGCAGCCGAGAATTCCCGTAGGTGCGGAAGAGGCGTGGCAAGCCTTCAGGGCAATGTAAGGTGACCGCCTCCCCACACGCTGTTCGCAGTCGCCTGTAATCATCGAGCCCAGCTGGGTCATAGTCTCCAAAGTGGACAAGTTTGAGGCCACTCGCGGCTTGAAGCGCAAGCCACGCGATCAATCGCCGCGAAAGTCGCCCGCTGGTGTAAAGCACGAGGTCAAATCCTGCGTGCAGTCGGTCGAAGTGTGCAAATAGCGTTGGATTCTCAACTGTGGCAACGGCGCCCCGGAGTTGGTAGGCGGAATTGCCCATCAAAAGGAATGCAAAGACACCGTGGTCGCGAGTCGGTTGAGCCACCGCAACTGGATCGCCGTTGCGAAGCAGGGCGCCATCATGCCAGCCGCGCACGCACACAATCTCATCACTCGCCCCGCGCACGGTTTTCGTATCGCGGAAGCGAGCGACGCCCTGAACGCGCACCGGCATTTTCGACACGGCAGCTTGTTCGTGCGGAAACTCTCGGGCAAGGAAAGCGACGAAGCGGCTCTGATTGATAACGGCAATTCGCTGACCGGCGCCGGACTTCTGCCGAGCTAGAATGCCTCCGCGCAACAGCGGACCTAGAACCTTTCGCAGCGAAGGGCCGCAACTGGACTCTGCGACGGAGCCTTCGAGCGCAAGCCGATGCAACACCGCGTGATGTCTTGCCGAGGAATTCATTTCGACGTGCCTCGCTTCGCCTTTTCTTCCAAGTCGAGGCGATAGGTGAGTCGCACATGGCCGGAGTCCTGTGGCTCAAGGAAATAACATGCATCCACTTCTCCCACCGCGTTCGGCGCGGCAGTAATGGCGATGAAACCGAGCGCCTTCGATGTTTCCAGGACTACGCGGCGATTGGCCGGATCGAGCTTTTCGATCTCATCCAGAAAGAACGGCACCGCCACATCGTCCTTTCGCATGAGGTTTTTGAGCACCAGGAGGTTGAACAACACCTTGATGGTCACCGTTGTGCCATCCGATTCGATCTGAGTGAAATCTTTGTAGTGCTTCACCTTTCCATCCGCGCCGGTGACCGAGACGACGAGCCCGAACAACTCTGCCACGCGAACCACGGGCGTTTCGTCCAACCAGTTGCGGGTTCTCTTGATTACCGTTTCGAGCGGAGCCTGATCCTCCCAGAGGTCGAGTTCTTCAAGTCCAACGAGTCCTTTGATAATCGCCAGCGTGTCTGCGTGGGGTTCGGCTGTTATTTTAATTCCCTTCAAATCGGACACCTGCACGTCCGCAAAACGCCGACTGATCGTCGTCGCGGCGGTCTGCACATGGCCCAAATCATCAAGGACGTGCTTGAACCGGCTCCGCAGCCCTTGGATATGAGCGTTCCAATCGATGCGCAGCGCTTCCTCCTTCGCACCGACCGCTTCGATTTCTTCGGTGAGCTTGCGAATCGTCTGCGCCTGTGTCGGCTCCTGATAAGCATCGCCGAAGAAGCGCTGCACCTCCCCGAAGGCGGTTTTGAGTTCGAGCGCCAATTCCTTCTCCCGACTCTGCTCGCGGAGATACCGCGCAACGGCGGAATCAAAACTGTCCGCGATGTCGGCGTCTGCTGCCGGTGTCGCGTCGAAAATTGGCGGCTTACAGTCGCCGAAACGCTTCATTACTTCCCCGTGTTGGCGCTCTGCTTCCTTGCGCCGGCCCCTCCCCGCACTCTGCTTTTCGCGCTCCGTCATCACTTGGGCATTGAGCCCGTCGATGACCTTCTTCAGCGCTCCGATGGATTTTTCGACGGCCGCCAATTGCTTTCTCCAATCGGGTTCCTTGTCGCGGTCTTCCTGGAATTTGTCGAATTGTTGCACTCGGGCCGCTTGCGCCAGCTTCTTCACCATCAATGCCTCCAACTGGCGTTTGTGTTCTTCCCGCTCCAGCACGACGGCCTTTAGCTTCTCGGTCCGCGCCCTTTCGGTCAGCCATTTGCTAAGTTGACCGCGCAGTGTTTCCACGTTCTTAAGCTTGCTCAACGCACCTCCGGCTGGAGCAAAGCGGATGGTCACGGCCTCGTCCTGATAAGTTTCTTCGCGTGTCTGAGTCAGAATCTGCCGCAAGCGTTCCGTCACAATCGCGCGATTCTTGAAGGAAATGCCACTTGCGCCAAGGGGGAGCTGCAATAGCTCGGGATTCAAAATCCCAAAGATGTGGGACAACTCATCCTCGCTGAAATCACGGCGCAGGTCGGTAACGGTGAGGGCATCAAAATTTTCAATCGCGGTTTCCGTCACCAAAATCCGTTCATTCAACTCGGTGAGTTGGTTTTCGACTGCTTCAATGGTCTCCGAGGCGGCGTCATCTATCAGCATTCGCTTCTGCTCCGCTTCGCGATCGAGACGGGAGAGTGTTGCGCGCTCAAGGTCTTCCGCGAATCCAGCAAACTGCACCTTGAGCGCCTCTAACGAATTCAGATTATTCTCCAGCGTCGTGCGTTGCACGATGAGGCCGTCGCGCTCATCCCCCTTGCTCTTGTATTGTGCCCGCGCAGTTGCCTCATCAGCTTCCGCTTGGGTGATTTGCTCATCGATGGCCGCCAGCGCCGCGAGGTGGTCAGCCTCGAACACGGTCTTCTGCACCTTCAGGTTCGTCCAGCGATACATCAACTCTGCACGCACCTGCTGGCATGATCGAAACTTCCCAATCGCGTCGTGAATCACGTCGCCGTGCTTTTTGAGCATGTCGAGGCCCGTTCGTTCGTTGATCAACCGGTCGTGATCCTCACCCAGAACGCGCCGCCGATCCACGGCGATGGCATCGGTCGGGATCTCCGCGAGCATCAGCAAACGCTCGCGCATCTGGTCCTGCGAGATTGCGGTCAGGCTGAGCAGATTTTTCAGCGTCTCGCGGAACTGGTGAAACTTGTCGTTGTCCTTGAGCGAAACAATGCCGAGTCCCGTGTTGCGTCCGGCGAGACCTGACAAAAGCATTTCGCGATGCTGCTGCGCTTTGGGCAAAAGCTCGAATTTGTGGTCGGCAAGATTAGCGCTCACCTCTTCCGGCTCGAGCACCTTGCCCGATGCAGCCATAAAGTCGCTGCGCTGATAGGGTCCAAGGTAATAAAACCGCTCTGGTCCGGCTCCACTCGCCCGGCTGTTCCCGCGCCATCCTACCACCGCAAGCCCGCGCAAAGTCTGACACTCAAACAACACGTAGCTGTATTGCCCCGGAAAATAGTATTCGAGCGTTTGGTCGAGCGAGTAAGGACCGAATTTCATTTCTCTCCGGTCGTCCACATAGAGAAACTGCAGCGTGTTGATCAGCGTCGTCTTGCCGGTGTTATTCGGTCCGACGATTTGCAATGAGCCGTTCAGTTCTGCTTCGGCGTAGTCATACTTTCCCGCGCCGATGAGGATGATTCTCGCTGGGCCGTTACGCATCTTCCTCCCCCTCCGCACCTGCATCGTCGTTCAAACCTTCAGCGGACTCATGAGCACGATCTGGTGAATGTTCCGAAAGCGCCAGGCAACGCTCAACGACGCGGCAGAATGGTCGCAGAAAAGTGAACTCGTCCGTGCTCACCCATTTTGCCCAGCCGATCCGCACAAGGTAGCTCACAACGCGACGCAGCTTGTCCGGTTCAAGGAGATCGACCTGACGGAGGTGCGCGCGGTAGCTGTCTAGCGTGAAGTGCGGAAGCCCGCGCAGCGAATGTGTCCCGCCCATCAGCGTGGCCTCGATGGGCAACCCGAGGTTCGCCGTGTGGTCGATGAGAATGTAACAAAACACCGCGACCTGGGGCAGATATTCCGATGTGCCTTCCTCGCTCTCGAAGTAAAAGAAATCGCGCTCATGGCGGATCAACTTCAGCCCAATCGCTCCGAAAAACTCAGCGTAGTCATCGGTGCGTTGCATCAACGCCGCGTGCATCAAGCCGTCCTCGTGGGAGACGTGGTAGCCGGTCTTCAGCTTCTCAAACAGCTCTTGCAGGTGTGGGAGTGAGTTCATGCCGCGGCGGATTCAATGCGAACGGGGTGAGCCCTTAGCAGATGCCCGGCAGTTTCGTAAGTCCGAACGCCATCGTTAGTCAGCTTGCAGCGAAACTTCTCGTGGAAGAGCAGCGTCGAAAAACCGGTAAGAATCTCATTCGTCTCAAGCTCCCGCTGATCTTCGATCAGCCAGTGAAGCAAGTCCTCTAGTGGCACCACCGCCGCCACACGGTCCGGCAGTGAATTCAGCCAGCGCCGGTGTCGCGCGGCCAATGGCTCTACGGGCGGAGCGCTCAAGTTCAAAACCGGGGCCGGTTCTGGCGGCTGAAGGATTGCCCGTTCCAAAGCTAGCCGGATGGCCGCATCGCTCACGGCATACTGCTGGCGCAACGTGAACACGGGCACCAACGGCTCGCTGCCCCACTTCGCCAAACCGTCCCGGCGCAACCGCTCCAGCGCGACTGCTGCTCCCGCCGCGATGTTGTTCGATCGGGCGAGCGATTGATACAGCGGTTGAATCTCTTTCCGGCACTGCTCGAAGACGCGCAGAGCGTGTCGCCGCACGAGGCGAACAAAACGCCTGCTGCGATCAATCGCTCCGAGGTCAGTGAAAACGCTCTCCTCATTCGCCTTGTTAAGCAGCCGTTCCGTTTCCGCGAACGTCGCCTCCATCACCCCGTCCACGCGGATGATCTCGATCATCGGCACCACATAAACTTCCATCCAATAAACGATTCGTCGGAACTTTTGCTGCACCGATACCCCCCTTCGGTCGGTCTTGAACTCAGCGACCGCCGCCAGGATGCCATCGTGCGTGGCCGACACAGCATCATAAATGCGTCGCAGGGTTTGGCTGACGTCCTGCACGGCCATCTCGACCTGGGTGGGATCATCCGACTCGATGCATTTGCGCAGCACACCGCAGAAATGGTCGAGCGCGTTGATGAATCCCCGCACCATCTCCGACGTAGCCGGCGACGCCTCATGCAGAAGATAGTTGAGCATCTGCACCAGCGGGCCGGCAGGAAGGTAGAAGCCGGAGTCCTGCTCCGTCTCCACCACCACTCGCAGTCGATTCATATTGCGCAGCGTCGCCTCAGGCTGCACGTCATCCTCGGTCGCGGAGCGACGAATCAGGTCGAAAAGCTGCGCCTCCGAGCGTTCTTCCTCGCTGTTTTCACACAAAGCGCGAAGCAGCGGCACATGGCTCGCGCAGAACTTGAAGAAATCGGCTGGATTGACTCTCACGGTTTTTGGTGGCCGCAGCGTAGAGAACTGTCTCGGACAAATACAGTCCTACCCGAGTGGCGAACTCATACTCGATCTTTCGCCGAACCCGATTCCGGCGGTCGATTCGAGGACAAGGCTTGCCCGGCGGCGCGAACGCTGGCATCTTCTGCTGTCGTGAAAACACTCGCGCTCGAAGACATTTACGCCGATCCGCACAAACTCGACCCTTATCTGGCGTCGGGTGAATCCGTTGCGGTCGTGCGCGACGGGCTCGAAGTAGCCGAGCTGGTGCCGCGCAAGGCAGCTGTCGAATCCGGCGCCACGGCGAAGCGTCCGCGAGCGGACTATCGCGCCCGGTTCTTGAGGATGTGGGGGCCGAACGCCTTTGCCAGTCAGGTTTCCGTGGCGGAGGAATTCGCTGAGCTTCGACGCGAGCGGGCGTTGTGAGCGCCTTTGCGGACACGAGTTTCCTTTTCGCCTTTTACTTCCCGCGCGCGGCTTCCGAGCAGGCGGTGGCAAAAGTCGAATCCTCGCAGGATGCGCCGCTCATTTCCTCGCTCGTGCGCTACGAGTTTCAGCAGGCCGTATGGTTCAAGGTCTGGCTGCAAACCCAAGGGCAGCCGCTCGGATTGAGCGAAACCGCCGCACAGTCTGCCCTCGCGGCATTCGATCTGGATGTCGAGCAAGGGCTATGGGTCGTCTCATCGTCGGATTGGGAAAGCGTGGTCACCCGTGCGGAGAAGCTGGCGCTCGATCACACGCCGCGACACGGAGCGCGGGCGATGGACATTCTGCACCTCGCGTTCGCACTTCAACTCGGTGCGGCCGAACTGCTGAGCTTCGATGAGAACCAGCGCCGTGTAGCGCAGGCGGAAGGGCTCGTCGTTGCGCCGTAGTCCCTAAATTGTCCGATACGTCTCGGACGACTCTGCGCCGAACCTCACGGCCACGACCTTCACGTCCGGCCCGACATTCTGCGTTCGGCAGGCGACACATGCGTTGCCACGAACGGCAGGGAGTGCTCGATGACGCCCCGGAGCTTCCAAAAGTCCGCCTCATTCCAAACCGTCTTCTTCTCGTCGGGCGCCTTCGCCTTTCCCGACAGCGTCACGTCGAGGTGCATCCTGCCCTTGGCGATTCGCAGCACTCCCGCACCGCGGAATTTGTTTATTCCAGCCGTGACGACCACGCGATCGACACGAAGCCGCGCATCACCACTGCGCACGGCCTTTGCGAATTCATCCGCGTTCATCACAAGGCGATTGGATCACGCCGCGACGTAGCGGCCGTCGGGCAGGGCGCGGGCCTGGCCGAGGCTGGCGAGGGTTTCGAGCAGGTCGGAAATGCGGTCGGCTTTGGCGCTCTTGAAGGTCTTCGCCAGCGTCGCGGCATCCGCGGGCGCGGCGAAGGCGGTGAGCGCCGCGCGGACGGCGAGGGCCTGTTCGGCGAAGGTTTTGGGCCACGCGAGTTTGCCGGCGGGTTTGGCGGCGGCGGGCGCATTCGTCCCCTCGGTCCCATCCATCCAATCTCCGGCGAGCGCGGCCTGCGTGGCGGTGCTGGTGGGGTTTTGGAAGGTGGGGCGCAGGTAGCGGATCGTGCCGGTGTGTTCTTCGGCGGCGCGTTGGGCGTTCAGCGCGCAGAGGTGGGTGAGGATGGCTTCGTCGCTGGCGGTGGGCGGGAGGGCGTAGGCCGAAAAAACGGCGGCGTCGAGGTCGTCGTGGAGCTGGCGGAGGACGGTGACGAGGCCGTGTTCGTGGGTGAGTTGTTCCTTGGCGTTGAGCGGGGTGCCGGCGCGGAGTTTTTCGAGGACGTTGTAGAGATCGGTGAAGGTCAGCTTCGGGTGCTGGGCTTGCTGGCGTTTGCGGTGGGTGTCGAGCCGCTCGGCGAGGTCGCGGATGTGTATCTGCTGCGCTTCGGTCGCGGTGGGGAATGGGAACTTTTCGAGGCAGTCGGAGTGGTTGTAGGTGGAGTCGTTGCCGACGCCGAGCCAGCCGCCGACGCGGTTGGCGAAGACGACGTGGATGCGCGAGGAGAGCACGCCGAGATGGAAGGCGTCGTCGAAGGCGAAGATGAGCACTTTCGTTTCGGGCAGGAACGAAGCGTCGAGAAATTGGAACGTGCGATGGCGCGCGGTGCGTGACGTCACGATGAAGCGGCGCAGTCCGGTGAGAGCGTGCCGGAACTTCGAGCGCGTCTTCGCGAACAGCCACCAATTGTCGGCGTATTCCTGCGAGTCCTTCGTTGCTCCGCGCTTCGTTTCGCGCTCCGACTTCACGCGGTCATGGAGCCATTGGAAGGCGTCGGGATAGCGGTCGCGCAGTTCGTCGTGCGTGAGGCCGAAGGTGTCCAAGACGTATTGCTCGCGCATCTCCTGTGTTACATCGCGGCCAGTGATGTAGCGGCGCAACAGCCGCTCTTTCGTCGCGGTGGTGAAGCGGCTCACGTCTTCCACGGCAACGACGAATCCCTGGCCGGAGAGCTGCACGCCGGGGCACGCGAGGCCAGCGTTGGCGGCCAGGGGCACGAGCTTCGCGGTGTCCACGCCGGTGCTGAGGTCGGAGAAGATGGTGCCCTGCGCGATGGCGAAGGTAACGGCAGATGCGCCGTCGCTTTCGGGCGTCTCGCTCTCACTGGTCCAAACCGTGCCCGCGCCGTTCTGTCGGTCGAAGACGCTCATCGCCACGCGCACTTGCGCGCCGTCGGCGCTGTCCACCCACGGATGATCGGGCACGGCGAAGGCAATGCGCGTGCCGGCATCGAGCGCGCTTTGCAGCACGGGCCGATTGAAGGTCTGCGTGATCGAGTTCGTAGTGATGAAGCCGAGTCGAGTGACTTTTCCTTTCGCCACCAGCTCGGTGGCGTGGCTGGCCCAATACATCACGAAGTCCACGGTCTCTGGCACTCGCGGCCAAGCTTCGCGCACGGCTTTCACGTAGCCGTCGCCGAGCGCGAGGCGCATCCGTTTGTTGCCGATGAATGGAGGATTACCGACGATGAAATCCGCGTCCGGCCATTCGGCGGGACGTGGGTTTTCGTAATCGAGCGCAGGGACGCGCGCGGTTTCATCGGGCACATCTTCGCCGGTGACGGGATGCTTTTTCATCGTGCGTCCGTCCCAGCGCGTGACGGGCTGGCCTTGCCCGTCGAGCACGGGCTCGGCGCGGTCGTAGGCGAGGACGGCGTCGCGGTTTTCGATATTGTGGAAGTTCTTGATGATGGGCTCGGGCGGGGCGACGCGGCCGCGGGTGCGGAAGTGCCACTGGAGGTAGCCGATCCAGAGGACCAGCTCGGCGATGGCGGCGGCGCGCGGGTTCACCTCCAGGCCGAGGAGCTGGTGCGGATCGACGGTGAAGCCGGCCATTTCCAGCGCGGCCTGCTCGTGGCCGAGCCGGTCGAGGGCGTTGAAGACTTCGCCTTCGAGGCGCTTGAGGTGCTCGAGGGTGACGTAGAGGAAATTGCCGGAGCCGCACGCGGGGTCGAGGACGCGCACTTCGCAGAGGCGGCGGTGAAAGCGCTGCACTTCGGCGGCGGCTTCCTTCGTTTTGCCCTGGCGGTCGAGGGTGACGGCGGCGGCCTTGGCAGCGTCCCACTCGGCGCGCAGCGGCTCGACGACGGTGGGCATGACGAGGCGCTCGACGTAGGCGCGCGGGGTGTAGTGCGCGCCGAGCTTGTGGCGTTCGATGGGATTGAGCGCGCGCTCCAGCAGCGTGCCGAAGATGGCGGGCTCGACATCGCGCCAGTCGGCGCGCGACGCCTCGATGAGCAGCTCGAATTGGTCGTCGGTGAGCGGGAGTGCGGTGGCGTGCTCGAAGAGGCCGCCGTTGAAGTGGCGCACTTTTTCGCGGAGCACGGTGGAGAAGCCGCCGGTCTTCATGCGGCCCCACAGTTCCTCGATCATCGGCACGAACTGATCGGTGTGGCCGTGGAGGCTTTTGAGCAGGTTCACGAAGCTGTCCTTCGGCAGCAGCTCGACGTCTTCCGCAAACATGGTGAAGAGCGCGCGCATCAAAAAGGTGGCGACTGCTTCGGCGCTGTGGCCGCTCTTTTCCAGCGAAGCGGCGAGGCGTCCGAGGTTCTGTGCGATCTCACGAGTGACGCGGGCGCTGCGGCGCGCGGGATCGAGCGCCTGCGGGTCGGTCCACGCGAGGCGAAGGGTCTCGCGCACGTCCGCATCACTCAGCCGGGCGAGCAGGATGCGGTGGCTCTGCGGATCGGGGAACGGGACGTAGGTGCCGCCGGTGCGGGTGAACTCGGAGTAGAGTTCGATGCTGTGGCCGACATCGACGATGATGAGCAGCGGCGGGCGGCCTTCGCTGGCAGGGAGCGCGCGGGCGTATTGCTCGGCCTGACCGCGGGCTTTGAGCATGGCTTCGTCCCACGCGGCGCTACCGCGTTGAGCGTGGCCCTTCTTGGCGGCCTTCGCCTTTGCTTTGGTGGCGTCGGCTAGCGCCTCGGCCGCTTCGCGTTTCTCGACGCCCTGCTTGGCTTCGAGGACGTAGCAGCCGCGCTTGTAGAGGTCGATGCGGCCGGTGTTGGTGGTGCCGTCGGGGTGATGAAAAGTGACGCTGCGCTCGAAGACGTAGGCGTTGTCGGCGTCGTCGGGCTTGGTCGGATCGGGGCGGGCGACGCCGAGCAAATCGCACAGCTCGGAGAGGAAGAGCTGGTAGTTCGCACGCTCCGCCGCGCCGGATGAAGACCAACGGGCGATGAAGGATGCGGTGTCGGGAGCAGATTCCACGCGGCGCAGACTGAGCTAGCTCTTGCGCCGAGGCGACTTCGTTTTGCGATTCCCACCCGGCGCAGTCCCTCGCTTCCTGTCATCATAATACATCGCGCGATAGACGCTCTGAAGGTCGGCGTCGGAGAGATCTTTACTGGAGGCGAACGGGGGCTGGATTTTCAAACGCGACGACAGCGCGGAGTAGTAGGCGAGCTTGTCCTGGTTGCTGAATTTCCATTTGGAAAGCAGCACATGAATCGTGCGGATGGCCGCGTGCCGCGATAATTCAGGTGCATCCTCCGCAGCACCCGCGATGAGCCGGGCACGTTGCTGGCGTAGCCATTTCATCGCGCGGCGATACTTGGCCTGCGAGTAGTTTTTGTAAGTCGTGTTCGGCACGACTTTGCCAAGCGCACCCCACCATTTTTGCCGTAGTTCACCTTCGCTCAAATCTGCGCCGTAGCTTGCGGAATCAAGCTCCATGATTTCACCAAGCAGCAGCTTGAGCTTCACGCCTTGTTCCTCGGTGATTTGGTCTTTCGGCGGCTTGGCTGGCTTGCGCGATTCCTTCGGCTCGCCCACGTAGATTTTGTTGTTGTCGCCGATGAAAGCAATGCTGCCATCGCCTTCAGCATGGGCGTGATTGGCCTTTGGCGGTGACGGCGGCGCGATGGACGGCGCAGGAGCCGAGGAAGGCGCGACTTTGCGGCGTGCGGCCTTCATTTTCGGCAAGGCGCGGATGCCGGCGATGAAAAGCGACTGCGTGTGTTCGCCCTTACCAACCAGCTCGACACGGCTGATGGGAGCAAGCAACTCCGGCACATCGCACGATGCGATGCGAACGATGACCATGCGGCCTTGCGTGTTCGTCGGATCACGAAAGTAAGCCGCACCCAGTTCCGACCGACAGTAAGGCGAGTGAAGGTAGGCGTCGGACATCACTGCGAGCAGCCGCCGAGCCTTGAGTCCTTCCTCCATCTTTTCCGGGATGTAGCTCGTGGGCGCGAAGTCGCGCTGTTGCATGAAAGTCGAGAAGCCTTCGGCCTCAAGCCACTGCCGAAAGTAGGTCGCCGTGGCAACATCCAGCCCCGTGTAGCTGATGAAAAAGTCTGCGGGGCTGCGCCTCGTGGATTTGGTCTTACCGGCTTGTTGCGCCATGACAATCGAGTGGTCGTGGGGAGGAGTTACCGCATCCCATTGATCCGCACAAGCCGTGCGCTTCCAGCGTTCACCGGCTTCATTTCGTGAGGAAGTATTGGAGGTTTCCGCCGCTCCCCTCGTGGAAAATCAGCTTTTCGTCTTCGAGGGTGGATAGGGCCTTTTTGACACGCAGTTGCGGGATGCCTGTTGTGTCTGAAATCTGACGTCTCGTGCGCGCGTCCTTGCGCTTGATCTGGTGAAGAACTTTGTCGCGGTCGGATTCCGCCTCCGTTTTTGGGGATTCCTCCCTCCCGATTTTCACCTCGATGCGACTGGCAAGCTGATACCCGCCGCCGGGACAGGTCCGAATGACATCATGATCGCCGCACCCAACTTTAGCGGTGCAACTGCTCCGGAACTCCTTGATGGCGCTGGTCACCGCTGCGGGCGAAGTCTGATCGTTGATGGCCTCCGCAAGCTGTTTGGCAGACGCCTTTCTGTTGGCACCATTCTTCTTCCCGGCGAGCAGTTCCACCACCTTGCGGATGTAGGCGTTGCCCTTCACCCCTCCGACAACCTTTCCGTTCAACTCGATGCAGTCGTCGTGGAGAACCATCACCCCGCCCGCAAACTCGGAACGCGGCTCGGTGCTGTTTTTTCGTGTTGCTCGCACAGTTTCGAGGACGCGGCGAATCTTGGGTTCAACTGGGTCTTCGTCGAAATCTTTACTCACGAAGGAGTGAGCGCCGAGTTCGATGCACTCGATCGCGACCTTGTGACCGCTCTTGTGATTCGCGGTAACCACGATGACCGGCACCGGGTTTTCCATCGCCACAATGCGCTGGAGCAGATTCTTTCCGTGAACCACGCCGGCGACACCCTCGAACTTCACCGGGATGGCGAGGTCGAGCAGTATGCAATCGAACGCCACCTCGCCGATCAATTTCATAGCGTTCTCAACGCACTCCGCTTCCTCGGATTCATGCCCCATTGAGTCGATGCGCTCCGCGAGTTGAGTGCGAACGCCCTCTTCATCATCAATAATCAGGATCTTGCTCATGTCTGTGAATTCTGCCTAGCGGCAATCGGCAGCCGAAAAGTGACCCGCGTGCCTTCTCCTTCAGCGCTCTGGATTGTTAAACCTCCTCCGTGGGCCTCGACATAGCGGCGGCAGATCGGAAGGCCATACCCCGTTCCTGATCCGAGCTTGCGCTTCGATGAGCCTCCGGGAATGAACTCGCGGAGCTTGATGAGATCGGCGGGCGAAAGTCCACGTCCGCCGTCAGCGACGGCAATGACGACGTCGCCGCCTTGCGGCATCACCTCCACGGACACGAAACCCGCGCTGACCTCAGTCGCCGAGACTGCATGTGCTTCGATGCCATTCTTGATCAGGTTGGTCAGCACCATCACGATGTGAAAACGGGAGAGCGGAACGACTAAATCCTCCGGGGCATCGACGGACAGCTTCACCCCTTTCACCGGCCGGAGATCATTCTCGACCAGTGTGACGGCGCTCGCCTGCGCCTCGCGGATGATTTCAGCGATCGGTTCCGGAGTAACGGTGATCGTCAGTGGCTCCGAGTATTTGTCCATCATCTCGGCCAAACGGCGAAGGTAGGCACATCCCTGTTCGTAGCGGTCGATCTTTCGCTTTTGATCGGGCGCCGCCTTGCGCAACGCGTCCGTATCGAGATTGAAGCTGGCGAGGATATTCTTGATGTCGTGGAACGCGGTTCGCAGGTGCAGGTCGGTGATCTTGTTGGCAAAATCCACGGCGGCTTCGGCGGCCTCGGAACCAAGCCTGGAAGTAATCTTGTCGAAAGCCTGCTGAATTTTTCCGGGCGTCGCCTCGGCGAGGTTGGACACCGGAGTCCGTTTTTCCACCGATCTCTGAGTCGCCGAGCGCACGAACGCATTGCTGTCGCCGTGGAGGTCGGCAACCAACTCGCGGTAAACGGCCTCGGGGAGGTAGGCCAGAGCCTCTGCGATGACTTTGCGAACTTCCCACTTCGGGTCCGCGGCAAATTCGCGCACCTGCTTCGCCAGCCTCGCGTTCGCGGAAGCCCGCCCGAGCTCGGCGCACGCCTTTTCGGCTTGGATCTTCCGATCCATCCAAGGCGTTCCGGGCGCGGATTCGGGATTGGCAGCATCTGGCATCATGCGGACTGCGCATCGTAGCGTTCACTGCGCAAACGGAAAGCTTCAGAGCCGCCTTCGAGCAGGTTGATGATCGAGTCGCGGCACTCGTCCACGTCACCTGCGGAATGAACGGAGCCGGAACGGCCATCGGATTGCATTACGACGACCTGCTCCGCATCGCCGAGCACGGGAATGTTCGGGTTGTGCGTAACAAAGATGAGCTGGCGTCCGTGTTTCACCTTCTTGACCGTGGCGACGATGCACTCATACACATACCGATTGTCGAGGTTGTCCTCGGGCTGATCGATGAGGAGCGGATTGGCACTGTCGAACATGAGGATCGGGAGGATCGCCGTGCATTTCTGGCCCGTCGAAAGCCCTGCGGAATTCTTGTAAATCCCTCCGTCGCTGAGTTCGATCCTCGGGAGGTCGTCAAGATCCACGATTTCCAGTTCCATCAGTTTCTCGGGGTTGCGGAGTTCACCGATCACCTTCTTCGCCTGTTCCGGGCTGATGCTGCCGCGCTTCGCCAGAATCAGCGGCTCATCCTTGCGGACCAGTTCGCCCAGCTCTTGTGGCGTCAGGGCGCTGCTCAGCGATGCCGCTACTTTCTGATGCTGCATACTTCCGCCCCGCAGACTGCTCTCGAGCAGCCTGCGGTAGCTTTCCTGATCGGCGTTCTGCTCGACGCATACTTTGATGCTGGGCTTGAGGTGGTCGGTCAGCGTGACGGCAACTTTGTTCCGAATCTCGAATCGGCGGTCGCGATCCTCAGAAAGCTGCGCCAGCAGCCGTTCTCGGGTGGCGTTGTGGCCCTTGATGGTCTGGTTCAACTCATCGACACGCTTTTGTTTGAAAAGGAGGTCGTTGTGCTGCTTCTCGACTTTTGCGCGCTCCACCGACTGCGCTTGGTTTTGCTGCTGCTTCTCAATGACCTTTCGGTATTCCATCTCCTGGGTTGCGTGAGCTTGTTCAAGGCGTGTGCGAACGCCGCCGATTTTCGATTCCGTATCTGCGAGAGCGGTCAACGCTGCGGCGATAGATTTCTCCGCGACCGCAATGCCCGTCTTGATGGTCTCGATGGCTTCGCTGGTGATCAACTGGTTCGCGCCAACACGCATGTCATCGCCAAAAAAGCTGACAGCTTGCCCACCGTAATAGCCCACAAAGCTGCCGAGTTTCGTTTTGAATTCTGCCAACTGGACACGCGCGTGATCGATGGCCTTCATCTCCCGGTCCCGGAGCGCCTTCGCCGCGTGGACGCGGTTCATCACTTCGGCGTCCTGGCCTTCGCTCTTGGCGAAGGACTTCAGCTTTTCCCGAACCGCCTCCAGTTGCGTTAGTTCACCCAGCAGATTGGTCTTCTCGGAAAGCAGGGGCAGTATCTGCGCCGCGTTCGATTTGAGCTTTCTCGTGGTCTCGTCGAGCTGTGACTGCACCGCGCGCAACTCCGTCTCCTTGAATTTATCGAGGAGGTCCAACTGGTAATGCGGCGTCTCAGCGATGCTCTCGATCTGATTTTGGCTGTAGATGTCCGCCGGGAAGATTTGCGAGCGCAGTGTCTGGCTCGGAAGGATGGTTCCCTCGCTGCTCACCAATACCGGCTCCTCCCCGGCGGCGCGGCTTACTGTGTAGGTCATGCCATCCTTGGTCTCGATGACGAGTTCCACGCGACCACCACCAAGCGTGCTCTCGACCAGCGATTGAATACGCTTGCGGAGCGGGTCACGCTCATCGCGGCCGGGCAGCACGCCGAGGGCGTAGCGGATCAGTTCCTCGGTTGTGCTCTTGCCGCTGCCGCGCGGCCCGATGATGCAGTTGAGACCGTCGTTAAAGGTCAGGTCAATTCCGGCCAAAAAGCCGCCGGTTACTTTCAGGTTCTTGATTCGGTGGAAGCTGGGTTCGGTTTTCATGTTGGTGCCACCGTATGCGCCCAAGTGCCGACCGTCCCGGCCCAAGCGCTCCAACCCTACATAGGGTTGCATAGGCTATTTCCGCCCCACGTGAGCCGACCCGAGCCGATGCCTCACCCCACGTAGGGTTTCATGGCCTATTCCAGCTCCTGCCGACAGGTGCCGGGTAACTCCGCATCGTTCGCGTGTGCCGACCGCCATCCATCGCGGCGGCGACCACCACACGCCGAACAATGCAACACTCCAACGATTCCGCCAGCGCGACCGACGCGGACCAAGATCACAACAGCGGCCTGCTGACTTCGAGCCAGCTCGCGCGCTTTCTCGGATGCTCCGAGCGGCACGTCTTCAATTTGAGGAAGCGGGGAATGCCCGCGTATCGCGTCGGCGAGATCGTCCGCTTCGACCTCAATCAAGTTCGTCAATGGTTGGACTCCGGCGGCGAGCACGGGCCGGCGACCGCTCGGCAGCGGCAACTCGCCGATGTCGTGGCCGGTGGTGATGACGACAACGCGGAATGTGCCGCCGCCGATCTCAGCCGCGAGTTCCCAACCCGAACCTGAAGCCTTTCGCCTCCGGTTCGTTCCCCGCACGCCGGGCCGGAGGCATCACCAAATCGCAGGCGGGAACCAAACAACATCCAATGAAAATCAGCAAAAAATCCCAAACCTTCGAGAATCATCCCGAATACACTGGCCCCGCAGTCTGCGTAGATTGCACGCCTCCGAAGAAGGTCGAGACGAGCTTCGGCCCGCGCGACCAATTCAAGCTCGTCTTTGAAACCGGCTGCCTGCGGCAGGACGGCTCGCCGTTCCTGGTCTGGAGTTCCGGCTTCACGCCGAGCCTGCACGAGAAGGCGTCGCTCTCGAAATTTCTGCGGCAGTGGTTCGGACGGCCGCTCACCAAGGCCGAGGAGGACGAGTTCGATACCGAAAACCTCGTTGGCCGCCCCGCCGTCGTCACCATCGTTCATAACGAAGGACGTGACGGTCAGACCTACAGCAACATCGCCTTGATCCAGTCGGACAAGAGCGGGAAGCCGCTGGCACCGAGCGGCAAATACGTCCGCGTAAAGGATCGCCCGGCGAAGGACGACGACGCGCAGTATTCGCGCGCCGAACAGCCGGGCAATGGCACCGGCGCGAACGCTGACGGCTGGCGCGGCGTGAAGGTGTGTGTCGGTAAACACGCTGGGCTGGATCTCGGCGACCTCGATCGCGAGTCCGTCGATGCGCTCATCACGCACTGGATGCCGCAGGCGAAATCGAAAGCGAAGACCACGGCTGACGAACGCCGCCTCATTGCCGCGCTTGAAGCCGCACAGAAGGAACTCACTGCCGAGGCAGAGGTCGAGGCCGACAACATCCCTTACTGACCCGCCTAGCCGCTGCCCGGCGACGCATGGCGGGACGTTTCGATGCGAGGCGATGCAATGCATGGCCCGGCATGGCGAGGCAATCCACGGCAAGGCAACTCTCACCAATTCACAACCACCACCAATGAAAACATTCGACGTTCAAATCTCGGGGACCACTCCCCTTCTTCAACACCGCTTCACCGAAGCGAGCGAACAGGACAAGGCCACCCGCAAGGTGCTTGTCGCCAGCAACACGCCACGCACCGAAGCGGACAAAGTCGCATATCGCGATCCGCAGGGCCGGTTCTACTTTCCCGGCGCCGCCATCGCCCGGCTGATCCGCGAGGCCGGTGGCAATCACAAGCTCAAGGGCACGCGCAAGAGCGCGAAGTATGTCGTCCCGGCAGCCGTGCTCGTCCGCGACGACGCGATCACGCTGCTCAACGGCGACGGCAAAACGCCGGTGCCCGACTTCGAGGTCGATAGTCGCCCGGTCACGATCCCGGCCACCAAAGGCCGTATCATGCGGCACCGTCCGCGCTTCGATTGCTGGTCGGCGCGCTTCACCATCCGCATCAACGAGGATCTCCTCCCGCCGGACTTCATCCATCAGTTGCTCGTCGAAGGCGGACAGCAAATCGGCGTCGGCGATTTCCGTCCTGAGAAGGGCGGGCCGTTCGGCACTTTCAACGTGGTGCTTTGGAAGGAGGGCAAATGAACGCGTTGACTCTCCTCCTCATCATTCACCACGGCATCGTCGGCCTCGGCCTGGCAGTGCTTGGCGGGGCTCGGCTTGGCACGGCATGGCGAGGAACCATTTTCTCAGCCGCAGTTTTCGCCGGGCAATGCTTGGCTGGCCATGGCTGGGCCGGGCACGGACTGGCATGGCTGGGCATGGCATCGCATGGAACCATTTTCCCGCAGTTGCCGGGCTTGGCATGGCGCGGCCAGGCTGGGCACGGCTTGGCGAGGCATGGCAAGGCTCCTCTCGGAAAGGAGGTCGTATGATCCTCGTTCGACGCGAAAGCGCCTCGCACTGGTATCTCCGCGACGGCACTCCCTTCCACGAGACCGAACGCGCGGATGGCAAGGGTCTGCGCTCGGTCACGCTCCGCGACGCGCGAAAAGTGCGTGCGTTCCCGTCCGTGACGAACGTCTTGTCGATCTTCGCCAAGCCCGGCCTCGATGCGTGGCGGATCGAGCAAGGAATCATCGCGGCGTTGACGCTGCCCAAGCGCGACGACGAAAACCTCGACGCCTTCGCCAAGCGTGTCGTCACCGACATGTCGGCGCAGGTCGAGAAGGCTGCGGACTTGGGCTCCGCCATCCACGCCGCCTGTGAGGTGTATGCGAACTCTAAGGAGCTTCCGGAAAGCCCCGAGGTCGCCGCGCTCTTCGCCCCGGTGCGCGAATGGTTCGACCGTGAGGTCGAGCGGATCGACTGCATCGAGCGCGTCGTCACCCACCCCGAGTGGGGCTACGGCGGGCGCGTGGACATGGTCGCCAAGCTCAAGAGCACGGGCTCGTGGGCCGTCGTGGACTTTAAGACGCAGAAGGTGAAGCGCGACGCGAAGGGCGCATTGAAGCCGACGTTCTACGAAACGTGGCCGCTTCAGCTTGAAGCCTACCGCCAGGCGATCCTCGTCGAGGCCGCACGCAAGCAACCGCTCGACATCGTGTCGCTTGTCATCAGTTCCATCGAGCCGGTGCCGGTGATTCCGAAGGTCTGGCTGCGCGAGGAACAGGACGGCTACTACCGCGCCTTCATCAACGCCCGGAACCTCTGGGTCTGGATGAAAGGCTACTGCCCGATCGAGGGCGACGAACCCGGCGCGGGGCCGATCCCGGCACCGCTCAACCCACAACCCATCACTCCCGATGACACCGCCAGATCTCTGCCTGCGGCTTACTGACGCGAGCCGGTATCGCAACCGCCGCCTCTACACCTGGCCGTGGCGCTGGTTCTTCCTGCTGCTCGGCCTCGCGCTCGGCTGGCTGATGCGCGGCCTCATCGGTTGACGCCCGCACCTATCCACGAGCATGACTGTCCACTCACCAGCGGAAGCGTTCCGCCACGCCCTCGATTCCGGTCGCAACGTGTTCCTCACCGGAATGGCCGGCACGGGAAAAAGCACACTCCTGCGTGGCTTGATCGAGGAGCGTGGCGACGCCGTGACGATCACCGCCGCCACCGGCATCGCCGCGCTCAATGTCGGCGGCATCACCGTCCATCGCTGGTCCGGCATGCTGCTCGGGCCGCGCGCCGACCAGAGCGACGCCGAGTATTTCAAGCAGCTCCAGAAGGATCATCGGTTCAGCGTGCGCGCCGGGTTCGACCGGGTGCGCGACTGCGAGGTGCTCGTCATCGACGAAATCTCGATGCTCTCGGGGCGCACGTTGCAGTTCCTCGATTTCCTGTGCCGCACGCTCCGCCGCCGCGATGAGCCTTTCGGCGGCATCCAGATCGTCGCCACCGGCGATTTTCTCCAGCTCCCGCCGGTGCGAAAGAATCCGGCCGTGCCCTACGACTGGGCGTTTCTGACGAAGGCGTGGCGCGACGCGGCGTTCGCCGTCATCCACCTGACGAAGATCCACCGGCAGGACGAGCCCGACTTCACCCAGGCGCTCTCGGCGTTTCGTCAGGGCGAAATCCGCGGCAGCGATGCGGCGACACTTCACCGGCGCGTCGTCACTTTCCCGGATGGGAACATCACGAGGCTCTACACGCACAACGTGCAGGTCGATAAATGGAACGCCTACCGGCTCGCGGAACTGGAAGGTGAATCGAGAATCTTCGACGCGAAGCTGACAGGGCCAGAGGACCAGCAGCGGTTCCTCATCAAGAACCTGCTCACGCCACAGCAGCTCGAGCTGAAGTGCGGCGCCCGCATCATGTTCACCGTCAACAGCGCCGAGGGCGGCTTCGTCAATGGGCAGACCGGCATCGTGCTGAGCTGGGGATCACATCACATCGTTGTCGGGTCCGCGGGACGCGAAATCCCCGTCGCACCCTTTCAGTGGCGATACGACGAGCGTGACCCGCGTAGTGCCACTTTTTCGCAATTTCCGCTGCGGCTTTCCTACGCGCTCACCATCCACAAATCGCAGGGCCTCACGCTCGACAGCGCCTACGTGGACGTTCGTGCGGCCCGCGAGCCAGGGCAGGCTTACGTGGCGCTCTCGCGTGTGCGGACGCTCGCCGGGCTTCACCTCAAGGGCTGGTTCTCCGGCGTGTTCGTCAGCAAGGCGGCCCGGGATTTTTACTCCAACCTCAACGGTCACTAAATGGACTGGGACGCGATCAAAGCTTTCTACCTCGACTGCCGCAGCTTCAAGGCGACGGCGGAACACTTCGGCGTGTCCGTCGCGGCGCTCAAAAAACGCGCCCAGCGCCAGCGGTGGAGGGACATCGAGGGGACATTGCAGACTCCAGAGGGGACAAATGTCTCCCCGACCACCGGCACTGAGGGGACATCGGGCGCTGGAAATGTCCCCTCACATGTTCTCTCTGCCAGCGCCAATGTCCCCTCATGGTCAACCGCCGAGGTGACGACCTACCCGAACGCGATGTCGCCGGGTTCGCCGGCGGTTGACACCATCGCCTCCGTCCTCGATGCGATTCAGTCCGGCCAGTTCCGCGCGGAAATCGAGGAGTTGCGGCGCGTGCTCGGGCGCGATGGCAAGACCGCCTACGACCGGGCGAAGACCAGGCTCCCGGCGTTCTGCGTTTCCGGCACGACCGCCGACCGCAAGCGGCTGCTCAAACACACGGGCCTTCTGCAGCTCGATTTCGACGGACTCAACGGAACGCTCGCCGCCGCGCGCCAGAAGATCTCCGGCGATCCGCATGTCGCCGCCGCATTCGTCTCGCCGAGCGGCGACGGCCTGAAGGTGCTGCTCCGCATCGACGGCACCCGCCACGAGGAGAGCGTGCGTGCCGCCACCAAATACTTCGCCGACACCTACGGCCTCAAACACGACCCCCAGGTGAAGGAGCCGGCACGGCTTTGCTTCGTCTCCCACGATCCCGATCTTTTCCGCAACGCCGAGGCCACGGCGTTTCCCATCACCGATGAAGGCGGCAACGCGCCGAAGAACGGACGCGGACGCCCAAAGAAGGAACGTGCGTGGTGGGCGGCGTTCAAAGGCGCGCTCAGCACGCTCGATCTCGCGGCTCTCTTTCGGGAGTCGGGCCTGCTCGGCGATTGCCTTGATCCCGACACCGGCAAATGGGCGGTGCGCTGCCCGTGGTCCGAGGAACACGGCAACGGCGGCACCGACTGGAAGCCAAACGCCAGCGATACGGTGATCTTCGTTGATCGCGATTTCCCGGCCTTCAAGTGCCTGCACGCCCACTGCGCGGAGCGGAAGATCGAAGACCTCTGCACCTGGTTCGAGGCGCGCAAACCCGGTTGCGTGGACGCGCACTGCGCCGAGCGCCGGGTGTGGGAGGATGGGCAAACAAACGCCGCCGGCCGTCCGCGCATCCTGCTGCCCGCCGATGATCGCCCGGATTCCGTATTCGCCAACGAACTCGGCCTGGTGCTGGAACCAAAGCGCGACTGGTTTCTGAAATCGGATGCCGTCGTCTCCGTCGAGCTGCGCCGCCTCAGCGAAAAAGTCCGCGCGCTGGCCTTTCGCACCGTGCAGCCGGTCGAGGCGCGCACCGCCATCGAGAAGCACGTCGAGACGGGCTTCCTCGCCCTCGAACGCGACTCGGGTGATCTGGTCTTTCGCTCCCGCACGATGACGCGCGAATGCGCCGGCGGCCTGCTTGCCGCACCGCAATTCAAGGAGCGCCTGCCCGTCATCATGCGCATCCTCAATGTGCGCCTGCCGATTCGCACCGCGAGCGGTGGCATCGTCTTTCCCAAGCCCGGCTACGACCCGCGCTTTCACACCTACACCGACCCAGACTCGCCAGAGCTGCGGCTCATGTCGCTCGACGAAGCGCGTCAATGGCTCCTCGATTTGCACGAAGGCTTCTGCCTCAAGGATCAGCAGAGCACCACGCACCAGATCGCCCGGCTGTTCACGCCGTTCTGCCGCGGGCTCGTGGGCTGGGATGCGCGCTTCCCGGTCTGGGCCTTCATGGCGAACCGCCCGCGCTCGGGCAAAGACTACCTCGCGGGTGTGACGCAGCTTCTCTACGAGGGCTGGACCTGCGAGGACGCTCCGCTCGGAATCGACAGCGAGGAAACGCGCAAACGGATCACCGCGGCGCTCGTCGCGGGCCGGCGCACGATGCACTTCGCCAACTGCCAGGGCTACATTCAGGACGCCGTGTTCATCGGCTCGATCACGAGCAAGACCTTCGCCGCCCGCGCGCTCGGCAGCACCGATGCCAAGGCCGACCTCGTGCTGCCCAACGAACTGGAGTTCAGCCTGTCGGCGAACGAGGGACTGACGTTTCGAACCGACCTCGAACCGCGCACGCGCAAGATCGCCCTCGAGTTCGGCGAGGAAAACGCCAACGGCCGCGTGTTCAAAAATCCGCGCCTCCACGATTGGGTGCTCGCGCATCGCAGCCAGCTCCTGAGCGCCGTCGGCGCGTTCGTCCAAAACTGGATGGCGGCGGGCTGCCCGGCGGGGCCGACGCCCTTCAATTCATTCCCCGAGTGGGCCGGCGTGGTTGGCGGCATCCTGCACGCGGGCGGCCTCGGCGATCCATGTCTTCCCCACCACGATGACGGCCTCGAAGTCGGCGGCGACCGCGAGGAGCGGGCGATGCGGGCGCTCTACTCCATGTGCTTCGAGGCGCATCCCGAGCAGTGGATCGACAAGGGCATGGTCTTCGAGCTGGTCGCCAACAGTGACGACAACGACGCGCTCGGCTGGTTCGGGAGTTTCGCCGACGGCGAGGCGCGCGGCACCAAGACCAAGATCGGCCTCCTGCTTCGCAAATACCGGGGCCGCGAAATGAGCGGCGTGATGCTCGAAATCGACGCGAGCAGCGGGCGCTCCGACCGCCAGCAACTCCGTTTCGCCCGCCGGCAGGCGACGCGCGGCTACCAAATCGCCGATCTTTTCACCCTCCATCGTGGAGACGTTGGAGACGTGGGAGACGTTCCCTCCATCCGTCAGACCGCAGACGAAATAATTCCCCCTCAAAAGGAGACACACATTTACACACCCATGAATACAGAAACTCCGGCAAACGTCGCCAAGGTCGCCAACGTCTCCACCGGCCCGGCTCCCCGGTTGCTGCGTGGTGTCAACGCGCTGCGCGAGATTGCCGCCCTCGTCAGCGAGGCCGGGATCGTCGCGCTCGACATCGAGACTTTCGGCTCGCGCAAGGGCGACGGCCTCGACCCGTGGCGCGGCGAGATTCGGCTGCTGAGTCTCTGCGTCGAGGGGCACGAGCCGTGGCTGCTCGACCTCCAGGCGACGGGCTACGACCTGGGACCGCTCGGACCGGCACTGGCCGCGGCGGAGGTCATCGCCCACAACGCGAAGTTCGATGCACTGTGGCTGCGCGTGAAGTGCGGCGTCAAATTGCCGCGCGTGTTCTGCACGCTGACCGCGGCGCGGCTGCTCGTCGCCGGCACGCGCCCCGGCAACGATCTCGACCGCTGCCTTGAGCGCTACCTCGGCATCGCCCCGGGCGACGACCACAGTGGCTCGGATTGGGGCGGCATGTTCCTCACCGACGACCAGCTCGCTTACGCCGCACGCGACGTGCGCCACCTGCACGCGCTCCGCGCCACGCTCATCACCGAGATCACGATCGCCGCGCTGGATGCGGTGGCCCAGCTCGAAATGCAGTTGCTCCCCGTTGTTGTGGAGATGGAAGCCGCGGGCCTCGCCGTGGATCGCGCAAAGCTCGATGGAATCCGCGCCGCTGCTGTCGCCGAATCCACGGCGCGTGCCGCGGAGCTGCGCCTCGCGCTCAACGAACCGGCGCTCAACGTCTCAAGTCCGCAGCAGCTTCAGCCGGCGCTGGCGCGGGCCGGCGTGACCGTCGCCAACACCAACGAGGAAACGCTCAAGGAAAGCGGCGACACCCGGTTCGTCCCGCTCGTCCTCGCCTATCGCGCGGCGGAAAAGCAGGCGCAGCAGGCCGTCGCGCTCATCGAGAGCATCGCCTCCGACGGCCGCATCCACGGACGGTTCGAGCCGACCGGCACGGCGACCGGGCGGTTCAGCAGCCGCGAACCGAACCTGCAAAACATCGGACGCGGGCCGCTGCGCGACTGCTTCATCGCACCCGAGGGCAGCAAGCTCGTCGTCGCCGACTATTCGCAGATCGAACTGCGCGCGGCGGCGGCCATCGCGGGCGAAACGAAAATGATCGAGGCGTATCAGCGCGGCGAGGATCTCCACCGCGGCACCGCCGCCGCAGTGCTCGGCAAGACCGTCGATGCGGTGACCAAGGAAGACCGCCAGCTCGCGAAGGCCGTGAACTTCGGCCTGCTCTACGGACAGTCCGCGCCGGGCCTCGTGAAATACGCCGCATCGAGCTACGGCGTAACGCTGCCCGAGGACGAGGCGAAGGAAATCCGCGCGAAGTTTTTCCGCACCTACGGCCAGCTCCGGCAGTGGCACGGCGAGAGCCATCTCCAGGCCGAGAAAGGCGTGCGTGAAATCCGCACCGTGCTCGAACGCCGTCGGCTCATTCCGCAGGAGGCATCGGCCTGGGAGCGCTTCACCGCGCTGGTCAACACGCCCGTCCAGGGCGGCTGCGCCGACGGCATGAAACGCGCGCTTGTGCAGATCGCGACCGCACTGCCGCCGTCCGCCCGCATCGTGAGCACGGTGCATGACGAAATCATTGTCGAGGCGCCGGAGCACGAAGCCGAAGACGTCCGCCGCACGGTCCAGACGGTGATGGTCGAGGCGATGGCGGCGCTGTTCCCGCAGGTGCCGGTCGAGGTCGAAGCCAACGTGTGCGCGAGCTGGGGAGAAAAGTGATGGGCGACGATTACGCCAGAAAGCAGCCGGTGAAAGACGCCGCCTATGCCCGTGAATACAAGGCGTGGCTGGCTACGCTCTCACCCGAAGAACGGTGGCGCGTCGCGGAGCTGGGCCTCGATGCGCCACTGCTGCCGACCGACGGCAGCGGCGGGTATCTCGACAAGGATGCCGCCGATTCGCCGCTCGCCTCCGAAGCTCCCGCGCAGATCGCCGAGGGCGACGCGCCGATGGAAACCGCTCCCGAGATTCTCGGCACCGAGGACGTGTGGGACATCCTGCGCCGACTGGTCGGGCAATTGATGGCCGAGCGCAACGCACGCCTCAGCCTCGAATGCCTGGCGCTCGTCAGCGGGCTTTCCTTTCTCGGCGACTCGATGACCGCCGTTGCCCGCCGCCACGGCGTGACTCGCGCGGCCGTGAGCAAACGCTGCGTCGAACTCACCGAGCGCCTCAATCTTCTGCCCTCGCGCGCCATGCGCTCTTTGACAGCACGCCACGCCTATCGGGCGGCCCAGATTTCCACCCGCATGCAATATGAACGATTTGGCCACCATCACTCCTAAAGTCAGGATCACACCACTCGGCCTCGACATCCTCGATGACCTCACTTTCGAGGAATGGGCCTCGATGGCCGAACATTTCGGGAAGGCCGTGCGATCCATGGAATTCGTCATCGGCGACTGGCTGGTCTACGGCGACCGCTTCGCGGTGCAGCTTCCGCTCCCAGGTTTCCCCGCCGACAAGCTGCGCCGTGCGGAATCCGAGCGCTACAAAAAGGCGCTCGAAACGACCCGCCTCGACCGGCTCACGCTGCGCAATTTCTCCTACGTCTGCCGGAACGTGGGAAAATCGTGTCGACACGATTATCTCTCTTTCGAGCACCACCGCGCCCTCGCCACCCTCGACGAAACCGGCCAGCAGCACTGGTCGTCCATCGCACGGGCCGAAATGGATGCGGGGCGGCACCTGAGCGTGCGCCGCCTCCGGCGATCCATCGAGGCGGGGCGAGTGCTCGGTGTGGAGGAACTCTCCCCGGACAAGTGCGACATGGGCCTGTCCAACCACATCCCGTTTGTGAACGGCCTGGTCGGTTGGTGGTCGCGGATGACCAAGGCCGGCTGGCTCAAGACCGCGAGCGCCGAGAAACGCGCCGCGCTCAAACGCGATCTTCAACCCATCATCGACATCACCAACGAACTATGAGCACCGACCTCCAAGATCTCGAACAGCAGAAAGCTCTCGATCACGTCCGCGAGCTGATGAGCGCCCACTGGCGCGAAGCGCAGGACGCCCAAGACGAGGACGGCAAATTCGGCATCGGGTTCAAAGTCACCTTCGACCGCGGAGCATCGCCCACAAAACTCAAGGTGACGTGCCGCATCGCCAAAACCATCAGCGACGAAATCGAGAGCGAGATCGAAGACCCGCGGCAGCAGAAGCTGCTCTGAACGTTGACGCCGCGCGGAGGCCATGTCTCGCCTCCGCTATCGCGACAAGTCGCCACCTTCACGCCTCGAAGCAAAGTTCGCACTTTACTGGCGCTCGTTCGGGGGGCCGGACTTGGAGCGCGAGTTTCGATTTCACGCCGAGCGCAAGTGGCGAGCGGACTTCGCCCACATCGAGAGCCGGACGCTCATCGAGATCGAAGGCGGGCTCTGGATTCAGGGTCGCCACAATCGACCGCAGGGGTTCGCCGCAGACGCCGAAAAGTATCTGGAAGCGGCGCTGGCCGGCTGGCGCGTGCTTCGCCTCACCGAGCTTCAAATCACCGCGTCGATGATCGAGCGCATCGTCAGCTTCGTCCGCACGGCAGGTGTAAAGTCGGTGTAAGGTTGCAGCCCAACCTTACACCTCCGGAAGCCCGAATTTCCGCACGAGGCTGGACGAGTGGTGTCAGAGTAGGTGATTCGCACAAAGACGCGAAATTTGCTTCGGGGAGCGCGTATCAGGGCCATTCTGAACGCGAAAAAGTGTAAAGCGCGGAAAACAGCCCCTCATGGGATTTGAGTGATTGTCGCCCAACCCAAGTGGAGGAGACGACTGCGGGAATAGATTTCCTTGCTGCTCACGCACTTGTTCGTTTGCGTTTATCCAGCGGATGGTGCTGCCCGACCGGATGGATACGCGGGCCGATGCGGTCGCAATTCGCAGGCGCAGCCTATGTTCCGCGCAACAGGCGGGCGAAGAGGGCGCACATGGTTTCGGTGAGGCGGGCGGGGTTGGGGACGATGTCGTAGCTGTGCTGGGTGAACATCGCGGGGAAGTATTCGGCGGCTTGCTTCTCGACGGCGAAGGCGTGGGTCTGGATGCCGTTCTGGCGGCCGGTCTCGATGGCTTTCTTTACGTCCTTGATGCCGTAGGTGCCTTCGTAGCGGTCATAGTCGCACGGGCGACCGTCGGTGACGAGGAGGATGATTTTCCGCCGCGTGGGTTCGCGGGCAAGCAGCTCTTGCGCGTGGCGCAGGGCGGGACCGATGCGCGTATAGCCACATGGTTCCAGCGTGCCGAGGCGTCCGCGGGTCGCGGGCCACGGCTCGGTGAAGGTCTTGAGTAACGTGAAGCGGCAGGAGCGGCGGGTGTTGGAGCTGAAGCCGGCGATGGCAAATTTCTCGATGGCGTCGCCGAGCACTTCGCCGACGCAGAAGATGGTCTCGGTGATGATGTCGAGGACGCGCGCGTTGTTGAGCCAGGCGTCGGTGGAGTAGCTCTGATCGAGAAGGACGAGCGCGGCGATGTCGTGCAGGTCGCGGCGCACGTCGGTGTAGAGCAATTCGCTGGGCGTGCCGCCGGTGCGGCGGAGGACCTCGGCGTGGATGACGGCATCGAGATCGAACTCCGGCCCGAGTGGCTGGCGGCGCACACGCAGGAACTCGGAGCGCAACGTGGCGAACTGCCGGCGCAATCGGTGAATGAGCGCGCGGTGTTTCGTGGTGGTGCGCGCAATCCATGGAGCGTCGCCGCGCGTGGCGTGGCTTTCCAGCACGCGGCACCAGTCGGCGCGGTAGCTGCCGCGGCGGTGATCCCACTCGGGATACGGGTGGCCGGGGCCGCGCGTGTCCTCGCCGAGTTCGAGGCCGAAGCCGTCGAGGATCACGTCGCTGCGATAGATCGCGCGTGGGCGTTCCGGGGTGCGGAGGAGCTGGCGCATGTCGAGTTCGCGTAGGGCCTCCTCGTGATCTTCGAGAGAATCGTCGTCGTCGGTTTTGCGCGGCGTGCCTTGGTATTCTTCGAGCGTTTCCACTTTCTCGAAAACGTGGTCGGGCATCTCCGCGCCGGGATCGTCGAGATGCTCCGCGGCGAGGACTTCCACATTCGCCTGGCCCTGACCCGCGATCTCGGTGGCGGCTTGTGCGGGCGGGCTTTCGGGTTCGTCGGCAAGCGTGTGATCGGTGGCGGAAGTCGCATTCTGCGGCGTCGGCAATGCACCCATCAGCCGCCAGAGATCGGTGTCTGGAGGTAGCGCGGACTGCACGGCGGCAATCTTTTCCGCGAGGCCGGGAAATTCCGCGCCGCAGCGCGCCACGAGGTCCGGTAGGAGGACACCGTTCCTTTGCCAACCTTGGCGGAGCGCTAGCGCGGCGAGGATGGTCTTGAGTGTGAAAAGCTCTGCGTTTGCCTCGCGCGTGGCGGCGAGCGTGAAATTGCGCGGTAGGAATATTCGGTCTTCCGCGCAGAGCTGCGGGTTGCTGGTTTCAAACACGGTGAGCGGTCTGCCGGCGAGCATCTGCGCGAGGAGGAGCAGGCTTTGCCGGCGCTCGGCGAGCGTCGCGCGCACGGCGGCTCGCGCTCGTTCAGCAGGGCGTCTGAAGAGCCGCCGGTAGAGCGCCCGCAATCCGACGAACGTGTGCTCCTCCCAGTCGAGCATGGTGGTTAGATGCTCAGTTCCACCACTTGCCGTAGCGCGGCGAGTGCGTCGGGGTCGTCGCTCAAGGGCTCGGCGATGGCGCTCTGGCAGGCGAGTCGCGGCGGCACTCCGCGGGCGATGAGTCGTCCGGCGGCGACGAGCAGGCGGGTGCTCGCGGATTCCATGAGCGACAGTTCGGTGAGGTTGCGAATTTTCCGCCCGATCTGCACGAGCCGTTGTGCGGTGGCCTTTTCCACGCCGGTCTCGCCCGTGATGATCTCGGCCTCCACGGACTCGGGCGGATAGCCGAAGCCGAGTGCGACGAAGCGCTGACGCGTCGAGGGTTTCAGCTCGCGCATCGAGCGCTGGTAGCCGGGATTGTAGCTGACGATGAGCATGAACTCGTCGGGGGCGCGCAGCGTCTCGCCGGTGCGATCGAGGAACAGTTCGCGCCGATGATCGCTCAGCGAATGGATGACCACGAGCGCGTCGGCGCGCGCCTCGGCGATTTCATCGAGGTAAAGCAGCGCGCCGCCGCGGACCGCGCGCGTGACCGGTCCATCCACCCAGCGCGTGTCGCCGCCGAGCAGCAGATGGCGTCCGAGCAGGTCGGTCGCGGAGGTGTCTTCGTTGCACGACACGGTCACGAGTTCGCGCCCGAGCTTTTCCGCCATGTGCTGAATGAAACGCGTCTTCCCGCAACCCGTCGGTCCTTTCACCATGAGCGGCAGGCGCGACTCGTAGGCGTGCTGGAAGATCGTCTCCTCCTTGCCGACCGGCAGATAGAAAATGCTCACGTCTGCGCGGGCGCTGGGGTTCCTTCGATATTGGCGCCGATGGCTTCATCCGAAGGCAGGCCGTGGCGGATGAAGTTCCACATGAAGAGCGCGATGCCGATGGTGAAGAGGCTCGCGCCGAGGAGCAGTCCGATGAAGTGCATCTCGATCTCGTGCTGCACGGCGAGGAAGTCCATGCCCATGCGGCGTTCGAGCGTGACCTGCGTGATGCCGGCGACGGCGAAGGCACCGGTCATCGCGGACATGCCGATGTTACTCGTCCAAAACGCCCAGGTCGCGAGCGGCGAATCCCACAATTTGCGGCCTGTCAGCAGGGGCATGGCGTAGGCCATGATCGCGAGGACGATCATCGCGTAGGCGCCCCAAAACGCCATGTGCCCGTGCATCGCGGTGACGAGCGTGCCGTGGGTGAACATATTCACCTGCGGAATGGTGTGGGCGATGCCGAGAAAGCCCGCACCGACACAGGACATGATCGCGCAGCCGAGCGACCAGGTGAGCGCGATCTTGTTGGGATGTTTGCGTCCGCCTTTCTTTGCCATGGCCAGCGCGTAGATCGCCATGCCGAGAAACGCGAGTGGCTCCAGCGCGCTGAAGATTCCGCCGACGATCAACCAGTAACGCGGCGTGCCGATGTAGTAATAGTGATGCCCCGTGCCGAGGATGCCGCTGAGGAAAGTGAGGCCGACGATGATGTAGAGCCATTTCTCAACTAACTCACGATCCACGCCGGTGAGCTTGATGAGCAGGTAACAGAGGATGCCACCCATGATCAGCTCCCACACGCCTTCCACCCACAGATGCACGACCCACCAGCGGTAAAAGGAATCCATCGTCTGATTGTCGAAGGTGATCATGCCCGGGAGGTAGAGTAGCGCGGCGAAGAACAGCCCCATGTAGAGCACGAGCGAGGTCGTAGTGTAGCGCTTCCCGCGCATGATCGTCATGCCGATATTCAATAGGAACGCCAGCACATCGATGACAACGAGGTAGTCGAGCGGACGCGGAATTTCGAGGAACTTGCGACCCTCCCAGATGTTGAGGTGATAGCAGACGATGGCGGTCACGCCCACGGCGAGAAAGGCGATTAGTTGGATGTAAGCTAACTTCACCGACCATAGCTCGCAGTCCGCCTCCTCCGGGATGATGAAGTAAGCCGCTCCCATGAAGCCGAGCAGCAGCCAGAACACGAGCAGATTGGTATGCACGGCGCGCGCGGTGTTGAACGGAATCCATTGATGAAGGCCGTCCCACCCGATGTGGGCAAAACCCATGATGAACCCATAGACGAGCTGCAAGGCAAACAACACCATCGCCGAAGCGAAGAACCAGTAAGCGACTTTTTGAGATGCGTATTTCATGGAGAGAAGAAGTTAGTTTCCGAGCGAGGAGAGGAAGTCCGCAATTTCATTAATCTGCTCCGGCGAGAGCGGGAGCTTCGGCATCTTGGTGTCGGGTTTCACTTTCGGAGGATCGCTGACCCACGCCACGATCTCGGCCTTGCTCTTGCGCTTATAGACATCGTCCAGCGGTGGAGCGCCGAGCGCCACGCCAGCCGCGCCGCCTTTACCCCCGAGGGAATGACAGCCCGTGCAGGCCATCGCGTCGAAGATTGGCGGGATGGGCTTCGTCGTCACCACCGGCACGGAGGAGGACGCGGCCATCTTGGCGGTGAGCGGCGGCTTGGCCGGGAAACCGTTGAGATCCACGTTGCCGCACCATTCGAGGAAGGCGATCGCGTTCTCGATCTGCTCGTCATTGAAATGGTAATTCACCATCTTGCGGTCGTTCGGAAACATCGCCTCCGGGTTTTTCAGAAACAGCCGCAGCCACGGCTTGCCGCGCCGCTCCACGACCTTGGTCAACTCGGGTGCGTAGTAGGCGCCTTCGCCGAAGAGCGTGTGGCAACCCATGCAGTTGTTGTCCTCCCAGATGCGTTTTCCGTGGGCGACCTGCGGCGTGATATTCGCCTCGCGTGTCTGCGCCGGGACTTTGCGGTGGGTGTCGATCGTCAGTGCGAGGAACGCCGCACTGAAGACGCCGGTGCCGCCGAGGAAGAAGATTTTTGCCTGTGATTTGCTGAGCATGTTCGTGCGTGGAGATGGATGTTGGTGCGCTTGTTTTCTACCGCCCTCGATCCGGGGCCGCCTTGACGCAGGTCAAAGCGCATCGCGGAACATGGCGGCAGTATGCAGGCGAAAACAAACCAAATATAGAACACCACCATGAGCCACTACATCGCCCTCCTCCGCTTCACTCAAAAAGGCGCGGAAAACATCAAGGACTCCCCCAAACGCGCGCATCACTTTAACGCGCTGGCCAAGAAAGCTGGCGTGAAAGTCGAAGCCCAATACTGGACCATCGGCGCCTACGACGGCGTAATCATTATCCGCGCCGAAACGGAAAAAGAAGCCCTACACTTGCTGACCCTGCTCGCCGCCGCGGGCAATGTTCGCACGAAGACGCTGCAGGCGTTTACCGACAAGGAATTCGCGGAGATCGCGGGCTAAACCGGCGGTGATCGAAGAGACATCGGACACGGACTCTCTGGAACCCCCCGGCGGGGTTCTCGTTTGGATCATCGTTTTCCTCGAACTGCTCACGTTCAGCGCCGGGCTCGTGGTCTTCGTGGTGCAGAGTCATCGCGAAGCCGAGGCATTCCAAGCGGGCCACGCACTTTTGAATCAGCCGATCGCGCTGGCCAACACGCTGATCCTGCTCACGGGCGGTTGGTGCATGGCCAACGGCATCGCTGCTCTGCGCCGAGGACACCGCGTCCTCACCTCGCGCTGGGTTGGCGGCGCCATCGGCACGGGCCTCGTCTTTCTCCTGCTCAAAGGGTGCGAATACGCGGAGAAAATCCGGCATGGAATCGGGTTCGGCAGCGACATGTTCTTCACGCTCTATTGGCTGCTGACCGGATTTCACTTCCTGCATGTCGTCGTCGCCGTGGTCCTGCTAATCGTCATGTGGTTTGGCATACGCCGCGGGAAATACCACCGGGACGATCTTCAAGACGTCGAAAGCAGCGGCATTTTTTGGCACATGTGCGACCTCATCTGGCTGTTGCTCTACCCGATCATTTACCTGCTCCGATGAAGGCCAACACTTGGACCTGGGCTGCGCTGCTGCTGCTGACGGTATTGGGATTTTCTGTCAGTGAGGCCGCTCACGGAACGAGTGCAGCCGCTTTCATCCTCGGCGCCGCCAGTGTGAAATCCGGATTGGTGGGCTGGCGATTCATGGAGCTGCGATCCGCGCACCTCGTGTGGAGGCTGGCCCTGTTCACCCTGTTCGCCGGGGTGCTCGGTCTGGTCTTTCTGCTTAGCCGGCTGGGATAGCATCGAACGCTTCCGCGCTTTGACACAGGTCAAGGCGGTCTCGCACGGGACGCACGAAGATCCGCCGACACCATGCAACACCCTCGAGTCTTTTTCGCACTCTTCATTCTGAGCGTCGCCGCCCCGCTCTTGGCGGAAGATTTCCAAGGCTCCACGCACGCACTGCCTTACGACGAAGCTCCCATCGGCTACAGCGCGCAGACGCCGAACGATCGCATCGCGAAACTCCAGGCGCGGATTGCGATCGGCGAGGTGAAGCTGAAATGGGACGAACAATTTGGCTGGCTCCCGGCCCTGCTCGATGAGCTGAAGATTCCGAAGTCCTCGCAGATGCTGGTTTTTTCGCAGACCTCGCTCCAGCGCCGTGAGATCAACCCGCGCAACCCGCGCTCCATTTTCTACAGCGATGACGTCTATATCGGCTACATCCCGAACGCACCAATGATGGAAATCTCCACTGTCGATCCGCAGCTCGGCGGCGTGTTTTACTCCCTCGATCAGGTGCCGCAGAAAAAGCCGGCGTTCGTGCGTAGCCAGGAGTGCATCCAGTGCCACGTCTCGGGCCGGACGCTGGGCGTGCCGGGGCATTTCGTCCGCTCGCTGCAGACCGACGGCGGCGGCGAGATCAAGGCTGCGACGGACACCGGCGAGATCGACCAATGCACGCCGATCGGGCAGCGTTGGGGCGGCTGGTATGTCACCGGCCAGCACGGCGTGCAGACCCATCTCGGAAATCTCGTCGGTGCCTCCGCGTTTGACCGGCACGCGGGCGAGCCGGGCTTTCGCGGGAACCTCGCCGATCTCACGACGCTGATCGACACCCGCAAGTATCTCACGCCGCACAGCGACATCGTCGCGCTCATGGTGCTCGAACATCAGGCGCACATGCACAATTACATCACTCGGCTGAGTTACGAGACGCGGACCATGATGGCTACCTATGGACACATCCGGTATCTCAAGAACCAGGTGAACGCTTTTCTCCGCTACCTGCTCTTCGCCGAGGAGACGCCACTCAGCGCCCCAGTCAGCGGCGATGCGCAGTATGTGGCGGACTTTACCTCGTGCGGGCTGCGCGACTCGAAGGGCCGCTCTTTGCGCGATCTCGATTTGCAGACGCGGATGTTCAAGCACCCGTGCTCGTATCTCATCTACTCCGAAGCCTTCGATCAAATGCCTGCGGTGATGCGCGACCATCTGCTCCAACGGTTGTATGACATCCTCACCGGCCAGGATGCCGACCCGCAATTTGCGAAGCTGGCCGCGAGCGACCGGCAGGCGGTCCTCGAAATTCTGCGAGAGACCAAGCCGAACCTGCCGGTCTACTGGCGGCCGCTCGCGGCGAAGCAGTGATCCAGCGGCTAAGCAGCGGCGGCGGCTGACCTTTTCCCCCATTCGGTTCACCTCAACCGGAGCGGGGATTAATCGACAAAGACGGGCGCCGGAACGGCCGGGATTCCAGTCCGCTGGTGACGGCCCCATGCTTTCCACAGATTGAGCGTCGCGGCGAAGGGAAGCATCGTCCAGGCGCCGCGAATCACCGCGCCGAGCGGGTCGGCGACGATGCGCGTTTCGATCGCACTCTCCGCCGCCACGGCGTCGCGCATCCCCGGCAGGAGCGCGCCGCCTCCAGTGAGGAAGATGCCGTCTTCGATAACCTCCGCCCCGATGGAAGCGGGATGTCGCGCAACAAGGCTTTGATCGGAGCGAGCATCCGGCCGATCACCGGCAGCAGTTCCCCGTGCAGCGCCGCGATCGAGAGCGGCGTGGTTCGTTGGAAATGGATGACAATGCTCGTGGGAGAAGCGACCGATCATGGTAGCTGCGATGCCCCTTCGTGGCGAGGGATTGTAGAATGAGCGATTAGCGCGAGCGTTTCCCTGTCGCTCTTCATGATCCCTAATGTGCAAATCAGCTCCGATGCTTCCGTGACGAGATGTCTTTCAAAATAAAGCGAGCCTACGAAAAGCCCGCCCGCAGCGACGGCTGTCGCGTGCTGGTGGATCGTCTCTGGCCGCGCGGCGTCTCCAAGGCGGAGGCCGGGATCGATCAGTGGCGCAAAGAAATCGCGCCGAGCACAGCCTTGCGAAAATGGTTCGCCCATGATCCCGCGCGATGGGTGGAATTCAAACGCCGCTACTTCGCGGAACTCGATGCGCTGCCCGAGTTGCTCGCGGAGTTGCGCAAACTGGCGACTGGCAGAACGGTGACCCTCATCTATGGCGCGAAGGACACAGAGCACAATCAAGCGGTGGCGTTGAAAGAATACCTCGAAGCGGGCGCGTGAAAATCCGGAGCGAGACTGGACTTCCCGAAGATTTGGATCACCGCCGGGGCACTCTGGAATCTCTTCGCCATCGCCGCTGCTCCCGCTCCCGCCATCAGTGCGGAATGCCGACCCCGTGGACGTGGGCCAGATACTCCGCGATTTCCCGCGCTCCTTCCACGAACGCCTGTCCGTTCGCATGCTGAACCTGGAGGTTGGAGGGGAGATTCGGCGGAAGCGCCTTTAGCACCAACACGGGGCAGCTTTGATTTTCCTCCCCCAACAACGGAGCCAGCTCCGGTCGTGGCCGCGGGAAGTTCACGTAGCGGACCTCGAGGTGCGGCTTGAGCACCGGGTAAAACTCCAGCAATCCGGCCATCTCCGCGCAGCCGGGGCAGAAGTAGGGTCCCTTGTCACCGTCGGTAAAATCAGGTTTGAGGAGAAAAAGTGTGTCGCGATTCATGGATTTGCTGCTTTTCCGACGGTTCGTGGGTTCGAGTCAGCGCACCCGAGGGTCGCGTAACCAAGCCTCATGTGCAACGCAACGCGTGAGTCGCTTGCTTATATCGTATTGCGATGTATTGCTGGCGCTTTGCTCACGATGCCGCCGGCTGACGTTTCTTCTCCACCCGATCACGATCTCTCGAAGTCCGACTATGAGGCTTTGGCCGCTCTGCGGTATTCGCTCCGACAGTTCCTTCGTTTCAGTGAGGAGGCCGCGGCCTCGGAGAGGCTTGCACCGCAGCAGCATCAGGCCTTGCTCGCCATCAAAGGTTTTCCGGGCCGCGAGCAGGTCACCGTCGGCGAACTCGCGGACAAATTGCAGGTGCGGCACCATAGCGCGGTGGGTTTGGTTAATCGGCTGACTGCGGAGAAACTTGTGTCGCGCGAGACCGCGCCAGAAGACCGCCGAAAAGTAATGGTCAAGCTGACCAAACGTGGGCAGCGCGTCCTCGCGAAACTTTCCACTGCCCACCGGGAGGAACTCCGACGGATCGGCCCCGGCTTCCGCGCGCTCCTCGATCAAATCGCCGTGGAATGACCAGCCCAGGCAACTCTCTTTCCCGCCTATGACCACCACTCCTCATCGCCACAGCGTTTTGTTCCTGTCGGCCAGTTCGATCGGACTCGCCGGAGTCACGACGGTGGTCGCGTGGGCTTTGGTGCAACTCATCTACCTGATCACCAATTTCGCCTTCTACCAGCGCCTCGCGCTCACGCCCGTCTCACCGGCCGATAATCATCTCGGCCTCGTCGTTGTCTTCGTCCCGGTGATCGGCGGGTTGATCATCGGCTTCATGGCGCGCTACGGCTCGAAGGCCATTCGAGGGCACGGCATCCCGGAGGCGATGGAGCAGATTTTGCTGAATCGCAGCCGCATTCCGGCGCGCATCACCGTGCTCAAGCCGGTCTCCGCGGCGATCTCGATCGGAACCGGCGGTCCCTTCGGCGCCGAAGGGCCGATCATCGCGACCGGCGGTGCGCTGGGTTCGTTACTCGGGCAGATTTTCAGCGTGACCGCCTCGGAGCGGAAGATCCTGCTCGCCGCCGGCGCGGCCGCGGGAATGACCGCCATTTTCGGCAGCCCGATCGCCGCCGTGCTGCTCGCGATCGAGCTTCTGCTCTTTGAATTCAGCGCGCGCTCCCTGGTGCCGGTGGCTCTTGGGTGCGCCACCGCGTCGGCGGTGCGGCTTTGGTTTTTCAGTCCGGAGCCAATTTTCGCGATGCCCGCCGTCGCCACTCCTGGGCCTGAGTTCCTGCTCACGTTTCTGGTGCTCGGCGCCTGCGTGGGCGTGGCGGCCGCGTTCATCAGCCGTGCTGTTTATTGGGTGGAAGATCAATTCGAGCGGCTGCCAATTCATTGGGCGTGGTGGCCCGCTATCGGTGCCGTGGGCGTCGGGCTGATCGGATACATCGCGCCGCGGACGTTGGGTGTCGGCTACAACAACATCGAGGAAGTTGTTTCCAACACCATGCCGATTCAGATCGTAGCCTGGCTCTGCGCGATGAAGCTCTTCTCGTGGCTCATCGCCCTCGGCAGCGGCACCTCGGGCGGAACACTCGCGCCGTTGCTGACCATCGGCAGCGGCCTCGGCGCACTGCTTGCAGTGGGAGTGAATCACCTCGTGCCCGGCCTCGATCTGCCCATCGGACTCGCGGCTCTGGTTGGGATGACGGCGATGTTTGCCGGCGCCTCCCGCGCGCTGCTCGCCTCCATCGTGTTCTCCTTTGAAACCACGATGCAACCGCACGCCCTTCCCGCGCTGCTCGCCGGCGCAACGGCCGCTTTCCTCGTCGCGCATCTCATCACGCGCCATTCGATCATGACCGAAAAAATCGCGCGTCGCGGAGTATCGGTGCCTCACAGCTATGCGCCAGATCCGCTGGCGCACATTCGCGTGTCCGACGTCATGGCGAGCGAGTTTCAGACCGTTCCCGCGACGATGACGATCGAAGCCCTCGCGACCGGCATTGCCTTGAACGACCCGCTTGTGGCGCGCCGACATGCTTCGATGATCCTCGACGACAAGGAGCGCCTGGTCGGCATCATCACCCGCAGCGACGTGCTCCGCGCGGCCGATTCGGGCCAGCATCTTCTCACCGTGGGCGAAGCCGGAGTCAGCAAACTCGTCGTCGTCCATCCCGACGAAACGCTCCGCGAAGCACTCATCAAAATGCTTCGGCACAAGATCGGGAGGCTTCCCGTGGTGCCTCGCGACGATCTTCAGCGCCCCGTCGGCTATCTCGGACGCGCCGAAATCCTCGGTGCGGAAACGCTCGACGTGCGCGAGCCCGGCTGGCTGGAACGTCTTTATCCTCGCGCCGCGGCGACCGAAAAGGTTCTGCCCTCATAGCGGCTCGCTGCATCGCATTCCTCAAGTCGGAGATCGATACTTTTCCCGCCCTCGAAATCCCTCGTGAAGATAAGCCTCCGCGAGAAACCCTATCGCGCCAACCATTCAAGGGTCTTCACCCTTGGAATCCCTCATCGCAAAGACCCATGCTTACCAACCTCAGGCCACATTGCTTCACTGCTGCCCTCGTATTCCTAGCCACGGCGGCTCTCGCCGGAGATACGCTGCCACAAACTCTCATGACCACGCGCGGGAAGCTGCTGGTTAGCGAGGACTTCGCCAAGCCGCTCGCGCCCTTGACCGGCAAGCCAGTCGGATTCGCCAGCGGGTTCACTGGTTGGAAATACAATGCCGGTCCCGGAACGGGTAAAGGCGGGCGCTGGGAGCTGGTCGATGGCACTTTCAAAGGCATCGAGAATCCAGAAGCCCATCATCCGGCGACCGCGTCGTTTGGATTCCAATTCAAGGATGCGATCATTCAATGCGACGTGCGCCTGGACGATGTGCCCGCTGAGGGACGGCTGTATCGCTCGCTCTTCGTGAAGGCGACGGATGTGAAGGATTACGTGATCTCATTGAGCGTCGGACAAGGCGGGCTCTTTCTCACGCCGTATGATGCCGACCGCATCAACCCGGCGACGAAGCAGCGTGAAAAGATGCCATTGAGCCGGGTGCTCGCGCCGCTGAAACTCGGCGACTGGCATACGGTGGTGATGGAGATCAAAGGCGAGGAAGTGGTGGGCACGCTCGACGACAAGAGCATCACGGTGAGCAATCCGCTGATCGGCGTGGACAAACACAGCATCATGCTCGGCGCCAGCACCGAGGCGAGCTTCCGCAATTTTCGGGTGAGGGAGGCGTTGCCAAACGCGCAGTGGCCGAAGAACAAGCAGGCCATTCTGGCGGCGAGCCAACCGGCCGCGAAGTAACCCGTTGCCATGAAGAGTTCTCTTGCGATTTGCGCTGCCATCCTTTCTCTCGCGTTCACGACGCGAGGCGCAGACGTGGCGGACGTCTTTCGCGCTGACAAACTCGCCGAGATGGACGCGGTGGTCGAGGGCGCGATCAAGGAATCGCAAATCGTCGGTGCGGCGCTGTGGGTGGAACGCGATGGCGTCTCGTATCACAAGGCTTTCGGTCATCGCACGCTTAAGCCCGAAGTCGAGCCGATGACCGAGGACACGATCTTTGAGCTGGCCTCGGTGACCAAGGTCATCACGGCGGCAAGTGCGGCGATGCTTTGCGTGGAACGCGGCTTGATGAGTCTTGATGACCCCGTGTCGAAGCATCTCCCGGAGTTCACGGGCGAAGGGCGCGAGAAGATCACGATTCGCCACCTTCTCCTGCACAGCTCGGGCCTGCCCGTGAATCTGAATTCCACTTTGCCGCCCTTTGGCTCTCACGCGGACGCCATGGCCCAGGCCTGCCACACGAAACTGTTGTTCGAGCCTGGCACGGCATTCTCCTACAGCAGCGCCGGCACGATGGTGCTTGGTGGTGTGATCGAGCGGGTCACAGGCAGGAAGTTCGATGAGTTCTGCACGACCGAAGTCTTCAAACCACTGGGCATGAGCGACACGGTGTTTCGACCGGGCGGTGATCGGTTAAAACGTGTCGCGCCAACCGACTTTCCGGAACGCGGGCAGGTGAATGACACGGTGGCTCGTCTCGTCGGCGGTGTGGCGGCTCATGCATCGCTCTTCTCCACCACCGCGGATATGGCGCGCTTTGCCCGGATGATGTTGAACCTCGGCGAACTCGATGGCGTGCGCGTTTTCAAGCCCGAAACAGTCAAGCTCTTCACCACCGTGCAAAGCCCGCCCGGCCTCACGAGTCCTGATGCGAAGAACCTGCCAGTGCGCCGCGGACTCGGCTGGGACATCGACACGCCCTACCGCACGCCGCCGCATGATTATTCACTCGCACGCGGCGCGCTGTTCCCCATCGGCAGTTATGGCCACACTGGATGGACCGGGCAGATGCTCTGGATTGATCCCTTCTCGCGGACCTTCGTGATCTTCCTCTGCAACCGCTATGGTGGAGGCGTGGGTGACACGCGGCCGTTCGTCTATCAGATGCACCATCGCCTATCTACTCTCGCTGCCGAGGCGGTGGAGGGCTTCGATTTCAACAATGTGCCCGGCGCTTTGCCGAATCACAAAGCCGTTGCAACCGCCACAAAGAACAAGTCGTTCACGAACAGCTTGGGCATGAAGTTCGTCCCTGTGCCGGGATGTGAAATCCTCATGTGCATCCACGAGACGAGACGCGCTGACTATGCCGCCTACGCCGCGACCAACGCTGCCGCAGATACATCCTGGCAGAACGTCGTCATGGAAAAGATCCCTGTTGGAGCGGGCGGTGACGAACCCGTGGTGAACGTGAGCTGGGACGATGCGAAGGCGTTCTGCGAATGGCTGAGCAAGAAAGAAGGGCGCACCTATCGCCTGCCCTCGGATCGCGAATGGAGCATCGCTGTAGGCATCGGTGAATATGAGCCCGCTTCTGAAGCAACGCCGGAAAGCCTCAGTGCAAAGATCAAAGACGTGTATCCATGGGGTCGGCAATGGCCGCCCATCAAAGGCGCGGGCAACTACGCGGACGAAGATTGCAGGAAGCGCATCAAATCAGAAAAGACCATGGAAGGCTATGCCGATGGCTTTGCCGTGACCGCGGCGGTGATGAGCTTTCCGGCGAACGAACTGGGGATCTACGACCTGGGAGGCAACGTGTGGGAATGGTGCGAGGACTGGTTCAATGCCGAGAAGAAGCTGCACGTTTTGCGCGGTGCGTCATGGGGGAGCAGCGCACGCACACCGTTGCTCTCATCCTTTCGCGCACCCCAGACCGCCGATCGGCGCTGGCGATGCGACGGCTTCCGCTGCGTGCTGGTTGCAGCGCCTTGAGCAACGCATGAAATTCGTCCACGTCGCACTCATCGCCGTCATCATCCTGCAAAGGCAGTAGTTGCAGATCAAACGTGGCGGCGTGACCGGGGGGTGATTTCACGCGAACGCTTTTCACCATGCTTCTGACAGCACCCCCCCGTTCCAAGCACGCCACATCACGATTTATTGGTCTCGCCCCAGATGCACGGCGCACACCTTGAGAAGGCGCCGCTCACCGCGGAAAACGAAGTCGCCAACGTCGCGCGTTTCCTCTCCACGGATGGCAATTCCTACACCGCGGCGGAAGTCGTTCAGGCGTTGCTCGCGTAAGGGGAGCGCGCCCGGCAGTGTCACGCATCGGCGGGGACGCCGAGGTGCTCGCGGGCGGCGGGCGAGAGGCGCGCGACGGTCCACCGTGGCTCGCACACGAGACGCACTTCGGCGTCCTCGATGCCGGGCATGGCCCGCAGCGAGGATTCAGCGGCGCTGGTCAGGATGTCCCCCATTGGGCAGCCGGGTGTGGTCAGTGTCATCGTCACGCGAACGTGCGCGTGTTCGAGGGCGACGTGATAGATCATTCCAAGATCCACGATGTTGCATCCCAGCTCGGGATCGATGATTCGCCGCAGGGTCTGCCAGATATCGGCTTCGGTGGGAGCGGTCGTAGTCATGTGGAAGCTGGCGCGGTGTGCAGCGGGAGATCAGGAGTCGTGGTCCGCCCGCGCCGGAGGTGGCTGAGGATGAGCGCGGCATTGATGGTGAAAGTGAGCACGCTCGCGGCGAGCAACGCGCAGCCTGCGGTGGCGAGTGGGGCAAGTTGGGAAGCCGCCGCGCCTGCGGTGCCGAGCAGTCCGGCGAGGTGCAGCCAGTAGCCGGTGGCCTGGAGTTTCGCGGAATACATGTCGGCGAGTTGCGGGACTTTGTTGCGCCCGATCTCGTCGCTGTAGCGATGGAACCAGACGAAGAACGGCAGGATTTTTCCGAGCATCCCGAGGATCGCGAACCACAGCACGCCGAAGATCGCGAGCACCGCATACACGTTCTCGCACTGGAGCGTGTGTGATGTCGTCGGCAGCCCCGGCCAGCAGAGCACGAGCGCGACAATGGAAAGCGGCGCGAGCAATCCGAGGCCGGTGAGGAAGGAGCGCATCCCCCAGTCGAGCACGGCCCGCGTCCGCGCGCGGAGGATCGCGCGGAGTTCGATGCCGTAGAGGGCGAGTCCGGCGATGGTCACGAGCGCGGCGGCGAGCTTCCACGGGCTTTGGAAAAGGATCGTCAGCGCAAGCCCGGCGACGCCGAGATTGAGCAGCGCGATCGACCACCAAGCACGGCGGGCGCTTTGCATCGTGCTGATCGCAAACATCGGCACGATGCGGTAGCTCACGGCCACGGTGAGCATGATGAAAATGCCGAGCACTCCGAGATGCGCGTGCGCGTGCATCTGCGCCAGCGGCGCGAATGGCGAAAGCCACGGCCAGCACTTCACACAGGCGAGAAAGAGACCGACGAGCATCGTGACGAGCAACCAGCCGACCGCCGATGCGATGCCGAAAACGACCGGCGTCCAGCGCGGCACGCGGGCGAGCGTGCGTGTCATATTGTAAACGAAAAGCACGACGCCGAGGCCAAACACCGAACCGAAATGGCCGAGCTGTTTCATGTCCCAGCGATGAAACATCCAGACCATCCCGGCGACACCCGCGACGTGCAGCCACCAGTGCCAGTGGGCGAGCCGTTCGCTGTGCAGCTTTGCCTCCAGCGCGACGGGCGTGAGCTGGTAGAGCACGCCCATGACGACCGACGCCGCAAAGCCGGGCAGCACGAGATGCGTGAACGCCACGGCATCCGGCCCGTAGTGATACTGCGTGACGAGCGCCGGCTGCGCCACGAGCCAGCCGCCAGCGATGGCGAGCGCAACAATCCCCGCGACGATGAAGCGCAACGGCAGCGATGCCGACGGGGCGTTGGCCGCGGTGATGCGCGGCGCGTCCGGGATGCGCCGGTGCCGGCACTTAGACGCGCTGGATTTTGGTAACATAACCTTCTCCATCGGGTGCGGGTGCGCTGGCGCCGGCAAAGCCGCGTCGCGGCAGCTCAGCAAGCAGGAGCATGGGCTGGCGATCAGTGCGCGCGATGACCGCGCCGTCGGCGGGCAGCGCCGCGACGGCTTCGAGGATGCGGACCATCGGCATTGGCGGCTCCAGTCCACGGGCGTCGATTTCGATCCAAGTTGTCATGCGAGCATCGTTTCATGCGCGAAGCTCCCGCGCCTTGATGCAGGTCAACGCTGGAAGCCCTGCATGAAGAGTTACCTCCAGCCGGGCGCCAAGCCGCTGATGGACTCGCGAATGCCCGCGTTCGTTGACCCACGTCAAGGCTCGCACTCCGACTTGAGGCGATCATCCTTTCCACCCATACCGCCATGTCTCCTCCGACCTTCAAACGCCTCGACGTCCGCAAGCTTCTCGCCGAGGGCATCGAGCCTTACCCCGCCATCCGCAAACGCGTGGACGCGCTCAAGGTGGGCGAGGGCCTCGCCGTCATCGCGCCCTTCCTGCCGTCTCCGCTGATCGAAAAGCTGCGCAGCGAAAACTTCAGTTCACGCGTTGAGCCGCAGCCCGACGGAAGCTGGGTCACGTATTTCTGGCGCGAAACGCCGGAGGCCTAGCTGCGTGGTTGCGCCCAGCTATCCGGCGACCGCATGATCGCGCCAATGGCCAGTCCACTCGCCGATCTCCGCAAAGTCGTTGTCGCTCACACCCTGCGAGGCTGTCAGCTCTTCACCGGGCTCCCGTCCGAGGATCTTGATTTGATTTCCTCCTTCGTCATCCCGAAGGAACTCGCCAAAGGTGCCTACCTTTTCCGCGAAGGCTCGGCGTCGGAGGGCTTCTACGTCGTGCAACGCGGGGCGGTGAATGTTCACCGAGTCAGCGCCACGGGAAAGGAGCAGGTCATCTCGGTTTTTCGCGCGGGCCAATCGTTCGCCGAGGCAGCACTGGCCAGCGCCGGCGGCTACCCGGCGGATGCGCGGGCGATCGAGGACAGCACGATCCTTCTCGTGCCGAAGGCCGACGTCCTGGCCCTGTTGCGCAACCGTCCCGAACTCGCGCTGCGCATGCTCGGCTCGATGAGCCAGCACCTGCGCGTGATCGTGGGCCTGCTCGACGACCTCGCGCTCAAGGATGTGGAAACGCGTCTCGCCAACTGGCTCATCAAGCGCTGCCCGCGCCCACTTCCCGCTCAATCGGTCTCGATCGAACTCGACGGCACCAAGCGCGTGCTCGCCGCCGAGATCGGCACCGTGAGCGAGACGCTCTCGCGGACTTTTGCGGACTTTCGCGAGAAAAAGCTCATCCGTGTGGCCGGTAAAACGATCACCATCCTCGATCCAAAACGGCTCGACAAAATCCTGCGCCGGAACCTCGGCGAGCTGTAGCAGGTCGCGTTGACCTGCATCAAGGCGGAGCCGCCCGGCGCCGACGAGCGTCGGGCCATGTTCCCATTCTCCCGCCGCTTCATTTTCCCGACGTTCCTTGTCCTGCTCGCGTCGCTGGCCTTCGCCGCGGAACAGCCGACCGCGGAGCAGATCCTTTCCAGCCTCAAGAAGAGTCATCCGCGGTTGCTCGCCACCGATGCCGATTTCCGCGCGCTGCGCGAAAAAGCGGCGGCTCAGCCCGAAGCTGGAAAGTGGGCGACTGAGATTCGCATGGATGCGGACAAGCTGCTGCACGCGAAACCGAGCGAATACGTAATCCCCGATGGCAAACGGTTGCTCGCCACGAGCCGCCAGGTGTTTGAGCGGACGGTGACACTCGCGATGGCGTTCCGTCTCAGCGGCAATGCGCGTTATCGCGAGCGGCTTTGGTTGGAACTCAATGCTGCCGCGAATTTCAAGGACTGGAATCCGAGCCACTTTCTCGACACGGCGGAGATGACGGCCGCCTTTGCCATTGGCTACGACTGGCTCAATGCCGAGTGGACCCCGGCGCAGCGAGTGGCGCTCAAGAGGGCCATCGTGGAAAAGGGACTCAAGGCGTCGCTCGAAATCTATCGCAAGAATCGCTGGTGGGCTGCCGCGCAACACAACTGGAACCAAGTCTGCAACGGCGGCATGACGCTTGGCGCGCTCGCCATCGCGGATGAAGAACCAGTGCTTGCCGGCGAAATCCTCGCCGCGGCGATCAAGAGCGTGCCGCGCGCGATGCAGCATTTTGCGCCCGATGGCGCGTGGGGCGAAGGTCCGGGCTATTGGGACTACGCGACGAAATACAACGTGCTCATGCTCGCGGCCCTCGATACTGCACTCGGCACGGACTACGGCCTCTCGAAGATCGAGGGCTTTGCCAAAGCCGGCGATTTCCCGATTCACACCACCGGCCCACTCGGCAAGAGCTTCAACTACGCCGATGCCAGCGAGGGCGGTCCGGGCGGCTCGCAACTGCTCTGGCTCGCGACGAAATTCGATGCGCCGGCCTTCGCCGCATGGCGCATCGGGCACACGATGCGCACGCCGTCCGCGCTCGATCTGCTGTGGGGCGCGGCGTGGATCGAACGCCAGCCGACGCTCGGAGCGCTGCCGCTCGCGCGCTACTATCGCAACGCGGAAGTCGTGACGATGCGGAGCGCGTGGGACGATCCCGATGCGACGTTTGTCGGGTTCAAAGGCGGCGACAACAAAGTGAATCACGGCCACCTCGATCTCGGCAGCATTGTGCTCGATGCCGTCGGGCGCCGCTGGGCGCTGGATCTCGGGGCCGACGACTACAATATCCCCGGCTACTTCGGCACCGGGCGGTGGAACTTTTACCGCTGCCGCGCCGAGGGCCACAACACGCTCGTCCTCAATTCGGGACGAGAGCCGGATCAAGACCCGCGCGCCGTCGCACCCATCACATCGTTCGCGTCCAAACCTGAGCGTTCCTTCGCGATCGCCGATCTCACTACGGCCTACGCAAAATCGGCGGCGAGCGTGCGGCGCGGTATCGCGCTGATCGGTCATCAGGTCGTCGTGCAGGATGAAGTGCAGGCCAAGCAACCGGCGCAACTGTGGTGGTTCATGCACACCAAGGCCGAAGTGACCTGCGCTGGCGCCACCGCGACGCTCACGATCGACGGTCGCAAACTCACCGCGCGCATTCTTTCGCCTGCCGGCGCGAGCTTCCGTGTCATGCCCGCCAAGCCGCTCCCGACTTCGCCAAAGCTCGAACGCCAGCAAATCAAGGGCGCCAGCTCGACCGGTGTGCGCAAGCTCGCCATCGAATTGAACAACGTGACCGACCTCACGCTCACGGTGCTTTTGACCCCCGACACCGATGCGCCGGTGCCCGCGGTGCGGCCGTTGGCGACGTGGTGAGGTCGGCAGTCGCGGCTTTGCTCGCAGTGATTGGTTGGAGGTTTGACCCAGGTCAAGCACCCCGCGACTTGGCTCCGGGACGAGGGGTCGCCGGCGGGTATTCAAGGGTATGAACTCTCCCCATTGCCCGATTGCCGACATCACAAACGAAGCCGCTTCCACCGTATGCGCCGCTCCACTTTGCTACCACCTCTCGCCATCACGTCGGCTGCTCCAATCACGCGCAGGCACCGTCGCCGGCAGCCCATTTACACCCAGCGAAATACCCGATGTGCCGCCGTGTCTGCTGAGCCGGCAGCAGCATTCGGTGGTCGGCGTGGAGAAGGAGCGCCGGGTCGCGCTGATGGTGACGCCGGAGCCGGAAGGGGAGTTTCTCGACCAGGCGTGGGAGGCGCTCTCGACGATGCGCGCGATCCTCCGGCAGCAGGGTGAACCGATGACTGTCACCGCGCAGACGGTGTATATGCGCGACATGGCCAACGAGGGCGCGCTGAGGCGACTGATGGAGGCGTTCTTCGGCGAGCGGATGCCGGTGACAATTTTTCTACCCCAGCCGCCTTGCGACGGCGCGGCTCTGGCGATCGAAGCGTGGGCGGTCGGGACCAACGGCGCGGAGATTCAGTATCTCGGTCCGGATCTGGTCACCGTGAGTTACGACGGCCTGCGCTGGATTCACGCCGCCGCACGCGCTGGGGAGGGCGAAGGCCACACGGCCTATGATCAGACGCGCGAGGTCTTTACCACGCTGCGCGAGCACGTCTCGCAAGCCGGAGCTTCATTCGACGAAGTTGCCCGCATCTGGCTCTATCAAGGCGGCATCACCGTGCCGGAGGATGGCACCGAGCGCTATCGCGAGCTGAACCGCTCGCGGACGGATTTCTTCGACGGCATGGAGTTTGGCCGCCGGCTCGTCGCTTCCAGCAACGGCAAGGTTTCCTACCCCGCCAGCACCGGCATCGGCACGCAGGGTCGTGGCCTGGCGGCAGCCTGTCTCGCGATCCAGACGGAGCGGAAAGACGTGCGCCTGTATCCGCTGGAGAATCCGCTGCAAACGCCCTCGTTTGATTACGCCCAACGCTTCTCGCTCAAGAGCCCAAAATTCTCCCGCGCCATGGCGATCACCATCGGCGGCTACGTCACCACCTGGATTTCCGGCACCGCCAGCATCGTGCATTCGGAAAGTCTCCACCTCGGCGACGTGGAAAAACAGACCGAGCAAACACTGACCAACATCGAGCGGTTGATCGACGCCGAGAACTGCGAACGCCACGGCCTCGCCGGCGGCGGTTCGACCCTCGCGGATCTTGCCAAGGTGCGCGTGTATGTGAAACGCCCGGAGGATTTCGAGCGCTGCCGTGCGGTCTGCGAACGTCGCCTCGGTCCCGTCCCTGTGATCTACGCGCACGCCGACGTCTGCCGCCCGGAACTGCTCGTCGAGATCGAAGCCGTCGCGTTCTCGCCATTGCATGAAGCGACCCCGCCCACGGCTTGACTCATGTCAATGCACGTCGCGCGAGGCTTGATCATCGTCACCGCATGACCAGTCCCTGGGCCGAGCGGCCATTCATCATCATCTGGGAAGTGACGCGGGCCTGTGCGCTGGCCTGCCGGCATTGCCGTGCGGAGGCCATCCACCGGCGCGATCCGCGCGAGCTGCGCGGTGAAGCGCTGGAGAGTTTTCTCGATCAAGTCGCGCGGGCTCAGCCGAAAGTATTCGTGCTCACCGGCGGTGATCCGATGATGCGGCCAGATCTGCTGGAGATCGTGGCCGGCGCCACCCAGCGCGGTGTGCCGGTGGCCATGAGTCCGAGCGCGACGCCGCGCTTTGTGAAGGCGGATCTTTGCCGGTTCCGCGAGGTGGGGCTGAGGCGCGTCTCGCTCTCCATCGACGGCGCGACGCGCGAAACGCACGACGCTTTCCGCGGCGTTCCGGGCACGTGGGATCGAACCATCGAGAGCATCTTCGCCGCACGCGAGGCCGGGCTGGAGGTGCAGATCAACACGACATTCACCCGGCAAAACCTGGGCGAACTCGACGGATTCATCCGGCTGCTGGAGGAAATCAAGCCGTCGCTCTGGAGCGTCTTTCAGCTCGTGCCGACCGGGCGCGCGAAGACGGACGATCTGCTTTTCGGCGAGGAACTCGAAACGCTCTTCGAGCAACTCTACGCGCTCTCCCTGTGCGTTCCTTACCCGATCAAGACGACCGAAGGGCAGCACTACCGGCGTGTCGCCATGCAGCAATGGCGGCGCAATCCGTCAACGCCAAAACCCATGCTGCTGCCAATCAACGATGGCAATGGATTCGTCTTCGTTTCGCACACCGGCGACATCCAGCCGAGCGGCTTCCTGCCCATCACAGCGGGCAATGTGCGCGAGGATGAACTACTCGATGTCTATCGCGATTCGCCGCTTTTCCGCGAGCTGCGCGATGCCGATCTGCTCAAAGGCAAATGCGCGCGCTGCGAGTTCCGCGTCCTCTGCGGCGGCTCCCGCGCGCGAGCTTACGCGATGACCGGCGACTACCTCGCCGAAGAGCCGCTCTGCACCTACCAGCCGCCGGCGCTGGCCACTTTATGATCAATCTCACCCGCCTCCTCTGCGATGTCCCGCAACCCGCCGATGCGCTTCGTTACGGCATCGGCCACGCCGCCCCGCGCTCGGCGGCGGAGCGAAAACCAATCGTGGTCTGGAACATCACGCGCCGCTGCAATCTGCGCTGCGCGCACTGCTACTCCGACTCCACCTCGCGGCACTATCCCGGCGAACTCACGCTGCCGCAGTTTCGCGCGACGATTGATGATCTCGCGGACTTCGGAGTGCCCGGCGTGCTCCTCTCCGGCGGTGAACCGCTGATCCATCCACGCTTCTTCGACATCGCCAGCTATGCGCGCGAGCGCGGCGTGCGGTTCACGCTTTCGACCAATGGCACGCTCATCGACGCGGAGAAAGCGGCCCGGCTCGCCGCGCTCGGCTTTGCCTATGTCGGCATCTCGCTCGATGGCATCGGCGAGACGCACGATCAATTCCGCGGACGCACCGGCGCGTTCGACAAGACCGTCGCCGCCTTCCGCCACCTGCGCGAGGTCGGCCAGAAGTCCGGCCTGCGCCTCACGCTCACACGCCACACCGTCACCGACCTGGAGCGGATTCTCGATTTCATCGAGGCGGAGGAAATCCGGCGCGTGTGCTTTTACCACCTCGTCTATAGCGGGCGCGGCGCGCAGCTCTCGCTGCTGGAACCGGATGAGACGCGGGCGGCGCTCGACACGATCATGGAGCGCGTCGAAGCGTGGCATCGCGCCGGGCAGACGCGCGAAGTGCTTACGGTCGATCAGCCCGCCGATGGCGCGTATCTTTGGATGCGCCAGAGCGAACGCGATCCTGCGGCTGCCGCCCGCGCGCTGGAGTTGCTCCGCTGGAATGGCGGCGGCAACCACGGCTCCGGCGTCGGCCTGGCAAATATCGACACGCAGGGTTCCGTCCATCCCGACCAGTTCTGGCAGGACCACACGCTGGGAAACGTGAAGACCGAGCCTTTCAGCCGCATCTGGCAGCGCACCGACGACGCGCTGCTCAACGGCCTGCGCAGCGCATCGCGCCCGCTCACCGGACGCTGCGCCGACTGCCGCTTCCGCGCCATTTGCGGCGGCGGCTTCCGCGTCCGCGCCTGGCAGCGCCACGGCGATGCGTGGGCCGAAGATCCCGGCTGCTATCTCCGCACGGAGGAAATCGCGCCGGCGATGCTGTCGCGAAATCGGATGGACGCTGTCAGGGACGCAGGATTCGGAGATCAGCTTGACCCAGGTCAAGATGCGGGACGTCTGGCGGCAATGGACGGGCGCTTACCGGGGTTGCTTTAAGTAACGAAGTTGCCATGAACTCCACGTCCGTCACTTCCGCAGCGCAGGTCACTGACCTCGATCCTTTCACACGGACCGCGCTGTCGGTCATGCAAGACCACGAGTTCCGTTCGGATGACGAGTTCATCCGCTGGTGCGGGTCGAATGAACTGCTCTTTGCGGTCGAGATGGACGGGATCACGGAACTGTCAACCGAGCCGTTCTTATGAAGGCGCGCACGCTCAGTCTGGTGATCGGAGTTCTCGCGCTTGCGGGGACGGCGATCGCGGAGACGGAGCCTGCCAATCCTTACGACAGTGCATTGACCCCGACGCCGCTGAGCGACATCGACCAGTTGGTCCTCGCCCGGTTGCACAAGCTCGGCATTCAGCCCGCGAAAACCTGTTCGGACGCCGTCTTCGTGCGGCGCGTTTATCTGGATGTCATTGGCACGCTGCCGACGGCGGAGGAGACGGAGGCGTTCCTCGCGGACAAGTCGATGCGCAAGCGGGGCGATCTCATCGAGCGCCTGCTCGCGCGCGACGAATTCGCGGACTATTGGGCGATGAAGTGGAGCGACGTGCTGCGGGTAAAGGCGGAGTTCCCGATCAACCTGTGGCCAAATGCGGTGCAGGCCTATCACCGCTGGATTCACACGAGCATCGTGGAAAACAAGCCCTACGACCGCTTTGCCCGCGAATTGCTCACGGCCAGCGGCAGCAATTTCCGCGTGCCGCCGGTGAACTTCTACCGCGCGATGCAGAAGAAGGACCCCGAGGGAATCGCCCACACCGTCGCGCTCACCTTCATGGGGGCACGCGCCGAGAAATGGCCGGACGAGCGGCGCATGGGAATGGCGGCGTTTTTCGCGCAGCTCGGTCACAAGGCCACGGCCGAGTGGAAGGAGGAGATTATCTTTTTCGATTCCGCTTTGCCCGCGGTCGGAACTCCGATGTTTCCCGACGGCACGGCAGCGAAGCTGACTGCTGAGCGGGATCCGCGGGAGGTCTTCGCCGACTGGCTCATCTCTCCGCGTAATCCATGGTTCAGCGCAAACATCGCGAACCGCGTGTGGTTCTGGTTGCTCGGGCGAGGCCTGGTGGAGGAGGCCGACGATCTCCGCGCCGACAACCCGGCGCGCAATCCCGAACTGCTCCGCTACCTGCAAGCCGAGCTGATCGGCGCGCACTTCGATCTCAAGCACCTCTACCGGCTGATCCTGAATTCACGCACCTATCAACTCTCGTCGCTGCCGCGCAGCACGCATCCCGACGCGGAGGCGAACTTCGCCTTCTACGCGACACGGCGGCTCGAAGCCGAGGTGCTCATCGATGCCCTGAATCAGCTCAGCGGCACCACCGAGAAATACTCAAGCCCGATCCCGGAGCCATTCACCTTCATCCCGGAAGATCAGCGGGCCATCGCGCTCGCGGATGGCAGCATCACCAGTTCTTTCCTCGAGTTGTTTGGCCGCTCCTCGCGCGACACCGGCATGGCGGGCGAGCGCAACAGTCGCATCACGCCGGCCCAGCGGCTGCATCTGCTGAACTCCAGTCAAGTCCAGCGCAAGATCGAGCAAGGGCCGAAGATGCAGGCGTTGCTGCGCTCGAAAGATAGTCCGAAGCAACGGACCACCGCGCTCTATCTCGCCATCCTTTCGCGCTATCCGACCGACGAGGAGTTGAAGGTCGTGGAGGATTACACCCAGCCAGGATCGAGCGGCCCCGCAACCAACCCGGCCGATGTCGCATGGGCCTTGATCAACAGCGACGAATTTCTCCACCGCCACTAACCCCCAACGCACCCGACTTATGAACACTCCACGTTTCTCCCTCAACCCCGGTATCTCCCGCCGGGAAGCCATGCGCCTTGGTCTCGCCGGTAGCGCGGGATTGTTGTTCGGCGACCGCATCATCACTCCAGCCTTCGCCGCGGCGCCGGTGGCGAAAGCGAAAGCGGTGATTCAAATCTGGATGTGGGGCGGCCCGTGCCACCTCGACACGTTCGATCCCAAGCCCGACGCGGGCACCGATTTCTGCGGGCCACTGAAGTCGCCCATCGCGACGAATGTGGATGGGATTCGCATCTGCGAACTGCTCCCGCGGCTCGCGAAGCAGGCGGACAAATACTCGATCATCCGCAGCATGACGCACGGCAACAATGGCCACGAGACCGCGTCTTACATGGTGCAGACCGGCCACAAGCCGGGCGAAAGTGATGCCTATCCCTGCATGGGTGCGGTTGTCTCGCACTTCAAGGGCGTCGCCGCCGGCTACAAAGGATTGATCCCACCTTACATCGTGCTCACCCAGCCGCAGGGCCGGTTCGACGAGGCGGGGTTTCTCGGCTCACGCTACAAGCCATTTGCCACCGGCGGTGATCCGGCGAAGACGCCGTTTGTCGTCGAGGGCGTGGTCGCGCCTGGCGTTTCCGAGGAGCGGCAAATTGCGCGCCGCGAGCTGATGCACAATCTCAATACCTTCAACCACGCGGCCAAGGGCGACCCGCGCCTCGCCGCGCTCGCGCAGTGCGAGAAGGAAGCCTACGACCTCATCCTCGGCGACGCCGGCAAAGTCTTCGCGCTCTCGGAGGAAAAGCCCGAATTGCGCGAACGCTACGGCCCGAGCACCTTTGGCCAGTCGTGCCTCATGGCGCGGCGGTTGGTTGAGCGCGGCGTGCCTTACGTGACGATCAATTACAACGGCTGGGACACCCACAAGCAGCACTTTCAAGCGATGAACCGGAAGCTGCCCGAACTCGATCAGGGCTTCTCGACCCTGCTCGAAGATCTCTCCGAACGCGGCCTGCTCGACAGCACGATCGTCTGGTGGGGCGGCGAATTCGGACGGACTCCGCGTGTGCAATGGGAGGCGCCGTGGGGCGGAGGACGCAATCATTTCGGCAAGGTCTTCAACTCCGTCGTCGCCGGTGGCGGCTTCAAGGGCGGGCACGTCGTCGGAGCGTCGGACAAGACTGGCGAGGAGGTCGCGGAGCGGCCCGTCAGTCCGACCGACTTGATCGGCAGCATGTATGATCTGCTCGGCATCGACACCGAGGCCACGCTCCCGCATCCGCAGGGCCTCGCAGTGAAAGTGATGCCTGCGGGCGCCGATGGCGTCACCACCGGCGGTCGGCTCCGCGAGATCATGAGCTGAGCCGTGCCATGAAAATCACCGCGCGTTGTTTCTCGGTCATCTTCGCCTCGCTGGTCGCCGTCTCCACCGCGCACGCGCAGAAGGCGCCGCGCATCGGCTATGTCTATCCGGCCGGCGGACAGCAGGGGCAGACGTTTGAGATCACCGTCGGCGGGCAGGGCCTCACCGGCGTGGGCGATGTGCATTTCACCGGCCGCGGCGTCGAGGCGAAAGTAGTCGCATTCCAGCGCCCGCTCAGCGGCAAGGAAACCGAACTGCTGCGCGAGAAGCTCAAGCAACTCGAAGATGAAAAGAAAGCGGCGTCATCGAGCAGCGCCAAGCCGGCGAGCGCGGAGGCCGGCGATGAGATTGCCGGGATCAAGGAAAAGCTCGCGTGCTTCGGCAACGGCCGGCCGTTCAACAACGCCATCGCTGAGAACGTGACGCTGCGCGTGAAGATGGCCCCCGATGCGAAGCTCGGCGACCAGGAGATCCGGCTCGCGTCGCCCAGCGGACTTTCAAACCCGCTCGTCTTTTGCGTCGGCCAGATTCCGGAGTTTAGCGAGCCCCCGGCGAAGGGCAGCCTCAAAGCGGAGATCGACGGGAACTCACGCCGACAGCGCCAGCGTGAGCCGAAGACCGAGGTGAAGCCGATCACGCTGCCCGCGGTGATAAACGGCCAGATTCTCGCCGGCGAAGAGGATCGCTTCCGCTTCACGGCGCACCGCGGCCAGCGCGTGCTCGTCGCCGTGAGCGCGCGGAAATTGATCCCGTATTTGCCCGACGCGGTGCCCGGTTGGTTCCAGGCGACGCTCACGATTTACGACGCGCAAGGCCACGAACTCGCCTACGCCGACGACTTCCGTTTCAACCCCGACCCGGTGCTCTGCTACGCGTTTCCAAAGGATGGCGAATACGAGATCGCGATTCGCGATTCGATCTATCGCGGGCGCGAGGATTTCGTTTATCGCATCACCGTCGGCGAAATGCCGTTCGTAACGAGCATCTTCCCGCTTGGCGGATCCGTGGGCGCGACGTGCAACGTTCAAATGCGCGGCTGGAATCTGGCCGCAGCCGACCTGGCGCTGAATCTGAAGGACGCCAAACCCGGTCTGCTTCCTCTAGTGGCCACTCGCGGGCAATCGGTTTCCAACTTCGTCCCGTTCGCTGTGGATACCCTGCCGGAGGTGCTCGAAAAGGAACCGAACAATGCGACGGCCACTCCGCAGCCACTCACACCGCCCGTGATCGTCAACGGCCGCATCGACCAACCCGGCGACACTGATGTCTTTCGCATCGAAGGCAAAGAGGGCAGCGAGATCGTCGCTGAGATCTACGCACGCCGATTGAACTCGCCGCTCGATTCCGTCCTTAAGCTCACCGACGCCGCCGGAAAGCAGCTCGCGCTCAACGACGACAACGAGGACAAAGGAGCGGGCCTTACCACGCATCACGCCGACTCGCGGTTGACCGCCAAGCTGCCGGCCGATGGAGTCTATTTCATCCACCTCTCCGATGCGCAGCACGGAGGCGGCTCCGAGTATGCCTACCGCCTGCGAGTCAGCGCGCCGCGACCCGATTTCGAGCTGCGCGTGGTGCCATCGAGCCTTAGCGGGCGCACGGGCAGCAGCGTGCCAGTCACGATCTACGCGTTGCGAAAAGACGGTTTCAGCGGCGAGATAGCCGTCTCGCTGAAAGGAGCACCGTCGGACTTCAAGCTCGGTGGCGGCAACGTCCCCGGCGGCAAAGACCAGGCGAAACTCACACTCACGTTCAGTGAACCGCAGGATGAGCCGCTGGCCATCGAGGTCGAGGGGCGCGCGACCATCGGCGGGAGCGAGATTTTGCACACCGCGATCCCCGCCGAAGATATGCAACAGGCGTTTGCGTATCATCATTTGGTCCCGGCAAAAGAACTCAGGGTCGCCGTCACTGGTCGCCTCGTCTCGACAGGCCAGGTGAAGATCGCGAGCGAGACCCCGGTGAAGATTCCACTCGGCGGCAGCGCGCGTATTCAGATCACCGCCGCTTTCAGCGAGAAGCCGAACAGGCTTGAGATGGAACTGAGCGATCCGCCCGCCGGAATCACGCTCAAACACGCATCGAGTTCCGCAGAAGGCGCCGAAATCGAACTAGCCAGCGACGCCAGTAAAATGGTCGCTGGAGAGAAGGGCAGCCTCATCGTGCAAACCTTCTCCGCGCGCATGGGTGTAAACGGGAAAATTCGCCGTATCCCCCTCGGCGCATTGCCCTCCATCCCGTTCGATATCGTCGAAAAATAGGCTTCCAAGACGTGAGCATCGCAGCCCCAAAATTACGCGCCACTTCTCGCCGCCCGGTGTGGTCGCCAACGTCCTGGCAGGGCAAAGTCGCCGAGCAGCAACCGGTTTATAAATTCCCAGAGGCGCTGAAGTCAGCCCTCGCCCAGCTTTCGAGTCTGCCTCCCTTGGTCACAAGCTGGGAGATCGAGACCCTGAAAGGCCAACTGGCGGAGGCGACGCACGGCCGGCGGTTTCTGCTCCAAGGGGGCGATTGTTCGGAAAGTTTTGCTGACTGCGCATCCGATGCGATCACGAGCAAGCTGAAGATCCTTTTGCAGATGAGCCTCGTGCTGGTCCAAGGCGCGCGAAAATCCGTGATTCGCGTGGGTCGCTTCGCCGGCCAATACGCCAAGCCGCGCTCATCCGAAACGGAGTCCCGCAACGGAACGACCCTGCCGTGCTATCGCGGCGACATGATCAACGGCACGGGTTTCACATCGGAGGAGCGCACCCCAAATCCCGTCCTTCTTCTGCGCGCCTACGAACGCTCGGCATTGACCATCAATTTCATCCGCTCCCTGATCCACGGCGGCTTTGCTGACTTGCATCACCCCGAGAATTGGAACCTGGAATTCGTCTCCAAATCACCGCGAGCGGCGGAGTATGCGCGGATGGTTTCCAGCATTGGCGAGTCGCTCAAGTTCATCGAAGCCCTCACCGGCGCGGCGATCTCGGAAGCAAACCGCGTTGAATTTTTCACCAGCCATGAAGGACTGCACCTTCATTACGAACAGGCCCAGACCCGCCAGGTTCCGCGCCGGACAGGCTTTTACAATCTGTCCACGCACTTTCCGTGGATCGGGGAAAGGACCCGCTCGCTGGATGGCGCCCACGTCGAATTTTTTCGCGGCATTGCTAACCCGCTCGCGGTCAAAATCGGGCCGACGGTCACGCCCGATGAAGCGGTGGCCCTCGCTGAGATCCTCAATCCCCACAACGAACCCGGACGGCTTACCTTCACCCACCGGTTTGGCGCGGGACGGGTTGCGCAATGCCTGCCTCCGATCGTTGAGGCCATCCAGCGGCACGGGCAGCACGTGCTCTGGTGCTGCGATCCGATGCACGGAAACACTGAGGCCACGGGAAATGGGATCAAGACACGACGCTTCAGCAATATTCTGAGCGAACTCGAAGCTTCATTTCACATCCTCAGGGACTGTGGGACGCATCTCGGCGGCATGCACATCGAACTCACCGGCGAAAACGTCACCGAGTGTCTCGGCGGAGCCAGCGGCATTCAAGAGTCGGACCTCGTGCGCGATTATCGAAGCCAGCTCGACCCACGTCTCAACTACGAACAGGCCATGGAATTGGCTCTGGCCGCGAGCCATCTAATGGCCCGGAGCCGATGAAACGGAACGTGCCGATGGAGCGGGCCGTGTCCCCGTCTCTGCGCCGCAGTGCGCGGGAGCCTTGATTCAGGTCAAGGCGCACATGTGACGCAGGCGTAGCATTCGTAATCATGAGCACACCACCCGTCTCCCCGACCCAATCCACCTACGATGTCGCAGTGGCTGGCGGTGGCCCGGCTGGCGCGGCGCTGGCCACGTTCCTCGCCCGGCAGGGACACCGTTGCATCGTCTTCGAGCCGAAGAAATTTCCGCGCTATCACATCGGCGAGTCGCTCATCCCGCAAACCTACGGCATCCTCGACCGCCTCGGCGTGCTGCCGAAGCTGCGCGCGTCGACATTTCCGCAAAAGCATAGCGTCCGCTTCGTTGCGCACAATGGACGCGAGTCGGCGCCGTTTTATTTCTCCGAGACGATTCCCGGCGAAGGCGCGATGACGTGGCAGGTCGAGCGCGGCGAGTTCGACCGATTGCTGCTCGATCACGCGCGGGAGAACGGCGTGGAGGTATGCGCCGAGCGGTTTGTGCGCTCGGTCATCTTTGAAGAAGGGCGCGCTGTCGGTGTCGTCGCGACGGATGAAGCCGGTGAAGGCGGCGAAGTCCGCGCGAATGTCGTGGTGGACGCCACGGGCCGCAATTGCCTCATCGGCAATCAACTCGGGCTCAAGGGCGAAGTGCCCGATCTCAACAAGGCGTCGCTGTGGGGATACTTCCGCGGCGGCAAACGTCTGCTGGGGATCGATGCGGGCGAGACGACCATCTTCCAAACCCACGGCGGAGGCTGGTTTTGGTATATCCCGCTGCCGGGCGACGTGATCAGCGTCGGCATGGTGGCGCCACCGAAATACCTCTTTGCGCAGCAGTTCACGAAGGACGAGTTGCTCGCCGCGGAGATCGCAAAGTGCCCGGCACTCGCCGAGCGGCTCACCAATGCAGAGCGGGTCGGCCCCGTGCGCGCAATCGGTCGACTCGCCTATCTCAACCGCCAGACGTGCGGCCATGGCTGGGTGATGATCGGCGACGCCCGCGCCTTCCTTGATCCGATCTACTCATCCGGAATTTTCCTCGCGCTCAGTTCCGCGGAACTCGCCGCGCAGTGCATTCACCAGGCGCTCACCGCGTATGATGTCTCCGCGGCTCGGCTCGGGAAATTCGAGCCCGCGCTATGGGCCGGCGTGGATGTGATTCGGCGGCTCATTCACGCGTTTTACGATCCGACATTCAGCTTCATGAAATTCGCGCAACGTTTCCCCGAGCATCGCGCTGCTCTTATCGACTGTCTCGTCGGCGACGTGCTCAAGGACATGCGCCCATTCACCGAAGCGCTCAGCCAGATGACGCCGCCGCCCGCGCCGTTGCTGGCCGCTGCGTAATCCAGCAAGCTGCGGTGCATGAACCGACGTCGCTTTCTCCGAAATGCCGCGCTCGCCGGGGCGAGCCTTGCGCCTCTGCGTCCGGCTTCCATAAAGGCGGAGAGCGTCGTAGCGAAGTCGGATGGCGATGATCGCGCTGTGTGGGTCGCGATGCTCACGCGGGTCGCGGAGCCGGTAATCGCGAATCTCGCCGCGAATCAACTCAATGCGCGGATGCCTGTCGAGGCGGTGAAAGGACGCGTCGAGGAACGTCGCGCGGTCACTCATCTCGAAGCGCTGGGCCGCACACTCGGCGGCATCGCGCCGTGGCTCGGCGTCGCCGGTGCGGCGGATGCAGAGGAGAAAATGCGCGCGCGTTTCGCCGGGCTAACACGGCAGGCGCTGGCGAATGCCGTCGATCCCGCCGCCGCCGATCGCCTCGCTTTTACCGCCGCCGCACAAAACCTGGTGGACGCGGCGTTTCTCGCTCTCGGCCTTTCCCGAGCCCGCGCGGAACTATGGGACAACCTCGACGCACCGGTCCGCGAGCGGCTCGTCGTGGCGCTTCAGAGCACGCGGAGATTCAAGCCCGGCCGCAATAACTGGCTGCTCTTTTCTGCGACGATCGAAGCATTCCTCGCCAGCGTCGGCGCCGAGTGGCAGGCGGAGCCCATCGAGGTCGCGCTCGCCGCGCACGAGGAGTGGTATAAGGGCGACGGCGTGTATGGGGACGGGCCAAATTTCCACTGGGACTACTACAACAGCTACGTCATCCAGCCGATGCTCCTCGCCGTGCTCGATCTCATTGCTCCCGTGGATTCGCGCTGGAGCAGCCTGCGCGGAGCTGTGTTCAAGCGCGCCCGCCGCTATGCCGCCGTGCAGGAGCGTCTCATCGCACCCGATGGCAGCTACCCGCCGCTCGGTCGTTCGATCACGTATCGCTGCGGCGCATTCCATCACCTCGCCGCGATGGCGCTGCGACGCGACTTGCCGGCCGGCGTCGCGCCCGCGCAAGTCCGCGGCGCGCTCAGCGCCGTCATCCGCCGCACGCTCGGCGCGCCGGACACGTTCGACGCCGGGGGCTGGCTGCGCATCGGCCTCGCTGGCCACCAGCCCTCGCTCGGCGAGAACTACATCAGCACCGGAAGCCTGTATCTCTGCACTTTTGCCTTCGTGCCGCTCGGTCTAGCCCCCGCTGATGAATTCTGGTCCGCACCGCGTGCGGACTGGACTTCGTGCAAGCTCTGGTCCGGTGCGGACCTGCCGGCGGATCACGCCATTTAGCAATCAGAGTTCCAGGCGCCCGAGGTGCCGATTGGTGATCAGCAGCAGGCCGGCGGTCCAGGCGGTGGAAAGCACGGCGAGCCACAGGCCCGCGTGCGTGAGCCACCAGTGGGCGAGTGGCGTCTTGTTGGCGGACTCGGGGGGGATTTGCTCGAGCGCGAAGAGCGCCTGAATGCGGAAGGCGTCGAGCGGGTTGAGCATCAGGAGCGTGACCCAGGCGTCGGGAGTCTTTTGCAGCGGCGGCCACTGCGCGGCGAGGAGCGCAACGAGATCGAGGCCGAAGAGGAGGAAGAGCCACACGCTGACGCTGACGATGAGACCTTGCACGCGATCGCCGGAGAGAAAGCCCGCGCACAAGCCGACGCTGCCGAAGACCGCGGCGAGTCCAAGCGTCTGGATGTAGAGTTGCGCGAGCGCGGCGGGCGCTCCTTCCATGATCAGTGCGGGCGCAAAAAGCAGCGCGAGCACGCCGGACAGGATCGTGGTGAGCGCGATGAATTTTCCGATGACGGACGTCCATCGAGGTGCCGGTTGGGCGAAGAGGATCGGCCATTCCTCGGCCTCCGCGCGGGCGCTACTCACACCGACGAGGAGCGCGAAGAGGGTGACGAAGTAGAGCGCGATCTGAAGGAGGAAAAATGCCGCTGCGCCCTTTTCCTCGCTGAGCGTGACGGCTGCGATACCGCCGCCCAGCGCGAGGATGGAAAAGACCTGCACGTAACGGTTGAGCAGCGCGGCGCGGAACTCGCGGAGCAGCACGGCACGGAGCGGGGCGAAGGCACGCGGCGGGTCTTGCTCGGCAATAGTCGCAGTTAGGATGCTCATACGCGTGCGATGATCGGGATCGGTTGGGCGCACCCGATGTGGCTGGTAGTTGCACCAGAGGACTCCGCCTTCGATGCGAGGTCATCTTCATCGAAATCGCCGGGCAGATTCGACGGATCGAGTTCGCGTTCGACCACGCCGTCGCGGCAAAGCAGGCAGCGGTGCGCGACGTTGTTCCACTCGGCGATGAGGTGGGTGGTGACGAGCACCGTCTTTCCACGATGCGCCTCCGCGTGCAGGATGCCTTGAAGCCGCCGACGCCAGGCGGGATCGAGGCTGATGCCGGGTTCGTCGAGCAACAGCACGGGTGCATTGGGCAGAAGCAGGAGCGCGAGGCCGAGCCGCTGGCGCATGCCCCCGGAAAGAGTGCGTGTCTGCTCGTGCGCCACCTCGCGCAGGCCGGCGGCTTCGAGCGCAGCCTCGCGTTGCGGGCGCTCGATGCCGCGCAGCCGCGCGTAGAAATCGACGATCTGCGCGCAGGTGAAGCGTGGATGAAAATTGGGTGTCTGCGGGAGAAAAGAGAGCTGGCGCTGGGCGGCGAGCTTCTGGTGGATGATGTCCTTTCCCACGATGAACGCCTCGCCGCCGTCGGCGCGCGCGAGGCCGGTGAGCAGTTTGAGCGTCGTGCTCTTGCCGGCCCCGTTCGGTCCGACCAGCAGCGTGATCTCGCCCGGTCGTGCGGTGAAGTTCACTCCGCGCAGCACATTTTTGTGCCGATACGATTTGGTCAATCCGCGGGCGACGATCATGGCTTCGAGGCGGTAAGCCGGTGACGGGAAAGAAACACTGCGGCGAGCGAAGCGCGATCTTCGATGGAGTGCAGCCCCGGCAACGCGGCGCGCTGGTGGGCGAACCGGAGCAGCTTGATCGCGGGGCTTTCCGAAAGGAGCGCGATCGCCGGGAAGTCGCGCCGGAGCACGCCGAAGAGATCGAGTTCGCGGTGCGGCAGGTCGTTGATTCCGTCGCGATCGAGGTCAAAGGAGGCGGCGCCGTCCCAATAATTGCCGACGCCGGCGAGCGACCATTGGTTGGTTCCGTTGTCGCCGGTGACTTCGACGGGATGCAGGTTGTGCGCGAACGAATTGGCCGAGAAACCGTTGTCGTCGGAGTTCGCACCAAAGCGCAGGCCGATGTAATTGCGCGCCACCGTGTTGCCGATCACGTGGTTGCGGTTGCACTGGTTGAAGGAGAGTCCGACGGCGTTGCGCTCGATGCTGTTCGACTCCAGGCGGCAGTCGTCCAAAGACTGTAAAATAAGACCGTAGGCACGAAAGCCCCGGTTGTTGATGAAGCGGTTGTCGCGAATGACGAGTCGCTTGGAGAACATCAGCGCGGCGCCCGCGGCGTTTTCGGAGAAGGTGTTGCCAAGGAAGACGTTGTCGTCCGAATACATGTAGTGCAGGCCGTAGCGAACGTGGTGGATCGTGTTGTTTTCGCAGCGCGTGTGGTTCGTGAAGGAGAAGTAAATGCCGTCGCGCGTTTCGGTGATTTCATTACCCGCGATGACGCCGCGCTCGCAATTCCACTGGTGAATGCCGTTGCCGCGACGGTTGGCGACGAGGTCGCAGTTCTCGGGACTGACGCCGATGCCGGCTTCTATCGAGTCAGTCTCTCGCGCGATCGTGGTCGTGCCGGCGATACGATTGTTGAGCACGCGGCATGCGTTCGCCTTTTTCAAATACACGCCGTGGAGCGAGTCTTCGATAGTGTTGCCTTCGACGGTCGCGCGGTTGGCGGTGACGAACACCGCGGCTTCGTCGTTGGAGAGGTTCAGGCCGGAGCCGCGGATGCGGAATCCGCGCAGCGTCACGCCCTCCGCGGCGATGTGGACGACTTTGCCCTGACCGTTGCCTTGGATGGTCGGCAATCCAGCGCCAATAAGGGTGAGCGGCTTGTTGATTACGATTGCGCCTTCGTAAATGCCGGACGGAGCCGTGATCGTCGCACCCGGCGACGCGGCGTCGATCTGCGGCTGCAGCGACGCCCCGCTCGCGGCGCAACTCAACAAAAGCAGCACGAGACCGGGCCACACTCTCACGGCGTCTCCTTTCGCGAAAACCACATCGCGGCGATGAGGCACACGACATACGCGGCGAGCAGATAGGTCGCGAGCTGCGGCAGGCTGGATTGCGTGAAGTTCGCGATTTGCTGAGTGCCAATAATCACGGGCGTGAACGGCTTGATATGCACGGCGGCTTTTGGGTCGAGCTGATGGCCGTAGGTATACATGCGGTAGTAAAAACTCCCGAGCGAGAATGCGCCGAAGTAAGTGAAAAGCGCGAACAGATCGATGACATAGCGCATCATCCCGAAGACCGCGGCGCGCAGCGTGTAGATGACGAACACGCCGACGATAAACGGCATCCATTTCATCTCGAAGAAGTCAGCCTCCGCGAGTGGCTTCATGCCGATGTAGTGGTTGAGATTGTTGATCTCGACGATGTCCTGGCCGCCGTGGCCCGCGACGATCCGCCACGAATGAATGTCGAGCGTGAGCCCTTCCCCGTATTGCGGCGCGATAAGTTTGATTTGCCACAGCGGCGCCCAATACGACGCCATCAGAGCGACGACGCCGGCCATGAGGAGCATCCGGGATAGGAGGTTCAGCGGCTTCGCGAGGAACTTGAATTCTTGTTTGAGAAGGTCAGTCATGTTTGGTGGAAGCACGAAGCTTTGGGAAGCGGGCTGCCGCAGAACGCTCTCGCCGCGCAGTCACGGCGAGAGCGGCGCGGAGACATTACTGCGCGGGGGCGCCTGTGGGCGCAGCCGCGGGCACCACAGATGCGGCTTCCGTCGGTTTCGCGTCCGCCGTGGGCTGCGGCGCGGCCGCCGGCGCTGCGGCTGCGGCCGGCGCGGGTGCAGCGACACCGGCGGGTTTCACAATCAAATACCCCGCCATCTCCTGATGCAGCGCGGAGCAGAAGTTCGTGCAGTAGAATGGGAACACGCCCGGCTTCTTGAGCGTGATCTTGAACGTCTTTGTTTCGCCTGGATCCATCACGACATTCACGTTGTGCTCGCTTACGCCGAAGCCGTGGATCATGTCGCCGGTCTGCTCGATATTGGTCACATGGACAGTCAGCGTGTCGCCGACTTGCGCGTCGATGCGATCGGGAATGAAGCGGCTGCGCACGGCGATCATTTTCGCGGTGACGTTGTTACCCTCACGCACCACGCCGGTCTGCTCCTTGTCCCACACGGCGCTCGGATCCTTGTTCTCATCCTTCGGATAAAACTCGATCGGCTGAATCTCGCTGACCTTCAGGATCTGCGCAAAGTGCGGCTCGGGCTCGGTGTAAGCCTCCGCGACCATCCGCATCTTGTCGCCGCTGATGTCAATGAGCTGGCTCGACTCGGGCTGCGACGGCCCGACGATGACGTGCCGGCCTTTGCTGAGCTTGTTCATCGCCACGAGCCATTTGCCGTAAGGGTTCTTCGTGTCACTGCCGGCAACGACCAAGTGTCCGACCGAGAAGTGGACCGGGCACTTATCGAGCACCACCTTGGTGAGGTCTTTCTTCTCCTCGTCGCTCCACGGCGGCAACTTCCATTTCGTGATGTTCGAGTCGATGAAGAGTGATGTGTAGGCATTGCCTTTGCCGTCATACTGCGTGTGCAGCGGCCCGAGGCCGACCGGCACTTCGCCTTCAACCACGCTTTCGTATTTCAGAATCGGCACGCCGCGAAAGTCACCCTCGAAAGTCTTATTTGTGATGGCAGCGAGGAGCTTCTCCGCGTTGAAGACGGTAGTCGAAGGCTGAAGCTTGCCGCCGGCTACGACCCATTTGCCGCTGGGATCGACATCCATGCCATGCGGCGACTTTCCGATAGGCAGGAAATGCACAATGCCCGGCACCTTTGCCGGATCGAGCACCTTCACACCATCCATGACTTCGCCTTTGCCATCGGCAATGGCCTGCGCGGCGGCCTTCCAGTTCACCACGGCGCCAAGGTCGCGATCTTTCTGCGAGGCATTCACCTCAAGGGTGGCGCCGGCCATTTCGGTGTTGTAGGAAGTAAAGAAGACGTAGCCGCTGCTCGGACCTTTGCCTGTCGAGGCGAGGTCGAAGTCGAATGGAGGCAGCAGGATTTGAAATCCGATGCTCATTTCGCCGCTCTTCGGATCGATTTTGATGGCCGTCATCATTCCGTTGTATTCCTTCTCATAGTCCTTCGGATCGGCGACGCGACCTTTCGGCAGCGGGATCGAAAAGCGCGAGTTCAAGAAAAGATACTCGCTGTTTTCGGTGATGAACGACGAGGCGTGACTGCCGCTGGAATTGGGCAGCGGCCCGAGAATCTGGTGCGTCTTGAAATCGCGCAAATCGATCCGTGCAATGCGGTTATTGGCGTTGTCGTTGCAGAAGAGCCAGCGCCCGTCGTATTTCGAGTCAGTCTGCGAAAGCGCGGGGTGATGCACGTCGCCCCAGGTGTAATCGCCGATCAATTTCTTAGACTCCTCATCAAAGCCGTAGCCGGTGGCCGGGTAGGGCGCAAAGACCGGAATCGTCGTGATGTGCCGCATCGACGGAATCCCCGCGACATAGACCTGCCCGGAATGCCCGCCAGAATAGAACAGGTAGTATTCGTCTTTTTCGCCCGGTGCCACGTAGGTGGCGGAGGCGTTGGTCTCCCGATCATTCTTGGCCGTCGAGGCTTTCTTGCCGTCGCAGCCTGTCATGAGGAAGACTGCGGTGAGAAAGGCGATGCTGCCGACGAGAGGGTAGTAATGTGGTTTCATAGGTGGCTTGTGGTTGGGCGTGTTGTGGAGTTACTGGACGGTGAGCGTGCCTTTCATCCCGATCGCGAGGTGGCCGGGGAATGAGCAAATGTAGGTGTAAGCGCCAGGCTTCCGCGGCGCGGCGAAGCTGATGGTTTCGCTCTCGCCCGGCCCAAGCAACTTGGTGTGCGCGATCACTTTGCCTTTCACATCCGGCCCGATGAAGTCCGTGCCCATGCTTGTTTGGCTGGCCTCGACAAACTTCGCGGGATCCTGGTCAGGCGCAAGCAACACGAAGTTGTGCCCCATCGAGATCTTCGGAAATGTGCCGACGTTCTTCATCGTCACGGTCACCTTCTGACCTGGCTTCGCGCTGATCGCCATCACGTCGTATTTCATTTGGTCGTTCCCGGTGATCGTGACTTTCACCTCCGGCAGATTTGGATCGGGCGCCTCGGGCGCGGGAGCCGCAGTTTCGGAGGTTTTCTCAGGCGTTGCGCTCCCGCCCTCCGGCGCCTTATTGCAGGCGGTGAAAAAGCTGGCTGCGGTGAATGCGGCGAATGCCGCAAGGTGGATAACTTTGATTTTCATGTGGTCGTAGTCTGCCCGACGACCGCGGAGCCCGCTTTGACATGAATCAAGGCTCTTGGGATTTCCTCGCCGATTTCCTCAGCGAGGAATCCGGCCTTACGGCTGACGGAGCGCGGCCAGCACTTCGTCCGTCTGCCATCCGTTACCCCGCCAAATGTTCCGGACCACGCCATCCGGACTGAGCAGTGCAGTCGCCAAGCCGTGACTGATCGTGCCGCCTTCCGGCTTGACCTGGACCGCAAAGGCTCGTGTCAGCTTCTGCACCTCCTCCGCTTTGCCCGTCGCAAAACGCCACGCATCCAGATCGTCGGAAAACCTTGCGCCATATTCCGTCAGCACCGCAGGCGTGTCGTGCTCGTCGAAAGAAATGCTCAACAGATTCACCTTTCCGGCCAGCGTTGCGTCCGCGCGGATCGTCTGATGGAGCGCGCGGAAATTTTGCGCCATCAGCGGGCAGAAATTCGGGATCGGACAGCGCGTGAAGATGAAAGTCACCAGCAGCGACTTGCCCGCGAAAGTCTCGCGGCGAATTGTGCGGCCGCCTTGATCCACCAACTCGAACTCCGGTAAGCGATCACCCTCCTTGAGACGCTCGACCTTTCCGGCCACCGCCGCGCTCGGCGCCGCTACGGGCAGCTTCACACTCGCCGTATCGATCCGCCGAACGCCGCTGATCCACGATTCCTTATCCGTCACAACGAGTTTGAAAGCAATGGCATCGCCAACGCCCAGAGCATTTGCCTCCTTCGGTTCCCTGAACTCGAAAGGCATGGTCATCGACGGCATGAAACCCGGAATGTCCTCGTGTTCGATCGTCACGCTCCGCTCTGCAAGATTCGGGGCACCACGCACGACTCCACGCACCTCGTAAATGTGCTCCGCCGTCTCGGGCGGCTGCGGTTGTTTTGAGCAACCGCCGAGGCAGAAGGCAAGCGTGGTGAGGACAAGCGTGGTAGATAGCTTCATCTGTCTGACAAGAGAAGGCATAGGATTCAGAGGAGTGTGAATGGGTGGCAGTCAGTAATTCCGCGACTATGGCGCGAGGCGTTCGACAACCCACGATTCGTCGGTTGTGCGTGAGTATTGAAAGCGGTCGTGCAGCCGGTTCGGCCCGCCCTGCCAGAACTCGATGGTTTCCGGCCTCACCCGGAACCCACCCCAGAACGCCGGTAGCGGCACTTCACCCGCGCCGAACTTTGCCTTGAGGTGCTCCCACTCCATCTCCAGCACCTTGCGCGTGGAGATCACGCTGCTCTGCCGCGAAGCCCATGCGGCGAGCTGGCTGTCACGCGGCCGGGCGAGAAAGTATTTCAGCGATTCGGCCACGGAGATCTTCTCCGCTACGCCGGTGACGATCACCTGCCGCTCCAACGCCAGCCACGGGAAGAGCAAGGAAACATGCGGATTCTCGCCGATCTGCCGCGCCTTGCGGCTCTCCAGATTGGTGAAGAAGACGAAGCCGCGCGCGTCGAGTCCTTTCAGCAGGACTGTGCGCACCAGCGGTCGTCCATCCGCACCCACGGTCGCGAGGCTCATCGCATTGGGTTCGATGAGCCGGGCATGCGAGGCATCAGCCAGCCAACCCTCAAACTGCGCGATCGGATCGGCGTGCAAATCTTCCCGCCGCAAACGCGCCCGGCTATAGTCCACGCGCATCCCGGCGAGGGATGCGGCCTCGGGAAGTTCGTCGTTCATGGTTGTGAGGGTGTCACCACCGCGGGCTTGTAGCTCGCGTAGCGCGCGCGCTGCTCGGGTGTGAGCTTCGAGTAATCGTAGCGCTCCTGCTCGACGCCGTTGATGCGCGCGTGGATGACATTCGCCATGTCTGCGGCGGCGCTCTTGATGTGCTCGGCTTTTTCGCCGGCGAATAGCTCATCCACCGTGGCCATGAAGATCGCGAGCCAGCGGTCGAACTGCGGGCGACCCATGGCTGTGAGCGGGACGAGACGGGCATGGGCGGCGAGCGGATTGCCGACATAGCTGGCGCTGCGAAAAATCATCGTCTCCCAGAAGGCATACATCTTCGGCAGATGTGCGGCCCAATCGGTCTTCGCTACATCGTTGAAGATGAAGCCGAGCAGCTCGTCGCTGCGGATCCTGTCGTAGAAAGTGTTCACAAGAATCTCGATATCAGCGCGGCCGGTAAGATCAGGACGCTCGGCGGTCGAGAGGAGGGTGGCATTCATAACAGCAAACAAGTAGCCCCGACCCACCCGTTGGCGAGCGCAGGACGCCGGGAAGTGGTTGGAGTCTTGATTTGCATCAAATCGGTCCGGCAGCGCGCTCCGTGAATCGAGACCGTCCTGATGGGAAGCGACGGATCATCGTGGGACGGGTCTTGTGGAATCGGCGCGGTTCTTCGCAAACCACTCGCGCAGCAGCTTCTCGCGCGATGTCGACGCGGCGCTGCGTGCGGTGTCGCTGCGGTCGCCGCCGTGCTCGACGCTCCAGCCCTGCCATTCTCGGAAGGCGTGGTAGGCCCAGTCCCAGCCTTGTTCCTCGAAGATCTCGATCACGTCGCGCAGGTAGCGGAATGCGCTTTCGTCGGGCGCCCAGCGAATCGCGCTAAACTCGCCGATGTAGATCTGCGCGCCGTAGTCGCGCTGGAATTCGATCGCCGGACGCAGCGCGCGGCGGAGCTGCTCCTTGTCCCACATCCTGCCGTCAATCGTGGCCGGATAAGTCACGCCGATGGGTTCATCATAGACGCCCTGATGCGTGAACTTGCCGGGCTGATACATGTGGACGCTGTAAACGATCCCGGGCACCGGGATCGGTTCAAAGTCCGCGAGCCCATCCGGCCCGCCCCACGGCTCGGGCTCGATAATGATCGCGTGCTCGGGATCGAGCGACCTCACACGGCGCGCGGTCTCGGTGGCGAGCGCGTGCCAGTTCAGCAAGCCCTCGCCGACGAGTCCCTCGACCGGCTCATTCACGAGATCGTAGCCCCAGACGGTTTTGTTCCCGCGATACCGGCGCGCCATTTTCTCCCACCAAGCGAGGAAGCTCTCTTGGAATTGTTTCTCGTGAAACAGGCGGCACTCCTTCGCCTCGTTGCGTCCGCCGGGCGGCGTGTGGAGATCGATGAGAACCTTGATGCCGAGCCGCTCGCAGACGGGCAGCAGTTTGTCGAGATGACGCAACGCGCCTTCGAGCCACGCATCGTAAGCCGCGAGATCGACGCGATCCGCCGGGCTGTGCGGGAAGCCGCCCCAGATCAGTTGCCAGCGAACGTGATTCGCACCCCACTCGCCGCCGAGCACCGCGAGATCGGTCTCGGTGACGTTCGGGCCGATCATCGCACCGCGCAGGCGCGGCAGGTCGTGGCCTTTGAAAGCGAGGCCGCTCGCAGCTTGCGCGGGCCGGGCGCGCGGTGCGGCGGTCACGGTGACTTTCACATCGTCGAACCACGCCACGCCGTTCACCGCCTCCAGCCCGAGCACGAGCCATGCAGCCGTCGCATCCGCGGGCACACGCGCGGAAAAGGCGACCACCTTCCAGTCGAACGTGCCCGCGACGTTGTTCTGCTGCTCCCATTTGTCACCGTCCGGTGACTGCGAGTGGAGCATCACCTTGATCCCGTTCCACGGCCTCGGCGGCGGCGTCACCCCCTCGGCTTTTACCAGCGCCTCCACCCGCACGCGAGCCCCGCGCAGCGCCTCCAGCGGCAGCGTGATGCGCGTGCTGACGTTGCTCGTCGCGCCCGCCGGCGCCCCGATGCGGAGCGCGTTTGAATCGCCTCGCGCTATCTCGATCTTCACGTGCGGCGGCAACGCCGACTGCCACCTCGATAGTGCAGCGGGTGAATCGAAGTCCTCTTCAAAGACCGGCGCCGCTCCGGCGACGCTCGCCGCGATCAGCGCGATGGCGAGAACGATGCCGCACCGCTTCAGCAGGGTCATCGCGACTGAACAGGCGATGTGGATCGTGGTGATCGAAGGAATAGTAATCATGTGGCGCGTCGATGCCGTTTCAGCAGGGAGTGGATCACGCAGGGAAGTTTGGCTGGAGCAGCCATGCCGGCCATGACCCAGATCAATACTCTGCACGTTCAAGTGCCGACAGACGAACCCGCTTCATGTTTCCGCCGCAGGATTCCCCACTTCCATTGACCCTGGTCAATTCACCTCGGCCCGCCCTCTGCAAAGGTGAATGCCTATGAGCCACCACCCGAACGTCTTCTCACCCGCAGGAACCCCACTTCTGCAACGCACCGTCGGCGAATTAGTTGCCGAGCGCCCAGGCCGCTCCCGCGTTTTCCAAGCCTTTAACATCGACTTCTGTTGCCAGGGTGGCCGCACGCTGAGCGAAGCCTGCGAACGCAAGGGGGTCGCCTCCGACGCGGTGGTGGAGCAACTGGAAGCCGAACTGGCGGACAAGACGGCCCCGGCTCAGAACCCTGCGGAACTGCCTGCGCATGAGTTGGCGGCTTACATTGTCGAAGTCCACCATGGGTTCCTGCGCCGCGAACTGCCGCGGCTGCATGCCATGTCCGAGCGGGTCGCGCAGGTGCATGGAGGTCACACGCCATCTTTGGTGGAAATGTTTCACGTCTTCACCGGTCTGGAAGCGGAGTTGGCCAGCCACATGATGAAAGAGGAACAGGTTCTCTTTCCCGCGGTCGTAGCTTTAAGCCGGGGCGAGCCGGCGCCGGAGACATTGGACGGCCCGATCGCCTGCATGATCCACGAACACGAGGAAGTCGGCGCGGCCCTGGCCCGTTTGCGCGAATTGAGTCACGGCTTCCAACCACCTGCCGATGCTTGCAATACTTACCGTGCTCTGTTTGCCGGGCTCCGCGATCTTGAGGAGGATGTGCATCGGCACATTCATTTGGAAAACGCCGTCCTGTTCCCTGCCGCGCAAGCGATGACGCGATAGCGAGAATAAATCGTCAAATGAACCAGGCTGGGATTCCGGACAACACGCACGACCCGGAGCCCGGCTGGGCACACGTTTCCCGCCGCGATTGGATCAAAGCCGTGGCGGCCCTCGCGGTCGTTGGGGCGTTCGACATCCGCGCGCGAGCCGAGGGGCCGTTGCGCGTCGCGGCGAACCCGCCGCCCGGTCCGGAGCCGGTGCTGTTCGAGCGCATTACGTTCGAGATGAGCGTGAAGCCGTTTCGCAGCGTCGAGGAGAAAGCGATCCGCGAAGTGTGCGCTGAGATCTTTCGCCAATGGTCACCGCTGATTCGCCGCTGCCGCAGCATCGCCGTGATGCTGTGGACGGCAGATGGCAGCGAACTGCTCGACTACCGCGGCCAGATGGAGGACGAGATCGAATGGGCGCGTTACATCGGCATCGGCCACCCGCCCGCAGAGCCGCTGCCCGGCGACCCGAAGCGCGAGAGCCTCCACGCGACGCCGTGGCTTTACATGAGCAATCCGCCGCCCATCGCCTACGGCGTGTTGCGGACGATCGTGCGTTGCCTGAAGGAAGTGGGCGCGGCGCAAACCGGCAAACCGGTGACGGTGGGCACGACCTTTGATCCCGGGCCGGAGTTCTCCCGGTCATCGTTCAAATACGAGCGGCACCCGGAGATCGCGCAGGGCAGCATCATGGGGAAGAACAAGTGGGTCGCTTGCTCGGCGATTCTGCACGCCGACGACCGCGCCTACGCCGCATTCCCAAAAGGCATTCCCGAAGGCATCAGCCTCGGCGCATTCCTCGGCGGACAGAGCCGGCACTTTCTTCGCGACTTGGGCTTCGACTTCCTTTGGCTCTCCAACGGCTTCGGGTTCTCGCTGAGTTCGTGGGACACGAAGGGCGTGCTGTTCGATGGGAAGCAATTCGACGCAACCAAGGCCCGCGAGATGCGCGAGACGATCCTGCGGTTCTGGCGCGACTTCAGGAAAGAGTGTCCCGACTTCACGATCGAGACGCGCGGGAGTAATCTCACGGTCGGCGCAGACCTCGCGTCTGCCGCATCGCCGCTGCGCGATATTTACCGGGGCGGATTCAAGTTGATCGCGCCGCCGAACTCGCCGTGGGCCGCGCTGGACGGCGACTTCGGATTAGAGATCGTCGGCTACCTGTCGCGCATCGCGGAACTGCCGCCGGGCGAGAAGTTTCCGTTTCGCTTCTACACGCACGATCCGTGGTGGCTGAACAGCCCATGGTTCGACCGCTACGGACGCGAGCCCCACGACATCTATCTGCCGCTCGCCACAGCGCGACTCGACCGCGACGGTCGCGTCACGCGGCCCGCGTATCTGAACCTGCTAACCATCGACAACTCCTTCGGCAAAATGCCGGAGGCGTGCCCAAACGAAGTCACGCCGCACCTCATCCGCGCGATGGAGCATTTCAGCGACGAGCCGGGCCTCGTCACGTGGGTTTATCCTTTCGATGAATATCACGACCGCGTGTTCGGCGATGTGCCCCGTCCGGCGGAACCGTTCTTCGGCGACTGGTTCCTTCGCAGCGCGGTGAACGCGGGTTTCCCGCTGAACACAGTCGTTTCGACGGGCAACTTTCTTTCCTCGCTCAAAACGCAGCCGGAACTCTATCGCCGCACAATCCTGCTTTCGCCCGTGCCGGATGCGGGCAGCGCCGTGGAATCAGCGCTGCTCGGCAGCATCGAGAGCGGCCACGATGTGCTCCTGTATGGGCCGGTCGATCACGCCGGTCCGCGCCTGCTGGAAGCGCTAAATCTGAGAGTTGAGTCGCCGCTGACGGGCGCACTGCAACTTCAGACGACGTTGGAAGGCGACGCGTTCCGGCAGGGCGCAATGCCGACGACGCTCCAACATCGCGAAGTGGTTTCCGCCGGAAGCGTGGATACCGCCGCGCGCGATCCAGGCGCGGCCGGATTCGAGATCTGTGCGACCGTGTCGGACGACGCTGCATCACGCGTCTATGCGGTCTTCCGTGAAGCGGCACGCACCGGCGCAGGCCGGCTCGCGTGGCTGCGCGGGAGTTTTTGCAGCACGGTGTCGGGCCGGCTGCCGACGCCGGACGATCCGCGGAAGTTCTTTCCGGGCGAGTGGCTGTTGCGCTGGATGCTGGGCCGCTTTGGCGTGACTTGGTTGTTCGACAAGCCGGCACCGGAGACGCACGCGCCGCTGGTGCTCGTGGCGCGACACTGCAACGGATTGTTCTTCTCCGGCTACTGCCCATCCACCTCGGTCAGACTGCGTCTGCGCGTGCCGCACGGGGCGCCGCTGTTGGTGGGCGCTGAGACGTTTCTCGAAAAAGGCCGCGCCACCTACACGATGCCGCGCGCGTGGCACCGCGAATGTCGCTGTCTCGTCAACCAGACGGCCGATAGCGAACTCTCCTGCGTGGAAAGATTCTCCGGCCAGGTCGGCATCACGCGGCGCCTGCACCTGCGCGGACTGAAGGACGCGGAGGTTCATTTCCTGCCTGAGTGGCCGGCGGGCGGAACGAAAGTCATCATGGCCGCCAACGACCTGCGGCCACAGCGGACCGAATCCATCCCCTACGACGTTGAGGACGGCGGTCGCCGGCTGGTGGCGCGGAAGATCACCGGCGAGTTGCTCATCTCGTGGTAGTGGCCGCGCGAGCGGCCTCATTTGTCGCCAGGTTGGGGAGATACCTCGTTTCGGTGCGGAGAGCGGTCGCAAGGGAGAGAGAGTCTTCGCCAATTCACGCGAAGAGAGTCTATATGCCGGTGCGATGGTTCAGTTGTGATCATAGGCTGCATTACCATCGGAGTTGTTCCTGAGCCGCCACAAGCACGGTCGGCAATTCTGCGGTGCAGTCGATCGTATTCCAGAGCGTGAACCTATATGAAAAGCCAGTTCCCCTCGTCCGCTAAGCGTCAAAGGCAAACGTTTGTAAACTTCCACTACGACAGGGAGAGGAGGGAAGAGTCATGACTAACTTAGTCGCCGGATTGCTGATGGTCTTCTTGTTCTATGCGCTGTTTCTGGGCGCGTGTTTCGCGTTAGTTAAATTCCTTCCGGCATCGTTTCTGGGCGAGCAAGCGCGGTCGGTATTGTCATGGCTGCCGCCGTTCGTGGGTGGCGAGGCGTTGCGAAACTGGGCGGCGATGACTGCCGAGCAATTGACGGAGAAGAGGCTTTCCGGAAAGCGAACCGCCGAGACAGCCAGCCAATTGGCGGCGGAGATCGAAGGAGGGGCTATGCACGCGATGCTCCCCACGGCAGAACCAGGGGAACGAGAACGCATCGTGGCCTGCCCCGAAACCGGCCAGGGCATGGTCGGCGTCACCGCTCCCGAGGCGCTGACGATTGCCGCCTATCTCCGCAAGAACGCCTCGCAGGCCGAACAAAAGCGGATCTTCGAGATGGCCGCGGAGAACGCGAAAGTGATCGCATCCCGGACGCGCGGAGACAGTGATTTCCCGCCGCTTCCGTGCCCACTCCAAGGCGAGGGCCACGTGTGCTGCGTCTATGCCGCACGGCCATTGCGTTGCCGTCCTCTGCACGCGATCTCCATCCCCAAAGACATTGGCTGCCATGGCGAGCCGCCGACTGGAACGCCGGGTGAGACCGGGCACGAACAGACTGTCGCTCAAGGCATCGAGCTGGGAGTGACCCGGGCGCTGAAGTCCGCCGGCTTGGATGCAAATGTTTACGAACTCAACAGCGCCCTCGCAACGGCGCTGGAGGTGCCCGACGCGGCGGAACGCTGGGCAGAGGGGAAAGACGTGTTTCATACCCCGCTGCCCTGACATCGCTTCCTTCTGCGCTGCTGCAAACCGAAGACGCGAAGCGGTTGCTCGCCCTCGTGAGGAGTTGGCATTGATCCCTCAACGAGCAAGCTTTCAAGCCAATCACTTTTGCACCTCATGAAGGTCAGATTTCCCATTCACCTTCTCGCCGCGCTCTGCGCCTTCACGGTGCAGGCGCAGGATAGTAGACGCGCTGAGGCAAACCCGAAGGACGACGGCTACCGGGGCATCTGGTTCACGCTGGGACAGAAGTCGGAATACGGCGACAAGTATTCCGGTGGCCTGGCTACCTACACGGCCAATCATGTGCCGATGGCCATTTACTCTAAGGAGGCAAACAAGACCTTCTTCGTGTATGGCGGTGCGAGGGAGGGCAAGCGCTACCTGCTCGATATGGTGTCCTACTATGATCACGCGCGCGGCGTGGTGCCGCAGCCGACCATTGTGCATGACAAGGGTGGCGTGGATGACCCGCATGACAACCCCAGTCTCTGCCTCGATTCCCAGGGCTACGTTTGGGTGTTCGTCAGCGGCCGTGCGAAGAAGCGGCCCGGCCTCATCTATCGCAGTGCGAAGCCTTTCAGCATTGATCGGTTCGACCTGATTTCTGAACGCGAGATCACCTATCCGCAGCCGCGCTGGATCGAAGGCCAGGGTTTCCTGCACCTCTTCACCAAATACACCGGAGTCCGCGAGCTATACTGGAGCACGAGCCTCGACGGCAAGAATTGGACGCCGGACCAGAAATTCGCCGGCATGGGCGGCCATTACCAAACCAGTAATCAACGCGGTAACCGGGTGTTCACGGCATTCAACCAGCACCCCGGCGGCGATGTGGACAAACGCACCGACCTCTTCTTCCTCCAGACCGATGACCTCGGCCACACTTGGCGAAATGTGACTGGGGAGTCGCTCACCGTGCCGCTGGTCGATCCGAAGAATCAGGCCCTGGTGCGCGACTATCTGGCGGAGAAGCGGCTCGTCTATATTCACGACTTGGATCTCGATCGCGTGGGTCACCCGGTGATTCTTTACGTCACCAGCGCCAGCCCCAAGCCGGGGCCGGAAGGCGATCCGCGCTGGTGGACCGTCGCGCGGTGGACGGGGCGCGACTGGCAGTTCAGCGAAGTCGCGCGGGCGAATCACAACTACAGCACGGGTTCACTCTACTTGGGCGACGATCAATGGCGGATCATCGGCCCCACCGAACGAGGCCCGCAGCCGGTTGGCAGCGGCGGCGAAGTCGCAGTCTGGACCAGCCGCGACGCAGGAAAGACCTGGACCAAGGAGCGCGACGTTACGAGTCACAGCCCGGCGAACCACAACTATGTGCGCCGCCCCGTCAATGCGCATCCCGACTTCTACGCCTTCTGGGCGGACGGCAACCCGGACCAGCTATCCCCATCGCGCTTGTTCTTCACCAATCAGGCGGGCGATCAAGTCTGGCAGTTGCCTTACGACATGACCGCGGAGTTTGCGAAGCCGCAACCAGTGGTTCATTGAGGCGGGACACATTGCGACCGCAGGGCTGGCAGTAGCCGGAAAGACCGACGTCGCAACGGCACCAAACCAAGACCTCAAAGGCGACAAGGAGCCCATTGAACGGACCTACGCGCTCAATCACCGGGCTGAAGGTGGGCGCGATAGATTTGTGGGACGCTGCGGCTTCGGACCAGCTGCGCCAGAAGATGCTGATCACCTTCCCGACAAGGGCCGTGCGTGGAGTGAAAACTGATGAGATGTGATTGTTCCTCACTTCAATGTGTAGCGGATTGCTCATTTATCAGCCTGATTTGCCCGTCAATGTCCGCGCCGAATGTGGATGGATGAGCGCTCATCTTGGATTCACGGAAAGCCTTATGATTCGGACATGCGCAACGCCCATCGGTGCATGGGGTCAGGCTCTTCAGGTCAGAAAGCGATGCTTCACCCAGCCGCGAAACTCCTCGGTCGCGCAGCGGAGCTGCACTGGATACACCGAACCCGCGCGCTTCATCACGACGCCCTCGAAGAAATCGCAGCCGAGCGAGCGATTCGCGGCCCGGAGCCGCTGGTAGAATGCGAGCGCGTCAGCATGGCTATCGGCGCGCCGAGTAGGCGTGAGCACCACTGCACCGCACGGGACCGGGCGCATGGTGTCACCGTCAAAGACGGGATCACGCGGGAGAAGCGATTCCAGTATCGCGCGCCGCTGCTCATAGCTCGGGGTGCCAGAATCGGGCACCACGTCGAGCACGACAAGCGTGCCGCGACCGAGGTTGTGGCGGCGTTCGAGGGCTTCGCAGTCAGCCCACACGAGTCCGCGACTGGCGAGCTTCGCCATCGCCGCGAGCGCGGGTCGGAAACAATCCGCGATGGTGAGCAGCGCGCCGTGCCGATTCCACATTGTCCCGGTCGGTGTGTGAATGAGCGCGCGCCAGCCATTCAACTTTGGCTCGGCAAACCACAGGCCGCGCTTGGGTGGAGCGAGTTCGAGCCGCCCGCCCTGAATCGGCCGCGCGGGAAACGTCAGTAGCGATGGAATCGTCATGAGGTTTGAGCTTCCGTTTTGGAAGGGCCGGATTCCGCGTTTATCAGGCGAATTTGGCCTTCGATTTCCGCGCCGAGGGTGGAGGGATTGGCGTTCGTCTCCGATTCACGAACGGCCTTCGAGTGGATGGCGTGCGCGACAGCTTCGAGATCATCGAGCGACACAACGCATCGCTCGCCGCCGAAGATGGAGAGGACGATTTCAGTCTTCATCGGGGAGCATCACGGTGATGGCGGGCTGCGGGTCGTCGATGTCGCGGGGGCCGCACACGGCCTTGAGGTTCACGAGCGGAGGCGTGCGGTCGCGGTTGTCGTTGCGGACGTGCAGGCCGAAGAGCATCTGAGGGCCGTTCGTGCGGCGTGCCGCGCAACGGAGCATCCACACGATGTCCCACAGTCGGCCTTTCTCGTCCTGACAACGCACGCCATCGGGCACGGTCACGTAGCTCTCCCACACGGCGCGGGTGAGATAGACCGGGAACTTCAACCCGGCCTCGCGTGCCACTTCGCTCACATCGACCTGGACGCCATCTTCGAGCGCGTTCTTGCGCGTGTAGGCGTAGATCACTTCCGCGCCGGCGAACGGGTCTTGGGCCTCGCCCGTCAGCGCGACGTTCTCGACGTGCCGCGTGAGCGCGTCCGTACGCTTGCTCTGCCACGGCACGACTTCCAGCGGACCGTGCAGCCGCTCCATCGCGCCCCGCAGTTCCGCCGCCGACTCATCATCGGCGGCGGTGAACACACCTGCGAGGTTCGGATTGTCGGTCACGGTATTCGTGGGCGAACTCACCCAGCGGCCGTCCGCCAGCTTCAGCGTGAACTTATTCATCGTCGCTCCCTCCGCGTCCGAGTTTCGTTTTCACGCTCGCGCTGATGGGCACAACTTTATCCAACTCGTGGTTCTCGGCGACCGAGAACAGCGTGTGTCGCGCGGTGTGAAACTCCTTCGTCGGCTTGATGGTCGCCTTCGCCGAGAGCGCCGAGCTGGCTCCGTGGCGGGCGAACAACTCCTGCAACTCGGCGAGCAGCGGCTCCACCGCGGCATCCGGAATCAGGTCGCCTTTGATCTTCAGCTCGAACGACTGCTTGAAATACCGCGCGGCGTGCTCACCCGCGATGCGCGTGATCGACGGCTCATCGCTCGTGCCCCGGTAGGAGTTGCTGAACCCGACACGAACGACCTTGCCATCTGCCGAGCGTGCTTCCACTGACGAAGCCACGGCGTGTTGCCCGTGGAAGTGCTGGAAGTAGAACGGCTTCGCGATGGCGATCAACTCGGCCTTCTCCAATTCCAGACTTCCCTCAAGAGCTTCGACCTGGGCGCTCTTGTCGAGGATGCTGGTGACCAACTCGCCGACTTGGCCGTCGGGGTCGGGCAGTAGCGGGTAGGCTTTCGCCGACTTGTTGGCCGGCGTCTGCGTGGCGAACCCGGCGAGGCTGACCTTCTTCAAGGCTGGCGCAGGCACGGGCGTGGATGCTTTCGGTTCTGCGGCAACGGTGGCCGCACTGGTGGTTGCTTTCGTTTTCTTCATTGGTTTTCGGTTTTGTTGGTTTCTGGTTCTCGCCGTTAACTACGCGGACTGCGTAGCTTGACGGCAAAATGGGGTGCGGTGGTCGCTGTGGGCGGCTTTCACCTTGGTGACTTCGGCGAGTAGGTCCGTCCCGGTGACCTTCCACTCGCCCGCGTCGTCGGCAGTGGAGCCGGCGTAGATCGCGTTCAGGCAGACATTGAGAATGTCTCCGCCCGACAGCCCCTTCGCTTCCGTGGCGAGGATGTTCAGGTCGGCGAACACGCGCTCGCGGTTCGGCAGATGCAGCTCAAACAGGCGGCGGCGCATCGCTTTGTCCGGCAGCCGGAACTTGATGTGGCGGCTGATGCGCCGGAGGAGCGCAGGGTCGTAATTGCCGAACAGGTTCGTCGTCACGATGACCACACCGTTGAACCGGTCGAGTTCCTGCATCAGCACGTTGCGGTTCTGATTGATGCTGGTCGCGCAGCTCTCCCCGATGTGCACGCGGCGCGAGAGCAACGAGTCCGCTTCGTCGAAGAACAGCACCGCGCCGAGTTCGCTCGCGCGCTTGAAGCAGGCTGCGATGTGCTTGGCCGTGTCGCCGAGGTATTTCGAGATCACCGCGCTGTAATCCACTTGGTAGAGCGGCTGGCCGAGCCGCAGAGCCACGCCAAGAGCGGCGCGCGTCTTGCCCGTGCCCGGAGGGCCGTGGAAGTTCAGAATACAGCGGCCGTCCTGCGGCTGGAGCTTGCTGATGTTCCAGATGGCTTCAAGGTCGCCGCGGCGCTGGATGGCGCGGAGGCCGGCGGCGATGTCGTTGCGCACGTCCGCGTGGAGCACGAGCCGATCAAGCTCGTGGTGCGGCTGTGGGGTGACGAGCACGCCGAGGTCGGGCGCGTCGCCGCTGGATGCACCGTTATTGCGACGGCGTGGGTTGCGATGGTCTGCCGCAGTCGCGGCATCCGGTGGCAGGGTTTCTTCGTGTTCAGGCATAGGTGGTTTAAGGTTGCGTCCTTGTCCTCGTTCGCGCCGCTCGCGGAAGTCCATCGCTGAGGGGCTCCTTATTTTTCACCTTTTGCTTCACGCCCTGGCGCTTGGCGCGAGAAGTGAGTCGCTGGGGCTTTTCGTAGGTTCGCTCGCAGCGGTCGCAGACACCCGAGCGGTCCTCGCTTGGGCGGCCGCAGTATCGGCAGCGGATCTCCTTCACAGCAGTCCGCCTCCTTCCACGTCGAGCCACGTCTCCAGATCAGCCATCGCCGCGCGCACGCAGCCGCCGCTTCCGACCGCGATGCGAAGGGCCACATCCCGCGGCACCTTCCAATGCGACAATAGGAACGCTGCGATTTCCTCTGTGCCCGGCGCCGTGAGCTTGATCGACTGAAACCGGGTCTGGAACCGTTCCGTGAGCAGATCTAGCTGCAGATTGCTTGTGCCGATCAGCGCCTTTCCGGGCGGCAGTTTGTCGAGATACGTGAGCAGGATGTCCTGCGCGTCCTTCGAGCAGCGGTCGAGTTCGTTGATGATCTTCACCGACCAGTGCGAGAACAGCGACCCGTAGGGCAGCGTCTCCATCCAGCCGCGCACGGCATCCACGGTCACTTCCTTGCCGTTGAAGCTCTCGATGCCGAGCGCCGTGCCGGTGAGTTCGCGCGCCACAAGCTCTGCCACGGTCGTTTTACCGACACCGGGCGGGCCGTAGAGCAGGAGCTTGCACGCGGCGTTGCGTGCATCACGCACCCGCCGTGCCTTCGCGACCTGGGCGGCGCACACCGAGCGGGCCTGACCGATCAGATCTTCAGCCGTCTGCGGTCGCCAGTTCATCGGCGACGGTTTCGGCTCGGGCTTCAGTCGCACCGGCTTGTGGCCGTTCCGTGAGTTAAGCCGCAGCCGCATACTCGCCTCCTTTCAGGCTGACCAATTCGCGCAGCTTGCCGGCCACGGTGGCCGCGCCCTTTTTGTAGAGCGCGACCACCACCAGCTCGCCATCGAGCCACACGGCCCAATACCGCGTTCCGTATCGGGTGACTGTGACCACGGCTACCAGCCCTCCCGACGCACGCGCGCCTTCACGGTGTTGATCGACAGGTCGAAGTGCGCCGCCGTCTGCTTCGGGCTCCGGCAGTGCTTGTAGAAGCGCTTCACGGCCCGCCAGTCCGTCACTTCCGGCAGCGGCGTCTCCAGCTCCGCACTCCGTCCGTTGGTGGCCGAGGTATCGGCTGCACGGGAGCGCGTGGAATCGCGTTGGAAGGCGTCGAAACGCCGGCTGGATGTGGAGTGAGCCCCGTTCGCACTGGTCGCATGGGCCGCGGTCTGCCGGCCCTCAAGGGCAGCGAGCCGCTGCTCGATCGGGCGGAATTTGTCGCTGACGGCGACATTCGCGGCGTCGTTCACGATGCGACTCACGTCGATGGTCGAGCCGCCACCGCGGCGGCTACCCACGATCTCGAGGACTTTGGCGGTCACGATCTCGCGGATGAGTTCGACGGGGATTTCCGTGATCGAATAGACCACGCCGGTGAGCGACTGGAGCCCGAGCAGCGACTTCATCTGCTCGCGCGCCGTGCGCGGATTCTCGGCCTCGATGCGATCATCGAAGACGACTTTGCCAGCCTTGCTGGCGATCAATTTGAACAACTTCATTTGGTTTCGGTGTTGCGGGTCAGCTTTGGTGATTGCCGAGCGCCAGCGGGAGCTGACCCATATTTCCCGTTGGACTCGGTTTGCGGCGCGGCTCCGCAGAGTGCGGAGTTTGCGTCGAAAAGGATGCGCGCCCGGCGCTCGCGGTGAGGTAGGGCAGAAAGCTCGTGTTGCTGACGAGGAAGCCGCGCCACGGCTGCCAGTCCCCGAACAACTCGATCTCCTTGGCGTGCATGATCGCCCACCGGCCCGGCAGCTTCTTCAGCGGCTTGCTGCCCTTGTGATGCACAAGCGCGGCGACGGCACGGCTGTCACTCATTGGCCCGTCGAGTTCGCCGATGATTTCCTGCGCGCTCTCCCAGTTGCCCCACGTTCCGTTGTGGAATAGCACCGACTTGCAGAGCCCTTCGTAACCAAGCGCCGCTTCCGCCGTCACCGGGAACGGATGGCAAAGCAGCGGCTCCACGCCGCCGACGCTGGCCCAACGGAAATGGATGATCACTTCGCCCGGCACCTTCTGAATCAGGTGATTTACTTCGCCGGGCGTGAGCGCCTTGCGCCAGTGGATGCGGCGCTTGTCGCGCCACGCCACGCCCGCGCCGTGCGGGTTGGCGGCGTGACATGCGCGCAAGATGGTCAGGTCCGGGCGTTGCTTGGGCGGACAGATCAGGACGACACACATATGGATTGGATGGGTTGAGGATTGAGAAAGAGCGGGGTCACAGGCGGGCCTCTGGGTAGCGCTCATCGAACTTGCGGCAGAGGCGCAGTGCCTCGTCGCCGTAGCTGGGGAATTCACGGTGCAGCCGGCCGAACAGCCCCAGCGCGCAGGGTCGCGCACCGCCGGTCCACCCGAGGTAATCCCACAGGAATTGCACCGCGCTCTCGGCGGTCTGCGTGCGCTTGGCTTGCAGCTTGTTCTTCCGAAAAGCGCCGAGGCACTGCACTTGCGCAGCCCGGCGGCAGAGCCCGAGCACGGTCGCCAAGTGATGCAGGACTTTCACGAGGCTCGTGGTGCCGGCAAACACGCGGAACTCCACCGCGCCCACATACTCGTCGCCGCGCATCCGAAGGGATTTCTGGAGGTTCAACATTCCACGCCCGCAGGCCGCGGCGGCGGCTTCCTTGTCCGCGATGCTGCTCGTGTTCACGATCTTGCGCATGTGGCGCTCCACGTCGGCGGCGAGCGTGTGGCTGTAGCGACTCAGGTGGCGGCCAGTGCCCGTCTGGCCGTAGAGCGACATCGCGTGCCACTGCGCGATGTGCGCCAGCTTCCGCACGAACTCGCTCACCTTGCCCGCCTCCCGGCTGCCAATCACCGACTCGATGCCCACGGTGATATGAACACCGCATGAGTTATCGACGGTCGCGCCGATCGCGCTCATCCATTCCATGAACCGGCAGAGTGATTCGACGCCCTCGGCTCCGTGAAGGATGGGCGACACAAATTCGCAGGGCATCTCACCCGGCTCACAGGTGATCGAGCCGTCGCGATCAGCCCGCCACGTCGCACCATTGAAGGTGGGCGCGGCGAGTTCCTGCCCGTTCGTCGCACGGCCCGTCCTCACTGGATAACCGGCGTGGTAGCCGCCGACAGCGAGGCCGCAGGTGCGCGGCACTTTGGTTTCAAGTTCAACGCCGAAGCGAATGTTCATCGCTTCAACGTCCTCGGGCTTTCGCAGACTACGCAGAGTGCGTATCTTTTGCGCATGGCTTGGGATGGTGGTTGCAGACATGCCCTTGCCTCGTTCAGCCGGCCCGCGAACGGGAAGCGGAAGTGAACGCCATATTTTTCACCATTTGTCGGAGCAGCCTTCGATTGGCGCGAAAGATGAAGTTCAAAAAGCCTGCTAACGCTCCGCACCATTTGTGAGGGGTTCACAGGTCCCACGCTTCCCGGAACCCGACGAACTTGGGGAACCGTGGCGCTTCCTTGGCTCCGCTCGGCTGGTGCTTGAACTTCACGAGCTTGCCCACCAGCGACTCGCGATGCTCCCAAAGCGTGACGCGGTCGATCCCGCCGAGCACATGGTTATAGCCCAAGCGGAATACCACGTTGGAATCCAGTGTGCTGACGACGAACCCGCCGAGTTCACCACGGCCCACCTTGCCCGCCTGCGCCGAACTGCGCTTGGTGCGCCCGAAGGCATCACGCTGCGCTTCGTTCAGGTTGCTCATGCCCTCGTAGGTGTCGAGCACCACGGCCTCCGCGTCCTCGAATCGCTTGATCTTGAGCAGCCAGCCCTCGCGCTCCGTGGAACGCCCGCATTTATATGGCGAGTCTGGCGTGCGGACCATCACGCCTTCGTAGCCTTCGGCTAGGCATTGCTCTTCATAGTCCGCGAGCTGCGCGGCATCGCGGATCTCCACCGGCATGACCTTCTCGACATGCTGGAACTCCGGCAGGCGCGCGAGTTCCTGCATGCGGCAGGCATACGGCACGTCCACGCCGTCGCTCACGTAGTCGAACACGGCGAAGGTGAAGTCCGGCTCCCCGGACTCGCGCCCGATGTGACCGGCTGTTTCGCTGAACGTGGTGCCGCGCACGATGAGCTCGCCGTCGAGGCCGTCAGGCAGATTGGCTTCAATCCACCCACGCGTGTAACGGTTGGACACGGGTTTGAACGAGCGCGTCAGGGCGCGCCCGTTGATCTTCAGGCAACGGATGCCGTCGAGCTTCGGCGTGGCGAGCACGGGGAAGCTCAGGGCATCGGGGCGCTCGCACTTGCCGGCGAGCATCGGCTTGGTGATGTGGTTCATCGTTTTCGTTTGGGTTGTGGTTTCTGGTCTAGGCTGCGGAGGAACGCGCCGAGGTCGGCGAGCCACTCCGCGAGAAATGCGCGTATCAACCGATGGAGCCTTTGGAGCGGCATACGCGGAGTGCGTAGTTCAGGCGCAAAAAGAGAGCTGTCCGTCGGGCGTGACCGCGCTCAGGCGTCCGACGAGCGTGGAGAGGTTGAACTTGCGCAGACCGCCGCGCTCCACGTCGAAGACGGTGATCAGACCGCCGCCGCGCAGTTTGTCCGGCGAGGTGGCGAAGCGCATCGTGCGCGCTGCGCCCGAGGCTTTGATGAAGGTGCCGACGAATTCAGTGCGCCTGCCGGCTTGGGCGTTGATGGGTTGCGTATTCATGGCCTTGCCTCGTCCGCCGCCCCTCGCGGAGTCCATCCATTTGCCTCGCCAAATTTTCCGCCATTTTGCCGAGCGGCCTTCGGTTGGCGCGCGAGACGAAGGCAAGCCGGAATCCTGCTATCGGCCCGCACCATTTGCGGAAAAGATGCTCGCCCGCCGCCCGCTCGTCCTAAAATGGCCTTCGATTTATCCAGCCGCAAAGGAGTCGGCAGCCGCGGGTGGTGTAGAGGGATGCCTACCGGGCTCCATATCAAACTACGGACGGCGAGCAGAACCACAGCTTGTTGCCCTCGCTGTCCAGAAAGCTGCCAACATCGAATTCATCGAACGTCTGAACCGGGTCGGAAATGGTGACACCACGATCGCACAGTCGGGATTCGGTGTCGCGGGCGCGCTCCGTGGCGATGGTAATGCGCGGGTTCGGCGCGTCTGTTGGGGGCGCATACCAGCCGGGCTTCAACATGAGAATGGTTTCGCCCAGCAGCCAGCCGACTTGCTCAGTCCCCTCGAAGGCCGGCGGCAGCGCGAGCGTGTCGCGGTAGAAGGCGTTGGCTCGGTCCAGATCGACGACTGAGAGGGCGATGACTTTGACGCGGATGAAGCCGAGCGGTGACGCGTTCATGCTGAAACCACATACCGTCGAAG
>JBGAGV010000034.1:0-88069 GCA_044226525.1 Chthoniobacteraceae bacterium | reverse complement strand
ATAAACACACTATTTGCCGATCATGGCATGCGCAGAAACCTTCCGGCGCAAAGAGGCATTGAAAATGAAAAAGCGGTCGGAAGAAAATATGGAATGATGTCAATTTCGAGGCAGCCAATGCTTGCCCTTCAAGAAGGCCCAACAGCGATCCACTGCTCACTCTTCCAAGGCATCAAATGAAGACCGCTCCCCATCGCAATGGATCCGCGAGATCCTCCCTTTTCTAAGTGCCATTCGCGCGTGGCACCAGGTCGAAAGACCGTTACTTAGGCGACGCCTTCAACAGCTCGCGAACCTCAATCCGCCAGCATTGATCCGTCCGCGACTTCTTCCGATCCTCTCCGCCCAGGCAATAGAGGAACCCGTCACACACTACGAGCCCGACCATCCCTCGGTAAGGGGCCGGCGGCCCCGCCAGATAGCGATCCGTCTCAGTGTCGTAGAAAAATGTCTCACCGCTAAACTCTTCCACGTCGTTTTTGTAACCCCCGACGAGGTAAACGAACCGGTCATTCAAAGCGATCGCCGCTATCCCCCGTGCCGCGAACGGCAGCGACGCAATCTGCTTCCACTCCCGCTTCGTTAAAGAAAACGCATAACCATCGGCGGTGTTCACCACCATTCCCTTGTCGGAATCCCAATTCGCCCCGCCGAAAACAAACAGCCGATCACCCATCACCGCCGAACCCGCCGTCCCGAACGGCTTCCCCGGAAACTCCGGCTGGTTGGTGATTTTCCCGCTTTTCACATTTCGCGAAAACGTCGCGCGAGTGAAGTGCGTCAGATCGCTCACCTCATCAGTCCCGCCGACAAACACCATTTCGTCGCCCATGACCCCGCCCGCCGAGAGCACGACTCGGTCCGGCAAATTCTCCGCCACCGACATTGGGGCGAGCGCATCGGTCGCACCCACCCGCTTTACGCCTGGTCCACTGCTGGTTCCCCCCGCCCACACCAAATGCCCATCCACCGACCCACTCACTGCATAGGCTATCGGTTCGAAGAGCAGACCTGTTTTCGTCCACTTCCCCTCCCCGGGATCAAGCGCATAAATATCCTGCAGGTAACATTTCACTCCACCTCGCCAGTTCGTTCCACCGAGGACAACAACGCGACCATTCTGTTCCCCGGCGACAAAACCACCATTCGGCTCCGGCAGGGGGGGCATTTTTTGCCAGCCCTCGGCCATCAAGCTCTGCGCTGCCAGCATCGCACTAAGAACGAATGGTTTTATCATCGGGATCGGTCGCTCGTTCGTAGTGATCCTTGGGCCCCACCCAATCTTCCCGCAACCTCACATCCTGCGCACCACTCAACGCCCCCGGCGCACTCGCTGCCGAAGCGTCGCCCACCGCACGCATCTCCCACCAGCACTGCCCACGATGGTTGTGCTCGTGATCGATGACAAACCCTGCGTCTTTCATTAACGGCCCGATCCATCCCATGCAGTGATCGCAATAATCTTCGAACTGCACCAATCCGTTGCGAATGAGAAACCCTTTCGACGGGCACTCGTGCATATCGATCCGAAAGATCGTCTCCGTCGCGGTGTAATGATAGCCAGCCTCCTCCTCGGCGAGGGTGTGCACCCAATACTTCTTCATCCCTTCGATCCCCTCACCTACAATCAGCGCCGTCGCATGACGTTGGGAATCGCCCCGAATGGCCTCGTCCCAATAGGCGCGCACCAGTCCGTGTCCGCCCTCGCGGTCCATCCACGCAAAGGTCCACTCGTAATGCCCGCAGAAGTCGTAACATCCGATCATGCGGCCTCCACGATCTCTTCGATCCGTTGTGGTGCGGCGCCAGAAGCGCGTGGAAAAAATCGCTGCACGCAAGCGCCGTTTCCGCCCGTAATTCTCACACCCAACCCCGCCGGCACCGCGATCGCCTCACTCACAAAATAACAATGCTGACAGAAGCACGGCACGATCTCCCGGCCCTGCGCTCGCAGATGCGCAATCGCCGGGCATTTCTTCACGTCAACGCAGACCACACCGTCACTTTCACTCACCTCGACCTCTCCTCCGGGTTCCGCCTCAAAAAAAGCGCGCCAGTAATCCGCGACTCCGCGCAGGCCATCCCGCTTCCACCGCTCGGCTACAGGCCGGTAATAGCTCCCGCCCAATTCCCGCCAATAACGTCGCAGCCCTTCGATTCCAAACCTCGCGAGGATGAACCGAAACGTCGCATTGATCGCCAGATAAAAGTCCGCCGCTCCGACCGGTTTGGTGTCGGCGTAAGGCAACGGACTTTCACCCGCGTTCATCGGCTAATAGGTGCTGGTGGTCGGCGCCGGCGTCACCCCCGCAAACTCCGCCAGGACTTCATCGAACTGCCGCGCGCATTCAGAGAAGTGTTGATGCAACGCTTTGAATTCTCCGCCGAAGCAAACGAACTGCGCCCCAAGCTGGACAATCGTGCGCACATCTTTCGCTTCACCCACGGGGCGGCCCCACGTCTTCCCATGCTTGCGCGCCGCCGCGGCGATCTTCTTCTGCGCTTCCATCAGCTTCGGATCATCCACCGCCGCCGAGCAACCCAGCCGCAACGACATGTCGCCCGGCCCAAGGAAGAGCACATCCACCCCGGACACGGCCGCGATCGCCTCGGCATGCTCGAGCGCTTCTGGAGTTTCGATCTGCACGACCAGAAAAGTCTCCCGATTAGCCTGCTCGACGTAGTCCACCGGCGTGCCCACGAGGAAATCTGCGTCGCGTCCCGCCCCGTCGATTCCACGATTTCCCAGCGGCGGAAATTTCACCGCCTGCACCAGTTCGCGCGCTTCTTCAGCCGTGCCCACATGCGGAATCATCAACCCACTCGCCCCGTCTTCCAGCAGCCGATACAACGAATTCTTCTCCTTGGTGGATGGCCGCCACATGCAGTCGATATCCGCCGCGTGATGCCGAGCGATCATCGAATCGATTTCACGCGCTTCCCACGCCCGGTGTTCACCATCGACCCACACCCCGTCGTAGCGGAAGTGAGCGCCGACCGCGGGCAGGGTCGCAATGGGAGAACCCATCGAGCAAAGCCGGGCCACCTGTCCGGCGCGAATCTTGGCTAATACTTTGGATCGTCTCATAACTATTCTTTGTTCACGGCTGCTTCAGCCATTCCAGCGGAATCCTTCGGATTCGCAGGCGGTTCAAGGCGCCCACTTTGCTATCACCTGCACAATACCCCAGCAGCAGCGCATCCTTGGTGAAATGAATCGCGGTGTAATGATAGAGACCATCCGGATCGCTCTCCACGAGTTTGCGCACCGGCCACGTTTTGCCTCCATCGCTCGACATCGCCGCGACATATGGGTTTCGTTTCTTCGGCGGGAACGGAAACCGGCCCGAGTGATCGTTGAACAGCGCGAGCAGATCATTGCTGCCCGGCAGACGCTTGATACTCGCCGGGCCATTGGGCGACTGCAATTCCGTCGCCGCCGGCGCAGTCCAGGTGTTGCCGCCGTCAGTGGACGTGAATCCATACTGCGCGCCTTGGTCGGTGCGGCTCCACGAAAAGAGCGAACCATCCGCCAGTTCCACCACTCCCGGTTCCTGCAAGCCGCTGCCGCTGCGCACCGGCATCGCCCACCAGCTCGACGCCTCCTTCCACGTCGCGCCTTCGTCATCGGAAAAGATCCACATCGTAATCGCCCGTGCATCCCACGACTTGCTCGAATCGGGATCGGTCCCACGCGACCGATGAAACGCCAGCGGGATAACAATCCGACCTTTGCTGGTCTGAATCACACGATCGTTGTTCATCACAAAGTAACCCGGCGCGGCCAGCACCAGCTTCGGTTCCGTCCACGTCGCGCCATCATCGGTCGAGACGCGCAGGTGTGGCCGACAATCGATCCAGCTGTTCTTCACGCAATAGAACATCGCGAGTTTCCCGCTCGCGAGCCGCAGCAACGACACGCTCATTACGTTGCCACTTCCCTTTTTCTCCACCAGCACCTCCGGCTGGCTCCAGGTTCGCCCCTGGTCGTCCGAACGAATGCGCACAATGCGCGCGGGACTTTCATCCGCCGCGCCGCCGTAAAACTGAGAATAACAAAAGATGATTCGTCCCGAAGACAGCGTCGCAAAGGATCCCTCCGAATTCCGCGGGTGTTCCTTGCTCGGCTCGATGTTCAGCGTCACTTCGCCCGGCGGCGGCTCGGTAGCCACCACACCGAAGCTGAATTGCCACAGCATGGCCAGAACACAGAACCAAAATCGGGGACTGACGATGAAAGGGGCGGTATTCACGGTGGTCATTCGTTCCCGCAAATTCCTCTCGAAGACAAACCGGACTTGCTGGTCTCTTTACGGGACCAGATGACGCCAGACGCCCCGCTCCCGCAACGCATCTCCCTTGTCGCCCAGACGATGCAAAGCCTGTCCCATTCCATCCGTGAAGGCCGATGGCGCACCTGTCTTCCGGGCGAACGCGAACTCTGCGAAATGTTGCAAGTCAGCCGCCGCACCCTCCGCGCCGCGTTGGCGGAATTGCAGCGTCAGGGCTGGCTCGAAACTGCGCCGCGACATCGGCGCCGCGTCAAAACTCCGCGCACGTCACCACCACCGCAGTCGCAGAGGAAGATAATCGGCATCCTTGCTGCGGAGCCTGTCCAGACGCTTCAACCGCCGATGTTGCTGATCCTCGATACGCTGAGGGAAAAGCTCACCCGTGCCGGTTGCCACATCGAACTTCACTCCAGCCGGGCCGGCTTTTCCTCTCGCCCGGCCGCGGCGCTGGAGAAGCTGGTCCGGCAGCATCCCGCCACCGCGTGGCTGATCCTCGGTTCAAAAGAGCCCATGCAGCGATGGCTGATCCGGCAACGCATCCCCTGCCTGATCCTCGGTTCCTGCACCCCGGGCATCGTGCTCCCCTCACTCGACGTGGACTATCACGCGGCCTGCCACCATGCGGGCGCGATGCTCTGGCGCAAAGGGCATCGCCGCTTCGCCCTCGTTCTGCCCGACGATGCCTACGGCGGCGACGAGGCCAGCGAAGCGGGCCTGCGCGAAGCTCTCTCCTTCCCAGACGCCCATCTCCATGTGCTGCGCCACAACCGAACGCCCGAGCATCTCTGCAGGCTGCTCGAAAAGACGATGCGCAGCCCGAACGCTCCTACCGCGTTCGTAGCCGCTCACGGCATGCCGGTCGTCACCATCATCACCGAGTTACTACGATCCGGCCGGCGCATTCCGCGAGATGTCGCCATCGTCTCGCGGGATGATGATTTCTTCCTCAAGGCCGTCCGCCCCACCGTAGCCCACTATTCGGTCGATCGCGCCAGCATCGCCCGGCGGCTGGCGCTCGCCGTGCGGCAACTCACCGAAAGCGGCACGCTGCCCGCCGGCGCGATTCGACTCATGCCGCGATACGTTCCCGGCGAAACCGCCTAAGTAGCCGAGGTTACGAAGCGCCGAGGATCTGATCAAGCTGCTGCCCGCACTTTTGCAGGAAGGCGTGCATTCCCCAGAATTCGCCACCAAACGCCAGCAGCCGGCAACCTAGGTCCACCGCCACTCGTGCGTGCTCCGGATCGCTCACGGGAAATCCCCATGGCTTCCCGCTCGCATCGCAAGCCGCCGCCAGTCGCTTGATCGCGGTCTGGATCTGCGGGTCCAGCACCGACCCGGTGCAGCCGAATCTCAGCGAGAGGTCGCCCGGTCCCATGAACAAGCCATCAACCCCGGGGATCGCCGCGATTTCCGTCGCATGATCGAGCCCCTGCGGCGATTCGATCTGCAGCATGAGGAAGGTTTCCCGGTTTGCCTGGTCAGTGTAATCCACCGCCTTGTTGAGATAGAAATTCCCATCCATGCCCGCCCCGTCGAGCCCGCGATCACCGAGCGGTGGAAACTTGGTCGCCGCCACGATCTGGCGCGCCTGTTCCGCCGTATTCACCATCGGAATCATCAACCCCGCCGCCCCATCCTCCAGCAACCGCGAAAGTTGCGCCCGCTCTGTGGTCGCCGGACGCCAGATGCAATCGATATCCGCGAGCCGATGCTGAGCGATCATCGCTTCGACCTGCCGGGGATCCCAGGCCTTGTGCTCGCCACAAACCCACACCGCATCGTATCCGAAATGCGCCGCCATATGGGGGAAATAGTGGATCGGATTTCCGACGGAAGCGATGCGTGCCACGCCGCCGCCGGCGAGCTTGGCTTTGATTTTGGATTTTCTCATTCGGCGAACCTAGCGGCCGCACATGGCGATACCAGCCATCGATTTGTGCGGATCGTTTTTCGCTTCCCACCTTGGAGTTCCTCGGCTTGTCTCCGCCCGGTTTCTCGTAGCCATGCCCTCCTTCACCGGTTCGGATTATCTGATCTTTTTCGCCTATCTGCTGGCCACGGTGTTGATCGGACTTTGGTTCTCGCGCGGGCAATCTTCGCTCGACGAATACTTCCTCGCGGGGCGGAACATGAACCGCTTTGTGGTCGCGATGACGGTGCTGGCTGCTCTATTTTCCGGTGTTAGCTATCTCGCGGCCCCGAGTGAAATTTACACCGGCGGCTTTAGCTTCGCCTGGGTCGCGTTCTCCTTTTTTATCGCGACTCCTTTCACCGTGATCTGGCTAATGCCGCACTTTTACAACAGCCGGTATATCACGGTCTATCACTTCCTGGAGGACCGCTTTTCCCTATCGGTCCGGCTATTTTCGTCCGGCCTTTTCATTCTGCGCGTCTCACTCTGGCTCGCCGCCGCGACCTACGCGCCAGCCTTGGCTTTGAAGGAAGTCACGGGGCTGCCCCTTTGGTTCACCATCAGTGTCACCGGCTTCGTCACGACGATTTACACCGTCTTCGGAGGCATGAAAGCGGTGATCTGGACCGATGTCATGCAACTAACCGTGCTCTTCGGCGGTCAGTTACTCATCACCTTCATCGCCGTGTCGAAGATTCCCGGCGGACTGGGTGGAATCTGGGACCTGTGCGTGGCCAATCACCGACTCGACCTGAGCTTTTCCATCGACCCACGCGAGCGCGTCACGTTCTGGTCGGCGATCATCGGCGGTGCATTCCTCAACCTCGTCCAGATGGCCACCGACCAGGTCTCCGTGCAAAGATATCTGACCGCTGGCAGTCTTCGCGAAGCCCAACGCGCTTTGTGGATCAAGCTCTGGATGTTACTGCCGGTCCTCGTGCTTTTCTACGGAACCGGCCTCGTCCTTTACGCCTTTTATCAACAGCACGACGATCCACTAAAGGCAGGTCTGATCACCAAAGGCGATCAAATCCTTCCCTATTTCGTCATCACTCAATTGCCCACCGGTTTACCCGGCCTGCTCATCGCCGCGATTTTCGCGGCCAGCATGTCCACCGTCTCCGCTGGAGTAAACTCCCTCACTTCCGCGACGCTCTGCGACTTCTATCAACGCCTGTCTCCGACCAGGCAATTTAAAGAACGCGAACTGATCAACCGGGCTCGCTGGCTAACCTTGCTTTACGGGGTGCTCGTAACCATGGCGGCCTTCGGCATCGCGGCAATGAAGACAAATCTCGTCGAGTCCGTAAACAGCATCATCGGTCTCGTCGGTGGACCTTTGCTGGGTTTGTTTCTCCTCGGCATTTTCACTCGCCGGGCTGACGCCAGAGGCGCGCTGGCAGGTTGCTTGACCGGATTCGCCCTGCTCCTTGCTCTGTTTTTCAACCGGACCGCTCTTCCGGTTTCTTTTCTCTGGTTCACGATGATCGGATGTCTCGTGACCATGGCCGTCGGCTGGTTAGCCTCCCCCTCCCGGCAGAAAGTGTGACTATTTGCCGGTAAGCTTTTTCTGAATCGCGTTTTCCCACCGGGACCAGTCGGTGCCGAAATCGCTACCTAACAGCAGATCGAGATTCTCCCGGGCACTAGTTGCGTAAGGGTGAGCTGAATTCCGTGCCACCTGCAAAAGGATCGGAAGTGAAACTGGGGCGGCGCGACCCATCAAATCGGCCCACATGATAGTCAAAGCCGCAGGATCTGAAGTCGGGTTCACGATGAAATCCCGGGCAGGCTGATAATCGGCATCGTCCAATCGCTGGACCGCATATTCGGCAGTCGTCTCCCGCGCTTCCGCAGGCAGCCCCGGCAACATCTCGATCAGCAGACGTCCCTTATAGGAGTCTTTAATTTTAGAATTATCGAGCACCTCGTTGACCCGCTTTTCCCAAGGCAAGTCACCCTTTTGCAGCGCCAGCGAAGGAATCAGCGGCGGCTTGCCCGGCTCGTCGCTGGGAATTTCGCGCGTCATGATCGGCGCGCGGCCTCCGCTCGGGGCCGGGGTCGCTGCGGGCGGCAGACCAGGCGCCTCCACCGGCGCGTTGGCGTCCGCCACCATGGCCGGTGGCTCGGATAGTTTCTCGATTTCCACGACGCTCGCTTCGCCGGTCTGCTCGTCGGTGGAGTCCGGCCTCATCCAGAAGATGGCCGCGACAATCGCGATCACCGCAATGGCTCTCAGGATATGCCGAGCATCCATGCTTTAGAAGACGCGGGTCACCTTGAGCGGATCGCCTTCGGGAAGTTTGCTAGCTTCGTCCGTAAGATCGAGCCAGGGTTGAAGCTGGCCGGCCTGATAGGTGCGACTCATCACTACATAGATACTGGTCTGCGCGGGGCCGATACCCACCTGTTCGACAGGCTCCCAGCTTTGCGCACGCAATTCGTCCGCCACTTCGAGCTTTCCATCGTGCCACGACAGCTTGCGCGTGAATTCAAACGGGGCGGATTTTTTTCCGGTGATGAGCACACGTTGCAGCAACTTGCGAATGAGGTTCGGGAAGAATCGTCCGACCGTGAACATGAGCGCACGCAGGACGACGAGATTGAAGGTTGTCATCTGCTTTGTCTTCGCCCAGCCGAGTCTGCCATCGATCGATACGGCATCGTCTTCGAGCTTCACGTGGTATTTCGCGACGAGATGTCCGACGGCCACCCGGCGCTTTTTGCCCGCGGTCATGACGCTGAATCCGGTGTCGCTGTGCACGAGACGATCGCTGCGGAACAATTTGAAGACGCCCCCTTTGTTCAGCGCCAGGTAGAGCGTGGCATCGCTGCGACGCTCGACGATTAAGCCCGCATGTTTGAAGTGCGTGCGGCCCTCCGCCGGTTTGGCCGCTTCCGTCCGGATCGAGTGCCAATGTTGCCACGCGAGCAGATAACTCCACGCGTGATGCCCAAGGATATGATCGTCGGCATAACACGCCCCGAGCCCGTTTGCGAGGCCGCGGGCAAACTGATCATTCAAGCCAGGCGCCTCGGGGAACCATTGCCCCGCGATTTCGAAACCATGCGGGAAATAGTTGTAGGTATTGCGACTGGTGTATTCCCCGCCGAAAGAGCCGTCCGGGTGAACGAAGTGAGCGGCAAACTTGATCGCTTTCTCCAGTGCCGCACGCAGTTCGGCGTGCTCGGGATGCAGCGCCAGATATTGCGCAAGCAGACCACAGGTCAGGGTGTGATAACCCGGATCGGCACCTTCGTATTCGGCGAACCAACCTTCATCGTCCTGCCACTCCAGCACGCGTTTGAGCCGCTTGGCCTTGAGTTTCTCCCAGCGATCGCTGGCAAAAAGACGCCCGGCTTTGTCGAGGCAGAGGACGATCAGCGCCTGGTGATTCGTGAGCCGCCCGCTTTCGTGATGGTCTGACAGCCAGTCCGAGCGCAGGGCGAAAAATTCGAGCATTTCCTCGTCGTGCAGTTCGAGCAGGGTGTAACTCTCCATCGTGGCCAGCAGCGAAAACGCCGCCGCTCCCGCTGCTTTCTCGAACGGAAAATAGTCATCGCACGATCCATCCGGATGCGCACTTCGTGCCATGTAGCGAATGCCCGCGGCGGCCCATTCCTTGATCGCGCGCTTTTGATAGTAGGGATTGCCTTCGATCGGCAGCGCATACGCGAGCGCCAGCGGCCACACGAACTCCGCCGCCATGCCGCTCGGGAAATCGATAATTTTATAGTGCCAGAAGTTACGGTCGAAGCAGCCGTAAGTGGGTGAATGCGTGTTGCGGTCCTGAAGCGTGAGAATCTTCGGGATAAGCGCGAGGGCCTCGTGAGCGAAAAGGTCGCGTGGTGTCATGAAATAAGTCGGGATTAGCGATACTCGATCCGCTTCACCCGCTGCTGAATGTCTTCGAGCAGTTTGCGATTTACCGCAATCACGTCGCCGACGATGCCGAAGATCCAGAGCTGCACGCCGATGAGAATAAGAATCGCCGCGAGAATGAGACTGGGGAGCCGTGTCCGTGTGCTGTCTTCGATGAGGAAATAATAGAGCCAACGGCAGCCGATGAGCGTGCCGATGCCAAACGGGACCGCGCCAGCATACGTGAAAAACCGCAGCGGTTTATAGACGATGAAAATGCGCAGAATGGTGAGGATCGAGCGCTGGATGTAGGCGCGCATCGACTTCATGAGGCGACTTGGGCGCAGGTAGCCGTTGGTGCGAATCGGCACACTTACGATGGCCATATCTTTCTGGCCGGCCTGAATGATCGTCTCAAGCGTGTAGGTGTATTGGCTGAACACGTTGAGCTGCATTGCCGCCTTACGGCTCATCGCGCGGAAACCGCTCGGCGCATCGGCCACGTCAGTGGCACTCGCGGCGCGCACGACCCATGAGCCGAGCTTTTGCAGCATCTTTTTCAGCGGAGAGAAGTGCTCGATCTCCGTGATCGGACGTCCGCCCACCACGATCTCCGCTTCACCTTTCAAAATGGGCTCGATGAGCTTCGGGATGTCGTCCGCGTTGTATTGGTTATCGGCGTCGGTGTTGACGATGATGTCCGCGCCGTGCCGGAGGCAGGCATCGAGCCCGGCCATGAACCCGCGTGCGAGGCCTTGGTGCGTGCCAAGATCGACGACGTGATCGACACCGTTCGCCCTGGCCACCTCGATGGTCTTGTCCACCGAACCATCGTTGATGATGAGCCACTCGACTTGATCGATGCCGGGAACCTGGCGCGGCAGCGCGCCGAGGGCGATCGCGAGGGTGCCCTCTTCGTTGTAACACGGCATTTGGATGATGAGCTTCTTCACAGGAAAGGGTGATGCTTGCCGCGACGGGCGCCGGGCGAAAGTTTTTTCCGCAGCGGATCAGTTGCCCTTGAGCGATTCCAAGTAGGCGAGCAAATCCACGAGTTCCTCGGGCTTGAGAGCGAGCGTGAGCCCCGGAGGCATGAGCGACGTGGGGATATGATCGAGCTTTTTCAGGTCCATTTTGCGCACGATATGCGGCTGACCGTCGGCGCCTTTGACGGTGAGAGCGTCGGCCGTTTCCTGCCGCAACGCCCCAAGGAAAGTCTCCCCGCCTGTCGTCTCCACCATCACCTGCTCGAAGCCGAGCGCGATGGTCTTGCTCGGTTCGAGGATGCTGGCGAGCAGATCGGAGCGTTTATAGACGCTCCCGACGAGGCTGAGGTCGGGGCCGACATCCCCGCCGAAGCCGCGCACCTTGTGGCAGGTGGCGCAAATGCCGGCGATCGGACCATTCGGGTCGGCGAAGATTTTCTCACCGCGACTGCGGCTGCCCGGGTGTTCCCACGAGCCATCCGCCTTGGCGGCGAGCGCAAACGCACGCTGCTTCTCTTCCGGCGGTGGTTCTTTGCTCGGGCTGAACTTGTCGCCTTCGAGTCCCGGGATGCGCCCGGCGAAAACCCACGAGCCGCTGGCGTTTCCGATCTTCACGAAGAGGCGATTCGTTCCACCCGTCAGATGCAGCGTTACGGTATCCTGATCGGGATTGAACCCACGCGAGCTGGAACCGGAATCGTGCACCTTCACGCCATTGAGCCAGACGGCCATCTGATCGTCGCTGCCACAAAGGAGCTTCGCGTCGGCGGGAACGGTCGCTTCGATGTCGGCCACGGCGTAGGCGCAGACCATGCCGTTGGTGTGAAAGATTTTCTCCAGATCGACCCGCGCATCGTCACTGCTCGCGGTCGCATCGATCCAGCCCACTTCCGGGCCCTCGGCATTTTTGTAGCGGCGGGTCAGCAGGTCCTTCGCCGCGATATCGTTCTCCGGCGGATGCACCGCGCCCCAGACGTTTTCAAACGGCCCAAGCAGCTTCCATTTCGCAATCGGGCCGCGATCAAAGAACGTGCGAATTTCCGACACGAACTCCGGCGGCACCTTGCCCGCCGCGATGGCCTGCTCAATGAGCGGCCACGATTCCCCACGAAGCTTCGCCAGCGCGCCGAGCACATTGCGGCGCGTGCCGCTGCTCTTTTCATCGAGCGCGCCAACCAACACCGGAATCGACCGGGAATCGGGCATGGCAGAAAGCGCGTTGAGCAGTTCTTTGCGAGCACGCTTCTTCTTCGCGAACTCAATCAGGGCGGGCAGCGTCGCCTTGTCGCGGAGGGACCCGAGTGCATCGACGACTGCCTGGAGCACCTTGCTATCCTTGTCGGCCAGCGCGTCGACGAGGGCCGAAGTCGCGCCCGATTTGGCGCCGAGCTGTCCGAGCGCTTTGGCGGCGAGTTCGCGATTGGCGACGTCCGCGTCGTTGAGGTGGCGGATCAAAGCCGGCGCGGCAGCTAGCACTTTCAATTCACCTGCCGCCTGAATCACCTTGCGCGTTGCGCCGGGAGACAGGGGCGCGGCGGCGAGCTGCGCGATGGTTTTTTTCGCCCCATCCCCGCCGACATTCACCACCGCACCGATGGCCGTCGCGCGGAAATCGGCGTCGGCTTTTTCATCGAGCGCGATCTTCATGAACACATCCATCGCCTGCGGATCGCGTTGGACGCCAAGCGCTTCGATGAGGTGCTGGCGAACCTCCACGTCGATTTCCGCCGTGAGCCGAGTCCGCAGGGCAGCGAACGCTTCTGCTCCCTGAGTGTCCAGCAGGAAGGTCCCGAATCCTTTGGCGGCAGCCAATCGGATGGACTTATCCTCATCCGCCAGCAGTCCGCTTAGCGCGCCAAGCGCGCGAGTCGTGCCCTGCCATGCGACGGAATTCAATGGAGCCGGGCTTTTCACCGGCTGGGTGCCCCACCAGTGGCCGTCATAAGGCTGTGGATCGTAGGCAAACTGCGCGAGGGCTTGCACTGCACGTCCGCGATCAGTCGCCTTCTTCTTACCGGTCGCCCGATCAATGAGGAAACCGAGAATCTCCTGCTGAGAGCCGTCGTTTCCGTTGACCACACGCCCGGGACTCGACTCGACAGATTGATCGAGTAACGGACGCGAGAAAACCTCCCATTCGCGCTCGTCGAGGGATGGCTTGGCGAAGGTTTTCGAAGCGAGGTCGTAAGCCCCGATGCCGTAAGTCGCGATGAGTTTCCGCAGCGAATCCTGCGCACCGAACGCCACGGTCGGATCGCTGTCGTGGAGCGACTTCGCGGCGAGCAGCGGCAGATCCAGATGGCTCATGCGTCCCATCGCGGTGATCGCTTGCAATCGAACGACTGGATCGCCTGACGTGGATAGCGTCCGCGCCAGCTCGGCGACGGGATCGCAGCTGAACCAGGTGCGACGGTAAGAGAGAGCCCGCATCGCCTGTGCGCGAAGACCATCGTCCCCACCGCTGGCAACTCTAAGAATCGCTTTCTCCACTGCTCTGATGACTCTGGCCTTTTCGTCGGTGTAGCGGTTTTGGAAATCGAGGCACCGCGGCCCCATGATGTTTTCGAGCGTCCACAGCGCGTGCAGCCGCTGGAGGCGCGGCGAGGCATCGGCATTCAGCGCGACCGTAAGTTTCGCGATCACAGTCTCGCCTTTCTCCACGAGCGCGTCTTGCGCGCGAAGGCGCTGGTCGCGATCCGGATGGCCAAGGGCGGCGATGAGTTCGTCGATGGTCGCTTTGCTCTCGTCGGTGAGGCGCGGGGCGGGCTGTGCTTCCGGCCAGCTCAAGCGCCAGACGGTGCCGACGGTCTTGGGTGCTTTCCAGCCGCCAAAACCCCAGTCGGCGATGAGCAGCGAACCATCGGGTGCGGCGTTGATTTGCATCGGGCGGAAGTCGGAGCCTTTTTCCGCTTCGATGAGCTTGGTATCGCTGACGAGCTTGAAGGTGGCGCCAGCTCGCGCCACCCCGGTGACGAACAGCGCCCCCTTGCCCCACTCGGTGAACATCAGCTTGCCGCGATATTGCTCCGGCAGACCGTCGCTGAGATAACACAGGCCACCCGTGGGCGAGCCACTGCCGAAATCAGCCATGGCGGGAAGAAAACGCGCGGTGGCGGGCAGTTCTTCGCCCGGCGAGTGCTGTTTGATGGCGTCGAGCGTCTGCTGCGACGGTTCGGTCACGCCGTAGTTTTTCGCGTGCCGGTAGTCGTAGGGGTAGCCGTAGTAGCCGCCTTCGACGTGATGCGTGAGGCGCGTCCACCAGCCATTGCCGTCGTCGGTATTGTCCCGCGTAAAGGCGTTGTCTTCGGCGTCGAGGAGCACGGCGAGGTGATTGCGGGTGCCGGTGGAAAAAACTTCGAGCTGCGTGCCATCGGGCCGGCAGCGGATGATGCCGCCGCCTTGCAGGCTCAGTTCGCTGCCGTCCTTGCCATGCGCCTTGTAGATGCCGCGGTCGCCGACGCTGATGTAGAAGAATCCATCCATGCCCAGCACGAACCCGCTCACGACGTGATCGTTCAGGCCGGGGTTCGGCACGATGCCAAGGTTCGTAATGAGATCCTCGCGCACATCGGCCACGCCATCGCCGGTGCTGTCCTTGAACCGGGTAAGATAGGGATCATGCAGCACGTAGAGCCATCCATCGTGCCACTGGCTGCCGGCGGGCGAGTAGATCTTGTCGGCAAAGACGGTGCGTTTGCGGTCCGGACCGAGCGAACTGTAACGGACAACGTAGTCCTCGGGCTGGTCGGTATTCAACCGCGCGTCGCGTGGGTCGCAGCCGATATAAACGGAGCCATCCGGCGCCGCGCAGACTGTGGTGGGCACTTCGATGTCCGGTGCGGTCGCGAAGACTTCGAGCTTGAGCGCGGGATCGTTGAGTTTCGGAAACTTGGGAGCATCCCCGGCGACGAGCGACGTGGCGACGAAACAGAGAACGCGAAGGAGAAGGACACGCATGAGAATGCGCAGCTTTCGGTTGATGGCGCCCGCTGCCAAGAGCGAATCGCGATCATGGAACGCCGACCTTCCATAAAGGAAGAAGCCAGGAGCTTTGCAGTTCCCGGCTTCTCTCGGTTGCAAGCCTGTCCGCGCGGTTATCCGATCAGTTCCGGCATCGGCGTGCCGTAACGCGTGATCATCACCGGACGTCCGCTTGGGGTGTGATATTCCTTGCGGTGATCGATACCGAGCGCGTGGTAGAAAGTTGCGGCGATGTCATCAGGCGTGATGGCTTTGTGTTTCGGCCCCTCGCCTCTCTCATCGCTCTCGCCGACGACCTGGCCGACTTTGATTCCCCCGCCAGCGAGCAGCGTGAACATGGCGCGCGGGTAATGATCGCGGCCGCCGCGCTGGCTAATCTTCGGCGTGCGGCCGAATTCACCGGTGACGTAAACGACGGTGGAGTCGAGCAGGCCTTTATCGGACAGCGCAAGGAGCAGACCACTGAGACCGGCGTCGAGTTGCGGAGCCAGCTTGTCTTTGATCGTCGCCCAATTGTTCGAGTGCGTGTCCCAGCCGCCGAGATTCACAGTGACGAACTTCACGCCGCTCTCGACAAGACGCGTGGCGAGGAGGCAGCTCTGCGAGAACTGGTCAGCACCGAACATCGTCGTGATGCCGCCGCTTTCTTTCGAGATGTCGAAGGCCTCGCGCGCGGCGGGCGAGCGCATCATGGCGTAGGCTTTCTGGCCGAACTCATCCATGCCGGCGAGGATCTTGTCCTCGTGCGCAAAGTTGCCGAACGCGGTATCGTAACGTTTGACGAGGTTTTGCCGCCGGTCCACGTCTTCGAGAGTGATGCCGTCCTTCAGCGCAAGGCCGCGGATTTTCATCGGCTGGCCTGGCTTGGGGGTTTCGCCGGTTTCAAAAGGGCCATATTCGACGCCGAGATAACCAGTCGGGTTGTTCCCCTGCGAAGGCACGGCGACGAAGCCGGGCAGATCGGCGGGCGCGCCGAGTTCCTTCGCGACGACCGCGCCGAAGGTCGGGAAACTTAGGGACGGCAGCGGGCGATTGCCAGTGCCCATGTAGAGCGTGCCGAGTTCGTGCGCGGCGAGGGTGTGCGAGACACCGCGGAGGATGGCGTATTTGTCGGCGCACTGCGCGAGCTTCGGCAGGTGTTCGCAAATCTGGATGCCATCGACATTCGTGGCGATCGGCTTGAATTCACCGCGATGCGTGTCGGGCGCGTCAGGCTTGAGATCGAAGGTGTCGAGATGCGACGGACCGCCGCCCAAACGGATGAAGATGGCGGCCTTCGCCTTCCCCTTGCCCCCGCTGGTCGAGGCAGCCTTGAGATACTCCGGCAGACCGAAGCCGAGGCCGAAGCCGGCGACAGCGCCGATGCGGATGAAGTCACGGCGAGGAATGCCGTCGCAGCAGAGGTAAGTGCTCATGATCGTGGTGTGGTTTAGTTCGTGGTTGGAAGTGAGTTCGGCGTTTGACGTTCGTCAGTGGTTCACCATGAATTCGCGCGTGTTCAGCATGGCCCAGAGCAACTCCCGCACGCCGTCCACGGGGTTCGCGGCGGTGCCGACATCCTCCCTGGCCTTGGCGAATTCATCCTTTGTGGGCGGGCGGCTCACAGTGCGGTAAAAGACGTCTTCGATCACGCGGTCGAAGTCGAGGGGCTGGCGGGTTCGCGCACTGGCGAGTTCGGTCTTCGCTCGCTCGATACGCTGATCCATGTCCTTGCGCTGACTCTCAGCGCGTTGCGCCTCTTTTTCGTCGCGACGATCAGACTGCTCGGCGCGTTTCCCCTGCTCCTTCACCAGGCGCTCGCGGTTCGCATCGAGGCTCTTGAGCTTCGCAGCGAGTTGCTCAGGCGTCGCGGAGGCAAGTTCGATCTTCGTGCGCTCGATTTGCTGCTCCACGGCCTTGATCTGGCCTTCATACTTCTGCCGATCCTTCTCGGCCTGAAGCTGCGGGCTCTGCACCCGCTTCGCCTGTTCGTCGAGCAAACGCTGCCGGGCGCTTTCGAGATTCTGGACCTGAGCCGCCAGCTTCTCGGGCGAATATTCAGGGCTGGTGCGGCGGCGAATCTCGTCGATCCAGCCGGAACCGTCGCGCTTGGCGGCATCGACCAGCGCAAGCAGCGCGGGGTCGTTGCGCGTGTAAATGGTCTGTAGAAGCGTCGGATCGCTCGTGCGCTCGCAGTCGCAGTTCATGTTGCGCGCCGGTTTGCCAAAGGTGTTCAGCGTATAGCTATCGCCGCCTTTCGATTTGCCGCTGATCGACGCGTTCGGCCCGATCGCACGCTGGTCGAGATCGGCGCGCACATTCGGGATCATGCTGGTGGAAGCCGTGGCTTGGGCGATGGCGTCGAAGACCTGCTCGGCGGGCAGTCGGCGAATGCGGGCGTGGCTGAAGTTTTTGTCGTCGAGCTTGTTGCTCGGCGTCGTCTTCCAGCTCCGCTGATACGTGTCGCTGTTGGCGATCTGGCGATGCAGCCACTTCATGTCAAAGCCGCTCTTCACAAAGCCATCAGCAAGGTAATCCATCAGCTCCTTGTTCGTCGGCGGGTTGGCGAGGTTCATGTCGTCCGCCGGCTCCACGATGCCGCGGCCGAAATAAACCGCCCACACGCGATTCACGATTGAGCGCGCGAAATACGGGTTCTGCTTCGCGCGCAGCCATTCCATCAGCGGCTCACGCGGGTCGGGGTGCTTCGTCAGCATCACTTCGTCGCCGCCGAGAATCTTCGGCGTGAAAACGCGGCCATCGAAAGTCGGATTCTTCGCCTTGATCCGCGCGATGTCCTGCTCGCTCAGCTGCTTCTTCTCCTTCGGCGGATTCACATACACTTCCTGCCACGGCACGATGTCGCCTGCTTTGAGCAACTCGGCGAGTTTCCGGCGATACTCCTGCCGGTTTTTGTCCTGCTTGCGGTCGTAACCTAGCTTTTCCTGCAGGTCCTTCGTGACCGACTGATAACTCATCGCTTCATCCGTGCGGCGCCCGCCGTATTGCACCGGCTCGAAGAACGCCTGGAACTGCTTGAAGTCCTGCTGCGTCCACTGATCGAACGGATGTTTGTGGCACTGCGCACACTCGATGCGCACGCCGAGGAAGGTGTGCGCGAAGGCGAGCGCCTTTTCCTCCGGCTTACGCACGTTATTTCGCTGCCAGAAATACGGCATGTCCGCCCGGCAGGCGAAGTCGGCGCGATTTTCGGTGCGGAAATACGACGCCATTTCTTTCGCAAACTCCTCGTAGTTCTGCGTGTCGCTCGTGCGCCCTTTTGCAAGCACGATGCCGGCGACCATCTTGTCGTAGGGCTCGTTTTCCGACACCCGCTTGTAGATCCAATCATACCACTGGCGGGAGAATTGTGCGTTCAGTTGCAGGTCGCCGCCGGTGTTGAGCTGTTGCGTGTTGTTCCCGCCGAAGTCGCACAGGAGCGTGGTCCACCAGCCGGCGTAACCGGTTGTCTTGAGCAGTTCCTCGATTTTTTTCGCTCGTTTGTCGGACGATTTGTCGGCGAGGAACGCGCGCACCTCGTCCGGCGTGGGGAGCGTCGCGGTCAGGTCGAGGCTCACGCGGCGGAGGAACTCTTCATCCGTGCACACGTCGGAGGGCACGATGCCCGCCTTGCGGAGTTTGTTCACGACCAGTTCGTCCACCTTCGTGCGCGTCGGCCCTTTCGGGAACTTCGCACCGGTGAACTCCGAAGCCGGGAGCATCGCCGGGATCGGCTGCACTCCGTTGTCGTAAAAGGCGACGATATGGGTGTCGCCCTTTTCCTTGCAGGTCACGAGCCCCGTCGCGCTCACGTCGGCCACGCTTTCGTCGTTCGTGCGGAAGCGGGTGAGTTGCGTCACGTCCTCCACCGTGCCGTCTTTCCAATGCGCCATCACCTTGAGCTGCGCGGCGTCGCCGGCCTTTTGGAAGATGATCTCCTTCGGCATCACCTCGAGGCGGTCGAACTCGCCCGTCTCCGCCACGTCGAATTTCGCGCCACCTTGAATCCAGCGCAGCACGAGGTTGTATTCCCACGAGCCTTTATCGAAGCGCTTCTTGCCCTTGTGCGTCTCGCCCCGATCGAGCGACGCCTTTGTCAGGATCAGGCTGTCCGTCGGCTTTTGCAGGTCGATGCGCGGGCCGTCGTCGGCGTCGTCGGTGATCTCCTTGTGGTCCTTTTCAAAATCGTAGCCGAAGAGCGAGAGCTGAAACCCGCCCTGCCCGCTGAACGCTCCATGGCACTCGCGTCCACTGCACCCGGCGCGCGAGAAGAGCGGGATCACATGGCGGCGAAAACTCGGCGCCTCGGCTTTCGCGAGATCGGCCCAGCGTTCGCCGGCCGTGCGAAGGTCCGCCTGGGCGTGCTTCGCAGGGGCAGGCTGCAACGCATTGGCCAAGGCAACGAGGGGGAGAAACAGGAGCGTCAGCAACGGCTTCATAGTCGGTTGAGGAAAACAACCGCAACTTATCGTCCTAATTGGTGTTCGCGTAGCCGCCCATTGGCATGGGTAAACGCCTCCCTGAACGGGCTGTGCGTCTTTCGGGCGGCCCCTTACGGTCCGCCACGCTGTCCCTCGAATTATTCAGTCCGAGAGAACGCCCACCGATATCCGCCTGCGAAAAGTCGCGACGCGGCTCACCGGATCTTTTGATCCGGCAGTTCTTTCTTGATCCCGGCGTCTTCGGGCATGGTGTCGTCGGCGGGCTTGAGGCCGGACTTCTCCATCTCGGCGAGGAGTTGTTTGTCGAGATCGGCGATAGTCGCAGCCTGCGCAGGATCATTGATCAGGTTACGCGTTTCCGCGGGATCGGCCGCGAGGTCGTAGAGTTCGCGCAGGTGTTTGTCGGGGGTGGAATCGAGTTTCGGACCGTGCGGGTAGCGGATGTATTTCCAGCGGTCGGTGCGGAGCGCACGGATGTTCGGCGTGTAGGGGAACTGTTTCTCGTAGTTGTATTCGTAGAACCATTGCGTGCGCCATGCAGGGTCGCCGTTCTGCACGAGTTTAACCCACGAGTGACCGTCGCATTTCGCGATAGCCGGAGCGCCGCAAAGCTCGAGCACGCTCGGTGCGAGATCTTGCGTCAGCGCCTGCTGCACAACCACCTTGCCCTTCGCCAGCGAGGGGTAGCGGACGATGAGCGGGATGCGCAGGCAGGGCTCGTGCGCGGTGCGTTTGTCCACCATGCCGTGCTCCCCTTCGAGCAGGCCGTTGTCGCCCAGGAAGCAGATGATGGTGTTGTCGAGCTGGCCGGTTTTTTCGAGGTATTCGCGCAGCCGCGCGACGCTGTCGTCCACGCTGAGGATGGTGCCCCAGTAGGCGTGCACCATGTTTTCGAAGTCCTTCACCGCGCCGGGGCTGTCATCGGGGAATTTTTTGCGCCACTCGAAGAGCGGGCCGTAGATGCCGTGCCACGTGTAGAGGCGATCCTTGATCCACGCGGGTTTGTCGCCGAGGTGGAAGGCGGTATCGGGATAGGACACGCGCACGTGGTCGAAGGTGTGCTCATACTTCGGCTCGGGGAAATAGAAGCTGTGCGGAGCCTTATGACCGATGCAGAGCGCCCACGGTTTGCCTTCCTTCTGCTGCTTGAGCCAGTCGAGCGCCATGTCGGTGACGATGGTGGTGTAGTAGCCTTTGATTTCGCCGACGCGCCTGCCGTTGAGGCACCACTCGGTATCGAAGTATTTCCCCTGCCCCTTGTGCGTGGCGAAGTAGTCGAAACCCGGGCGCGGCATGTCGTTATCTTCACCCATGTGCCACTTGCCCAGGTAAGCGGTGGCGTAGCCGCTTTCGTGCAGGCGCGCGGGCCAGTGCGGGAGAGCCGCAGGCAGTTCGGTGAAGTTGTCGCGCACGGTGTGATTGTGCGCGTAGAGGCCGGTGAGCAGCGATGCGCGGCTCGGCGAGCACAGCGAGGTGGTGCAGAACATGTTCGCGAAGCGCACGCCTTCGGAGGCGAGGCGGTCGATGTTCGGCGTCTTGACGTTCGGCGATCCGTAGCAGCCGAGCGCGGCGGGTCGAAGATCGTCGCAGAGGATGAAGAGGACGTTGGGCTTGTCCGCGGCGCGGATGGTGAAAGCGAGGAGGAGAAGAAGGATGAGCGAGCGCATGGGCGGGGTGAAATTCAAAGAGGGGAACGCTCAGAGGTGCAAGTCCACGAAAGGGCGGGCGGTCCGTGGCCGGTCTCCGCTTTTTCCGCCCCCCACCATCTACCGCAGAAATTCCGCAGTCCACGAACTCCTCCTGTTACGCCGCCGCGAAGTCGTGGGCGATCACCTTTTCCGGGCCGGGCAGAGCGATGACTTCGGCCACGACGCGTGCTAGTTTGGCGATTTCGTAGGGCTTGGCGATCATCGCGCAGAAGCCGTGTTTCTGGAAATCGGCCATGACGGGGTCCATGGCGTAGCCGCTGGAGACAATGGCACGGACGTGCGGGTCGATCGCCAGCATCCGACGCACGGCTTCCTGCCCGCCCATGCCGCCGGGGATGGTGAGATCGCTGATGACGAGATCGAAGCGGCGGCCGCTGGTGAAGCCGTCTTCGTAGAGCTTGATGGCGGTGTCCGCGTCCTGCGCGGCAGTGACTTCGTAGCCGAGCGGCTCGAGCGCGCATTGCACGAGGGCGCAGATGGCTTCCTCATCGTCGAGCACCAGCACCCGGGCCTGCTCGGGGGCGGCGGGCGCCGGCATGGGCGCGGCTTCCTCGACCTTCGGCAGGGGCTTATCGGTCGCCGGCAGGAAGAGATAAAAGACGGTCCCCTCACCCGGCTGGCTGACGACATCGACGATGCCGCCATGCGCTTTCATGATCGAATAGCTGGTGGCGAGGCCCAGCCCGCTGCCCTTGGCTTTGGTCGTGAAATACGGGTCGAAGATCTTTTTGATGTGCTCCTCGGCGATGCCGATGCCTTCGTCCTGCACGGTGATCTTGATCCAGCGGCCCGGCGCGAGACCGAGGCGTGTGTTGCCGGCACTGAGCTCGATGTTCGAGCAGGTTACGCGCAACGTGCCGCCTGCCGGCATGGCCTGGTCCGCATTAATGGTGAGGTTTTGCACCACCTGCGAAAGCTGCCCGGCATCGACTTCCGCCCGCCACAGATCGTCGGGGATATGGAATTCACACGCGACGCGCGAGCCACGCAGGTGGAAGGTGACGGTGTCGCGCACGAGCAGGCCGATGCTCGCGGTTTGTTTGATCGGCGCCCCACCTTTCGCGAACGTGAGCAGTTGCTGCGCGAGTTCCTGCGCGCGGAGACTCGCGCGTTTCGCCGAAGCAAGGCGGTCGCCCGCGGATTCGTCCATCTTGCTCGTGGAGAGCACGAGCGAAAGGTTCCCGAGGATGGCGGTGAGGAGATTGTTGAAATCGTGCGCAATCCCGCCGGCCGCGACGCCGAGCGATTCGAGCTTCTCCGCCTTCTGCCGCTCCTCGGCCGAGCGATAACGTTCCGTGATGTCGCGCAGCACGAGCACCATGCCGCGCTTGATGCCGCGGGCATCGTCAATAGGCGACGCGTTCATTTCCACCACGCGCTCGGTGCCATCCAGTGCCGTGATGACTGTGGCCGTGGCAAGTTCGTTGGTGCGGCCCGTGGCGAGCAGCGAGGCCACCGCATTGCGCAACGGGCGGCGCGTGCGGACATTGGTAAGGTTGAGAATATCGACCAGGGGAGCACCGATCGCGGTTCCCGCCTGCCAGCCGGTGAGCTTCTCGGCGACGGGATTGAAGAGCAGGATGTTGCCCTTCGCATCGACAGTGATGCAGGCGTCGCCAATGGACGCCAGCGTGACGGCGAGGCGCTCCTTTTCGCTGGCGAGCGACCGCTCCGAACGTTTGCGCTCGACTTCCGCAGCCGCGCGCGCGGCGAAGATCTGCAGCGTCGATTCCACGATGTCCACGCGATCGAGTTCGCGATGATCGAGCACACCGAGCAGGCCGATGAACTCGCCGTTGTGATCGACTAGCGGCATGCAGACGAGACTCTCCGCACCGAAGGCCGCCACCAGCCAGTCACAAGGATACTGCGCCTGCACGCCGGACAAAAAGGCGCGAAAACCGTGATGCAGCGCCTCTTCGCAGGCCGTGCCGGAAAGATCGCACGGACCGCTGCCACAAATGACCCCCTTCTCGGCCATGGTCATGATGTGCATCGTGTCGCGCCCTTCGCCCTCCACCTCGACGATGAACGCGCAATCGACCCGCAGCGCCTGCGACAGGCGTGTCACGAGAGTCTGCACAAACTCTTCGCCGGTGGCCGAACTGACGCCGAGGCTGATGAGGCGCAGCGCCTCCTCGTTGCGCCGGCGCTCGGTGATATCCCGCACCAGCGCCACATAGCGGCGTTCGCCCTCGATCACGAGGTCGCTCAGCGAGATCTCGACCGGGAAAGTCTGCTCCGGAGTATCGAGCCGGCGCGCCTCGGCTTCGACCACTCCACGCCCGATCTGGTCGAGCGGCTCAGCGAAGGCACGCTGCGGCGCCAGTTCGCTAATGTGGCGACCGAGTAGTTCCGGCGCGGTGGCGCCGAAGAGTCGCTCGGCCGCAGGATTGGCAAGGAGGACTTCGCCCCCCGCATTCGTCATCAGCAAGCCATCCAAGGTATGATCGACGATGAGCCGGAGTTGCGCCTGGGCGTTCTCGACCTTGGCGACATGCCCCCGATAGGCGCGATAACCATAGCGGCTCGACCCGACCACCAGGCCGATGGCCAGCAAGGCCAATGCACCGAAGCCCCCCGCCTGCCAGAGACGCTCGGCCCGCGCGCTTTCCTCGGCTGCTTCCCACGCCTCGGTTTCCTGGTGCGACAGGCGATTGAGGGCATCCCGGATGGAATCGAGCATGGCCTGCCCTTCCTGATGCGGTGGCAGCTTCTCCAGCGAAACACCCGATTGTCTCTGCGAAATCACCGGCTCGGCAAACCGCAACTCCCAGAGGAGCAAGTTTTCGCGAATTTGCGTCACATCCGAGATCAAAGCCGGACGGGCTACGGCCATTTTGGTCAGGCTGGACAGCGAACCCTGCGTGGCCTTGCGCAGTTCTTCATAATGGCTCAGCCGTTCCGGGCTCGGGCTCAACAGATACTCCCGATGCGCCGCATCGAGGCCACCCAGATGATCGACAATCTGCCCGATTCGCCGGTGCAGCTCGAAAGCCGAGTTACGCAGCCGCCCCACCTGTCGTTCGCGCAAATGAAAAAGGAGAAACACCGCTGACAGCAGAATGATGACCGCCACCCCCGCCCCGGCCGAAAGCATGAGCTTGGCGTGGATCCCTTCATCTGAAGCCAGCCACGCGCGAACCCCCGAGGGAGGTGGCTGATCAGTAGAACGCGCAAACGGGGATGACATGAGACCCGGAAGACAAAGCTAGCACCGTGCCCCGGACGTCGCGAGACCGTTCAATTTTCCACGTAAAATTGCTTCACGACGTTAAGTAATACCCCTTAAATTCCTGCGCACCAGTTTTCCGGGCCCCCAGCGCGGACGGCGGCGGAAGCAAATTCGGTTTTCTAATAGGTCAGTAGTGAACGCACCGGCACGTCGGGCAACGCCTGCCGTCCGTTCAGAAACGCCAACTCGATCACAAACTGCACTTCTGCGATCTCCCCCCCGAGCCGACGCACCAGTTCGATCGCTGCCGCCGCGGTTCCCCCGGTCGCCAGCAGGTCGTCGATCACCACCACCCGTTCCCCCGCCCCGATGGCGTCCTTGTGCATCTCCACCGTCGCTTCGCCGTATTCGAGCGCATAGGACACCGCTTCGCAGGTCCACGGCAGCTTGCCTTTCTTGCGCACCGGCACAAACCCCACCCCAAGCGCCACCGCCACCGCCGTGCCGAAAATGAAGCCGCGCGATTCGATCCCCACCACCTTCGTGACGTTGAGAGGCCGGGTCGCTTCCGTGAGCGCCTCCACCACCCTGCGCAACAGGTCGGCATCCAGCAGGATCGGCGTGATGTCCTTGAAGATGATCCCCGGTTTGGGAAAATCCGGCACATCGCGGACCACGGCGCGGAGACGATCGAGCAAAGCAGCGTTCATGTGGCCGCCGGTTTCGCCGAAGCCCTCTCCGCCCGCAAGACCGAATACGAATCGCACGCATCGATTGCCACCGAATGCCGTGGTTGGAAAATAGTGTGTTTATTGTGTCTGTTGGGGGAGCTGAGAGTTGAGCGTTGAGCGTTGAGCGTTGAGAGTTTTCAGGATGCACGCTGCGCGTGGGTGGGGGGCGTGGCCGGCGGGTTCGCGTTCCGGGTTCCGCGTTCAGAGGAGTTTGGCGGCTTCTTCGATCTGGCGGAGGACTTCGGGGGTGAGGCCGGTGGGCTTGGGTGGGGGTTGATGGGCGCGTTCGTAGCGCAGCTTGGAATCCTTGAAGCGGTCGCGGGCGAGTTGGAGGGACTTCTCGCGCAGGGCGACCGTTTGAGTCCATTGACGTTCCCGCTGGCGCTGGCGCCAGGTGTCCCGGGCCTCCTGGAGATCGAGCCGGCGCTGACGGTCCACGGCGGCGGTGGCCAGGGCGAGCAGGCGCGCGTTGCGCTCGGCCAGGGCGAGATCGAGCAGGAGCTTCTGGGCGCAGGCACGGGTGCGGGCCATCGCCGCGGGGTCGAGGTCGATGAGGTCTTCGCTGTCGCGGGCCTGCTCGACGAGTTCGCGCAGGTGGAACCAGGCGCAGAACCGGCGCAGGGAAGTGATCGCGACGTGGATGCCCTCATTGGCGAGTTGTTCCCGGGCCCAGGCGACGCCGCCGCGGCCCGAGCCGGAGCCGTCGCGGCCGGCTTCGCACCAGGCCATGACTTCTCCCTGTTTGGCGCGAGGCAGATTCTTGAGGACACAATCCGAGCGGACCTTGCGACCGGTCAGGAGAGCAATGCTGCCGGCGTCCGCGGCCCATGGATCGGGAATATCAGGTGGATCCTTTTTCGCCGAACGTTTCGAGCGCCGCGGGGTTGAGTGAGTTGCCACGCCTTCGGAAGGATGACCAGACCGCGTGAGTGATTTCATAGGCGCCTCATATCGCCCCCGGCGCGAATTCACGCGAACCGTCCATTCTCTCCATTCCGTGGGTTCCGAGCTTATTTTGATTACCGGCCGCAAGATGGAAACGGAATCCGCAGATTTCGCGGATTGGCGCAGATTGAGGGATGCCACGGATGGGAAAAGTGGAGACATCCGGTCAAGCAAAGCTCAGCTTCGCTCCAGGGGGGGTGTTATCAAGTGCGCAATAACGAGGAGATCGGGCAACCGCGATGGCCAGCGCCCCTCCCGGCGCTGCCCTTCGAGCTGCCTACGAAACATCCCGTCTCCCGCTCACGCGGCTCCGCCTGCGTAAAACGGTGATAGGTGACGCGAGGCAACTGCCTCTTCTCTAACCGCCGATCACACATTCACGCCTCCTTTAGGAAACTCATCGTGAGGATTTTCACACGCCAGAGCGTGATTATCTGGACGGATCAAGTTCGATCACGCACGAACTTTGTCTTCGCCTCTCCCAAAAAATGTAGAGGAAAGACTTGCCTTCGCTCTGATAAGTTTTGTATGCGGCTGAAGTTCCCTAACGAAGACTTATCCGAGGCTATGAATATGCGATCCGTTCCGCGGTTATTGAATGCCGGCCAGTGCTCGAGTGGCAGGCGGCGTTGCACGGCGGTTTGGATCCAGACCAAACCAACGAAGGCATGAGCTCGGCGAGCGACAAGAGAGCGCTCGCTGCCCGACCGATCACGACGAACCCCACCCAAATATGCCCCCTTTTTTCTTATCCGCATTGCAGGACCAACCGGCCTGGTTGCTCCCGATCGGCACGATCGTTCTCTTCATCCTCATCCTGGTAGTGATCTCCGACAAAAGTCCGAACCAAAAATTTGTGTGGGTCTCGGTCGGGGCGATGGTGCTCCTGGGTTCGCTTGGGATGACCTCGCTTGGCTTCAGTTTCCGAAAGGATGCCCTGACTAATCTCGCGGCAGTTCTCCCCGCAGTCTTGATCGTCGCGATCCTGATCGAAAGGACGGCGGAGATATTCCTGACCATCTGGCGTGGAGGCGATGGGGTGGTGAAAGAGCAGGAGTATCGGCGGCTGGTGGAGTTAACCGCCAGTGACGCAGCGCGAACAGCACGCCTGCCTCTGCTGCCTGGGCTGATCACCGCCGCTGGGACTGACCTTACGAAGAAAGATCCATTGGAGGCTGAACAACGACAGCTGCAAGCCGAGGACGCGGAGAAGAAACGGCTGGAGACGGCACGCAACAAGCAAGGTGAGGCCCTGACTCTGGACAAGCGAAAAGAGGAACTGGACGATTACAAGAATGACACGCGCAACCGGGCGTTCATGTTCACGTTTGCGCTGGGCCTCCTGTTAGCCGCGTGCGGGTTCCGAGTGGTCGAGGCGTTCGTGGACCTGCCGAAGGATTGGCAGGCCGGTGCCACGGCCAAGGTGGAAGACAAGCTCAAGGAACAGGACGGCGCGCGAACGAAACCTGCGACGCTGGCAGCGGCTCTGGTCAAGCTGGTGCAAGCCGACCGCGCAGCGCGGACCGAATCGGAAGCGGCGCTGAAGGAATCGAAAGATCTCGACGAAAAGATCAAGAGCGCAAAGCCCGAGGAATTGCCGGCGTTGCTGGCGAGAATCAAAGTCAACGCGCCTAAACTAGGCGCGGCGGAGAAGAACGAAGCCAAGCGCGATGAGGAACTGGGGAAATCGGTAGAAGAAGCGCTGCTCAAAGAGATGAAAAATGAGCGTTCGACGGCGGACCGTAGTCTGGAACTCGCGACCGCTGCGCAATCGGTGCCCGGCTCGGGGCAGATGCTGGCCTTTCATTTCTTCGACATCCTCCTCAGCGCTGGCTTGCTGGCCGGCGGTGCGGATCCCATCAGCCGGTTGATGAAGCTATTGCGCGACCTGATCGACCAGACAAACAAGCAGGTAACGGAAAAGAAATAGTGAGGTATGGCGGCGAAAAAATCTTCGAAAAAGGCAAGCCGGGCTCCTCGCATGACGCCGGTTCAGGCGCGTCGCCAGCTTAGCCAGGCTGAACGTCAACGATCACAAGCTGAAAAGTTGCAGGCAGCAGCAGCGGCAGCTCTTGCTGGAATCGAAGCCGAGCAGGCCCGGGGGGCGATCAGGAAGCGGGGTGGCAAATTAGCATTGTTTCTCGGAGCAGGAGCATCGAAGGCTTTTGACTGGCCGCTAACAAGTGAATTGCTGCCGGCGATCCTGCATGGATTGATGGACGAAGACTTGTTTGAGGACAGCCGGGTGAACGGTCCCAAAATCAACGCGGAGGATCGCGACCTGCTGCAACGCTATATCGACGCGCTGTGTCCTGGGCTGAAAATGACTCACGCCTATGTGAAACAAAATCCGGAGCGTCTGCCGCTGGTCACGGGATTGCTCTCTCTGCTGGATTATTCCCTGGCCAGCGGTCAGGTGCTGGTTGCGGGGTTTTCCTTGGAGGAAACACGGCATGTGCGCACGCTGCTGGAGCGAGCGATTTACGAAGTGGTCGAATATTCCGATGAGCAGGATGACGATGGGAACTGGGTGCCACATGAGCCCAACGAGGTGACCGCCAACCTGGTCAATTGGATGGAAAGCGTGCGCCCCCTGACCAGCATGGGGGTCATTACTTCGAATTACGATCTCGCCATGGAGACGCAATGGTATGATCGGGACGATGCGCTGACGCAGAAGATGGCAGCGGAACTGGACCTTGGATTTGGCTGGTTGCGGCCCACGAATGGGCCGGAGCAGTGGTTCCAGCGACCGGTGGCGCCACTGCGGCGGCTCTATAAACTGCACGGTTCGACGAACTGGCTGCGCTGTGGGTTGTGCGATCGATTGTATGTCAACCCGCAAGTGGACATCGCGGTATTTGCCTACGCACGAAAGCCCGATCCGAACAATTCCTGCCATTGCGGACACTCAAACCTTCAAGTGCAGATCGTCTCGCCTTCTTTTGTGCGCGACATGCGAGACCCTAACCTGGTCGCGGTGTGGCGTGGGGCGCTGGAATGGCTGCGCGAGGCGGAGGACTGGATCATCATTGGCTATTCATTTCCCGACGAGGACATGAATATCCGGGGATTGTTCACGCGGGCGCTGGCTTCGCGCAAGACGCCACCAAAAGTGACGGTGGTGCAACATGGAGTGAACAAGCAAACCCGCGTGCGATATGAGGCATTCTTTCCCAGCGAGCACCTGACGTATCTGACCGGCGGACTGAAAGCGTTTCTCGAGTCGGACGGCTAGGTGGCGGGCGGATGTTTCACGGCGTCTTCGGCAAGCAGCCGAAGACGGCACGTCAGCCGCATGCTCTCCAGCCCCCCAGCAAATCGGTTCGCACTGGCGGTCGCGCATTCGGACGGCGTGCGGTAGCCAAGCGACGAGTGCGGTCGTTGGGCGTTGTCGTGGTGCCGGCAGTCGCGGCCGAGCACTTTCCCCCCGGGCGGCGGCGGGACGAAGGACCGGGCGGTCTGCGGAGGGCGGTGATGGGCTGAGGGGAAGGCGCACCAAAACCAAATCACCTGAAGCGTTGCGCGCGGGCGGGAGTTGGCCAAAGCTGGGCGGGCAATGGCTTTGTTCTTCGCGAATCAATTCAACGCTCAACTCATCGACCAAAACTACGACGCCTGGCGCAAAGACCCGGCGACGGTGGACCCGACGTGGGCGGCTTTCTTCGAGGGTTTCGAGCTCGGCAGCACGAAACCGACCACCAATGGCGCCGCCACCGCCACCCCGCCGGATACGGCGGCGAGCACCGGGGAAACGCCCTTTCAGACCCGGGTCGATGGGCTCGTTTACGGCTACCGCACCATGGGTCACACCATCGCGCACACCGATCCACTGGCCAAACAGCGCCCGGAGAATCCCCTGCTCAAGCTGAGCGAGTTTGGGTTCAGCGACAAGGACCTGGAGTTCACGGTCAGCTCGAAATTCCTCCTCGGCGGCAAGCCGATGCGGCTGCGCGAAATGATCGCCAAGCTGGAGGCGATCTACGCGTCGAACATCGGCTTCGAGTTCATGCACATTCAGAATCCGCGCGTGCGGAACTGGCTGCGCGAGAAGATCGAGACCCGCGAAGAGTGGTCGGTCGATGCCAAGACGAAGGTGCGCATGCTGCGGCACCTGCGGAAAGTCGAGGTGTTCGAAAACTTCCTGCACACCCGCTTCCAAGGGGTGAAGCGGTTCTCCGTCGAAGGCAGTGAGACGCTGATCTCGGCCCTCGATGGGGTGCTGGAAAATTGCCCGCACTACAAGGTGGAAGAGCTGTGCATGGGCATGGCGCACCGCGGCCGCCTCGCGGTCATCGTCGAGTTCCTCAAGAAACCCTACTCGCTCTTCCTCAAGGAATTTAACCCGAACTACATCCCTGAATCCGTCTTTGGCGATGGCGATGTGAAGTATCACCTCGGCTACCTGAACACGCGGGTGATCAAGCCGAGCGGTCAGGAAGTCGAAGTGCGCCTGTCGGCGAATCCCTCGCACCTCGAAATCGTCAATCCAGTCGTGATGGGCATGGCGCGGGCGCGCCAGCGCATCCGCAAGGACACCGAGGAGCGGGCGCGCGTGGTGCCGATTCTGATTCACGGCGACGCCGCCTTCGCCGGCCAGGGCGTGGTGGCGGAAGTGCTGAACATGTCGCAACTCCAAGGCTATCGCGTGGGCGGCACGATCCACATCGTGGTGAACAACCAGATCGGCTTCACCACCCTGCCCGCCGATGCGCGCTCGACGCAGTATTGCACGGACGTGGCGAAGATGATCGAGGCGCCGATTTTCCACGTGAATGGCGACGATCCGGTGGCCGTGCGTTACTGCGCAGAGCTGGCGTTCGAATTCCGCCAGCAGTTCAAGCGCGACGTGGTGATCGATCTCGTGTGCTACCGCCGCCACGGGCACAATGAAGTGGACGAACCCGCCTACACGCAGCCGACGATGTATGACGCGATCGGCGACCACGCCAGCATCGGCAAACTGTTCCAACAGCGGCTGGTCTCCGAAGGCGTGATGACGCCCGAGGAAGTGGAAGCGCTCGACAAGGAACTGCTCGGCCGACTGGAAACGGCGTTGAACGAAGCGAAGACGTTGAAGGGCGACAAGTTCACCGGTTCGACCGCCGTGCAACAGCCCGACTACGATCACAACCCGGTCGATACGTCGGTGCCGAAGGAAACGCTGGAGCACATCGTGAAAACGATCACGACACCGCCGCCCGGCTTCCATCCGAACCCGAAGCTCAAGCGCTTCTTCCTCGATAAACGCGTGCAGGTGATGGCGAAGGGCGAAGGCTTCGACTGGAGCTTTGGCGAAGCGCTCGCGTTCGGCTCCCTGCTGCTCGAAGGCATCCCGGTGCGCTTGAGCGGGCAGGATTGCCGCCGCGGCACGTTCACGCAACGGCACGCCTACCTTTACGACGACGAGACGCGCGAACGCTGGTCCACGCTGAAAGCTCTGGCCGACGAGGGCGGCACGCGCATCTGCATCTACAACTCGCTCCTCAGCGAGCAGGGTGTGCTCGGCTTCGACTACGGCTATTCGCTCAACTACCCTCGCCTGCTCTGCCTGTGGGAAGCGCAGTTCGGTGATTTCGCCAATGGCGCCCAGGTCGTCATCGACCAGTTCATCGCCAGCGCGGAGTCGAAATGGCAGCGCGTGAGCGGCATCGTGCTGCTGCTGCCGCACGGTTACGAAGGCCAGGGTCCCGAGCACTCCAGCGCCCGGCTCGAGCGTTTCCTCCAGCTTTGCGCGGAGAAGAACATCCAGGTCTGCAATCTCTCCACCCCGGCGCAGTATTTCCACGCGCTGCGGCGGCAGATGAAGCGGGAGTTCAAAAAACCCCTCATTCTCATGACGCCGAAGTCGATGCTGCGCCTCGAAGCCGCGGCGTCGAAGGTGGAGGACTTTACCGAGGGCCGTTTCCGCGAAATCATCGGCGACGAGACGGTTACCAACGCGAAGGCGATCAAGCGTGTCATCTTCTCTTCGGGCAAAGTGGTCTATGACCTGATCAACTTCCGCACCGAGCAGAAGATCGGCGATACGGCGCTCGTGCGCGTCGAGCAACTCTACCCGCTGAACAAGGAAGCGCTCAAAGCCGAGCTCGCGAAGTATCCCAACACGACCCGCTTCGTGTGGTGCCAGGAAGAGCCGCAAAACATGGGTGCATGGAATTTCATCATGCCCCGGTTGCGCGACCAGCTCGATGCGGCCGGCTTTGCCGATCGCAAGCTGCAGTATGCCGGGCGCAAACCCTCCGCCAGCCCGGCTCTTGGTTCGAAGAGCCTCAGCGACATCGAGCAAAAAAACCTCGTCGAGCGCGCCTTCACTATCTGACGGCGCGGATCGCGACGAATGTCCACAGCCCCGCCAGACTCGGCCGAACTCGCCTCCCCCGGCGAGTCGAGGCCACCAGAACCCACCCGTCTCTGGTCGCGCCCCCCCAAAGCGCTGCTGCTGGTGCTGATTGGGCTGTTCGTCACCGCGTTCGGGATTCGCTGGACCGCCAATCTGAAACGGCCGCTGGAGAGCGATGAACTCATCACGCTCAAGCTCTACTCGGCCTTCGGCTACGACTCGACGGCGGAGCGCGACGCGACCCGTCCGAAAGTTAACTGGGCACGGCTCGTTCGCGGTGTCGGCAAGGCGTTCCTGAACCCATGGAACTCCAACCATCACGTCGTGCACAGCCTCGCCGTGTCGGCGTCCCAGACGGTCTTCGGACTGAGCGCCAAAGCGTGCCGGATGCCGGCCATGCTCGCTTCGATTGCGCTCTCGCTGGCTCTTTGCTGGCTGGTGTGGAAGGAAACCGGCAACCTGTGGCTGGCCGGAGCCATCGGCGCGGCGGCCATCTTCCACCCCTACTTCATGTATTTCGGACAGACGGCCCGGGGCTACAGTTTAACGGCGCTTCTCATCGTGATGCACACCGCCGTCATCCAGGAATTGCGGCGGCAGTCGCGAAGCTGGCTCCACTTCATTTCCGGAGCGCTCGCCGTCCTCATCTTCCTGAATCTCGTTTCTACGCTGACGATGTGGGTCGTGCCGCTCTACCTGGCCCTGCTGCTCACGGCGACCCAATGGCGCCGCTGGATGCTGGAGATGCTGATCGTCTTCTCGATTCTGGCCCTGTTCATCCTCGCGGAACTTCCGCAGATCATTCGAACCCAGGTGAAATACGGCGTGCCGGTTCGCTCACTGGAGGAGTTGATGAAGATCAATCTGTTCGACTTTCTCGCGCCGGGTTGGTGGTTGCCGGCGTTTGTGATCGGGCTGGCTGGGTGTATGTGGGGAGCGTGGCGACGGCAGTGGATGGGCTCGCTGTGCCTCATCGCCATCGTCCTGACGGTAGGATTTGTGGCCGCGGGCAAGAAGATGCCCTACGCACGCACCTACGGCTGCTTCATCGTGTTTTCGTGGTTCGGGTTGATGCAGGCATGGCAACTCCTCGGCAGGCGCCCGTGGCGGTGGGCCATTCCCTTGATCGTCGTGGTGCCCATCGCGTTGGCGCTCCCGGGTGTGCGCGACTACCGGTCTCCATCCACACACTCCACCGCACTGGCCGAAATCGCGCGCGACCTGTCCAGGCATGGCTACGGCGACAGCCAGCCTTTCGTCCTGCTGCCGTGGATCTTCGGGGAAGAGTCCACCTACTACCTGCCCGAGGATCGCTTCTCACTTCATCCTCCCCAAAAAGCCGGGCCGGCCACCGTCTATTTCAGTTGCCGTCTGGTGGACGGCCGCCTCGCCTTTCGCACGCAATATGCCGATTTCTTCAAGGAGGAACTGGTCTATTGGACCGCGCCGGAAGAGTGGAGCCGCTTCAGCATCTGGAGGCGCAATAACCTGAATACGCTGGCAGTGCCGATGGATGCCGTGCCCAGCCTGCCGGAAAAGGTGGAGAAAGGCGCCTGCGGCCTCATCGTTTTTGAACCGACCGACCGCTACTTCAACATCTCGCGTTACGTCGCCGACGGCTTGAAAACGGAACAGCCCCCCTGGACGGTCCGCATGTCGATGATGCACTACCTGCAGCCGCCTTTCCTCATGGTGTTTTTCAGCAACCGCGAAGAGTTTACCATGGCACGGCAGGTCGTCACGACCTTGCAGGAGCACACTCCGGGAAACCTCACCTGCCTGACGTATCGTCAGCCCTGAAGCAGGCTCCGATACGAAAGCAGTTGTCGGCGACACCCAGCCGACTGTATGACAACCGTTCCTCTCCAGGGCTGAAGCACACCCTTTTCATGAGTCTCGAAGTCAAAATTCCATCTGTCGGCGAATCCATCACCAGCGGCCTGCTGTCGGTCTGGCACAAAAACGATGGCGACACCGTCGCAGCCGGCGACGTCCTCCTCACCTTGGAAACCGACAAGGTTTCCTCCGAAATCCAGGCCGAAGGCCCCGGCGTTTTGCGCATCAAGGTGCAGGCCGGAACAGATGTGAAGATCGGCGAAACGGTCGCCACGATCGAGGAAGGTGGCGCTGCTCCAGCCCCCGCCGCGGCCAAACCAGCCGAAGAGAAACCGCGCAAGCCCGCGCTGCCCTCCGCCATGCCTGCGGCTGAACCGAAGCCCGCCGCTCCGGCCGCGCAGCTTCCCGCCGTCACCCATGCTCCGTCGATCAGCGAAGCGGTCGCCGCCGCGAATACCTCGCTGAGCGTCGTGTCCGAAAACGTGCCTGCCGCGACGAGCGAAGGCCGCAGCACCCGCAAGCGCCTTTCCCCGCTGCGCCGCAAGATCGCGCAGCAGCTCGTGATGGCGCAGCACACCGCCGCGATTCTCACCACTTTCAACGAAGCCGACATGTCCGCCGTCATGCGCCTGCGCGCCGACATGCAGGAAGCCTTCACCAAGGAACATGGCATCAAGCTCGGCTTCATGTCGTTCTTCATCAAAGCCGCCGTCAGCGCTCTTCAAGCCGTGCCCGCGATCAATAGCCGCATGGATGGCGACGACCTCGTGCAGAACCATTTCTACGACATCGGCGTCGCGGTCGGCACCGAACGCGGCCTCGTCGTCCCGGTCATCCGCGATGCCGACAAGATGAGCTTCGCCGATATCGAACGCGCTCTCGCCGATTACGCGGTCAAGGCGCGCGAAGGAAAAATCAAGATCGAGGACCTGCAAGGCGGCGTCTTCACCATCAGCAATGGCGGCATCTACGGTTCGCTCCTCAGCACGCCGATCCTCAACCCGCCCCAGAGCGGCATCCTCGGCATGCATAAGATCCAGGAACGCCCCATCGCCGAGAAAGGCCAGGTCGTCATCCGCCCAATGATGTATCTCGCCCTCAGCTACGACCACCGCGTGGTCGATGGCAAGGAAGCCGTCACTTTCCTCGTCCGCATCAAAGACTGCATCGAGAACCCCGCGCGCCTGCTGCTCGGGTTGTAAGACGCCACCCGAGCGACCCAGCGCTTTGTCACGCGCCTCGGTGCCATCTTCGCTGTCGGCAGTTTGGAATCGCTGACGGCAGAAAACGCTGCTGCGATTTCCCTCTGCTTCACCTCTCTTTCCGCGCTAAAAAGCGTTGGCGGCTGGCGTAAGTTCTGCCAGCCTCGCGTGTGGTTCGACTGGCGGATCACATCCCTCGGGAATTCCAAGACCTACTGCCATGCACACGCGTCGTCTTCTTTCCACCCTCGCCGCGCTCGCGGCTGCGCTGAACCTCACTGCGAGCCACGCCGCGCCCGGCGATCTCGATCCGAGCTTCGGAATCGACGGCAAGCTGATTACCTCCCTGGCCGGCAACGACGTCGGCACAGGGGTCGCGGTGCAGGCCGATGGCAAAATCCTTGTCGTGGGGAGTTCGACCGATGGAAATCCCGACAACTTCGCCGTGGTCCGCTATCTCACGACCGGCGCACTTGATCCGGACTTCGGCACTGCGGGCAAGGTCACCACCGATGTCGGTGGCAGCACCGACTACGGTCTGCGGGCGGCGGTGCAGCCGCTTGATCAAAAGATCGTGGTCGTGGGTCAGGTGTTTAACGGGTCCGATTACGACTTCGGAGTCGTGCGCTACGAAATCACCGGAGCGCTCGACACCACCTTCGGCACGGGGGGAAAAGTGATTACGCCCATCGGCAACGGCAACGACTCCCCATTCGCTGCCGCCGTGCAGACGGACGGGAAGATCGTGGTCGCGGGAACCTATGCCGGACCGGGCGGGAACGACTTCGTCGTAGTGCGTTATCTGGCGACTGGCGCGCTCGATCCGAGCTTTGGCACCGGGGGCATCGCCACAACGTCGATCGGTGGCGACGATGCGGCCCTCGGTTTGGTGGTTCAGGTCGATGGGAAAGTGGTCGCAGCCGGCTACTCCAACACCGGGACCGATTACGATGTGGCCGTGGTCCGGTTCACCGCCGCTGGCGTGCTCGACGCCAGCTTCGGCGACGGCGGGATTGTGACGACGCCCATCGGCAACGGCAACGATTTCGGCGCGAGCGTAGCGCTGGGCAGCGGCGGAACGATCCTGGTGGCAGGCAGCACCTCAGCGGGCGCGAACTCCGACTTCGCGCTCGTGCGCTACACGAGCGGCGGCGCGCTGGACACTAGTTTCAACGGCACCGGGAAAGTGACCACCGCCATCGGCAACGGCGACGACAATGCCCAGGCCGTGGCGGTGCAGTCCGACGGAAAGATCGTGTTGGCAGGCTTCGCGCAGAACGGCGGCGTCTCCGACTTTGCGCTCGCGCGCTACCATGCCGACGGCACGCTGGACGAGAGCTTCCATGGCACGGGCAAGACGACGACCGATTTCGGCGGCAACGACGTAGGAGGAAGCATGGCGCTGCAAGGCGATGGGAAGATCGTCGTCGCGGGCTACTCGAATGCCGCCGGCGGCGGAGTCAATGACTTCGCGGTCGCGCGCTATCAGGTCGAGACAACGCCGGGCGATATCGATTCATTGGTGGCCGATGTATCAGGCGCCATCGTGATCGGCTCGGCGCAGCAGCCGGATGGGAAGACCATCATCATCGGGGTATTCACATCCGTAAACGGCGTGCCGCGGAACAACATCGCGCGGCTGAACGCCGATGGCTCGCTCGACACGGGCTTCGATCCAAACACCAGCTCCCAGGATCCCGCAGCCGGCCGGGTCAATGGCGTGGCGGTGCTGCCGGACGAGAAGATCGTCATCTCGGGCTACTTCACCGCGCTCCAGCCGAACAACGCATCGTCTCCCACCGCGCGGAACTACGTCGCACGGTTGAATGCCGACGGCACACTCGACGCGAGCTTCGACCTGCAGGTGGACGGTGTCGTGTATGGCCTCGCCGCGCGGCCCGATGGGAAGCTGCTGATGTGGGGGGTATTCAATTCGGTCCTCGGCACCGCCCGCCACAATGTCGCGCGGCTCAACGCCAACGGGACACTCGACGCGAGCTTCAATCCGAATCCGAACGACTTCATCTTCGGCGCGGCAGTGCAGGACGATGGCAAGGTGCTGCTCGGCGGTGGCTTCACCTCGCTCGACCCGAATGCCGCGGGTTCGCCGATTTCGCGGCGCTACTTTGCGCGCGTAAATGACGACGGGACGGTGGACCCGGGCTTCGATCCCAGCCCGAATGTGCGCGTCTTTGCCACGCGGGCGCAGCCCGATGGCAAGGTGCTGCTCAGCGGCGATTTCAACGCGCTCCAGCCAAACGGCGGTGCCGTCACGCCGCGCAATCACATCGCGCGAGTCAACGCCGACGGAACGCTCGACTCCTTCGATCCCGACGCGCCCATCTACGAGACCAACAGCATCGCCTTACAGGCGGATGGAAAGGTGATCTTCACGGGAGGATTCGACACGGTGCAGGGCACGCCGCGCAACCACGTCGCGCGCGTGGACGCCAGCGGCACGCTCGACGCGAACTTCGATCCAAACCTGAACAACGGCGCGCTCAGCGTGACGCTGCAGGACGATGGCAAGGTGCAACTCGGAGGCGCCTTCACCACCCTCCAGCCGAATGGCGCCGCTTCGCCGGTGCCGCGCTCGTTCTTCGCCCGAGTCTTTAATGATCCCGCCACCCAGACGCTCACCGCGCCCGATGCGACGCAAGTGTCATGGCAGCGGGGTGGCTCCACGACAGAACTGACCGGCGTCACGTTCGAGAAGTCGCTCGACGACGGCGCGACGTGGACGCCGCTCGGCATCGGCACGCGCGTCGGCGCGACGGCGAACTGGCAACTAACCAGCCTCAGCCTCGACGGCCAGATCGGGAAGCTGCGCGCACGCGGATTCACCGCCGGCGGTTATTTCAACGGCTGCAGCGGACTCGTGGAACAGACGACCGGATTCAATTTCACAACCGGCATCACCGCCACCCCGACGCTCACCGCCCCGGCGACCGACTCGTTCGTCAACAACTCGATCACCGTCACCTTCACGCTGCCCGAAGCCGCCCTGAGTGGATCGGTGAAAGTGAAATTCGTCCGGGCAGACGACGGCACGTTAACCCGCACGCTCACCCTGGCAGCTTCGCAGGAAACCGCGGGCACGCACACGTTCACATTCGACCCGGCCAACCCCGTCGCGAGCAGCGGCGGTGCCGTGGTCTCGATCGCTCCAGTCTCCTCGACGATTCCCGACCTCGTCTATCACGTCACGCTTTCCTATCAGGACGCGACAGGAAGTCCTCTGGCCTCGGTCACTCATACCAATGTGACGGTTGACACCATCACGCAATCGCCGGCCTTGCTCAGCTATCCCCAGGACGACGGCGTCCTCGGAGGACAGGTGACCCTGTCCAATTTCCGCAGTGCGTTGAATCTCAATCTACCCGAAAACGCGGCGCCGGGCTCGGTCGTCTTCACCTTTAAAAAAGGGGCCGACGAATACGTGTTCACGACCACCGCCGCCGTCGCAAAAAAGGGCAGCAACTTCATCATCTTCAGCCCAACCGATCCCATCGGCACGGGCCGGCTGGTCTTCGACGGCACCAACGCGGTCAACCTGACCGCCTTCGCCACCGGGCCGGCCTCGATCCCGGATGGAGGCCCCTATGCGGTTTCCTACACGTATTACGACCTCGCGGGAAATTCTCCGGTGACGTCCAACGTGGCGACCAATGTGACCGTGGACACCGTCACGACAACACCCACCCTCACCGCTCCACAAGGGCTGACTGGCAGCCCCATCAACGTTGACTTCATGCTGCCGGAAGAGGCCTTGGCGGGTTCGCCGAAACTGATCTTCACCGGCACTGTGACTCGCACCTTATTTCTCAGCGAAGCCCTCGGCACGGCAGGCCAGCACACCTTCAGCTTCGACCCGGCGAATCCCCAGACCGCTTCGGACTACGTCGTGGGCGGCTCCGCGATTCCGGACGGCACTTACACGGTCAAGCTGGCCTATCGCGATTTCGTGAGCAACGCCGAAGCCGTCAGCGCGACAACCAGCGTGACAATCGACACCGTCCTGGCAGCGCCGACCCTCACAGCGCCCAGCGGCCTGTCGAAGAGTCCTATCGATGTCGCGTTCAGCCTGCCCGAGAGCGCCAAGGCGGGAACGGTGAAGCTTCACTTTGGTTCGACCACGTTCACGCTCGCTTCCTCGCAGGAAACGGCTGGCGCGCACAGCTTCTCCTTTCCGGCAAACGATCCCACCAGCGCCGCACAAATCGCGAGTGGCGCGCCGCTCAGCGACGGCACTTACGCGGTGACCCTCACCTATCAGGACATCTTGGGCAACACCGCGACGAGCAGCGAATCGAGCCTGACCCTCGACACGGTCGCGGCCGCGATCACGGTGACCAACCCGAATCCGGCGATCGTCGCAGCGGGACCGCTGCCGGACTACCGCGGGCAAGTGACCACGGACGGCTCCGAGACGATCAGCGGTTACGTGCAGTCTCCCGCGCAAGGCGCCACCGTCGGCGTGGGCTCTCAGACGGTGACCATCACCGGCCACGACGCCGCAGGGAACCTGACCAGCACCCAATTTGCCATCGTCGTGCGACCGGCAATCGCACCGTCTGAGGTAAAGTTCGCCAAGGGCAAACCTGCGCCGGGCGCCGGCGGCCTAAGCGGGTTGCCTGGCAGTGCAACCATGGTCACCTTCGGCGCGCCCGCGATCGACGATGACGGCCGCCTCGCTTTCGTCGGAAAATACACCAGTTCCGTCGGCAAGGGCACCGCTCTCTTCACCGACAGCGCCTGCCTCGCGCGCGTCGGCGGCAATGCGCTGGGCGCGTCGCCCGGCATCTACAAGAGCTTCTCGGACCCTGTTATCGATGGCGGGCAAGTCGTCACCATCGCGAGCATGAATGGCGTGCCGAAGGCTGGCGCAGCCGCGGTGCTCCGCTTCGACGCGGGCGGTGTGTCCGACATCGTGGCTCGCACCGGCGAAGTGGCACCGGACCAGGATGGCAATACGCCGATCCTCGGGGCGAAATTCAAAGCCTTCAAAGGCATCTCCATTCGCGACGGCGCGGTCGCCGTCTTCGCCCAACTCAGCGGCGGCACCGGCCCGGAAAAAGGCACCCCCGCGACCGACTTCGGCCTCTGGATCAAGGATGGCACGAACCCGCTCAAGCTCGTCTTCCGCGAAGGCAAGAGCACCGTCGAGATCGCCCAGGACGACGTCCGCACCATCAAGACCCTCGTGAGCTTCGCCACTGGCAATGGCTCACCGGGCCAGGGCCGCGGCTGGTTAACGCAGGCCTATGGCCCCACCGCCACTGCGCTGCTCACCTTCACCGACAAATCGCAGGCCGTCGTCATCGGCTTCGCGGGGGGATTCGCTCAACTGCTCTCGCTCAGCGGCGTCAGTGGCGGCAATGGCCCGGTCATCCCGAATGTCCCCACCGCCACCTTCGCCAGCTACAGCTTCCCCGCCTCGACCGACGATTATTCCGCCGCGTTCCTCGCGTCCCTCACGCCAAGCGGCGGCGACATCACCAAGGCCAACGCCCGCGGCATTTTCGTGACCGGCAGCAACGGCTACGTTCCCCTCGCCCGCGTCGGCACCGATTCCGGCATCAACAACGGTGCGAAATTCAGCGTGCTGAAAGATCCTGTCTATGCGCGCGACCACAGCGTCGCCTTCCCCGCCACGATCAAAGGCGGCACCGCCAAAGGCCTGGCCGCCACGACTCTCTGGTGGCGCAAAGGCAACGACGGCGATCTCACCCTGCTCGCCCAGGCCGGCACCGCCGGCGGCGCGCCGAACGACCTGCCCGACGGCGCGCGGTGGAAGAGCTTCCCCTCGCTCGCCATCGCCGACAACCGCGGCCCGCTCTTCAGCGCCACGCTCGTGCCCAACAAAGGCGGCGTGAAAGCCGCCGATGCCAGCGGCGTCTGGGCCATGGATTTCACCGGCAAACTCCGCACCCTCTTCCGCACCAACGACGTCCTCGACCTCGGCAACGGTGTCACCCGCCACGTCCAGAGCTTCAGCCTGCTCAAGGCCACCGTCGGCAGCAAGGGCGTCACCCGCAGCTTCAACGCCACTCAGAAAGTCGTCTGGCTCGCGACGTTCAAGGAAGACAAGTCGCAGGCGATCATCACCACCGACGTGCCGTAGCGACCGGAGCCTCGCCCCCGAACCGCGTGCTCGCCAGCTTACCGCGCTCGCGCTTTCAGTTGCGCCAGCAGCGCCATCAGCCGCTCGGTGATCTTCTCCGCCGCCGGCACTTCGAGATAGGCGCTCCGCGCTCGCCACGTCTCATAACCACCCATCGCGTGATGCTCGGCGGTCGGCAGATAACCATTGTAGCCATTGGCAAGCGAGATGGTGAAGTGGCTGTCGAACGGCGTGCCATGTTTGAGATCGAGCCCGATCTCGACGAACACTTCGCACGGAATCGCCGCGATGCTCAGATCGCCGATACGGTGCGCCTGAAGCTTTACCGGCACGGTATCGGGATAAGCATCCAGCAATACCGATTCCCGCGCATAAATCGCATCCCGCGGCGTATATTGCCCATCCTTGTCCTTTGGCGTCGTGTCGAGAATCTGCCGCGCCCGCACCAACTCCTCCGGTGTCGCTTTGCGGACCTTGAGCTGGATATCCTCCTCGGCTGAATCCAGCGTCACCCCCGGTCGAAATTTGATCTGCGCGTAAGCCTCCATCGCCGCATCGGCCACGCTCGCCGCCACGCGCTTGATCTGCTCGCCCGGCGCTCGTTTGCCCGGAGCTTTCCCGCCGAAGTTCACGTTGTTGATGTTGCCGCTCGTGCCGTTCGACATGATGCCGACAAACGCCGGCTTGCCCTGATATCGCGCGTCGGTCGTCTGGAGCCGCCCCGCCATCTCATTTGCAAACGCCCCGAAATAATCCGCCGACATCGGCGGCAGCCCGCCCACATAATGCAGGCTGTAATTCGCCAGCAACGCGATCGGCCGGTGATCCTTCGCTCCTCGCGCCACAAGGATGCACACCTCCGGATCGATCGGCCCCGTCGGTTTGCTCACTTTCGGATTTTCAAACCCCGGATTCATCAGCGCGCGATCCGTCGTCACGCCAAAGGGATTTGCATACGTCTCCCCTTCCATCATCAGCCAGCGCCGGTTGAACACATCACGCGGGTCGTTCCCCTTCCCCCACCCGATCTCCGCCGGTTCGAGATTTTCGTGCGCCTTGATGAGCCCCTCCGCGATCCGCGCCGGCACCGCCGCGACGAACTCCGGATCGGGATCGCTCTGGAACACTCCCGCCAACGTCGCCGCCGAATGGGTGTGAGTGGCGGAGATGAGCAGATGCGACGCTGGCACTCCCGTCTTCGCCGCCGCGATTTCCTTCGCCTTCTCACACACCTCGCGCGGAATCATGCACGCATCCACCACACACAGGATGATCTCATGCTTCCCATCATCGAGCGCCAGGCAGCGGGCGTGCAGCGGATCGGTGATCCCCTGTGCAAAATTCCCCTTCATGCTGCCGTTGACCGGCGAAGGGAATTTCGTCGGCGAAATATCCTGCGCAAACGCCCCGGCTCGAAACACCGGCTGAGCGAGAACGGTCTGCGCGAACGCAGCCACGAGGAGGAGGGAACGGAGGATCATGCGAGGGAGAATCGTCTGGGGCGCGCGGGATTAGGCCCGCTCTCCACCAGCCGGGTTGAATCGGCTCCCGAACTTGCACTTCTCCGTGTGGCGCCATAATCCGACCGCCAGCTTCGCCATGAAAATCGCCACGCTACTCCTCTCCCTCCTGCTCCTCACCTCCACTTACGCCGCGCTCCCTGGCGCCGACTTGCTCTCCGGCGTCATCATGAAAGCTCTCGACCGCGATTACGACGGCAAGCTCGACGCCGACGAGTGGAAGGACGGCACCGACGATGGCTTCGTAGAAATCGACCACGACCTCGACGGCTTCGACACCCCCTCAGAAATCGAGACCCTGTCCGACCCGCTCGCCGACGACCTCGGCAAACTCGGCGCCTCGCTCTGCGTCACGCTCATCGAAAAGATGTTCATGACCCTCGACCAGGACGGCGACCATCGCGTCAGCAAAGCCGAATACGAGGACGGCACCGGCGCCATCTTCAAACGTCTCGACACCAACCACGACGGCGTGCTCACCAAAGCCGAACTCAACGACCTGCCGACCACCCTCCTCAAAGGCAGGGACTGACCCATCCGCTGGTGCCGAAGCTTTAGAGGGCGGTTCCGAAAAACCAAGCCCCCTCGTCAGCACGCCGCACCATCCCAACTCACCGAAACACGATATCCCCCCGGTTCGGCTGACCGGAGACGATATCCGCAATCACAAACGGACGCCGCTGCACTTCCCCCGCGTGCAGCACCGCCACATCCGCTCCCTCGCGCTGCGCCTTCAGCGCCGTGCCCGCCGCAGGGATCACCCCCGTCGTCGTATCGATCAGCACGAAATGCTGCTCTTCGTTCACCAGAACGATTACCCCCGCCCGCTCCGGCGCAGGATGCGTGCGCTCCGCCTTCGGCGGCGTCTTGATCCCCAAGAGCTTTTTCAACGTGGCACACCCCGGCAACGCAACCAGCAGCACAGCGAGCAAAAAGATTCGAGCAAGACGCATGAGGACCCCCGACCCTAACCGCTTCCCCCACCGAAAGACAACCCCTCGAACGCTCCAGCGCGAGCGACTCCAGTTTCAGGTTTACAGGTTCACGCCTCGTATCTCGCGCCTCGCGCTGGATGCCGGTCGTTTGCTATTCCTCCCGTTTTTTTGCGCCTGCCTCCCCCGTTCGAGCCCTCTCTCCCGGGGCTCCCTCCGCCAAATGCAATTTCTTCATCACTTTGCCTTTGACGTCGGCAGCGCCCCGCCTTACCTCCGCGCCTACCGGAGAGGTGGCTGAGTGGTCGAAAGCGGCGCTTTGCTAAAGCGTTGTAGGGCCTAAAACCTTACCGCGGGTTCGAATCCCGCCCTCTCCGCCATTCACCCCAATCGGGTGAAGCGAAAGAAACGTGTGCGTGACTGGCGCGGCGAGGAAACCGTTGAGAACAGCGGGATTCCCACTCCAGCTTCGGAGCAAATGAGAACCGTTTCTCGGTGTCGAAAAAGTCCGAATCGATTTTTTCGCACATCCTCCGTTTTTCCTCAATCGCGCCTTCACTAGCGATTTTTTCTGGCTTCACTACAGGTCGAAAGGAAATCCATGGCGGGTTCGAACCATGTTTGACCTGTTCGCTTGACCTCCGTGATTTTCCCGCGGAGCCCTTGCTTCTCAATGATCAAAGCCCCCTTCGATTCTCTCAGTTCGTCGATGGAAAGAACTCCTTCGGCATAGGCGTCCATAAGCCGACTCACCTTGAGGTCAGCGGCCTGAATCTGAGCCTCAAGCTCTCGGCGGTAATCTCGACAGGGCCTTCGCCTCGTTGGCTCGCTGTCGGCGTCGCTGCTGCACCCAACCAGCAAAGGTCGCATACTTGATCCCCACCCACTGGGCGAACTTCGCTCCACTGGCTCCACTCTTCTCAAACTCAGCCAACGGCGCCTCCCGCCGCTCCGCCGAGACTCGCACCCACCCTCGCGTGTCTTGCTTCAATAACTCCGGTTCCGAACTCGGAGATGTCATAGTCACCTATGCTCTGACATCTATGGCCTCGGCCGCTAAAGGTGCTCCGGCGGACGCTTACATTCCTTCGCTTCTGGTGATGCTGTATTCCATGCATTCGAGAAACTTTCAGCGCACGGCGGAGGGGGGGGCCGCAAAAGAGCCGCGAACCAGTGCGAACCATTGCGGAAACCGGTCCGATCCGTCTAACTTTCCGTCTAACCCGCCCCGTCTAACCGGCTCAAAAACGCAAAAACCCATGATTTTATCAGGGAATGGAGCGGGTGAAGGGAATCGAACCCTCGTTTCGAACTCGAACGTTCACCGATGTTCCTTAACGTTGATTTCATGGGATTTGCACATCCCTGAACATCGACGAATATCCCAGCGTCGTTCCCACTTTCGTTCCCACTTTTATGGCCAGCGTCTTCCGTCGCCCTAACTCTCCCTACTGGTTTGCCGCATATACCTCCGCGAGCGGACGGCGGCTGAAAAAATCCACCAAACAACGCGAGAAATCGTCAGCCCAGGCGGTGCTTGCTCAAATGGTGGAAGCGGAGCGTTTAGCTAAGGCACGCACACTCACAGAAGGAACCGCTCGCCGCTTGATCAGTGAAATCCTCGAAAGAGCCACGGGCGAGTCGATTCAATTTCACACTACGCGCGAGTGGCTGGACGAATGGTGCGCGGCGAAGGTCGGCTCAGCCGGCGAACGCACTATCGTCAAGTATAAGCAGGTCTGCCGCGATTTTCTTGCCCATCTTGGCTCCCGCGCAGAACTCCCGGTCGGAGCCATCACACCGAAAGATGTGCGAACCTTTCGCGACGCCATGGTCGAGGCCGGTCACTCCCCTTCGAATATCAACCAGACAGTGCGAAAGGTGCTCATTTCTCCTTTCGCAGCCGCTCAACGGCTCGGCTATATTCAAACGAACCCCTGCGCGGCCGTCGAACTCCTGAAAGACGACGACGTGGGGCACCGTGAGGTCTTTTCAGCAGAACAGATCCTCTCTTTGCTGCGAGCGGCTTCACCGGATTGGCGCGGAGTCATCATCACGGCTTACTACACGGGCCTTCGTCTTCGAGACGTCACCACTCTCTGTTGGCAATGCGTCAATTTGGATACCAAAGTGCTTCAGGTAAAAACCAGAAAAACGGGCACCACGGTCACTATTCCAATGCATCCCGATCTCATTTCGTGGCTGCAGCAGCACCCGCGCGGAATCGGAAAGGCTCCCGTGTTTCCATCGTTAGCGGGGATGCCGGGCACGGGTCGCAGTGGCCTGTCGATGCAATTCCAAGAGATCATGACCGCTGCAAAAATAAAAGGCGGCGTGCTGCGAGCGAGGAAAAAGCCCGACGGCGCCGGTCGTCAGCAGAATGCGCTCACCTTTCACAGCCTGCGACACTCGTTCGTCTCCGCCCTCGCCAATGCGGGAGTGCCGGCGGACCTGCGCCAGCAACTGGCGGGTCATACCGACGAACGTTCCCACAGCCGCTATACACATCATGAGATCGAAACAATGCGCGCCGCCATCATTCGGTTGCCGCGCATGGCGATTAATTGAAGCCGCGAAGGCCGGACTTGATTTATGCGCACAAGTCACTTAACCTGAGCCAAGGACATTCGAAATGACCAACATCGGTCAGGAATTTCGAACCATCGCTTTCGCGACCAACTCATCCCATGAAGCCTGAAACGCCTTCCCAAGGCGGTTCCGAGAAAAATCCGATCGTTCCGTTCACTATTCGCCTCCCGAAGTCGGGCGAAAGATGCCCATACACGGGAATGTGCAGGTCTAGGCTCAACAAATTGATCCTGCCCTCGGCGGAAAACAACTACCGCCCACCGGTCAAATCGGTGCGCGAAGGTAAAAAGGGCGGAAAACATCCGACACGACTCATCATCTTCCGGAGTTTAATCGACTATCTTGAGAGTCTCCCACTAACGAACTAAAACAGCTGCCACCGACAGCGGGGTGCCCGGGCCGGGGCACCCCGCGTCATTCGTGCAATGCAAGCCTCGTGTCGCAGCGGCGTGACATGTCGAGGAGGTCAGCTGTGACATCGGCTTCCCGTCATCAAAACCCGGATCGGGTCTCAACGATTCGCGGATGATCGGAAGGTCGGTGAGTGCTTCAAGTCTTTCTCGATCCGTCTCACCGCGCGCTGCCGTCGCTACGGCAAGCGATAGCATTGAGACGAAACGCGGTTTGTCACACATCTGCGATGCTAGCGACGTGAACGGGCTCAACACTCTCCTGTCGCGTTGTTACGCGGGCGGGATCTGAACCCACGACCTTCAGGTTATGAGCCGGACGGCCATCGGCTTAAATACAGCGTTACTCACATACCCGTGCAAATACCCGTGCAAATTTTGCTTGTTTTCATCCCTGAGAATCGGCAACTCTGCGCGCATGAAGCCGACCGCATTTCCCCGCCAGACCCGCAATCGCCGCGCGAAACGCTCCGCCCGCGAAAACTTCGGCAAGCTCTCCCTCCGCGAAATCACAGACGGAAAGGACGGCTACACCTGGACGACCTACCTCGTGCAAGGCTGGCGCGAAGCCGATGGCCGGCACGGGCGAAAGAAATTCAAGACCCGCGCGGAAGCTGAAGCCTTCATCGCCACGAAAGGCGTCGAGGTAGTGAACGCCGACACGTCCCTTCACAACGTCGTGACGCGCCTCTCGAAGGCTCACGTCGAGGAAGCAGAAGCGGCTTTCAACCGCCTTGGCGGGCGCTACAGCCTTGGGGAAGCGGTGGACTACTTCCTGCGCCACTTCGCGCAGCCAGAGAACGCGGTGAGCCTCGACGACGCGCGCGACGCCTTCCTCGACGCTCGCGAGCGGGAAGGCGTGCGTGCGCGCTCCCTCGTGCAACTGCGCTCTACCTTGGGGCAATTCATCGGCTTCGCCACCCTTCGCCTTTTGCCGGCAGAGTTGCGGCCCGAAATCGACCGCGTGCGCGCGGCGGTTGAAGCCGAACGCGCCGCGACGCTCGCCGAGATCGTGCGCCGCATCGACCCGGTATTGCGGCCCGCGGCGCGCAAAGCAGCCGAAGGCGTGGACGACGTGCCGGCATTGCTTCGCGGCAAGCTCTCCCCTGCCCTTCGCGACGCTATCGCCGCCGCGCGGGATGCGATCGAATCGACACGCCGGCCTTCCGAGCGAGAGATTGCCGCCGCCCTCGTGGCGAGCGTCGAGGGGGCAAGGGTGCCTGCCGCTCACGAAATCGGCACCGCAGACGTGGAAGCCTTCTTGCGCAGCCTGCGCGCTAAAGACGGCACGAGTGCCGCGTCACGGAAGACTTGGAATAACGCACGCGCCGATTTGCACACCTTCCTTGGCTGGTGCGCGGACAAGCAACGCCGTTGGACGGCAGAAAATCCTGTCTCCGCCGTGCCGAAGTTCAAGCTAGGCCGCGGCGTGCCGCACGTGCTCACCGTGACACAGGCTCGCGAACTCATGGACTACGCCGCGGCCTACGAAGGTGGCGCAATGGCCAAATACTTCGCGCTCGCGCTATTCGCGGGCCTTCGCAGCGGGCCGGACGGCGAATTGCTCAAACTCGCGGGGCATCCCGACCGGGCGAAGCTCATCGACCTGGCACGCGGCGTCATTCACGTTCAACCGGAAGTCAGCAAGACGCACCAATATCGCCAGACCGTTATCCGGCCCGCGCTTCACCAATGGCTTACCCGATTCGAGGGCGAAATCTGGCCCACGAATGCCGACCGCATGGTGAAACACATCCGCGCCCGCTTCTCCCTTGCGCACGACGTATTGCGCCATTCGTTTTTCTCCTACCTCGTGAGCGTGGAGGGCAGCGTTGAACGCGCGGCGTTGGAAGGCGGAAACACCGAAAGCATCCTGCGCCGGCATTACTTGAATCTCGCTACGGGCGCCGAAGCGGCGGGCTTCTGGCAAATCGTCCCGCCAAACACAGCGGCGCGCGGCAAAGTGGTGCAGATGACCGCGTGACGGGCGGCCCTTCTGACTCGCGAAGGCGGAGGGAATAGGCTATCTGCCACGCGGAGCGCGGGTGCCGACAGTGGCCTTACCCGCAATCCCGGCCGGTGTGACTGATCCGCACGCCCGGCCTACCTTTCGGCTACCTGAAAAACGAAAGTGCCAGCGGTCCTAGTTGCGGCCCGGCATCGCTGCCGAATTCGCGGTCCCGCTGGCGCCGAAATGATCGTGCTTCTTTTCAGGGAGTCAACCGTCTGCGAACCGCGTTGACCACCGCGCGGGCGTGCCACCGGATTGTCTCGAAATGAAAAATTCACCGTGCGCGACCTCAGAAACAACTTTCCCGACGCAGCGAAGCGGATTGAACACGGCTCGCAGGATGGAAAGCGGGTTCCGCTTCGCGGGCTCAGCTAGGTCAACTTGCCCAGCTTGCCTTCCTACGTTTCAAAATGTTGCCGGACCTCGCGGCTCGTAAGCTACGCGTTATCCGGCTGAAAAGGCGATCCAATACGCCCGAATAGGCACACGGGCGCAGAGGCGAACAGACGTTCGCATGCGCCCGTGGATATTTGATGACCCCTCAGAAGGTGGGGCCAAACGCCAGACTCAGAACGGACTTCTGACGAAACGTGTCACGTCTCGCACCGCTTTTCCTACGGTCGCCCCGACATCCTTACCCGTCTGCTTCGCGATGGTGATCGGAGCGTTCTTGGCTTCGTTTAGCAAAGAACGGGCACCCTGCTTCGCCGCTTCGTTGCTTGCAGCGCCAGCCGTCGCGGGTAGATTGCCGAGCGCAGTCTGAAGGGCAGCCGATTGCTTTTCGAGTTCAGCGCGGAGAGCATCGGATTGAGCCCGCCAGTGGGCCGACTCGGCGAGAGCCGCCGACACGCGCCCCTCCAGACGTTGCCCGTTCTGATTGATGATCTGGCCGAGATAGAAGACGGCCACCAATGCTGCGACGACGGCGAGGCCGGCCACAGAGGAGTGCGGATTAGCTTGTTGGTTTGTTGTATTCATGGGTCTGCTTGTTGTTTGTTTGCTTGTTGGATCGAATCACTCGATCGTGAATGGTCTGATACGTATGGGGGCTGCTACGCGCCCGGAGGTCGCGATCTTTCAAAAAAAGTTTAACGTCCGGCTTCTATCGTGTTACGGGCGCCAGCGATTCTATCGGATTTGTAATCCAGTGAGCGCCAGCGGCAGCGTTGGTTCGCCAGAAAACAGCGTGTGGCCGTTCACCCGGTAGGTATTTGTGCCCCGACTTGTCTTTGGCGGGCAGCCCACGCAATCTCCGCGCGCACATGACCCCCGCGGCATTCAAAACGAAATGGGCGAAGTTTTCCGGCAAGGAAAGCGCGGCCTACCAAGAACATTTCAACGACCTTTGCCGGATGCTCGGCTCACCGAAGCCGATTGAAGCACAGCCGATCGACCCACAGCTATTGCGGTTTTCATCGCCACGCTCAGCACGTGCGAGTAGCCTGCCCGCCCCATCCTGAATGACCGGAAACCATTTTCAAAACATCGAGCAGCTTGAGGCCAACCTCTGGGAGGCGGCGGATCAGTTGCGGGCAAACTCGAAGCTCACTTCGAGCGAATACTGCATGCCGGTGCTCGGCATCATCTTCCTGCGCCACGCGACCAACCGCTACAACGCTGCCGTCGCGCAGATCGAGGCGGACAAGGCCGCGGGAAAAATGCCGAAGCGTCCGCTCATCCAGGCGGACTTCCTCAAGCGCCGCGCGCTCATGCTGCCAGCGGAGGCGCGCTACGACGAAATCCGCAAACTGCCGAAGGGCGCGAAGCTCGGCACGGCGCTCGTCGAGGCGATGAACGCCATCGAGAAGAGCTTCGAGCCGCTGGTGAACCAGCTTCCGAAGGACTACGAGAAATTCGGGAACGACCTGCTCGAAGACATCCTCCGCATCTTCGACAGCGAGGCGCTGCGCACGGCCACGGGCGACGTGTTCGGGCGCATCTACGAATACTTCCTGATGAAGTTCGCGATGCAGGGCGCGCAGGATAACGGCGAGTTCTTCACGCCGCCCTCGCTCGTGCAGACCATCGTGAACGTCATCGAGCCGAATCACGGCGTCGTGGCGGATCTCGCGTGCGGCTCGGGTGGGATGTTCGTGCAGACGAGTCATTTCATCGAGCGGCTCGGACAGGACACGACGCAGCGCGTTACGTTTTTCGGGCAGGAGAAGACGGGCACCACGATCCGCCTCGCGCTGATGAACCTCGCGGTTCATGGGCTGGAGGGAAAAATCAAGGAGGCCAACACGTTCTACCAGGACGAGCACCGGCTCGAAGATGGCCGTCCGCTCTGGGGCAACTGCGACTACGTGATGGCGAATCCGCCGTTCAACGTGGACATGGTGGACGCCGAGAAGGTGAAGGACGACCGGAGGCTGCCGTTCGGGCTGCCGGGCGTGAACAAGGCGAAGAAAGTCTCCAACGGAAACTACCTCTGGATTTCCTACTTCCACAGCTACCTCGGGCCAAAGGGGCGCGCCGGATTCGTGATGTCGTCGCAGGCCAGCAGCTCGAATCAGGGCGACGAACAGGAAGTGCGGCGCAAGGTCGTCGAGACCGGCGCCATGGACGTGATGATTTCGATCCGCCCGAACTTCTTCTACACGCGCACCGTGCCGTGCGAGCTTTGGTTCTTCGACAAAGGCAAGCCGAAGGAGCGGCACGACCAGATGCTCATGCTCGACGCCAAACACATCTTTAGAAAGGTCACGCGGAAGATTTACGACTTCTCGCCCGAGCAACTCGCCGACCTCACCGCCATCGTCTGGCTGTATCGTGGCGAGACGAAGCGTTTTGCTGCGCTGCTCGACGATTACCGGGAGAAATGCCGCGAACATCGGCGTGCGCTCATCTCGGCTCTGCCGGAAGCACACGAGGTTTTGTGGCCATTAGGCACAGCCATCAAAGGCTGTAACACGGCTCTCTCGTCGGAATACCAGGCGATGATGGCGACACTGGCCGACGACTGTGCAGCATTGGAGAAACAGGCGCTCGCACGCGACTACACCAAAGATCCCGAGGCGCTGCCGGACTTCGCCGCATCGTGTCGCGCGCTGCTCCACAGGCTGCGCGAAGTGCGCCGCATCGCCGAACCGCTCGTTGCCGCGGCACTTGATGCTGCGCCGAACAAAGACGTGAAGAAGGAATTGCGGTCGCAGCGCGAGCGAGCCTCCGAAGCATGGACACGCGTTGCCGCTGAGGCGGAGGCAAACATCTACTTCACACGCCATCTCCAATGGCTGCGTCATCGCTTCCCCGAAGGCCGCTACGGTGACGTGCCGGGCCTTTGCAAAGTGGTCACGCGCGCAGACATTGAATCTGAGGACTGGAGCCTAACGCCCGGCCGCTACGTTGGTGTCGCCGCGGCGGAGGTGGATGAGGATTTCGATTTCGAGCAGACGATGCAGGACATCCACGCCGAGTTAAAGGAGCTGAACGCGGAGGCGATGACGCTGGCGGGAACGATCGATGCGAACTTTGAGGAACTGCTCGCATGAAGTGGCGAAAGGCAAAGCTCGCTGGACTCTTCCGCGTAAAGCACGGCTTTGCGTTTAAGAGTGAGTTCTTTGATTCCGCTGGGCCTTACGCGCTCCTCACGCCGGGAAACTTTCACGAGACTGGCGGCTTTCGCGAACGCGGTGAAAAGCAGCCTTACTTCACCGGCGAAGTTCCTCCGGCCTACATCCTCGACGAGGGCGATCTCATCGTGGCGATGACGGAGCAGGAACATGGTCTGCTCGGGAGTTCGGCGTGGGTGCCGGAGTCCAACCGCTATCTGCACAATCAGCGGCTCGGGCGGATCGTGGACCTCGACGCAGAGAGGCTGCACAAGCGATTCTTGTATTACCTTTTCAACACGCGCGAAGTGCGGGCGCAGATTTCGGGTAGCGCGAGTGGGACGAAGGTGAGGCACACTGCGCCGGAGCGCATTGGGCGCGTGGAGGTGAACTTGCCGCCCCTTGGCGAACAACAGCGCATCGCGGATGTGCTGACGGCTTACGACGAACTGATGGAGAACAACCGGCGGCGGATGGCGTTGCTGGAGGATTCGGCGCGGCAGCTTTACGCGGAGTGGTTCGTGCGCTTGCGCTACCCAAATCACGGTCGCGCCCGCCGCCCTGACGTATTGCCCAAAGGATGGACTCGCCGACCGCTCGAAGAAATTTGCGCCGAGGTGCGCGACGCCGCCACACCCGATGAGTGCGAGCCGGACCTGCCCTACATCGGCCTCGAACACATCCCGCGCCGCTCGATCTCGCTGCGCGAGTGGGGCCGCGCCGAGGAAGTCACGAGCACCAAACACCGCTTCATCCCCGGCGACATTCTCTTCGGCAAAATCCGTCCCTACTTTCACAAGGTCGGCGTCGCATTCGTGGACGGCGTGGCGTCATCCGACGCCATCGTGCTGCGCCCGACTTCCGCCGAGTTGCACAGCTTCGCGCTGCTCACCGTGTCGAGCGATTGGTTCGTGGCCGAAGCCTCGAAGACCGCGCGTGAAGGCTCGAAGATGCCGCGCGCCGACTGGAAGCTGATGAAGCAGCGCCAAATCGCAGTCCCGCCCGACGCATTGCTGCGCGCCTTCAACGCGCACATCGAGCCGATCGTTGCGCAGCTCAAGACGCTCACTTTCCAAACCCAAAAACTCCGCACCACGCGCGACCTGCTGCTGCCGCGGCTGATGAGCGGGGAGCTGACCGTATAACGCCACCTACGACTATGAGCATCCAGACCGAAAATCGATTGATTATGATGGTGTCGCAGGCGCCGTTTGAGATTGGCGACTCGAACCAGTTGAACCAATTCTGCAAGCTCATCCCGATTGCGTATGAGGACGGCAGCAGGCCCGATCCAAAAGACTTTCCAAACGACGGCGAGATTTGGTGGATGCTGACTGCGATCACATCGCGTTTTGCGGTGCCCGGACAATTGGTTTCGGGTTCAATCGAAAAGGCATTCAAATTCAACGCCGAAGATCCGCAGGCATGCCGCTATCAGGCGGTCCGCGAATCGATTCAGGAACTCAATGCTAGCGATGGCTTCGAGGTAGTCGATCTGGCAGGCGACAAGATCGAGAAAATCCAAGATGTCGTTGCTCGCGGGTTCAGACTGGAGAGTGAAACGCCGCTCTCTAATGCCGTCATGTTGCACTGGCGGTCAAATTACTACGGCCCATTCACCGCAACGCGCGTTGCTCTGGCACCGGGAAGGACATCAAGCGCTTACTCATTCTTCCCGGCGCATCAGGACGGATTCACGATCTACCAAGTCGATCAATCCACCTTTGATAAGGCGACCAAGGGTTACCACATCTCAATTCGAGATAAGGTTTCTCGGACGGATTCGCATCGCAATCGCACGCACGATCTCCTGGACGTGCGGCACGATTTCGTGCGTGCCGCAGGCTATGAGCAAATCCTCGCTGCCAATCCGCAGCGACTGGCATTGGAACCTATCGATCACAAGCTCGTCCGGTTTGCCAAGGAGTGCCTGACGCGAGCGAAGAGGCAGCAGTTTAAGCAGCTTCTCGACGAACTTGAAATCACCGGACGTGAGTCGGAGGAGGCGCAGGAGTTGGTCGCCGCTGTAGAAGGAGCCAAGGGCGTGATCGAGCGGCAGGAGGCAGCACTCAGCACGGTCACCGAAGCGCTTCTGAAATCAGGCTTACTCGGGGAAGACCGCATCAGGAAGGCCGAGGAAGCGTTCGGGAAAAAGTATGTGGAGGAGAAGACCGCGGAGTTGCAGGCCAAAGTCGAAGAGGGCCTCACAAAGAAGCGCGCGGATTTGCGGTCACTCGACGAGGAGTTGAAACACGCCCGCGCGAACGTGCAGAAGGAAAAGGAAAGGCTCCGGGCGCAGCTCGCGCAGGAGATCGCAGCCGAGCGCGACTTCGCTGACGGGCAGATGGCTGCACAAAAGGCGGAATTGGAATCGGAGATCAAAGAAGTTCAGAAGCAGAAGACCGAGTTACAACGGCAAGAGGGGCTGCTTCAGAAAAATTTGGAGAAGGTCACCGCCGAACTACGTCAGGAAGGCGACAATGTGGTGAACCGGTTTCTCACCATAGCACCGCTACTTGGTGCGCTCGGGCCTGCGACGAGGCAACCGGCAGATGACATCCGCGCTCAAGCCACCACCGCCGCTGCGCCGGCAAGCGCTGCACCAGCCGTCTTTCAAATCCCTCCATACGTCAGCAGAGAAGCGGCCAGCGACGGCGAGTTGAAAGAGGAGGTGTTCTTCAACCGCTTCCGTGAAGTTGTGGAGAATAGTGGCTTCACGTTCCGCCCGGTCGATCTTCAACGCTTTCATCTTAGTGTGAAGTGCGGAGAACTGACAGTTCTAGGCGGACCGTCGGGAACAGGGAAATCGTCGCTCCCTGCACTTTATACCCAAGCCCTCCTCGGCGAAGAAGCGGCGCAAGGGCGTCCCGGATGTTTGATGGTCAACATCAACCCCTCGTGGATGGATACTCGGGACTTGCTCGGCCACATGAACACGCTGGAAGGACGGTTCTACCCGGCAGAGTCAGGACTGTTTCAGCAGTTGATATTCGCTCAGAAGGAACACGAGGCGAGAGGCCCGGCGAGCGGACTGTATCTGACGTGCTTGGACGAGATGAATCTGTCGCAGGTCGAGCATTACTTTAGCGACTTCATGATGGTGCTCGAACGAAGCGGCTCGTCTCGCAAGATTCAGGTCTTTTCGCCCGAGACAGCAGGCGCGAGTTGCAGCTTTCGTCAATACGGGACCGTGACCCTGTCGCCCGCGTTGCGGTTCATTGGAACAGTGAACTTCGACGAGACAACTCGATTGCTGAGCGACCGCTTCCTCGACCGCGTTAATCTGATCCGTCTTACATCTGCAGGACTGCCGAGCGTCTCTGCTGTGGGCGGTCCGCTGGCGACTGCAACCGGACGCATGGTGACTCTTGCGGATATGGAGGCGTGGCGAACGGAGAGCGCGCTTCCGACCGAACTGGGTCTATTGCTGGATCAGATGCGTCCTCTCTTGGTGCAGATGGGCTGCCCGATTTCCCCACGTGCTTACCGAGCAATCTGTCGCTTTGTGGGTTCCGCAGTGCCGGTCATGAATCAGGAAACGGCATTTGAATTGCAGGTCGCGCAGCGCATCATTCCGCGCATCCGTAGCCTGGTGTCGAAGCGGCAACTCGACGCTTTGGATGCCCTGACGCAGCTTCTCAAGCAGAGCACCGTCTGCGCGTTTGAGGAGACGATCCCCTTGCTTGAGGAGGTTCGTGAGGGTGCGGGAAAGCGCGCTTGGGATTTGGATGAATAACAGCGATGTCGACCTTCTCGATACAACACGGAGCGTCCGTTCTTTATAGCTGGGATCTCGATGCGGGCGTCGCGACGTTTCATGCGAGAGCTGTGCAGCGTGACGGCATGCTTGTGCTCAACGAGGCAGAGCGCGTTTCGTTCCTTCTCACTTCGCCCTCAGAAGAGACGGAACACAGGATGTTTGTCGGTGACGTTCCGTTGAGTGACCTAACTCCCGTGCCCGAGGATGCGCATGGGATCGCACTTGGTGCCCAACTTCACTGGCGGGAACTGCCATACTTTGAGAGCGCGAGAGGGCACACACGACTCGTCCTGGAGGCACAACCTCAGGATTCGGCGACCGACGCGTGGCGAATGCTTGCGGTGGTGGACCTCTTTATTCTGCCATCGAAACTTGGCGAAGGACGCTACCAGCAGATGGCCGAAGACCTTCAACAGGTGAGCCGAAGCCTGCTGGTAGATTTGTATGGCAAGTCTCGGCAGACACGAGACCTGAAGTATTCAAAGGAGGGGAAACTCTATCAGTCGCGAGAACACGAACTGGCCGCGATCGATGACGTTGTGGAGCGGTTGTCGGTGCATCTACAGGCAATTGCTCGGCGGCCGGCGTCGCGCGTTGTAGCCGCCCCATTCGTTCAGAATTATTGGGGTGGCGAGCATCTCTCGCCGACAGCGGTAAATGCAATTTGTCGGAGCGGCTTCTCGCCGCGGCAGAGTGTTCGGCCGATAAAGCTCCGGGGGCAAAAGAAGGTAGAATCGTTCGACGTGCCCGAGCATCGCGTTGTGAGAGCGTTTCTCGAGATTCTGGGGCGTCGCGCACAACTCTGCGCAAAAGCCGCCGCAGAACATATTCGGGCCATCGAGTCAGATCGCCATCTGCGGCACATTCGCCGCGGGTCTGATCCGTCGTTATACGAAACTATCGATGTTCCTCGTATCCGGCGTTTGCAAGAGGCCATTGCGAAAGCCGACCGAACGACCAACACATTGAGGACGCTGGCGGCTTTTCCATTCATCAGTGGCGCAAAGGCCGAACTGGCAGCAGTTCGTGGAGGAGCTTTTCAGCGGAGCCGTGAATACCAAGCCTTGCTAGCGGTCATTCGGCGTTACCTTCTGGCAAATGCCGTTTGGTATGAAGGTGACGACCTATCAGCCGTCACGAAGCTGACGAGCCGGCTTTTCGAGCAATGGTGCTTCCTTCGTCTCGTTGATGCGTTTCGCGCGGCTGGGCTGAGCTTGCGTGAATGGGATGATGCTTTGCGTCAGAACCTTCGTTCTCGCTTCATACTGGACTTCGATCGCGGCCTGAAGTTCGAGGGCCTCCTCACCTCCGAACTCAGAATCCGGGTGCGATACGAGCCTTGGGTGCTGGGCGTGGACTCTGCCACGAGAGCACAGGAGACGCTTTGTCGTGTGTCGGCGACGGACGTTGCGTGGTCGCCAGACATCGTGGTCGAGTGCCTGACGAGGAACGGTGAAGACTGGATGCCCGCGTATGTGATCGTTCTTGATTGCAAGTATACCGCGAAGATTCGCAACCAGCACTGGAACGATACCGCGAAGTATCTCCAAATCAGATGCACGCGCAGCCGACGGCAGGTGGTGAAACAGCTTTGGCTTGTCTCACCGATTTCAGGTGACGGCGCAGGGCGAATCGATAGCGAGGATCCCGGAGTGCAGTTTGATGCAGCCGGTCCAACTTGCGCTCCTGATGAGGCAGTAAACTTCCGGCTGTCTGTGATCCCCGGCGTGGAAAAAGCGCAGCAGACGGACGTATTCCTGCAATTAGCTCAGGGAACCGTGAGCTTCTTGCGCCGTCACTTCGGCGCCATTCCCGTTGCGACCGGAGAATAAGCCTATGGCCTTCACCGACATCAACAGCGAAGATCGGCTCGTCCAGAAGACGTTCGCCGACCATCTGCACGATGCGTTAGGCTGGGAAAGCGTGTATGCGTTCAACGATGAGACGTTTGGGCCGGATGGCACACTAGGGAGAGCGGACACGCGCGAGGTTGTGCTGCTGCGCGACCTGCGGGCGGCGATTGCGCGACTAAATCCAGAGCTGCCGGCGTCGGCGGTCGAGGAAGCCGCGGCGAAAATGGCGCGGCACGACTTCTCGCGCTCGCTGCTTCAGCACAATCAGGAGTTTCATGGCTTCATCCGCGATGGCGTGCCGGTGACCTATCGGGACACCAACGGCGCGCTGCGCGAGACAACGGCGCGGGTGCTGGATTTTCGGAACGGCAACGGTGCCGACGGCACGCCGAACAATCGCTTCGTGGCGGTGCGTGAGTTGAAGATCACCGGGCTGCGCTCGCCGAGCTACAACCGACGGGCAGACATAGTGTGCTTCGTGAACGGGCTTCCGCTCGTCTTCATCGAGCTGAAGGCGGTGTATAAGAACATTCGCGCGGGCTTCGACGGCAATCTGCGCGATTACCTCGACGAGCACGTGATCGCGCACGCGTTTGCTCACAACGCGTTCCTCATTGTGAGCAACGGGCACCGCGCGCGCTACGGTTCGATCACCAGCCAGTGGGAGCATTTCGCTGAGTGGAAACGGAACGACGAGCGCGACCGCGGAAACGTGGAGGCGCAGGTGCTGCTCGACGGGATGCTCGCGCAGGACCGGCTGCTCGACCTCGTGGAGAACTTCATCCTTTTCGACGCGAGCAAGCCGGGCGCGACGCGGAAGGTGGTCGCGCGGAATCATCAGGTGATGGGCGTGAACAACGCCGTGGCCTCGGTGCAGCGGCAGGAGGAACTGCGCCGCGAGTTCCCGCCGGAGCGCCGGCTCGCGTATCGCGTGGTGGAGTTGCCGCGCGAGGAAGCGACGGATGCGGATCAGGCGGCGCTGCTCGGGCCGCAGGCGCCGAGGACATTGCAACTTGTCGAGTCCGCACATCCCGACCTCGGCAAGCTTGGCGTGTTCTGGCACACGCAGGGCAGCGGTAAGTCATACTCGATGGCCTTCTTCGCTGAGAAAGTGCGGCGGCGCGTCTCGTCGAAGTTCACGTTCCTCTTGATGACGGATCGCAACGATCTCGACAGCCAGATTTACCGGACCTTCGTGGGATGCGGAGCGGCGGACGAGCGAACGCCGCGTGCGAGCACCGGCGACGAACTGAAGCGACTGCTCAAGGAGAACCATCGCTACATCTTCAGCCTCATCCACAAGTTCAATCAGGACGTGGACCCGCACGATCCCTACAGCAAGCGGGACGACATCATCGTGATTTCGGATGAGGCACATCGGACGCAGGCCGGCAAGCTCGCGCGCAACATGCGCCTCGCCCTGCCGAACGCGGCGTTCATCGGCTTCACCGGGACGCCGCTTTTTAGGAACGACCATCTCACTCGGCGCATTTTCGGCACGTATGTCTCGCGCTACGACTTCAAGCGTTCCGAGGAGGACGGTGCGACGGTGAAGCTGGTGTATGAGAACCGCGGCGAGAAGCTCGGCATTGAGCGCCTCGACCTCAACGACCGCATCGCGGACGCCGTGGCGAAGGCGAACCTCGACGCCGACCAGGAAGCGCTACTCGAAAAGCTGCTCGGCCAGGACTACGAAGTCATCACCGCCGATGACCGGTTGGAAAAGATCGCGGCGGATTTCGTGGAGCACTGCACGACGCGATGGGAGTCGGGCAAATCGATGCTCGTGTGCATCGACAAGATCACGTGTGCGCGGATGCACATGCTCATCATGCCCCAGTGGCAGGCAAAGCTCGTGACAGTGCGAGCTGCTGCTGCTGCGAAGAAAGTAGAACTGGACACGGCACAGGCAGACGAAGTCCGGGAAGAACTCGCGAACGAGCTTGCATGGCTCGAAGGCCAGGCGCGATGGATCGAGGAAACGATCATCGGCATTATCATTAGCGAGGCGCAGAACGAAGTGGCCGATTTCAAAAAGTGGGGCTTCGATATTATTCCGCACCGGGCGCTGATAAAGCAGGGCTTTGAAACATCGGACGGGAAGCGCGTGGATGTGGAGTCTGCATTCAAGAAGCCGGAGCATCCGTTCCGCGTGGCGATTGTCTGCGCGATGTGGCTGACCGGCTTCGACGTGGAATGCCTCTCGACGCTCTACATCGACAAGCCGATGAAGGCCCACACGCTGATGCAGGCCATCGCGCGCGCAAACCGTGTATATCCCGGAAAGGACTTCGGTCTGATCGTGGACTACAACGGGATGCTCAAGAGCCTTCGTGAGGCGCTCGCGCAGTATGCGCTCGGCGACGAGGGCGGCGGCGCGGAGGAAATCGTGTCACCTATCGAGGAGCGAGTGAAAGCGCTGCTCTCGGCCATCGAGGAAACCGAGGCGCATTTGCGCAACATTGGGTTCGACCCAACGCGGATGCTCGGCGCGAAAGGATTCGTGCGGATCGCGGCAATCGCCGACGGGGTCGAGGCGGTCATCAACTCGCGTGATGAAGGGCGGCGGCGCTTTGAAATTCTGGCCCGGCAAGTGTTCGTCCGATTTAAGGCTCTGGTGATGGAGCCCGCGGCGTTCACCTACGCGGAGCGGCACGACAACATCGAGGCCATCTACAAAAAGCTCGAGGAACGGCGCGACACGGCCGATGTCACCGAGGTGCTCAAGGCGCTGCACCGTATCGTCAACGAGGCGATTCGCGCGCAGGACGAATCTTCGCGCGCTGCCGAAACAGAATCGGACTCGCGAGTTTTCGACCTAAGCCAGGTTGATTTTGGAAAGCTCCGCGACGAGTTCGCGAAGAAGGTGAAACGGAAGGCAACAGCGGTCGAGGACATCAAGAAAGTGGTCGAGGCGATGCTCGCCAAGATGCTCGCGCAGAACCCGCGGCGCATGGACTACTACAAGCGCTACTCCGAAATCGTCGCGGACTACAACCGCGAGAAGGACCGCGTGACGATTGAGGAGACGTTCGCAAAGTTGTTGGATCTCGCTGCCAGTTTAAACGAAGAGCAGCAGCGCGCAGTGAAAGAGGGACTCACGGAGGACGAATTGGCGCTATTCGACTTGCTGAACAAACCGCCGCTGCGAAAGGCGACACGCGAGCGGTTGAAGCTTGCGAGCAAGAGCCTGCTGGAGTCCGTGACAAAGCTGATCGCACCACTGGAACGCTGGACGGAGAAGGAACAAACCAAGGCGCTCGTTGAGGCGGAAATTCTCGATCATCTGTTCCAAGTGCTACCAAACCCGCCTTTCACCGATGAAGAAAAGCAGGTTGTCGCGAAGAAGGTCTATGAGCACGTCTGGCAGCAAAGCGCGGGCGGACGATTTGGACCGGATGAAGCTGCTGCTTAATGCGCCTCAGGAATGCCAGGCTCTCCAGGGGCTCTGGTCGAAAACCGAGCAAGCCCGCTAAAAGCGGTGAATCCAAAGGTGATTCGTCACGTCGTAATCGGGAACCAACCCGCAACCCTTACCCCTCAACTCATTGAACGCATTTTCCATCAACTCGACCAGCGGTGCCGCGACGTGGAATTGTGAGCCGCGCAGAGACTTGGCACGCGTCAGCGCGGCCGATAGTCTTCCCGCCTTGAAAGCGCGCGCTTTGCTCATCCTCGCCGCCCTCGTGTGGGCCGTGGCCGTGTGTGCGCGCGCCGATGATTTCATTTACCTGCGCAAGACAACAACCGGCACGTTTAACCCCCATTACGAAGTGCTCGATTACCGCCCCTCATTCCTAAACGACAACATCCTGCGCGTGCCCGCACAAAACGTGCGGGGACTAGATCAACTCGCGACCGAAAAGCGCGGCCTTCCGAACCATTACGTCGCACCAGTTCCGTTTAGCGGAAACTGCCCGCAATTCGAGGTGCATCGGTTGGAACCGGGCGTCAGCTATATGCAGTCCATCGGCGGAGGCGGAGGCGCACCGCTCGCACGTGAGCTTGCCACGCGGAAAGCCGCAACTTCGCCAGTCCATAGAGCGAATGCGCAGCTTCCACAGAGCCCACCCATACCCGACACCGCGCGCCCACAAAATACAGCCGCCACCGGTTCACGCAGGCCTTTCGGCTGGCCCGCTTACGACAACCCATTGGAGCGGCCCGCGCGCGACACACGGCAACTGGCCGGCAACCCGCTCGACAAGCCGGCTCGGCGATAGCATTGCCGCACTATGGCGACAGATAAGAGTGTCGCGTCCCTTACGCCAGAACTTCGACGACTGAGCGCATCATTTGGGCTTCGTTATTGTCCCCAAGATTTTCTCAAGTCGCCGAAGACGGTAGAAGATTTACGGCAGGAAGCTGTGTCCGGACTCAGTCATGCGGCCCGCAAACTGTCAGAGCTTCCCCTTCCAATCGGCGGAGATTCGCAGGAAGAGCGTATGACCATTTATTCGACCTGCGCGGGAATGTGCGAAGCGCTTGATTTCCTCATCTTCCCCAACGACGCCAGTTGCCTGCGCCTGATCCGCGCCCTGGCTGTCGAGCAGCACGAGGAATGGCTCGATGGCGCTCGTTACCTCGACATGCAGCCACTGTCCGATCTCCACAAAACCCAGCTCCAACTGGCCGCCTAAAAGTCCCCCCCGAACCAACCACCAAAAAACCACAGCCAACCCTACCACCCTCCCGCCTACCAGACCCACCCTATTTGCAGAACTTGACGCACACGACCCCGGGCGGCGCCGTTCGGATTATTAGATAGGAGCGGTCAGGCGATGTTCGACTGACGGCCGGGCCAGACGTGCCGTTCGACTAGAATAGTCCCAGAAACCGCTGGTTGTCGCGATGACCACCGTGCCGAGCCGGCGAACTCTATACTCATCTACGCCATAGGCTACCTCTCCAATTTCGCCAAAGCATTTCCAAAATCGCGCTCGGCGATTCTTTCGATCGCATCCAATATCGCGTCTTAACCTCAGCGCTCTTAATTTTATCGTCCAGTTCAAGCAACGGCGTCGCCATTCGTTGCGCCTCCCGCCGGACTCCTCCACTTTGGTAACGCGACGTGGGCGCGCGAAGAAATAACGCTCGTCACTGTCACCGCGTCCTAAAGCACTGGTGTTTCCCACGAGGCCAGTCTCAAAATTGGCATTACCGATCTCCGAACGAAATTGATGGCGCCACAGCCCAGGTCGCTTCGCAGCCTCTTGAACAACCAATCGCACGCTTGTGGTTGAAAATCGTAACGATCCCATAGCGCGGAATACGGCGCTTCAGCCTAGCAAGCGCTTCTTCCATGGTGCGCGCACCGGTTAACGCGAAAGCCTCTGATTCGTCTAAGATGGTGATGGTCTGTAGCATGACCTAGAAGATGGCGTGCGCCGCGAGTCTTTCATTCGCCTCGATCCAGCGGTCGGCGGCGCCGATAGCGATCCGGCACGATGTCTCGCGCGAGTGTAAATTCACGATTGACGGTCCGAAATCGCTTCTCAAGCATGTGCCCCGCTTCAGGCGGCGACTCAAATGAATCGGATTGAGTGAAAGCTAGCCTTCCGGAGCGATCCTAGCCCCTATCTCCAGCCAAGTAATCCGAACCATGTTGTAAATCCTGTCCCGCGACCGCTCATCCGGCCTATGCTTGTCGACCGTCATCCCCCCATGGAACGTCTCTCTCAACTCGTGGGACGGTTTCTTCATCGCCAGCCCGAGCATCCTTTGTCGCGGCAGGTGGCGCGCACCGCGATGCGTCTTGCAGGAGCGGAAGTGGATGGGATTTTGGGCGAGGAAGAACTGTTGTCGGTGTTCCGGCGTGAAGGACTCCTCCCGCGCCGGTTGACCGAGATCAAAGAGTTGGATTGCGGCCACTTCCCCACGCGGGCTGCATTTGTCGCTGCCTTTGCGGCGTGCGTATATCCGCAACGGGCCTACCAGATGAAACGGCCGGAGGCGAACGGCGGTAACGAGTATCTCATGGAGGACGAATTGCTGCAGCGGGTTCGCTGTTTCACGGAATTTACGAGCACCCTGCCAGACGAATGCGGAGATGCGCACACCTGGGCGAACCGATGGTCCATGAACACCAGCAACGTGGCCCGGATTCTCGCGGATATCGCCGGAGTGGAGAAGAGCCGCACGCACGAGGAGCGGGAACTTCGACTCGCCGGCGCGGCCTTGCACCTCGGCACCTGCACCCCGGCAAGCCTCGAACGCATCCTGGCCAACTGGCAATCGCACGAGGACGGTCGTCTGCTCGGATTTTTGCGGACGAGCATGAGGCGCGCACCAAGCTGCGTTTCGGGCGAATCGCGCCGCGAAACCATCGACTGGGATTTTCTGCGGAAACGCCTTCCCGAAATTTTCGGCCGCGAGCACGCCGACCTTTGCGATTGCGCGATCAATCTCGAACACGCAGCGCGAAACTGTGCGCTGCGGTGCGGCTTGCGCGGGCAGGCGCTGGAAGAGCGCGTCGGCGAATTCTGGGAAGCCATGGTCGAGGATCATCTCGATTCCGGTTTTCCGTATTTTTCGTTTCGCTCCCGGTTGGTCTATTGGTGGAAACAATGCGCGATTTGTTTCGCCTGGTGGCGCCGGGAGGTGCCGCTGGAGAGAGAGGACCGGGACGACGATTCGGATGAGGCCGCCGTCGATCCATCCCCGCTGCCGACGGGTGAACTATCGTTGGAAGGGCTCGGTTTTTTTCGCGAGGGTTACCGCCTGGTGCGCAGTTCTTTTTTCGCACGGGGCGAAGTGGGAAGGACGCCCGCTGGAGCGGCCGCGGCGAACGAGAAAGTGCGCGGAGTGGTCGATGCACTATGGAGCGAGCGGCTGCTGCAACTGATGGACGGCGGCGAAACCGCACCACGGCGCGTCGATGAAATCGCCACGGCACACCGCGTGGGCGTCGATGAAATCAACAACTGGAATCATCGGCTCGGGCAGCGCCTGTTTGCCTATCTCCACGCGCGCCGTTACCGCAGCTCGAATGCCGAGTGCCGGGCGGCGAAAGCGCCGCGGCGGGGGGAGCGGGCGGCCACAGTCTGTCCGCTCGAAGCGGCGAGCGGCTGGGAACCGGTGGCCGCGACGGGTCGTGTGGTGAGCGCCCGGCGGACCTTACTGTGGATCTTCACCGCCCGCCTGCTGTTGCAGGGAAAGGTTGACCCGCAGCATCCGGATCCATGGAGTTTTGAGCGGTATCTGCTCGAACTCTGGCGCTGGCTGACGGATGACGATTTTCACCAGGCCTTCGCGGCGGCGGCCAAGCGCAATCATCGCGCTGAACGCATGGCGCAGCGTGTCTCGCACGAGCCGGTCTGGCGACCGCTGGCAGAGGTCGTCGAGCAGATGCGCCGTTTATGCTCGGTGCACGAGGCAGAGAACTGGTTGGCGGGGCGCGATTTCACCGCCGCGCGGCGAGCCGCGCTCGACCTGCTCGCCTCGATCGCTGGTCCCGACGGGCTGGCGGCCGCCGAAGACGGCGCGGTGCGCGAATGGCGGCGGCTGGTGCCGAGCGCAGGCCACATCTGGATCGTGCCGGTATGGCACCTCGTGTTTATCGAACGACACGATCTGCCGGAAACGATGCGACGCCTCCGGGTCGATCCGGAGGAAGAACCCAGCGTGGCCAAACTCACCGAGGGCATGGCGGCGTCCCGCACCGCCCCATGAACGCCGCCGAAGCCCGCGAATGCCTCGCCGCTTACCTGAGCGGCACACGCCATGTGTCACGCGAGGAACTCGCCCAAGCCCACGCGCTCCTCGCCTCCGAGGCGGCTGCCCCCCTTCGCCGGCTCAGCGCGGCGCTCTACGAAGCGGACGAGTTCGTCGGTGAGTGCGCCCTCTTTTGCTCGCGCGCCGCGGAGTTTTGCCACCTCACGGCGGCCCAGCGCGCCGCCGAGATGCCCGGGCTCGTGCGCCATCTGGAACACTGCACCACCTGCCAGCACATCTATCGGGAAGTGCAGTCGGTCTGGCGTCCCGGCGATGGCCTGCTCAAGGTGCTCTCCGAAGGCGTTCGCCTCGTGCTCGGCGCAGCCGGGAACCTGATCGAACGCGGGCTCGGCACGCCTGCCGTGGAGGAGGACTTTGTCGCGATCACCGCGGCCGATCCATCCGGACCGCGGCGCCGGGTCTGGCGCTTCGAGGATGTGGAACGGGCCTGCGCCATCCGCATGGAAGTCTGCCGGACGGAGAATGGCGCCGAGGTTCGCTGCGCCCTGGAGGGAAGTGCCGGCGGGCAGATCGAGATTTTCGACGGGGCGAGACGGCTCTTTTTCACCGGATCGATCTCCGGAACTCTCTCCTCACCGATCCGGGTCGTCGCGGGGCTCTGGACCTTGTGCGTGCGCACGGCCGACGCCAGTGGCGCAGCGTGGGAAATCCCGCTCGACATCCGGATGGAAGAGGACGCCCCTCCCCCCGATCGGCTCGGCGAGCCGTCGACGATCCCGGCCTCGACGGTGCTGCCCGCGGTGGCGCCGGTGCTCCCGGTGAAGGGACGCTATGTGGGCGCGGTCTTTGCGGATCGCTACGCGATCGAGCGGTTGCTCGCCGTCGGCGGGATCGCGGAAGTTTACATCGCGCGAGACCGCAAGGTGCTCGACCGACGCGTCGTGGTGAAGGTGCTCTCCGACCGCTCGCACCACGACGAATACCTGCGCCGCAAATTTCAGCAGGAGGTCAAGGCGCTTGAGCGCGTGGACGACGAAGGCGTGGTCGCCTTGCTCGACACCGACCAGACGCCGGATGGCCGTCTCTTTCTGGTGATGAAATACATCCAGGGCGTGACCCTGCGCGATGTGCTGCGGGAGATCGAGCCGGGGACCATGCCCGTGGCCCGCGTCGCGGACCTCGTTCGCCAGATCGGCAACGCGCTGCAGGCCGTGCATGGCGCCAAGCCGCGCGCCATCGTGCACCGGGATCTCAAGCCCTCAAACATCATGCTCGTGACGACGAGCGCGGGAGAGGAGCGGGTGCGCTTGATCGATTTCGGCATTGCCTCGGTCCACGACGCTCCCGAGGGCGTGACGGGCGGAACCCTGACGGAACAGTCCGCCGGGACTATCCTTTATATGGCGCCGGAGCAATTCCGCCGGCAGCCGTGCGTGGCGAGCGACATCTACGCGATGGGCGTCATCGCCTATGAAATGCTCACGGGCCAGCGCCCCTTCCCGGGCCGCACGCCGGCGGAGCTGATCGACATGCAGAACCAGGGCGTAAGCCAGTCGCCAGCCGAGCTCCGCCGCGAACTGTCCTTTGCCGTGGATGCGGCGATCCTGCGGGCGCTCCAGCGTGATCCCGCCGATCGATTCGGGAGTGCCCGCGAGTTTGGCGAGGCGCTCGCGGCGGCGCTCGTTCCACCCGTCCAGGCCGCGCCCGCCCCGGAGGTGGCCGCCATCGCCGCCGCCGCGCCGGTGCCGGCGCCGCGCGACGACATCCTCGCGCACGAACTGACTGTCTCCTGTCAGCTCGACAAGAATGGACGCGTCACGTTCGACTACCGGCTGGGGCGGATCGGGCCGCGCCGTCCGCCCACGGTGAGCCGGCAAAACGACCTGCAAGTCATCCGGGAGCGCATCGAGCAGGTTCGACGCGAAGTCGACGAGCTAAACATCCTGGCGATGCTCAACAAACGGCGCGAGCGTGACCAGTTCGCCGAGGCGGCCCATCGGCTCGCGCTCGGCATTTTTCCAGAAACAGGATTTGGCCCCATTCTCGGCCCGGAGCTCCAGCCGCAATTCGACATCAAAGAAGCGGACCCACTGGCCACGGCCATTCCGTGGGAGGCACTGGAAGAGCGTTATGCCTGGTGTGAAACGTGCCGGGCGCGGCGCGGCGCCGGGGCCAACCACTGCTCGCAGTGCGGCTCCGCGCTCCTGCCCCGGGTCGATCACCTCGCGCTCACCTATCACTTGAGCCACCTCGCCTCGGGCACCGGCCGACCGTGCGGCACGGGGCGCGATTTTCTCGTCATCATCGATCCGCGCGGCGATCTCTGCGACGAACGCAACGATCGCTCGGGCAAATGCGAACAACACCTGGCCACGCTGCAGCAGTTGATCGAGGAACGCGGGTTCAAATTCCGCCCGTTGCGCGGCCCGACCGCGACCGTCGCCCAGGTGCTCGCCGCGATCAGCGATCCAAACGTCGCGGGGATTTACTATTTTGGACACGGTTTCGTGAACCGCGACTCCGCCGAGGGATGCCTCGCCCTGGCCGACGACGTGCTGGCGGCGCATCGGGTAGTCGAGGCGGCGCCGCTGGCGGAACTTGTCTTCATTAATGCCTGCGAAAGCGCGTTCGCCCCCCGCGGGGAGGAGGCCGGAACCCAGCCGTTGAGCGTCGCGGCCGCGTTCGCACAGGGCCGGTCGGATCGCGTCGTCATCGCCCCGATCTGGCCGATCGTGAATGTGCAGGCCGCCGAATTTGCCGAGGAGTTTTTTCGACAGGCGGCGCAGGGGGGCGCGTGTGGCCAGGCCATCCGGCATGCGCGCGAATGGAGCCGGGCGCGTTATCTCGGCGGCGATCCGAATATCGCCTACGCCGCCTATCGGTTCTTCGGCGATCCGAACCGCCCCTGGCGCGACCAGCGAACGTCCGTTCAGCCCAGCGCCGAGCCGCACACACCCACACCGCCGCAGAATGAACCCAGGCCGAGTCAGCCGCCGGTGCCGCCGCCGCCGTCCGCAGGCCGCGTGTTCGATGCGTCGGGCCGCCTGCAGCGCGACGTCTTCGCCTTCGAGATCGACGGCGTGCTCCTCCGGGCCGCCAAGCGCCGCAACCGCCATGGCCGGGCCAGGGCCAGCATCACCGATTTTCTCGCGGGTCTGCTCCGCGTCGGTGAACTGACGCGCTTCGTCATCCGGCAGGCGGGGCTCGATCCCGACTCGCTTTATGCCGAAGTTGGGCAACGTCCCGAGGACTCGCCGGAAACCCCGGCAGCCATCGCGCCGGAGGATTTCGATGCGACGCGCCTGGACGAAATGGCCTTGCGGGAATTGATCGAGCGGTGGGTCATCCGGTCCCGCGATGAATTTGCTCCCGACCTCGCTGCGCGACTCGAAACCGCAGGCCAGGCCGAAGAGGGACCGATCGCCGAGCAGGCCGTCCTCGAAGCGCTGCTCGATGCGCCTGCGTGGAGCGCGCTCGGCGCGGGGGTGCCTGCGCCGGCGCGGGTCCGCGAGATTCTCGCGAACCGCGACCGAACGCGTGAAGTGGATGAAAACGGCGCCGTCCCGCTCGGCGACGTGACGCCAGCAGTCGGCGAGATCATCCGGGATGCTCATCAGCTGGCGAGGCAATGCGGCGCCAGTGAGATCACGCACCGGGTGCTGATGGCGGCTCTCATCGGTGGGCCGGAAGGCTTCGGGGCGCGCGTCTGCCGCGCCGGCGGGGTCGATGCGAAGCTGCTCTGGGCTTTTCTCGTCGCGGTCAGCCACGAGACGTCCGCCGCCGAATCCGCGCTGGGCCTCACCCCGGCGGCGTGCGCGCGCATCGTCACGCCGACGCTGGTGCGGGCGCGGGAGCTTGCGCGCGATCCGCACGCCGTGACGGAGGAGGAGTTCTTCCACGCCTTTTGCGAAAAGGCCGACCCGGCGTTCGCCGCCTTTTTGAGTGCGCCGGCTTCCGATGAAGAGCTGGAGCCGATCGAGGCCAGCCTCGCGGAGTTCAAAACGATCGACCTGGAGCGGCCGGACACGTTCACGGGGCTGACGTGGCGCGCCCGGCAGGTGGTGCGGCGCGCGCACCAGCTCGCCCGCCAGCGCCGCGTCGTGCCGATTCCCAACCGGCTCACCCTGGCGGCGTTCCTTCTGCACGAGCACGCGTTTGCCTTCCGGCTTTTCAGGCGCCGCTCGCTTCCGGTGGAGCATCTCTGCGAAGTGCTGGTCGCCTCGGCGAGCGGCAACGCGCCAGGGGACCTGCCGCTCGACGAGGCGGCCTGTTCCCGCGTCATCGCGCCGATGATTGCGCGCGCGCGGCAGCTCGCCGGTCGAGGCGGGTTCATCACCGAGCGGCTTCTCTTCCGTGCGTTTTGCGAAGTCGCCGAGGTGCGGATGAAGGCCGAACTGAAAACGGCCGGCATCGACCTCGACCTGCTCGGGACGTGCGATCCGGAAGATCCACCGCCACCGCCACCGCCGCCGCCATCGGCTGGCCACGGCGGACCGAAAGCTCCGGCGCCACCGCGCTCGCCGCCTGGCCCGAGCATTTTTGGCGTCAACTGAACTTCTCTCCCTTTCACCTCCTGGAACCAACGAAACGGCATGATGAAAAAATCGACCCGAGTGAAAGCCACGCGGCCGCCGCCATCCTATGCCGCAACCAAGCTCACTCCCGCCAGCCCCATGACTATCTATCACTTCGCACCGCCGATTGTTGACGCCGCCTTCGCGAAACGCTGCGCCCGGCTTTTCACGCGCCAGGGCCGGGCGGCCAACGCGCTCTGGCGCGCGCAGCGCGCAGGCGGCACCGGGGAAGCGCGGGCACGCCTCGGCCTCTCCATCGCGGCACTCGCGGCGAACGTCACCCCGCCGGTCCGCGGGATTCTGCGCGACAGCCTGTGCTTCCGTATCGCCGCGGCGTTGGGCGAGGGAGCCACGCCCGAGGCCGCCGAAGTGCTTGCGACGCTGGCCACCGTGCTCCCGGGGGAACGCCTCCGCGTTGCGATTCGCCGCGCGCTGGTCATCAAGTTGCAGGAGCTCGCCCGGCATACCGAGCTGGCGGAGGCGGTCGCCGCGCTCCTGGCAGACGACCTCGCAGTGGGGGCGGTGCCCGAGGTCGAGGTGCTGGCGCCGCTGGCAGTCATTCACGAGGCGCTGGGGCTCGAGGTCCTCGGGCGGGTCCTTGCGACTGCCAAGCCGCGCTGGTTTGAGCTTCCCGCGCTCGCCACGGTGCGCCATCTCGCGCAGGTTCCGCCGAGTTTCACCTCGCGGCAGGAAGCAGCGGCGGCGGCGGCCGGGGTTGACGGGCCGTGCGACGGATTTCCGAAAACATTCCAGGTGGCGATCGGCTGCCTGCTCACGCGGCATCGTGAGTGGGAATTGGATTTCGCCGGCATGGAGCAAAAGGCGGCTGCCGCCCACGCGCTGGCGCCGGCCAGCCTCGCCGCGCGCTACTGGCTCTGCCGCGCGCGGATGTATCAGGTCAAGGCCGCGGTCGCGCCGCTGCTCGAGGGTGGAGTGCCGCGGGAGGTGCCCGCCTGGCAGCGGCTGGCCCGACTGGCTGCCCTGCACCACGATCTGCAGAGCCCTTTGCACGACCTCGAGAGCGCGCGGGGCGTGCTCGCCGTGGTCAACCAAGAACTCGGCCCCACCGAGCCCCCCGAGCAGTCGCAGGCGATGTGGCTCCTCGAATGGGCCCTGGCGGGACGCTTCGCGCGCGGGGACGCCCAATTAGCCGAGTGTGCCCGGCTGTCCGCGCTCGTGCCGCGGTCCCCCGCCTGGGCGCAGGTCAATCTCGCCCTCAAGGAAATCCGCCTCGACCGGCGCTACGAGGCCGCCGTCGAACGGCTCCAGGCACCTTCCCTGGCGGCCTATGCGCCCGCTCGCCCGCTTGCCCTCGCGGCACGCTTCCTCGCGGGCTCCCTCCGCTGGCCGGTGGAGCGCGCCGAGGAGTGCCCGGCGATCGTCCAGCTTGCGGCGGCGTGGTGCGCCGTGGCAGGCCCTCTGCCGCCTGGCACCGCGGTCGATTGGCAGAGGCTGGGCGCCGGTGTTTCCGGCGTGCTGGACGATCCGATCCTGCGCGAGATACCGGCGGCCCGCGCCGCCGCGAACGTGCTCCTGCTGGCCGTTCGTTTCTTCCAGGGCGATCCCGCCGTGCGCCCGCAGCTCCCTGCGTTTTCGGTGCCGCCGGGGGCGCCGCGCTGGGTGGCCTGGCTGTTCAGCCGCCTGATCCAGATCGGTGCGAACTTTTCCTCTGCGGAGATCTGCTTCCGGCACCTCGACACCGGCGACGAAGCGGTCGCGTGGTTTCTGGAAGCGTGGTGGCAGAACTACGGCCTGGCCGGGATGCGCCCGGTGCCAGCGGCTCCGCCGCGCGGTGCCGAGGGCCTCGTCGCCGCGGTTCGCGCCGCGCGCCTCGGCCACTATCGGCTGCCGGTCCCGGCCGCGGACGTCGCGTCGCTCCCGTCGCTCTTTGTCGAGCTGGGCGAAGTGTGCAGCACACATTGCCGGCTGGAGCTGGGCGTCGAGCTTGAATTTGCCCGGGCCCGCCATGCCCTGGCCTGCGGCAAGGCGGCGGCCGCCGCGGCGGGTTTGCGCGCGTTGCTCCCGGTCGCGAACTCGACCAGCCCGCTGGCGGAGGCGTGGTGGCGCCCATTGCTCACCTACTGGCTGGGCGTGGCCTGTGCCCAGATGGGCGACGCCCAGGCCGGCGAATTGCTGGAGTCGCTGGTCGGCGGGATCCGGCACCACGAAGCGCTGGGCCAGCTCGCGTTGCTGGACCTGCAGAAGGGCGACGTCGCAACAGCGGCGCGGAGGCTGGAGAGCGCATCGTTGCAGGTGGCTTCCGTTCGCTATGCCAAAGCGGTTCTGTGCTCGCGGACCGGCCGCCCGGAGGAAGCCTGCGAGTTGCTCGAGTCGGCGGAGGGAATGAGCGTCCTGCAGGAGCCGCCCTATGCCGTTGCCGCCTTGCGGTTGCGAGCGGCGATCAAGGAGCGCAGTGGAGACACGGCGGCGAGTGCCGCCCTCCTGCAGGAGATTCACCGCACGAATCCCGGGGATGAAATTACGATTCTGCGGGGAGAGCGCCAGGACTTGGAAGCGGCCTACGCAGCCTACCGGGCCGGCGGGACTCCCGCCGCCGGTGCGTGGACCGGCCACCTGGCCGAATCGCAACCGCAGTCGCCGCCTGAAGCGGCCCAAAAGGAAATCCTCACCTTCCTGCGATCCGCGCTGTCCGCCTCGCCCGAGGCGCTCCCGGCGCTGCGCCCGCCGGAGGGCGACTTCACCGCGGACCACCGCGCCTGGTGGAGCCAGTTCATGGGGGCGTCGCTCTTGAAATCGGGCGATCCACGGCGTGCCTCGCAGGCCCTCGACGTGGAGGCCCCCACCCCGGTCCCCGCCGCCGTGGAGCGGTCGCGGACCATCCTCACCATCTGGAGAGAATTGGCCGGCGTGGGGCATGGCGAACGCGCGGAGGCCGCGGTGCGGCTCGAAGTCCTGGCGCAAAAGCTCGAACCCCTGGGGCCGGTCGATGCCGAGGCAGATCGCTGGCGGCAGCTGGCGCAGATCGGCAGCGCGGTGTGCAAGGGCGAATTCGTCGCGGACGAGACCTGGCGTGGGGTGGGAGATCCGCTCATGGCCCGGATTCCGTTCCTGTTCCACGACGACGCGAAAGTTCGCTCCGAGGCGGCCACGGGGTTGCTCCCGGCCCTGGCGGTGCGCCCCTCGCAGTGGGATGAGTCAACCCAGCTTTTGCTGAGCGCGCTCGCAGCGTGGGCGCTCGGGCGGGACGAGACGTTCCTCGAGCACTACACCACGCTGGAGCCGGAACTCGACGCGCTGCCGGTCGCCGGTCGCGACCTCTGGATGGTCGGGGCGCAGGTTCGTCACGCCCGGAAGGACTGGAGGGGCGTGCTCGAGAACCTCCCGGAGTGTGTCGCCGACATGTCGGACCCGCTGGTCAAGCTGGTGGTCGAACTCGCCTCGGTCCGGCTCACGGCCGACGAAGCGTTGAAGGGCGACCACCGGGACCAGGTCCTGAGGCGGCTCAAGGGCACGCGCAACAACCTGCGCGACCTGCTCGAAACCGCGCCCCCGCCTCCCCAGGGCCAGGGCTGAAAACGCCATCACCCGTGATCATCGAAACTCAACTGCCGAAAACGCCATGCTACTCACTGAAAAAGGACTGAATATCCACGCTTTCGAGCCCACCCTGGCGAGCTTGCTGGGGAGCGACGAGGGGGACCTCGGCGGAAAAATCCTCGGCGAAGCCGGGGCCCACCAGCGCCGGCGAGTCGAAGTGCGCGACTGGTTCTACCTGCTGCTCAAGTCGCCCGCCAAAAACGCAGTTCGTGCCGAATTCGACGATTCGCTGGGGTTGAACGTGGCGCGATTCGTCGAGGACATCGAAAGCAGCTACGACGCCGATGAGGCCAGCCTGGGAATGCCCCCCTCGGATCTGGTGCCCTCGGCCGTCGCGCCGGAGGTCCTGTCGATGCTGGAGCACGCCGACAAGCTGCGGCGCGACCACGGGTGCCCGGACGTCTCGGATCTGGAGCTGACGCTGGCCATCCTCGTGAGCGGGGACGAAACCCTGCACACGGTCCTGGAGGCGACCCTGGATCCGGATCGCTTCGACCGCTTGAAAAAATCGGTGCTTCGCAAGATCAAGGAGCGCGGCGGTCCCGCGGTCATCCCCGCAGACAAGGAGATCTTCGATGCGGACGGAAAATTGCGTTTCGATCTTTTTTCGATCACGGGCCAGCAAGCCCTGAAGCGCTGGCGGGAGGACGTGGCGGCCATCGGCATCAAGACCAAGCTCACCACGCGCCACCTGATGTATTCGATCCTGGGCAATGCCTCCGGTCCGCTGCCGGTCGCGCTCTCCACCTACGGCTTCGCGGCGAAGGATCTCCATGCGATCCTCGCCCGCGAGCTGACGCGCGCCGGGCGCAAACGGAACGACGAGATTCAACTTCACCGCGATTCGCTGTTCGCCGCGGTGGTCTGTGTCCTGAAGCACGCGCAAACGCTGGCGCAGGAGCGGGAAGCCGCGGGCATCGGGGAGATCGACATTCACCGCGCCATGCTGGCGAAAGATCCGCGGGAACTGGTTCGCCTGCTCGCGAAGCCCGAAGACCTGAGCCTGGCGACCCTCTCCGAGCACCTCGCCGAAACGCAGGAAGAGGAGGAAGAGCCGACGCCGCTCCAGCGCTACACGCTCCAGGAGATGAAGGACCGGATCAATGCCACCATCTACGGCCAGGAGTCCGCGGTGGACCGCATCGCGCCGTGGATCTCGCGATTCCGTTTCGGCTTGCCGCGGGGCAACCGCCCGGCCGGCGTCTTTCTTTTTCTCGGGCCGACCGGCACCGGCAAGACACAGCTGGGCAAGGAGCTGGCCCGTTACGTCTATGGCAACGAGGAAGAGATGCTCTTCATCGAGATGGGGCAGTTCAAGACCAAGGAATCGATGAACATGTTCATCGGTTCGCCCCCGGGTTATGTCGGCTACGGTGAGGGCAAGTTGACCAACGGCCTGCGCGACCACCCGGAGTGCGTCGTGCTCTTCGACGAGATCGAGAAGGCCGACACGAGCGTGTTCGATACGCTGCTGCGCTTTGCCGACGAGGGCAAGATCTCGGACCCGGCCGGCCCCGTGCGCGACGGGCGCAAGTGCATCATCGTCATGACGACCAACGCCGGCCAGAAGTGGTTGCGCGAGCACGTCAAGGAGCACCCGCAGGCGCGCGACAACCCCGAGTCGCTCGCCGACCAATTATACAGGGCGGCCGAGGAAGAACTGGCCAAGGCGGGTTACCGGCCCGAATTCCTGGGGCGCGTCGATGAGCGGATCACCTTCCTGCCGTTCTCGCTGCCGACCTGCCGCGAGATCATCGATGGGGTGCTCAAGAAAGAGCTGGCCGTCATCAAGGATCTCAAGGGTGTGACCGTCGACGTGCCGGAGGAAATCCGAAACGTCCTGGCGCAGTTCGCCTTTGGCAAGGCCATGGATGAAGGGGCGCGTGGCGCGCCGCGCGCGGTCAATCAGTTCATCATCAGTCCGCTGATCGATCTGCTCTCGCCGTTCGAGGAGCGGGGCGAGAAACTGCCGAGGACCGTCCGCGGCATGTTGTTTGGCACTCCGGGCGATCACGAAGGGGCGAAAATCGAATGGGAGGTGGAGCCGTGAATCCGCCGGAGGTGAAAGAGCGCAAACGCCTGGCGCCGGGAACGGTCCTCGACGAGCGATTCGAAATCGCCGAGTTCCTGGGCGCGGGAAGTTTTGGAGAAGTCTACCGGGCCAAGCAGCTGATCTTCGGCCAGCCCTTCCGTTCGGTGGCGCTCAAGCTCTTCTCGGAGGGAGCCGTGACGACCGAGAACGCGCGCGAGGTCCTGAACGACGCCATCGTGGTCATGAACCTCCTGGAGGAGAAACATACCCCGGAGATCGAAGCCCGGCTGGTGCAGGTGCTCGACATGGGAATCCTGCGCACGCCCGCGCCGCGCGCCTTCATGTCCATGAAATTGATCCCGGGCGGGAAGACCATTCGCTCCGAGGTGAACCGATACCGGCACCACGGCGGGATGCCCGTCACCTTGTCGTTGCGCTATCTCCGCGAGCTCCTCCTGCCGCTGGCCTGGATGCACAGCCTGGAGACGCCCGTCGTCCACGGCGACCTCAAGCCCGAGAACATCATGATGACGGAGGAGTCGCGCCTGGTGCTCGTCGACTTTGGCCTCGCGGCGCACATGCCGCTGGGCGCACTCGGCGGGGACATCGCCTACCTCGCCCCGGAAAAGCTGCTCGGGCTCAGCGGCGAGGAAGAATCCGATGTCTACTCGGTCGGCGTGATCTGGTATGAACTGCTCACGGGGGTTCATCCCTTTGCGAAGGTGGGCCTCGAGGAGCTGGCCCGGGGGGATTCACACGCCTATTTGCAAGCCCATCTTCGAGCCCGCCGGCGCCCGATCGCGCCGCTCGACTGGAACCTCCCGCTCGACCGGCAGGCCGAGCGCACCGTGCCGGCCTCCGACCTCAATCAGGACCTCGCCGAGCAGCATCCCCAGGTCGAGTTCCTCCTCAACAAGTGCCTCGCCGACGACATCTCCGAGCGGCACGCCAATGCCCGCATCCTGCTCGACCAGATCGAAGCCTACCTCACTTCCGGAACCCTCTCCAAGTCCGATCTCGAAGTCGTCGGCATCGCCGCCGCGCAAAGCGAAACGGCGGTTGCGGCCAGCGGCGAGGGCGAGCGAACCGTGAAGTCGGATGAAACGCGGCTGATGGACGCCCGTGTCCTCCGCAAACAGGGGAAGCTGGAGCAGGCACTCCACATCGCCCGGGAGGTGCTGCTCGCTTCGCCTCGGAATATCCCGGCGTGGCTGCTCCAGATCGAACTGCTCCTCGCGCTCCCCGGCCGCCTGGGCGAGGCGGCCACCGCCTGCGACGCCGCGCTCGGCATCGCCCCCAAAAACCCGGACGTGTATGAGGCCCTCGCGGTCTTGCGGACGGCGCAGGGCAAGCCGGCGCAGGCGGAAAGTTATCGCAAAAGGGCGGCGGACCTCCGCCGCGCCGCGCCCAATCTGAACTCGAGGAGTTATTAAGCCATGCTGACCCAACAACACATCGACATCGGAGCCGTGGCGCGCAACGTGATCGAAACGCTCGATTCCCTCGAGAGTTACCTGACCAGCGCGATGAACCCGAACCGCCGGGCCCTCGCGGACCTGGGCCTGGAAACCATGGGATGGACCAAGCAGGCCTACAGCCCAAAGGCCTTCGAGATCTGGCAGAAGCAGCACCAGCTCGAACCCGATGACTCTTTGACGATCCATCACATGGCGATCATGCATCACGCCCGGGCGTTCGATCTTGAAGCCGGGACCAATCCCGGCGCGGCCGATGCGGACTGGAAACAGGCGATGACCTTCTGGCACCGCCTTTATGAAAGCGCCGCCTTTTGGGACGGCCTGGCGGCCAAGGCTTGCTCCGGGGCCACCAATACCAACGGCGTGAACGAACTTCGCACCGTTTTCCCACAGCTCATTCTCGCCGTGCACTACGATATCGCCTTCGACGACGAAACGCGGGAGAAGCGAAAATCGCGCGCCAAGTTTCACATCGCCCTGGCGCAAAACTCGCCGTTCGACGCCGCGGCACACGCCAGCGCGCGCGCCGCGGCTTACGAGAAATTCATCCTCGCGATTCCCGAGCACGTTTTCAAACCGGATGAATTGCGCGAGGAGGAACTCGCCAAGGGCACGAAGGTCATCGAGGAATATCTCCTCTACGACCCGGGCTACCAGCGCGCGCTCAAGGATGCGCTGCAACTCCAGCAACGCGTGCAGCGCGCCCGCAATATCCGGTGGCGCTCTCTCGACGACAAAGATCCCGAGCGCTCCCAGATCCTCGAGCGCGAAAGAAAGGACTACGAACACTGGCGCCCCTACTTCAAACAACTGGTCGAGGTCCGGGACGAACTGGCGGAGCACGAGCGGGAGAACGTGGCGCAGTGGTATTTCATTTCCGGCGATTCCTTGGCGGCCTCCGGCCGGAGGGAAGACGCCCTCACCTGCTTTGAAACGGCGATCCAGGTCTCCGCCGACGAGGACGACCGCAAACGATACCAGCAGCGCTTCGTCCAGACCGTCGCCGCCATCGCCCGGGCCAAGGCCGAGAAGGAAGACTCCGGGGCGCTCGCTTACTGCGAGAAAGCCCGGGCACGGCAGGACCTGACCGTGTTTGCGTGCGTGCTGCTGGCGCAGGCTTTCGTGACGCTGTCGAGCAAGGGCCACACCGGCGATGTCCAGCTGCTCGATACCGCCATCGAGCTCTGCCAGCGGGGCCTCGCGATCGAACCCGACTTCGATGACCTGGAGGCCGACGACCACAAGGAGCACCTGCAGTCGTTCCTGGGCATCGTCGAGCTGCGCAAGGTCATGGTCCAGGCGCAGGCCGCCATGCAGGCGGAACACCACGCCGAGGCGCTGGCTCTGCTCGACCAGGCGGAGAATCTGGCCCGGGAAAAGGACCTCCTCCGCCACAACAACAGCATCTATTGGCTGCGCATCCAGGCCTGCCTCGCGCTGCGAAAGATCCCCGAGGCGAAGCGGGATCTGCAAAACTATCGAAGCCTGCTCGACCAGGATTCCTCGCTTGAGGATATCGAGGCCGGCCGGCGGCTGGAACAAATGATCGCCCAGGTGGAGACCATGGGCGACATCGAACCTCTGCTCAAAAAAGCGCGGGCCGCCTTGGAAGGAGGGCGTTTCGCCGAGGCCCTGTCCCCGCTGAACGAGGCAGCCGCAAAAGCGCCCCGCAACGACGCGGTCTATTTCCTGCGCTGCCAGGCCCTGATCGCGGTCGGGAATTTCGCCGCGGCGCGAAAGGATGCCGACACCGCCATGAGTCTCGCGGAAACCGCGCGAGATCGCGAACAGGTCGAACGTTTGCGCAAAATGATCGGCGAGGCCGAGTCGAAGATGGCGATCAAGCCCCTGCTCGACAAGGCCAAGCAGGCGATGGAAAACGGGCGCTTCGAGGAAGCCCTGACGGCCCTGAACGACGCGGCGAAAAAGGACCCGCGCAACGACATCATCTACTTCCTCCGTGCCCAGGCGTTCGCCGCGCTGGGCCGGATGAAAGAAGCCGGGCAGGATGCGAAAAAAGTCGCCGAGCTGGCCGAGACCGAAGAAGACCGCAAGGCCGCCCGGCGGTTGCAGGAAATGCTCACCAGGATGCAATCGGAGGGAGGAGTTTCGCGCCTCCTGAAGAAAGCCCAGAGCGCCATGGAGGGCAGCCGGTTCAGCGAAGCTGAAGATGCGCTCGACGAGGCGGCCAAGGCCGCACCGGAGACGGGCATCGTCTATTTCCTGCGGGCGCAGGCGAGGATGGGCACGAAGAACTTCCTGGGAGCCATGCAGGATTCCATGACCTTCTCCAAGCTGGCCAAATCGCCCGAGGAAAAGGCGGCCGCCAAGCGTTTATCGGACGCCTTGCTGGGCGGCCTGCAACTGTGAATTCAACCCTGAAATAGAAAGAACCAACCTTATGCCAATGCAATGGGCACGCGATCGTAAGTCTCCTTACTCCTGCAATTACTTCGGGATCTTGCGGGTGGGACCTAACACCCAGAGGCCGGAAATCTCGGACACCGAAACCAAGCTCAAGCAGGAGCTGGCCGCCGGCGGGAAGGTTGCCTGCGCCTGCGGGCACGACCTGGATGAACACCAGATCGGCAAAGCCAGGGCGCAGTTACTCGGGCCGCGAGGTTATGCGGAGGAACTTATCCTCGTCCACCCCCAGCCGCCGAAGGACGACAAATCGAAAATCAGGGCCCTGGTCAATACCCTGGCAGGGCAGGCGGCGCTGCCGCCGTGCCGCCATGCCATCCCGCTGGGCCATCCTGGCGGCGTGTTTTTCTTCATCCTCCCACCGGCACCCGAGGCCGTGCCGTGGCCGGCGTGGGACGATCTCGGCCTGCCTCGCGCGGGTTCCGCCGGCGACCTCGCCCTCGACATTGTTTTCGACTCTTAAACTAACCACTAACCGCATCATCGCACCCTATGGACATCGGTATCGACTTAGGCACCACCTTCAGCGTCATCGCCGTCAAAGGCAAAATGGAAATGAAGCCAGGCCAGAACCCGGGCAAATACCTGGGCGACGAAGGCATGGACGTCACCATCCTGCCCGATCCCGCCGGCAATTACACCATCCCTTCCGTCTTCTGGTGGGAGCCAGACCTTGGGGCCCCGGACGACCATTCGAAAGGCACCTATGCCTATGGCTGGGAAGCCAAGCAGATCGCCGAGGAAGGCAAGGCGCCGATCGTTTTTTCCAAGCGCAGCATCGGGACCAATGAAAAGCTCATGTGCAACGGGCGCGCTTTCACCGCCAAGGAAGTGGCCCGGTATTTCCTCGGCTACCTCAAGACGTGCGCCGAGGAGGCGACCGGACAGACGGTCCAGCGCGTGGTCGTCACTCACCCGGCCTACTTCAAGCCCGGCCAGCGGACCGAGACGCTGGACGCGGCCCTCGAGGCCGATCTCGGCATCACCCCGGATCAGATGATGATGGAGCCGTGCGCTGCGGCGCTCGCCTTCACGATCAACGACTCGCGCGGGGTCGAGCCCGGCGATGCGTTGCGCGTCCTCACCTACGATCTCGGCGGCGGAACCTTCGATGTGGCCGTCATGGAAAAGATCGAAGGCGTCATCCAGATGAAGCGATTCGGCGGCGATCACCTGCTGGGCGGATCGGACTTCGACAAAGCACTCGTGCAGTGGATTCTCGATCAGTTGAAAGCGCAGGGCCGCGTCATTCCATTCGACGAAAGCAATCCCGAACACGTGGGCCGGCGCTCGAGGATGTTGCAGCTGGCCGAGCGGATCAAAGAGCGGCTCTCCCAGCAAAACGGCCCCAAGAGCCGGGTGCCGGTGAAGATGGATTTCCTGGTCGATGACAAGGGGCAGCGTGCGCCTTTCAGCGGCAGCATCAGCCCGCTGGAGTTTGCCGGCCTCATCAAGAACGAACTGGACCGGACCATCGCCTGCTGCCGGCAAACGCTGGCCGAGGCCGATATGACGGCCCAGGATCTGCACACTGTCCTGCTGGTGGGAGGCTCTACCTACGGGCCGTGGGTGCAGGACGTGGTCAGCCAGGAATTCGGGGTGGAGGTGCAGCCGTTTGCGCCGGACTACTGCGTGGCCGCCGGTGCCGCCTTCCGGGTGGCTCAACTTCCTCCCCCCGGGCCCAAGAACGCTCGCCTCGAACTGGTGCTCAAGTATCAGTCCACCAGCTCGATTCCGGAAGTGAACATCAGCGGCGTCATCCGCCCGGTCCCGGGTTCGGATTTGACGGAGGACGCCTGCCGGCACTTGCAGGTGCTGCTCGAGGCTCCGAGTGGCGAGATGCTCGGGCCGGCGGAGATCGGACCCACCGGAAACTTCCTTTTCAAGAATATCGCCCTCAACGACGGGGATACGTCGAAGTTCTCTGTCATCGTCAGCGAGAACGGCCAGAAGATCCTCAGTGGAGAAGGCCAGATCGAGTATTCCGCCGAACGGCCCAAGGGCGGTAGTAATATCACGATCGTCCCCGTCCTGCCGCGTCCCCTCTACCTCAAGGCCGATCGCATGGTGCCCATGGCGGAGGAAGGGGCCGCCCTCCCCTCGAAATGTGAACTTCGCGACCTGCGGCTAGCTTTCGGCGGATCAAGCCTCAAGATCCCGATCTACTTGGACAGCGAAGAGGTCGGCCGGATTGAACTTTCCGATATTCCCGAGGATGCCGGCGAGGGTTGCCCGGTGGTGGTGAGTGTCGAAATCACCGTCAACAACGAGATGCGCGGCAAGGTGCAGGTGCTTGGCGCCAATGGCAATGTCGTGAAGGAAGGCCCGGTGCTGGTGGTTTTCCCGCCCATCATCATCCCGGACCTCATCGCCTTGAGCGGAGACTTCGAGGAGTTGAAGGGGCAGCTGGACCAGGAAATCCTCCAGGCTCCGCCGCAGGATCGCGCCCGGCTCGCCGGCCCAGGAACTCTGCTCGTGAAAAAGATCGAGAAGATTTTCGCCGGCGAGAAGCCGGATCGGCAGATCCTGCACGAGAGGATACAGGAGTTGCGCCGCCTGGTGCATCCACCCGCCGACGACATGGACCCGCCGCGCAAGGAGTTCGAGGCGCTGCTCGCCCACTGCCGCGACCTGGTCGCGGAGGCGCCGGACAACCCGGGGTTGAAATCCACCGGCGCGCAACTCTCCAAGGTAGAGACGGCCGGCAAGGATGCCGCCGCGACGAAGAACCAGCGCAAATGGGCCACGGCCAACGAAACGCTGCGGCAGCTTGCGGGGCGCATCGAGAAAGCCTTGAAAGGCGGCAGCGACGAAAAGGCGCCGCCGCCGCCCTCCGCCGCCGTCCAGAAGGCCCAGGCGATGCGCTACGTCGAATCGCTGCGCGCCGACCTGCGAGGGGCGCGCGATCGGCGCATGCGCGAGGCCGGTGCCGAACGCTGGGGGCCGCGGTGTGAAGAATATGCCAAGAAAATCGACCGCATCGCCTCGGACATAGGCAAGATTCCAGATGAGGCCGCCCCCGAACAGGCTCAGGCTCAGGTTCAGAGCTATCTGGGCGGCTACGAAACTCTGAAAAAGAAAATCAACGAAATTGCGGAGGGCACTGAAGTCAGGACTTGATAGTTCGCGCCCTCTTTCCGCCAACCACTCACCTCCCATTTTTCCCTTCTGCCAGCGCCTCCACCCGCCCGCGGCAAGGGAGAGAAACCCTTCACGTGAAACCAGACCATGGATATCGGAATTGATTTAGGCACTACCTTCAGCGTCCTCGCCGTCGAAGGCAAAGTGGACCTCGTGCCGGACTATCCCGGCGGCCCGGGTTACTATCTCGAGGCGTGCGACGTCACCATCATCCCTTCGCTCACGGGCGAAAACACCTTCCCCTCGGTCATGATCCCCGACCCGGATCAACCGTCCGAGTGGCTGTTCGGGGCCGAGGCCGTCCAGAAAGCGGATGAAGGCCTGGCACCGGTCATGTTCTCGAAGCGAAAGATCGGCACCACCGAGCTCATCTCCGTCGAGACCGGCATGGTGACTGCGAAGGAAGTAGCCGGGCGTTTCCTGCGCTACTTGAAACAGTGCGCCGAACAAGCGCTCGGGTGCCCGGTCGACCGCGCGGTCATCACCCATCCCGCTTACTTCGACCGTGGCGCCGTCGAGGAAACGCGCGACGCTGCCCGCGACGCCGGCTTCGACATGTCCCTGCCGCAGGCGATGTTGATGGAGCCGGTGGCCGCCGCCCTGTGCTACACACGCTCCGATCAACGCGACCCGCTCCGCGTGCTCACCTACGACCTCGGCGGCGGCACCTTCGACGTCACCTGCCTGGAACGCCGCGGGGGCATCATCAGCATGCAGTCGTTCGATGGGAATCATCTCCTCGGCGGTTACAATCTCGACCGCGCCATCGTGCACGCGCTCCTTTCTCGCCTCGAGCAGGCCGGCCGGGTCATCCGCCTCGACGAAGACGACCCCGAGGACCGCGGGCGCCTGGCCCGCCTGCTGCGCCTCGCCGAAGCCGTCAAGATCAAGCTCTCCCAGACGCAGGACCCGGCCGCAGCCGCCGACTTTCGCGGCCAGAATATCCTCGTGGACGAAAAAGGCCGCCCCGTCTCCTTCAACGAACGCTTCACACGCGCGCAATTTGTCGAGGCCATCCAAGGCTATCTCAACGACATCCTCGTCGCCTGCCATCGCGCCTTGGAAAAGGCAAAAATGCGGCCCGAAGACTTGCACGAAGTCCTCCTCGTCGGCGGTTCCAGCCGCGGGCCCTGGGTCCTGGAAAGCCTCCGCTCGGCTTTTCCCCAGGCCACCCCGCGGTTGTTCGAGCCCGACCTGTGTGTGGGCGCCGGCGCCGCCATTCATGCGCGCATGGCATTGCCGCGGAACCTGGGCGCTGCGCCCGGCGACACCGCGCAGTATCGCATCACGCTCGACGCGCCGGAGTTCACCTCCCTCGAACACATCCACATCGCCGGGCAGGTGCTGCAGAAAAGCAATGGCGCACCGCCCGCGGAAGCCTTGTCCGTGGCTTTGGTTTCCAACGAAGGGGCCATGCCGTCGGCGATCTCGCTCCGGGCCGATGGCGGGTTTCTGTTTCACGATGTTCCGTTGACGGAAAACACCACGAACCACTTCGCCCTCCGGCTCAAGAACGGGGCGGGAGACATCGTGTTCGAGCAGTCTTTTTCCACCTTGCAGGGCGGGACTTCCGGCGTGGCCACCACCACCACGGTGCTGCCGCGTCCGCTCTACGTCGAGACCGCCCGCGGGCAGGTGGCGCTCGCGGAGGAAGGCGTGGCGCTGCCGGCTCGGTGCGTGGCCACCTTCGAACGGGCCAATGCCAACCTCAGCATGGACATCCGCCTCTTCCAGGAACGCGATCCCGTCGGGCTCGTCCGCATCAAGGGCATACCGCCCGAGGCTGGTGTCGGCTCCCCGGTCGTCCTCTCCTTGGAAATCACCGCGGACAATCGCGTCCATGGCGACGTGATCATCTATACGGTGGTGCGCGACCGGGAGGGGGCCGTGGTGGACAAGAAGGAAGCACTGCGCGGGCGAATCGACGTTAGTTTCGATCCCGCCGTAATCCCGGGCCGGGAAGAGCTCGAGGATCAGTTTGCAAATGCCCGCCAGGAATTCGCGACGCTGCCCGAACGGGAGCCCGACTTTGCCGAGGAGATCCAGGCGCAAGGCGATGAACTCGTGGCGAGGGTCGAGGGGTTGCTCGCCGCACAGATCGTCGATCGACAGGAAGTGCACGCCTCCCTGCGTGCCTTGCGGCATCTCCTCGAGCCCCCCAAGGACGAGATGTCCCCCTCGCGGCTGGAATTCAAGCGGCTGGTCCGAAACTGCCGCGGACTCCTGCAAGCCGCCCGGCTCGAGGCGCAGGCCAGAATCGAAGCCGATTCTCCCGATGGCGCCGGGGCGAAGGGCAAGGCCCTCGCCGAACGCCTGCTCAAGCACCTGCCCGGGGTCGAAGAAAAACTGGGCGCGGTGGAGCAGGAAGGAGTCGCCGCCCACGAGCAGAAAAACCGCTCCGTGTGGGAAAGCAGGCATGCGGCCCTGGTCAAGATCGGAGATGACCTCGAAACCGCCCGCAAGCGCCTGACTCCCGAAGACGATTGGGACAAGCGAATGCAGGAGCTGCTCCAACAAGCTCCTTTCCTCCTCAAAATCGTCGTGCTGGAACAGGAGATCAAACCCTTGAAGGAAATGCTCCGCGTCCAGGCCATCGAGATTCATCGCAAGGGCGCCCTCGAAGTCTGGCAGAGCGAACTGGAAGACATCAACCGGCAGCTGGACGCCGTCGCCGCGAGCATTCTCGCGATCGACGACAACGCGGATGCCGAACAGATCCGCGCGAAAATCCACGTCTACCTGCAATCCATCAAAGACCTCCGGCCCCGCATCAAGCGGCTGCAAAAAGATCTGCACTGACCCGCCATGGCCCGCACCGCATACTGCTCGTCCTGGTCTGGTGGAAGTTGGTCCGCGATCTTTTTCTGGATCTGCATCGGGGTCCATCTCCTCGTCCTGCTTCTCGACCGGGCCGGCCTCGTTTCCCAGCGGCAGGTGCTGGCCCAGCTCGGTTTTTCCTATGCCGGCGTGGTTCGCGGCTGGGGGCTTCACCGCTTCCTTACGGCCGCTTTCCTGCACGGGAATTTTTCGCACCTGATCTTCAACCTGCTGTGCCTTTGGATGCTGGGGCGGAGCGTGGAAGGTCTCATGGGCGGCGGGCGCTATCTGCTCTTTTCCGCCCTCTGCGCCGTCAGCGGTTTCCTCGGTTACCTCCTCTGCCATTGGGGCTCGGGCGGCGGCGTCACGGGCTATTCCGGCATCGTCTTCGGCCTGCTGGTCGCCCAAGCGATCTATTTCCCCAACAATCGCCTCAATTTTTTTGGCCGTTTTCCGATGCCGGTCAAATTTGCCGTGCTGTTGCTCGGCGCGATCGAACTCTACCTCACCATATCGCCCGATGAAGGCGGCGTGGCCAACGCCGCACTGCTCTTCGGCGGCCTCGGCGCGCTGCTTTATTTTGGCATCGTGCGATGGAGCGCACGCCGGCCGGGCCACGCCGGGGAGGGCGTCACGGCCGGCGCCGTGGCCCCGCCCGAAGAGCCCGACCCGGATTGGGGAGAAGCTGGCCGGAAGATCGCGGCGGCTCTCGAGGAAACTGCCTGTGGCCAGTTCGCGGCGGCGGGCCAATCCCTCGACGCGGTCGAGATTCCCAGGCCCCTCCGGTCGGTCGTCTCGGACATCCGCCAACTCATCGGCCTCTCGGAACGCGCCGACACCGACGCCAGCGATTCCGCCAGCCACAAGATCGACCAGAAGATCGAGGACATCTGGAAACAGGCGATGCGAGAGAAACTCTACGTCGCCTTGCCGCCCCTGGTGGATACCGGCTTGCGGCACGGCGATGGCATCGTGGCGATCTTACTCGATAAATTGACCTGCCCCGAGGTCGTCAGGATTCCTCCCGCGATCCGCGAGCAATTGGAAAAGGGACTGGCCGAGACGGGCAGTCGGGGCCTGGAACTTCTGCTCACGCGCCTCGCCGACGCCACGGCGGATCCGGATCTGGCTCAACGGTTCCGGGTTCTCCTGCCCGCCATGAATCTCCAAAAACAGGCACCGTGTTTCATGACGCTCTTCGCCCAGGCATCGGCGACGCGTCAGGCCTGCTGGGTGGATTACCTCGCGCGGATGAAAGACAATTCCGCAGGACCACTCCTGGATCTCATTGCCGGAGTGCTCAACCGCATGCCGCCCGACTTACGCCTGGCGGCCGCCATTCAAACCAAAATCGGCGCCCAGGAATTGGAAAAAGTGGCCTCTCGGTGGGCAGCCGGCCAACATCGAGGCGCCCAGACCGTTCTCATTCGGCTTTACCGATACCCGGCTTCTGCTTTCACGTAAAATGGGCTTCCGGCTGTGTGTGCCGGGCCTGTAACCACCGATCGCTTCATGCCCGTGCACACAAGCCCCCCGTGCGGTTTGCACGGGACCGCCATTACACGGTGCGCGTCGCCCTTTGCAGGGGGACGGCGCTAAACGGGTATGCACAAATCACCCGTGCAACTACCCGTGCAAATTTCGGTGCATTTCAGTGCATTTTGAGGGTATTCCTAGCGTATCAATGCCAGCGAAAAGCGACGCTCACATCGCGACGCAAACGCCACTCTCCCAGAGATTTAAGAGTGGTTGCGGGGGCGGGATTTGAACCCGCGACCTTCAGGTTATGAGCGTGTTTCCACGCGACAGAGTGAAGGGCCGCTTTTGCCGCTATTCGTTCACGCTCAGCGACGTGCAGCATGAGCTGCTCGTGCAGTATGTGCGTTGATCGGGCACACGTTTGCCGAATTTTTGGGCACATGCAAGCAGCTTAACGCCATCCGCCTTCGTTCCCGCAAAACCTGCCGTGCCTGCCAAGCGACGAATTACCAAATCACACGCAACTTCAGCGTGCCGACGACCTCGTCCTGCCCGATGTGGGGGTTATAGCTCGGTTGGTAGAGCGTCTCGTTCGCAATGATGAGGTGCGACGGAATTTTGGACCAGTTGGTGATTTAGTTGAGGGATGGAAGGAGGGCTTCGAACTGGGAAGGAGAGAGGTAACCCAGAGCGGAGTGTTTGCGGTGAGTGTTGTAGTAGGCCTCGATGTAGGCGAAGATT
>JBGAGV010000033.1:0-90203 GCA_044226525.1 Chthoniobacteraceae bacterium | reverse complement strand
CCCGGCTCTACCTTCTTAATTTTTTAAGCGCCTTCCAGCGCTCGTCCAATAGATGATAGCGATCTCGTGATAACATTCACGCCATCAACTCGCTGACGCCCAGAATGTTGCAGCTTTTTCCATTTTGAAGACACGCCCTACGTTTGGCGTTCCAAAATATTCGCCGGATTTCAATCGCGTGACGATCGAGATCGTGCCGGAGGAGAGCGGCTGTGTGCTGACCTTGACGTAGGAAATGCTGCCGCAATGGACGCATTTCCAGAAGCGCACGCAACTGGCTTGGGGGCAGATGTTGCAAGCGCTGGCGGCGAGCCTTGGCGATCGGCGGGCCATGGTAAATCGCGAGATGGGGGAATTCACCGCGCCGGGCGAAGTGCGGCTGGTGCGTTTGCTGCCGGGTCCGATCGAGCGCGTGTGGGCATTTCTGACCAACAGTGAGAAACGCGCGACGTGGTTTGCTGGCGGACCGATGGAATTGCGGGCCACCAACTGTCGATCTTTCCGTCAAAGTTGGTGTCCTGTTCGGCATGGAGGATATTGCCAAGTCGATAAGTGGTCCACTCATCAGGCTTGCCGTCGTGGTTGTTGTCTCCGGTCTGGACTTGACGTGCCGGTTGATTGGCCGGGAAGCCTTCTTCCTTCTTAATAGAGAGCAGGGAAAACTGATTACGCCGATGAGAAGGAGAAGCGCTAACCAAATCGGTGCGCGCAGGCGAAAAGGGATTGGGTTCCTCTCGGGAGAAGGCGGTTCCTTGCGATCCTGAAGCGCCTGACTGCCATCCGATCCCTCGGCCAGGATGTGCTGAGCGCGCTCGAAGTCGGTCTCATCGACCTGCACGCGTAAACCGACGGCCGGCGTTTGATAGCCGAGCGAGTAGGATTGCTCGTCGGCGAGAAGAGCGGTAATTCCTGCCGCCTCGAGGAGGGAGGTAGCGAATCCGGCTTCAGCGAGATTGGAGAACGTCTTCACCGTCTTCATGGCACATTTTAGCCAGAAAGTGGGTTAGAGGGGCGAGTGCGATAGCGCCGGCGAAAATTTTGCCAATTCCTGATTGCCAAAACGGCGTGCACTTTGGACAACCCCTGCCCGCCAGATCCGGACCGGGCTCCTGAAAGCAGCCTGTTTTACGGGTGCAGCGCGGAGCTTGTGAAAAATTTCACAAACTCCGCTTGCATTGACCGGGCGAAAATTTTACATGCGACGTCCTTCGATGCCGGAAACACCGCGCAAGCCTCACTCTCTCAAGCTCCAGCCCTGACCGATGGCGAATATTTTCCCACGCAGCTCGAACTGGATTCCGCTCAAGCTCATCGTCATCGTGGCGGTTCTGGGTGGCGCGGTGTCCAGCGGGATGTGGTATTACTTCACCCCGAAATACACCCGCGTCGGTTACCAACCCGCGCAGCCGGTGCCCTTCTCGCACAAAATTCACGCCGGCCAGCTCGGCATGGATTGCCGCTACTGCCACAGTTTCGTGGATGTCGCGGCGCATTCGAATATCCCGACCACGCAGGTCTGCATGAACTGCCACACGCAGGTGCAGGCCGCGAATCCCAAGCTCGCCGCGGTGCGCGAGAGCTGGCAGACGGGTAAGCCGATTCCGTGGGTCCAGATTCACAAGACCCCCGACTACGTTTACTTCAATCACTCCGCCCACGTGAACCGGGGCGTTTCGTGTGTGGAGTGCCACGGGCATATCGAGGAAATGGAAGTGGTCGAGCATGCCAAGCCGCTCTCGATGGACTTCTGCTTGACCTGCCATCGCAATCCGGAAAACGCGCTGCGTCCGCTGTCGCAGATCACCAATCTCAAGTATCAGGCCGAACCCAAAGGCGACGAATCGCCGGCTGAAGCGCAGAAGCGCATCGGCGAGGAACTCAAAAAAGCCTGGCACATCAACCCGCCCGACAAGAACTGCGCGGGCTGCCACCGATAATTTGCTGATTCGATGAGCAAGCGCGTTTTCAATCATCCCAAGGAAGAAGTCGGCGGACGCAAGTATTGGCGTTCACTCGGGCAACTGCAGGACACGCCGGAATTTCGTGGCTGGCTCGAGCGGGAATTCCCGCAGGGCGCCTCGGAACTCGAAGGTGGTGAGGTTTCCCGTCGCGCGTTTCTGCGCCTGATGGGGGCATCGTCGGCTCTCGCTGGTCTTTCGTTGGCCGCTTGTCGTCGTCCGGAAAAGCAGCTCGTGCCATTCACGCGCGGTGTCGAATGGTCGATCCCCGGCAAGGCGCTTTTCTTTGCGACGGCGATGCCGTTCCGCTCGGGTCACGTTCCGCTGGTGGCGACTACGCACGACGGGCGCCCGACCAAGATGGAGGGCAATCCGCTTCATCCCGTCAGTAATGGCGCGAGCGGTTTGCACGCCCAGTCGTCGATCCTCGATCTTTATGATCCGGATAGGGCCACCGGTTTCAAGCACCGCGGCAAGGCTTCGTCCGAGCTGGCCTTTGCAAAAGCGCTCGATGCCTTGATCGCCAAGCAGGGCGATGGGGCTGGTCTGGCTTTCCTTCTTGAGCAGAGCCACTCGCCGACGCGCGAGCGTCTGCGCGGAGAAATTGCGAAGAAATTCCCGAAAGCGCTCTGGGCGACTTACGAGCCGACGGGGGACTCGGCGGTGGTGGAGGTGGCGAAGGAAGTCTTCGGTGCGGACGTGGTGGTGAAGAGTGATTTCAGCAAGGCGGACGTGATCCTCGCACTCGACTCTGATTTCCTCGGGGTGGAAGCGAAGACCGATGTGGAGCGCGCTTACGCCAAGCGCCGCAGTGTCGATGGTGGTAACACGATGAACCGCCTCTATGTGGTGGAGAATCGGTTCACTATCACGGGCGGTATGGCGGATCATCGCCTTCGCGTGCAGGCTTCGCAGATCGGCGCGGTGCTGCTCCAGCTCGCGGCGGAGATCGCCAAGCTCACGAATGACGCGGCGTTGAAAGGAATTCTCGCTGGGGCTCCGAAAGGTGCGGCGCAATTTTCGGCTGATTGGATCAAGGAATGCGCGGCGGATCTCGTCGCTGCGAAGGCTAAGGGCGCGAGCCTCGTGCTCGTGGGTTCGCGGCAGCGTCCTGCGGTGCAGGCGCTTGGTCTGGCGGTCAATGCCGCCCTCGGCAACCTGGGCAAAACCATCGGCACTGCGAAAGTGGCGGTGAAGCCCGCGGCTGGCCTTGCGGAAGTCGTGAAGGGGCTGACCGACAAGACGATCAAGACGCTCGTTATCGTCGGCGGTAATCCGGTTTACAACGCTCCCGCCGACCTTGACTTCGCTGGCAAGGTGAAGAACGCAGAGGAGGTGATTCGCCTCGGTTATTACGAGGACGAAACCGCTCTGGTGGCGACGTGGCATGCGCCGCTCGCGCACTACCTCGAAGCATGGGGCGATGGCCGCGCGACCGATGGCAGCTATCTGTCAGTGCAGCCGATGATCCTGCCGCTCTTCGGTGGATGGTCGGAGCTCGATTTGCTTGCGAAATTCGCCGGCCAGCCGAAGCCCAAGGGCCCGGAACTGGTGCAGGAGACCTTCAAGCAGATCAGTAAGACGAACGACTTCGCGACCGACTGGCCGAAGTTCCTCTACTACGGTTTCCTCACCGGTAATACGCCGGCCTTCGACGCCCCGACGCTGAATGCCGATGCGGTGACGAAACTGGTGGCGGAAAAACTCGCGCTGCCTGCTCCCGATGCCGACTCATTTGAAGTGGTGCTCACGGCCGACTCGTCGCTCGACGACGGTCGCCACGCCAACAACGGGTGGCTGCAGGAGTTCCCCGATCCGGTCAGCAAGCAGACTTGGGATAACGCTGCGTGGATCAGCCCGAAATCCGCTGCCAAGCTCGACGTGAAGGACGGCGATGTGGTGGAGGTGTCGGTCGGCGGTGCGAAGATCGAGATCCCGGTCCTCGTCGTTCCCGGCAGCGCGGAAAATTCGCTGACTATTCCGCTTGGCTACGGTCGCACGGCCGCGGGCCGTGTTGGCACGGTCGGGAAGACCTCGGAGAATTACGTTTTCGGCGACGACATGACCAGCGGTGGTTTCAATGCCTACCCGCTCACGACGTCGGCCGAGCCCTACATTCGCGTCGGTGCGAAGGTGCGCCCGGTGGGCCGCCACTACCGGATTGCGATCACTCAGGAGCACGGTTCCCTCGAAGGTCGCGGGGGCGATCTCGTTCGCGAAGACACGCTCGCTCACTACAAGGAGAAGCCAGAGGCTTCGAAGACCTTCGGTATCGACGCGCACATTCCTGAGAACCGGTCGCTCTATTCGCATCCGCCGCTCAACGACATCCACCAGTGGGGGATGACGGTGGACCTGAATACCTGCACCGGCTGCGGCACGTGCATGGTGGCCTGCCAAGCGGAAAACAACATTCCGATCGTCGGCAAGCGCCAAGTCATCGACGGCCGTGAAATGCACTGGATTCGCGCCGATCGTTATTTCGCCAGCGGTCCCGATGCGAACGGTAAGTTCGATCAGGACGTGGATGAACCCGAGATGGTTTCGCAGCCGATGCTCTGCCAGCACTGCGAAAACGCGCCGTGCGAAACGGTCTGCCCGGTTAACGCCACGGTGCACAGCGAGGACGGCCTCAACGTGATGGCCTACAACCGCTGCATCGGCACGCGGTATTGCGCGAACAACTGCCCGTTCAAGGTTCGCCGTTTCAACTTCTTCGATTACAACCAGCGCAAGCTCACGAAGCTTCGCACCTGGAACCTGGTGAACGAAAAGGGGACCGACGACACCCTCAAGATGTCGAAGAACCCGAACGTCACCGTCCGCATGCGCGGCGTCATGGAGAAATGCACCTTCTGCGTGCAGCGCATCCAGGAAGCCAAGATCGCGGCGAAGGTGAAAGGTCGTGACTCCGCGGATGTCCGCATTCCGGCCGATAGCTTCACTGCGGCTTGTGCCCAGAGCTGCCCGAGCGATGCGATCGTTTTCGGCGATATCTCGAACCCCGAGTCGAGTGTCTCGAAGATTCGCAGCGGCCCGCGGGCTTACGAACTCCTCAAGTATCTCAACGTCGCCGCGCGTGTGCTTTACCTCACCCGCATCCGCAACCCCAATCCCAAGATGCCCGGAGCCGAGAAAGTCGCTTCGTATTCGCAACCGAAACACGGGGCCGGCCACGGCACTGAGAGCCACGGTGCTCCCGCCGTTGAAGCCCACGGAGGTGCTCACTAATGTCTGACTCCGTTATCAAACTCGATTGCCCGAAGGATCTCGAGCGGGTTCCGCTGGTTGATCACCAGCGCAAGTTCCTGTGGATCACGCAAGCGGTCTCCGAAATCGTCGAAGGCCGGACGCCCGTCTGGTGGTGGATTTTGTTCCTCCCCATGGCGATCCTCGCCTGCGTCGGTCTGACCTGCATCGGCTACCAGATCTCGAACGGTGTCGGTGTCTGGGGTGAAAATCACCCGATGGGCTGGGCGTGGGACATCACGAACTTCGTGTTCTGGATCGGTATCGGTCACGCCGGCACGCTGATCTCCGCCATTCTCTTCCTCACCCGGCAGAAATGGCGCACGTCGATCAACCGTGCGTCCGAAGCCATGACGCTCTTTGCGGTCATGTGCGCGGCCATCTTCCCGGGCATTCACGTCGGTCGCGTCTGGATGGCGTGGTTCCTCGCGCCCATTCCGAATGCGAACGCCATCTGGCCGAACTTCCGTTCGCCGTTGCTGTGGGACGTGTTTGCAGTCTCGACCTACTTCACGGTGTCGGTGCTCTTCTGGTATACCGGCCTCGTGCCGGATCTCGCGACGCTGCGCGATCGCGCCAAGTCTCGCGTGTCCCGTTACATCTACGGCGTCTTCGCCCTCGGCTGGCGCGGTTCGAACCGCCACTGGCGGCACTATGAGATGGCCTACCTCATCCTGGCGGGCCTTTCGACCCCGCTGGTGCTCTCGGTGCACTCGATCGTGTCCTTCGACTTCGCCACGTCGATCCTCCCCGGCTGGCACACCACCATCTTCCCGCCTTACTTCGTCGCAGGCGCCATTTTCGGCGGCTTCGCCATGGTGCTCACCATCCTGCTCCCGGCGCGGATTGTGTATCCCAAGCTGGACGACATGATCACCCGCCAGCACGTGGACAAGATGGCGAAGATCATTCTCCTGACGGGTTCGATCGTCGGTTACGCCTACCTGATGGAGCTCTTCATCGCATGGTATGGTGCGAACATCTACGAGCGCGCCGCCTTCTGGAACCGCGCCTTCGGCTGGTATGGCTGGTCCTACTGGTGCATGATGTTCTGCAACGTCATTTCGCCGCAGATCTTCTGGATCAAATCGACGCGCACGAATTACATCATCGTGTTCATCGTCTGCCAGTTCGTGAACGCGGGCATGTGGTTCGAGCGCTTCGTCATCATCGTGACGTCGCTGGCGCAGGACTTCCTCCCGAGTTCGTGGGGGCACTACTCGCCGAGCTGGGTGGAGATCTGGACCTTCGCCGGCACCTTCGGCATCTTCCTTTCGCTCTTCCTGCTCTTCATGCGGTTCCTGCCGATGATCGCGATCTCCGAAGTGAAGATCGTCGTGCCGGAAGCCGACCCGCACTATCACCCGCCGACCGGCCACGAGGAAGCTCACGCGCCGGCTGCCCAACTTGCTCACTAAAAGACGATGGCCGAATATCGCAAAGTCTATGGTCTCGGGGCGGAGTTCGACAGTGCCGCCGACCTGCTCCACGCCGCGGAAAAAATCCGCGACGCCGGCTTCAAGCGCTGGGACGTTTACACCCCGTTCCCCGTTCACGGCATGGATGCCGCCATGGGGCTGGGCAAATCCTGGCTCAGCACGCCGGTCCTCATCGGCGGCACCACCGGTTTCATCACCGCGGGCTGCCTTACGATGATCCCGTCGTTCGCGCTCTATCCGCTCATCGTGCACGGCAAACCGGTGAACATCTTCACGGTGCCGGCGTTCTTCCCGATCTTCTTCGAACTCACCGTGCTGTTCTCCGCGTTCACGACGGTCTTCTCGATCATGGCGTTCAACCGCCTGCCGCAGTGGTATCACCCGGTCTTCAACTGGGAACGCTTCAAGCGCGCGACCGACGATGGTTTCTTCCTCGTCATCGAATCGCGCGATCCGAAGTTTAACGAAGCGAAGAGCCGTGAGTTGCTCGAAAGCATCGGCGGCAAGCACGTCACCCTTATTCACGACTAAGCGATGCTTCGCACTTTCTTCGCTCTCTTCCTTCTTGGTGTGTGCGCCGTGCTGGCCCTCGCGGGTTTCCGCGGGTCGAATTCGGCGCTGCCCCCGATCGAAATTTTCCCGGACATGGATCATCAGCCGAAATTCCAGCCGCAGCATGCGACTACGTTCTTCTCGGACGGGCGCGCGGCGCGGAAGCCAGTCGATGGCACCATCCCGCTCGGTTACACCCTGCCGGGCCGTTATCTCCAGGCTGGCGCCAAGAGCGCCAAGTTCGACACGATCGGCTTCGCCAATCTGAACGACTACCTCCACACCGGCCGGGTAGGGGAGTTCTACGGCGATGGTTTCCCGGTCGAAGTTAACCAGGCCCTGCTCGATCGCGGCCAGGAGCGTTTCACCATCAACTGCTCGCCCTGCCACGGCCTCACCGCGGAAGGCAACGGCGTCGTGAAGCAGATCGCCAACTGGGCCACGGTCGCCAACCTGCAGGACGATCGCATCCTCCAGCAGCCGGACGGTCAGATCTTCAACACCATCACCCACGGCAAAAACACCATGGGTGCTTACGGCCCGATGATCGCGGTCGAGGACCGCTGGGCCATCGTCGCCTACCTCCGCGCACTCCAGAAGAGCCAGCATACGCCGCTGGCCAGCCTGCCGCCGGAAAAACAGCAAGAACTTCAGCCAGCCAAGAAATGAGCGATCACTCGCATGCACCCGCCGCTGCGGCGGAAAAATTTGACCCAGCCAAGCTCGGCGGCCTGCCGACCGGTTTGCTCGCTGCTGGTGTGGTCGGTCTGGTCCTGACCGGCATCGGCGCTCTCATCCCGGCCATCGGGGTGCAAGGGTTCGCCTACACCTACCTCTTCGCGTTCGCCTTCTTCTTCACGGTCATCCTCGGGGCGACCTTCTGGAACTGCCTCCATCACGCCACCGACTCCGAATGGTCGGTCGTGATTCGCCGCCAGATCGAAAACGTCGCGAGCCTCTTCCCGTATCTCTTCTTCTTCTTCCTGCCGGTGCTGGCCTGTGCGAGCATCCTCTGGAAGTGGTGGAACATCGGGCCGGGCGTTGATCCGCTTCTCGACGCCAAGCAGCCGTATCTCTCACACTGGTTCTTCCTCCTTCGTATCGCGGTCTATTTCGTGATGGCGTCGTGGTTGGTGCTTTCGCTACGCGGTCACTCGGTCAAGCAGGATGAAGACGGCGCCGGTTCGCACACGCTGACAATGCGCAAGTTCGGCATCGGCGGCATCCCGGTCGTCGGCCTTACGATTACCTTCGCTGGTTTCGACTGGCTCATGGGCCTCGACTATCACTGGTTCTCCACCATGTGGGGAGTCTATCTCTTCGCCGGTGGCGTGGGCAGCTCGATGTCGCTCATCGTGCTCATCATCACCGCCCTGAAGAAGCAGGGTTATCTCAGTGTCGTGAACGCCGAACATTACCACATCATGGGTAAGTTCATGTTGGCCTTCACCATCTTCTGGGCCTACATCGGCTTCGATCAATACATGCTCATCTGGTATGCAAACATCCCGGAAGAGAACGTGTATTTCATCATCCGTAACCAGGGGAATTGGAATATTCTGAGCACCGCGCTGGTGGTCTGCCGCTTCTTCCTGCCCTTCCCGGTGCTGCTCACGCAGTGGATCAAGAAGGACCCGGACAAGCTCAAATGGGTCGCGTTCTGGATCATCGGCATGCAGTTGCTCGACATGTTTGTCATCGTCATCCCGACGCTGAAGAAAGCCGGCTTCGGTTTCCTCGATGTGGCCTACGCGCTCTGCCCGCTCATCGGCATCGGCGGTATCCTCGGTTACCTCTTCCTGACCAAGCGGCTCACGAAGGGTTACCTCTTCCCGACGAAGGACCCGCGCCTCCTCCTGTCGCTCAAACTTCACAATTAACATGGCGACCGATACCACCCAACGACCACCCAGCGGCTTCGGCACCTTTGTGTGGGCGCTGTTCTATTTCTTCGTCTTCACTCTCGCGGTGTTGCTGCTCATGTGGAAATTCGGACCGAAGTCCGGCACGGGGTATGAAGACAAGCGCGGCGACGAGCGCCTCAAGTTACGCGAGAAAGTCGTCAGCGACGCGAACCTCAAGCTGAACACCACCGGCCTCGTCGATCCCGCCAAGGGCATCGCCCACATTCCGATCTCCGACGCCAAGAAGTCGGTCATCGCCGACCTGAAGGCCAAGAAAGTCGGTGCTTCCGCCGTGAAAGTGGACGCCTGGCTGCCGATGCCTCCGCCGGCCGATCCGAACGCGGCCGAGCCGCCGCCACCCGCTTTGACCTCGGCCCCGCAAGGCGCCGACACCATCCGCTTCGAGACACCAGCACCCGCCAAGTAAATGTCCGCCGCACTTGCTGAACCTCCAACGTCCACCACCGCGTCCGCTCCGGCGGCTGCGGCACCCGCGGCCACCCCGGTGCCTGACGCCTGGGCGGTCGAGCGTGCGAGCATCGATGCTTCCGCGCGAACCCCGGTGCTTGTGTTTTTCTTCACCTCGCTTCTGTGGCTGCTGGTTTCGACCTTCTTCGGTTTCATCGCCGGCTACAAGCTACAGAACCCGGAGATGGGTAAGCTCTTCGGAATCGCCGATTGGCCGATCTACACCTACGGGCGTGTGTTGCCGGCATTTAATGCCTGCTTCACCTACGGTTGGTGCAGCCTGGCTGGCATGGGCGTCGCGATCTGGCTGATGGCTCGTCTTTGCCGCACCCCGATCAAGTTCCCGGGTGCGCTGATCTTTGGCGCACTGTTCTGGAACTTCGGCGTTGCCCTCGGCGTGGTCTGGATCCTCACGGGTCACAACACGGGTCTGGAAAACATGCTCCTTCCGCGTCCCGCGGCGTGGCTCATGTTCATCGGCTACTTCTTCGTCGGCATCACCGGCGCATCGCTCTACCGCATGCGCAAGAGCAGCGTGGTGTTCATTTCCGTGTGGTATCTGCTCGGGGCCTTCTTCTGGTTCCCCTGGCTGTTCTTCACCTCGCACGTTCTGCTGGGGGTTGGACCTCTCCAAGGCGTCATGCAGAACATTGTGGCAGCCTGGTTCGCCACAGGGCTGAACAACTACTGGTTCACGCCCATCGGTCTGGCGGCGGCTTATTACCTCATCCCGAAGGTAATCAACAAGCCGATCCACAGCTACAACCTCGCGGCGATCGGTTTCTGGTCGTGGGCGATCTTCGCGGGCCTCACGGGCATGACGAAACTCAGCGGCGGTCCGGTTCCGGCCTGGTTGGTGAGCCTGAGCATTTCGGCGAACATCATGCTCATCATCCCGCTGGTGACGGTCGGAAAGAACCTTTTCAAGACCATGGAGGGAAACACCCACATGATCTATCACTCGCCGACCATCCGTTTCACGTTCGTCGGTGCGATCATCTTCTGCGTGGCCACCGCGATTTCGTTGTTCGCCGCGCTGCGCGGATCGGATAGTGCGATCCACTTCACGCTCTTCAGCGCGGGCCTGAATCAACTGCTGCTTTATAGCTTCTTCTCCCTCGTGATGTTCGGCGCGATGTATTACATCACCCCACGCCTTGTCGGCTGCGAGTGGCTCTCGTCCTCGCTCATCAAGTGGCACTTCCTCGGTTCGGCTTATGGTGGCTGCATCGTCGTCGCGGCCATGTTGATGTCCGGCATTGCGTCCGGTTCACGGGCGCTCGATGCCGACGCGCAATACTCGCAAATCCTTTACAATCTGGGCGCTTACCTGCCTCTGCGCACGCTCGGCCTGATCTTCGTGACCGTCGGACACACCGCCTTCGGGTTACACTTCCTGCTGATGCTGCTCCGCATCGGCCAGCCGGCCGGCCAGGCGACGCTGTTCGCCCCGATCGGTGAAGAGGAGGACCACCACTAATGAGCCGCTCATCGTATCTCTTTGCCGGGATTTTCGGGTCGTTCGCCCTGTCCTGCTTCGCCTTGGTGCTCGTGCCGCAGATGCAAATCGGCGGTCTCACCGAAAAGGTGAACGAGGAAGAAGGCACCCGTTATCCGGTCGTCAACGGCCGCCAGGGCCGCGTGGTTTACATCCGCGAAGGTTGCTACTACTGCCACACGCAGCAGATTCGTGACGCGCAGAATGGTGCCGATATTGGGCGTGGGTGGGGACCCCGCCGCACGGTGGCCCGCGATTACATTTTCGAAAACCCGCCGCTGCTCGGCAGCGTGCGCATCGGTCCCGACCTCACCAACGTCGGCACCAAGGCCTGGCGCAACGAGCCGGAAGCCGACCCCAAGAAGCCCGCCAAGCGTGATCGGCAGTGGTTCCTCGAGCATCTTTACAACCCGCGGTCCGTCATCGTGGAATCGACCATGCCGGCCTATCGCTACCTGTTCAAGGAAGTGAAGGCGGGCGGAGAAGGCGCCGCGTATGCGCTGTCGACTCCCGCCAGCAAGGAAGGTTACGTGATCGTGCCAAAAACCGAAGCGCTGGAGCTGGTGGATTACCTGCTCTCGCTCGACCGCACCTCGCCCCTCGAGGAAGCCGGCAGCAAACCCGCCGCAGCCGCGCCCGCTGGCGCCGCCGCTCCGGCCCCGGCGAAGAAATAATTGACCGATGAAAGAAGGTCCTGAACGTATCGACTACGAGGAAACGCCCGACGTGACTGAAGTTCACGCCGCGGTGAAACGCGAACACGCCGAACCGATCGCTGAAAGCACGCCGATGCCGCTCTGGCTCACGGCTCTGTGCGGCCTCGCGGTTCTCTGGGCGGGCACTTATTTTGGCATTTTCCACGGCGGCCTGAGTGGTTCCGTGTTCAATGAAAACGAATCGAATCCGGCACTCATTTGGAAAACTACGGAGGGTGGCGAAGGTCCGATTGTTGAGCAGCCGCTCATCGTCCAAGGCAAGAGCGTCTTCGGCAACTGCGTCGGCTGCCACGGCGGTGCTGGCGTGGGCGTGCCCGGACAATTTCCGCCGCTCGCTGGTTCGCATTTCGTCACCGGTGGGGAAAAGCGTCTCATCGCCATTCTGCTGAAAGGCATCTCCGGCCCCTTCACGGTGGAAGGCAAGCAATACAACGGCCAGATGCCCCCGTGGGAGTCGCTGACCGACAAGAAGATCGCTGCCGTCGCCACTTATGTGCGCGGATCGTTCGGCAACACGGCCGGTGAAATCAGTATCGCCAAGGTCGCTGCTGCCCGGAAGATGTTCGCTGATCGTAAGACCCCGTGGAGCGAGGCTGACCTTCAGCAGATCCCGGAAGGCGACAACCTGCCCGACGAAGCTGGTGCGGCCCCGGCGGCTCCCGCCGCTGGCGACAAGCCGGCTGCTGCTCCCGCCCCTGCGGCTGGCGCGGCGCCCGCGGCACCTGCACCCGCTGCTGCGACGGCGGCACCCGCCCCGGCTGCTGGAACTGCTGCGGCTCCCGCGCCCGCTGTAGCAGCCCCGGCTCAGACCGCTCCCGCCGCCGCGAGCTTCGACCTCAAGGCTTCGATCGAACGTGGCAAGACCGTTTACATGCAGACCTGTTTTGCCTGTCACCAGGCCACGGGCCTCGGCCTTCCCGGCGCGTTTCCTCCGCTGGCTGGCACCGAATACACCACGGGCGACGCTCGCCGGATGGTCGCCATGGTCCTGCTCGGCGTGAACCCGCCGCTCAAGGTCAAGGACATGGTCTATGTCGCGCCGATGCCTTCGCCGGTCATGTCCTTCCCCATTTTGAAGGAGGACGGTCCGCTGGCCGACGTGGTCAACTACGTTCGCAATTCTTTCGGCAACAAGGACGACAAAGGAGTCACTCCGGAGTTCGTTAGCGCGGTCCGCAAGGAATTTGCGTCACGCACCGCTCCGTGGACCGAACCCGAGTTGCTAAACTTCCCGCCCGCCGCCAAGTAATCTCTCCTGTTTCGACATGAAAAAGTCTCTCGCCCTTCTCGCCGCTCTCCTCCCGCTGACCGCTCTCGCTGACGACGCCGCCGACCTCAAGGCCTCGGCCGAGCGTGGCAAGGCCATCTTCATGACGACTTGCATGGCCTGCCATCAGCCCCACGGCAATGGCCTCCCGCCCGTCTTCCCTCCGTTCAACGGCTCGGAATTCGTGCAGGGCGATGCCCGTCGTCTCGTCGCGATTGTGACGAAGGGCCTCACCGGCCCGCTCAAAGTGAAAGGAATGCAGTTCAATGGGGTGCTTATCGCTGTGGACACTCAGTTCCCGCAGCTCAAGGAAAACGACAAGCTCGCCGACGTGCTGAACTACATCCGCACCGCTTGGGAGAACAAGGCCGACAAGCCGATCACCCCCGACTTCGTGCAGAAGGTTCGCGACGAATTCAAAGACCGGACGACGCCTTGGACCGAGGCGGAGATCCTGAACTTCAAGTAATCCATCATGGCTGACGCACACGCTGCTACGCTCGATTCACACGGGCACGCCGACCATCACGACGATCATCACCACGAACTCGGGTTCTGGTCGAAATACGTCTTCTCGACCGATCACAAGGTCATCGGCATCCAGTATGGCATCACGGGCCTGGCTTTCTTGTTCGCTGGCTTTTGCCTCATGATGCTGATGCGCTGGCAGCTCGCCCATCCGGGTGAAGCGGTGCCGGTCATCGGTGGATTTCTGCAGTGGTTCTTCGGTGAGCACATCTTCGTGCCGGACGCCAAGGGCGTCCCGGGTATGATGACGGGCGATGGTTACAACTCGCTCGGTGCCATGCACGGCACGATCATGGTGTTCTTCGGCGTTGTGCCGGTGGCGGTCGCCGCCTTCGGTAACTACGTTATGCCGCTTCAGATCGGCGCGCCGGATATGGCGTTCCCGAAGCTGAACATGGCCAGCTACTGGCTGTTCTTTGTGAGCTGCGTCATCATGATGAGCAGCTTCTTCGTCGCGGGTGGCGCCGCCAAATCCGGCTGGACCTCGTATCCGCCGCTTTCGGTGCTGGCCGATCACGGCCCGGGCATTCATCCGTTCTTCAATGGCCAGACCATCTGGTTGCTGGGCATGGTGTTCAACATCAGCGGTTCGCTCCTCGGCTCGATCAATACCATCGCGACCATCATCCAGCTCCGCGCTCCGGGGATGACCTGGATGCGCATGCCGTTTTTCGTCTGGACGCAGTTGGTCACCGGCTTTCTTCTCCTGCTGGCCTTCCCGCCGCTCGAAGCGGCTGGCTTTCTCCAGCTCATGGATCGGGCGTTCGGCACCAGCTTCTTCATGCCGACCGGTCTGATCGTGAACGGCGCCGCGACCGGCTGGACCGGCGGGGGCAGCCCGGTCCTCTGGCAGCACCTCTTCTGGTTCCTCGCGCACCCGGAAGTCTATGTGCTCATTCTTCCCGCGCTGGGCATGGTCGGTGAGATCATCGCCAACAACACGCGCAAGCCGCTTTACGGTTATCGCGCGATGGTCGGCGGCATATTCATCCTCGGCTTCCTCTCCTTCGTCGTGTGGGCGCACCACATGTATATGACTGGCATGGGTTCGAAGGTCTCCGCCTTCTTCCAGACGACTACGGTCATGATCTCCGTGCCGTCGGTCATTCTGGTGACGGCACTCATCCTTTCGCTGTGGGGCGGTTCGATTCGCTTCACGCCTCCCATGCTCTTTGCCACGGCGTTCCTGCCCATGTTTGGCATCGGTGGTCTGACCGGTATTCCGCTCGCCTTCAACGCGACCGACCAATACCTGCACGATACCTACTACGTAATCGGCCACTTCCACTACGTGGTCGCTCCCGGCACCATCTTCGCGATCTTCGCGGGGGTCTATTACTGGTATCCGAAGGCCAGCGGACGCATGCTCAACGAGTTCCTCAGCAAGCTGCACTTCTGGCTCTCGTTTATCTTCATCAACGGCATCTTCTTCCCGATGTTCCTGCAAGGTCTCGCCGGCGTGCATCGCCGCTGGTATGACGGCGGTGTCGTTTACGAAAAGACGATCGCCCCGGTGTTGCACTGGAACAACTTCATGTCCGTCTCCGCCTTCCTCCTCGGCTTGGCGCAGATTCCTTTCATCCTGAATTTCTTCGGCAGCATGTTCGTGGGCCGCAAGGTGCCGAACGACAATCCGTGGGATTCCACCACGCTGGAGTGGGATACGCCGACGCCTCCGGGCCATGGCAATTTCACCAAGCCGATCACCGTTTATCGCGGGCCCTACGAATACAGCGTGCCGGGCGCCGACAAAGATTATTCCCCGCAGAGTGAGCCGCCGCCGTCGGCCAAGCCCGCGCTGGAAACCGTTTCCACGCCGGAGCCCGTCTCGGTTCCTGCCCACTAATTTTTCCACATGGAAATTCCTTACACCGTAACCAACCGGCCGGATACCGGCGTTTACAACGCCAAGCTGGCGATCTGGCTGTTCCTGGCCTCGGAAGTCATGCTCTTCGGCGGCCTGTTCTCGGCCTATGTCTATCTGCGCATGGGCGCCGACGATGGCTACTGGCCGACGGGCCTGCTCAACGTCCCGGTCGGCACGCTGAATACCGTCATCCTGATCGCCTCTTCGATTTGCGTGGTTCTCGCCTGGGCTGCGCTCAAGATGCGCCAGTGGCAGAAATACAAGCTGTGGATGGGGGCGACCATCGTGCTCGGCGCCATCTTCCTTACTATCAAGCTCGCCTACGAATATCCGGTGAAGTTCACCCACTTCGGCGCCTACATCAAAAAGGACAAGTGGTCGCACTACGAAGACTTCCTCGGCAACAAGCGCCTTGCGGAGAACAACCTGCCGCCGCGCCCGGAAATCACCGGTCACTTGGAAGCGGTTGAGGTCGCGGGCAAGAAGGAAGTCCTCGAAGCCTTTGCGGCTGACAACCACCTCAAGGTGGTGCCGGTGAAGGAAGGCAAGGAAGGGGAGTTTCTCATCCAGAACCGCAATGAAGAAGCGGGCGTTCACCCGAGCATGGTCGATAAGATTCGCGCCAAGGATGCGACGATCCTCGCTTACGAGGTGAAGGTGGACGACGTTTTCGCCGATCCGAACAATCCGAAGTATGATCATGCGACCTTCGCGCCGCGCGCCGGCAGCAGCAAGGTGGCGACGATCCATGCTGAAGACGTCGACTGGGCCAGCGCGTTCCTGCCGAAGCACAGTCCGTATCTGGCGATCTACTACGCGATCACCGCGCTGCACGGTCTGCACATCGTCGGTGGTCTGATCGTCTTCCTCTATTTCTTCTTCTTCGGCGGTGAACTCTATCGCCGCAACCCTGAGCAGATGGCCAATCGCCTCGAAGTGTCCGGCCTCTACTGGCACTTCGTCGATCTCGTCTGGATCTTCGTTTTCCCGGTCTTCTATCTCCTCTAGTCCATCATGAGCGACTCTCACGCCCCATCAGCCCCGGATAACTCCTCGGTGACCCCGGAGTTGGAGAAGGAAATCAATCACCGCCTCGCCACCTACAAGAAGGTGGGCGCGGTGCAGGTGGGCTTTTCGGTGGCCACCGTCATCGCGTCTTATCTGTTCAGCGGTGGTTTCAAGTTCATCGCGGTGCTCGGTCTCGCTGGGGTGAACGCCGCCATGGTCGCCGCGATCATGATGCATCTGAAACAGGAAAAGAAGATCATCTGGAACTTCCTGATCTTCACCGGCATCTTTTTTGTGGTGCTGTTCTTCCTCACGTATCTTGCTCACACCGATCACGTCGTGGGCACCGGCTTCACGCATCACTAAAATGTCGCTCCGCGCCTTCCACGTGTTTTTCATCCTCCTGTCGATCATTCTGGCGGCGGGCTGCGCGTGGTGGGCTTTCGCGACGGGAGCCAGCGTGGCATTCGGGTGGTGCAGCGCGGTCGTCTCGGTGGCGCTGACCTTTTACGGTATCTCGTTCATCAAGAAATCCCGCAAGCTGATCCTATGAAACGCTTTTCCTGGCTCCGCATGATGGCCGTGGCCGGCGCAGTGGCGCTGGTTCAGTTTCCGGTGAATGCCACGGCTTGTTCCGTGTGCATGGGCGACCCGGGCACCCGCAGCGCCGGCGCCATCAATGGCGCGATCTTCATCATGCTCGGTTTCGTGGCGCTGATTCTCGGCTCGGTCGGAGCCTTCGCTTTCAATCTCTATCGCCGTAGCAAATCGCCGGTGCCTCCGCATTTGGAGCTGGCGGAGATGGTGACGGCCGGGAAGAACCATTCATAAGTATGTTCAGTATCAATAAAGCCTTCGGCATGGTGCCCAACGCTTCCGAACACGGAGCGAACGTGGATCACATGCTCGAGTTGTGTCACTGGTTCATGGCGAGCTTGTTCGTGGGCTGGAGCATCTTTTTCATCTACACGCTCTGGCGCTTTCACCACAGCCGGCAGGCCAAGGCCAACTACCACGGCGTGAAGAGCAAGGCGGCGGCTCACCTCGAGTTCACCGTCATTCTCATCGAAATCGGCTTGTTGCTCGGCTTCGCGTATCCCCAGTGGGGCAAGCGCGTGAACCCCGAGAACTGGCCGGACAAGGACAAGGCGTTGCGCGTCCACGTCATCGCCGAGCAGTTTGCCTGGAACTTCCATTACCCGGGTCCGGATGGTGTCTTCGGTAAGCAGGACATGCGTCTCGTCTCGGGCGACAATGCGATCGGTCTCGACAAAACCGACCCGGCGGCGGCGGACGACATCGTCACCAAGGGTGAATTCCACGTCGAGCAGTTCCGCCCGACCGTTCTCGAAATCACCTCGAAGGACGTCATTCACAGCTTCGCCGTGCAGCCGATGCGCGTGATGCAGGATGCCATTCCCGGCACCAAGGCCCCGCTTTGGTTCCGCCCGATCAAGACGGGGGAATACGAAGTCATCTGCGCGCAGCTCTGCGGTGCCAACCATTACGCCATGAAGGGCAACATGGTCTGCGATTCCAAGGCCGACTTCGAGGCGTGGATGAAGCAGAACACCAAGACGCCGGCTCCGGCGGCAGCGCCGACCGCCAGCACGGTGTCGGGCTTCCAGCAGCTCGCGCAACAGGCTTCGGCCAAGTAAGCTCCGCGGCGCTCTTGGCGCCGTCTCGACTGCCTGTGCCGGACTCTTCACCAGCCTTCCCTCCGGCTTCCCTCTGGCTTTCGCGCTTTGCGAAGCTGATCGTCTTCGCTGCCTTCGCGCTCATCGCGCTGGGCGGGCACACGACGACCAAGGGCGCGGGCATGGCCTTCCCGGACTGGCCGCTGAGCAATGGTTCGCTTAATCCCGACGGATGGACAGACGTCGGCACGGCCAAGAGCCTTGAGCATAGCCACCGTCTCGTTGCGGGATTGGTCGCCACGCTGGTCATCCTTCAGTTTGTCTGGCTTCGGCGTGTCCACGGAAACGTGCCCGCGGATACGCTCGCTTTCGGGGGCTGGGCGGTCGCCGCTGTGCTCGCGCAAGCGCTCCTCGGTGGTTTGCGCGTGATGCTCGACCCACAGGGAATCGCGCCCACGACCAGCGCCATCGCCACCAGCTTCCGCGTGGCGCACGGCTGTTTCGCGCAAGTGTTCCTCGTGCTGCAGGTGCTCGTGGCGGCGCGGGTTTCACCCATCTGGAATCAGATCGCCGCGCATCCCGCTGCCCCGAAGATCCGGCGGCTGGCCATCGTGGCCATCGGGCTCTATTTCGCCCAGCTCATCGTCGGCGCGGCGATGCGTCATCCCGGTGCCGGGCTCGCCATTCCCACCTGGCCGAAAGTTGGCAGTGATTGGCTGCCGGCGGCGTGGAGCACGTTCATCGTGCTGAATTTCCTCCACACGCGGGTCATCTCCGTCCTGCTCGTCGGTCACGTGATCGGCCTCTCGCCGCGTGTGCTGCGGAGCGTTCGCGAGCTGGCCCGGCCCGGTCTGTTGCTGCTCGTGCTGGTGCTCGTGCAATTTTTTCTCGGCGTCATGGTCGTGTGGAAGGCGAAGCATCCCCACATCACCACCGCCCATGTGGTCAATGGCGCTGCCATCCTCGCCACTGCGGTCTTGCTCGCGACCCGGGCTGGGCGATCCTCAGCCGCTGCTAACGCATGAAGACCGACGCCACGTTGACTGTCGAAGACCAGGAAGAAAACGAACGGGAACTCGCCGAGCCGGGATTGCTCAGCGATCTGTTCACGCTCACCAAGGCGCGGCTCAGCTTCCTCGTCATCATCACCACCTTCGTTGGTTACCTCCTTTCCAGCCCGAGTCCGCTGAACTGGCTGCGTCTCCTCCACGCCACGCTCGGCACCGCGTTAGCCGCAGCGGGGGCGGGCGCGCTGAACCAATGGCTCGAAGTGCGTGTCGATCGGCTGATGGAGCGCACGCGCAATCGCCCGCTTCCCGCCGGGCGCATGCGCCGCTCGTTCGCGCTGGTTCTGGGCCTCCTCCTAAGCATCGGCGGCACCGCCTGGCTCGCGTGGGGATGCAATGCCGCCAGCGCCTGGCTCGCCGGTGCGACGGTCGTTACCTACGTTGCCCTCTACACGCCGCTTAAGCGCAAAACGTCGTTCTGCACCATCGTCGGTGCAATCTCCGGTGCCATTCCTCCCATGATCGGCTGGGTGGCGGCTCGCCCTTCGTTCGATCTCGGCGCGTGGGTGCTCTTCGGCGTGCTCTTCACCTGGCAGATGCCCCATTTCCTCGCCATCGCGTGGATGTATCGCGACGAATACGCTCAAGCCGGTTTTGTGATGCTGCGCCGCGACGACGTCAGCGGAACGTCCACTGCCTTTGAATCGCTCGGTTTCACCGCCGCGCTCGTCGCCATCACCATGATCCCGTTCTGGTCCGGCCTGCTGACCGACACCTATCTCGGTGGCGCGCTCATGCTCGATGCCGCGATGAGCGGTGCCGCCGTGTGGTTCCTGATCGAGCGTTCCCGCACCGCCGCCCGCGCGCTGTTCTTCACGTCGATCATTTATCTCCCCCTCATTCTCGGCCTTATGGTCGTGACCAAGGCGTGAGTGCGAAAGAAGCCAGGGGGAAGGGGACGAGGCTGTTGGGTCTTGCTGCTGCTTTCTTAGCGGCCTTGGTCGTCGTGTCGTGCAAACGCCAGCCCGCCTTCGAAATCCTCGAGCAGCCGCCGGTTGCCACACTCACCAAGCTCTGGGAAGTGCCCGACTTCACCCTCACCGAGCGCACCGGCCAAGCGATGTCGCGCGCCGATCTCGTCGGCAAAGTGTGGGTCGCCGATTTCTTCTATACGACCTGTCCTGGCCCGTGTCCGATGATGACCAGCCGGCTGAGCACCCTGCAGGATAAGGTCAGCCACCAGCCCGAGGTGCGCCTCGTCTCCATCTCGCTCGACCCCGAGAAAGACACGCCAGACGTGCTGAAGGAATACGCCGCGAAATTCAAAGCCGGCCCGAACTGGCTCTTCTTCACCGGCGAAAAAGCCGCCATCCGCACGCTCTCCGAAAATGGCTTCAAGCTTGCCGCCGTCGAGGAGCGCAATAACCCCGAGCCCATCATCCACAGCACCAAGCTCGTTCTCGTCGATCGCACCGGCTGGGTGCGCAGCGTTTACGACGCGATCGGGGACGACCAAACCCCGCGCCTCGTCGCCGACATCGAGCGCCTGCTGGCCGAGAAACCATGACCGCCAACGACCTGCCCCTCGTCAACGCCAGCCTGAACGGCCTCAGCACGCTCTTCATCGTCCTCGGCCTCTGCTTCATCAAGAGCGAGCGCAAGCTGGCACACACCGTGTGCATGGTGACGGCCCTGATTACCTCGGCCGCCTTCCTCGCGTGTTACCTCACGTATCACTTCCTGAAGGAAGGCCACGTCACCCGCTTCACGCATCCCGGCTGGCCGAAGACACTCTACTTCTTTATCCTCGGCACCCACACGCCGCTGGCCGTGGTGGTCCTGCCCTTCATCATCCTCGCGGTCATCCGAGCGCTGCAGGCGCGCTACGAAGCGCATCGCAAATGGGCGAAAATCGCCGCACCGATCTGGCTCTACGTCTCCGTCACCGGCGTCCTCGTCTATCTCATGCTCTACGTCTGGTTCCCGCCTTTGCAGACGTAGCTTTAGGCAGGGAGAGAACGTGGCAAAATCAAGAAAGGCTGTGTAGAGCGCGGGAGCAAGGGGCAGTAAATTCCCGGTCTTCACCCTCGGCGGTAGGCAAAATTCGGCTTCGCCCCGCTTTCGGAAAGTTTGATAGACATCACCGCCAGGCTCCGGCCCAGCGAGTGCACAGCATCAGCAGTGTGGCGATACCGGCGAGCAAGGCCAGGCGAGCCAGCGAGCCGGCTTCCGCCGTCGTCCTGGCTTTCAGGCCGATTTGCAAATCGGCCCAGGTATCCACCGCCACGCTCCGGCTGAAGGTGAGCAGGCGGCCTTGCTGCGGCACAGTTGTCTGGATCACCGCAGGGCTGGTTACGGCGGCGTCCTGCTGCTGAACGACGCGCTCTGCACAGCGCAGAAGCGCGGCGTTTTCATCGGCCGAATTACGGTCGGTGAGTTGCCTGGCATCCTGCTGGGTGTAGTTCGCGTCTTTCTGGCCATTGCGCAGTTTGCCGACGACGCCTTCGTTGTCGGTGGAGTTGCGCACGTTGAGACCGACGACCACCTGCTGGAGCTTGAGGTTGTGGAGTTGAACGCGGGCGTCTTCGTTGAAGGCGTTGTCGTGCTGGCTGAGGCTCCAGGCGGATTCAAAGGCGCGGCGCGCCTGCTGCGGGTCGCCTTTCGCCAACGCGTCGTTGCCGAGCGCGAGCATTTGCTCGGCGGCTTTGGTCTTTTCCCGGAACTGGGCCTGTTCGTTTTGCAGATACGTTTGCACATCGACGGTCGCGGCGGCGGCGACGACTTGATCCTGCTGTTTTTGCAGCGAGCCGGTCCACTTCGTCAGCTTCCACTTTTCGTTGAGAAAGACACGCCAGGTAATGTTCTCGAGCGGCAGGTCGAACCTGGGCGCGTGCAGTTGCAGATCGAGGTCGCTGCCTTTGTCCGCATTGACCTGGCTACTGAAGAACAGCTCGACGGGGATGGGTTCGTTGCCGCGTTTTTGCTGTTCGAGCGGGATGAGAAACTGGTCGCCCTCGCGCCACGGCCAGACGCCGTTCTTGTTCACGAATGCGAACCAGAACCGGGTGTCCTTCGGTAGTGTGAGGTGGAGCAGCCGCTTGTCGCCGGGCAGCATCTGGATGCTCGCTTGCGTGAGCATCGCGCCGTGGTCGGAGATCACCGAGGTGAAGGTAATGCTATTCACGCGCGCGGGAAGCAGCCGGGCGGCTTCGTGGCGGTCGAGTTTCAGGGGCAGGAGAAATGCCGGCTCGACGAGCCGATAGGCGAAGCTCGCCGAGGAGGCGGGGAGATCCTGCTGCAGCACACGAGGAATGCTCTGCCTCTCGGTCGGCTGAAGCGCAGCCGCCGCCGCTTCGGCGCGAACCTGCAATCGCCCGCTGCTCTGCACGGTCACGAAACCGCGCTGCAAATTCACCCCATCAGCTTGCACGCCGCGTAGTTCCGCCTGTGGGGCATCGGCGGCGACAGGAGTTTGATACGTCGCTTGCAGCAGATACGGCCCGATCACGCGCCGGTGCAGTTTCACCTCCCACGTGTGCAATTCACCATTGGCATCGCCCGGCACAGGGAGGAAGTCGGCGACCTGATCGCCCACGAAGCGAACGTTCTCCGCGTTTTTCGGCAGCGACACGCGCAGCGCCTTCAAGCCGGTGTTCTCGATCTGGTATTGCAGGTTCGTCGTCACCTTGATCTGCGCCTCGTTGACGGCGGCATGCTGGAGGCTCGTGACCTGCACCCAGGCATCGACCTGCTCGACATCGAGCGCGAGCGACCACGGCGTTTGCAGCACGCGAAAGGCGAGCACGCCTTTTTGCGTGATGCCGGACTTCTGCGGATCGAGCTGCGTGATGCCGTCGCGCGTCGCGACCTGCAGCCGCATGCCCTGCTCCGGCACCACGAGGTAGGAGCCGCGTTGTTTCCCCGCTTCGCGGAAGACGACCTGCGGGGCTCCCCAAGCCTTGGCCGATTTCAGGCCGGGGCCGGTGAGCGAAATGGTGAACTGCTGCGACCCTTCGGTGCGACCTTTCAAGTGCAGCGTGATGATGCGGCCGGCGCCGGTCTTGAGTTCCGTCCAGTGACTTAACGCCTGGCCCGCGATGGACTCGACATCCATGCCGGTGGGCAGGGCGAAGCTGAGCCGGAAAATGCCGGCGCGCGTGATCTCCACGGCTGCATTCACTGCGAGAAGTGCGCGGTCTTCGCCGAGCGAAAGGGTATCCTGCGACTCAACGCGCACATCCGGCTCGACGGCGGACCCTTTGATTTCCGCGGTGGCTTTCACGTCCGCATAGCGGAAGGCGCGCCGCACGGCGACGCCGGGAATTTGCGCGCTCAGGAGCGGCGCGATGCCGTCGGGGAAGTCTTCGAGATTGATCGCGGTGAGAGTGGCGCTGTCCGTAGAGTCGAGCTGCACTTCGTTGCCCGTGGCGACGCCGAGGAGGCCGATCTGTCCCGCCGCGCTTTCGACCGAGATGAGGCCGACGGCTTGCGCGACCGGCAGAGGTCCTGTCGCAATCTGCGAGCGAATGATGAGGGCGAATGGCCGCGACTGCGCGGGCGCGAGATTTACGCGAAGCTTGCCGGTGTCGGGATCGAAACGCCATTGCGAGACGGTGGAGGCGGGCACGTCTTTGCCCTGCGCGAGCGTGGCGGCATCGATCACGTCGGTGATGGTGGCGCCTTTCGGCACGGTGAAGGCCAGCTCCCCGAGTTCGCCCTGCGCGGGGCGGATCGCTGCGTGGTGAAGGCCTTCGATGGCTCCCGCGGCCGGCGCGTAGAGTTGGGTGAACTCGGCGTAGAAGACGGCCTTCTCCTGCGCCACGTCGCGGCTGCGCGGTTTCCAGCCGATCCACACTCCGTTGATCGGAGAAAGCGTGAGCGTGGCGAGTGTGTCTTTGCCCGCGGCTTTGCGCTCGATCGAGACGGCTTGGGGCGAGATGACATCCACATCCAACCCGGCCAGCGTGAGCGTGACTTGATTCACGAGGCCAAACTGCGCGGGCAGCGTGATGCCGCTCCCGGCGTCCTGCTTCACGACCGGCATCTGATATTGCATCTCGATGTCGAATGAACCGCTTTCCAGCGCGAGGAGTTGCTGCGCCCGCTTCCGATCGATGGCTGCCTGCACGAGCTTCAGGGCGGCGGAAGGATACGTGATGTGGGTGAGCACCGCAGGCTCGAACAGCACGGGCAATCGCTGCCCTTTCTGCGCGTGCCAGTGCAGCTTTGCGGTAGCAAAGGCGAACTTTTCCTCGACGCGAATCTGTTGCGCGACGGTTTCAGCAACGGGCGATTCTTTCGGTGGCAAGGTGGCTGCCTCTTCCGCCGACGCGGCGGTCAGGAAAGCGGCGAGCAGCAGCGTGGCGACGGCGGCGACTGGCCTCGGTGCGCGGGGTGCCCGCCACAACCGGCGCAACGTGGGCCACACGAGATTCAGGGCGAAGAACACCGCGATGAGGGCAAAGAAGATGGCCGCGCCATTCGGCATGCGCAGGGCGGCCCAGACGAGTAGCGTCCACCCGGCAAGGCGTGCCGCTGGGCGGTTCGCGATCCATCCATAAGCAAAGGCGAGCAGCGCAAATGCGGCGGGCCATCCGTAACCGAGCACGTCGAGCGTAGTGGTTTCGTCGGCGACGTTGGCGACTTCGACCGTCAACGCATGGCCGGCCTGCTGCACCGGAGCGAGGAAAGTGACATCGCGCGGCGGCCTCGCCTTCTGGTCGGCGCCGATGCCGATGAGAGTGGCGAAGGCGATTCCAGCCGCCACGACCGCACCGCAACCTACCAGAGTGGCGAGAATGTGTCGCACGCTGAATTTGAAAACGTTCTCGTGGGTCGAGCCGCGCCAGACCATGGCCGCGAGAGCCAGCAGTGCTAGTGCCGCGACGGCCACGCTCGCCACCACTCCCGCATCGTGTCCGCTAAACATTCGCGCGAGTTCAGCGAAGCCCGAGCGGTCCACGACACCGCCGAAGGGTGTGAGCGAGCCCTCGCGATACACGAGCCGCTGCGCGGTGTCGGGCTCGAGCTTCCACTCCGCGAGCATCACCGGTGCGGCGATGGCTGGCGTCGCGACGCTGATACGCTGCGGATTTTTTGCGCGTGAAGCGAGCTTGAGGTCGATGGCGAGCACGGCATTCGGATCGGCCTGCTGCGGCAGCGGGATGAGATTTGCCGTCGCGTCTTTTACCGGCACGACGTTCGCTCCGTTCACGGTCGCCGACCACAACTCGACGCCCTCCGGCAGCGTGAGGCGGAAGTGCGCATTGCCGCGGCTCTTCACGAAGTAATGCGCGTCGGTGAGCACCTGGCCTTCCTTGGAGATGCGTGTGTTGAGCGCCGCGCGATCGACGACCTGGCTGAGCGAATCGCCCTGCACAAGCGGACTGAGCGCGAGTTTCAAATCGAAGGGACGCGCGGCGTAACGATACGCGGCGAGAATGGGGGCGTCGAAAAAGAGGCGATACTCCGCGGGCACTTCGCCGGTCTCCAGCGGCAGCAATCCCGGCGAGACACTCACCGGCTTCACCTGGAACTGATACGCGCTGATGACGAGGGTGTGGCCCTGCTCGGACTTCGCATCGAGCGGGCGCGCACCGGTAAAACCGAGCGTGTCGCCCTGCGCCTTGAAGGGGCGCTCATATGTGGCGAGCAGCGTGTAGGCGCCGCTCACCGGCGTGTGCAGTTGCACGACGAATCCACCATCGACCTTCTGCCAGTTGCGGATGTCTTTGCCGGTGAACTCGACGTTAAAATACTCGGCGGAGAGCTCGACCTTGAATGCAGAGACGGGTGCGCCGGAGACGACGTAGTTCAGGATGCTGCTGCCATACGCGACGCCTTCGCCGATGGAGAAGAGGTGAAACGCGTCAGCCTGGATGGATTGGGGCAGGCGCTCGACATGGATCGTGGCTTCCCACGCGGGCTCGCTCAGGCGGAAGGCCGATTGAATCCCCGCGACCTTGCGGGGAAAAAAGGCCGTCGCGATTTCTGTGAGCGCCTGCGTGCGGTCGGCGGTGAGACGAAAACCCGCGTCGGCGGAAACGGCGATGTGCCCACGCACGGACTTCGCTTTGACGACTTCGAGCCGCGGCAACGGCCATTCCGCGGCGCCGAGCGCCCCGTTTTTTTCGAGCCGGAGTTGCACGACCTGCCGCCCCGACACCGGTTGCGCGTAGATGAGCCGCAGTTCCGCTTCGGCTTCCGCGTCGCGAAGCAAGTAATCGCTGACGCCTGCGGCATTCAGTTTCGCCACGGCGTAGCCTTTGGGCACACGGATCAGCAGCTCGCGCGAAGGTGCCTCCCGCACATCGATCTCGATCTCGGCATCGATCGACAGTTCGGTCTCGCCGTGGTGATACGCGAGCAGCTCCGAAACGGTCAGCTCGGGCAGGATTTGATCCGCCTGGAGACGGAGCGCGAAATCCGCGCCGGAGAAACGATAGGCGAACCGCTGCTCGCCGCCGGCGCGGAAGGCCGACTTCGTCGTGGCGCTCTCGGGAAATTGCTCCGGCGAAACTTGCGAGAGCCCCTTCGCCTCGACGACTTCGAGTCGCACTGCGCCTTCGTTCACGATGCGGAAGTAGCCGGCGAAGCGCGTGGCGCCTTCGGGCCGGAGTTGCATCGCCTCCACGGTCTGTGGGAAGGCGCCGATGGACGTCTGGGTCTGCACTTGCAGCGAGAACTGATTTTTCTGCGCCTGGTTGAACTGCACAATGAGCTTTCGCTCCGCGCCACCCTCCACTTTCCAGGCGAGCACCTGCTCACCGGTCACGCGCGTGATCTCGCCCGCGCCGCGGAGGAGAAGCGTCATATGATCGAGCTCGCCCTGCATGACCTTGCAATCGAACAGCGCGACCTGGCGCATAAGCCCCGGAGCAATACTGATCTGCGAGAGCATGGAGGCAGCGTAAAAGAGGCGGCCTTCGGTTTCCGGCGTGGCGGATTTCCACGAGAGCTTCACCGTGCCGTCGGGCGGAAGGAAACTGATGAAATCTCCACCCTGGCGCTCGGGCCGCGCGGCACCTGCGAACTGGAACTGGGTATCGGCGGCGAGACCCTGCAGCGTAATCGGCTGGAGTGCGCTCGGGGCGACGCGGAAATCGACGGTGTTCCAACCGTTGCCTTGCATTGCCGTCGCGTTGAATTTGAAAGACAGCGGGAAGTCCCCCGGTTTGTCGAAACCAAGCACGTAACGCCCGTCGAGCGCCGTGATGCGCCAGTCCGGGTGCTGCGGCAATTCGGTGAGGGCGACGCCCCCTGAGAGGAGCGCGAGTGAGCCGCCGCGCGGACTGGTGACGTGCGCGGTGGCCCAGAGGGTAAACGCTGCGCCTTGCGCGCTGGGCCGGCCGATAAGCTTGAAGTCGCGTAGCACGACCTGTCGGCTGTCCGGATCGACGGCGTTGATTTTCAGCGGCAGCGCATAGGCCGAACCGTGGAATTGAAACGCGAGGGGCTCGGGTTCGCCCGGCTTCGTTTCGCCGCGCATCACCTCGGGCAGATACTTCGTCTCGATCGGCAGCAGGCCGGTGGGCGTCTCGGGCTGCACGTCGAATTCCGGAGCGGCGTCGATCCGCACGAACCCGCTCGAGAGCGCCGGCTGCGGAGGCGTGAGCGCGAAAATCGGCCACGCATTTCTCCACCCGCGCAACTCGCGCTCCGCGGTAATGACGACGGCGAACTGGGTGGGCGGCTGGTCGCCTTTCTTCGGCCGTAGCACGAGGGTGCGCGTGCCGCCGGGCTCCTGCCGGATGCTCCAGTCAAGCAACGCTTCGCCAGTGACCTGCCGGATCTCTCCTTCACCCGTGATCGCGAGCGGGAGTTCTTTGGCTTCGCCTTCGAGGATGTTGAACGTCGCGGCGATTTGATGCTCCAGTTTTGCGCGGGTGACCTTGATCGAATGCTGGAGCGTGGTCGCGAAGATGAGCTTGCCCTTCTCGCCCTGCGATCCAGCCAGCGGGCCTTCGATCGTGAGGCGCAGTTTCCCGTCGGCGACTCCGGCGTTGATTGTTGGGTTGGCGACTTCCGCCGTCTGGGCGAAGAGGGCTGCCGCCATTAGCCACGGCGCGAGGAGGGTGAGGATACGTTGCTTCATAAAGCGGGATGCTGGCCGTCGCAGAACCGGCGGTTGTCAAAACGGTGTGAGAGATCGGTGCGAAAGTGGTGACGCTCAGCGGCCCGAGAGGCTCTTCGCCTGGCGGATCATCCACTCGAGCTTTCGCGGTCGCGGGTCGGCGCCGAAAGTCCCGGGAACGCCATTGAGCAATCGGAGCAGCGCATCGCTCGTGACCTCTGTGGCAAACTGGCTGCCGGCGAGCATTTCGGAGAAGGCGCTCGCGGTGCCGGCGAGGCGAAGCGCGGGGCTGGCGTGATCGAGCGGCTGGGCGGGACCGTTGAACGGCACGGGCCACGCATGCTCGCGGTAGTCGGTAGTGCCGGGGACTTTGAACCGCACGCGCACCGTGCCGAGGTCGCCATCGCCGCGCGGGTTGACCTCCACGACGTAAAGCGCATTGCCGGATTCCGCGGCGCCGAGCTCGGCGGCATCGACGGTGTTGTCGCGAAACTGCTCCTTCGTGAGCTGATGCTTGGCGTAGCCGATCTGCCGATACGCGGTGACGCGGCGCGGGTTGAACTCGACCTGCACTTTCACATCCGCCGCGGCGACACGCAGCGCGCCCGCGAGTTGTCCGGCGAACTCGGTGGCGGCGGCTTCGGGTGTGTTGATGAAGCCGTAACGGCCATCGCCATTACGAGAAAGCGTTTCGAGCATCGAGTCGTCGTAGCCCTCCCAGCCGATGCCGAAGGCATCGAGCGCGATCCCCCGTTTACGCTCGGTCTCGACCCACTGTTTCAGTGTGTCGGGATTCACGTCGCCAAGATTGGCGGCGCCATCGGTAAGGAGCACGACGCGGTTGATGCTGCCCTCCTGGAAATGTCGGCGAGCAGTCGAGTAACCGAGGTAAAGCGCCGCTTCGAGGTTGGTGCCACCCTCCGGCGTGATCTCGCTAACCCGTGCGACCGCCGCGGCGGCTTTGTCGCCGGCCACACCGTCGATCCACAGGTGCGGCGTGCGGGCGAAGGTGACGATGCTGAGCCTGTCCTGCGGCTGGAGCTGAGCGACGAGCACGCGTAACGCCTCCTGCACGATCCGCACACGATCGGCGCGCTCCATGGAGCCGGAGTTGTCGAGCAGGAGAACCACGTTGAGCGGGCGGCCCGGCGCGCGGCCCGCGGCAGCGGTCTTCACCGAGCAGCGGAGGAGATCGCGATTCTGCGCAAAGGGATACCGCGCGCGCTCCGTGGTGCAGGTGAGCGCCGTGCCCGCCGCCGGCTCGGGGTCACGGTAGTCGAAGGCGTTGATGAATTCCTCGCTGCGCACCGTCGCCACGTTGGGCATCTGTCCTTTTTCAAGGCTGGCTGCCGCGAGCTTGAAGGAGACGTCGGTGACGTTGAGCGAGAAGGTGGAAAATGGGTTCTCACTCGTCGCGATTTCCGGCTGGGGCTCGGCTGCGGGGGCGGGACCGCTGGTCGAGATGGCAGCGATAATCTGGTCGATCAGGTCGAGGTTTTCCTGCGTGTTGCGGACCAGCAATCGACCGGAGGGCGGGATGCAGAGAGACGTTGCTCCTTCAGGAAAAGTCACCCCTGCGGATTTCAGAAATTCGACCGCATCGACGCGACCCGCGATTTGCTTTCCAGCGCCGGTAGCGCCATCGGAGCCGACGATACGACTGATGACGCTTGGCGGGACCTTGTATTCTTTCTGGATCAGCTCGGCGGTGCTGTCGCCCATCGGGACGATGGAAACGGCATAGGGCTCGACCTTGTATTTGAGGTTGGCGAGCGAAGTGACGTATTTGACCGCCTCGACCAGCGGGATGTTTGTCAGGGCCACGCTAATGCGTGCATCGGTCGGAGAGACCCCTGCGACACCCGGAGCAGCCGGGATCGGAACAGCAGCCGGCGTCGCCGCCGGACCTGGGATCGCTTCAAGGCCCGGAATGGCCGGGGCGGCCGGAGCGGGAGCCACCGGAGTGGCGCCACCGGAACCACTTTCGAGCTTCAGCGCAAAGCTGACGCCACGGCGGGCGTTATCCGGATCATTGTCGAGCTCGGTGCTCTTTTTCTTCAGGAACTCGAGCGCCTCGACGATGGTCGCTTCACGCAGCTCCAGCTTCGGAATGATGATCTTCTGGAGCTTGGCATTGATCCGTGCGGTGCCGGCGGCGTCGGTGTTGTTATCGATGGTAGTCGATTCGGGAGCATTGAACCGGCGGACTGGGCTTTGCCAAGCGCTCTGGACCTGCCAGAGCATGCGCGAACGCGTTTCGTTATAGGCCGCGTCAGCGTATTGCGGGCGCTTGTGGTTGATATCTTCCTGACGCTCACGGGCCGCGATATTGTATTTGTCGTCGTTCAGGATCTGATCGGTGCGTTTCATCGCCAGATCGGAACGACTCGTCTCTTCGAAGCCTTCCGCTTCGGTATGGAGTTTCTGCACTTCCTCGACCTCGCCGCGGAATTTCGGGCCGATGGTCTGGTTGTAGTAGGCCGAGGTTTCGTTGGTGGGAGGGGGTGACAACGAACCTGTTCCGGTGAAGGCCCCACTTTCATTCGGCAGAACTGGCCGCCCTACCGTCACAGGGGATTGCCCGATCTTTCCGGCGGTGGTGGGCACGCTCGCGCCCGGCGGGACGATTTGTCCTTGGAGCGAAAGCGCGCCGCTATTCAGCTGGAGCGAGCCGGTTCCCGCCAGGTCTTGTTTTGTCCGGGCGCTAAAGTTGGATTTGTCCGCGGGGACAAGGCCAAGACTGCTCGTCTGCGGGGGCGGCACCTGGAAGGCGAGAGCGGAGTCCGCGTAGGAGACAGCATCCTGCGGAATCGCGGGTGCAGGGAAGTCGCCGTTAACCGTTCCGCCGATCGCAATGGTGGAATTTCCCGCGAGGGTGGTGCTGCCGGTGTAGTTGTTGGCTCCTTCCGGCACCAAGCTGCCGAGCGTCTGGATCGTATTTGGCTCCGCAAACATCGAATTGGGGGGCGGGGCCGGACGAGATGCACTCGCGGTGCCACCCATGGACCAGCCTTCGGTGAAGCCCGATGAGGGTTTCGCTGCGCTTATGTTCCCGATGGCCTTGGACGGAGCTGGCGGTGGGCGCATATCGGCCAGTTGGTTGGGAAGCGGCGTCGAGAGGGCGATCGGAGTTTCCCACGAGGCTAAGGGGGGCGAGGAAAGTTGAGCACGACTCGCTTCTCGCTCTCGCAGCGCCGAGGAAGCTGTCGGCGCCGTTTCGAACACCCCAAGACGCGGTTCCTCAACCGAGCGAGCCACGGCCTGCACTTCCCTGGCGGCGGAGAAATCGGATCCGGATTCGAGCGAACGGGAACGTTTGCTCCCGAGCAGCGCACCGCCGATCAGCAGGACCAGCGTTGCGGCAAGGCCCAGCGGCGCCACCCATTTCCAATCGCGTCGCGGCGGTCGGGCAGGAACCGGCGTCGTTTTGAAGTGGGCGAGCAGCTTTTCGCGACGCTCGGGGGAGAGCTGCGCGGGAGCATGTTCGCCTGTCTCGGCGGGAATCGTGCGCGCCTCGTGGAGGAGCGCGATGGCCCGCCGGAGCCGGGTGTGAAGTGCGGTGAGTTCGGGATCGGCAGCGATCTGCGCGCGGAGCGCGTCGGCTTTATCGGCGGGAAGCTCGCCGAGAAGCAGCGCGGTGATGCGCATTTCCAATCCCTGGCGAGGCGTGAGCGGCGAGTCGGGATTCATGGTGTCACTCCGGTGTTGCTCAACTCGATCGCCATCGACTTGAGCGCATGGTGCAGCAGGTAGCCCACGTGGCCTACGGTGAGGCCCGTGCGGTCGCTGATTTCCTTATACGAAAGATCGTCGTCGAACCGCAGCCGGATCAACTCACGACTGCGCGGGTCGAGGGTCTCGAGCACGAGCCGCACGAGGCCGATGCCTTCCCATCGCGCGATTTGCTCGTCGGGCATCGGCTGCGAATCGGCGGAATCGTTCGCCGGCACGCCATCTTCGCCCGGGCTGGGATCGAGCGGCACGATCTTGTTCGCGCGGCGCTGATGATCCACGGCGAGATTGTGCACCGCGCGGTAGAGCCACGGCTGCGGCTGGCGAACCTGGTGAAACTGGGTGTGCAGCTTCATGAAAGCCTCCTGCACGATGTCTTCCGCCACGGCGAAATCCCCCAGCAACCGGCGGGCATAGATCAACAGTGGCGACTCCAGCGCGACGAAGACCTCCTCGATGGTCGCCCACTCCGGCGTAGCTGTGCCCGGGTCGTCCACCATCTTCACGGCGAGCGGGGGAAAGACTGCGGTTTTCGGGCGAGGGGGGGCATGCTGTTGAAGGTGAGACGGACAGGCGGGAACATTCTTAGAAAACAGAGATCATGGAAAGCTGGTGAGCTTTCGAAGCACCTGTCATTGGCGATTCGAGGAACCACTCGAACGCCTTCCTCACGAGGTAACTCGCATCCCTGGCCTCCATCCGCCGCTGGACTTTCAGCGCCACCAACTCCCGGCTGAATTCGTCGCAGATCGGCAGCCACTTGAGTCGCGGCCCATCGGCCGTCTGGTCGAAGACAGAGCTCCATACCTGATTGACTCGCTGCGCCGCCAGGCGCCCGGTGCGGTTCTCGCGCTGGCCCAGCCGCAGCCGTTTGCGTGGCCGGCGCGGCACTTTAAGCCCTTCCTTCCGCCACAGCTGTTGCACTCGCTTGGCATGACCTCCAGTCCCGCTTGCCGCCACAACGCCATCGCCATGCGGTAGCCCGCCCGCGGATTACTCCGCCGACAGCCGCCTCAACTCCGCGCCTAACCACGTCTTTTTCCCGCCCGTGGCAGCCGTGACGGAGCGGGCCTTCGGGGCTACTGCAGTCGGTAAACGATGCGCGCCTTGTTGATGTCGTAAGGGGACATCTCGAGCTTCACGCGGTCGCCATTGGTGAGGCGGATGAAGCGCTTGCGCATCTTGCCGGAAATGTGCGCCAGGACTTTGTGCCGGTTGTCGAGTTCGACGCGGAACATCGTGCCCGGGAGCACTTCGGTGATTTTACCTTCGGTTTCGATGACTTGTTCGGACATGCAGGAGAGGTTTGGAGTAAGGGAAAACAAAGGCGGGGCGCTCCGGTTGGGGCGCCCCGCCTCGTAAAGTGATACCGACTAGTAGCGATTGCCGCCGCGGCCCGCGAAGTCACGGCCACCGCCGCGACCACCACGACCGCCGCCGCCGCCGCCGCCGCCGCCTTCTTCACGCGGCGTTGCTTCATTCACGCGCAACGGACGACCGTCAAGCTGCTGGCCATCGAGGGCCTTGATCGCAGCCTGGCCTTCTTCGGCGCTGCTCATGGTGACAAAGGCGAAGCCGCGGGAGCGGCCCGTCATACGATCGGTCATGACCTTGCAGTCCGTGAGCGTGCCAAATTGGCCGAACGCGTCCTGAAGGCCTTCTTCTGTGGTTTGGAACGACAGGTTCCCGACGAAGAGTCTCATATTGATGATTCTAATTAAATGATCTGACTGCCTGCTTCTGAAGCCGTCCCCGCTTATCGGGTTTCAAATCACCAAAGAGACAAACTCAACTGACGATCTTCCGCGCTACAAACTCACAACACAATCAAACTGACAGTAGGTAAAAGAGCAGAGGATAAGGAAATTGCAAGGAATGGTGTGTGTCGATTCAGGGTGCGAGGAGCGGGTCGGGAAAACACGGATAAAAGACGCATCATCGCATCTTGATGGGATGATTTGTTTCTTGCGCCTCCTCCGCAACTGACGTTTCTTTTCCGCATCATGCCCGGTCTTCATCCGCTCGAAAAACTGCTCCGTGAACGTATCGCCATCATCGACGGCGCCATGGGCACGACGATTCGCACTTATGGGATGAAGGAAGCCGATATCCGCGGCAAGCGGTTTGCGGATGCGAAAAAGGACCTGCTCAACAACGGCGATCTCTTCTCGCTCACCCAGCCGGGGATGATCGGCGACATCCACCGCCGCTTCCTCGAAGCTGGCGCGGACATCATCGAGACGAATACCTTTTCCGCGACGAGCATCGGTCAGAGCGAGTTCTTCGTGGACGATCCGCGCGAGCATGGCGGGCGGAAAGACCCCGCATTTTACCAGAAGATCATCGACGACCGATTCCTTGGCGACCTGGCATTTGAGATCAATCAACTGTCCGCGAGCCAATGCCGTGAGTGGGCCGACCGCGTGGCGAATCAGGACGGCAAACAGCGCTTCGTGGCGGGCGCCATCGGGCCGCTCACGGTCTCGCTCTCGAATTCGCCCGACGCCGACGACGCCGGCTTCCGCGTGGTCACGTTCGATCAGGTGAAGACCGCCTACAAACAACAGGTGCGTGGCCTCATCGCGGGCGGCTCGGATTTTCTGCTCGTCGAGACGATCTTCGATTCGCTCAATGCCAAAGCCGCGCTGGTGGCGATTCAGGAAGTCTTCGCGGAAGACAACGTGCACCTGCCGATTTCGATCTCCGCCGCCGTCGGGCGCGGGGGCGAAACCATGATTTCCGCGCAAACCGTCGAAGCATTCTGGAATGCGGTGAAGCACGTGAAGCCGCTCTCCATCGGGCTCAACTGCTCGCTCGGCCCGGACCTCATGCGGCCCTTCCTCGCGGAACTCGCCGAGAAATCCGAGACGGCGATTTCCTGTTACCCGAACGCCGGCCTGCCGAATCCGCTTTCGCCTACTGGATTCGACCTCGAACCGGCGGACATGGGCCGTTTCCTCGGCGAGTTCGCCGACAGCGGGTTGGTTAATATCGCCGGTGGCTGCTGCGGCAATACGCCCGAGCACATCGCCGCGATTGCCAAGGCGCTCTCCACCCGCCGGCCGCACGAGCCGCAGAGCGAAGCGAAGTTTTCCACCGGTGCCGCGCTGCCCCTGCGTCTCTCCGGCTCGCAGCCGTTCACGCAGCAGGTTGGCAGTTACATCATGATCGGCGAACGCACCAACGTCGCCGGTTCGCCGAAATTCGCGAAGCTCATCAAGGAAGGGAACTACGAGGAAGCCGTCGCCATCGCCCGCCAGCAGGTCGAGAACGGCGCCAACGTCATCGATATCTGCATGGACGAAGGCATGATTGATGGCGTCGCGGCGATGACACGTTTCCTTTCGCTCCTCGCGAGTGAACCAGAAGTGGCCAAGGTGCCGTTCATGGTCGATTCCTCGAAGTGGGAAGTGATCGAAGCCGGCCTGAAATGCCTCCAAGGGAAGGGGATTGTGAATTCGATCTCGCTCAAGGCCGGCGAGGAAGAGTTCAAACGCCAGGCCCGGCACATCCGCCAATACGGCGCGGCCGTCGTCGTGATGGCCTTCGACGAACAAGGCCAGGCGGCGACTTATGCGGACAAGACCCGCATCTGCGAGCGCGCCTATCGCATCCTCGTCGATGAAGTCGGCTTCCCGCCGGAGGACATCATCTTCGACCCAAACATCCTCACCGTTGCGACGGGCATCGAGGAGCACAACAACTACGCCGTCGATTTCATCGAGGCCACGCGTTGGATCAAAACGAACCTGCCGCACGCGAAAGTGAGTGGCGGCGTGTCGAACGTCTCGTTCAGTTTCCGCGGCAACAACGCCGTGCGCGAAGCCATGCACAGTGCGTTCCTCTTCCACGCGATCCGCGCCGGCATGGACATGGGCATCGTGAATGCCGGCATGCTCGAAGTGTATGAAGAGATCGAGCCGGAGCTGAAGGAACTCGTCGAAGACGTGCTACTCAACCGCCGCGCTGACGCCACCGAGCGCCTCGTCGATTTCGGTGAAAAGCTTAAAGCCGCCGGAGCCGGCAAAGGCGAGGCTGCCGAAAAGAAAGAGGAAGAGTGGCGCAAAGGCACCGTCGAAGAACGCCTCTCGCATGCTCTCGTTAAAGGTATCGATGCCTTCATCGACGTCGATACTGAGGAGGCCCGCGCCAAGCTCGGCCGGCCGCTCTCCGTCATCGAAGGCCCGCTCATGGATGGCATGAGCGTCGTCGGCGATCTTTTCGGCGCGGGGAAAATGTTCCTGCCGCAGGTCGTCAAATCCGCCCGGGTGATGAAGAAAGCGGTCGCCTATCTTACTCCGTTCATGGAGGCCGAAAAAGCCGCCCTCGCCGCCGCCGGCCAGGCCGTCCGTTCGCAGGGCAAGATCGTCCTCGCCACGGTGAAAGGCGACGTGCACGACATCGGCAAAAACATCGTCGGCGTCGTGCTCGCTTGCAACAACTACGAGGTCATCGACCTCGGCGTCATGGTTCCTTGCGAGAAGATCCTCGAAGCCGCCGCGAACCACGGCGTCGATGTCATCGGCCTCAGTGGCCTCATCACGCCGAGCCTCGACGAGATGGTGCACGTTGCGCGCGAGATGGAACGCCGCGGCATGAAGCTCCCGCTCCTCATCGGCGGCGCCACCACTTCCAAAGCGCACACTGCGGTGAAGATCGCGCCTTCCTATTCCGAGCCGATCGTCCATGTGCTCGACGCCAGCCGTGCCGTGCCGGTCGTCAGCGCATTGCTTTCGCCCGAACAGAAGAAGTCCTTCGCAACTCAGAATTTCGCCGATCAGGACAAGCTCCGTGCGCATCACGCCGGTGCCGCCGTGAAACTCGTTTCACTCGCCGACGCCCGTGCGAAGTCCGCGCCGCTCAGCTATGACAACCTGCCACAGCCGGAGTTTGTCGGCGCGCGGGTGATCGAGGATCTTCCGCTCGCCGACCTGCGCAATTACATCGACTGGACGCCCTTTTTTCACACGTGGGAGTTACGCGGCGTCTATCCGAAGATCCTCGACCACGAGAAATATGGCGAGCAGGCCCGCAAGATTTTCGCAGAAGCCAACGCGTTGCTCGACCGCATCATCGCGGAAAAGCTGCTCCGCGCGCAGGCCGTCTATGGCTTCTTTCCCGCGAATCGCGACGGCGACGACGTCATTGTCTGGACCGACGAAACTCGCAGCGTCGAGCGCACCCGGTTCCACTTCCTCCGTCAGCAGACCGAGAAGACCGGGCAGGACGCCGCGAACCCGTATCGCTGCCTCGCCGATTTCATTGCGCCCAGCGGCCCCGATCATGTGGGGACGTTCGCCGTTACTTCCGGCATTCGCCTCGACGAACTGGTGAAGCGCTTTAAAGCCGAGCACGACGATTACAACGCCATCATGGCCGAGGCCGTGGCCGATCGCCTCGCCGAAGCTTTTGCCGAGTATCTCCACAAACGCGTGCGCGATGAATGGGGCTACGGGTGCGCCGAGCAGCTCAGCAGCGACGACCTCATCGCCGAAAAGTATCGTGGCATTCGTCCCGCCGCTGGTTACCCCGCTTCACCCGACCACACCGAAAAGCGCACGCTGTGGCAGCTTCTCGACGTCGAAGCGAAGGCCGGCATCAAACTCACCGAATCCTGCGCCATGTGGCCGGGCAGCAGCGTGAGCGGCCTCTATTTCGCGCATCCGGAATCGCGTTATTTCGCCGTTGGCAAACTCGACCGCGAACAGATCGAAGACTACGCCCGCCGCAAGAACTGGCCGCTCACCGAAGCTGAGCGCTGGCTCGGCCCCTGGCTGAACTACAATCCGTAGCGCGCCTCGTTTGCGCCCGTCGAAAGCGCCGAAGTCCGCCCGCCGGTGAACACCTGCGAGGCCTTTGCCGCCGCAATTTTTTCCCGGAACCGATGGAATCGACGGAATGGTCCGTTCGTGTTTTCGTCCGGCGCGGCCGATAAGACCAAGGCATGCCCCCGGCCCTATCCATCTCCGTCCGCCGGCGCGACGATACCGTCACGAGCGCTCCCCCAATCTCGCCTCGCCACCCCCGCCCCGACCGATGCAATCCGCTTATTCCGGCAAGGGCCGATGCGGGGCCGGGTTTATGTTACAGAGAAGGAGCGGCTCCTGGGGAACCGAAAAACACAATAAACACAATATTTGCGTCACCGAACTCATCCGCTTCCTCCGGTCTGCCGAGATCGCCCCCGACCGGGCAGACAGGAAGATCTCTCGGTTCTTTGAAAACCAAACCGGCGTAGAACGACTACGGTTTCACCCGCACGTCGAAAACGCCCGTCTCGACCTGACCGTTCAGACGCACCTGCGTCCAAATTCGATAATTCCCCGGCTGCGGAAACGCATACGGGAAGCTCACCTCATTGATCGGCCCCGCCACCGCGCGGTCAGCGGAGTCCGGTCCGCCGAGGATCTGCTGAGCGGCCATGGAAATGGTGCCGAGCGGATGCAGGTGGGTGAACACAGAGCCGTCGTCGCGCCGCACGGCGCAATGACCGCTCATTCCCATGTATGGCTGGATCGGCGCTGCTTCTCCGGAGGCTTTGAAGAGCGCGAAGCGCAGGGATGTCTCGCGATTGGCCGTCAACTCGCCCGCATTCAGAAGCACCATCGTGCTGGCTCCATTAAGATGGCTGACCCGCCCGCGATTGACGGAGTCCTGATCCAGAGGAGCGCCGAGGTGCCATGAATCGTCGGCGTCCAGTTGTGTGGGCTGGTCTTCGTCCAGCGGAATGAAAAGAGGCGTCTGGCACCACACGTCGTTGAGCATCGTCCAGCCGGCTTGGGGTGGGGGATCACCGGGTGACGGCAGGGTCACCTCGGCGACCAGTGTTTCCGTGCTTCCATCCCATCGCGTGATTTCGCCGTAGAGTTGATACGGTCCCGCCGGCAAGGCGGGCAGCACGCCTTCGAAAGTGCCCCCATCGCGGCGAACTGGATGGAGGTGCGCGAACACGTCGCGGTTTGCTGAGTGGACGAGGAAGAGATGCAACAACTTGCCGTGATCCGCCGCCAGCCCGCTCCATGCCCGCGCGGCCGGCGGCTCGGGCATCAGACGAAGGAGGCCGCGGGAATTCACCTCGAGAACGTCTGCACGCACGACCTGTGGCTGAGCCAGGGCGTATTCGCGAAACTCCCGATCCATCGACTGCCACCGGGCCGCTCCGACGGCAATCACGGCGAGCAAACAGAAGGCAGTGGTGGCCCCAGCCGTGCGAGGCCGGGCTGGCGCCGCCGTGGTGGCGATCCACACCGCGCTCGCCGCAAGGATCACCCCCAATCCGATGAGCGTGCCACCGAGCGCAGGCGGCATGTCCGGTCGCGCCAGCGCCGCCGCTTCGAGCGGCACGGACAAAACTCCGTTGCCGGCGGAACTGTCGATGGTGACGCGAACCACATGCGGCCCGCGCCGGAGCAGCCATACCGTCGTGTTGAACAAATGCGGGTCACCGGTGACAACCGCGGCTCGCGTGGGCGCAGGCGCTTGCGCGCCGTGAAAGATAGCCTGCACGGACACCGCACAATCTTTGTTCCCGTCCAGCCGCACCGCGACCTGCGCCGGCCCCGGCAGCGCGCTTGGCGGGCGAATGCTCACTCGCGCGGCGTGCGGGCCGGCGTGTCCTTCGAAATAAACGTTCGGACTGCCGATGTGCGCGAACACCGCCAGCGGAAAAAGCAGAAGGAAAAGCAGCGCCTTCATTTGCGTGCGGTTGAGATGATGCGCCCGAGCCACAAGCCGAGCAGCGACGAAAACATCGCGAGCCCGAGAGCCATCAGCGCACGACCGAGGGTGAATGCCGCATCCTTCTTCGGCCAGAACGCCGCCTTGGCCGAAGGATGGATATCGAGAAAGAACGGCCAGTGCCGCCCGCCGCCGGCGAAGAACCAGTTGTCCGCTGCCGGCGAGAGCAGGAATCCCGCGCCTGCCCACTGCACCGCCACAAAGATCACAAAAAACGCGAGCCCCGCTTCTGCCGCGCGGCTCAGGTCCTCGAACCGCCGCGTTTGCGCCGGTCTCCCTCGGAGCATCCAGTCGAGCACCAGCGCCGGTCCCACCAGCAACAATGGGAACGGCGGGGGTAGCAAATGGTCGCGCGGATTAAAAATCGGCCCGGTCATCGGCGAAGCCGGGAAGAGCGGCAGTAGCCAGACCATCGCGCCGACAAGGAACGTGTAACCCAGTGCCGCTCGCAGTGCGGCAAAAGGCCGCGCTCCTGCGGTCGTGCATGCGACGAGGACGAGCGGACAGGCACTGCAGGCGATTTCATAAAACGCCGCCCCATGCTGACGGTTGGCAAACGTCACCGGCAGCGCGACGACGTGAACCAGCGCCAGCATGGTGGCTGCGGCAAGAGCACTGGAGGGCGCGCTCCACCACGTTCCCAGTGCGATCGCGAAGAAAGCGACCGCTTTTAGAATCTGTGGCGGATGCCAGATCCCCGCCGCGAGCCCATAGGACGATTGCCACCAGCGGTCGAACAGCACTGCCGTCACAAACGCCAGCGCCCCCCACAACGCCACCCGCGCGCCGATCATGCGTTCACGCACTGCCAGCACCGCCGCACTTGCCGCCGCCAGCGCGACCGCGAGGAAAGTCGCGACATGTGGTGGCGACCACGCAAGATCGATGCCCACGGTTGATTCCCACGAATAGTCCCACAGCAGGCTCAGCACCATACCGGCCGCTGCACAGCAGAGCGCGAAGGGAGCAAAGGACTGGGGGGAACGTGGAATCACGACCTCGTGATACACGGACGTATGCAGGGCGACGAGCGCGATGAACTTTGGAATTGCTACCCGGGGAACGTCTGGAATGATCGCGAGGCTTCGGATGAATACCGCGACGCTTCGGACTCTACTTTTGGTTGCCGCGTTTTTGGGTCTGGCGAAACCAGCAGCTCGCGCCGGGTTTCATTTGATCGAAGTCGAACAGGTGGTGGCTGGCTTGAACGGGGAACCCACGGCGTTGGCCATCCAGCTTCGGCTGCGGTCGTCGGGGCAGACTCTGTTTGGGTCGGTGGCGGCAGTGCGAATCCGGCTCTGGGACAGCACGGGCGCGAATCCAATCACCATCGGCTCCATCAGCAGTAACTTTGGGTCCGGCACGCTGGGATCGCGCATTCTCTTCACCAGTCCCGCGTTTAATGCGGCCATGGCGTCAGTGCCGGGTTTCAGTTCGGACTTCACGCTGTCGAATGTGCCCTCGACCGCAACCTACCTCGCGGCGGGCAAGATCACGTTCGAGCAGACGAGCAACGGCAGCGTGCTTTGGTCGCTGGCTTGGGGCGGAAGCGGCTACACGGGCACGAATACGGGTCTGACGGTGGCCGGTGGGGGAAATGATACCGACGGAAATTACGGCGCGCCTTTTGGGAGCGCTTTGGTAACCACCGGACGGGGATTGCTTTATCAAAACGGGACCAACGCGAGCACGGCCAATTCCACCGATTACACCTTCACCTCGGGCGTTGCGACCCTCACGAAAAACAGCGGCACGAGTTTCGTCGTGGTGCCCGAACCGGGAACGGCAGCCCTCCTCGCGGTCGGCGCATTGGCGTTGGGCAGGCTGGCCTGGTCTCGGCGGCGGTCACCGCGCTGAGGACATCGCTCGACGCAGTTCGGCGGCGAGAGCATCGGGCGTCCACGCATTTCCGTTAAAGACATGTTGAACGCGACCGGCGGGATCGATGACGACGGTTCGCAGGTTGTGTTCCGGCAGGGGGCCGGTGCGCATGATCTGCAAGCCGACGACGGTGCCGAGTTTTTCGATCTCCTCGCGAGAACCGGTAGCGAAAGTCCAGCGTGTGAAGTCGGGCTGATAGCGAGTGGCGTATTCGGCAAGGCGTTCGGGGGTGTCGTAGGCAGGATCGAGCGTGACGGAGAGCAGGCGCCAGTTTTTCATGGTTGTATCGGCTGCGAGAAGACGCTGCACTTCGGCGAACTGCGCGTTCAGCCGCGGGCAGAAATCCGGCAGTGGGCAGCGCGTGAAGATGAACGTGAGCGCGACGGTCTGACCGCGAAAATCGTGGAGATGAAAAGGCTGGCCGCGAGAATCGACCAGGACGCAATTGGGCAGGGGAATATTCGGTGCGGGTGTGTTGGCGGGTTCAGCCGCAGTGGTCGGAACGGGAGCGGTGCCGGTCTTGCGAATCTGGTCGATCCAACTGCGTTCGTCCGTGACGGAGAGCCGAAAGGCGAGCACATCGCCCGGGGCGAACGTGGCGAGTTCGTCCGGGTTCGCCGCCGTGAATTCCATCGCCATTGCTTCCATGTAGCCGGGGATCGCTTCATGCGCGATGACCGCGGTGCGGCCTTTGTTCGTCCGCAACACGCCTTTGACTTCGTAAGTAGCCACGATCGGAGGCAGGCTCGGTTTCGCCGCCGAAGGACCCCGACCGCACGCTGTCAAAACGACGGCGAGAGCAGTGAGGAGAGGCAGGATAGCAAGGCGACACATCGGGCGCACGAGCTTTCGGGCAAGGCGCCTTCGCTCGCCAGCTTTTTGCTGGCATCGCTGCTGCTCGAAAGAATGGGATGCACCGCCTGCCCATCGGACGTTTCATTCTCCTGCTCCTCCTCACGCTTGGCGTGTGGTGGTGGTGGAGCACCCGCGCGATTCGTTATGCGCCTGGCGTGCTCGTGCCCGGCGCCCCGTTGCAGGAAGATCTCTCGCCGTGGTCGCTTGGCGAGGTAAACGGCTTCCGGTTGACGGGGTTCGCGCGCTACACGGTGCGTGGCCGGGTGCTCGGCCGGAAGCGCTACTATGGCGGCGTGCAGGCTCCGCTCGTGCCGGTGGATGTGGCCACGGGCTGGGCTCGCATGAGCGATCAGGCCGTCCTCGATCAGCTCGGGCTCACGATGGGGAACCGCTTCTTTTTCTACGAATGGCGCGGGCAGCCGCCCCTCGCGCCGGATGAGATCATGCGCAGCGCGTCGAACAATCACGTGATCGCCACCGTGCCGGAGGTGATCCGCGCGATCGGTCACTTGCGCCTTGGCGAATTGATCGAGATGCGTGGCTATCTCGTCGATGCCGAGGGACCGGAGGGGTTTCACTGGCGCAGCTCGCGGCGGCGCGACGATACCGGTAACGGGGCGTGTGAGCTCTTCTATGTGGAGTCGGTGCAAAAGCTCGATCCCGCCGCCGCCGCTGCCCCGATTGTATCTGCATTACCATCGCCTGCGCGATGACGGTGCGCTGATCACTCATCGCCACTCATTTGTGACCGAACGGGTCCTTGACGCTCGCGGCCGATGCGCTTAACAACGCGGCGCGTCATGCAACATTACTACACCGCTATGGCTAAACGACAGCTTCCGAGCATTTGCTCGATGAAGCGCCGTTTTGCCGTCTGGGCCGTCGCCCGGAGCGGTGGGCTGAGTGCCTGATGCCGAAAAGCAAAAGCGAAACTCAAGCAACCCACCGCTGGATAACGGCGGTGGGCTTTTTGTTTCCACCGCCCGCGCTCAGCGGTTCTCCAACGAAAACGAGCCATGTTAAACCTAGACCACGAACCCAGTCGGCCGGAGGAAACTCCCGCCGCCGACGCGCCGAAGCACCTGCTGCTCACCCTCGGTCGCATCTACATGGAAGCCGGTTTGCACCCGGCGGATGCCTTGCGGTCCGCTCTCGCGGATTTCGACTGCTACCATGAGGAGGAGCTGACGTGCGTAGCGTGACCATCGAAGCCGCTCCCACGGCAGTTCCGGCCCGACAAAGGGAGCAGGGCGCGCCTTCCACCGCCCTGGTCATCGCGGCGTTTGCCGCCGTCTATCTCATCTGGGGCTCCACGTTCCTCGGCATCGCGGTCGCCATTAAGACCATTCCGCCTTTGCTGATGGCAGGACTGCGCTGGCTGGTTGCCGGGGGGCTGCTTTACACCGTGCTCCGCCTGCGTGGTGTGCCACGGCCTGAGCCGATCGAGTGGAGAAATGGAGCCATCGTCGGGGCGATGCTCATCGGTGTCGGCAATGGCGGCATGAGCTGGTCGCAACAAATGGTGCCCTCCGGCATCACTGCGCTGGTGATCGCAGCGGTGCCGTTGTGGATGATCCTTTTTGAATGGTGGAGGCCGAAAGGCCGCCGTCCGCATGGGCTCGTTTTTGCCGGGCTCGCGCTGGGCTTCGTCGGCGTCACGCTGATCATTCTCGGCAAGGACCACGGCGGAAACCGCGTGGTTCCTCCGCTGGCCGCGTGTGTCCTTCTCTTCGCGACGGTGAGCTGGGCTGTCGGATCGATCTGGGCGCGTCATGTGCGACTGCCTTCCGCACCGCTCATGAGTGTTGCCACGCAGATGCTCGCCGCGGGGCCGTTGCTGATCCTCGGCAGCGCGATCACGGGTGAGTTTTCGCGGTTTCATCCCTCGGCAATCACCGGGTTATCGGTCGGCGCCTTCGCTTACCTCGTTATTCTCGGTTCCATCGTGGGTTTCAGTGCATATGCATGGCTGCTACAGGTCAGCACGCCCGCGCGGGTCTCGACTTATGCCTATGTCAATCCGCTCATCGCCGTGGTGCTCGGCCGCGTCGTGCTCGCTGAACCGCTGCCGCATACTGTGCTGCTGGCGGGCGTCGCGATTCTGGCCGGGGTGATCATGATTACCGTGCGTGGGACGAGATAGCGCGAGCGGAGTTGCCGACGGCAAATACGACTCTGATCTTTCAGCTTCGGTTTGCTCACTTACCGCCAATAAAATCCTGCTACAGGACTTGTCGTGGAAAGCAGGGCGAGCGGGACGTGCGAACAGCGCATGTCCTTTGTGTCCCCGCGCCTGCCTCCGCCCTCGAACCAAAAACAAGGCTTGCGGTGGTCCTCTAAAAATTACTAGATTTCCCCGTAGAACTCGCCCCAAAAATACCGTGGTTGCCACCCAAACAAATCCGCGTTTCTGGTCTGACGCCGTGAAAACGGCCCGGTGGGCGGTCGGGGGGCGCCGTGTTCCAATGCGAGCGCCCGGCGAAACAGGGCAGCAGAATTGTTCATGCGAGGTGCCATGAAAGGCTCACCCGCCCAACCCGGAAAACCTGTGCGGAGAAAGCAGGCGAATCGAAAAGCGAAGTCGGTCGTCGTTTCAGCAGCGGATGAGAACGCTGCGGCTGACCACGCCTTGGAGCACATTCCATCTCTCGCTGCCATGCTCGATCTCGCGGGGGATGCAATCGTGGCAGTTGATTTCGAGGGGATGAAAACCCGGTTTTGGAACAAGGGCGCCGAGTCCCTTTACCAAATTCCAAGAGGTGAAGCCTTGGGGAGAGACTTCACCAGTCTCGTGATGCCACTCGATCACGATTGGGAACCGCTGCATCGCGTCCTGCTCGAACGAGGTGAATGGCAGGGAGAGCAACGCCTGCGTCGGCCCGACAAAACGGGTATCGTCGTCCGGGCACGATCGACTTTGATGCGGGATGCCTCCGGCCAGCCGCAGTCGATTCTTCACATCGCTACCGACATCACCGAGCACAAGCGGATCGAGCGCCAGCTCCTTCGTGCGCAGCGGCTCGAAAGCATCGGCACCCTCGCCAGTGGCCTGGCGCACGACCTCACAAACATCCTTTCGCCCATCATCCTCTCCACGCCGCTTCTGGCTGCCGAAGTGGACCCGGTGGTGCGCAAGACGATCATCGACACCATCCGCGCGAGCGCACGGCGTGGGGGCGCCATCGTTCAGCAAATTCTCACCTTCGCGCGCGGCATCGAAGGGGAGCGGCTTCTCATCGATCTGAACCACCTCCTGCGCGAACTGCTCAACATTATGGAGCAGACTTTCCCGCGGTCTCTTTCGCTCTCCTGTCACGGGACGGACGATCTCTGGCCGGTCGTCGGCGATCCCACGCAACTTCATCAGGTCCTTCTGAATCTCTCGATCAATGCACGCGACGCCATGCTGCATGGTGGCCGGCTCACCGTGACCGCGGAGAATATCGTCGTGGACGACAGTTTCGCGATTGCTGTGGGCGAAGCGAGGCCCGGTCGCTACGTCGTGGTGCAGGTGAGCGATACCGGTGTCGGCATCCCAACTGAGATCGTCGAAAAAATCTTCGACCCATTCTTCACGACGAAAAGCGCAGGTGAGGGGACCGGGCTTGGGCTTTCGACGGCGCTCGGTATCGTTAAGAGCCACGCGGGCTTTCTCATGGTCGAAAGCGAGGTCGGACACGGCACACGGTTCAAGGTATTCATCCCCGCGTCGGCGGAAGATGGGGAGATTCCCGCCAGCATCGAACCGGTGGTGCCGCGTCGTGGCCGCGGGGAAACCATCCTGCTTGTCGATGACGAGAGTGCTTTCCTCGTGGTGATCAGTGCTCTGTTGCAGGAAGCTGGCTACAAGGTGCTGCCTTCCAGCGACGGCACGCACGCTCTTGCCGCTTACATGAAGCACCGGCGCGACATTAAACTGGTCATCACCGACGCGATCATGCCCTTCCTCGACGGAGCTTCGCTCACACGCGCGTTGCGACAGATCGATCCCCGGATCAAAGTGATCGGCATCTCCGGCCACGCGAACGACGGCCAGGTGAATGAACTGCGGTCGCTCAAGCTCTCCGGTTTCCTCGCCAAGCCTTTCGATGGCCCCACGCTCATGGCGGCGGTTCATCGTGCCCTTCACCCCAGCACCCAATCCGACCTATGAACTCCACCGCACCCGCACCGATTCGTATCCTACTGGTTGACGATCACGAAGTCGTTCGTCGCGGCACCCGGGCGCTGCTCGAACATCAAACCGGGTGGCAGGTTTGTGGCGAAGCGATGACCGGTCGGCAGGCGGTTGCCGCCGCGATCGAACTCAAACCGGACGTGGCCATCATCGATGTGGTCCTGCCCGAGCTCGGCGGCATCGAAGCCATCCGGCAGATCAAACGTTCCGTTCCCGATGTCGAGGTCGTGACCTTCACCGCCCGGGCGAGTGAGGAGATCGTGCAGAACGTCTTCGATGCGGGCGCGCGCAGTTGCATCATGAAAACCGAAGACGGTGAGCACCTGCTGGCGGCTGTCCGTTCCGCCGCCGAGCACAAACCTTATTTCACCCCGCACACCTCTGCCGTTGTCTTTTCCCGCTACATCCACGGCGGGAAAACGAGGGAAGTCGGAAGCCCTGCCACGCAACTCACCCCGCGCGAACATGAGATCATCGCGCTCGTCGCCGGCGGCAAAAGCAACAAGGAAGCCGCCGACCTGCTGGGCGTGAGCGTGCGCACCGTCGAAAGCCATCGCGCCGCCATCATGCAAAAGCTCGGCCTGCATTCGATTGGGGACCTCGTCCGCTACGCCATTCGCAATGGCGTCGTCGAGGCATAGCTTCTGGCAACGGCCTCTGGCCGTTTCACCGCAGCACTGCGGCCAGGCTATCCCGCGTAGTGGTGAAAGCTCGTGATCGTCTGCTGCGCGGCGATGAGTGGGAAGGGGAGCGGAAAGACTTCCGCGCTGAGATAGCCTTCATAGCCGATCTCTCGCAGCGCTTTGATGACCGGCGCCACCATCGTGTGTCCGAGCCCGATCGCTTGCCGGTTCGAATCGGCGAAGTGCACATGCCCGATCAGGTCGCCACCGGCCAGGATTGCTTCCGCGAGGTCGGCTTCCTCGATATTCATGTGAAAGAGATCCGCGAGCAGCTTGATGTTCCGCGTCTTTAACTGGCGGACGAACTTGGCCGCCGGTTCCACGCGATTGAACAGGTTTGTTTCGTAACGGTTGAGGAATTCGTAGAGGAATGGTTGTCCGTGCTGCGCGGCATGTTCGCCCAAGTCTTCCAACGCTTCCCCCAGCCAGGCCTCCGCTTGCTCACGCGTGACGTCGCCTTCGAAACGCCCCTGCATCGAACCGAGAATGGTCGGCGCCCCGAACCCGCCCGCCACGTCGATGATCGCGCGAATGAACTCCCGCGCCTGATGCCGGACATCGGGATCTGCATGAGTGAGCGACCACTTGTGAATCACCATGCCCGCGCCGGTGCCGATGGCTGCGACCTGCAAGCCGTGATGATCGAGCAGCCCTTGCAGTTCTGCCGTGTCGAGCGCGTTTGCCGCGGGCGGAAAAATCTCGATGGCGTCGAAACCGAGCTTCGATGCCGCGATGCAGGCATCGGCCAGCCCGTCGTGAAAGACGAACGGCCCGCTGCGTGCTTGAGGAGTGAGAGAAACGGTGATGGCCGATTTCATGAAACAAAGAGCGGCCGCAGATGCCGCGCGTAGATATTTTCGGTTACGTTGCGCCCCACCACTTCCGCATTGGATTCGAGCAGGTCGAGATACCGCCGGCCTGCCTTCGCCGCGAGCTTGAACGAGACGTGCAGTAATTGACGCAGGCTCGCGTTAAATTGCGGATCGCTCGGCACATGCCGCAGCGCGCGCACGAACTGCTCGCTCGTCCAGTCGGTCACGGAAGCTGGAAGTTTCGCACGGTCCACGTCGATCACCGACGCATACGGCGCGCACAGCTCGTCGATGTGATCGAGAGCGTAGGCGTAGATTTCCTTCGCGAATGCCAGCCCGTCGCCGCCCGCTTCCGCGAGCCCGATGAGTTCCTCCAGCCAGGTCGTCCCCGCCGTCTTCAAGTGCAGCCCGGCGCCAAATTTCGGCAGGGTGCGCCGGATGATCGGGTAAAGCGAAAATTTGTCCGAGCCACTGTGCACCGAGAGCTTGAGGTTCGCCGGCAGTCCGTAGCGGGCGATGGCGTGCGCGATTACCGCGAGATCATCGTGAAACTCTTTCTCGAACTGCACGAGATCTCCGACGTAATCCACACCCTTGTTAAAGCGTCCGGTGAACTTTGGCGCGATGGTTTGCACCCGCACTTTCTCGTCCGCCAGCGCCGCGAGGATGATGAGCAGTTCCGGAGGCGTCTGCGGTGCGTCCGTCTCGTCCATCGACACTTCCGCGATGATATTTCCTTCCCCTTTTGCTGTTGCGATGTGTCGGTAAATTTTCCCCGCGTCCTGCACTGCGAGCAGATACTTCCCCGCCACGCGTTCCACCTCCTCGCGGGTGGTTTGGAATGGCGTTTCGATATGCGCGATCGAGATCGTCCCCACCAGCTCTGGATGCCGATCCGCAAATGCTTTCACGTCCTCCGGCGCCGCCGGTTTCCCGATCGAATCCGCCACGTCGATCGTGAAGAAATCCGAGCACGGCAGAAACCGCTCCACCGTCTCCAGTCGGATGTGGTCCGCATCCACGTGCCACCCCTTCTCCCAACCCAGCGCCTTCACCGCGTTCGCTGCCGCATCATAAACGCTCTGCGGCTCCGAGCCGACAAAGGTGTGTTCGCGGTTCGATTTATTCCAGACCGGCACCGCTTCCACACCGTCCTGCCTGAGCTGTTGAAATGCGCGGAGCTGCGCCTTCGCCTGGTGCGCAAACCGGTCCCCAACGCCGATGGTAAATTTTTCGAGGGTGAGCATGAGAGCGCTCATGCTAGGACCCGAGCGCGTGTGCGAAAGGGAAACTTTCGACCGTATGCCGTTTAAATTCGCAGAGCGCCCCGCCGCCGTTGAAAAAGAAGGAGGAATGAAGCGCTGCTTGTCGTCAGAAATGAAGATGGCTCCGGCACGGCGCGAAAATTATCGCCATAGACGAGACCGCTGCCCACCGAGCGACTGCCCGAGCTGGCATGCACGAGGATCTGAAACTCATCGGTCGCGGTCATGCTCCAGTCGGCGTTTCCTGTCGCACCGCCCGACCCTGTAACGCCGAAAGAAGCAGCCATGGTCCATGCGTAGCCGCCCACAGGACCGTCCGCGTCGTAGTAGCTGCTCAAAACTTTTGTCTCGGCATCGAAAACGATTCGCACTGCTCCCGAAGCTGCGCCGGGCAGGGTGCCACTGTTTGAGCCACTCGTGTCCGGGTTGAGCAGATACGAATAATAGTCCCAGGCGGACTGGGCGCTCTCATGCAGGATACCCATTCGAAGATCGCTGTTGTTCGTTCGCCGAACTTCCAATCCCAAGCCCATGAATCTGCCGAAACCGGCGACCGTGGCGATGGTGGTGTCGAGTTGCACCTCCCAATTCTCGACAAAAGAGCCGAAATTCAAAACCCACGGTCGCGTTTCGAAGGAATCGGTTCCCGCGGTGGTAAATTCGAGGCGACCATTCGTTTCGGTGAATGTGCCGGAGAGTGCGCCTAACCCGGTATCCGCTCCCCACTTGGTCGGATCCTTGAAGTTGTCCTCAAAATCATCGCTGCCCACCAAGGCCGCCGCGAGAACCTTCAAGCCTCCCAAAAGAAGGGCCCCTATGCATGCGATGAGTTTCCGCGAAAACGGCAAGCCCGGAAACCGGGATCGGGGAAATATCAGCGAGGATCGGCGGTTCAAAATCAGCCTGGCTTTGCACGTCTCTGGCTAACCGCCAGTAAGGTGACACAGAGGGAAGCCCATGACACTGGGGCGAAAGCTCGGGGGGGTTAGATGACTTCGCGATATACGTCCGGATGCGGACGCGGAATCACGACGGCGTTCACCAGCACGCCGGCTTCGGCGATGACGGCGCGGCCCGCCGCGACGGCAGCCTGCACCGACGATACGTCTCCGGTGAGCGTGCAGAAAGCCTTTCCGCCGAGCGCCATGGCGAGACGGACTTCGAGCAGCGTGACGTCCGCGGCTTTTGCGGCGGCGTCGGCGGCTTTCACGAGCGTGGCGACGTTGAAGCTCTCGAAGATGCCAAGCGCGCCAGTCGGTTCGACCGGCGTGGTGCGGCCGATGGCGTTGAGCACGTCGGGGTGCAGGTTCGCGATGACGATGTGATCGATGAGGCAACCGTCGGCGACTTCATTGCCCGTGGCAATGGCGGCTTCGACGCTCGCGGTGTCGCCGCAGACGACGATCATGTATTTGCCCGAGCAAATGGAACGCGAGAGCATCAGCTTCACGTTGCCGGCCTTGAGGGCGGAATCGGCTACCGAGAAACCGGCGGCGACGCTGGAGAGTTCGATCAGGCCGATGGATTTCTGATTCATTACTTGGTCAAGGTGATGGCGTCCTTCGTGACGGCGACGACTTTCGCGGCAAAGGGCGCGTGAATGAGCGCGCCAAGGGCGTTCGGCGCGGGTTCGGAAATGGTCTGTCCGGCTTTGACGGTGTCTCCGGCTTTGACAAGCGGGACGGTCGGACCGCCGGCACTTTGTTTGAGCGGGAGGACGACGCGATTTGTCTCCACGATGCCGGGGCGCAGCGGCGCCTGGCTGTCGTATTCCTCGACGTGGAGTTTCTTCATCAAGGTCTTGATCGGCACGCGGCGGCCATCGTGCATGGGATGCTCCTTCACTTCCTTCGGGCCGGTCCACTTCCAATTCTGGGCGCGCAGCACGGCTTTGGAATCGTCGCAGGCTTCCTTCGGATAAAGCTCTTCCGGGCAGGCGTAGAGCGTGCAAAGGCCGCACGAACAGCACAGTGCGGCCCATTCGTTGAAGCGCTCGGCGCCCGTGCCGGTGAAAGCCAGTGTGCGCATGACCTGATGCGGCTCGACCTTGTAGCCGAGCAGGAAACGCGGGCAGAATTCGGTGCAGTAGCGGCACTGATCGCACGCCGATTTGCCGATGGCGGCCTGCTTTTTCGGTGGCTTGAGCTTACGTTCGATAATATGGTGATCGCGCGGGAGGATGATCGCGCCCGTGCTGGTCTTGGTGACAGGACGATCGAGATCGCCGCTCGTTTCTCCCATCATGAGGCCGCCAATGGCGAGAACCGGATCGTCGCAGGTCGCGCCACCCGCGGCGGCGATGCACTCGCGGTAGCTGATGCCGATCGGCACGGTCAGCGACACGGGTTCGGCGACGGCGCCCGCAATCGTGATGGTCTTGTGCGTGACCGGCTTGCCGTCCACAGCCTGCGCGATGTTGGCGAGTGTTTCGACGTTGTTGACAATCGCGCCGACATGAATGGGCAGGCCAGCGGGCGGGATGAGTTTCCCCGTGACGGTGAAGACGAGATCGTATTCGTCGCCGGCGGGATAAAAATCGCCCAGTAGTTGCACGCGCACCCGCGAGCCTTGGCAGGCTTGTTCGACGGCTTCGACGGCTTTCTTTTTCTTCGCCTTGATGCCGATGACGCCTTCCTTCGCGCCCGTCGCGGCCATGCTCAGTTCGACACCGCGCACGATGTCGGCGGCGTAGTGTTCCATTACCGCCGCATCCTTATGCAGCAGCGGCTCGCACTCGGCGCCGTTGGCGATGATGATCTCCGCCTTCGCGCCCAGTTTGACGTGCGCCGGGAAGCCGCCGCCCCCTGCGCCGACGACTCCTGCTTGCCGAACCTGGTCAACGAGCGACATGGCCTTGATGAATTATTTGCCGAGCTTGGCGACGATCTCGTCGGTCAGCTTCTGCACAAGCGCTTCGATGTCGGCGTCGCTCGGATTGGCGTCGTTCGTCATCGGGTTGAAGGGCGTGACCGGCGAGGAGCAGCCGTGCGAACCGCACATTTGGGACCACGGATCGACTTCGCACAGGCCTGCGGGCTTGAGGTCGTAACGATCGTCCGGCAGGCCGAGGCTCTTCTTGATGTTGAGCAGTTCAGGCAGCTTCTCGCAGGGAATCGAGGCGGAGCCGGGGATCGCCTGGGCGAGGATGACCGTGCGGCAATAGGCATCGGTGATCTCCATTTTGAAGTAAGCGTCCTCGACTGATTTGCCCCAGCAAATAACGCCGTGGTTGCCCATGAGGATGGACTGATGCTTCGGCGCGAGCGGGAAAATTTCCGCGGCGATTTCCGGCGAACCGGGCGTTTTGTAAGGCGTGTAGGCGACGGTGCCGACGAACACTTCCAACTCGGGAATGAGGCGCGGCGGGGGCTGCATGCCTTTAATCGCGAAGGCGCCCGCGTGGCACGGATGCGCGTGGCACACGCTGACCGCTTCCGGCGTGGAGTGGAAGATAGCCATGTGCGTCGTGATTTCGCTCGAGCGCTTCCACGTGCCGCCACACTGCGTGCCCTTGCCATCGACCATGCACAGCATGTCCGGTCGCATGAAGCCTTTGCTCACGCCCGTCGGCGTGCAGATGAAGCGATCCGGGGCGAGACGCGCGGAGATGTTGCCGCCGTTGCCGTCGCAATATTCGCGAGCCCAGATGCGGCGGCCGATGTCGCAGATCTGTTCCTTGATCTCGTTCGCTTCCTTCGAGTTGAAGAGCTTGATGTCGTCCGCGCTGTAAGCGCCGGGCGCGGCCACGGGAGCGTAGCCTTTCGATTCGCCTGAGGAGGCCGGAGCCGCCACCACGGTCGGGGCGCTCGAATCGAAAACGATCTTCACGCCGGCGTCGTTCAGAATGTCTTTCGCACCGGGAGTGAGACGGATTTCACTGTTCTGGCGAAACTCCTTCGCGCCGCTTTTCACAATATCGGTCGCTTCTTTCTGGGTGATCAGGGTCATAGATTATTCTTTGTAAAAGTGTTCGTCCACGAGCGCGGCGCAGTAGGCGTCCACGGGTGTGGGAGTGGGGAAAGGACAGGCGGCTTCGCGGCCTTCGCTGATGGCGATTTGCTGACCGACGCCCGCCCCCAGTTGGTCATAAACCACGATGGCTGGGTCGAATTTTTCGTCGCCCCTGAAAGTGTCGGTCTTCCACGGCAGCGTGAGAAGCAGGCGCTCGCCGGAGTAGCGTTTGTGGCGGACGGAAAGCGTCACGCGACCGATGACGGTGCCCATCCTCATAATGCGAGATCCCTTTCTGGATCGATGATCCCCATTACGGTCCACCGAGCCGGGCTGCGGTCGTCCTTCACCATCTTGCGGGCTTCGCTGCCGTCGCTGGAAATGAGCACCCGCTGGCCGATCGCTGCGCCGAGTGAATCAAGCACGATCTGAGGCGCGAGATCCGGGCTTTCGGGCACGGCGATGAGCAACCGCCAGCCTTCCATGCTGCGGTGCTTCACCGTCGAGGTTAGGTAGCCGTGAATCGTCGCGAGGCGCATTAAAACAGATTCAATTCTTCCACCATCACGCAGCGGCGCGAGCGGGTGAACGTCATCGGCGTGGTCACGCCTTCGCCGGTCGGGGTGGCGACCGAGAAGCTGAGGAAACCTTCGCCACCGAGGCCCAGGCCGGTCATGCACGGGCCGTTCTTGATGAAGAGCGTCGTGTCCGCCGCCTGCGCCATCTTGGTCAGGGCCTTGATGTTGGTGGAGTGCATGATCGCCGTGTGCTTGTAGTTGTGCTCGGCACGAATGGCGGCGGCGATGCCGGCGTCCACATTCGGCACGCGGACGATCGGGATGAAGGGCATCATCTGCTCTTCATCGACAAAGATGTGATCCTCCTTCGTCTCGCCAAAGAGAAGCTGGGTGCTCGGCGGCACGCTAAGGCCGATAGCCTTGGCAAGCACGGCGGCGTCGCGGCCCACGAGGTCGCGATTAACGACTGGGTGCGGACAGCCGGCGCCTTTGCCCTGCGGAAAAACAAACGCCTTTTCCGCCAGCGCTTCGATCTGCTTGGCGTCGAGTTGCACTGCACCGGCTTTCTTCAGTTCGGCGCAAAGTTTGTCGGCCACCGAATCGACGACGAAGACTTCCTTTTCGCCGATGCAGAGCAGGTTGTTGTCGTAGCTCGCGCCTTGAATGATGCACTTCGCCGCGTTGGCCAGGTCAGCGGTCTCATCGACCACCACCGGGGGATTGCCGGGGCCGGCGCACACAGCGCGTTTGCCCGTCTTCATCGCCGCTGCAACGACCGCGGGGCCGCCGGTGACGCAGAGCAGCTTCACCGCCGGGTGTTTGCACATCGCGTCGAAAGTATCGAGCGTCGGCTTCACCACCGTGGTGAGGAGATCGCTAATGCCGGTCTCCTGGAAAATAGCTTCGTTGTAACTGCGGATGGCAAGTGCCGCGCAGTTCGCGGCACTGGGGTGCGTGTTGAACACGACCGCATTGCCCGAGGCGATCATGTTAATCGCATTGCCCGTCAGCGTCGGCACACTGTGAGTCGAAGGGGTCACCGCACCGATGACGCCCCACGGCGCGAAGTCGATCACGGTCAGACCAAAGTCGCCGCTGAACGCGTGGCGCTCCATGAACTCTACGCCTGGCACGAGGTCGCCGCAGATCTTGAGCTTTTCGATCTTGTGATCGAGTCGGCCGATCTTTGTCTCAGCAAATTCGATCTCACCCCATTCCTTCGCCTTCGCGACGCACATGCGGCGGATCACGTTGATCGCCTGCTTGCGCGCAGTGACGCCGAGGTTGCGGAGTTTTTCGAACGAGCGCTGCGCCGCGGCGCAGGCGTCCTCCATCTTGTCGTAAACGCCGAAGCTGCTCTGTCCGGACGAGCTAACCTTCGTTTGCGTCTGCAAGCGGCTGAGCACTTCGCTCACCACTCGGGATACGAGTCTTTCGTCAATGGTGGCCATTTAGGGAATTGGGGTTACTGCGCGCGGTAGAGGATTTGTTTGGAGACATCGACGGTATCGACGATGCCGATGACGACGGCGTCGACCGGCGAGTCCTTGTCGTCGGCAGCGAGGCGCGCGGAGCTGCCTTGGACGACGAGCACGACTTCACCTTCGCCCGCGCCAAGGCTGTCCACGGCGACGAGCGTCGAGGTGCCCGGGCGGAATTCCTTCGCAGTTGGCGAATCGATCACGAGCGGGCGCACGAGCAGCAATTTGCTGCCCGTCATCTTCGTGTTCTTCTTCGTGGCGACGATAGCGCCTTCGACTTTCGCCAGGATCATGATGCGAAGGAGCGAGCTTACTTGGCCTTCGGGAGAACGGCCGTGAGATCGCCGTGCGGGCGGGCGATGACGCTGACGCTGACAATTTCGCCGAGCGACTGCGCGGCGGTTTTGCCGGCTTCCGTGGCGGCTTTGACGGCGGCGACGTCGCCGGTGACGCAGACGGTCACCATGGCGTTGCCGACCTGGGTCATGGGGCCGACGAGTTCGACGTTGGCCGATTTGAGCATCGCGTCCGTCGCCTCGACGAGGGCGATGAGGCCGCGGGTTTCGATCATTCCGATTGCTTGTTGTGCCATATGAATAGTTGAGGGTTGATAGTTGAGAGTTGAGGGTCGCGACTAATGGCGCGGGGTTGGGTTAGCTAAATTAAAGAGTGGGAAGCTTCGCCCAGGCGTTGCGGGCGATAATGATTTCTTCGTTTGTCGGGATGACGCGCACTTCGATTTTCGAGGCAGGTGTCGAGATGACGGCTTCGTCGGCGCGGACGCGGTTGTTGGCCTCGTGGTCGAGTTCGAGGCCGCAGAAGCTGAGGTTCGCGCAGATCTTTTCGCGCAGGATCGGGTTATTTTCCGCGATGCCGGCCGTGAAGATCAGGACGTCGGCGCCGTTCAATTCGACGAGGAACTGGCCAATGTATTTGCGGATGGCGGCGACGAAGACATCAAGCGCGATGGCGGCGTCGCGGTTCCCTTGGGCCGAGGCTTCGATGAGGTCGCGGACGTCGCCGGTGGCGAGTCCAGACAGGCCTTTGAGGCCGGAGTTCGAAGTGAGCGCTTTTTCGACGGCGTCGATACCGAGGCCGAGATCGCGGGCGAGATAGATGAGAGCGAAGACATCGAAGTCGCCCACACGATTGTTCTGCGGCAGGCCGCTCTGCGGCGTCATGCCCCAGCTCGAGTCGATGGCCTTCCCATTGCGGACACACGCAATCGAACTGCTGCCCCCGAGGTGGCAGGAGATGATGCGAAGTTGATCCGTGCCGCGGAGCTCGGCGCAGCGCTGCGTCACGAACCGATGGCTCGCGCCGTGGAAGCCATAACGGCGGATGCCGTATTTCTCTTCCCATTCGCGCGGCACCGGGTAGCGCACGTTTTCCACCGGCACATGATCGTAGAACGCGGTCTCGAACGTGCCGATGCACGGAATATGCGGGTGCGACTGGTGGAAGCTGCGCACCGCGGCGATGTAGGGCGGATTGTGCGCGGGAAGGAGCGTGTTCACTTCTTCCATCGCGCCGAGCACACGCTCATCGAGGAGCTGCGTGCCCGAGATGCCGCGCGCCATCACGACCTTGAAGCCGATGGCTGCGAGTTCGCCAAACCCGCCGAGCAGTTTCTCGACGAGGGCGATGGCCGCACCGTGATTGGGCAGGGCAGCCGTGCCTTTCTGCTCCGGCTCGCTGCCAATCTTTGCCTTCCACGGAGACTCCGCGCTGCCAATCCGCTCCACACCGCCCTGTGCGAGCACGCGCTCGCTCGGCATCTCGATCAAGCGAAACTTGAACGAAGTGCTACCGATATTGGCAACGAGGATCTTATTGGCAGTCATGAAGTAGTAACGAGCGTGGCGGAGCCCTTCTCCCATCCTCTTATCCTTCCCTGCGAGGGAAGGATGGGAGTGACGGGAGGAATGAAGGTTACTTCGCGGGAGCGGGTGCAGCAGGCTTGCCGCCGAGGAACTTGCCGAGAGTGGCCAGATCGTCGTGCGGGCGCGGGATCACATGGACGGCCACGACTTCACCGACTGCGGCAGCGGCAGTAGCGCCGGCTTCCACCGCGGCTTTCACGGCGGCGACATCGCCGCGCACGAAGGTGCTGACGAAGCCCGAGCCGACTTTTTCCCAGCCGATGGGTTCGACGTTGGCGGCTTTGAGCATGGCGTCGGTCGCTTCAAACTGAGCGACGAGGCCTTTGGTTTCGATCATTCCGAGAGCTTGTCCGGGCATAATGAAATTAAGAGTTAGGAGTTAAGAATGAAGAGTGGGGATGCGACTAGCTGGTGAAGAATTTCAGCAGGTCGGGCGAGGGGCGGGCGATGACGTGGGAGGCCACGAGATTGCCCACGCGCTTGGCGGCTTCCTTGCCGGCTTCGACGGCCGCTTTCACGCTGCCGACGTCGCCTTTGACGACCGTGGTGATCAACGCCCCGCCGATCGGGATGGATTTGACCAGTTGCACGTTCGCGGCTTTCACCATGGCGTCACTGGCTTCCACCAGGCCCACGTAACCGCGAGTTTCGATTAGTCCGATTGCTTCGCTCATTAGGTTGTTAGTTTGGGTTGAGGGTTAAGATTTAATCAGTTCGACCTTGGTCGCGCGTTCGAGGTCGCAGGCGTTGGCCTCGTCGGTGTCCATGTGGACCTCCAGCTTGAAGCTGGGATCGACGCGGACGATCAGGTCGTCGAAGCGCGTGTTGCAGTCCTTCGAGACGACCTTGAGCGTGATGCGATCGAGATGCTTCACACCGTAGAATTTCGCGTCGCTGGGCGACATGTGGACGTGGCGAGCGGCGCGGATGATGCCGTTTTTCATTTCCAGCATGCCTTTCGGGCCCATCACGTAGCCGCCGGGCGTGCCTTCGATGTCGCCGGACATGCGGACTGGGATCTCCATGCCAAGCTGCACCGCGTCGGTAAGGGCGAGCTCGATCTGGGTCAGGTTGCGGCACGGGCCGAGGATGCGGAGGCTCGGAATGACACGGCGGCGCGGCCCGATGAGGGTAACGGTCTGCTCAGAGGCAAACTGGTCCTTTTGGTAAAGCCATTTGTGCACCGTAAGTTTCGCGCCAGGGCCGAAGAGCACTTCCAGGTTCTCCGGCGAGATGTGCATGTGCCGGGCCGAGCTGTTGACGAGCAGGCTAGGCGCGGCCTCCACTGGCGCTTGCTGGCCGAGTTGTTTGAATACCGCCGAACGCACGAGAGCCTCAACGGCGGTGCGGCTGGGATGAAGAGGAGCGCTCATTTACGGTCGGGGAAAATCTAAATGATTGAACTCGTTCATATAACTTCTCTGCGATCCGTCAAAACAATTTTTTGATTATTTTCGATCATAAAATGTGAACCGGCATGTCCGGGCTTTCAGGAGACGATGGCTCGGAAGGAAGGGGGGACGCGTCAAGATGCGGCGCGCTTGGCCCGACGTAGTTAGGAGAACCCAGTGTAATGCCCGCAGCATGAAGTTTTTCCAACGGCACGTCGGTGAGCAGGGTATCCACATCGTTCCAGCCGATGAGGAAATGAGGCGCCTGTCGATTGAGTTTGGAGCTATCGAGGCAGAACACATGCCGTGCGCTGCGGCGAAGGACCGCGCGCTGCTGCTCGACGATGGCCAGTTGGGAATTCCAAAGCCCGGCAGAGGTCATGCCCTCCGTAGAGAGCAGAGCCCAATCGAAATGCCAGAATTCGAGGCTTTTTTGCGCTGTTTCGCCCAAAAGCGTGGACTGGAGGTGCAGCAGTTGCCCTCCAAGCAAATAGACATCGACCCCAGGAATGGCTGCGAGGACTTCACCAACCGGGAGATTCGAGGTAACGATGGTGATGGGGGTAACGGGTGCTTCCCGGAAAGCCTCCGCAATGGCCAGCACTGTCGTGCCTGAATCGAAGAAGTAAGTCTTGCCGGGTTCGAGGAACTTCAGCGCGAGCTTCGCGACCTTCGCTTTGGACCGGGCGGCCTGCCCCTGCCGCTCTCGAAATGACGGGAATCGATCATTAAACTCCTTCAACGCCCCGCCAAAGGTCCGGGTGATCCGCTTCTCCTCCTCCAGTGCCGCCAAATCCCGCCGCATCGTCGCTTCCGAGACGCCCAGACGGCGGCATAGTTCCTTCACCGGGAGGAAACGATGCTGCTCAATAAGCGCCGCCAGCTTCTCGCGGCGGGCTTGGATGACGTGCAACGGCACTTTCACGCTTCCATCCTACTCGGTTATGAATGAAGTCAATCATAACGATTTCGCTCGTTTTTTACGCAATCGGAAACGATTCTTCATTCATGCGCCTCGATCAATGGCTCTGGGCTGTCCGCATTTATAAGACCCGCACGCTGGCGACCGACGCCATCAAGGGTGGCCACGTGAAGATCGGCGGTGAATCGACCAAACCTGCTCACGAAGTTCGCCCGGGTGAGGTGATCGTCGCTTTGGTAAACCAAATCACTCGCACTGTCCGAGTCCTCGCCGATCCGCCCTCCCGCGTTGGCGCCAAGCTCGTCGCGCAATTCGCCGAAGACCTCACCCCGCCCGAGGAATATGCCCGCCGACGCGAAGTGAACCTGCTCCCACCTGGCTTCCGGCCGAAAGGCGCCGGTCGCCCGACGAAACGGGAGCGGCGGCAGGTTGACGAGTTAGGCCTTTGACCTTGGGCAGTCTTCGCGTCTCATCCCGGCCTCCAAATGCTCAAAGTCGCTGTTCTCAATCCCGGCGGGCGCGATCCCGACCAGTCGTTCCCCGATTTCGCCGGTGCGCCGGATGAAAAGGTCCATGCGCCAGTGAACTACCATGCGTTTGCGGCCTGCACGGGGGGCGTGTTTGCGAGCGATTACGATGCGATCCCGCGTGATGTGCGGGCGGTGATATTGCTGCTGACGCACGACCTTTCGCGCGCGGCCAAAGCGATCACCCGGCTGCGGCGGGAAAAGAAGTGCGTCGTCGTCGCCTGGAAGGAGGCGGGCGGGCATCAGGTCGCGGAGCAACTGGCGCGGGGGCGGAATATCGAGCTCTTCCGGCAGATTTGCGAGATGAGCGATGGTGCCATTGCGACCACGCCGGATTTGCTCCCGCTGTTTTTGTGGACGGGGGCACAGCGAGTGGAGTTCATCCCGACGCCCTATCCGGTCGAGGACCCGCGGTGGGATTTTACCCGGCCCGAGGAAGAGAAACGCGGAGTCTTTATTGGCACACGGGAATTTCGCACGCCGACGCGGAATCACTTTGCCGCTTTGCAACTCATCCGTCGCCTCGCGGAGGGGCTTGGGGAGTCGGTCACGGTCTTCAATCTCGAAGGCTGGGGGGGACGGAAGATGCTGCGGCAGCTCGAATTTGGCGAAGGCATGCTGCGGGTGGTGGAGGAACGCTTGCCGTATCCGAAATACCTGCGCGCGGTCGCGAAGCATCGATTCGTCTTTCAGCTTGATGCCAGCACCGTGCCGGGCCAGGTCGCGGGGGATGCGCTTCTCTCGCGCATTCCTTGTCTCGGTGGACACGGCACGACAGAGCGACTGGTGTTCCCTGACCTGTGCGGCTTTGGCCGGACGCACGAGCAGCTCTTCGATATGGCTGCGCGGCTCTTCGAGCATCCGCACGATTGCACGGACTTTGTGGTGCAGGCTATCGAGAAAGCGCGCTACACGCTGAGCTTCGCGAAGGGCGCGGAGGCGCTAGAGAGCTTCTTCACGCCGCTCCTACGGTGAAGGCTCTCCGCTGGGTATGGCCCCAGCTTTTTCCATTCTACCTGCTGCTCTGGCTGAACGGCATTCTGTTGCGTCTTACGCTGCGTGATTCGGTCGATGTGCTCGCGCCGCTTTACTACGTGACGCCATGGCCGGTGCTCATGGCGCTGACCTTGCCGCTCGTCTGGCAATTCCGCCGCCAGCCGTGGATGTTCTTCGGAGCGATCGCACTCACGCATATCTTCGCGGGGTTATGGCTGATGCGAAGCTGGAGCGATCGCGCGCCGTCGCACGAGCCGTCCGACCTGCGCGTCGTGCAGTGGAATGTCGCCCGGCCGGTGCGCAGATTCCCCGCCATTGCGGAGCGGCTGCGCGGGTATGATGCCGATCTCATCACCGTCGCGGAACCACTCCAGCAGAACGACAAAGGCCGTGAGCGCTGGCGCGAGGCGTTCCGCGATTACAAGGTCGAGTTTACGGAAGGAAACATGTTGTGTCTCGTGCGAGGCGAGGTGACGGCGCGGAAATCGGGGCTGCTGGCACCGTCGTCCTACTATTCGTATTTCGACGCCGTCATCGGCGGGCGCGAAGTCCGTGTGTTGCAGGTGGATATCAGCGGTGTGCCGACCCTGCCGCGGCGGGTGGCGCTCACAAAGCTCGCGGAACTCGCCGATTCCCTGCGCGACCGCCCCCTCGTCGTGCTCGGCGATTTCAATACGCCGCGCGATTCCGTGCATCTGGCTGGCCTGCGGAAAAACTTCGTGAACACGTTTGAAAAGGCGGGCGATGGGCTGGGCGAAACTTGGCCGATGCCATTCCCGGTCCTCTCACTCGATCAGATGTGGTGCGACCAGCAGCTACTGCCCGTGCGCTGCCACCACGAGATCACTTTCCGCTCCGATCATCGTCCGCTGATCGCTGAACTGCGGTTTGCGCCCGCGTCAGAGAAACGTGTCGAGCAGTGAGGTGAGGAAGGCAATAACTGCGGTGAAAGCAGCGAAGGTGAAGAAAAGGTGAAGCGCTGTAGCGATGCTTCGGCGTCGCGCGTAATGATCGTGCAGCAGGCTGAGGCGGGTGCTGGCGACGATGACTCCGAACAGGCCGGCGATGAAAACAGGCGCAGGTGCAGACGGAAAAAGCCGCGGCAGAAGCAGGGTCAGTCGAGGACTGGCGGTGAGAAGAAGGACCGCAAAGCCGAAGGCGAGACAAGCTGGGCCGAAAGGCGGCCGGATCCACGCGCCGCAGAGGCAGCGCCGATGTTCGGTCGAAATCCAGCGGTGGCAAAATGGGCAGGTTTCCCTCGGGTCGTTCGAATCTCGTCGCAGCATGGGGGGAATCGACGCGAGAGCCCGGCGATCTAGTTCGCCTCTGCCTTCGCCTTTGCTTCGTCAGCCAGGCGTGAAGCCTCGATGAGGGCCATGCTCCACGGCACGGTAATAGTCGGCTTCGGCGGGGCTTCGGCGCCAACCAGTTCGCGCGCAGCACCCCGGCTCCAGGAGATCATCTGCGCGAGTGCGCCGAGCCCGGTGGCAGTCGGAGTTTCCGCGTGGATGATGTTCCCGTTGAGCAGATGCGCACGGCCGATGGCGCCGTTGGAGTTAAGGAATTCGAGCACCGTCGTGGCGGACGCCATGCACTTGAGTTGGATGATTTCGGCCGGTTGCGTGGCGCGCAGTTCAGCGTGAAAGCCGGCCGGTGGCGGGCCGAGGTGCTGACGGAGCACGCGTTCGAGCACCGCCATGTTCAGCGGTTTCTCGAGGAAGCCAACCGGGCCGAGTCCGGCAATCTCCCCGCGCACGCGGTCGGGATCGGACACACCGGTCATGATGACAAACTGGACGTGCGGATTACGCGCGCAGTGTTCACATACGAAATCGACGCCGTTTCCGTCTGGCAGGTGAAAGTCCGCGAGGACGAAATCGATCTGCACCGAGGCGGCGATTTCATGCGCCTGAGCGACCGAGGCGGCGCGGGTGACGAGCCGCTCGGGAAATTTCCGCGCGAACCACTGTAGCAAAACATTGGTGAGCACTTCGGAGTCTTCGAGAATGAGGATGTAGGGCTGCGAATTCGACATGCAGGTTGGGAAAACGGGCGGCGGTCAGGGTTCTACTGGCTTTTGGGCTGCTTCGTCCAGAGCAGCGCGCACGCGGGCGGTTTCTTCGGCGAGCGCCGGCACCAGCGCGGAGGCTTCGGCCAGGCGACCGTTGCGGCAGTGCACCTGCACTTCGCCGCAGAGCCGATGTAAATGTAGCGCGCCAATCGTGCCGCCGCTGCCACCGAGTTTATGTGCGACGAGCCGCAAGGCTTCGACATCGCCGTTCGCGCGGGCGGCTTCGATGGTTTGCAGGCACGTGGTGGACTCGTTGGTGAAGCTGGCGACGATGATGCGGAACCCGGCTGCATCCGGTGTGTCGCCTTCGCGGATCGCTGCAAGCGTATCGGCATCGAGCGCCGGTGGGGCGACCTTCGGAGCGGGGGACGCGATGGCGGGTAAGGCGCGGGCTGCGGCCGCCAGGGCGGCGTGCAGTTGTGGAGCGCGGAACGGCTTGCTGAGGAAGGCATCCATGCCGGCGCGGCGGCATTGTTCGTCCTCTCCAGGCATCGCGTTGGCGGTGAGCGCCACGATCCAGACACGCCGCGAACCGGCCGATTCGAGGGCGCGTAACTGTGCCGTCGCTTCGTAGCCGTCCATCACGGGCATGTGGCAATCCATCAGCACCACGTCGAACTCCTGCCGTTCGCATGCCGCTACTGCTTCCGCGCCGTTGCGAACCACCGCGGCGGTGCAGCCGAGCTTCTCCACGCGATCTCGCGCGACGATCGCGTTGGTGTCGCTATCCTCGGCGATGAGCACGCGGAGACCGGCGACGCTTCCGTTCGCGTTAAGGTTCGACAAAGACACTTCCGCAGGTGGCGCGGCCGGTTCGAAAGCCAGCGTGAAGCGAAACGTCGATCCGCGCCCCGGCGTGCTTTCGAGCTGAATGTCGCCCCCCATGCGCATCACGATTTCGCGGCAGATCGAAAGCCCCAGCCCAGTGCCTCCATGCGCGCGGGTGTTGGAAGTGTCGCCCTGCACGAAAGGCTCGAAGATGCGCTGTTGATCTTCCGGCGAAATCCCGGGGCCTTCATCCCGCACGGTGAAGCAAACGCCCGCTCGTCCGTCGGGCGCGGCCGTGGGTTCAGCGGTCACGACGATCTGGCCCCGGGTGGAGAACTTCACCGCGTTGCCGATGAGATTCGTGAGCACTTGCCGCAGGCGCAGCGGGTCGCCTTTGACCCAGCCCGGGAGGCCCGCCGCGAGCGAGGCGGAAAGATGCAGCTCCTTCGCGGCCGCTCGCGGCTGGTGAACCTGCACGGTTTCCAAGACGAGCGCGGGCAGGTCGAGGACGCGCTCTTCGACCTCGAAATGGCCGGCCTCGGTTTTCGCGAGATCAAGCAGATCGTTGACGATCGCGAGCATGCCCTCGGCGCTATGCTGGAGCAGCTCAGCCAGGTGGCGCTGCGGCCCGGCCAGTCCGTTCTCGATCATCATCTCGTTTAGCCCGAGGATGGCGTTGAGCGGGCTGCGCAGTTCGTGACTGACGTTGGCGAGGAAACGCGACTTGGCCGAGCTGGCTTCTTCCGCGGTCCGAAGCGCGACGTTGAGTTCCGCGGTGCGGGCGGTGACGCGTGCTTCCAGTTCGTCGCGCGCCCGGCGCAGGGCGGTCTGGGCTGCGCGGGCCGCCTCGGCTTCCAGCACCAGCGCGACGCGATCGGCGAGGGAGGCCGCCGCTGTCTCTTCATCCGGCCACCAGCGGCGTTTGGCCTCGATGTGTTCGAAGCAAAGGACGCCGACGATTTCCCCGCGCCAGCGGACCGGAGCATGCATGGCGGCCTGGATATTGAAGGCGCGCAGATAACCGAGCCGCAACTCGCGCAGACGTGCATCGGTGAGGGCATCCTCCGCGGCCAGCGCACGACCTTCGCCGAGCGCGGCGACGTAAGCGGGATGCTGGGCTGCGAGGAGTGTCTGTCCCGACGAATGGTGCTCTTTCGTGCGTTCGTAGAGATCGGCGAGCGTAAGGGTGGTGCGGCTCGTGTCGAACAGCCAAACGCTCGAGCGCTCCACCTCGAAAGCCGCCGCGCCGACTTCCGTCATGAAGCGAAAGGCCGCACCGCGATCCGCCTGATCTTCCGGGCGGCGACTGTCGAGCATCAGCAGCCACTCCTTCTGCTGCACCTGCCGTTCGCTCTCGCGCAATTGCGTCTCCATGCGCACGCGCCGTTCCGTCTCCGTGGCGAGGCTGCGCTGCGCTTCCGCGTGCGCGAGGATCGATTTTACCTTCGCGACGAGCAGATTCGAATCGACCGGCTTGCTGAGGTAATCGACTGCACCCGTCGCGTAAGCCTGCTCGGTCAATTCCTTGTCGGGAAAGCGCGCTGTGAGGAAGACGACGGCCGGTGCGCGGGTGCCGGCTTGCTCGCGGATTTTCGCGGCGAGTTCCACGCCGCTCATCTCCGGCATCATGATGTCGAGGATCGCCAGGGCGAACTCTTCGCGGGCGAGGAGTTTCAGGGCGTCCGGACCGGACAGCGCGGTGCGAATGGGGTGCCCGAGATCTTCGAGCAGGCTTTGCAGCACGAAGAGATTTGCCGATTCGTCATCGACCAGAAGGATGCGCAGGGGCGCCTTCGGGGGAGGGGCTGGAACTGGGGTGGGGGTAGAGCGCAGCACCTCAGGGCGGAGCGCAGCTCATCGCTTCGCTAGACCAGCTTCTCCCGTCCGATGCCGTGCAGTTCGAAGACACGGACGATCACGTCCTCGATTAAATTATTCGGGCAGCTTGCGCCCGCGGTGATGCCGACGACCACGGGAGCATCCGGCAGCCAGTGTTCGCTCGTGCGCTCGACCTTGTCGTGTTGGTCGTAGTGGACGATGCGGTCGCGGCTCTCGATTTTGGCCGCGTTGCGAATGAAATAGGTCGGCAGCTTCGACTCGCCCATTTCCGCGAGATGCGAGGTGTTCGAGCTGTTGTAGCCACCGATGACGAGCAGCACATTCATCGGCAGCAGCAGCATATCGCGGAGCGCATCCTGCCGTTCCTGGGTTGCGCCGCAGATCGTATCGAAAAAACGGTAGCTTTGGGCAAGGCCGGTATCGCCGTCGCGGTCGCGCACGGCGGCCATGATCCGACGCTGCACCTCCTCGGTTTCACCGCGCATCATGGTGGTTTGATTGGCCACGCCGACGCGCCGCAGATGCAGGTCGGGATCGAACCCGTCGCTGGCGGCGCCGCGAAAGCGTTCGAGGAAAGCTGCCTTATCGCCTCCGTGACGGATGTAGTCGCAGACGTAATCGGTATCCGCGAGCGTGAGCACGATGAGGTAATGTCCGCGGCCTTCCACCACCGCGCGACTGGCGGTGGCCTTGGTCTCCTCATGCGACGCCTTGCCATGGATGATCGACGTCATGTCATCCTGCGCGTTCTGCCGCACGCGCTTCCAGACGCTCATGACGTCGCCGCAAGTCGTGTCCACAATCTGCGCGCCGATTTCTTTGATGCGCGCGACGGTCTTCACCTCGCTGCCAAAGGCGGGCACGATCACCACGTCGTTCGCGGTGAGTCCGTCGAGATCGGGTTCGCGTCCCGGGGGGATGAGATTCGTGATGCCGAGTTCGGCGATCTGCCGATTGACCTCGGGGTTGTGAATGATTTCCCCGAGGATGAAAACGCGCCGGTCCTTAAAGACCTTCGCGGCTGCATAGGCGAGATCGATGGCGCGCTCGACGCCGTAGCAAAAGCCGAACTGCTTCGCGAGCCGCACCGTGACGCCATCGACCGACAACACGCCACCACTGGCGCGGAGGCGATCGACGATTTCGCTGCGATAGTGCGTCTCCACCTGCGCCTGCACCGCAGCCATGACATCCGGAGTGCGGAGATTGACGCGGGGGGCGGGTTTGGTAGCGGGCGTGGGCATCGTTTTCTCTTCCTTCATCCCCCTCTGCTCCTCGTCGGCCTTCGCGGAAGCGGGGCCAACGAAGAAGCAGAAGGTGAAGAAGACTACTCGATTATTGACCTTCTTCCAGCAGCGGGCTGGGCGGAGCGGAGAAGGCGCGTTCCGAAATGAGGATGCTAGCCGCCGGATCGGGATCGGCGTAGTCGGTCGGACGCTTCAGGTTCCGGCCGAGGGTCGAATCTTCCGGCTGCGAGTAGGCGATGTTGACCGGTGTGCCGATCTTCGCGAGCGCGTAGAATTTCGGCGCCACATTCTTGTGCAGGCGCAGGCAACCGTGGGTGCGCGGCGTCGGCCACACGGAGCCTTCGTGGAAGCCGTAGCCTCCGGCAAATTCCACCCACCAAGCCATCGGGAAACCGATGTAACGGCCCCGGGCAGCGCCAGAGGTTGAGGGATGAATGCCGCTGCCATCGACCGAAAAGCCGTAGGAGCCCGAGCGTTTGTTCGCGATCTTGTTGAAGACCCGGAAGTTGCCCGTGGGCGTGGGATGATCCGGCTTGCCGATGGCGGTGGCGGTGACGAGGAGCGGGCGATCGCCCTCCAGCACGTAAACCGCGCGGTTTTGCAAGGAAACCTTCACGCGGACGTTGTCCGGATTGTGCGGTTTGTAAGCGGTGGAATTGTAGGTGCCGCCGAGGCGCGGGCCTCCGGCGCAACCTGAGAACCACAGCGCCGAAGCGCCGAGGGCCAGAAGAGTAAGGAAACGGTTCATGTGCGAAAGGAAAGGGGGAGCGTAGTGGACGGAGGAAGTCAAGACGCGGCGGAGAAGGCGGGCGGTTCGGTGGTTGTTCGGCTCGATGCAAACGTCCAACATCCCCCCGGGAGACGTTCCTCCATACGTGACAGACCCCACCAACGGCGCTTAGGTTCGCGATCCTTTGTCTTCCATTCCATCCACTCTCGGCCTCGTCGCCGGCAACGGCACCTATCCTTTCGCGACCATCCGCGGTGCGCGGCTGGCTGGGGTGAAGCGAATCGTGGCCGTCGCTTTTCAAAACGAGACGAACCCCGATCTCGCCGCGCAGGTGGACGAAATTGCGTGGCTGCGCGTGGGGCAGCTCGGAAAGATGCTTTCTTTTTTGAAGGCCAGCGGGGCAACGCACGGCATCATGGCTGGCCAGATCGCGCCGAAGAATCTTTTCGATCTCCGCCCGGATGTGAAAGCGCTCGTGCTGCTCGCCACGCTGCGCGAGCGCAACGCGGAATCGATCTTTGCCGCGATCGGCGCCGAGATGAGCAAGGTGGGCGTCGAGCTTCTCCCCGCGACGACATTTCTCGAAGACCAGCTCGCGACAACCGGTCTCATCGCCGGTCCGCGCCTGAGCCGCCGGGAAGTGATGGATGTCGAGTTCGGCTTCCGCATCGCGAAGGAATCGAGCCGGCTGGACATCGGGCAGACAGTGGTGGTCAAAGGCGGCACCGTCCTCGCGGTGGAAGCTTTCGAGGGGACGAATGCCGCGATCGCTCGCGGCGGTGAACTCGGCCGCAAGGATGCGACGATGGTGAAAGTCTCCAAACCGAACCAGGACTTCCGCTTCGACGTGCCCGTCATCGGCCCGCTCACGCTCGATGCCGCCCGCGACGCCAAACTCCGCGTCATCGGCGTCGAAGCGGGCAAGACTCTCATCCTCGACCCCGAAAAAACCCGCGCCCTCGCCGACGAGCGGCGCATCTCCATCTACGGCCTCAATTCGTGAATCCATCCGCGCTCAGTAATCCGCAATCCTCCATCCGCGTCGGCGTTGTCGGCACGGGCAGTATCGGGCGCAATCATGCGCGCATTCTCGGTGAACTCGAGTCCTGTGCGTTCACGGCTATTTACGATACGAACCAAACCGTCGCGCAGGAGCTGGCTTCGAAATACGGAGCGAAGGCGTGCGGGACCATGGAGGAGTTCATTTCGCTGATCGATGCAGCGACGGTGGCCGCACCCACGGTGGCGCATTTCTCCATTGGTAAGGCGCTGCTCGAAGCGGATAAGCATGTGCTGGTGGAAAAGCCGATCACCGAGAACACCGCCGATGCGCTCGCGCTCTCCACGCTCGCCAAGGAACGCGGGTTGGTGCTGCAGGTGGGGCATATCGAGCGGTTCAACCCAGTGCTGAGCGCGCTGGAGACGCGGCTCACGCGGCCGCGGTTTATCGAGGCATCGCGGCTTTCTCCTTATCCGGGACGCAGCCTCGATATCGGTGTCGTGCTGGATGTGATGATCCACGATATCGAAATCATTCTGCACCTGGTGAAATCCCCGGTGGCCAGCGTCGATGCCGTAGGCGTGCCGGTCCTTAGCCGCGGGGAGGATATCGCGAACGTGCGGCTGCGGTTTGAGAACGGATGCGTCGCGAACATCACCGCCAGCCGCATCAGCCAGGAAAAGCTGCGGAAGGTGCGCGTGTTTCAGGAGGACGCTTACGTCTCGCTCGATTACCAGAACCAGTCCGGCTACCTGCTGCGTCTCGCGGGCGAGGCGGAGAAGGAGAGTTCGTTCCTCGGCAAACTGCTCGGCGTGGCGACCGATGCGACGATCGTGACGGCATTCGCGGGCCGGAAGATCGTGCGCGAACCGGTCGAGGTCGAAAAAGGTGAGCCCCTCAAGCGTGAACTGGCCGATTTCGTCGAGTGCGCGAAAGCCGGTCGCCAGCCGAAAGTGGGAGGCCACGAAGCGACCGCGGCGCTCGAACTTGCCTTGGAAATTACGCGGCAGATCGAAGCGGCCGGCGCCCGCCCCACCCTGACTCGCTGACGGCATGAAGCTCTACCTCATCGCCGGCGAAGCCAGCGGAGATACGCGCGGAGCGGAGTTGATGCGGGCGTTGCGTGAGCAGGCGCCGGGGGTGAAATTTTTCGGCGCCGGCGGACCGCAGATGGGAGCCCTCGCCGGGGGCGATTTTTTCGACTGGGTGCACGAAGCGGTGGTGGGCTTGTGGGATGTGCTGAAGAAATACGGCTACTTCCGCGCGCAGTTCGATCGCATGCTCGATGAGATCGACCGCATCCAGCCCGATGCTCTCGTGCTGATCGATTACCCCGGATTCAATCATCGCCTTGCCAAAGCCGCGCGAAAACGGCGTCCGGAGATGAAGATCATCGACTACATCAGCCCGCAGGTGTGGGCGTGGAATCGCGGGCGCATTCCGAAGATGGCGCGGTATCTCGATCTGATGCTCTGCATCTTTCCGTTCGAGAAGCCGCTCTACGAGGCCTCTGGCCTCCCGACGGAATTTGTGGGGCACCCCATGCTCGATTCACTCGCCGCGAAGCGCCTTGCCGGCCCGCGCGAAACGGACCTCGTGGCGTTGCTGCCCGGCAGTCGTGGCAAGGAGGTGCGCAAGATCTTCCCCGTGATGCTGGAAAGTGCGCGGCTCATGCGCGCGCAAAATCCCGGTCTGCGTTTCGCCGCCGCGGCTGCGTCCGAAACGCGCGCTGCAGAAATGCGCGCCATGGCCGGCGACCTCTGCGATATCCGTGTCGGCACAGCTCACGAACTGATGCAGCGCGCCGCCGCTGGGATGGTCTGTTCCGGCACGGCCACGCTGGAATCAGCCTATTTTGGTCTGCCGATGGTGATTCTTTACCGCGTGGCGTGGCTCACATGGGTAGTGGGAAAGATACTCGTGCGCGTGCCCTTTCTGGGCATGCCGAATATTCTTGCCGGGCGGGAGATCGTGCGGGAGTTCTTGCAAGACGCGGCGAAACCGGAGGAAATCGCGCCCGCCGTCCTCACACTGGTCAACGACCCCAGTGCACGGGACACGCTTCAGCACGAACTGGCCGCGGTCATCGCTCAATTGGGCGCACCCGGCGCCGGTAGCCGTGCCGCTCAAGCCATCCTCCATTCCCTCCATTCTTCGCCCTCTCGCTGATGAACGAAGCCCCTTCGCCGTCCGACGACATCCTGCCTGGATTCGCGGTTCTCATTATTACGGTCATCGTGGCTCTCTTCGCGACGCGAAATCTGCCGTGGCATCTCGACGACCTTGACCAGGCCAAACAGGCCTACGTGTCGTATCAGATGATCGAGGACGGCAAATGGCTCATGCAGGAGATGCCGGACTCGAGTGTCTCCGACAGACCGCACGTGGCCACGAAGCCACCGCTGCAAGGCTGGATGTCCGCCGCCATCTACCTTGGGCTTGGCGCGCATGGATGGGAGTTCGCGTGGCGGCTGCCGGCGTTTATTGCGGCGCTCTTCATCTTGCGCGGGCTCTGGAGGGCAGGGGATGACCTTTTCGGGAACAACATCGGCAGCATGCTGGCAATCGGCATGTTTGGCCTGAACTCCTACACCCCGCGCCTCGCCGCACTCGTGCGCACCGACATGCTGCTCACGGCTTTTATCTTTTTCACCGGTCTGCTGATCGTGAACAAGCTGCGAACCGGCCAGCCGTGGACGTTTCGTGAGCGGTTGTTCACGTTCCTGCTGCTCCTCGGCTCGACTCTCACCAAGGGACCGATCGCTTACGGCTTTCTGCTTCCGGGAATCATTGCATTCCGGCTCTTCACTTTGAAGCGGGACATGCCGCGCCATGTCTGGGCCGGATGGCTGGCGTGGCTCCTGCCGATGGTGGTATTTGGTGCGTGGGTGATCTACGGATGCAAGACGATGCCGGGCTTCTACGAGCAGGTGGTGGTGAAGGAATTTGCCGGTCGTTTCACCGTCGGCGAAGCCGCGGTCCATCACAACCTGCCCCCGGGCACTTATGCGCTGGGCCTGCTCGCGCGCACTCTCCCGTGGACGGCACTGCTCTGTGCGATATTTGCCGTGAAGGCGGTTCGAAGCGCTTTTCGCCGGGACGCCGTCCTGACCTGGCTGGTCTGCTGGACACTTGGAGGCCTCATTTTCATGGAGTGCGTGCCTTCGAAACGCTTCGACCGCATTCTGCCGGTGCTGCCTCCCATGTGCCTGCTCCTCGTCGCAGCCGCGCGAAATCTGCCCAACTTCAAGCTCGGCAAAGAGCCGATCGGACGCCTTACGATCCTCGTGAGCCTGCTCGCCGTGCCGATTGCCGCCGGGTATTCCGTGTGGAAGACGGTCGAGTCTTTCCGTGATGATAACCGCGTGCTCGTCACGTTCGGGGAAAAAACCCGCCAAGCCGTCGGGCGGCAACGGGACCGGCTCATGGTGGCCGAGGCGAAAGACGAGGGTTTGTTCATGTATGCGGGTGCCCAGCAGTTTACGCGGCTGAAGGACGCCTTGGGTGCATGGCGTTTTAAACGAATCGATTGGCTGGTGCTCGGCGCGGACGATCTGGATAAACACCGCTCTGCCTTGGAACCCTTTGAGATTCTGGCCAGCACGCCACTGGTGCCGGAGAAGACGTTCAGCACCTACCGGCTCATTCATCGACCCGATGCTGCCGGCTTGACCGCTCCACCGGTGCCCGTGCCGACCCCTGCCAATGGCTCTTTCATCATCCCGCCGATTCCAGAACAGCCGAAACCCACCCCGCCCGTTGCGGCGCCCGACAGTGGGCCTCGGTAGCGGCTGATGTTTTAATAGGTATATTTCCTAATTGCCAAGTAGGTGGTTTCCCGAGTATGACAGATGCAATCTCGGAGCCACCATAGTTGCTCCTTCGTAATTCCCAACCCAAACTGTAGACCTGTGACCGAAGAACCGACGGAAGAACAACCGCCCCAGATCGAGTCGGCGCCCCCGATGGAACCCATTTTTATTCCTCGCATTCCCGTGTTGGGGAAAAGTCCTCATCCTCCGGGGTTCAGCTATCCGATCGGTGCGTCGTCGATCGGCGAAGGGTTGATGGGGCTTCCACAGTTCGACCGCTTTACGCTTCGTTATTCTAATCGGTCGCCGATATTCACGATGCCGCGGCCCGTTAAGGGTTTTCCGATGTTACGCATCACCTACACGAACTATCCCGTGTATGAGCCGCGTCCAGGAACCGTCACGCGATTGCCACAAGGCGGCGAGCGCTGGGCAATCGAAGTGCTGCCGACTCCGGCGGAGTCGCGCGAATACATTCAGGCGCAGATCAAGGAACGGGGTCTGCCGCTCCTTCGAGAATGGCTCACCAGTCCTGATTGCCCGAGCGATTCGTCCCGGCGGCTCGCCAAGGCCTGCTGGTTCGTCATCGAAACGAACCTCGTGAAGTGGATCGACGATAATACGGTGTAGGGCGCTGACGCGCCGTTGGAAAAGCGGGCCGGTGACAAATCACCGAAGAAACGGGCGTCACGAGCGTCAACGCGCGCTCTATGCGGTCGCCCGATCCCTGACACTTTCGACTTTAGTCGGTGATCGCTCCCTGCGACGCACTCTTCACGACGTGCGCATACTTGGCCAGCACGCCGCGGGTGTAACGCGGGGCGGGCGCTTTCCATTTCTTGAGGCGCGTTTCGATTTCAGTCTTCGGCAGGTCGAGATTCAGTGAACGCTTCTCGGCGTCGATGGTGATCGGGTCGCCGTTTTTTACGACGGCGAGCGGACCGCCAAGCGCGGCTTCCGGCGTGATGTGGCCGACCACAAAACCGTGCGAGCCGCCGGAGAAGCGGCCATCGGTGATGAGCGCCACTTCCTTGCCGAGACCGCGACCCATGACGGCCGAAGTCGGCGAGAGCATCTCGCGCATGCCGGGGCCACCCACCGGGCCTTCGTGGCGAATCACGATCACGTGACCCGCCTTCACCCGACCATCGAGAATGGCCGCGAGCGCGTCCTGCTCGTTTTCAAACACGATTGCCTTGCCGGAAAACTTCAGGCCTTCCTTGCCGCTGATTTTTGCCACTGCGCCTTCCGGCGCGAGGTTGCCGCGGAGGACGACCAGGTGGCTGTCTTTCTTGATCGGGTTGGAGAACGGGCGGATGATTTCCTGCCCCTTCGGATACGCCTTCGATTTCTTGAGATTGTCGGCCAGCGTCTTGCCTGTGACGGTGAGGCAATCGCCGTGCAGGAGCTTCTCTTCCAGCAGCATCTTCATCAGCGGAGTCTGCCCGCCGATGGCGACGAGCTCGCTCATGAGGAAACGGCCACTCGGTTTGAGGTCGGCCAGCACCGGAACTTTTTTTCCGATCCGGGTGAAGTCATCGATGCTCAGGTCCACGCCGGCGGAGTGGGCCATCGCGATGAGGTGCAGCACTGCATTGGTCGAACCGCCGAGCGCAATCACGACCGTGATCGCATTCTCGAACGCTTCCTTCGTCATGATATCGAGCGGGCGAATGCCGCGCTTGATCAACTCGTAGCATTGCAGGCCAGCCTGACGTGCATCCATGGCCTTTTCCTTCGAGACCGCATTTTGCGCGCTCGAGTTAGGCAGGCTCATGCCCAGTGCTTCGATGGCCGACGCCATCGTGTTCGCCGTATACATGCCGCCGCACGAACCCGCGCCAGGAATCGCCTGCTCTTCGATCAGCGCCAGCTCGCGATCGTCGAGCTCGCTGCTTGCGTGTTTGCCCACCGCTTCAAAGCAGCTCACGATGTCGAGCTTCTTGTCCGCGATGCGCTCCGCCTGGTCCTTGCGCAACCGGCGCGCCGCGAGTTCACCCGTGATGCAGCCCGGGAGAATCGTGCCACCGTAAACGAAAATGGAAGGCCGGTTCAGCCGCGCCAGCGCGATGAGGCAGCCCGGCATGTTCTTGTCGCACCCACCGATCGCCACCACACCGTCGAAACCTTCACACGCGACGACGGTTTCGATCGAGTCGGCGATCACTTCGCGCGACACGAGCGAGTATTTCATCCCCTCGGTGCCCATCGAAATGCCGTCCGAGATGGTGATCGTATTGAAGATGATCGATTTTCCACCTGCCGCACTCACGCCGGCCTCGGCCTGGCGCGCGAGCTGATCGATGTGGATGTTGCAAGGCGTCACCTGTGCCCACGTGCTGGCGATGCCGACCTGCGATTTACGGAAGTCGTCGCGCGTGAAGCCGACAGCGTGAAGCATGGCGCGCGAAGCGGCGCGCTCGTCACCATCGACCACCTCGCTGCTCCACTTGCGGTGTAGCGATTGCGGATCCGAGATACGGGCTTTACGGGAAGAAGAGGCTTTGGTTTGGCTCATGACAATGGCGCAGGGGCGCGCAGGCTAGGGGCACCCTCCCCAAATAGCAAGCCGCCACGTGTTACCGGCTTGTTTGGCGGCGATAAAAACAGGCGTGCGTGGTGAAGGATCGACTACGCGACTCCCCATCATGAGGAGAAGAATCCGCGATTTTCGGGCAGAATAGTGCCAAACCTTCCCCATGACCTTGGCGGTTCGGAGGTTATGCTCCGCAACTCGTCATGCGCCGTTTTCTGGCCCTCAGTTTCCTCCTTGCCCTCCACGCCTCCGGCGCCACGCCGGTGGATTTCAACCGCGACGTGCGTCCCATCATTTCGGAGAAGTGCTACCACTGCCACGGCCCCGACGACCAGGCGCGCAAGGCGCACCTGCGGCTCGACGTGCGCGACGAGGCTCTCAAGGAGCGCGAAGGCGTTCGCGCCATCGTTCCCGGCCGGCCGGAACAGAGCGATCTCATCGCGCGCATCACCTCCAAGGATCCCGATGAGATCATGCCCCCGCCGAAGGAGCATCACACCATCTCCGAGGCCGAGTGCAGCACGCTCCAGCGCTGGATCGCCGAAGGTGCGAAGTATGCCGAGCACTGGGCCTTCGTTTCACCAAGGCAGCCCTCCATTCCGGAGTTTCGATCCCGGAACCCCATCGACGGTTTCATTTCCGCCGAACTCGCCAGACACTCGCTCGCTCTCTCACCCGAAGCCGAACGCCCCACGCTCATCCGCCGGCTTTCGCTGGACCTCATCGGTCTGCCGCCGACCCCCGACGAAGTGCGGGCGTTCGTGGACGACGCCGCACCGGACGCTTACGAGCGCGCGGTCGATCGCCTGCTGGCGTCGCCGCATTTCGGCGAACGCTGGGCGCGCATGTGGCTCGACCTCGCACGCTATGCGGATTCCAGCGGCTACGGTTCGGACTTCTTCCGGTTAAATATCTGGCCGTGGCGCGACTGGGTCATCAACGCGTTCAATCGCAACGTTCCCTACGACCAGTTTACCATCGAGCAACTCGCCGGTGACCTCCTGCCGAATCCGACGCGCGACCAACTCGTCGCCACCGGATTTCATCGGAATACGATGACCAACTTCGAGGGCGGCACGCCCGATGAGGAATATCGCGTCGCCGCGGTCAAAGACCGTGTCGCCACGACCATGCAGGTGTGGATGGGAATTACGGCCGGTTGCGCGCAGTGCCACTCGCACAAGTTCGATCCACTCTCGATGCGCGAATACTATCAATTGTTCGCCGTCTTCAACCAGACCGAGGACGCCGACAAAAACGACGAAGAGCCGAAGATGCCGCTCCCCACGCGCGACGAAGAAAAGCGCACCGCCGATCTCGACGCCCGCGTCGCTGATCTCGAGAGGAAACTCAAGACTCTCACTGCGGAACTCGAAACCGAGTTCGCCACGTGGCTTGGCCAGCCGGAGCGGAAGATCGACTGGCAATCTCTCGCGCTAGCGAACGATGGAACCGCGCAGACTTCGGTGCGCCACATTACCGGCCTGCGGGTGGACGATGGCGCCGATCCGGCGAAGCTCAAGATCAGCGCGCGCCCGGTGGAACCGAAGGTGTCCCGCGCGCGTTACGTGCGCATCGAACACGATGCGGACAAGCTGCTCCAGATCGCCGAAGTGCAGGTCTTCGCTGGTGGCGTGAATGTCGCGCCGAAAGGCAAGGCGACTCAGTCCTCGACTTACACCGACGCCGTCGCAAAGCGCGCGATCGATGGCAACACCGAAGGCGCCTACGCCAAAGGCTCCGTGGCCCACACGGGCAATGGCGATAAGAAGCCGTGGTGGGAAGTCGATCTCGGTGCGCCGACGAACGTCGAGCGCGTGGTGTTTTGGAATCGCACCGAAGTGGGGGAGCGCATCAAGGGCGCACGGCTCATCGTGCTCGACGAGGCTCGCCAGCCTCTGCTTTCCCGCACGCTGGATGTGCCCCGGCCAAGCGTCAGCTTCGACGCGGTCGGGACGATCGAGGCCGCGGTTACCGTCTTCGACAACGTGCTCGAATTTAAGACTCCGCTCGATGTTGGGGGCGATGCGTTGCTGACGGTCACCGGCGCGCCCTCATCCGCTGTTCTCAGCGTTTCGAACTCCGCTCTGCCAGTGCGCCCTCTTCCCAAAGACATCTGGGCGTTGCGAGCCCAGAGCGAGCGCACGCCGGAGCAGCGGGCGAAGTTGCTCGCGTATTTCCGCCCGCTTTCGAAACACGATGCTGCGGCGAGTAAACAACTCGCGGACGCCAAGGCTCAACTTGCTGCGATCAAGCCACTCCAGTTTCCCATCATGCGCGAGCTCGCGGGCGACAAACGTCGTGAATCGCACATGCTCACCAAGGGCAATTATCTCATGCCCGGCGATAGCGTCACCGCTGCGCTGCCCGCCGCCTTCAACCCCGCGCCCGCCGGGAATATCGATCGCCTTGCCCTCGCAAAATGGATCGTGAGCCGCGACAACCCGCTGACTGCGCGCGTGGCCGTGAACCGGTTCTGGGCGCAGCTCTTCGGCGCCGGCATCGTCGAGAGCGAGGAAGATTTTGGCACGCAGGGCACGCTGCCTTCGCATCCTGAACTTCTCGACTGGCTTGCGGTCGATTTCATGGATCATGGCTGGGATGTGAAACGCGCCATTCGGCAGATTGTCACCAGTGCGACTTATCGCCAGGAGTCGAAGGTCACTCCCGCCCTGCTCGAAAAAGATCCGCGCAATCGTCTCGTCTCGCGCTACCCGCGTCGCCGCCTCGGCGCCGAAGAGTTGCGCGATCAAGCTCTTGCGGTCTCCGGTCTGCTCAGCCACAAGCTTGGGGGGGCGAGCGTTTACCCGCCGCAGCCCGATGGCCTGTGGAATGTCGCCTTCAACGGAGGCCAGAACAAATATCCGACCAGCGAAGGTGAAGATCGTCACCGCCGCGGACTCTACACGTTTTGGCGTCGCACCATGCCGAACCCGACCATGGCCACCTTCGACGCGCCAAGTCGTGAAACCTGCACCCTGCGCCGCGTCCCGACGAACACCCCGCTGCAAGCCTTCGTTACCCTCAACGACCCCGTCTTCATCGAGTGCGCGCAGGCCCTCGCTCGCCGCATCCTCCGGAAAGGCGGCGACAATTCCGACGCGCGTCTTCGCTTCGGCCTGCAGCTCGTCCTCGCGCGTCCTGCCACCGACGCCCAGGTCGCAGCGCTCCGCACGCTCCTCGACGGCGAACTCACCAAAAACCGCCAGGCACCCGACGATGCCCTCACTCTCGCCACCAAGCCGATCGGCCCGCTTCCGCCCGGCCTCGATGCCGTCGAAGCCGCCGCCTGGACCGCCGTCGCCAATGTGCTGCTGAACCTCGACGCGTTTCTCGCTCGGAGCTGATTTTTCCTCATGAACCTTCACCTTGCCCACACCCACGCCCTCACGCGGCGCCAGTTCCTCAACGACGGGTCGCGCTTCAGCCTCGGCGCCATCGCGCTGCAGTCGATGCTCAAGCACGGGCTGAGCGCGGCGAACGTGATCAACCCGCTTGCGCCGAAGGCACCGCCGCTCGCGGCCAAGGCGAAGGCGGTCATTTATCTCTCCATGTCGGGCGCGCCGCCGCAGCACGATCTGTTCGATTGGAAACCCGAGCTCGTCGCGCACAACCACGAGGATTGCCCGGAGAAGTTCATGCAGGGCGAAAAATTCGCCTTCATCAAGGGCGTGCCGAAGCTCCTCGGCACCCCGCACGAGTTCAAGCAATACGGGCAGAGCGGCGCGTGGGTCAGCTCGCTCCTGCCGCATTTCACGAAAATCGTCGATGATGTCACGATCGTGAAGTCGATGAACACCGACCAGTTCAATCACGCCCCGGCCGAGCTGTTCATGTATACCGGCTCGCCTCGCAACGGCGGCGCGTCGCTCGGCTCGTGGGCCACCTACGGTCTCGGCAGCGAAAATCAGGACCTGCCTGGCTTCGTCGTCCTGCTGAGCGGCGGTTCCGATCCCACGGGCGGCAAGGCCTGCTGGGGCACCGGTTTTCTCCCCGGCGTCTTCCAAGGCGTGCAATGCCGGGCCGTCGGAGACCCGATCCTCTTCGCCAGCGACCCCGCCGGGATGAGCCGTGACACGCGCCGCCGCACGCTCGACGCACTCCGCACCTTGAACGAAGCCGAGGCCGCCACGTTCGGCGATCCCGAGACGGTGACACGCATTTCGCAATACGAACTCGCCTACCGCATGCAACTCGCGGTGCCGGAAATCTTCGACCTGAAAAAAGAGCCGAAGGAAATGCTCGACCTCTACGGTGCCGAACCGGGCAAAGGGTCCTTCGCGAATAACTGCCTGCTTGCCCGGCGCCTCATCGAACACGGCGTGCGGTTCGTGCAACTTTTCGACTGGGGCTGGGATATGCACGGCACCGGCGAGAGTAACGACCTTCTCAAGGGCCTCCCGCGCAAATGCCTCGATGTCGATCAGGCTTGCGCCGCGCTCGTGCTCGATCTCAAGCAACGCGGTTTGCTCGACAGCACCCTTGTTGTCTGGGGTGGGGAGTTTGGCCGCACACCGATGAACGAAGAGCGCAACGGCAGCAAATTCCTCGGCCGTGATCATCACCCGCATTGCTTCACCATGTGGATGGCCGGCGCAGGTATCAAAAAGGGCTACGTCCACGGTGCGACCGACGAACTCGGCTACCGCGTCGCGGAAGGCAAAGTCACGGTGCGCGACCTCCAGGCTACCGTGCTCCAGCTCCTCGGCTTCGATCCCTACAAATACAGCTTCCGCTATCAAGGACTGAACAACCGCCTCATCGGCCCGACCAACGAAGGCAAGGTGGTCGAGGCGTTGCTGGGGTAGATCGTTTGTTCATGCGGTGAGTGGCCACCGGTTGCGAAACGAAGAAAATGGGATAAACTAATCCGGTCATTTCGGATCGGTTTCAAAATTGGATCGCGATGTGGCCCGGTTCCCGCGGTGTTGAACAGTTTCCGGATTCTCCAGCGTGATCCGGGCTCGACATCGAGTCCGCTACTCTGATGATCCAAGTTAATCCGACTTAATCCGACCAAGAAAAAAAGCTCATTTTCGAGGCACGCTTCCGCCCGCCACCCGGTGGGAACTAGGCACTTGAAAAAGAGGTGTTATCCGTAAATAACTTTATCATGCCGACGACCCGCGACCGCTTCCTCCCGCGCATCGAACCTCTCGAAAGCCGCATCGCCCCTGCCGCGACTTTTACCTTCACCGATGTGGATGGGCTCATGGCCACGGTCACGAGCAGCAAAGGGACGAGCGTGCAGTTGGAGCAGGTTTGCAAAACCGTGGCGTCCGGCATGGGGATGCAGCTTCAGGAAATCCGGCTGAATGAATTGGCGGACGTGTTTGCCGGGACCAGTCTGTCCGTCGTCAAAGGGACGGTGACCGATGCGGATGTAGTCAATGTCGGTTACATCAATGCGACCGGCATCAGCCTCGGCAAGGTCGTCATCGACGGCGACCTCGGGCAGATCGATGCGGGCGCTACGTCCACGGTGAACACGAAGCTCTCCGACGGCACCACTCCCGTGACGCTCGAAGTGGCGCGAGGCCCCTCGGTGAGAGGCCTGACGGTGGGCTCGATGGGCGCGCTCGGCACTACGACGCAGGCGGGTGGCGGCAGCCTCCTCAGCACGCTCGTCGGCAAGGTCACTTCTTTGACGGTGAAGGGCGATTTCAAGGATGCGCAGCTACAGATCCTCGGCACCACGGTCGATCCCGAGCCGATGGTCAGCACGCGCTACGACGCGCTTGGTGATATTGGCAATGTGGTGATCGGTGGGTCGCTGCTCGGTGGCGGCACCGCGTATTCCGGCTCCATCAACGCCAAGGGCGACGTCGGAAATATCCACGTGAGCGGCAGCATTCTGGGCGGGCAGGGGGACAACAGCGGCGCGATCATTGGCGAACGCCAGGTTGGATTTGTGAAGATCGATGGCGACCTCAAGGGCGGCGTTCTGACCGGTCCGGGCACGTCCGACTACGCCGGCCGCGTTTTCTCCGGCGGCCTGATGGGTTCCGTCACGATCGGTGGCCAGCTTGTCGGCGGCGATGGAATCGAGAGTGGCAATGTCTCGAGCGCATTTGGCATCGGCTCGGTGACGATCAGCTACCAGACCGGCGTCGATAGTGTCATCGGAGGTAGTGGCCTCCGTTCCGGAGCGGTGGGCACGGGTGGAAACATCGGCAAGATCGTGGTGAACGGAAATATCAAGGGCGGCACGGGCGATTCCTCGGGCCTCATCGCCGCGACCGGCAGTATCGCGAGCGTGCGCATCGATGGTGATCTCATCGGTGGCTCGAATTACCAGAGCGGCGCGATCGGTTCCTTCAAGGCGCTCGGTGCGGTGACGGTCACGGGCGATATCATCGGCGGTGGCGGTCAGCTTTCCGGTGTCGTGGTATCGGCGACGAGCATCAGGAGTGTTGCCGTGGATGGCAGCGTCTATGGTGGCGGCGGCATCGAGAGTGGCGCGATCGGCTCCGGCGGCACGCTGGGCCCCATCACCATCGGGAGAGACCTGGTCGGGGGCGACGAACTGCGCAGCGGGGCCATTGTCGTTGGCAGGAATGTCGAGCGGGTCACGATCGGTCGCGATGTGATTGGAGGGCTCGGCGAAGCGTCCGGTTCCATTTTCGGCTATGCTGACCTCGGCGTGATTTCCATTGGTCGTGATTTACTCGGGAGCGACCTTAAGGGGGCGGGCTCCGGCGACGATGCCGGCTCGGTGAATGCGGGGGGCAGGATTAAAAGCGTGACGGTAGGGCGCGACGTGTGGGGTGCGGATGGCGATGGCAGCGGCAGCATTCAAAGCACTCTCGCCATGGGGGCGGTGAAAATCGGCGGAAGCATGACCGGTGGCGACGGCATCTTCTCCGGCGCGATCGTCAGCGGCAGCACTCTCGCTAGTGTCACGATCACGGGCTACGTCACCGGCGGAAATGGGGAATCGAGTGGCAGCATCGAAACGGATGGGGATGGCGAGGAAGGGAACATGGGACCGGTCTTCATCGGCGGACTCCTCGCGGGAGGAGATGGTCTCGCGTCCGGAAACATTTATAGCTCCGGCAGTCTTGCCAGGCTCACCGTCGGCGGCATCCACGGTGGATCCAATTTCGGCTCCGGCTCGGTGAACAGCGATCTCGACATGGGGCCCGTCGTGGTCAACGGCGATGTGATCGGCAGCGATGCCGATGAAGCCGGCAAGATTTCGACCGCGGGCAAACTCGCCAGCCTGACGATCAACGGCTCCCTGAGGGGGGGCGCTGGCAGCTTCGGCACGACCGCGGAGGACAGTGCCGCACTCGGACAGATTTACAGCGCCGACGAGATGGGAGCGGTGAAAATCACGGGTGACGTGCTTGGAAATGAAGGGGCCTTTGGCGCGCAAATTCGGGCCAGCTCGATCAAGAGCGTAACCATTGATGGGAACCTCACCGGTGTAGGAGCGGCGACCGCTTCGATCGTCGCGGAAGAGGGGGATCTCGGTCCGGTCAAAATTACCGGCACTTTCACCGCGGCTTCGGCCAACCTGCCGTCGCAGATCAGCGCGCAGGACGAAATCAAATCCATCTCGGTGGGCGCTCTGCTTGGGTCGAACGACGGTTCGGGCTACATCACTGCTGGCTCGAAGATTGGCAGCCTCACTGTGGTCGATTCCGCCGCGTATTTTGAAATCCTGGCCGGCTATGGCGTGGAACTGAATCCCAAGACCGGCAAGGCCAGCATCGGTCCCGTTGTCATCGGGACGACCGGCGCGGGAAATTGGGAAGCGGTCGATCTGGTGGCAGGCGTGCAGATGGGACCGACCGGCTCCGGCGGTATTGGCGATGGCCGGTTTGGCACCGACGACGATTCGCGCATTCAGCCCGACCTGCCGTCCGTGCCGCAGATTGCTTCGGTGATCATCAAGGGCCTCGTGACTTCGGCCATCGGGTCGCACCACTACGGCATCGTGGCATCGAAAATTGGTTCCGTGAAGATCGGCGGAGCCGCGCTGCCGCTCACGTCCGGCAACGACATCATCCATGTCGAGTCCGGTGGGGAGCCTACGGATCTGACCGTGTTCGAAGTCGTGTAGCGCCGCGTGTTCCAGCGCCTCTTCATCGCCCTCGAACTGCCGGCTGCCTGCCGCGAAGAGTTGGCCGCGCTCGATCCGCACATCAAGGGCCTGCGCTGGCTTTCGGCGGAGCAACTGCACCTCACGATGAGTTTTCTCGGCGGGGTGGATGCGCCGCATTGCGACGACTTGCGCGAACGGTTGGCCGAAGTTCGGGTCCCGCCCTTCTTCTTGCCCGTCGCCGGTGTCGGCACCTTTGGCGGGGAATGGCCGAGCGTTGTCTGGGCCGGGGTTGGGAAGGGGCATCCGCATTTGTTTGCCCTGCATCATCATTTGCAGGACGCCGTGCTGCGGGCCGGCATCGAGCCGGACCTCAAGCCTTTTCATCCCCACATCACGCTCGGCCGTTCAAAAGGCGTATCGCGTGCGTCGTTGCGTCCGTTTCTGCGGCAGCATGCGGAGACGGAGTTCGACCTGTGCAGGATCACTGGCTTTGTGCTGGGCTCGAGCGTGCTCGCCCGCGAAGGCGCCCAACATACGGTCGAGCTGCGCCAGGAGTTTTGAGCAACTTCGCGGCGATCCGTGCGTTCAAGTCTTCTCCAGCCATGAAACCGTTCCTTCGCATCTTTGCTCTCGTCTTTGCCTTCGCTCGCGCTGTCGCGCAGCAGGAAGCCGTGCCGCCCCTGCCGCCAGGCGTTCAACTCGTTAATCTCGATATCGATGGCGTGAAGCGCATGGCGATCGTGCGTGCGCCAGCCTCGGCGAAGGAATCGCCTGCGCCGCTGGTCTTTGGCTTTCACGGTCACGGTGGACGGATGGGCGGTGCGGCGCGGAGCTTTCGGGTGCAGGAACTCTGGCCCGAGGCCATCGTCGTTTACATGCAGGGCCTCAACACGCCCGGCCGGTTGACCGATCCCGAAGGCAAGAAGCCCGGCTGGCAACACGGACTGGGCGCGCAGGGCGATCGAGATTTGAAGTTTTTCGACGCCATGCTGGCGAAGCTCAAGGCGGACTATCGCGTCGATGAAAAGCGCATCTACGCCATGGGCCACTCAAACGGTGGAGGCTTCACCTATCTCCTGTGGGCCGAGCGTGGTGATGTCTTCGCGGCGATGGGACCGTCCGGCAGCGCGGCGGCGGAAAGTTTTCCGAAGCTCAAGGCGAAGCCAGCGATTCATGTGGCTGGCGAAAAAGATCCGCTCGTGAAATTTGAATGGCAGCGCCGCACCATGGATGGGCTATTGAAACTCAATGGCTGCGATCCCGATGGAGCCCCATGGGGTGACCATTCCGCGCTCTATGCTTCGAAGACCGGCACGCCGCTCGTGCTCTTCATTCATCCGGGCGGCCACGAATATCCTGCAGGGGCGCCCGAGCAGATCGTGAAGTTTTTCAAGGAGCACCCCGGCAAATAGAGATGCATCTTGCGCGCTCTGCGTCGAAAAGGACGAGCGATGGAACTTTACCAACTCCGCTACTTTCTCGAGGCCGCGCGCCAGCGTAATTTTACGCGCGCCGCCGCGCGGTTGCGGCTCGCCCAGACGGCGCTGAGCGAGCAGATCCGAAATCTTGAGGCGGACCTGGGCGCGATGCTTTTCGTCCGTGGTCGCCGCGAAAGCACGCTCACCGCGGCGGGCGAAGCGCTTGCCACGCACGCGGAAGTCATCCTCGAGCAGGCCGAGAATGCGCGTCGCGCCGTGCAGGAGTTGGTTGGGTTGCGTGGCGGGCGACTAGTGATCGGCGCGATTCCGTCGGTGAGTGCCGGGCTGCTTCCCAAACCGGTCGCGGCATTTCGCCAGCGACATCCGCAGGTGGAACTGGTGCTGGCGGAGGGCACGTCCGACACGGTGGCCGATTGGGTGGAAAGCGGACGGGTGGCGCTCGGCATCGTGCAGCTTCCGAGCAGCGGCGGACGTTTTGAAGAGCGCCTGCTCTTGACCGAACACTTCGTCCTCCTGGCCGCGGCGGATCACCGGCTCGCGAAGCAAAAGGCCGTGAATCTCGCCAGCCTCTCCGAGGAGCCTTTCGTGTGCTACAAGGGGCGTGCGCGCGATACAGCCTTGGCGGCATGCCGAGAGGCCGGATTTGAACCGCGAATCACTTGCGAGAGCGGCGAACTCGAAGCGGTGCACGCCTTGGTCGCGGCGGGGCTTGGGCTCGCTCTGCTTCCGGAACTGGCCGCTCACCGTGCCGCTCCAGATTGTGCCCTCGTTAAACTCAGAAGCCCGAAGGTCGAGCGCCGACTTGCCGTCCTGACTCGCCGGGGCGGCAAGAACTCTCCCGCCGCTGCCGTCTTCGAGGAACTCCTGTTCGAACGATAGTCAGGCCCTCTTCCGCGTTCCTGCGATGACGAGCGCCACTCCGCCCGCAAGCGAGCACACCCCGAGGATGGGCGGGAGCGGCAGAGAGCGCTCCCGCTTCACGGTTGCGTCCACCTTCAGTGGACCAAGATCAACGACGCGCTCGCGATCCTGCGTCGTGAAACTAAACCCGCCGTAAGCGAGGGAGATGATTCCGAGGACGATCAGCAGTATGCCGACAATGGTTGCTGGTTTCATGGTTGGTCCGAGGTTCCGATATCAGGATTGTGCGATACTCCATTCGCTCGCTCCGCCGAGAGAGAGAATCGCGCTGCGAACCTTGCGCACGGCAAGTTCAAGTCGGGTCTTGATGGTTCCAAGAGGCGTGCCGGTGAGCTTCGCGATCTCGCGTTGGCTGAGGCCGCGGTAGAAAGCCAGGTGCAGCGCTTCCCGTTGCGGTTCCGGCAGCCGATCCATCACGCGTTTCAAAATCTCGTGGCGATCCGCGGCAATGGCGTCCTCGTCGGCGCCGTGATGCATAGCCGTGTCCTCGGATTTCTGGGTCTCGTGGACCAAGCGATCCTGGGCGCGTTGATAAGCGAGTTTTTTGCGCACGCGGTCGATGGCGCGGCGGCGGGCGAGAGTCACGATCCAGCCGAGCGCCTTGCCTTTGGCGCGGTCGTAGTGCGAAGCCTGATGCCAGATTTCGACGAAGACCTCCTGCACGAGATCGTCCACGTCCGCGTCGTTGTTGACAACGCGGCCGACAATTGTGCGAAGCAGTGGACGATGGCGTTGGAGAAGGAGTTCGAGGGCCTTCTCGTCCTGCTGTTGAATCCGGGCCATCAGAGCCTCGTCGTCGGGCTCGGTGGTGTTGATGACTTCGGTGTTGAACTTGTGATGATCGAATTCGTAGAGCATGCCGACCTCTATTTGCCTCCCGCATGCCAAAACCGATTTACTCTGTAGCGGCGGATGTCCGGTGTCGTTTCCGCGTCACCTGTCGTGACAAGAGCGTCTTTATTCCGGACACTCGGGTCCGGTCAATATGCCTCGGGCAAATCCCTCGCAAGGCAAACCGGAGTAGTGCCCATTCCCAAGAATGACATCGTTCACCCATCGGCCAGAGGTTTTGGTAATTGGCTCGGGACCAAATGGCCTGGCGGCGGCAATCATGCTCGCGCAGGCAGGTTGCCGAGTTCGGGTATGGGAAGGGCAGCCGACGATCGGTGGAGGCTTGCGGTCCTCGGAACTGACTTTGCCGGGGTTCTTACACGATCAGTGTTCGGCTGTTCATCCCCTGGCCGTGGGCTCGCCGTTTTTCGATGGCTTGCCGCTGGCGCGGCTGGGGCTCGAATGGGTTCATTCGGATATTCCGCTGGCGCACCCCCTCGACGATGGCTCGGCGGCCGTGCTGTTCCGTTCCATCGAGCAAACCAGTGCGGCCCTCGGGGGCGACGGTGCGGCGTGGAGCCGTCTCATGGCACCGCTGGTCGGAAATTGGAAGGTGCTGGCCAGCGAATTTCTTCAGCCGATTCTGCACATGCCCCGGCACCCGTTGATCCTTGCGCGTTTCGGCATGCTGGCGCTTCGATCTGCCATGCAACTGGCGAGCAGCGCGTTTCGGGGCGAGCAAGCCCGGGCGCTGTTTGCGGGGATTGCAGCCCACTCGTTTCTTCCGCTGGAAGCACCGGTTTCTGCCTCTTTCGCGCTGGTGCTCGGCGCGGCCGGACATGCTGTGGGATGGCCGATGCCGCGTGGCGGGGCTCAATCGATTGCGGAGGCTCTGGCGGCACATCTGCATGAATTGGGGGGACAGATCGAAACCAGCCGTCCCGTGGACGACGTCCGCGAATTTCCTTCGGACACGACGGCTTTGCTCGACCTGAGCGCTTGGGAAGCGGCTCGTGTAGGACGCCATCGGCTGCCCTCGTCTTATCGGCGGAAGTTGGAGCGCTTCCGACATGGCCCGGGTGTTTTCAAAGTGGACTACGCACTCGCGGCTCCAATTCCCTGGGCTGCCGAAGAGTGTCGCCGAGCTGGGACTGTGCACCTTGGTGGCACCAGTGGGGAGATTGCTGAAGCCGAACGGCAAGTAGCCTGTGGTGAAATCCCGGGGCGCCCTTTTGTGCTGCTCACTCAGCCCTCGCTTTTCGACACGACGCGCGCTCCCATGGGCAAACATACCGCGTGGGCGTATTGCCATGTGCCCTTCGGTTGTGGTGAGGATATGACCGACGCAATCGAGTCCCAGATTGAGCGGTTTGCACTTGGTTTTCGTGACTGCGTCCTCGCGCGCCACATCTCGACACCCGTCCATTTTGAGCGAAGGAATGCCAACCTGGCGGGCGGCGATATCAGCGGCGGCGCTTCCGATTTCTGGCACCTGCTGGCTCGTCCGGTTTTGAGCTGGAATCCGTATCGAACGCCCGCGCGTGGCTTGTATCTTTGCTCATCGTCCACGCCGCCAGGCAGCGGCGTTCACGGGATGTGCGGTTTCCACGCGGCGAAGGCTGCATTGCGTGATTTGCGTCGCTGAAAATGCGCGCGGACTTGCCGGCCGAGCTTTAAAGACTTGCAGCGGTCCGGAGGCTAAAGAATGCTGCGCCAGCGTCAGCGGTGACGGAGCGGCTTCTCTGGCAGCGCTGGAGGTGCTGCTTTGGCCGCTGAGAACGCTTTCAGAAGTCCCCGTAGTTCAATGGATAGAACCGGCGTTTCCTAAACGCCTAATGCGAGTTCGATTCTCGCCGGGGATATTTATCCACCGCGCAGGTAGCTCTCCGGTGGGGACTTCCGGCTCGCTGAGGGCGAGCGCAGGCTGGACATGCCGGAAGCGGACGCTAAAACTTGGCATATGTCGGATACCACCGGCTTACCACTCACTCCAAACCAACTGGACCGGGCACGTTGCGAAATCGTCGCGTGGCTGCGGGATGGCGCGGTAAGTGGAGACCCGATGTTCATGCTCGGACATCCGGAGAAATCGCTCGATGGACGGAGTGGCGAAATCGCGGACCGTTTTCTCGCGCGGGTCGGTGCATCTGGATTCATTCTGGAAATGGTCGAGAACATGACCCCCCAAGGCACGGCTTACGAGCCTCGCTGGACGCACCACGGTGCGAGTTTTGTCGGTTTTAAACAACCCGAGGCGGTGGACAATCTCGACGACGCGAAGGTTCTCGCGTGCGCGGCTCTGTTGCGCAACGATTGGTGCCGGGAGCGGCTGCGCTGATCGTTACTGATTCGATTTCTTTTTCCGTTTGGCGGTCACGACCTTGGCAGCGGAGATTTCGGAGTCCGAAAGTTGCCCGTCGTGATTCGTATCGAGTGCAGCCATCGCGGAGTAAACGCTGCGCAGACGCTCGGCTTCTTCGCCGTCGATCTTGCTATCCTTGTTGCGGTCGAAGCGTCCCAGGACCCGCGCGCCGGCTGCGCCTCGCTTCCTGCCGCCGCCAGCGTAGGAAGGAACAGCCGCGCCAAGCAATGCAATGAGAACGAGAGCGAGAGGGAGGGTGCGAGTGATCATTTCGGCAAGGATATAGCGCAAACACTGCGGCTTGGGACATCGTGGGGCAATCCCTCTGGGTGAACGGAGGTATGCGCCGCTGACGCATGTTCCGCGAACCGGTCGGGCAAGAAGAGGCGATTCGGACGGCATGAATCCGACTTCTCTATTTCCTTTCCGTGAATACTTGGCTCCCCCGTTGACCGAGGCGACGGCTCGGCACGAGGTGGTGAGTTAGCTGCCATGAGGGGTTGTCAACGAGGGCCACTCGGCGCTCGAAGTAGTTTGTGAACAACAAAAACAACCCACTCATGACAACGAAGACTCTATCGAAAATCCCAGCCACGAGCAATGCGCTTGTGCGGCGAATCCAGCTCGGACTGGACGTGCATATCGGCAGCATCGTGGCGGTGCTCCAGGAAGGCTCGCTGCCGCCGAAGACGGCGCGCAAGCTCCAGCGCGGGGAACTGCTGGCCTGGGTGCGAGCGCTCATCGCCAGCGGGGCGCAGGTCCATTGCGTGCAGGAAAGCTGCGGCTTCGGCTTCGTGCTCCATCGCGAGCTGGAAGCCGCCGGGGCGCACAGCTACGTGATCACGCCGGTGCGGCTGGATAACGAACGGCGGGGACGCAAGACCGACCGGCTCGACGCGCGGGCCTTGTGCCTGCGGCTGGGCCGATACCTCGATGGGGACCGCGACCAGCTGCGCCCGATCCGCATCCAGAGCATCGAGGAACAGCACCGGCGCGAAGCGGGACGGCGGCGGGAGTTCCTCCAGCAAGAACTGCGACGACTGGAATGGAGACGACCGGCGGGCGCCGACATAGACCAGCCGAAGGCTGGCCCGGAGGGCGCAGGCGCCGAGGGGCGGCGCCTGCGTCAAAATCACGGGCGCGCCCTGCTGCTGGAGCATCGCTATCACACTCTGCCCGCGCGCTGGTGGGGGCCGCGCAAATGGAAGAAGACGCAAACGCCGCTCGATCCGTGGCTGGAGCCGATCCTGGCCAACCTGCGCAAGCTGCTGCTCGAACTCCAGGCGCAGCTCGACGTGCTGAGCGAACAACTCGAACAACGCCTCCACGGCGAGAATTTGCCCAAAGGCCTTGGCGCCCTGACCATGGCCATCCTCGATGGCGAAGTGTGCGATTGGCACCGCTTCAAGAACCGCAAAGGCCCCGGCTCCTACACGGGTTGCTGCCCGAGCGAACACAGCAGCGGCCCCAGCCAGCGCTACGGGAACATCGACCGGCACGGCAACGGGCGAGTGCGGCGGCAACTCGTCGAAGCGGTCTGGCGGCTCCTGCGGTGGAATCCCACGTGGCACGCCGCCCGCAAGCTGCGCGCACGGCTGGGCGACAGCGTGGCGCA
>JBGAGV010000032.1:0-94043 GCA_044226525.1 Chthoniobacteraceae bacterium | reverse complement strand
GGCAACGTCAATCGGCTGACCATCCTTGGCCTGATCGGCCCGGCGACGCCGGGTGGCCTCCTGGGCGATGGCGTCGCCGACATCCTCGTCAAAGGCAAGCTCTCCAGCTTCACCGCCGGGAGCCTGTTCAAGCGCACCAACGACACCGACGGCACCTTCGTCAACGCCGCCAACGTCACGACCGGCGTGCTCCACGCCGATGCCGGTGCGCTCGTCGTCGGACCGTTCCTGGTTGCCGTCCCTTGAGCGGCCTCAGTGAGGCCGGACCGGGGTCGCTGAGACTACAGTTCCGATCGGGACTGGACTACTTCTCAACCAGTCCAAAGTAGCGACGCAGCCACGTTTCGTAAAAATCGGTATCGCCCATGGCCCGCGCACGTTTCTCAAACTGAAGCAGCCGGACGCTCCGCTGAGTGTCTTCCCGTTGCTGCGGCTCAGCGGCTCCGGTGGCGAGGACATCGAGGAAGTCCGGCAGCCAGGCCGGAACCGGCACGGGCGGACTCGTGAGGGGCCAGAGCGTGACCTCCCACTGCGTGTAGCCGAGCACGAGTTGCCGTCCGTCGGGCGAAAATTGAGCGCGGCTGCTCGGCGAATCGAAGCCAATCCCGCCGGAGGTGGCGATGGGGCAGTGGAGCGTGACGGGCTCTCCGGTTTCCACATCCCAGAGACGGAAGCCCTGAAGATCCTGGCAGAGCAGGCGGCGCCCGTCGGGATGAAAGCGAACGGTGACGACGGTGGCTGGACTGGACATGGGTTCGGAGAGGGGGACTCCGGTGGTGGCGTCCCAAAGGCGGGCGGTGCCGTCGCGTGCGGCGGTGGCGACGCGGCGGCCATCCGGGCTGAAGGCGCCGTGTGAAAGCTCGCCAGAATGCGGCATCGGCTGGCCGAGCGGGGCACCTGTGGCCACATCCCAGAGTCGCGCGGTGGCGTCGTAACTGGCGGTGAGCACGCGGCTGCCATCGGGACTAAAAACGGTCGAGATGATCGCGTTGGTATGCCCCTTGAGGTCGGCAATCTTTTCGCCCGATTCCGTGTCCCACACGGTCGCACGCCCTTCCGCTCCTCCGCAGACCACGCGCCGGCAATCCTCGGTAAAGCCGATTCCCTTGATCAAAGCGCCGTGAGCAAACTGCCGCACGATTTGCCCACTGTTGGAGTCAACGAAGCGCAGCCAGCCATCCGTTCCTCCCGAGACGATCCAGCGACCGTCGGGGGAGAGCAGGGCGGGTTGATTGCCAGCAGGGAGCTGCAAGTCCGGCCAGAGCTTGCGGCCATCGGGCACGGACCACGCGCGGACGAGGCCGCGATTGGTGATCGTGTAGAGAGACCGGCCGTCGGGCGAAAACTCGACCGCGTAATTCTGCGCGGGACCGGGAACGCGGTCGAGCAGGACGCGGTGGGTAGCGACATCGAAGAGGCTAAAGACTGGCTTGGGCAGTTCGGAAGATGCGGCGAGGTAACGTTGGTCGCGGCTCATCCGGATGGAGTCAAAATCGTGATGGCCGAGGTGCGAGTAGATGGCAGGGCCAAGTGGTGGATTCTGATGCCAGAGCTGGAGGACGTGACCGTTTCCGCCGGGCGCGTCCGCGCATACAAGCAGGCGGCGTGCGTCTGCGGAGAGATCGAGCGAGCGGACCGGGCCCGTCTGAGGAATCGGTTCGCCGAGCGGCTCGCCGGTGTTCGCATCCCAAAGGCGCGCATGGTAGTCCATCGCGCCTGCGGCCAGGATGGTGCCGGAGCGATCAAGGACGAGCGCGCTGGTCTGGTAGAGCTGAGGCATCCGCGCGCCGGTAGGAAGAGCGGTGGTGGCGGAGAAGATGCGCGCTGCGCCAACGTGCAGGCCTACGATCACGCGTTCTCCATCCGGGCTGATGGCGACTTGATTGAAGCGCAGGGTGGGCGCGGAGATGGTGGAGATCTGGCGGCGTTCGAGGAGATCCCACACCTGCACCTCCAGGGTGTTGGTCTGCACAGCCACGCGCCGGCCGGCGGCGTCGAGTGCGGGAGCCCGGATCCCTTTGATCGGAAGCCGGAAGTCTTCGCTGCTGCCCGGCGCCCCCCAGAAATGAACGGACGGCTGCTCCTTTCCACCCCACGCCACAAAACGGCCGCCGTCCACCGAGCAGCGCACTTCAGCGAGCGGAAAATCGGCCTGGATGAGGCGCGGCTCGGCGTGGCCTTGCTGCAAATCCGCCGTGCTCACGACGGCCAGGAGGTTGCCACCGTGGCAGACAAGGTGGCTGCCATCTTCGCTGAAACGCACGCCGCGCAAGGGCTGGGCCGTGGTGGCAGTGCGGGTGAGCAGTTTTCCTGACGGCAGTTGCCAGACGTGGATCGTGCCATCGACGGTTCCGGCGGCGAGGAGGGTGCTGTCGGGGCTGAAAGCAAAGTCCACAAAATCGACAGCGGTCGCGAGGGGAGGAAAGACATCGTCCGACGACGCGGACGCGACGACGCGGAGCCGGCGTGGCGTCTCGAGGAAGCCAACCGAAAGTCCATCCGGAGCCAGACGCGAAAGCGGAGGCGAGCCCGAGGACGGAACGGTGATGGCGGGTCCCACCGGACGCGCAAACGGTCGCTGCTCGACGAGAGAGAGAGCAAAGGAGGCGGCCTGCCAGTTGTGAGGATCGGCGCGAAGCCGAGCGGCGAGGTCGGCGAGCGCGCGTCCAGCGTAATCGCGCTCGAGCAAGGAATCGAGTGTGCGCCATTCGAGGTGAGCGACCGTCCTGGCGAGTTGCGAGTTCGCTGAAGCCACCGCTTGCCGAGCGCGCTCGGCCCGACGCCATTGCCACGAGACGCCGAGAAAACCTGCCAGTAAGGTCGCGAGCAATGCCGCCGCCAACATGGCGGTCACGGGGTGCCGCCGCGACCAGCGCACGAGCAGGGCGAGCGTGCTTTCCGGCTCGGCGACGATTGGCTCGCCCCTGGCAAAACGCTCGAGTTCGTCGGCCAGTTCCGTGGCGCTCGCGTAACGGGCACCGGGCTCCTTGGCGAGGCACTTGCGGCAGATCGTGTCGAGATCGGTCGGCACGTCCAGCAACGGTCGGGGTGCGCTTTCCACCACCTGCCGCACCACCGCGAGCGGCGTCGCTCCCTGGAAGGGAGGGCGTCCGCTGAGGAGTTCGTAGAGGATAGCGCCGAGTCCGTAAACATCCGTCGCGGTGGTGATGCTGTGACCGCGGGGTTCCGCTTGCTCGGGGGCCATGTAGCTGGGGCTGCCGAGGATGGCGCTGGAGAGGGTAAGCCCGACGGCGTCGTCATCGTCGAGCAGCTTGGCCAGGCCGAAGTCGGTGATCTGCGGCTGGTCGTCTTCGTCGATGAGGACGTTCGACGGTTTGAGATCGCGGTGAAGCACGCCGCGCTCGTGGGCGAAGGCGACGGCTCGCGCCACCGCACTCATGGTCCGCGCGATGGTGGGAAGGCGCTCGTCTGCCGGCAGGGCTCGCGCCCAGGTGGCGATATTTCGCCCACCGGCGATGTAGCGCATCGAGAAAAAGTGTTGCGTCTCGATTTCGCCGAACTCGTAAACGGGCACGATGTGCGGATGCGCGAGCCGGGCGGCGGCAGCCGCTTCGTTTTGAAATCGCGCGACCGTAGCTGGCGTCGCGAGCTGGCCCGCAACGATCATCTTCAAGGCGACCTCGCGTTGGGCACTCCGCTGCCACGCTCGATAAACCACTCCCATCCCACCGCGGGCGATTTCCGCACGGAGATCGTAATCGCCAAACTTCCGCACCTGCACCGAGTCGAGCAACTGGTCGTCCCAATCCGACTCGCCGAATCCCGGAATGGAGCCGCTCGCGAGACGCAGCAGGCAGATCGGACATTGCCCGCCGGGTGCGCGCGCCGGGATCACGGCGTGGCACACGGCGCAGTGTTCCTGTTCGTCGTGGGCGTCGATGGAAGAATCGGTCATGAAAAAGCGCCGCCTCGGCGAGGCTGCTGCTCATTCGCTACTTACCCGAAAGGGAAAAATGCTTACAGGACGGAGTGGATTTCATCGCGTTCCACGCCGCTCCCGGGCCAGCGCGCTCATGAGCTCCGCAATCTCCTGCTCGACTTCCTCGGTAGTCGAAACCGTGGCGGCGATTTGTTCCCGCAGCAGTTCCCCATAGCGCCGCCGCATCCGGTGAACGGAAACCGCCACCATCGTCTCACTCAGCCCGAGTTGCATGGCGACGGCGGCATAGCCCGGCTGGCCTTCCTTGCCGGCGAGGTAAGACTGAAGCGTCTCAAAGAGGGTCACGCGACCGGCGGCCTCATACTCCTGGCGCAACCGCTGCAACACTCGCTCGAGCACGGTCAGCGCCCAGTTTCGCTGAAAATGTTCTTCGGGAGTCAGCGCCCGCAGGTCCTCGATCTCCCGCTGCTCTTCGCCCGCGAATGTCTCCAGTGCGACGAATTCCACCCGGCCACCGCGGATCTCCGCACGATGGAATCGCTCCGAGTTGAGCAGGAAGTGCTTCAACGCAGTCAGCACAAACGACCGGAAGCGCCCGCGCTCCGGATCGGCGCGCTCCAGCAGAGGCCCCTTGATCAGTTCCAAAATGAACGACTGGGTGAGATCCTTCGCATCCTCCGGCCGGTGCCCCTGCCGGCAGACATACACGTAGATCGGCCGCCAGTATTCCTGGCACAGACCCGCGAGGGCCTTCCCTGCATCGCGCCCTTCCCCCACGCCGGCACGACGGATCACGCTCCAGTGAGTGGTCGGAAACGAAACGGGCGTGGACGGAAGCGAGTTCGGCACGATGCAGCGGAGCAAGGAATCAATCGCCCCCTTCCTGAGCGGCGTAAAGGTTCAACTCTCTCATCATCTGTAACGTGACAAATTCGTAAGTTGCTCCGGATCGGCGCGGTGGGAGCGTTCGCGCCATGCGAGTGTCTCGCTATCCGCATCTCGCCGCCTTGGGCGGCGCGCTGGCTTTTCTCATGCTGGCGCTGGCCGGCGGGACGGGCATGGCGCGGTGGCTCGAAGTGCGGGCTCTGCATCGGGTCGCGCCGCAGACGTTCGAGCTGAAGAACCGCGGCATCGTGCTTCAGCGCGAAGCTTTTCGGCACGACGATCTCCTGCCTCTTTACGGCAGCTCGGAACTGATGAAGCGAGTGCCCGACAAGGCGGGCGATTTTTTCCGGCACGAGCCGACGGGGTTCGAAGTGTTTCCAGTGGGAAAAGCCGGGGCCACTTCGCTGGTCATTCTGCAAAAGCTGGCCGCGGTAGGTCCGGAACTACGCGGGCGCAAAGTGGCCATCTCGCTTTCACCGAGCTGGTTTGCACAGACGGATGTGGAGCCGCATCACTACGCGGGAAACTTCTCGATCGAGCAGGCGAGCGCGGTGGCGTTCAGCACGGCGCTCGATCACGACCTGAAGCGCGACATTGCGCGGCGGCTGCTGGAATTTCCGAACACGCTGGAGAAGAACCCGGTGCTGATGTTTGCGCTCCGCCGGCTGGCCCGCGATACTGCGGAAGACCGGGCGCTGTATCGGCTGGCGTGGCCGCTGGGATGGCTGGAAGGGTTGCTTCTGCGCACGCAGGATCACTTTCACACCCTCGCGTTTCTCGAGCATCACTGGCGGCACTGGCGGTTTCATCCGCGGCGGCACAATACGCTGCACTGGCCACGTTTGCTGGCGCAGGCGGAAGCGTTGCCGCGTCCCCGCCCGCACCGCTTGCCTACCCATGAGGCTCCACCGCGCCACGGGTCGGGCGAAGCGGATTATCTGCGACGACTGGCGGCCTCGCGGGAGTGGCACGATCTGAATCTGCTGCTGCGCGGGCTCCAGCAGATGGGTGCCAAACCGCTCCTGCTGAGCATGCCGCTGAATGGAAACTACTTCGACGCGGCGCGCATCTCGGTGCAGGCGCGTGCAACCTATTACGAAAACTTGGAATCGCTCGCGGCGAGCTTCGACGTGGCGCTGGCGGACTTTCGCGACCACGACAACGACCCGGAATTTCTCGTCGATACACACGATCACCTCAGTGCGAAAGGCTGGCTGTATTTCGACGCGGCGATGGACGCGTTTTATCACGATCGCCCGCTGTTCGCCACGCTTCGCCGTCAGGCGTCGCGGTAGAGCGCTTCGACGAGGCGAAGCGATTTTGGGCCGGGCAGCACCCCAGGTTCCATCTGGTTCATGACGTAGGCAAAGCCGAGGCGGTGTTCCGGGTCCGCAAAGGCATGGCTGCCACCCGCTCCGGGATGCCCGAAAGCCTGAAGCGACGGGCCAAAGACGGCGCGAATTTTTTGCGGCGGGTGGCCGGACACCGGATCGCGCATGAAGCCGCAGGAGAAAGCGGTTTCCAAGTGCAGGACGCGGTCCATGCCTTGCGTAAGCGTGGTGATCATCCACGAGAGCGCCTGCGCATCGAAGAGGCTCGGGAGGGCGGCGTAAAATTTGGCGAGGCTGCTGGCCGTGCCAACGCCGCCAAAGCCGGGAAAGCTGGCGGTGAGCGCATCGGGTTTGTTCATCGCGGCGGCGGAGTGCAGTCCGCGCGGGGAGGAAAACGCGCGCGCCGTGAATGAGCCAGCCGTGAGAAATTGCGTGTAGAATAAATCCCCCTTGGGCGGGGCAGAGCGTTGCGGAAAAACGGGCGCGACGCGATCCACCATGTCGGGCGGCACGCCGATCCACAGGTCGAGATCGAGAGGATCGGCAAAGTGCGTGCACCAGTATTCGCGCAGCGGATGGCCGGTCAGGCGGCGCACGAGTTCGTCGATGAGGAAACCGAACGTGCGCGGGTGATAGCCATGTCCATCGCCTGGCCTCCAATGCGGAGGCTCAGCGGCAAGGGCAGCGACGATGCGGTCGTAATCCCAGACTTCGATCGGATCGGAGAGCGCGGAGAGGCCGGCCTGGTGCGACATCAGTTCCGCGATGGTGACGCGTTCCTTTCCGGCCTGGGCAAATTCCGGCCACACCTCGGCGACGCGCGTGGTGATGGGATCGAGCGAGCGAGCACTGAGGGCGTGCAACGCACAGGCGGCGGCGAGGCCCTTGGTGGCAGACCAGAACAACACCGGCGTGGCAGCCTCCCACGGCTTCGTCTGCTCACGGTCGCACCAGCCACTGGCCAGCGAAACGATTTCGCGATCGTCTTCCCACACCGACAAGGAGGCGCCGAGTTCGCCGAAGAGCTCGAAATTCTCCGCGAAGAGTTTCGCGAGTTGTTCGGTGTTCACGCCGCGTCCTGGTCGCGCAAGGCTTTCAGATCGGGGTCGGACTGCGCGTAGTCGCGGAATTTCTTGTCGAGCACGATGCTCTGCTCGAGGTGCTGGCGGGCTTGCTCGAGCTGGCCGAGCACGCAGGCGTAGCAGGCAAGGTTATAGTGATAGACCGGCTCCGCGTGCAAAGCTGCCGGGCCGCTCAACAGCACGGCGCGCGCTTCCTCCGTCTTGCCCAGCTCGTGGAGGCAGAAGGCGGAGTGGATGAAGCCGATATTCTTCTCCGGCGCGATCCGCGTGAGCTCGCGGCCAGCGGCCAGAGCCTGCCGCCAGCGCTTCGCCTGCATGAGAGTCACCAGCCGCAGCTCGACTACAGTCGGGTGCTGCTGCGCGTCGGCCGGCAAGGTGCCGAGTTCGTCGAGAGCTTCGTCGAACATCGACAACTCGCAGTAGCCCTGGGCGGCGAGCAGGGTGCGGGAATATTCTTCGATCGGGATCATGCGGGCGCGAGCGGCAAAAAAGTCGCGCGGGCTTTGGCACGGCTCAACGGCGTGTGCAACTCCGATCGTGTCCCCCGCTACTCGGTGACTTCGTAAAAGGTGTCGCCGAGCGCGAACTGCACGTTGCGGCCGAGGGCGAGCCACTGGGCCGCGTCCCGGTTGCTCGTCAGCAGGCGGAAGTATTCCTCGCTGGCGAATTTGATCTGCTGCCGTTTCGCGGTGCGATTTTGCTGCGCTTCGGCATCGGTCCACTGGGAGCCATTTTGATAGAAGGTCTTGCCGGCAACGACCCGCGCGGCCTGCTGGGCGGCGACGGTCTGGCGTGCGACCGTGGTCGCGGAAGGCGCGGCCGGCGCGAGGCCGACGGACTTGCCAGGTGCGGGGGTGGCAGCGGCGACCGCCCGGCTGGTCTCCGACGTGTTGGCGGCCAGGGCTTCAGCGGGGACGGCGGCGTCCTTGAAGGCTTTGTTGCCCCGCGCGTTGTAGTTGCCGACGTCGCCAGCCTTGGCCTCCGGCAGCGACCGCCAGCTTTGCTCCAGGCGCATCCGCCCGACGCTGTCTTTGTCGAGATCCTGCATCGAGCGCATCGAAAGCGGCACGCCACGGCGAGCTTCATCCTCCACGATGAGATAGCTCGTGAAAGGCGTCACAATCGCATATCGGCGCGCGAGTTCGGTCACTTCATCGCGCAGCTCTTTGCTCTCGCCGCGCAGGCGGATTTCATCGAGCAGAAACCCGACGCGGCGGGTGGCCCAGAGCTGCGGGATGAACCCGTTGCCACCGGCTTGATCCGGGAATTTCACCCGTTGAGTGAGCCGGCGCGGCTGGCCATTGATCATGCCTTCCAACACCACATCGCCCTCACCGGTGCCGGAGTAACGGCCCGCGAGCACGAGTTGATCGCCCCGGAAAAGATCGGGCAGCGGCGACGGGTAGAGCTTGGAAACCCGCACTCCCTCGGGCCAGGTCAGTTGGAGGTTGGTCAGCAGCGGCTCTTTGATCTTGGTGAAGAAGGCGGAGACTTTTACTTCGAGATCCTCTTCCGGCAGCACGAACTGACTCGCCGCCCTGGTGCGCTCCACGATCTTGTCCAGCAGATGCGTGTTCACATCGTTGCCGATGCCGAAGCAGAAGATACGGGTCGGCGCGCTGCCATCGCCGCTGCCCACCGAGGAGACGATACGGTCCTCATTCGTCTCACCGACCGTGGGCTGTCCATCGGTCAGGAAGATGACGACAAAGGGTCGTTCCGCGGAGGCAGGCCGCAGCTTGAGGGCACGCGCGAGCGCTTCGTGAATGGCAGTGCCACCGATCGGGCGCAGCGACTCGATCCATTTCTGCGCCTGCTCGCGATTCGGCTTCGCGGCATCGCTTAGCTTGTCGAAGCAGCCTTCCGTCTCCGTCGCGAAGTGCAGCACCTCGAAGCGGTCCACGTCGTTGAGGTTCTCGACACAAAACGTCAGCGCTTTCTTTGCCTGCTCCAGTTTCTTGCCGGCCATCGAGCCGCTGGTATCGAGCACGAAGACGATGTCCTTCGCGTTCACCTTTTCGCCGGGTTTCATCACGTCCGCCCCAGGGGAAGCGAGGAGGAGGAAGGAGCCATCTTCCGCGGCGGCTTTCTGGGTGAGGAGGTTCAGGCCGACCTCACTTTCCGCCGTGGAGAAGAGCAGTTGAAAGTCGCGGTCCGGGCGCGTGTTCACAGTCTCCCAGCCGACCGTCGCCTTGCGCTCGCCGTCGCGCTTGATGTCCACGCTGTGCGACGGGGAGTAGAGCGATTTGATCGGCGCCGCCTGCGCGAGCTGCACCCGAATGGAGGCGGTCTTGAGCGGCTGCGCGGAAAACTTTTCCGTGTTCAGCGGGTAAAGATACGAAACGACCCCGGCGTCGTTGCGAAGGAGTTCGGTGTAGCTGAGCTGCACCTTTTTGGGTGCGCGCGGTTCGATGGGAAAGATGCGCACGCGGAAGGCGCTCCGTCCCGAGTATTCGAGGAGGGCCGGGTCACGCTGCCGGCGCACGATGTCCTCGTAGATGCTGCGCGCCTTGGCGGCGTCGAGCAGTTCGGCTTCCAGATCCTTATCGCCGACGCGCATGGTGAACTTGTCGATATGCGCGCCAGCCGGGATGGGGAAAATGTATTCGCCCTCGAGTGCCACGCCGTTGGGATTGAAGAACTCCTGATCCACCTGCGTGGTGGCCTTCTGCCCATCGATGGTCACGTCCACCTTGTGAAAAGTAACCTCGAGCGGGGCAAAGGCCGGATGCGGCACCGCGCGCGAAATCGGCGGCGGATTGTGGATGATGATGAGTCCATCGGCGAAGGCCGACGCGGTAAACAGCGCAAGGAGGAGGCGAAGCAACGTTTTCATGACACCACGAAAGCTAGACGGCTGGCCGGTTGGCGTTGTGAGAGAGCCGTGCAGGTTTTGTCAGAGAATTGTAGCGTCCGCAGGTTCCACCCTGTGAAACAAAACCCTCGACGCCACCGCGCCCCCCGCCGCAGTTTGCGAGCATGATCATTCAGCCCAAAATTCGCGGATTCATTTGCACCACGGCTCATCCGGCCGGGTGCGCCGCTCACGTTCAGCAACAGATCGATCTCGTGCGCAGCCGCGGGGCGCTCAGTGGCATGCCGAAAAAGGTGCTCGTGCTTGGGGCCTCGACAGGATACGGCCTGGCTTCGCGGATTGTGCCGGCGTTTGCGGGCGGCGCGGCGACGCTGGGCGTATTTTTCGAGAAGCCCGGCGAGGAAGGCCGCACCGGGAGCGCGGGCTGGTATAACTCGGTGGCTTTTGAAAAGGCCGCGCACGCCGCCGGGCTTTATGCGAAGTCGATCAATGGCGACGCGTTTTCCGATGCGGTGAAAGAGCAGGTCATCGCCACGATCAAGGCGGACCTCGGGCAGGTCGATTGCGTGATCTACAGCCTCGCCTCGCCACGGCGGATTCATCCCAAAACCGGCGTGACGCACAGCTCGGTGCTCAAGCCGATCGGCCCATCTTACACGAACAAATCGGTCAATACCGACAAAGGGATCGTGAGTGAAGTGACCATCGAACCCGCCAACGAAAAAGAAGTGGCCGACACCGTCACCGTCATGGGTGGCGAAGATTGGGAGATGTGGATCGAGGCGCTGGAAAAGGCCGGCGTTCTGACCGATGGCGCGACGACGGTGGCCTACAGCTACATCGGGCCCGATCTCACCTGGGCGATCTATCGTGCGGGCACCATCGGCGCGGCGAAGGACGATCTCGAAGCAACCGCGCAACGCATGAATGCGCGCCTCGGCGCGAAAGGCGGGCGCGCGCTCGTCTCCGTGAACAAGGCGCTGGTCACCCAGGCCAGCAGCGCGATTCCGATCGTGCCCCTCTACATCTCGCTCCTCTACAAGGTGATGAAGGAAAAGGGCCTGCACGAGGGCTGCATCGAGCAGGTGCAGCGGCTCTTCGCCGAACGCCTCGCCAATGGCGCCGGCGCGCAACTCGACGAAAAAGGCCGCGTGCGCATCGACGACTGGGAAATGCGCGACGACATCCAGCGCGCGGTGGCAGAAGTGTGGCCGAAGGTCACCACGGAGAACCTCGCGGAGCTGAGCGATATCGCCGGCTACCGGGCAGAATTTCTGCGCCTGTTTGGCTTTGGGATGCCGGACGTGGATTACAATGCCGAGGCCGATCCGGTCGCCCCGCTGCCCAGCGCGTCGTAGTTTGCATTTTCGCCCGCGCGGCGTCATGATGCTGGAATGACGTGGGAGTCGATTGCCACGGACGTTCACCCAGAAATTTTGCTGCGCCTCGCGCTGACCGCGCTCGCCGGGTTCATTCTCGGCGTCGAGCGTGAACGGCACGGGCGCGCGGCAGGGTTGCGCACCACCTTGCTGGTGAGCCTGTCTTCGTGCGTGGCGATGATCGTATCGGACTCCTTCTATCTCGAAAGCCTCAAGGATGCGGCCGGCGCTTCATGGCATCCCGATCCCGCCCGACTGGCGGCTGGCGTGCTCACCGGCATGGGCTTTCTCGGCGCAGGGGTCATTATTCGGCAGAGCAATTACCTCATCCGAGGCGTGACCACGGCCGCGACGATGTGGTTCGCAACGGTGATGGGGCTGGCGTTTGGAGCGGGTGCCATCGGGATCGGGGTCGTCAGTTCGACGATCGTCTTCTGCGTCCTGTTCTTCCTCCCGAGCATCGAGAAACATATCAAGGACGACTGGTATTCCGACCTCACCGTGCAGCTCGATGGCGACAGCGGCTCGATCGAGGCGATCGTCGCTGAACTGAAGGCACTCGAGGTGCGGGTGAAAGGGGTCGATCTGGAATCGGATCACCAGCGTTCCCAGCGCCGCATCACCTTCCACCTGAAATACAAAAAGGGCGATCTCGTGCAAATCCCGCTGGAGATCACGGATCGAATCGGGCGCCTGCCCGGCGTGCAGATGACGCACTGGCAAGCGTAGGGCGGCGAGGCTTCTGTGCAGATGCCATGAAGGCGGAATAGTGTGTTTATTGTGTCTGTTGGTGGCGGCGGGTGGATGGTGGATTGTTGATGGGTTCAGGGTGCACGCTGCGCGTGGGTGGGGCGTGGCCGGCGGGTCGCCGGCGCTCCATGAGTCAGAGGAGTTTGGCGGCTTCTTCGATCTGGCGGAGGACTTCGGGGGTGAGGCCGGTGGGTTTGGGTGGGGGGCGATGGGCGCGTTCGTAGCGCATCTTGGAATCCTCGAACCGGTCACGGGCGAGCTGGAGGGTCTTCTCACGCAGGGCGACGGTTTGGGTCCATTGGCGTTCCCGCTGGCGCTGGCGCCAGGTGTCCCGGGCGGATTGCAAATCGAGGCGGCGCTGGCGATCCACGGCAGCGGTGGCCAGGGCGAGCAGGCGGGCGTTGCGCTCGGCCAGGGCGAGGTCGAGGAGGAGTTTCCGGGCAGAGGCGTGGGCGCGGGCGATTTCGGCGGGGTCAAGGTCGATCAGGTCTTCGCTGTCGCGGGCCTGCTCGAGGAGTTCGCGCAATTGGAACCAAGTGCAGAACCGGCGCAGGGAAGTGATCGCCACATCGATGCCTTCGGTGGCGAGTTGTTCCCGGGCAAAGGCGACCCCGCCGCGGCCCGAGCCCGAACCGTCGCGGCCCGCTTCGCACCAGGCCATGATTTCTTCCTGTCTGGCCCGAGGCAGATTTTTGAGCACACAATCGGAGCGGACCTTGCGGCCGGTGAGCAACGCGATGCCGCCGGCGTCCGCCGCCAGCCCAAGCGGATGCGGTGGGGCGAGCGGATCAGGAGGATCTTTTTTCACCGAACGTTTCGAGCGCCGCGGAGCCAAGGGCGCCGCGCCTTCCGAAGGACGACCAGACCGCGTGAGTGTTTTCATAGGCGCCTAATTTCGCCTCCGCCCCGAATTCGCGCGAACCGTCCATCCCCTCCATTCCGTGGGTTCCGGTTTACCGGGGGTTGGCTCCCCCAAAATGGTGTAGATGAGAGAGCGCGCGGCCCGGCCCAGCGAAGCTCAAGGCATGGAGCAGGAACCGCGTTCGAACCACCGTTGCCCGCCGCCGGCTCCGACCCACGAACGCCCCACCTTCGCCCGCGCGGCTCCGCCGTCCTTCCTGGTTCCTGCTTAAAAGTTCCCGCCGCCCCCTCCCATCGGCCCCACCTGCGGAAACCCCTTTCCTCAATCCAGCGGCGAACGCACTGCCGGGCTAAGACATTACTGAAACCACTTTAGTCGTAGCGTTTGATCTCGCGGGGGCACTCCCGGACTTCGGTCTTGGCAGCCTCGACCTTGTCGGCGGATTGATTGCAGAGGGAGACACCCATCAACGCGGCGAGGTGGTAGTGTTTGACGATGAACTTCTTCTTCGCCCGGTCGCCGGTGATTTCGAAGCGAGTGGCCGGCTTGGAGAAATCGCCGACGAAGTCGAAGTGCAGGTCGAAAACCGTGCTCGAAACGTGCGGGGTGTATTCCCACTTGATGCGTTTGCGCCCGGTCATATTGGCGCCGGCGACGTGCCCTTGGGCAATGGCGCTTTGCCATTGCTCCATCCGGCGCTGGCCACCAAAAATGCGATCGGGGAAAAGCGCGATGTCGCCCACGGCGTAGATCCCCTTCTCCTCGGTTTCGAGGTAGTCGTTGACGGGGGTGCCGTTCGGGTAGTTCAGCGGCGTGTTCAGGAACAGGCCGTTATTCATATCCACGCCAATGGCCACGATGGCCGCCTGCGCGGTGAACCGCTGACCACTCTTGGTCTGCACGTTGCGAACGACGGTGCGGCCTTCAAAGCCGTTGAGCGTCTCGCTGAGCAGCATTTTAACGCCCTGTTCGCCATAGTAATTGGCCAGCCAGGCGCTGGTCTCTTCGTCGAGGTAGCGGCTCAGCAGCCCCTTGCCGCGATGCAGCAGACTGAGGTGAATCTTCGAACGCTGCGAAAGAAACGCCGCGACTTCGGAGGCAACGCGGCCTCCGCCGACGATCACGATTTCCTTTTCGGTCTCGAGCACTTCCTGAAGACCAAGCACATCACGCAAGGAGCGCAGGTAGAAGATATTGCCGAGATTCGAACCGGCGACCTGGGGGCGGCGGGCACGGCAACCGGTGGCAAGGCACGCTTTCTTGAACTCGACGGCCTGCCCATTCGCCAGCACAGCGATCTTTCGCTCCAGATTGAACTGCGTGACGATGGTGCCGAGCCGCAGGTCCACGTGCTTCTTTTTAAACCACTCCGCATCGTGGGCGTGGAGCTTCTCGGTGTTGAGTTTTCCTTTGCCGAGGACTTGGGGAAAGAGCTGGGGGCGGTGGTAGGGGAGTTCGTGTTCGGCTCCCGCAAGCAGGATCGAGCCCTTGGGGTCGTGCTCGCGGATGCCTTCGCACGCGCTCACGCCGCCGACTCCTGCGCCGACAATAAGGTAGTCGCGACGAATCATTTGCCCGGTTCCTTTAGCGCGCCCGGCAGGCGCGCGGCGACAAAAAAATCGCGTTGCGTTGAAAAAAACCTTCGCTTGGCGAATCGCCCCATCCCCACTAGAAGCGGCCCGCGCATGATCTCGCTGACTATCGAAAATCTCACCAAGCGTTTCGGCGATGTCACGGCGCTGCATGCGCTGAATCTCCGGATCGAGGCGGGGGAAATCTTTTTTCTGCTAGGGCCCAGCGGATGCGGCAAAACCACCCTGCTCCGGTCGATTGCGGGGTTTTATGTCCCGGAAGACGGGCGAATCCTGTTCGACGACGACGACGTGACCCACGTGCCCCCTCACCGGCGCAATACAGGAATGATGTTCCAGAGTTACGCGCTCTGGCCGCACATGACGGTGGCGAAGAACGTGGCCTTCGGGCTGGAAGAGCGAAAGGTCGAGCCGGCAGCGATTAAAGCCCGGGTGCACGAGGCGCTGGCTTCGGTGAAGATGGATCACCTTGCCGAGCGCAAGATCAACCAGCTTTCCGGCGGTCAGCAACAACGCGTGGCGCTGGCCCGGGCGCTGGTCATCCGGCCCCGTTGCCTGCTTCTGGACGAGCCGCTTTCCAATCTCGACACGAAGCTGCGGATCGAAATGCGTGGGGAAATCCGGCGGATCTGCAAGGAGTTCGGGCTTACGGCCATCTACGTGACGCACGACCAGAAGGAAGCCTGTTCGATCGCCGACCGGCTGGCGGTGCTGGAGGGCGGCCACATTCGCCAGCACGGGACTCCCGCCGAGGTGTATCGGCAGCCGCACAGCCGGTTTGTCGCCGATTTCATGGGCGAAACGAATTTCCTCGAAGGACGGGCGCTCTCGTCCGATTGCGTGGAAACGGCGCTCGGGGTTTTCAGCGGAAACGCGAGCGGCGGCTGGCAGCCGAAAGCAGGCGATACCTGTGTTCTTTCGATTCGTCCAGAAGCGCTGCGGCTGAGCACGGAAGCGCCGGCAGGAAATTATGTGGCGGGCCGGTTGCAGGACCGCACTTACCTCGGCGAGATGGCGCAGTATCAATTCGCGGTGGGCGCAAAGACGCTCAAGATTTACGAGTTGAACCCGCGCTTTGTGAATACCAGTGCGGATCGAGACCTCTATGCGAGTGCGGAGCCGGAGGATGTGATCATTCTGCGATCCTGAGGCGGCGATGAAAAACGTCGCCCTCGCTCTCGCTTTTCTCATCGTGCTGATCGGCCCGGTCCTGCTTCGGCCGAAGCAGCAGGGCGGTGGCGCGGAGCAGACGCTCATCGTCATTACTCCACACAACGAATCGATCCGCTACGAATTCGGCCAGGCGTTTGCCAAATCCTACCTCGCCCGGACCGGCCAGCGAGTGCACGTCGATTTTCGCACGCCGGGTGGCACGAGCGAAATCGGGCGTTATCTCGACGGAGCTTACGTCGCGGGGTTCGAGAACCATTGGCGGAACACGCTCAAGCGCCCGTGGAGCGACGACGTGGCGAAGAATTTCATGAACCAAAAGGCAAAGCCGGACGATCCCGCCCGCGCCGCCTTTCTCGCCTCCAACGTCAGCAGTAAGATCGACGTGTTCTTCGGGGGTGGAGCGTTCGATTTCATCGCAGCCGCCGGAAAGGGTCAGCTCGTCGATTGCGGCTACATCAAGGCGCATCCGGAGATGTTTGGCGACGGTCCCGGGCAAATCCCGCAGAAGCTGAGCGGTGAAGTTTTTTACGACAAAGACGGGCTCTGGCTCGGCGCGGTGGTGTCGGCCTACGGAATCATCAGCAACACGGATGTGCTGGCGCGGCTTGGCATTCCGCAGGCGCCAAGCCGCTGGTCGGATCTGGCGGATCCGCACTATCTCGGGCAGATCGCCCTCGCGAATCCACTCCAGAGCAGCTCGATCAACAAGGCGTTTGAAATGCTCATCCAGCAGCAGATCGCCGAGGGCGGAGGCGATCCCGTGAGCGGGTGGCTGCGCGGACTGCACCTGCTACAGCGGATCGGCGCGAACGCGCGCTATTACACGGACTCCTCCACGAAACCTTCGCTCGATGTTTCCACCGGCGACGCGGCGGCCGGAATGACGATCGATTTCTATGGGCGCTTTCAAGCCGAGTCCGTGAGCCATCGCGGCGGCAGCTATCTGCAATATGCCAACTGCGCGGGCGGCACGAGCGTGAGTGTCGATCCCGTCGCCATCCTGCGCGGCGCGCCGCATCCGGAGCTGGCGAAGCAATTCGTGGCGTTCGTGCTTTCGCATGAGGGACAGAAGTTGTGGAATTGGAAAGTCGGCACGCCGGGCGGTCCAGCCCATTACGCCCTTCGCCGTCTGCCGATTCTTCCGCAACTTTACACGCCCGATCTGAGCAGCCACCGCTCCGATCCCGAGGTGCTGCCTTACGAGATGGCGAAGCAATTCACCTATCACGACACCTGGACCGCTTCGCTCTTCAACCCGCAGCGGTTCATCATCCGCGCGATGTGCATCGACTCGCACGACGAACTCCGCGCCGCGTGGAAGGCGCTGATCGATCACCAATTTCCGCCCGCGGCTCTCGCCGAGTTTGAGCGCCTCGATGCGGTGGACTACGCGGCCGCGGGGGGGCGAATCAAAAGCATTCTCAGTTCAGGCAATCGCATCGCCGAAGTGCAGCTCTCCAAGGAACTCGCCGACGGTTTCCGGGCCCAATATAAACGCGCCGCCGAACTCGCGAAGGCGGGGCATTAAACCCCAGCGGCGGCGGTCGCGGCGAGCGTGGGCTCGGACTTCGCCGGGGCGGCGGAAGGTTTGCGAGCGATGGCGACAGTGGAGAGGCCGCTGGTCGGGAGGACCTTGTCGAGGATGCGGAACAGCGGCGTGAGGAAATTATAGACCTTGAGCTGCCATGGCTTGAGGACGCCCTGGCCGCCGAGCGTGTTGGTGACATACCACGCGAAGACGCCGAATTTATTGAAGTAGAACTGACGCTCCACTTCGAAACCGGCCTCGCGCATCTTGCCCTCGAGTTCGCCTTTGGAATAGCGGCGGAAATGGCCGAGCGCTTTATCGAATTCGCTGTAGAGCGCCATGTTGTAGGGCACGAGCACGACAACGCGGCTGCCTTCCGGCACGGTGCGGAAAAGGTTCGCGAGCACCGCACGGTCGTCCTCGATGTGCTCGAGCACGTTGAGAAAGACGACGCTATCGGGCGCGAAACGGCGGAGCTGCTCGAAGTCGTCGCCCGCGGTCATGTCGAGCTTGCCGATTTCGAGATGCGGATGGTGGTTCCACTTCGCGCGCAGCTCTTCGAGATAATCGGTGCGGTAATCAGTGAGCAGAACGTGTTGATGCTCCTTGATGAAGCGGCTGATATTGCCGCGGCCGACCCCGAGTTCGGCGACGCGCGCGCCAATCCACGGCTTCACGGTGCGATACATCCACTCGTTGAATTTCGGCGCGCATTCGAGCGCATCGAGCGTGACCTTGCCGGGGTCGCTGTAGTTCGAGCTGAAGCGGTATTTGATAATGAACCACAGCGCCGCGAGGCCGTCGCGCCAGGTGATCTTCTTCCCCTCGTCGTAGCTGCGGCCGTTGTAATTAATCGGCACCTCGAACATGCGAAGGCGATTACGGGCGACCTTGGCCGTGATCTCCGGCTCGATGCCGAAGCGGTTCGACTCGAGCGGGATGGCGCGGAGGCAATCGGCACGGAAGGCCTTGTAGCAGGTCTCCATGTCCGTCCAGTTCGTGTCGTTGAGCATGTTGCTCAGCAGGGTGAGGAACTGGTTCGCAAGGGTGTGCCAGAAAAAGAGGACCTTGCGCTCATCGCCGGCAAAGCGGCTGCCGAAGACGACATCGGCGCGGCCATCGAGGATCGGCGCGAGCATGCGCGGATAATCGTTCGGATCGTATTCGAGGTCGGCGTCCTGGAAGATGGCCAGATCCCCGGTGGATTCCTTCACCGCCCGGCGCAGAGCGGCGCCTTTGCCCTGGTTGGGGTTTTGCTGGAAGACACGGACGACGCCGGGATTCTCCGCCGCGAGCTGCTGCATGATGTCCCAGGTGCGATCGCGCGAACCGTCATCGACAATCACAATTTCCCGCGTCAGACCGGCGGGAAGCTGCACCGCGAGGAGACCGGCGAGGCAATGGCGCAGGCTCGCCTCTTCGTTATAGGCGGCGACGAGAATGCTGAGCTTGGTAAAGGCGGTTGCGGCCTGGGACATGGGTTTCGCGCGCGAAAGTGACTGAATTTGGTGAGGTGTGCGAATGAAATTCCGGTGACGGGTGGAATCGCGCTAGAGATTGCGCACGAGATAAAGGCGCACCGTTTGGGAGCCACTTTTTCCTTCCCGAACTACCGATGAGGATGAAGCTGGCCAGAACTGTTCGGTGCGCGTCTCGCATAGATGAATGAGTTGATCGTGATGGGGCCCTCGCTTATCCCCCATGGAGGTATCCACGACGATGCACCCCACGCCCCGCTCTCGAAGCCAGGCGACCAGATCGTCATCGTTCTTGAAGCGCGTCCGCACGCCGCGTCCCGCCCAATCCATGACGGCGGTTTCCTTGTTCGCGCGCAGCACGGTAACCCCCGGACGATGGTCTCGCATCGCGATTTCGCTGATGAACATGCCCTCGCCCGAGGCGTCGGAACACACCAGGACCGGGTGAGCCTGCATGGCCGGATCGCTCAAGACGGCCTGGGCCATCGGCGCGAAGCCGGACCAGCGCTTGGGATCAGGAGGGGATATCCGATGAGCGAGGAACACGCCCAACGCGACCACCACCGTAGAGATCGCGAGGGCGCGCAAGGTGCGCTCATTTTCCGGCAAGCCGCGGCTGTGGCGGGAGGCGTCGCGCAAGGCATCGATCCCGGCGATGGCAAACATCATCGCCGCAGGCAAAGCCGAGAGCAGGTGACGCGCTTCGAGACCGACGGGCATGATGATCTGGAAGACGAGCACCGCCGCGATGAGCGCGCCGGCAGAGGCCCAGCGCCCGGGATTGGAGCCGGGACGGCGGGCTTTCGCGAGCAAGCCGATCAGAACGAGGAGGAGAAGAAGAAACCCGAGTGCGAGGCCGAGTTTGCCGAGATAGTAGGGTGCGGCTTCCTGCGTAAAGTGCCACGAGGGACCAGCCTCCAGCCAGCCACCTTTATCGCGACCGGCATTGCGAAAAATCCACGTCCACGGCCCCGCAACGATCCCCGCCACGAGTCCCCCACCCCACAGGGCGGGGCGCGCGAGCAGACGCCACTGCCGGCAGAGGACGAGCGCGAGAGGCGCCTGCAAAAGCAGGGCGACCCCGGTGCCTTTGGTCATGATGGCGAGACCGGAAAAAAGTCCGAACCAGAGCGCGCCACTCGGGCGTTCATCATCCAAAAATCGTCCCCACGCCATCGCGGCACCGAACATAAAGATGGCGGTAAGCATCTCCGCCATGACCATGTTGTAGTGCTCGATATTCAGCGGGAGGCAGATCCACGCAAGCGCTCCCACCGCAGCGAGCCAGCCGCCAAATTCATCGCGCAACGCCGAGAAAATTTGCACAGCCAGCACGGACGCCAGCGCCGCCATGAGCAGCACCACGGATAAGCGCCCCACCCCAAGCACCGCCGTCCACGCGGATTGCACCACGTAAAACATGGGAGGCCAGACCCCGAGCGCCACCTTGGGATAGTGCGCATAAAATCCGGCAGGATCTTTTTGATCGATCAGAGCCTTGAGCGGCTTCAACGAACGGTCGCCCACGCAGCGGGGGATCGTGGCAAGCGCATCGTGCACAAAGAGTCCAGTGACGTAGTGCGCGGCTTCGTCCGGGTGGCCGCCGAACTCGCTCTGGTGGGCGCCCGCCTGGCGCTGCCAGAACCAGGCCACGTCAAACGCGAGCACGAAAACAATAGCGACAAAAAGGAGGGAGCGGGATTTCATCGGGGAGTGGGAACAAAGTGAGCCGAGAGGGCGCAATGCTGCGATAAGCGGCCTGGTTCGGGCGCGCTGAAAACAGGTTTCCAGCCGCGGCCGGCGAAAGCGTAATCGATGCGGAGCCACGGACCGCGCAAGGTCAGCGGATTGCGCGTGGAGCCGGGGAAGGTAAACCCGAAACCCCGACCGCTCACGCGATGTGAATCGATTAAACGCCTTGCAACCGTGTGATAGATCATGCCGTGATCAGGCGTGTTGAAATCCCCGCACACGAGGAAAGGCTGCGTTTCGCGTTCGAACACCGTCGCCAGGTCAGTGGCGAGTTTGAGACGGGCACGCGTCCATTCCCCGTAAGACAGGGGGCGATGAGCGCTGTCTTCATCGCCCATCATGTCGGCAAACGCGCGACCGCTCAGGAAGCGATTGAGTTGCTGGCGCGGCGTGGGCAGGTGCACGCTGTAGAGGATGAGCGTCCTGTCCCGGCAGAGCAATTCGAAGCGGGCCGCAGCGGGGCGACCGAACCATTTGACCGGCGCGACGACGTCGGACTGGACGATCGGAAACCGGCTCACGAGATAGAATTCACCCCGACCGACGATGTGAAAACCGGGGAATTTCCGGGAGAGTTCCGGCCCCGCGCCTCGCGCGTCCTGCAGGGCGACGATGTCCGGATTTTCCGCAGCCACGAATCGATAAAACTGAGGGCGATTGCTCTGACCTGCGTTGTGCGTGACGAGTCGAACCGCGTCATTCCCCAGAGTGTGGCGGAAACTCCATCGCCAGCCCATATAGCCGAAAACAACCAGCACGACCGTCAACGCGTGAAGCAGGAGAAGCCGGGCTCGCACCAGCAGACAAAATGGCACAAGAAAAATGAGCGGGAGCAGCAGCGCTTGAGCCGGTGCAAAGAGGAAGACCCCGGAAAGCCAGAACCGCTCTCCGGCCCACTCCAGCCAGCAGAGGCAGAGGAAAATCCCGATCACATAAATCCCCGTGAGCCAGCGGGCCGCGGCTCGCAACAAAGGGAAAAGATTGGCACGTAGCACCGCCAGCGCGGCGGCAGTGGTGAGAGTCGGAGTGGCGGCAGGGTCGGGCATCGACGGCTTCCCAGTCGCTCAAAGCGCCAGCGAAGCAAACGGCAGGTGCCCTCGGGGGGCGGGAAATTCAATACCGATGTTTCGGACGGCGGAGTTCGACGCGCAGCACCCTTGGACGGTCAGGGTTCGCCGGGTTCCCACGTGTCGTCGCCGGGTTGATCCTCGATGGGATATTGGTCGGCCTTCTCCTCGTCGCTGGCGTGGAAGCGGTAAAGATCCACATCGGTCAGGCCGAGAGGAGCGATTTGATCGTCTCCCAATTCCACCGCCTTCGCATACAGTTTCTCGGCGCGAATGAGCCGGCGCTGAAGATAAAAGTGATAGCCATAGTAGGAATACACGTTGGCGAAATTTGGGTCCGCCTGAAGCGCGACCCGAAAAACGTAATCGGCTTCCGGGAACCGTCCGAGGTTGTCGAGCGTTCGGCCCAAAGCGAGGAGCAATTGGAGGTCGGCCGGGAAGTGTTTGATCCCCTCGGCGAAAGCCGCCGCCGCTTCGGTCAGGAATTTTTTCCGCACGACCGGATCGTTCGAATACATCCCGAGGTCGTGCTTCGATTCGCCCAGGTAGTAGTAGAGATTGGGGTTACGCGGGTCGTCACCGATGCCGCGTTCAGCGTAGCCGATCGCCTTGTCGTGGAGGTGATCTCGCAAGGCCATGCGGGCACGTTCCGCGCAATATTCCGCCCGCACCCTCGGGACTGCGACCACGACGAGCAGGATTCCGAGCAGCGCAGGAGTCAGACGCACGATCACACCACTTGCCCGCCTGCGCACCTCTTCGTCCGCGACCGGCGTGCGCGGGTTTGCGAGGATCCCGAAGAAGACAGCCACCAGCATCACGTTGCCGGGGATGTGCATGTTGAAATCGGGGACGGAGTGTGCGGCCAGCGCAGCCAGCCCCGATAAGATGCCGAGCACGACGGCCAGCTCATTGCTGCGGGCGAGCCCGAATGGCTTGAGGCGGGTGCGAATGATTCCGCCGATCGCCCCAAAACCGGACCCGACGTGGGCGCCCAGAAACACGAGCATCAGCGCACTGCCGATGATCCCGTATTCGGTGAGCAGTTCCAGGTAATCATTGTGGACGTGCTGCGCGTCATTTTGCACCGATCGATCGCGAAAATGACGGCCATAGAAGAGATAACTTCCAGAGCCCACTCCAGTCCAAGGGCTGAGTTCATGCGCCTTGAGCGCCGCCTTCCACATGAAGATGCGCATGTTGGTGGGATCGTAAACGGTCCCAAGGCGGCGATCGAGATCGGCGCTTTTGCGCATGGCGAGCATGGCGCCTCCAACCACGCCGACCGAACCGAGCAGCGCCAGCACCAGCCCTCCCCAAAACCAGCGCCGCTTCACCTTGCGCACCACGATCAAGCTCAACACGGCGAAAGCGGCCAGCCCGACCACCGTGCTGAGATAACCACCGCGGCTGCCGGTGATTGCGATTCCGACCAGGCACATCAGCGCGACATAGGCAGCGACCAGGCGCGACCACGTTTTGCCCCGGCCCCAGACGGCGATACTTAGCGAAAGCATGCCGATCAACTCGAGCAGACCGGCGAGGTGATTGGGGCAGATATAAAAGCCGCTGGCCCGATAACCGTAATCGGCCCGGAGAATCCACGGCAGCAGCATGAAATTCCCCTTCTCCTTGAACTGCACGATACCGGTGCCGACATGGATCAAGGCGAGGGCAAAGAGCACCCACAGCAGCGCTAGTCGATACCGAGGGCTGACGAGGTGAATCGCGACGATCAAATAGACGACCAGGGCTCCACCGATCATGTAAAAGTCGGTTCGAGCGAGATAGTCCACCGGCGCCGTGACCGCTCGCCAGAGGAGGTAGCCGGCCAAAAGCAGGGTGCTGAGCAGACACCAGATGGAGGGGCGCGCGGAAGGTTGTCGCCGACACCAGACGGCCGTCACGATGCCGGCCACTCCGAGGACCACATAGACCGGCAGGCTGTAAACCATCTTTACGCCGCCGATCAGGATCTGCATCCCCGCCAAGCCGAGCCCGAGAAGAACAATCAGGAGGACGTTCACGGTAGTGGCGAAGAACTCACCGGCAGGGGGCGCCGGCCTGAGAAGTAATACACAGTGGCGAGGTGCAGCAGTGGGGAGAGTTGAAGCAAAAAAAACGCCCCTGCGACCGCAGCCGCAGGGGCGTTCAAATCATAGCGGGAATTAGAGCCCGAAGATGTCGGTGACCGGCGTGCCGGTGAGCGTGTGGTGGGCGAAGTTGATCACACCTGCGGCACCTGCCGCCGGAATGTTATTCGCCGCCGCCATCACGCCGAAGTGCACGGCGTTGGCGAGCTTGATGTCCAGTTGGTAATAGGGATTGGGCTTGCCGTTCAACAAGGTCGCACTGCCGGTGTTTTGCGGATGGCCGGGACTATCGATCGCCGTCGGCACACCGGCAATCTTGACGATGAACGTGTTCAGAATGGCCCGGACGATGTCCGTTTCGCCTTGTCCTCCCGGAGTGTTTGGATTGGCGAAGCTGTTGGACACTCCATAGGCGGCCTGAGCGGCGGCCTGGGCGATCGCGAGGATTTTGGAGACGTCCGTCTTCACAACGGCGATCGCCGCCGTGAGCACCTGACCGACGATACCCAGATCGCCATCCGGAACCCCCGTCACTGGCGCACCGGGAGCTTTACCAGGGAGGCGAGTGTCGCCGGGCGTGATCATCTGGCTCATGAAGCCGGTAATCACACCAGCCGGACCAATCTGCTTCTGCTTGGTGAAGCTACCCTCCCACATACTGGTGCCGGAGTTAAAGGCCAGCGACGCGGTCAGAGAAACCGCAGGGTCATACTGGAAGAAGTTATTTTTGCCCTCACCCCCACCGACGCCGGTGTCGCCGTCGAGAGCCCCATTGGACAGATATGCGTCCGTGCCGGGCAGCCAGGAGCTATTGCCCGGCGTGTTGCCGGTCAGGTTCAGGGTCTGCTTCACTACGGCCACGATGGCATTCTTGAGGTTGGTGATCTCAGCCGTGGCGGTTTTCGTCGTGGGCGTGCCAGAACCCGTCACCAGATTCGTCTTCGCTTCGACGACGCCGGCGGTGATCGCCGCAGTGATCGCGGTCGTTGCATCGACGACGTTGTCATATTGCGCGGACAACGGGGCCGCCACCGACACTTCGGGGGTAGTGATGTGCGAATAATTGAAGAGCATCGGGACGAATTTCGCCACCGAAGTCGGCGCGCGCAGGCTGGCCGCATGCGCCACGATATGGGTGTAGCCCGGAACCACCACCGTCGCCGCCGACACGATGTCGGTGAGGTATTTCGAGTTCTGGAAGATGGTGGTGTCGATATAGTCGAAGAGGTCCGCCGTGCTCGTGGCGACGTGGGTGGCGGTTGCGACGGAAATCTTGGTGTTCGCGGTCAGCGCCGGGTTCAACGCGATCGCATTGGTCTGGATCGAGCTGGCATCGGCCGGGCGCGCCTTGACGGCGATCGCAGCAGCCAGAGGAACGGAAGTCGCGCTGACGAGGCTGACGCTGGTCAGTGCGGCCAGGGTCGCCTGACTGTCACTCGACGCGAGACCATTCGTGGTGTTATCGCTGAGGAAACCGTTATAGGCGAAGGCGAACACCGCCTTTGGCTTATCCTGAATGTTTTTGATGATCCACCCGCCGTTGGTGACCGCCAGATTGTTGGCGGACTGGTTGTAATTCGGCAGCCCGGTGGAGTGATTGGCCCCCATGCCGTCGAAAACGCCAGTTCCGTCCACGTAGGATTGAATCAGTTCCGCCAGCGTTTTGGTATTAAAGGTCGGTTTGGTGTGGGTAGGACTGATCGTCTCGTCAAACTCACCGCTAAATTCGAGCGAGGTGGAGAGCTTTTTCGCGGCCATCACCGGAAGAATGGCGCGCCATTGTTCATTCGCAGGAAGATCACTGGAAGCCGAAAGCGCCCCCTCCAAGAGAGGCTGGTAGAATCGATAGAAGCCCGAGGAAGCCTTGGCGAGCGTGAGCATGACCGCCGATGTCGTGGCGGACTGGCCGGCGGCGAGAGCGCCGGAGATTGAATAAGACGCCAGTTCCTTCAGTTGGTTACTTCCCGCAGTATCCAGCGCCGTATATTTGACTGGCGCCTTCAGAGTGAGGCCGTTGCCGGGGGTTGCGGTCGTGATCGTGGTGGGAACCTTGGTCAGCGGTGCAGCCGCCAGCACCTTGGTGACCACACCGGTCAACATCGTCGTGTAGAGCGGCTGACCTTTCAGACCCAAGGCAACGCCCTTGGTGATCTGGCCATAACGCTCGGTTTGAAGGTTCGAGCCGGTCGCGGTCTTGCTCCAGAGAGCAGCGAGATTGGCCACCGTCGAAGCCGTCGTCGCCGAAGCGCGAGTGGTGGTTTCGAGGATGGACTGAATCGACTCGGCTCCGGCGGTGCCGGCATTGATCTGGAGAACATCCGCAATAAACGAACCGTTGGCGTAAACCGAACTGAGGGTCGTATTTTTCGCGGTAACAATAGTCGGCAACCACGCCAGCGCGCCCGTCAACCGGGCAGCAATCTCGGTTGGATGACTGGAAAGATCCGAGATAACATGCGGCCCGACCACAGGTGCGCTGGTCGGCGTGGCCACACTATAAGCATTCGTGAATCCGTCCCGGACGGCGCCGAGGTAGCTCTGGTCGGCGCCACTCAGACTCCCACCCAATCCCAACGAAGGACTGGTGATGGCTTCGACGATATTGACTTCAGGCTGATCTGCGTCGGTGAAATTACCACCTGTGCCGCCCTCGAAGAGCGAGCCGTGGAAGCCTTTCATCAAGCCCGCCGCGACCAGCGCGATTTCCTTCACCGGAGCCGTGCTCCAGTTGGTGGTGGTCGTGGTGTCTTCCTTGAAGATCGCCGTCACAATCTCCGCACTAGTCACGATGGCATTTTTCACCGTGCCGGTGGTCGCCTTGTGAACGTAGGATGCCCCGCGCAGCTTGGTGCCGATCGCTACGGCCAGTTCGTCGGCCAGATAAGGTGCGCTGTTATCGAACGCGGCATTCACCGCCGCCGCCGCAACGCTCTTGGCGATCGCCTTGGCTTTCGCCGCGGTGCCGTTGGCCACCGGGCTGTGCGCGCTGTCACCCGAAATATCGATTCCCTGAATCGCCACACCCATCGCCGAATTGACAATCGCCACGCCATTGACCGCTGCCTTGCTCATGGCCGCGCGCACCACTTCATCCGCCGCATCAGCCGCGGACACCCCCGTCACATCGCGCTTGGTGCCGCCAGCGATGTTGAGGACGACGGGCTTGAAGGAGATGATGACATCATCCTGGATGGGAGCCGGAACGTTCGTGAGCGTTTCGAGGGCTACCGTAAACTGGCCGTAATTAAGCAGCCCGATTTGATTGAGCGCCGTCTGAATCTCCGTCATCGTCGCCGTCGAGGCACCGGTGATGACCTTGGGAGCATTATTACCAAACGTCAACTGGATGTCCGCGCCGGCATTGATGCTTTCCACCTTGACGCCGCCTTTGGAGAGAACCCCCGGAATCGCGTTCAACACCGAGCTCAGTCCTGCCGCCGTCACACCACCAGAAACACTCCCCTTCTCAGTGCGAACGACCTGCGCCGTGCCATACTTGATATTGTCCGCTGTGCTGAGCGTTCCGGTCGCACCACCGGCGACCTTCGGCACCACGAGAGGCATCATGGCAGCAACGATAGCGGAAGCCTTGGCCGGCTCCGCTTCGCATGCCGCAGCTGTCATGGCCGCCAGGGCTTCCGTCTGGTCGGCATAACCCGGGAACGCACTCGACCAGTTCAGGACGTTGGTCGTGGCGGTCTTGATGAAGGCTTGAATGGAGGCCTTTTTATAATTCGCCAGCGCCCCGACGAGATTGGCCAGACTGCCCGTATACGGAACCGCCGAAGTCGCCGACGTGCCATCGAGAACCCTCTGCACCGCCGCCCCCAACGCTGCATCAAGCTGCGCGTCGGTGGCCAGCTTGTAGTGAACGCCCGCATTGGTATCCGGGTAGTCGTGAGTCTTATCGTCACCCGGCAGCGGAGGCAGCGTCGGAGCGCCCTGCGCGTCCGGAACGAGCAACGAAGGAACCGTGATCGTGTAGTTGAACTGTGGCGAAAAGGTCCCCGCCGTCCCCTTCGTGGCGGTGTATTGATCATGGAGCAACGACTCGATGAATTGGAGCGCTGCATTCGTATCTACCGGCGTGTTTGGCTGTGGAAAATAGTTCTGCGCGCTACCGGATCGGGGCATGAGCCCAAAAACAAGGCCAGCAATGAGGAAGGAGCGCGGAGAGAGCAGGGCGCGACGCAGTAAGTTCATGGCGGGGGCAGACGATGAGGGTTCGTGTTGTTTCATGCTTGGCAGGAGCATCTTGGGGGAAACAAGAGTTCCGGGGCCGCGGTCGGGAGATTGTCAACCCTGTGCGCCGTGTCAATGAAATCCTTTCGATTTTTTAGAGCGGGAGTTGCCCTGTAAACCGTCGGGACGTTTACCGATTTTTTTATCTCTCTGTAAGACGCAGTTTACAGGTTTTGGGCTCTCAAAAATATGTTTCCGCTCCGGGTATGAAAATTGCCGGGCTTGACGTGAATTGTTGATCGCGGTTGTCAGCGGCGCTGCCTGCGCCTAGCGTGGAGTCCGTTGAACACCCTCCTCGCCGGCCTGCTCGCCGCCAGTATTGTCCTCATCCAATGCCTGACCGGTGGCACCCGGTTGGTCTTTGCGCTGCCTGCCTACGCGTTGATCGCGCTCACGGCTCTGCTAGCCACCTTTTCCTTCAAATCCGCCGATCGCCGGCCCAGTGGCAGTTGCATCGCGGTGACAGCGCTTTTCTTCGCCTACATGCTCACGCGGGCGCTGAATACGCCGTGGGATTACCTGTGGTGGCAGGACGTCTATCAGATCCTCGCGTGCCTGATGGTTTACGGCATCTGCACCTGCTACGTGACCAAGGCCTCGAGCCGGATGATCATCGTCGGCGCACTGCTCGTGCTCGCCGTGGCGGAGTTCTTCATCGGCCTGCGGCAATTTCGCTACGTGGACAACTGGATGCCATTCGGCTTCATCCGCCCGAATGGCGAATGGCGCGCGAGCGGGACCCTCGCGCACTCGATTCACTATGCCGGATTCCTGGAAGCGGTGGGCGCCTTTGCGATGGCAACCGCGTTTTGGAGCCGGTGGCCGGGCTGGATGCGATTCCTCGCCGGTTACGCTGCACTGATGTGCTACGGCGGGGTAGCGATCAGCGGCAGCCGCGGCGCCTATCTCAGCTCGGTCGTGTCGCTCGCGGTGTTTGCCGTGATCAGTCTGATCGCGATCCGGCGCCTCGAACCGGAGCGTCTCATGCGGGTGGTGACTTATGTCGCGGTCGGGCTGGTGGCCGCGATCGTGGGAGCCATCTTCCTCATGCAGCAAAGTCCGCTGCTGCAAAAGCGGCTCAATCTGCTCGCCCAGCAAGATCTCCGCATCATGTCGTATGTGCTCTCCGATGGCACACGCGAAGGCGCCAAACGGCCCGGCACAGACATCCGCATTTATAACTGGCAGGCCGCACTCGACCAGATTCAGGTCTCGCCGGCAGTTGGCACCGGCGCTGGCACGCACCTGTATTATGGACGGCTGTTTCGCCGCCCGCAGATCCAGTCGGACCCGATTCACGCCCATAGCGATTACCTGGAAATCACGGCCGAATACGGGATCATCGGTGCGGCCGGAATTTTCCTTTTCATCGTCATCCATTGGCGGCACGGCTGGCGCCGCTTCAGCCACATCCTCGGAGTCGAACTGGGCGATCTCGACATCTACCAGCCTCGCCGCAGCGACGACCTCGCGCTGGTCATCGGCTCGCTCAGCGCGGTGTCCGCCTACCTCGCGCATTCGATCGTGGACTTTAATCTCCACATCCCCGGCAATGCGCTCACCTTCGCTTTCATCTTCGCCGTGCTCGCGGCCCCGCGCGCCGATGAAGACCCGGCTCCCAGCCGAGTCGAACCTTTCGCGCGCTTCGCGCTGCCTGCGCTCGCGGTGTGGATGGCGATCGCCGGGCTGAGCAAATACCCCGGTGAATACTGGTGGGAAAAAGCACGCGTCGCCTTGCGCGACCGGCGGTTTGCCGAATCGATCACCCTCGGGGAGCGCGCGTCCGGTTATCAGCAGCGCAATGTGGAATTGTGGTTTCACCTCGGCGAAGCCAATCGCGCCATGGGCATGAATGCGCGGGCCAAGGCGGAGCGCGCCCCTTACTTCAACGCCGCCGTGGTCGCCTACGAACGCGCTCTCGCCCTGTTCCCATTCGACGAGCATGTCCTCGTGCGGCTGGGGCAGACGCTCGACGAACTCGGCCGGTTTGCCGAAGCCCGCACCGCTTATCGTCGCGCGATCGACCACGATCCGAAGCTCGGCGTGTTGCACGCCTACTACGCGCAACACCTCTTCCGGGTGGGGCGCTCTGAAGAAGCCCGGACCGCCTTCGCGGAAGCCCGAAAGTGGAGTAGCGAAAACCTCGATAAGATCGTCGATCAATCCTTTATCGACGCTCCAGTGGAACCCCCGACTCCTGAAGGGGTTCGGTAATAAATATTTTTCTAAATTTCCCCTTGCCGGCCTTGCGAGGAGGCCGCACTTTCGACGCGCAGACCCAGAACCCGTTAACCTCAACCCATTCTGCGTATTGAAGTATGAAATCGGTCGCCTCACCTAAATTCGCGCTGATCCTCAGCCTGGCCTTGGCAGGCCTGTTCGCCACTCCCCAGCAAGCCTCTGCCGGGACCACGGAGTTGAAGGCCTTGGCCAAACAGCTCAACGGCGGCATCCAGCCGGAGCCGTCCCGGGACCTAAATACGGCCATTAACTTCATTCAAAGCAAGACGGGCGCTGAGGTCGCCGCCGCCGTCATCGCGATCGTCAAGACAAAGACGACGCCTGCTGCCGCCACGGCCGCCGCCAAGGCCTATGCGGGCGAGGCGCTCAAGCGCTCGGACGATCCCGGCTTCGGCACTACGCTCGGCCAGGCGTTCAACGCTGAGGCAGCCAATCCGCTCTTCGCGGGCATCTTCAATGCCTCGACCGATCCGGTAAAGAAAGCAGCCGCTAAAGCCAGCTTCATCGGCACTGCCGCCAAGCTCGCTGCGACGAGCACCGGCGCTTATGCCGAGTGGATCGAAGGTTTTGCTCGCGAACTGGTCGCGACGAATCAGGAAGCATACGACGCGGCCCGCATCGCGATTGGTTCGAAGACCGCAGCCGGTCGCATCATCGCCAGCCGCGAAGGTAGCACCGACGTGGACTCGGATACGGAACGCGTCGATCTCGTGCAAAAGGCGCTCTTGGCGAAATCGACCAAGGCTTCCATCTCGGGCCAGAGCCTGTCCGCCGCTGCCCAGGAGATCGCGATGTTCGTCGGCGAGGCCGCGGACGATCCGGCCAAGTTCGCGCATGACGTCATCGCCGTGCCCGTGACTACCGGCACGAAGACGACTCAGCCGCTGCTCGCCAAGCTCCAGTTGATCGCGACCGGCACCGTCGCCTCGAATCCGGACAAAGCTCGCGACATCGTGGACGCACTGTTCAATAACCAAGGCACCGCTGGTCTCAACGGCGTCACGGCAGATCCGTTCTTCGCAGCCACCGTCAAGGTTGCCGCGAAGCTCGCCACCAGCGTGGCGCTCGTCGCGGACGCCGAGCAGGTCGAAGCAGTTGGCGAAGTGCTCGGCTCACACATCGGGCAGCTCATCACCAATCCCACCACCGGGAAGAAAAAAGTCGCCGGCATCGCGCAGACGCAGATCAACGCTATTGCCAAAGGCTTGGTGCTCGGTCTTACCAACCGCACGATCCTTCCGACCTATGGCGCCACGACCGTCGCCACTCGCCTGACGGAGGCTCAGATTCTTGGTCGCGGCCTTTTGACCCAGCAGCAAATCAACGATCTGAAGGTCGCCAACTCCCGCACCAATCGTCTCGACGAAATCGGCGAGGTCGGCGCTTACCTGATGAACAGCATCAAGGGATTGAATGTTTTCAACGGCAAGGATTCCCTGGGTAACGACATCTCCCTGAATACACGTGCGATGGCCGCCGCCAAGAAGCAGGCCGTTGCGATCGTGACCGGCTTGATCAAGACCATCATCACTTCCTCGGCCAAGGTGAGCATCGATGTCGCCGGCGCAGACCTCGGGACGCAGAGGGCTACGCTCGCGCTAGTCAAAGCTCCTACCTTCCAAGCGGCGGCGGCAGAAGATGTCGCCGGCAGCATCGCCCTCACGCTGAGCTCGCTCGGAGCCGGGATGAATCAGGACATCTTTAATGCGATCAAACTAGCGCTCACGACGGATACCAAGATCGGCATTAAACTCGCCGGCAGCAGCAAAACCAGCTTCCAGATCGATGGCAATACCGGCACGATCGCCAGTCTGGTCCAGGCTGCCCTGCTCAAGGGCTTCAGTGCTTCGCCAGGGATTATTTACGAAGACGGCACCCTCGGCCAGACCGTCGCCATGGGTCCGATCGGCCCGGTTGCCGAGCCGGAAACCGACAACCGCATTCACTAAGCCGTAAGGCCAGTTCGTTTCTCAAAGAGAGCCAGACCTCGGTCTGGCTCTTTTTTTTGGCCATCCACCCACACACACGCCGAACATGAGATCTTCGATTTCCTTTCCGGCAGTTGCTTCCCTCGCCGTTTTTGCAGCGCTCGCCTTGGCAGGACGCTGCGACCGTTCGCACCAGCCTACATTCACAGCCGCGTCCGAGGCGATGGCGCGAGGAGATACAGTCGCACTTCGCGCACTCATCGCTCAGTGTGAGAATCGGTGGATTGGCGCTCACGACGTTGATGGACTGGAACAACTTTTTTCCATCGGAGCGGCTATTCATCGAAAATCCCGACGTATGCGTTCAGGTTTATCGACTGGGCATACGTCCGTCCTCCTCGCGCTGACGACGATTGAAAGAATTGCTGGACGCGCTTGCTCTGCCCGACAGCGAAAGGCAGAAAATTCTCGCAGAGGTGGAGAAGCGGCGGCGATAGGCTCGTTCGTCCAAAGCACACCGCCGCGATTAGCTACGCCGCCCCGAAGCGGCGGCGGAACTCGGCGCGGTAGAAGCCCAGCAGGGTCGATGGTGGCGCCGTGCATCTGGAAGAGGTGCTGGTCGAGCGTCTCGTAATGTTCTTCGCCGAGAATGTCTGAGCAGACGACGAAATACATCCGCTCTACCAGGCGGCCTTCGCGCCCACGGTCCGCCGCCGCCGGGGTCGCGAAGCACACACGCTGCCGACCGCAGTAATCCGCTTTCCTTCACCACCACCACGGACGCCGACGCTCGAAGCCCCGCCGTGACAAGCAATCCCGCGTTTTCCCTACAAAAAAGAAATGGAGGCGAGGGGAATCGAACCCCTGTCCTGATGACTTTCACCACATACATCTACATGTTTAGCCAGCCTTTGCTTTAAGCCGGACGCTGCGAGCTGACGCGCGTCGTCCGGCCGAGCGTCCACGTTCGAAGTTCGCCCTTGGCGCGGTCGCTCCGCTTTGGGCAAAGCCTGCTGTCGTCGCAGCTCCACTTAGCAGGCGTTGGTGGAGCCACGTCGCGGATTTAATTAGGCCGCGAGAGCCAGTTCTTCGTCGTAGTTGGCGTTTATTGTTTGCTTCGAGTTTTAACGAGGGCTCCAAGCTGCCTCGACATGCAGCACGTGACTCCAACCAACAGTCGAAACCAGTGCGCCCCCGTTCTTTTCCGGAGGACCTCCAATCTACACGAGCGGATCGAAGTTGCAACCGGCGCCCCGATGAACGGCGAATTGCGCTTTCCGCCGCTCCCCGGCTCCGGTAGGTTGCCGACATGTTTCTCCGCCTCTGTTTCCTTGCTGCCGCTGCTTTGCTCACTTTGAACGGGTGCAAATCCTCCCCGAAATCCTCCGCGACGATCAGCCAGGGCAACGCCTCGAACATTCATTTCATCGACCCGGAAGACGCGGGGGGACCGGTTCGGACGAAGCGTTACCGCTAGATGCGGCTGTCAAAGAAAGCGGAGTATGGGCTGCGGGCGCTGGCGGTGATGGCGCGCGAAAAGAAGTCGTGGTCGATCCAGGAGGTCTGCGCCCGGGAAAACATCCCGGTGAAGTTTCTCGAGCAGATCCTTCTGGCGCTGCGTCACGCGGGGATTTTGTCGAGCCGGCGCGGGGTGGGCGGGGGCTATTCGCTGGTGAAGCCAGCGGCGGAAACAACAGTAGGCGAAGTCATTCGGGCTTTGGACGGCCCGCTGGCACCGGTGCCTTGCGCCGCCGAGAAACCGGCGGCCCCGTGCACGTGTCCCGAGCCGCGCACCTGTCCGGTCCGGCTCCTCATGACTCAATTTCGCGGGCAGTTGGTGGAATGGTTGGACGGCCATTCGCTGGAAGATCTCGCCCGGCAGGGCCGGCTGAGTGGGCTGGCCTTTGAAATTTGAGGGACCTGTGGCGATTTCCCGGAAGACGGGATCGGGTGAATCGAGGCGCGATTTCCCGTTGAGGTCATCCGGTCCTTCCACTAAAAGCGATCCCGGTCTCCGTCCAAACCGTCCAACCTGTCACCCGCCATGCGTCCATCGCGCTTCATCCTGCTGACTGCCTGCCTCTTCGCGGCGGGCTGTGGTGGCCTTCGTCGTTCGCCGGCTTGGGAGACGGTGATTTCTTCCCGTATCGATACGCGTGACGAGGCCGATCCGTCCGCCGCCTACGCCGAGCAACTCAGCTCCCGGCTCAAGCAAGCGGGCGTCGAGCACAAGGTGGTGACCTACGAGTTTCGTTATCGGACGCGTTTGCGGGAAGAGGCAGTCGATACGCGGACGGCGATTTTGTATCGCGACGACAACCATTCGCGTGATCCGTGGTGGCTGGCGGATGACCGATCCGCTTACGACCCGGTCTGGCTGCCCCGCGAGGATATCAATTACCAACTCGCCTTTTATCTGCACCGGCCGGCGACCGTGGTCAGCGTGCATCACGTGCCTGGATCAAGCGATGGGAAGAAGAGCATCAAGGAGCCCGCGATCCAGGGTCAGACGGCGCTGGCCCGGCTGGCACCGGTGCGAAAGACGGAGCGTTCGTGGAGTTTCCTCAGCCTTTTCCAGCCAGCAACGGCGCCTGCCAAAACGCTGCGCCAGCCGGGCCGATCGAAGGCCGCTTTGGTGGCTCAGGCGTCGCGCGTCGCGTCGCCCAACGCTCGCCAGCTCGCGCTTTTCCGCGCACGGCACGGCACGAATTTCGATCCTTCGAGCGTGACGGACCGGCTCAAGATGGAGCGTCTCACGCACCGGCGCGGGGAACTCGCCCGGCGCTAAACGGGCGGCGGCCGGCCGCACTCCATCGATCGTATGACTGCGAAACGTTGCGCGCTGCTGCTTGCCCGAGAGGCTGGCTTGGCGCAACCTCGGCGCCTTTCATGCAAACCATCGTCATCGGCCATCGGAATCCGGATATGGATTCCATCGTTTCCGCCCTCGCCTACGCGGAGCTGAAGCGGCGCCTCGGCGTGCCCGAGGTGGTGGCGGCGCGCGCGGGCAATACGAACGAGCGCATCGACTTTGTGCTGGAGAAATTCGGCGTCGCTCCGCCCACGCTGGTGAACGATCTTTCGCCGCGCGTCGCGGACGTGATGCAGCCGAACGTGATTTCGATTCGCGCGGATGCGCCGGTGTATGACGCCATCCAGCTCATCGAGCAGAAGCGCCTGCGCGGGCTGCCAGTGGTCGATGGCGGCAACCATTGTCTCGGCCTGCTGTCGGCCTTCAAGATTACGCATCACCTTTTCCCGCCGCGCGACGAGGCGGCTTCCGCGCGAGTAGTGGTGGCGTCGCTCAAGGATATCGTGACGACGTTTGCCGGGGCGATCATCACCGGCGAACTCGGGACCGAGCCGTGCGAACACACGCTCATGGTCGGCGCGATGAATGCGGAGTCGTTTGCGCCGCGCATCGAGCGGCTGCGCGATAAACGGGTGGTGCTCTTTGTTGGCGACCGGCCGCAGATTCAGTGGCTCGCGATCAAGGGCGCGCTGCATGCCATCGTGGTGACCGGTGGATTGTCGATCCCCGAGCAGACGCGCGATGCCGCGAGGGCCGCCGGGGTCACCATGATCAGTTCGCCCTTCGATACCGCCACAACAGTGTTGCTCGCTCGTGGCGCGGTGCGCGTCGAGCGAATGATCGAGCGCGAGATCACCACCTTTCAGCCGGACACGCCGCTCGATGAAGCGCGCCGCATCGCGGCGGACAGCGCGGCCTTTGTTTTCCCGGTGCTGGACGATGACGGCGCGCTCGTCGGCATCCTGTCGAAGTCCGATTTCATCAAACCGATCCCGCGTCAGCTTATCCTCGTGGACCACAACGAACTGAGCCAGGCGGTGCGCGGCGCGGACCAGGTGCCGATCGTCGAAGTGCTCGACCATCACAAGCTCGGCGGCTTCGCGACGGATACGCCGATCCTGTTCTGGAACAACCCGGTCGGCTCGACGTCGACGCTGGTGTCCCTCGCGTATCAGCAGAACAAGATCGAGATTCCGCCGCCCATCGCGGGACTGCTCATGGCGGGTCTGATCTCCGACACGCTCAACCTCACCTCGCCCACGGCAACGCCGGTGGATCGATTGATTCTCGATCATCTCGCGCAGGTCGCGCAGTGCGATCCGGCGAAGCTGGCCGAGCAGATTTTCAGCGTCGGCAGCCCGCTGCTCACCATGACGCCGGAGCAGGCGATCAATGCGGATTGCAAACCCTATGAGGAAGACGGCCACCGCTTCAGCGTCGCGCAGATCGAAGAACTCACCTTTGCACACTTCCCGGAGAAGCAAGCCAGCCTGCTCGAAGCGCTCGAAGCCCATCGCGCCCGCACCGGCCTGCTCTTTGCCACGCTGCTTGTCACGGATATCAACACGCAGAATTCACTCCTGCTCGTGCGCGGCGCGGAGGAGTTTTTGCGCACGATCGATTACCCCGAGCACGCGCCCTTCGTGTGGGAGCTGAACGGCGTCGTCTCTCGCAAGAAACAGCTCCTGCCTTATCTGCTCGGCTGTCTCGGAAAGATCGCGCGCTGAGCGGACCCCGCTTCACGCTGTCTCGTCGTCTGCACTTGAACCGCGCGCCACGACGGTCGCGATGACCAGATCGCCGGTGACATTCAGCGCCGTGCGGCACATGTCGAGGAAACGGTCGATGCCGAGGATGATTGCGATGGAAGCCGCCGGCACCTTGATCGTCATCAGCACACCCACCACGAGCGGGAGCGAGCCACCCGGCACACCTGCCGTGCCGACGCCCGCGAGGATGCACATCAGCGCGACGACGAGTTGCTGCGCGATCGTCAGTTCCACACCGAAAACCTGCGCGAGGAAGAGCACGGTCACTCCTTCGTAAAGCGCGGTCCCATTCTGGTTCGCGCTGGCGCCGACGGTGAGCACGAAGCGCGAAATCTTTGGCGGCAGTTTCAGCTCCTCCTCCGCGACGCGCATCGACACGGGCAGAGTGGCATTGCTCGACGAAGTGCCGAACGCGGTAATGATCGCTTCGCGCGCCTCGCGATAAAACGCCCGCGGAGATTTCCCTCCGAGCAGTTTCAGCACAAGCGCATACGTGCCGAACTGGTGCAGTGCCATCCCGCCGACCACCACGAGGAAATAAGCGAGAAGTGAGTGAAGCAGTTCCCAGCCGGTCGTGGCCATGAGCGAGAAACTCAGGCACGCCACGCACACCGGCGCGATCATCATGGCGAAGTCGATGATCTGGAGACAGACGCGGAAAATCGCTTCGAGCAGGCTGCGCAGCGGAGCATCCGTGCCGGGAGAAAGCATGGTCATCGCCACGCCAATGAAGAGGCTGAAGATCATTACCGCGATGAGCCCGCCATTGGCTTTCTCCGGGTTGAAGGCGTTCACCGCTTCCTCGAGCGGATTCTGGGGAATGAGATCGAGCAGCGTCTGGGAGAGAGGCTTGGCCGACTCCGCATTCTTGATGCTCTGGTCCGCCTGCGCTGTGTAACTCGCCACCAGCCGCTCGCGCACGTCGGCCGGCAGCCGTTTCCCCGGCGCAAAGATATTCACAAGCCCCAGGCCGAGCACCACGCTGAGCCCGGAGAGCAGCAAAGTCATCGCCACCGCGCGCAGCCCCACTCGCCCGAGTCGGCGTGGATCGCCGAGTTCAACCACTCCGAGCACGATGGCCGAGATGATGAGCGGCACCACCACCATGAAAATGATCCGCAGGAAGATCGACCCGATCGGCTTGATCACGTTCGCCACCGCCGCATTCAACGCCGGCCCTCCAAACCAGACCTGCGCGATCACTCCGGCGATCGCTCCAACGACGAGGCCGGCGAGAATCCAGAGCGAACGGCGGGAGTTGTGGGCGGAACTCATGGTGGGCGTAGAGCAGCGGAGCGCCACGCAATCAGCAAGCCGGAAACCCGAGACAGACATTCCATTTGCCGCCGCCCCGGACGCGCGCCACTTTGCAGGTCCTATGACTTTGACCGAAAAGCTGCTCGCCCGCGCCAGTGGACAGGCGCACGTCGCCCCTGGGGACAACGTATGGGTGAATGTCGATATTCTCATGACCCACGACGTCTGTGGACCGGGAACCATCGGCGTGTTCAAGCGCGAGTTCGGTCAGAACGCCAAGGTCTGGGACAAAAACAAGGTCGTCATCATCCCCGACCACTACATTTTCACGGCCGATTCGATGTCAAATCGCAACGTCGATATCCTGCGCGACTTCGTGCGCGAACAGGGGCTGCCGTATTTCTACGACGTGATCGATGACCCGAATGGGCATTGGAAATTCGACCCCGAGCAGGGCCAGCTCAAGCAACAGTGGAAGGGCAACTACACCGGTGTCTGCCACACCACGCTGCCGTGGAAAGGCCACACGCGTCCGGGCGAAGTGCTCGTCGGCACCGATTCGCACACCTGCATGGCGGGTGCCTTCAATCAGTTCGCCACCGGCATCGGCAATACCGACGCGGGTTTCGTGCTCGGCACGGGCAAGATTCTGCTGAAGGTGCCGGAATCGATGCGCTTTTTCTGCGAGGGCGAACTGCCCCCGGGCGTGATGGCCAAGGACGTGATCCTGCACGTGATCGGCGACATCGGTTTCGACGGTGCCACCTATCGCGCCATGCAGTGGGAAGGTCCCGGCGTGAATGCGATGTCGATGGATGATCGCATGACGATCGCGAACATGGCGATCGAAGCCGGCGGCAAGAACGGCATCTTCCCCTACGACGAAAAGACCGGCGAATATGTCCGCGAACGCGTGGCCGAAAACGGCACGAAGAGCAGCTTCGAACCCGTCTCGATCGATGGCGATCAATCGTTCGCTTACGACAAGAAGTTCGATCTCTCGAAGCTCGAGCCGACGGTTGCCTGCCACCCCGATCCGGGTCAGCGCAAGACGGCGCGTGAGTTGAAGGACGTAACCCTCGACCGCGCTTACATCGGCTCCTGCACCGGCGGCAAGACGAGCGATTTCCTCGCCTTCGCCCGCGTCATCAAGGGCCACTCGGTCAAGATCGACACCTTCGGCGTGCCGGCGACCACCAAGGTCGTGCGCGAGCTCAAGGAGACGCAGTGGGATGGCCAGAGCGTCTGGTCGATTCTCGAAAACGCCGGCGTGCGCCTCACCGAAAACGCTTCGTGCGCCGCGTGCCTCGGCGGGCCGGTCGATACCTTCGGCCGCATGAACACGCCGATGAAGTGCATCAGCGCGACGAACCGCAATTTCCCCGGCCGCATGGGCCACAAGGAATCGCAGGTCTTCCTCGCCTCGCCCTACACGGTGGCGGCGAGCGCCCTCACCGGGAAGATCACCGATCCGCGCGATTACGTAGGCTAGGAGTCTGTCAAAAGACCCATGAGCCCCGCGCGAGCGTTCCTTGAGGCGGATGGCAAGGCGTGAGCGACGAGCATACCCGCAGCGGTCTGTAAGGAGCGAACAACGCGGCCAGACGCCCCAAGGCACGCTCGCCCGGAGGGTTGCTTGATTATTTGCCGTGGCCTTCGTTGCTCCTCAGTTACAGACCGCTGCGGGTATGCTCCTTCGTCGCGCCTTGGCCACGGCAAATAATCAAGCAACGCGGGGCTCATGGGTCTTTTGACAGACTCCTTTGGAGGAGCGGTTTCGCCGCGGCCCACAGCAGCACTGGAACGACCAGGCTCAGCGCAATCGTGAGCCGCGGCAGGTCGCGCCCGAGCGCGCCTACCCACGCATACACGAAGCCGAGTGGGACCGATCCGCACGCCAGCGAAACCGCGAAAGTCGCGAACGGCATCCGCGTCAGCCCCGCGAGGCAGCACATCACTTCCGGCAGCAGGGGCATCCAGCGCGAGGCGGCTACCAGCCACGGTCCGCTGCGTTGGAAAAGAGTGTCGTGGTCGGCGAGTTCCTGCTCGCTCACCAGCTTCAGCGCCACGCTCCGTCCGCACGCCCGGCAGAGCCCATAGCCGGCCAGACCCGAGCAAAACGAACCTGCGGCCCCCAAAAGACCGCCGAACCACGGACCATAAAGATAACCCGCCGCCGACATCACCGGCGTGGACGGAATCGGCAGCACGAGATCCGAAACGAGCAGGCCGACCACCGCAAGCCCACCCCACCATCCGCAGCCGCGAATACACGCCACGGCGGCGTCTCCCGTAAACCAACGCGCAAATTCATCGCCCCAGATCAGGAACGGAATGCAGAGCAGCACGGCGAGTGCGAGGAAGGCCCAGAGGACGCGCATGGTTCGGAAATCAGTCGCTCGAGGCCTGGGGCGATGGCAATGGCACCGCTGCGGCCACGAGCACGATGGCGATCATCGCCGGCGGCAAAAGCAGACGCGGGTAGGACGTCGCCATGTGCCACGCGAGCATCGGCCACGTGCTGAAGAAATAGAGCGACGCGTAAACGGCGATGGCGCCGACATTGGCCGCCACGAGCGGTCGCCATGCCGACAGCCCGGCGTCGCGCCCGATGCGCCACCACGCCAACGCCGCCAGCAGCCACAGCAGGCTCCAGCGAAAGAGCACCGCAAACTCGCGCAACGCGATGGCGACGATGCGCGGCAACCGGCCGAGGTTCGCCAGCAACAGAGCTGGCCCTGGGGTGGCGAAATCGCCCACCGGCGGCACGTGCAACCGGTGGGCGATGAGCGCCCACACCGTCGCGACCGCGGCGAAGGGTGCGCCGGCGACAAGAAGCACTTTCCAGCGCCCTTCGCGCACTGCGCACCAGGCAAAGCTGGCGAGCAGCACCGCCCCGAGAATCACGCCTTCGCGTTTCACCCATGGCAGTGCCGCCAGGGCGGCGGCGAAACTTTCCTGGCCAGTGCCGTGTCGCCGGAATTCGACGAGATAGAGCGCGGCGATCACTGCCAGACTGCCAAACGGAAAATCCGCCCACAGCGACGCGGCACCCCCTCGTGAGGTGACGACCGCGGGGACGAAAAGCAGCAGCGCCAGAGCCAGCCAGCCGCGCCGGGATTCGCCGGTGAGCCGCGCGAGCTGGCTGAAGATCACGCCAGCCAGCGCGCCAAACCACAGCACCCCGAGAACCTTCACCAGCACTTGATTCGGCTCGCCCAGCCACAGATACACCCACAGCTCGTTCATGCTGAGAAAAAGCGGGTAGCCTTGGTGTAGCCAGGCGCGCGAAGGATCGGAAAAAAACTCGGCTGGGATTCGCCCGCCATGTTCCCACGCGAATCGAGCGCGGCATTCGAAATTGAACACCCCATCGCCGCCGAGTGGTTGCGCCCACGCCTGCCATGCCACGAAGCCGAGCCCCGCCAGCAGGAGCCACAGAAAAGGTTTCGCCCCCGGCACCGTCACCCAGCTCGCACGGCCAAGAACTGGAACGGCGGCGACTCCCGCAACGATCAGCACTGCCGATACCGTGCCGACGAGTGCGGGTCCGGTGAGGATTCCGCTCATGCCGAAAAGCAGTGCCGAGGTTAAAACGCTGCCCCAGAAAAGACTCATCCCTGCGGCCTCGAAAGCGTCGAGTGCACGCCGTGGACGCACCAGTGCGAAGACTCCCGCACCTCCGATGGCAGAGACGATCAGAGCGCCGACCAGCGCGGTCACGGCGCCGGCTCCTGCCGAATGAAACAAAATTTGCTCCCCACCCGTTCCATCGCGTTCCCGGCTTCCGGAGGGGGCGGCACTTCGAAAAAGGCGAGTGCCGCCGGTGCGATGCCAGGTGGCGGCGGCAGGCTCAGCTCCGGCGCGATTTTTCCATTCCGCCCGAAGGCAACGAACCACACCGGGCGAGGCCACGCGAGGCAACTCGCCAGCAGATACACCTCCGTGCCCCCCCAATCCTGCCCGGGACCGAACACGATCAGCGCACGATCTTTGGGCAGCGGCTCGATCAAGCGCCGAAGATCGTCCAGTGCATGGGGAGAGCCGAGATGCCGGCTGGCGATTTCGCGCAGCGAAGCATCGCGATCGCTCACCGGCGGCCCGGCGACAACCACTTGCTGGCACACCTCCACCGCTCCTACCACAAAACAGGCGATCAACGAAAGGAGCCAGGCAACTCGCGAGCAAAACATGAGTGTCACGATAGCCGATGTGTTACTCCTGGCGACAGCTCTTTAGCCTCGCTTGCGGCAGAGCGTATTTCAGGGCACGAAGGGAATCATGCTGCCGCGTTTTCGATTCCTCGTTGCCTTTGCCGGCGCCGCCCTGCTTGGCGCCTGCGCCGGCGGCCCGGCCGTGCCGCCGGGTTCCTCATGCGAGATCACTTCGCCCCGTGCGCCGTTTTACAAATACGGCCCGGCACAGACGTTCGGCGCCGATGAAAACCTCGCGTCCGGCACAAGGGTCACGCTCATTCAGCGCAGCATGGGCTTCAGCCGCGTCATGCTCGCCAGCGGCGTGACCGGCTACGTGTCGAATGACGATCTCAGCCCCGCTGCTCCGGAGGAAATGCCGAAGCCGGGTTCCGTCGTGACGCATCGCAAGCTCGATCCGCTCTTTTCCGCGCCCAACAAACCGGGCAAACCCAAGCACAGCAACGTGCAGGGCACCCCCGACGATCCGCTCTTCGATGTGAACGACGTGCCGTTGCCGATGAAGGACGAGCCCAAGCCCGAGCTGCGGGCCTCCCCGCCTGAGACGCGCCCGGAAAGCACGCCGAAGCCGAAAAAGTAGCGGCCGCCTCCTCTCCCTCTCCATCCCTCCTCCTCGGGAGTTCGCACGAGGCGTCCACCTTACTTCTCTAGTTGCGAGGGAAGGAGATGAAGATGAAGTAGGAGCAGCCAGATTCTCTTTCTCCATGCCCAATACCATCACCAGCCCGGTCTATGTCGTTCAGGACAACATCGACACGGACCAGATCATCCCCGCGCAATACCTCACGCTCGTGCCGACCATTCGGGAGGAATACGAGAAGCTCGGCAGCTATGCGATGATCGGCCTGCCAGATAATCTCTACCCCATCCGCTTCGTGCCGGAAGGGGAGACGAAGACCCCTTATCAGATCGTGATCGGCGGGCGGAATTACGGCTGCGGCAGCTCGCGTGAACACGCTCCGATCGCGCTGGGCGCGGCGGGCGTGAAGGCGGTCATCGCCGAGAGCTTTGCGCGCATCTTTTTCCGCAACTGCGTCGCGACCGGCGAACTTTATCCCTACGACGCGCGCGAGCGCCTGTGCGAGAAGCTCAAGACCGGCGACATCGCCACGCTCGACTTCGACGCAGACACGCTCACGGTGAATGGCACGACCTATTCGCTCAAGCCACTCGGGGCCGCCCGCCCGGTGATCGAAGCCGGCGGCGTTTTCAACTACGCGCGCCAGAGCGGGATGATCCCAGCCGCCTGACGGCGCCCCCTTGCAGGGCGGGTGCCCCCACGGTCCCCACCTGCCCCATTGAGGCCGGCTACCCGCACGGCTTCAGGAACCCGGCTCTCGAACATGGATAACCTCCTGAACGCCATCGCCGAGAACGATGTGGGCACCGCGCAGAAACTGCTTCGCACCGACCCCGGTCTGGCGACGGCTCTCATTCGGACGGCCCGGCTTTACGAAACGGGAATCTTTCACTGGATCTATGTGGGTGACACCCCGCTCCATCTCGCGGCGGCGGGATACCGCACGAAAATTGTCGAGCTATTGCTGGCGACCGGAGCGGATCCGAACGCAGCCATGAACCGGCGCAAGAGCACTCCGCTGCACTACGCCGCGGACGGATTCATCACCGGACCGGCCTGGGACGCGAAGCGGCAGGTAGAGACGATCCGGTTTCTCCTTGATCGAGGGGGCGATCTTCATGCACGAGACGCGAATGGCGCCACCCCCCTGCACCGCGCGGTGCGAACCCGGTGCGTGGCCGCCGCAAAACTTCTGCTCAGGGGAGGAAGTGACCCGGTCGCTCGAAACAAGGCGGGCTCCACGGTGTTTCATCTCGCCGTCCAGAATACGGGGCGCGGGGGATCAGGCGCAGCAGCAGCGGTCGAGGCTCAGCGAGAGATGATTGCCGCGTTCCTTTCCTTGGGAATCGGGATTGATCTCAGAGACGGCAAAGGAAAAAGCGTAGTCGATTGTGCCCGAAGTGAATGGATTCGCGCAATGCTTGCCGGAAGCCCAGACTGACGTGAAACCCTGACCAAATCGTTATGATTCACCGATTGCTGGCCTGAGGCATCGGCAGTGAATTCCGCGACATGCAGCCTTACCCTGTGCCGAACGACGTGCTGGAAACGACGCAGAAAGCCTTCCGCGAATTGAATCGGACCTGGGACGTCCGACTCAAAGCGGCCACCTGCCGGCTCACCCACGCCGACGCCGCGCGCCTGAAAATCCCGGAATTCAGCTTCTCCCTCGTGACCCTCGATCTCATCGGCATCGTCGAGCTCCTGGGGGCTCTTCGCAGGATCGAAAACCGGGCAGGGAAACATGCCGTCTTTGGCCTGATGCCCTTGGAACGCGCTTCCGCCGCCTGGGCGAAGTTGCTCGAGCAGATTTGCGCAAGTCTCCCGGAGAAGCCCGTCGAAGCGCTGCAGGGGAGCGGCATGAGCGATCAGGAAGCGGCGTGAACGCCGAAGGAGCCCGGCTTCCCGGTCTGTCCCTCATTTCCCCGGTTTTTGGGTAATTCGGGCGCCCGTCACGCAGGACGCGATCAAAGTTTCCGCAAAAATAAACTTGCCAACCCAATAGCAGGGGGCAGGTTGCCCATCCTTTTTCCCGCGGAGTTCCTGACACGGCTCCGCGTGTAACCGTCGCCCGTTGCAGCACACCGTCGTCCGCCAAGATAATTTTAGCCGAGATTTCGAGACGCAGAACCTTTTTTTGAGGGTCTGCGTCTCGGCGTCTCGGCGTGTTTGTCCAGAGACGCCGGGCCACAACTGAGGCAGCGCCACCATCAACTCTTCCCGGCCGAATAGCTCCGTCGCGGTCCGGGTGAGCAGCCAAATAGACGAGCGATCTGCGACCCATACCATGTCCAAGCGCGAAAACTTCGGCAAAATCCACGAGGTCATCGACCCGCCGAACCTCATCGAGATCCAGCTCAACTCCTACGTGGAGTTTCTGCAGACCAACAACACCCCCGGCAAGCGCACCAACATGGGCTTGCAGGCGGTCTTCAAGGAAGTCTTCCCGATCACCAGCTACGACGAGAAGTGCACGCTCGACTTCCACGCTTACGATATCGGCGAGCCGAAGATGAACCAGCGCGAGTGCATGCGCGAAGGCCAGACCTTCTCCGCTCCGCTCTACGTCACCTTCCACCTCAAGGAAGAGACGGGCACCAAGGAAGAGCGCGTTTACATGGGCGAAATTCCGCTCATGACCCCGCAGGGCACCTTCGTGATCAACGGCGCCGAGCGCGTCGTGGTCTCCCAGTTGCACCGTTCGCCGGGCATCTGCTTCGAGTCCTCGACTCACCTCAACGGCAAGGAACTCTACAGCTTCCGCATCATCCCGGACCGCGGTTCGTGGGTGGAACTGCAGTTCGACGTGAACGACCTGCTTTACGTCTATCTCGACCGTCGCAAGCGCCGTCGTAAATTCCTCGCCACCACCTTCCTGCGCGCGCTGGGCCACGGCTCGGACGAGGAAGTGCTCAAGATTTTCTACAAGGTCGAGAAGCTCAAGCTCAGCGAGAGCCTCGAGGAAGAAGACATCGCCACCAAGGTCCTCACCGCCGACGTGCGCGATGGCGAAATCACCGTCGCCCGTGCTTTCGAGCCGCTGACCAAGGCGGTCATTCGTCAGATCATCACCCTCGGCGTGAAGGATGTGGAAGTCGTCGATATCAAGGACGACGACGTCATCATCAAGATGCTCCGCAAGGACCCGGCCCACGACGAGGAAGAGGCTCTGAAGGACATCTACCGCAAGCTGCGCCCTGGCGACCCGCCGACCGTGCCGAACGCCAAGGCCCTGCTCAAGCGCCTCTTCTTCGACCCGAAGAAATACGACCTCTCCCGCGTTGGCCGCCACAAGATCAACGAGAAGCTCGGCATGAAGGTCGAACTCGACCAGCGCGTCGTCACCGGCGACGATTTCGTCGCGGCGATCAAGTATCTCATCGGCCTGCGCCACAACAAGGGCATGCTCGACGATATCGATCACCTCGGCAGCCGCCGCGTGCGCACCGTAGGTGAACTTCTCGCCAACCAGTGCCGCGTGGGCCTCGCCCGCACCGAGCGTCTGGTGAAGGAACGCATGACCCTCTTCGACGTGAACATCGAGGGTATGACCCCGCAGAAGCTCATCAATCCGAAGGCCTTGTCCGCGGTCATCCGCGACTTCTTCGGCCGGTCCCAGCTCTCGCAGTTCATGGACCAGACGAACCCGCTCTCCGAACTCACCCACAAGCGCCGCCTGTCGGCTCTTGGGCCGGGAGGTCTCTCCCGCGACCGCGCCGGGTTCGAAGTCCGCGACGTGCATCCGTCCCACTACGGCCGCATCTGCCCCATCGAAACGCCGGAAGGCCCGAACATCGGTCTGATCAGCTCGATGTCCACCTATGCCCGCATGAACGACTTCGGCTTCATCGAAACGCCTTATCGCAAGGTGGTCGATGGCCGGGTTACCGAGAAAATCGAATATCTCACCGGCGACCGCGAAGAAGGTTTCAATGTCGCGCAGGCGAACCAGCCGATCGACGAAAAGGGCAAGTTCCTCACCGAGAAGGTGGCGGTCCGCTGCAAGGGCGACTTCCTCGAAGTGGACCAGAAAGACGTCCACTACATGGACATCTCGCCGAAGCAGCTCGTCTCCGTCGCTGCCGCGCTGATTCCCTTCCTCGAGCACGACGACGCCAACCGCGCGCTGATGGGCTCGAACATGCAACGCCAGGGTGTGCCGCTGCTCGTCAGCGACGCGCCCATCGTCGGCACCGGCATGGAAGGCAAGGTCGCCCGCGACTCCAAGGCGGTCATCGTCGCCGAAGAAGCCGGCATCGTCGCCAGCGTCACCGCGGACCTCATCATCGTCTCTCCGGACGGCGAAGTCCTCGAAGGCAAGAAGGGTCCGAAGCACGATCCCGAGAAAGGAGTGTATCTCTACGACCTGAACAAGTTCCAACGCTCGAACGCCAGCACCTGCATCAACCAAAAGCCCATCGTGAAGAAGGGCCAGAAGATCAAGAAAGGCGACGTGCTGGCCGACGGCCCGAACACCGAAGGCGGTGAAATCGCTCTGGGCAAGAACATGCTCGTCGCGTTCATGCCTTGGAACGGCTACAACTTCGAAGACGCTATCGTCATCTCGAAGCGGATCGTGAAGGAGGACGTCTACACCTCCATTCACATCGACGAATTCGAGATCGGCGCCCGCGACACCAAGCTCGGACCCGAAGAAATCACCCGCGACATCCCGAATGTCTCCGAGGAAGCCCTGCGCAACCTCGGCCCGGATGGCGTCATCCGCGTCGGAGCCGAGATCAAGCCCGGCGACATTCTCTGCGGTAAGATCACGCCGAAGTCCGAGACCGAACTCGCCCCGGAAGAGCGCCTTCTGCGCGCCATCTTCGGCGAAAAGGCCGCGGACGTGAAAGACACCTCGCTGACCGTGCCTTCCGGCACCTACGGCATCGTGATGGATGTGAAGGTTTCTTCCCGCAAGGAAGTTGCCCGCCTCAAGCTCACGCCGCAGGAAGCCAAGCGCCAGGCCAAGGAGATCGAGGACGAATACAACAAGAAGAAGGAAGAGCTCACCGAGCAGCTCACCGAAGCTCTCTCCAACATCCTCCTCGGCGAGAAGATCCCGCTCGACGTGGTCAACGCGCAGACCGGCGAAATCATCATCCCGGCCAACCGCAAGATCACCAAGACGCTCCTGCGCAAGCTGGCCAGCGTTTACGATCACGTGGACATCGATCCTTCGCCGATCCGCAACAAGATCCGCGAAATCATCAGCCAGTTCGAGCACAAGTTCCAGGACCTGGACCTCGACAAGGAGCGCAAGATGGATCAGGTCGAGAGCGGCGACGACGTCGATCCCGGCATCATCAAGCAGGTGAAGGTCTATGTCGCCTCGAAGCGTAAGCTCTCAGTGGGTGACAAGATGGCCGGCCGCCACGGCAACAAGGGCGTGGTCGCCAAGATCGTGCCCGAGGAAGACATGCCGTTCCTTTCGGACGGCACCCCGGTCGATATCTGCCTGAACCCGCTCGGCGTGCCTTCGCGTATGAACGTCGGCCAGGTGCTTGAAACCCACCTCGGCATCGCCGCGAAAGCCCTCGGCTTCCGCGTCGGCACCCCGGTGTTCGACGGCATCAAGGAAGAGCAGATCTGGAAATACGTGAAAGACGCCCGCAAGGTGCCCGGTTACGAATGGCTCGGCGAAAACGGCAAGGCCACGGTCTATGACGGCCGCACGGGCGATCCGTTCGACCAGCAGGTCGTCGTCGGCATCATCTACATCCTCAAGCTCGGCCACTTGGTTGCCGACAAGATCCACGCCCGCGCTGTCGGACCGTATTCCCTCGTCACCCAGCAGCCGCTCGGTGGTAAGGCGCAGTATGGCGGCCAGCGCTTCGGCGAAATGGAGGTGTGGGCGCTCGAAGCCTACGGCGCGGCTTACACGTTGCAGGAACTCCTGACCGTGAAGTCCGACGACGTGCAGGGCCGCACCCGCATCTACGAGAGCATCGTGAAGGGCGATAACTCGCTCGAAGCCGGCACGCCGGAATCCTTCAACGTGCTCATCAAGGAAATGCAGTCCCTCGGCCTCGACGTGAAGGTCGGCGGCAAGACGCAGACCACTGCGCCGCAGCTCCCGCCGGAGCTCATGGCCTAACCCATCACCATCAACGTTCGCTAACCTCAATACAGACTACTTATCATGAACGCTGTTGATCCTAATATCCGCGAAGTTTTCGGCGAAGAACGTGCCGTCGGCTTCGATCAGGTGGCGATCTCCGTCGCTGCTCCCGATGCCATCCGCTCGTGGAGCCACGGTGAAGTGAAGAATCCCGAGACCATCAACTACCGCACCTTCAAGCCGGAAAAAGGCGGTCTCTTCTGCGAGCGCATCTTCGGTCCGACCCGCGACTGGGAATGCTCCTGCGGCAAATACAAGCGCATCAAGCACAAGGGCGTCATCTGCGATCGCTGCGGCGTCGAAGTGACCCTCGCTCGCGTCCGTCGTGAGCGCATGGGCCACATCGAACTGGCCGTGCCGGTCACGCACATCTGGTTCTACAAGTGCATGCCTTCGCGCATCGGCCTCATGCTCGACATGAGCAGCCGCCAGCTCGAGCGCGTCATCTATTACGAGGACTACATCGTCATCGATCCCGGCCAGACCCCGCTGACCAAGTGCCAGCTCCTCACCGAAGCCGAGTATCGCGAAGCCCTCGACCAATACGGCGAAGGCAGCTTCGTCGCCGGCATGGGTGGAGAAGCGATCAAGTCGATCCTCGTGACGGCGGATCTCAACGCCATCCAGAAGGAACTCGAAGAAGCGATGGGCAACACCCGCTCGAAGCAGATTCGCAAGAAACTGGCGAAGCGCCTCAAGCTTTGCCAAGGCTTCATGGGGTCCAAGTCCCGTCCTGAATGGATGGTGCTCGAAGTGCTCCCCGTCATTCCGCCGGACCTGCGCCCGCTCGTTCCGCTGGAAGGTGGCCGCTTCGCCACGTCCGATCTGAACGACCTTTATCGTCGCGTCATCAACCGCAACAACCGTCTCAAGAACCTGCTCCTGCTCAAGACCCCGGACGTCATCATCCGGAACGAGAAGCGCATGCTCCAGGAAGCGGTCGATGCGCTCTTCGACAACGGCCGTCACGGCCGCGCCGTCACCGGCGCCGGCAATCGTCCGCTCAAGTCGCTCTCCGACATGCTCAAGGGCAAAGGCGGCCGTTTCCGCCAGAACCTGCTCGGCAAGCGCGTCGATTACTCGGGCCGTTCCGTCATCGTCATCGGTCCGGAGCTGAAGCTTCACCAGTGCGGTCTGCCGAAGAAGATGGCGCTCGTGCTGTTCGAGCCCTTCATCATCCGCCGCCTGAAAGAACTCGGCTACGTGCACACCGTGCGCTCGGCCAAGAAGATGATCGAAAAGCAGACGCCCGAAGTCTGGGACATCCTCGAAGAAGTCACCAAGGGCCACCCGGTTCTCCTGAACCGCGCCCCCACCCTGCACCGTCTGTCGATCCAGGCGTTCGAGCCGCAGCTCATCGAAGGCGAAGCCATCCGCATTCACCCGCTCGTCTGCACCGCTTACAACGCGGACTTCGACGGCGACCAGATGGCCGTGCACGTCCCGCTGTCGGTCGAAGCGCAGATGGAAGCCCGCATGCTCATGCTGGCCCCGAACAATCTGTTCTCGCCCGCGAGCGGCAAGCCGGTCACCACGCCTTCGCAGGACATCGTCCTCGGCTGCTACTACCTCACGCAGGAGCCGCGTAAGCCGAAGGTCGAAGGCGAGCGTTATCCGCTCTTCGAGAACATCATCGAAGTCGAGTTCGCCTTCAGCGAGAAGGCCATCAAGATTCACGATCGCATCTGGCTGAAGAACCCGGACTACGGTCGCCAGACCGTGTTCGGCAACTCCGAGGACAAGCGCATTCTCACCACCGTCGGCCGCGTGATCTTCAACACGATCTGGCCCTCGGAAGTCGGCTTCTTCAACAAGAACTGCCCGAAGAAAGCGCTCTCCGACGTCATCTTCCGCACTTACCAGTCGGCCGGCCACCAGGCCACCGTCGAGTCCCTCGACAAGCTCAAGGACCTCGGCTTCGAGTGGGCCATGCGCGGCGGCGTCTCCATCGGCATCACCGACATGATCATTCCGAAGGAGAAGCACGAGCAGGTGGACAATGCCTACAAGCAACTCGCCGTCGTCGAGAAGCAGTATCGCAACGGTATTATCACCGACGGCGAACGCTACAACAAGGTCATCGACATCTGGACCCACGCCGGTGAAGAAATCGCGAACGTCATGTTCCGCACCCTTCAGCACAACGAAGGGCGCACCGAACAGAACCCCGTGTATCTCATGGTGGACTCCGGCGCTCGCGGTAACCGCCAGCAGGTGAAGCAGCTCGCCGGCATGCGCGGCCTCATGGCCAAGCCCGACGGCTCCATCATCGAGAAGCCCATTACCGCGAACTTCCGCGAGGGCCTCACCGTCATGGAATACTTCATCTCCTCGCACGGCGCTCGTAAAGGTCTGGCCGATACCGCGCTCAAGACCGCGGACTCCGGCTACCTCACCCGCAAGCTCGTCGATGCCTCGCAGGACGTCATCATCTTCGAAGATGATTGCGGCACCACGCAGGGCATCGTCGTTCGCCCGATCTACGAGGGCGACGAAGAAGTCGTCGATCTCGCGACCCGCATCATCGGCCGCGTGAGCTGCGAAACGGTGAAAGATCCCGTCGGCGGCACCACCCTGCTGAAGAAGAACACGCTCATCGAAGAAGCGACCGCGAAAGCCGTCGAGAAGATCGGTGTGGAACAGCTCAAGATTCGCTCCGTCCTCACTTGCGAAAGCAAGCGCGGCTGCTGCGCGAAGTGCTATGGCCGCAACCTCGCGACCGGCAAGTTCGTCAAGATCGGCGAAGCCGTCGGCATCATCGCCGCGCAGTCGATCGGCGAGCCCGGCACGCAGCTCACCATGCGCACCTTCCACGTCGGCGGCGTCGCCTCCGGCGTGTTCAAACAGCCGGTCATCAAGTCCAAGCACGACGGCGAGGTCCGCTACAACGACCTGAAAGCCGTGCAAAACACGGAAGGCCAGTTCGTCGTTCTGAACAAGAACGGCAGCGTGTCCATCCATGCCAAGGACGGCCGCGAACTCGATCGCCACACCATCGTGCTCGGCACCGTCCTCACCGTCGCCGAAGGCGGCCACGTGAAGAAGGGCGAACAGTTCGCCACGTGGGATCCACATAACGTCCCGATTATCACGGAGAAGGCCGGCAAGGTCGAATTCCGCGACATGATCACCGGCGTAACCGTGAAAAACGAGCTCGACCAGGAAACCGGCGTGAAGGGCACCGTCGTCATCGAACACAAGGAAGACCTGCACCCGCAGATCGTTATCGTGGACGACAAGACGCACGAGATCGTCGCCAGCTACTCGATTCCGGCTGGCGCGCACATCAGCGTCGCCGAGAAGTCGAAAGTGCAGGCCGGCACTCTCCTCGCCCGCACCCCGCGTAAGATCGCCAAGACCAAGGACATCACCGGCGGTCTGCCGCGTGTGGCCGAGCTCTTCGAAGCCCGCAAGCCGAAGGACAGCGCCGAGATCGCCAAGATCGACGGCGTCGTCGAAATCGGCGGCACCGTTCGCGGCAAGCGCAAGATCATCGTCACCGACGCCGAGACCGGCGCCGAGGAAGAGCATCTCGTCCCGCTGAACAAGCACATCATCGTCACCAAGGGCGACACCGTCGTCAAAGGCCAGCAGCTCACCGACGGCGCTGTGCCGCCGCACGACATCCTCGACGTGCTCGGGCCGCAGCAGCTCCAGGAACACCTCGTTAACGAAGTGCAGGAAGTCTATCGCCTCCAGGGCGTGGAAATCTCCGACAAGCACATCGAGATCATCATCCGCCAGATGCTCCGCAAGGTGAAGGTCACCGACCCGGGCGACACCACGCTCCTCTGGGGCGACCAGGTGGACAAGATCACCTTCGAGAAGGAAAACGAACTCGTGGCGGAAAAAGGCGGCAAACCCGCCGAAGCCGTGCCGGTTCTCCTTGGCATCACCAAGGCCTCCCTCGAGACCGAATCCTTCATCTCCGCCGCGAGCTTCCAGGACACCACCCGTGTCCTCACCGAAGCCGCCACGCTGGGCCGCGTCGATAACCTCCGCGGCTTCAAGGAAAACGTCATCATGGGCCACCTCATCCCCGCCGGCACCGGTTTCCCCGGCCACCGCGAGGTCAAGGTCATCAGCCTCCAGGACGAACTCGCCACCGACGAACCCACCTCGCAGCCCCACAGCGGCCTGCCCGAGGAACTCGTCGGCTAAGCCAGAGCGGACAAACTAACTCATTCACACGGGCCGGATGCGAAAGCATCCGGCCCGTTGTGCATCGTAGCTTGGCGCTCCAGCGTCCAATTTTCGAATTACCGGCTTGAAGCTAACCCCACGAAGGCATTAGCCATCGCGTCCCTCCTTCGGAACGATGGCTTACGAACACCACATATTCATCAGCTACGCCCATGGCGATGATTGGTCCCCTTGGGTCACGGAGAAGTTTGTCGCGAAGCTCCGATCTTACCTCCAGTTGGAAATTGGCCGCTGTGAGATATCGGTCGATGACCAACTCCGACCGGGCACCTACTTTGATCCGAATCTAAAGCACCGCATCGCGTGCTCAAAAGTCATGATTCCCATCCTCTCCGCCGATTATTTCCAGCGCGAATGGTGCCGGCGCGAATTGGCCTTGATGTTCGAACGCGAGCAGGTGCTCGGCCTGCAAGGCCATGCCCAGAACTACGGCCTCATTATCCCGGTCCGCATCGGTGACGGCATCCGGTTTCCCGACTTGATCATGCAGGTGCAGCATCTGGACTTTGAACGATTTGCTAACCCGGACATTCCTCGTGATTCGCCCCGTGCATTGGAATTCAACGACAACTTGCACGACCTCGCTCGTCATCTGGCCACGATGCTGCACCGCGTCCCAGATTGGTGCCCATCGTGGTCCGCTTTCACCGGCGATGGCTTTTTTGACCACCTAGCCGCGAAACCGCCACTGCCGCCGGCTCCACCCCGGCTCATCGTCTGATGGACTCGCCCGCCACCGATACTTCGCCGAAGCGCCCGCCCGGCACGGTCATCACCTTCTACTCGTTCAAGGGCGGAGTGGGGCGCTCCATGGCACTGGCCAATATCGCCGTGCTCCTCGCCCGCGCCGGCAAGCGCGTCCTCTGCATCGATTGGGACCTCGAAGCACCCGGGCTCGACCGCTACTTCCGCGCCGTCCCGCGCAGCACCGTGCCGCGGCCGAAGGCCATCGATGTCGCCCAGATCACCGCGCCCACCCGGCCCGGCGGACTCCTTGCCGTTCTCGAAGCCTCCACCCCTGCTCAGCCTGCCCCGTGGCGCGACTATCTCCACCACCGCATCACCGCCGACGCTCCGCTGGACTTCCTCGGCAGTGGCGACGACGCGCCCGACTACTCCGCGCGTCTCGCCGCCTTTAGCTGGGCCGACTTCTTCGCCCAGCGCGAAGGCGGCGCTGTCATCGAAGCCCTGCGCACCCAGTGGAAGGCCGACTACGACTACATCCTCGTCGATTCCCGCACCGGCCTTACCGACGCCAGCGGCATCTGCTCCATCCAGATGCCCGACCTCCTCGTGCTCCTCTTCGCCGCCAACGAGCAAAACACCCACTGGTGCGAACGCGTCGCCCGCAGCATCCGCGAAGGCCGCCGCGCCCTGCCCTACGAGCGCGCCTTCCTTCCCGTCATCCCCATCCTGGCCCGATTCGATGCCCGCGAGGAGAGCGACCGCGCCAGCGCGGCCAAAGACCGCATCGCCCCGCTTTTCGCCTCCTACTTCTCCGACTGGCTGCCCGCCGCCATCCCCGCGCGCACCATGCTCGACTGGGCCCTCTTCCCCTACATCCCCCGCTACAACTTCGAGGAAGCCCTCGCCGTCGAGGAAGAACCCTCCGCCGGCGCCCAGGGCCTCTCCTTCTACTACGACCTCCTGGCCCGGCTCATCCTCGCCCGCTTCCAAGGCGTGCGCGCCATCCTCGCCACCGCCGGAGTCCCCGGGGCCGCCCTCCCGCCCATCCTTCCCGGCACCACCGAGCTTCGAGCCGAACTCCGGCGCGACCCCACCGCCGCCGCGCGCTATCTGCGCGCCATCCAGGAACGCGCCGCCGAAGAGCCGATCGAAGCCGCCGAAGCCTGCGAGGAACTCGCCCGCCTCAGCGCCTCCCTCAACCGCTACTCCGACGCCGAGCAGGCCCTCTCCGCAGCCATCAAAATCCTCGGCGAACCCGCCATTGACCGGCGCGATGAGATTCCCCGGCTCCTGAGCAAACAGGCCGACTACCTCTCCGAACTCGGCCGCGAGCCCGACGCCGAAGCCCGCCACAAAGAGGCCGTAGCCCACGCCACCGACATCGCCGGCCCGCACAGCCCCACCACCGCCCATGCCCTGGAAGCCTTTGCCACCTTCCTCGAAGGCCACTCGCGCCGCACCGAAGCCGCCACTTTACTGGCCCAAGCCGTCACCGCCTACGACCAAAGCGCCACCCCGGACCCCAGCGGACTCCGCACCGCACTGGAGCGCTGGCGCGATTGCCTGTTCGAGCTAGGCCGGCATCCCGAGGCCATCCCCCTCGCCCGGCGCGTCCTCGACCTCGTGCAAGCCGATCCGAACCGAACTTCGTCGGACGAAGCATTGGCCTGGGATCGTTACGGCACCGCGCTTCAATTTGGTGGCGACCCCCGCAGCGCTGTCGAACCGCTTCGCCAAGCCCTCGCACTGGAGGAAAAGGATGCGGGTTCGGGTGAGTCCGTCAAAATCGGGCGAGCGTTAAACAATCTGGCCAATGTCCTGCACGCCGCGGGCCGCTACGCCGACGCCGAGCCGCTCTTCCGCCGCGCCCTGGCCGTCTATGAAAAGGCCCTCGGCCCCGACCATCCCGACGTGGCCATCGCTTGCGGCAATCTGGCCAATGTCCTGCGCGCCGCGGGCCGCTACGCGGACGCCGAGCCGCTCCTCCGCCGCGCCCTGGCCGTCTATGAAAAGGCCCTCGGCCCCGACCATCCTCACGTGGCCGCCGCTTGCGGCAATCTGGCTTGGGTCCTGCGCGACATGGGCCGCTACGCCGACGCCGAGCCGCTCTGCCGCCGCGCCCTGGCCGTCTATGAAAAGGCCCTCGGCCCCGACCATCCCGACGTGGCCACCGCTTGCGGCAATCTGGCCAATGTCCTGCGCGACACGGGCCGCTACGCCGACGCCGAGCCGCTCTTCCGCCGCGCCTTGGCCATCGATGAAAAGGCCCTTGGGGCGGAGCATCCTTACGTTGGGATCGATCAGGTTTACCTCGCGCAGTCGCTCTCGGAAGCGGGCAGGTTCGTGGAGACGGATGAGCTGTGGCCACAAGGCATCGGACTGCTGAAGCGTGGTTACGGCCTGCGGCACGATCGAGTGGGCCGGGCGCGGTGGCATTGGGCTGAACATCTGGAGCGGGCGGGCCGGGTAGACGAGGCGCGGGAGCAGATCGCGCTGGCGGTGGGAATTTTGGCCGAAACGGTCGGCGCGGAGCATCCGAATACTCTCAAGGCAACCGCAGTCGCCGCCCGGCTGGGGGCCTGATTTCGCCGGGACGTGTTCCACAGCGCACTTCTGTAGGCTTCGGTCCTTCCAGAAGCGTGGAACATTTCTGTCCCGGCCAAACCCGGCGGCTGCACGGGGCGACCCGGCGGTTTTCTGGGCCGGGCCGGCGGCTGGAGGGGGCTTCCCGGCGTCGGTCTGGGCCTTCCCGACGATCGCGGGGGCCGACCCGGCGGCTTTTTGGCCGAACCGGCGCCGGTGGGGGGTGGCCCGGCGATGACGTGAGGCGGCCCGGCGGCTGTTTGGGCGGACCCGGCGTCGGCGCGGGGCGAACCGCTGCCGGCTTGGGCTGGCCCGGCGCCCGGCGTCACCGAATCGTCGCCGGAACGGCGCGAGAGGTTTACTTTTGCGAGCTGGTGGCGAATCGGGCGGGCCAGCACGATGCGCGGCGCTGGCTGCCGGGTTTCCCTCGCTGGAGCGCGGGCGGTGGCGCGGCTTGAACCTCCACTTCCACTGAACATGAAAGAGTATTGGGAAATCACCCAGGAACGCGGCGTGGCCACGCTGGCGGTCTGGTCGATGCAGACGACGTTTGAATTGCGCGGGCTCACCCTGCCGCAGCACACGACCAATGTGGGCGCGCTCACCGGGCTGGCGCAGACGCGCGCGGCGCAGGAGGGCAATCTGAGCGACGTGCGCGCGGAGCGCGACGATACGTTGGCCAAGCTGCGCGATGCGAACGTGCGCGTGCCCGGGATCATCGACGGCGTGCTGACGGCGGACGACGATTTGCACGGGCAGCTCGATCTGGTCTATGCGGTGGAGACGAATGTGTCGCAGGCCAGCGATCTGCGCCGCGCGCGGTTGCTGGGCGGGTTGTGGGCCGATTTCAATGCGAAGCTGGCCGCCGACACCCCGCCCAAACCGCCCTTGATCCTCGCTTACAAAAAGGCGGGCAGCGACGATCCGCCCGTGAACGTGACGCAGGAGAACCTGCTCGATTTGATCGAGGATTGCGAGCAGGTGCAGAGCGACGAAGCCGCCGCCATCCGCGAGGTGAGCAAGGCGAAGACGGCCCTGCGCACCGCCGAGCGCAAGGTGGATCGCGACAACAAACGCTGGTATCTGGCTTGGCTGAAGATGTATCCGCCCGGCACGCCCGAGGGCGACGCGGCGAAAAATCAGGTCCCCGCCGAGCAGGGCACCCCGCCACCGAACCCGCTCGACATCGTCTCCCTCACGGTGAACGCCGACCGCACCGTCACCCTGCTCTACCCCGCCAACGGCGGCGAACACGCCACCACGCTGGAGTTGCAGTGGCGGCTCCCCGGCGATGAAGACTTCGGCCACTCCGTCGCCGTGCAGCGCCCGCAACAAACCGTGGGCCCTTTCACCGCCGGCGCCACCGTCACCTTCCGCACCCGCGGCGCCAATTCCACCCCCGGCGTCATCCTCGGCGAGCCGAAGACAGCGATCATCCCGGCAGGGTAGGCCCCTCGCCCGCCTCCGTCGAAGCCGAGGGTGGCCATGACCGCGGCATGTTACTTACGCCGCCGTGCGCCCGTCACGCCGATAACAAACTCGGGGACTTATCTCCGCGGAAGTTAGTTCCGCTTTGTCCCGACCTCAGTGGCCTCGATGCGCACGTCGTCGAGGTCGAAGGCGCTTTGCGAGCCGGAGGACATGATGACTAATTTGCCGGCGTGGCGGAGGGTGTCGCGCCAGGGGAAGCCTTGGATGGACGGGACCCAGCCGGCGGCACGGGCTTCGACGTCGGTCCAGTCGTAGCGGATCGTGGTCTGGATGGTCTGCCAGTCGGCGGTGAAGGGCGGGAGTTTTTCGTAGCTCCAGCCGGCGAGATCGGCGGGGCAGATTTCGATGCGGACGGCGCCGCCGGGATTGGGGGAGCGGACTTTGGCGGAGATCGTCACGCCCTCGCCGCCGAGCAGCGTCGGCCAATCGCCGGGGAGTGGCGTGGCGTGGGCGATGGGACGCAGCGGGGCGGGGCGCGAGACGGTGACGTAGCCCTCGTGCGCTTCGATCTGGTCCACGCCGGACCAGCCTTGAGCGTCGTGGTCGAAGGTGAAGGTGATAGGGGCGTGGGCGATGGGCTGGTGGGGAAGCGGGGCTTGCGGTGCGGGTGGGAGCGTGGGGTTCACGAGGTCGTAACCGTCGATTGCGAAGATGCGGCACTTGGCGGCGAGGGTGAGGCGGAGACGCACGGTGCCGTTGGCTTCGCGGAGCGTTTCGGTTTTGACATCGCCATCGAAGATGACGTGCGGATCGGAACCGAGTGGGCGCAGCGGTGCGGTGGTGAGAATCGCGGGAGTGGAAGCGTCGATGGGTTCGTAGGCGGCGAAGCCGTCTTCGCGCAGCGTCGCGCGGCAGAGGTGGGCGTTGCGTTTCCAACCGACGTGCACAGTCGGACTGCCACCGTAGTAGATTTGCAGGCGACCATCTTTTACGAACATGGGGCCGGCTTGCGCATAGATGGTGCCGCTATCGATGGCGCCCTTTGCACCGAGCTTGAGCAAGGGCACGCCGGGTTGCACGCGGCGCCACTCGATCGAGTCGGGACTCCACGCGAGTTCGACATCGACGGTGCGATCTTTGCCCACGTGATACATCATGAGGAAGCCGAGATAGATATTGCCGTAGGGGAACACAGTGAGCGCGTAAGTCTGCGACTTGCGGCCTTCGTCGATGGAGCTGCGCAGCACCACGCCACTGCTGCGCCAGTGCAGGAAATCGTCGCTCTCCAGGCGGCTCACGAGGCGCTCGCCGAGATACATTTTCGTGAACCAGAGATATTTCCCGGTGCGCTGGTCGAAGAACGCGTTGTTGTGCGTGTCGCCCTGCTGCGCGGTGAAGCCGAGCATCGCGACGGGGTCGCTCCAGTGAATGCCGTCGGCGCTGAAGCGCGCGAACGGTTTTCCGAGGCCTGTGTCGAAGACCATCTTATAACGCCGCGCCGGATCGGGATCGTGCGCATCCTTGAACACGCCGACATTGGGACAATCGCGCGCGACGGCGTTCGTGTCGTTGCGGCCATCGAAAGGATGCAGCCCAATCTTCGGCTTCGACCATGAAACGCCGTCCTTCGACGTGGCATAGAGCAGATACCAACCGACATCGTGCACCGTGGACGGCCGCTCCATCCGCGCGATCGCGTCCTGGTCGGCGAGCACATCTTTATACCAGAGCTTCCACGTTCGCTCGCCCTCGTCCCAGAGCACGTTGGGGTAATAGTTATTCGTCGCATTTTCCCACGGCTGGTCGGAAGCGATCAAAGGGTTGCCCGGATCCTTCTCCGGCTGCCCAAACACGAGCCGCGCATTCTCGATCTTCTCGAAAACCCGTGAGTCGAGCGCGAGAAGCTTCATCGAGGCTTCGACCGGACGCGACTCGGTGCCGAACGCTCCCGCGACGAGGGATGCTGCCACCAGACACCGGACGCTGTTCATTGGAACTGATACGCAAAGAGATCCGCGTCCTTCAGCGCGAACCGCAGGCGGATGGGTTTGCCCGCGAGTGCGCTGACATCTCTTCCGCCTTTCCATACGACCGTGCGTTCGATGGCGTCGCCGAAAGTTTCTTCGCAATCGGCGAGCGAAAAACCGGGCAGCGGTTTCCCTTCGACGTCCTGAATCTCCACCCGCACGCTCCCTGCGGCGGAGGTGGAAAAGTTCAGCGCGAGTTTGCTGCCGGTAAAGGTGATCGGCTTCGTAATCAGATCGCCGCCTTTCATCGGCGCGTTCACGGAAACGAAGCCATCGAGCCGCAGTGTGTAGCGGCGGATGGCGCTGCTGGTGCCGGTCCAGTAGCTTTCCGTGGCGTAGAGCGAGAGTTCATTCGGCGCGCCTTCGAGGGCGGATTTCGTTTCGACGGCCTGCCACCCGATGTATTGCTGGCCGTAGTTCCAGGTTCCCTCGCGCTCAAGGCCCGGCCGGAGGAAGGCTTCGTTCCAGCGCTTGAACCGCACGCCGTCGCGGCTCGCCATGAAGAGCCCTTCCGTGATCGCGGTGCCGTAACGCTGGCTCGCCTTTGCGCGCCATTCGCGATGCTCCCGATCCGGCAGCGCCCGCATCGATTCCGACCAGCCGCGCTCGGTGTAACGCGTGGGAAAGCCGATCAGCACATGCGGCGCGCGATAATAAGGCTTCACCTGGCTGGTGTAGAGATGCTCGGCGGGCGAATCGGCGTAGCTCACATCGGTCTGATTTTCCCAATGCAGAAAGTCTTTCGAGGTGGCGGTGCGGATGGCGCGAAAACCACCGGGCTTCCAGTTTTTCTCATCCGTCACGCCCGCTGTGAAGATGCGCCAGTAGGCGCGGTATTCGCCGCGCGCCGCATCCCAGAAAGCGAGGTTCTGCGAATCGAACGCGCCTTCGGTGATGACCGGCGCCGTTTGTATCGGCGACCAATGCAGACCATCGGGGGACTGAAATGCGAGCAGACCCTTCGGCGATTCGGAACGAATCATCGCCTTGTAACGAGCCTCCGGCGCCGCCGCGGGATTGTCGTCCTTGAAAATCGCCGGATGCCCGGCATCGGCGTTCACCTCGCCGATCTTCCCGCTCGCGATCACGATGTTGTTGGCCTTCGAGCCTTTGAACTCGTGCAGGCCCAGCTCCGGCTTGCGCCAGTGGATGCCGTCGTCGCTCTCCGCGTAGCAGCAGAACAGCGGATGCGCGTTGGTCTTCACGCCCGCAGCCGACACGTCGAGCTGCCACGCTTTGTAATACATGCGGTAGCGGTCCCCGTCCTTGAACACGCTGTGATACCCACTGCCGCTGCCTTCCCACGGCGCATCGTGCACGAGCGCGATCTCGCGTGGCTGCGGCTGATGCAGGCGCAGTTCCGCGCCTCCCGTGATCTTCTCGATCAAAGTATCGTCCACGAACAACTCGCGCCGCGAGCCGATCGAGATGGCATCCGCCGCGAGGGATGCGCCGGCGGCAAACAACGTCAGGGCGAAGGAAACGGTGGGGAACGTCATGCTTTACCAAGCCGCCAGGCGGCTGAGACTTGGGCGCAAATTCGACCAACGTCCGCCGCTGGGAGCAGCCTCGAACCAACTAACAGGCAGGCAATTCAAGATCGACGGAGCGAGGAGCGAGGCATCCACTTGGAGTTCCATTCCTCTCGCCATGCCCCTGCTCCTCCTTCTTCTCTCCCTTCTGGCTTTCCTGGCGCCGGCCCCGGCGGCGGACAAGCCGAACGTCATCATCATCCTCGCCGACGATCTCGGTTACGGGGACCTCGGTTGCTACGGACACCCGACGATCCGCACGCCGCATCTCGATCGCATGGCGCGGGAAGGAATGCGCTTCACGGATTTCTATGTCGGCGCGGAGGTCTGCACGCCGAGCCGCGCGGCGCTAATGACCGGGCGCTACCCGATTCGCAGCGGCATGGCGCACAACCAATTCCGCGTGCTGCGGCGGGAATCGACCGGACACTTGCCGGACGACGAAGTGACGCTCCCGCAACTCTTGAAGGCGCAAGGCTACGCCACGGGGATGGTCGGGAAATGGCACCTCGGAAACTGGATGAACAATCCGGACGGGCACCCGATGAAGCACGGTTTCGAATACTACTTCGGCCTGCCGCACTCGAACGACATGAACGCCGTCACTGGCAAACCGAAGGGCGAAGACAATCGCGTCGATCCCGATGCGAAATGGTGGCAGGCACCGCTCTTCGAGGGGGAGAAGTTGATCGAGCAGCCCGCGGATCAAACGACGCTAACGCGCCGTTACGCCGAGCATGCGGTAAAGTTCATCGGCGACCACAAAGGTGGACCGTTCTTTCTCTATTTCGCGTCCACCTTTCCCCACACGCCGTTGTTTGCGTCGGAGCAGTTCCGCGACAAGAGCCCCCGCGGACGCTATGGGGATGTGGTGGAGGAACTCGACTGGGCGGTCGGCCAGGTCCTCGAGGCCGTGCGCGCGGCGGGCATCGAGAAGAACACGTTCGTCTTTTTCACCAGCGACAACGGGCCGTGGCTCATCCGCGCGCAGGCGGGCGGCAGCGCGGGGCTGCTGCGCGATGGCAAAGGTTCGACCTGGGAAGGCGGCATGCGTGTGCCGGGGATCGCGTGGATGCCGGGAAAAGTGCTCGCAGGAAGCGTGTGCCACGAACTCGCGAGCACGATGGATCTCTTCACCACCTGCGCGACCTGGGCGGGCGCGAAAGCGCCGGCGGATCGTGCCATCGACGGAATCGACATCACGCCATTGCTCACCGCGAGCGGGACGGTGCAGCGGGATGCGTTCATCTACTACCGCGGCACGCAGCTATTCGCCGCGCGGCTGGGGAAATGGAAAGCGCACTATCTCACGCAACCGGGATACTTTCAGCCGAAGCCGGATGCGCATGAGCCGCCACTGCTGTTCGATCTCCAGGCCGACCCCGGCGAATCATTCAATGTCGCGGCGGAACATCCCGAAGTGCTCGCGCAAATTGCCGCCGCGGTGGAGCGACATCGCGCCACGGTGAAGCCGGTGCCAAATCAACTCGAAGCGACCGTCGCGGCAAAATGAGACCGCACCTGTTCCTCCCGCTGCTCGTCACCTGCTCCGCACTCGCCGCGGACGAGACCCCTTGGAAATGGCAGGATGGGCTCGTGCCCGATCCCGGCTTCGATCTCGATGCCGCGCAGGTCGTGCGCGTGACGTCGCTGCGGACGAAAGGCGACGGATCGCTGCGCGATGCGGTGAAGATCAAGGGACCGAAAATCATCGTGTTCGAAGTGGGCGGCGTGATCGATCTCGAGCAGCAATTCATCAGTCTCGACGAGCCGGATTGCTTTGTGGCCGGGCAGACGGCGCCCGCGCCGGGCATCACGATCATCAAAGGGGGCCTGCGTCTGCGCGGCGATCGCACGGTCTTGCAACATCTTCGCGTGCGGCCCGGGGATGCGGGACAGGCGAAGCAGAGCGGGTGGGAGCCCGATGGAATCAGCACGAGCGGCGGGCCCGCAGATGTGTGGGTCGATCATTGCTCGTCCACGTGGGCGATCGATGAAGCGATCTCGGCTTCCACTTATAAGCCGCCGACCGGTGAACCCGTGCGGCGCATGGTGATCAGCAATTGCATCGCCGGGCCGGGGCTCGACAACTCCTCGCACCACAAAGGGCCGCATGCGAAGGGCACGCTCGTCTTTGGCGGCTCGCAGCATGTGGCCATCGTGGGCAATCTCTACACGAGCAACGTGGAGCGGAACCCGGTTTTCCAGCCGGGCACTTCGGGCGTGGCGGTGAACAACGTGATCGCGAATCCCGGCCAGCGCGCAGTTCACGCACACAGTGCGGACCCGGACCTGGGCAAGGAAGGTGCGGACCCGCGCATCGCGGTCGTGGGAAATGTGGTGCTCTTCGGCGAGAAGACAAAAAAATCGGCGGGGATTTTCGAGGGAAACGCCGAAGGTTATTTCAAGGACAACGAAGGCTACGACTGGCGCGGCCAGCCGATTCCCCAATTGCGCGAACCGGTGAATGCGAAGGTGCTGCCGGAACCGCCCGTCTGGCCCGAAGGACTCAAGCCGCTCAGCACCACGGCAGCGCTCTGGCGCGTCGCACGTTTCGTCGGCGCGCGGCCTGCGGAGCGCGATGCCATCGACACGCGCATCGTGCAGGAAGCGCTCACCGGCACCGCACGCATCATCGACAATCAGGAGGAAGTCGGCGGGTATCCGAAGCTCGAGCCCACCGAGCGCAAACTCGAGGTGCCTGACAAGGATCGGCGCGCGTGGCTGGAGAAGCTGGCGCGTGAGGTGACGTTCGGCGCCGAACAACCCTGAACCAGCTACTGAGCACGGCACGTCACCCCCTTTTCCTGGCCCTCCTTTTTACAGAGCTTTTACACTCGCTTGAGGTTGGTTTGACCCACGGTCGTCGAATTGTGTGAGCGTCGCCGTGCAATGAAACCAAATCTGCTCCCCATCGCCCTCCTTGCCGTGCTGACCAACTTCGCCGGCGCGCAAGACCCGTATAAGAAAACGCCGCCCGGATCGACGCCCGTGCCTGGTCAGGAAGCGCCAACGGTCCTGTCGTTGCGCGAAGAGACCTTCGTCATCTCGCGCAAGGAGGCACCGGCTTTCCTGCGTGGATTTTCCTCCGATGCCGCGCGGTATGAGGAGCTTCTCCGGCGGGTCAAGTCCGGCCAGGCCACGCTCGAACGCTTGCAGCTCTTGCGGGCTAAGTCGGGTCAGCGTTCGGTAGTCGAAGCGATCGAGGAATTTCGCTGGCCGATCGTGGAACCGGCCAAGGACGGTGCTCAGCCGGTTTCCACGAGCGAGACTCGCGCCGTGGGCGACACACTCGAGGTCGAACCGGTGATCGGACCCGATGGGCGGACGATCGATCTGAACCTCGTAGCACAATCGACGCGCTTTATGGGTTACACCAAATCCCCCGACAAGACGGTCCCCGTTCAACCCATCCTGCGCAGCCGCAAGATCACCACGGCGGTGACGCTGCAGGCCGGGGATCCGATGCTCATCGGGTCGCTCAATCCGCCGGTGAACAGCGGGCTGGAGGACACGGAGGATAACACGCAATTGCACCTCGACTTCATCACCGTTTTTATCGGGTCCGACAGTGCGGTGGCGGAGCTGGTCACCTCGCGCACCAAGAGCCTGTCTGACACCTTAATCATCCCGTCAATCGAGCTGCGGAATGCGAGTCTCGCCCAGACGGTGGAATATCTGCAAACCAAGGGCCGCGAACTGGATCCGGAGAAAAAGGGCCTGAATTTTATCGTCAAAGCGCCCCCAAGCCACGCGGGGCTGATTATCAGCCTGACTCTCAAAAATATTCCCATCGGTGAAGCGGCGCGTTACGCCGCCGAACTGGCGGGCCTGAAGCTAACGATTACGGAAAACGCGCTCGTCTTCCACGCGCCGGGCGAGGCGCCGTAAGCGCGGACTGGTTTTTCCGGACCACCTCGGCAGACTTCACGCGTGCGCACTCCGACCCTCACTCTCGCGCTGTTGCTCCTCGCGGCGGCCGGCATCCTGTTCTCCGGGAGCCGGCTGGCGCGACGCCAGACGGAGGAGCGGCGCCCGGTGGGCCGGACGGTAGTCGAGGAACTCGGCGGCGCGCTGAATTCGGAATTGATCCGGCTGGGCGATCTCTACGAACACGATCTCAAGGAAGTGGCTCTCGCTGCGCCTGGTTCCGAGGCCTCTACCGTGCGCGCTCTCGCCCAAGCCGTGCATGGCATCCGCCAGGTCGTCGTGGTGCGGCTCGACACGGAGGATCGCAACTCGATTGGTATCCCATCGGCGCGGGGCGATCGCGCGCCGGAGGTGCTGATGCGTGCGCAGAACGAGCCGGGGAGTCCGGCGGAGGGTTTCGTGCTGAAGCGGTCGCGCATCACCGGAGAGGGCCAGATCGGAGGCTGGCTGGAAGGGCATGCTCCGGCCTTCGGCGCATATTGGGCGCGGGCAAATGTGGTCACCGTGGTGGTGGTGATTGTCGACTGGCGTGATGTGGCGGAGCGGACGAATGAGCATTTGATCCAGTGGATCGAGCCGGCCTACGCGCCGGCGCGTGCCGACGGCGATCTCGTCTCCGTGGAGGGACCCGCCGGGGCATTGCTCGCCGGGCTGAATTCTCCGCCGGCGCGCCGACCGGATTTCATTCTCCCGCTGCGCCAGCGGTTCGGGCAGTGGCAGGTGGTGGCCTGGGATCGCACGGCTCAGATCACGAAGTATGACCAGCCGACACTGCTGCTGACCTTCGCCGGCGCGACGGTGCTCGCCCTGCTCGGTGTGCTGATCTTTCGCGAGCAACGACGCGCGCTGCGCCGGGCGGAGGAGCGCGTGTCGTTTGTGAATCGTGTCTCCCACGAACTCGGAACTCCGCTCACCAATGCGCTGCTGAACCTCGATCTCGCCGGCGAAGCGCTGGACACGCGGCCCGATTTCGCCCGCACGCGCCTGCGGCTGGTGACGGAGGAAGTGCAACGTCTCGCCCGGCTCGTGGCGAACGTGCTGACCTTCTCGCGGCGCGAGCGCGGCTCACTCGTGCTGAAAGCGGCGCCGTGTGTGCCGGATGAGGTGATCGATGGCGTGCTGCGCCAATTCGAGCCTGCGCTGACGCGGCGCGGATTGATCAGCGAGCGCGTAGCCAACGCCGGCACGGGCGTGCATCTCGATCCGGATGCGCTCGCACAGATTGCGGGAAATCTCATTTCGAACGTGGAAAAATACGCGGCGAGCGGTGGTTGGCTGGAGGTGGCCACACGCCTCGACGAAGGCACCCTCATTTTGCGCGTGAGCGATCGCGGCCCGGGTATTACGATTTCCGAGTCCGGAAGAATCTTCGAGCCATTCGAGCGCGTGAGCAGCCGGGTGAATGAGGGCGCCAGTGGCACAGGGCTCGGCCTCGCGATCGCTCGCGATCTCAGCGGGCGCATGGGCGGCACCCTCGCCCTCCTGCCGACCGCGATGGGCGCCGTCTTCGAGTTGAAGGTGCCGGCGCCGGCGCTTCTTGTTCCCGCGCCAGCGCGCGAAGCCGCGTAATGAAAGTCCTCATCGCCGAAGACGATCCCATCACTCTCGAGACGCTTGCGACGTGTCTGGGCGCGGAGGGATTTTGCCCACTCACCGCGCCGGATGGAATCGCGGCCTACGCCTTGTGGGAAAAGCATCGCCCCGATGTGTGCTGCCTCGATGTGATGATGCCCGCCTTGGATGGCTATGAGCTTTGCCGCCGCATTCGTGCTCACGATGCGACGGTGCCGATTCTTTTTCTCTCGGCGAAAAACGAAGAGATCGACGTGGTCGTCGGGCTCGAGCTGGGGGCCGACGATTTCATTCGCAAACCTTTCACGCGCGCGGAAGTGCTGGCTCGGATTCGCGCGGTGCTTCGCCGCACCCGTGCGAGTGCGGCGCGGCGCAGTGTGCAGATGCATGACCTGACCGTCTGGCCCGATGAACTCCGCGCCGCCAGGGACGGCGCCGAGATCGAGCTGACTCCGCGGGAAGCGGCGATGCTGGCGTTGCTGCACGAGCACGCCGGCCGGCCCATTCATCGCGACCTCTTCCTCGAGCGGTGCTGGGGGCTCGACTACTTTCCCGATTCACGCACCCTCGACCAGCACATCGCCAACCTGCGCAAGAAGATCGAGCGCGATCCGGCGAGCCCCGAGATCGTCGAGACGGTGCGAGGCGTGGGCTATCGCTACCGGGCGCGGAGCTGACCGTCTCCTTGACGCTGAGGGCGGCTGCGCTTCGTTGAGCGTCCTATGCTTTCACTGCGCGAGAAGGACGATGCTCTCAATGTCACCACTACGATCCCGAACCGGGAGGCCGTGAAAGTCGAGGATACCTGGGACCTCACGCCGGTCTTCGCTTCACCGGCGGAGTGGCAGGCAGGCTTTGAAAAACTCGCGGCAAAATATCCGAAGGTTGAAGAGTGGAAGGGGCGCGTGGGGCAATCGGCGGGGACGCTGCGGGAGGTGTTGGAGTTTGAGAAGTCGCTCGATATGGCGATCGAAAATCTCAGCGTGTATGCCTCGCTCAAGCTCTCGGAGGATTCGTCGGATGCACAGAATCTCGCGCGCAGTTCGCAGCTCGATGGATTGATGGTGCGCATCGGGGAGGCATGCTCATGGCTCGGGCCTGAAATTCAAGCGATCGACGACGAGACGTTCGCGCGTTTTCTCGCCGAGCCGGCGCTGAGTGAGTGGACGATCCCGTTGAAGAAATTGCGTCGGCTGAAAGCTCACACTTTAAGCCCGGCGGAGGAGCGGATCATGGCGCTGGCCAGCTCTGCGCTGGCGGGATTCGACGACGCCTCAGGGCAGCTCATGGATGTGGACATGAAGTTTGGGAACATCACGGATGATCGAGGACAGACGATCGAGCTGAGCCAGAGCTCGTGGATGTCGATGCTGTTGCGGCCGGACACGAGCCTGCGGCGGCGGACTTTCCAGCAGTTTTACGCGGAGTTCGACGCGCACAAATACACGCTGGCCTCGACGCTATCGCACTCGATCAAGAGCGACGTCTTCAACGCCCGTGCGCGGCACTATCCCAGCGCGCGCGAGGCGGCGCTGTATTACGACGACGTGCCGGTCGCGGTGTATGACAACCTCATCGGCACGGTGCGCGCGAACTTCGCGCCGCTGTTCCGTTACCTGGACTTACGCAAACGCGTGCTGAAACTCGACGAGATTCATCAATACGATCTCTTCGTGCCGCTCGTCCCGAAGTTCGAGAAGACGACCACCTTCGATGAAGCGATCGATCTCGTGCTCACGAGCCTGGCGCCGCTGGGCGACGAATACGTCGGCGCGCTTGGCGAAGGCCTGCGCAGGCAGCGCTGGTGCGATCGCTACGAAAACAAAGGCAAGCGCAGTGGCGCGTTCAGCAGTGGGACCTTCGCAAACCCGCCGTATTTGCTGATGAACTTCAAGAACGACGTGTTCGGCGATGTTTATACGCTGGCGCACGAAGTCGGGCACTCGATGCACTCGTGGTATTCAGCGCGGCATCAGCCTTTCCAGACTTACAACTACCCGATCTTTACCGCCGAAGTGGCGAGCACGTTCAACGAGTGCCTGCTGACCGATCACCTGCTCAAGACGACGGATGATCCGAAGTTCCGCGCCTACATCCTGTGCCGTGAAATCGACGATCTGCGCTCGACGATTTATCGACAGACGATGTTTGCGGAGTTCGAGAAGCTCACGCACGAGCTGGAAGAAAAAGGTGAGCCGGTGACGCTGGATGTGTTTCGCTCGGTGTATCGCAGCCTGCTTGAAGCGTATTTCGGGAGCGGGTTCACCTTCGACTCCGAGCTGGAACTGGAGTGTCTGCGCATCCCGCATTTCTATCACGCCTTCTACGTTTACAAATACGCGACCGGGCTTAGTGCCGCCGTGGCGCTGGCGAACCAGGTGCTCACCACAGGCGACGCGAGCAAGTATCTCGGCTTCCTCAAATCCGGCGGGAGCGTCTTCCCGATTCCGACCCTGCAAAAAGCGGGCGTCGATATGTCCACGCCTGCGCCGATCGAGAGCGCGCTGAAGCACTTCGCGAAGCGCGTGGAGGAACTGGAAACGCTGCTCGGCTGAGTGTTGCGCTAGGCCGGAACCGTCGCCGCCGCCGGCATAGTCTGGCGGCGGAGCTGGCCGCAGGCCGCGGCGATGTCGTGGCCTTTTTCGCGGCGGATGGTGGCGCGGGTGCCGTGCGAGCGGAGGACATCCATGAAGATGTCCTGGCGCTCTTCGCTCGGGCGGGTCCACGGAAGGCCTTCGACGGTGTTGTAGGGAATGCAGTTCACCTTCGACTCGAAGCGCCGCGTGAGGCGGGCGAGGGCTTCGGCGTCCTCGGGACGGTCGTTGATGTTCTCGATGAGGATGTATTCGAGGAAGATCGGCTGGCGCTTGCGGTCGCTGTAGTATTCGCAGGCTTCGAGCAGGACGCTGAGCGGATACTTGCGATTCACGGGCATGATTTGCGCCCGCACTTCGTCGGTCGCGCCGTGCAACGAGATGGCGAGACGCACCTGGAGCGGCTGCTCGGCAAGCTGGCGAATCTGCGGGGCAAGGCCGCTGGTCGAGAGCGTGATATGGCGCGCGCCGATATTGATACCCCAGTGCGCGTTGATGATCTGAATGCCTTTCATGACGTTGGCGAAGTTCGCCAGCGGTTCGCCCATGCCCATGAAGACAATGTTGTTGATCCGCTCACCGCTGATCTCCTCGACCTTGAGGACCTGCTCGACGATTTCCCCGGCGTGCAGATTGCGGCTCCAGCCATCGAGGCCGCTTGCGCAGAACTTGCAGCCGTAGGCGCAGCCGACCTGCGTGGAAACGCAGAGCGTGCGGCGGTCGCTCGTTTCACCGTAGAGAGCGGGAGACGCGGGAATGAGGACCGACTCGATGAGGGCACCGTCGGAGAGACGGAAGAGGAATTTCCGGGTGATGTCCTCGGAACCAAGCACGCGGATGACTTCGAGGGAGTCGAAGGAAAACTCGGCGGCGAGCTGGTCCCGCAGGGGCGCGGGAAGATTTGTCATCGCAGCGAAATCCTTCACCCGCTTGGCGTAGAGCCATTCGATGACCTGCTTAGCACGATAAGGCTTTTGTCCAAACGTGGCGAAGTGCTCGGCGAGATCGTCGAGAGTGAGCGAGCGGATGGACTGGCGGCTTTCTGCCATCGGCTAAAATCGCTCGTCACAGACCGCTTGCAAGCCCGCTCCGTGTTCTTACGGTGCGCGCCCCAACATGCTTCAACCCCACGAGATCGCCGCCCGTCTTTCACCCGCCCTGGCTGAGCAACTGTTTGCGTTCATGCACGATAAGGAACGCAAGCTCTACCGTGCCACCGTCGAGACCCTGGCCAAGCAACGCAATCTGCGAGGGGTCTTCGTGGAACGCATGCCGATGCCGAAGCGGCACCAGTGGATGAAAGAGCAGATCAGCCGTCCGGCGAACGCGTCGGTGGCCGCGCACCTTTTCCAGATCTGGTTCGTGGGCGGACACTCGGATCTGCTTTGCGACTTCCTCGACGCGCTCGGCATTGCGCACGATGAGAATGGGACCATCGAGCAACTGCCACCGGCGCCGGACAAACCGGCGGTGAAGCAGGCGGTGGATGCGGTGATGGCCAAGCACGATCCCGCGCTGGTGGCGGCGTATCTGCACGCGTTTCAGGCACTCGACGATGCCGGCGGCTGGACGTCGCTGGAAGAGCTGCTGGGCGAGGACGAGCGGCTGAAGTTGTAGGCGGTCGCCGGAGGGCCGGCCTCACTGAGGCCGGCTACAGCGGCTCAGCGCTTCTTCGGCGCGGGTTTGAATTCCACGCCGATGGGGCAGTGGTCGGAGCCGAGGATGTGGGGGTAGATGCGCGCACTTTGCAGGCGCGAGCGGAGTGACTCGGAAACGAGGAAATAATCAATGCGCCAGCCAATGTTCCGGGCGCGGGCGGTGCCCATCTGGCTCCACCAAGTGTAGTGGCCGGGGCCGGGTTCGAAGTGGCGGAACGTATCGACGAAACCGGCGGCGACGAACGCATCGAATCCGGCCCGTTCCTCGGGAGTGAAGCCGTGGTTCTTCACGTTGTCCTTCGGACGGGCGAGATCGATCTCGGTATGGGCGACGTTGAGATCACCGCAGAAAACGACGGGCTTGGTGCGCTCAAGCCCCTTCAAGTGCGCGAGGAAATCGCGGTCCCATTGCTGCCGGTAGGGAAGCCGCGTGAGTTCGCGCTTCGAGTTCGGCACATAGACGTTCACGAGATGGAAGTCCTTGAACTCGGTGATAAGCACGCGGCCTTCGCGATCGTGATCCACGATGCCCATGCCCCGCGTGACGTTGAGCGGCGTTTCCTTCGTGAGGGTCATCACACCGGAGTAGCCTTTCTTCTCGGCGTAGTTCCAATAGGCCTCGTAACCGTGCCACTCGCTCGCGACGTCCTCGGGCGCGGCTTTGGTTTCCTGCACGCAGAGGATATCAGGAGCCTCGGCTTTAAGGAAATCGAGGAAGCCCTTTTTGAGAGCTGCGCGGATGCCGTTGACGTTCCAGGAGATGAGTTTCAAACCGAGCGCCGTGTGCCGCCGATCAGCGGTCGAGATTCACCGGAAAGCCGCGCAGATTCGAGCCGTCCGCCGGCACGAACGAAGGCACATCGCCCGCCGTGCGCAGGCTGGTGTTGGGCCGATCTCCGGCGGTGACGGTGAATTCGATCGTTTCCTCGCCGCGCGCGACACGCAGCTTCACTTCATCTTCCGCGGAAATGTAGAACGCGGCATCGAGCACGTCCTCCGGACTCGCAATGGGGTGCGAACCGACCTGCAAAATCACGTCGCCGGTTTGGAGCCCGGCTTTCTGCCCGGGCGAACCGATGTTGAGCACGTTGACCTCGGCGGTGGAATTCGAGTGCGCGGTCTGGGCCGTCTCCACGCCCACCCCAAGCCAGCCGGGGCGAATCTCCCCGAACCGGACGAAATCCTTGCGGATTTTTTCCGCCGCCTCGATCGGCAGGGAAAAACAAGCGCTGCCCTGATCGAGGCTGGAGATGAGCAGCCCGACGGCTTCGCCCTTCATGTTCAGCAGCGGGGCGCCGCCCTGACCGCGCTGCACGGGCACATTCGCGCGCACATGGCGTGTGGAAAAATAGCGGTCGAGATACTTGATATCGAAGCCCGAGACACAGCCGAAGCTCGGCGAAAGCGGCAGATCCATCGGGTAACCGACGACCATGACTGGCGCACCCACCGCAAGTTCGCGGCTTTCACCGATCGAAATGAACGGCGTGTTTTCCGCATCGACCTTCAGCACGGCCACGCCGCTGCGCGGGTCGGCCACCAGTCGCCGGGCGGGATATTTCTGATCGCCAAATCTCACCGATATGTCGGCGCTTTCGCCTCCGATGGTGTAGCTGGTGAAGAGGGTGCCGGAGGGATCGACAAAAAAGCCGGTGCCGTTGAGCTGCCCGTGTTCATCGGTCGCGTCGATGTGCACCACCGCGCCGCGCACGCGCTCGAAGACGGCATGCACTTCACCCGCCAGATTTTCCGCAACGGACTTGGGCGCTTCCTCGGCACACAACGGCGCGAGGGCGACCGCGGCGACCGCTGCCCATTTCATTTGCCGCACGCCCGGACTGGTGGGTCGGAACGCCAAATTGTTAGAAGCTGAACGACACCTTCGTAGCCTCGCGGCCCGTAGAACCCGTGAACGGGGTGTCGATCACATAGCGGGGTTGACGCGACACCGACGCGGAGGCCGGAGCGCTGGCTGGGATCAGGCGAGCGTTGTTGATCGCTTCATCGGTGAGCCGCGGGCTCACAAATTCGGGCGATTCCTGCAGGGAAAGCAAACGCTGCGAAGCAGGCGCATCCGTCCGAAGATCGACGGGCTGGACTGCTGCCGGCGTCGTGGACTTCGCAAGAGCGGACGAAGTCGGACTGCCCGGCTGCGAACCGCCACCGATCATGCCGATACCGACGACTCCCGCAACCGCCACTGCGGCCATGGCCCCGGCGAACGATGCATTGCCCATGCTGTGCGCGCTAAAGAAGGTCTGGATGCGCTCCAGCCCGATCGACCACAGCGAACGCTTCAGCAGTTCCGCCCGTTGGCGCCGATGCACATCCTGCAGGAGTTTTTCGTAGTAACCTGCCGGTGGCTGCTCGAACCGTTTGAGGCGGAGAAGCGCGCTGAGCTTTTGGTCTTCGGTCATAGAGTGGGCGGGGCGGTTTAAGAGAGAAACTCGCTGAGAAAATTTTGCAATTGCCGATGTGCGTAAAAAAGTCGCGAGCGCACAGTCCCCTCCGAGACACCCAGGATTTTCGCAATATCGGCGTGCGGCATTCCTTGGATGTCAAACATGGTGACAACCGTGCGGTGATCTTCGGACAGGCGTTGCATGGCCTCGTTCAATCTTTTCTGAAGTTCGTTTAAATTCGCTTCGCGAACGGGCGTGCTGGCGGCCGAAAGTTCGACAAAATCTTTATCTTGATGCACGCCCGAATCGATATCGTCGAGACTTTGATGCGTCCGCCGCGCTCTTTTTTTGAGGAAATTGATCGTCATGTTCACCGCGATCGAGTGGATCCACGTATAAAATGACGATTTGCCGCGGAAACTGTTGATCGAGCGGAACGCTTTCGACCACACCTCCTGCAGCATGTCGTGCGTGTCGTCGTGGTTCGACGTCATGTTGTAAACGAGCCCGTAGAGGCGCGGGCTGTATTTCAGAATGAGTTCGTCGAACGCCGCCGCATCGCCACCCTGGGTGCGCGCCACCAGATCGTCGTCCTGCCGCCGGCTCTCGTCGTCGGACGGGGCCGTAGGCTCGGTCGGTGGTGGCGGTTCAGGCGGCTCCTGCATCGAAGAACCGTTTGCTTACAAGCACATCGCGCACAGGGGAAGGCCAATGCGCAATCGAGCGCGGGCATTCCTTCTCACTGATCATTTTTGGGCACGTCGATCTCCCATGCGCTGTCGTCGCGGCTGGCGAAGCGGCGGCGGTCGTCGCGGAGGACGGTTTCCAGATTCGCCACGTGCTGTCGGGCAACGGACACGTAAGTCTGCTCATCGTCGAGCAGCTTCACCAACTCGCGAGCACTGGCATCGTCGTAACCTTTGAAGATGCGCGCGGCGCGGTGGGCTTGGTTGGCGCGGAAGCCGAGCACCCGCAGGGCATCTTCGCCAAGTTCGAGGGCGGTGCCGGTCGTCTCGCGATAGACATGTTCGACCCCATGCCGCATCAGCTCGTAGGCGTGCTGACGGCTGTTCGCGCGGGCGAGGATTTTGAGATGCGGAAATTCACGCTGCACGAGTTCGCAGATTTCGAGAGCCTTTGCTTCGTTATCGACCGCGCAGATGAAGAGCTTCGCGCGCTCGGCGCCAGCGGCGACGAGGAGATCGACGCGAGAGGCGTCGCCGTAAAAGGCCTTCAATCCGAAGCGCGCAAGCATATCGACCTGGTCGGGATCGTTATCAAGCACGGTGACGCCGAAGCCATTCGCGCGCAGGAGGCGGCCGACCATGTGGCCGAAGCGCCCGAACCCGGCAAGGATGACCGGATTATCGTGCTCGTCGATTTCGTCTTCTTTTCGCGAAATTTTCGCCCGGTCACAGCGCGCGAAGACGGGTTGCACGAGGCGTTCGTTGATGAGCAGAAGCAGCGGCGTGAAGGCCATGCTGATCGCTACCGTGGCCACGAGCGGCTTCGTGACTTCGGCGGGCAGAAGCCCCAACTGCCCCGCGAGGGAGAGGAGCACGAAACAGAACTCGCCCCCTTGGGCGAGCGCGAACGCGAAAAGCCACGAGGCGCTCCAGTCGAGGCGGAAGGCGAGGCCGAGGCCGAGCAGCACGAGCAGCTTGAGACCGATCAAACCCAGCGTCAGCGAAGCGAGCAGGCCAGGGTGCGAGACGACGTAGGAAAAATCGATCGCCGCTCCGACCGTGATGAAGAACAGCCCGAGCAACAGGCCCTTGAACGGCTCGATGTCGGCTTCGAGCTGGTGCCGATACTGGCTATCCGCGAGCACCACCCCGGCGACGAATGCCCCGAGTGCAGGAGAGAGCCCGACGAAGCCCATGAGCATGGCGATGCCGAGCACCAGCAGCAGCGCGGAGGCGGTGAAGATTTCGCGCTGCTTCGTCTTGGCGATGATCCGGAACGCGAACGGCAGGACAAATCGTCCGGCGAACACGACTGCCACGACCGCGGAGATCGTGGCCATCATTTGCGCCCAGCCCGGGAGATGGCTCAGCGGTCCCGCTGCGGCCTCGGCGGTAGCGGCGCGGCCATTGCGGGCATTCGCCAGCATCGGCATGAGCGTCAGGATGGGAATGACGGAGATATCCTGAAACAGCAGCACCGAAAAACTCGCCTGCCCACCACGCGATTTGAGCACGCCTTTCTCCGCGAGCGATTGAAGCACGATGGCAGTGGAGGACATGGCGAGGATCAACCCACACGCCATCGCCTCGGGCCAGATCCGGCCACAAAGCAACGCCGCGCCGGAGAAGACCGTGGCGGTCGTCAACACCTGCGCCCCGCCAAGACCAAGGATCGGGCCACGCAGGCGCCAGAGCAGAGCGGGACGCAGTTCGAGGCCGATGATGAACAGCATCATCACGACGCCGAATTCCGCGAAGTGCGCGACCTCTTCGCGTTCGCCGACGAGGTTCAGCGCCGAGGGTCCGATGATGATGCCGCCGAGCAGATATCCAAGGATCGAGCCGAGCCCAAACCGCTTCGCAAACGGCACCATCACCACGGCCGCGAGCAGGTAGATAAAGACCGAGAAGGTGAAATGTGCGTCCATCAGATTTGTCCCGCCAGATCGCGCAACGTCATGATGCGGCGCCGGTATTCTTCGGCGCGGGCGGCGATCTCGTCTTTCGCCAGTTGATGCGTGCCGTGGATGACGAATGGGTCGAGATATTCCATGCCGCACAATCGCGCCGTTTGCTCGAAGGGCGCGAGCAATTGCGTGATCGTGTAGCGGTTCATTCCGTCCGAGCGATACGAATCGTGCGGACCGCCGGTGGTGATGGCCGTGAGCACGCGCTTGCCGCGCAGGGCGGTGCCGCCTTCGCCGTAAGCAAAGCCATACTCGAGCACGAGATCGAACCACTCTTTCAAAATCGCCGGGCACGAATACCAATAGAACGGATGCTGCCACACGATGATATCGTGCTCCGTCAGCAGCGCCTGCTCGCGATCCACATCGAGGTGGAGATCGGGATATTCCTCATAGAGATCGCGCACCGTGACGTCGTCCAAACCCTGCACCACGTTGATGAGATGCTGGTTCACGCGCGATTTTTGCAGTGCCGGGTGGGCAAAGAGAATCAGGACGCGGCTCATGCAGGGAAGTTCCAAGAGCCGGGAGCCATGAGCCAAGGAAATTTCAGCGACGCCGCTGAATTCTCTTTTACAAGCCAGCGCGGATATCGGCGGCCAAAGCGTCCACGTCCTCGGGTTGGGTATCCCACGAGCACATGAAGCGGCAGCCGCCGGCGCCGATAAAAGTGTAGTAGCGCCAGCCCCTGGCGTGGAGAGCCTCGATGGTGCGCGGGGGGAGTTCGACAAAGACCCCATTGGCCTGCCGTGGAAATAACAGCTTCGCTTCAGGCAAATCGTGTAGCGCGGCTTCGAGGCGAGCGGCCATCGCATTGGCATGCGCGGCGTGGCGAAGCCATGCGCCGTCCTGCAACAAGCCGACCCACGGCGCGCTGAGGAAACGCATCTTCGACGCCAGTTGCCCGGCCTGCTTGCAGCGCCACTCGAACTCCTCGGCCAGCTCCCGGTTGAAAAAGACCACGGCTTCCCCGACGGCCATCCCGTTCTTCGTGCCGCCGAAACAGAGGACATCGACGCCGGCCTTCCACGTGATTTCGGCCGGGGCGCAACCGAGCGACGCCACGGCGTTGGCAAAGCGCGCCCCATCCATGTGCAGCCGCAGTCCCAGCGCCCGCGTGCGGGCCCAGATGGCCTGCAGGTGGGCCGGGGTATAAACCGTTCCGACCTCGGTGGCGTTCGTGACACTGACCGCACGCGGTTTTGGAAAGTGCAGGTCGGTGCGTTTCTTCACCACCCGCTCGATGTCCGTCGGCGAGATGCGGCCTTCCGCGCCGGGCAGCAGCAGCACCTTGGTGCCGTTGGAAAAGAACTCCGGGGCGCCACACTCGTCGGTCTCCACATGCGCGAGTTCATGACAGAGGATGGAGTGATAACTCTGGCAGCACGAGGCGAGGGCGAGAGAGTTGGCCGAGGTGCCGTTGAAAACAAAGAACACCTCGCAGTCGGTCTCGAAGAGCTGCCGCAGCAAGTCGGCCGCGCGCTCGGTCCACCAGTCTTCGCCGTAGCTCGAGCAGTGGCCTTCGTTCGCCTCGTGCATGGCTTCCCATGCTTCAGGGCAGATACCGGAATAGTTGTCGCTGGCGAAATGCCGCCGCCGCTCGGAGGGATCGGGTGGGCGCAACATTCAGGGGCTAGCGGCGGGCAAAGACGAAGTAGGTGCCGGGAATCTGCGACGGGTTGCCTGCCGCGGACAGCGTGGCCGAGTAACGGCGGGGCTGGAGCGCAGTGGGCAGATACGAGTCGGCGCTAATGCCGCTGAGGAGCGGAGCACTCGCGGATTCGTCGTAGGCGTAGATGAGGAAACGGCCGCCCGCCGAGATGGGGTTGGGCGTGACCACGTCGTTGCGGACGTTGCCCGTCGTCGTGCCGTAATCGGCCACGATGATAACATCGCCCGTGGTGCTGGTGATCGTATCCTTGAGGAGCAACAGCGAATTGGCGCCGCGCACGATGAGGATATCCGAACCGGCCTCAAGCTTGCCGAGCTGGCTCACCGCAAGGCTACCCAGGCCGAAGGTGATCTTCTTCCCAGCGGTCGTGGCGGAAGCGATGAGCTTGTAAGCGGTGACCGCTCCCGTCTGGGTCACATTCCCAAGGTGCGAGGTCAGCGTCAGCGTGCCACCCAGAACACCCACGCGAGTGATGCTGGAGCCCAGGATGTTGAGATCGCTATCGGCCTCGATGGTAGCGTAATGACCGGTCACCGCCACACTGCCGAACGAGTTACCACTGCCGGTGACAGTAATGCCCTCCGTGGCCAAGGTAGACGTCGAGGTCAGAGAAGCCTTGCCGACAAACTGCCAGGCACCGGTGTTGGAGATGTTGTGTTTGCTGGTGACAGTCAGGTTGCCGCCGCCGGAGAGATCGTCGAGCGTCACCCCGGTGTTGCCAGTGTAAGTTTGATTCCCCGCACCCGCAGTGGTGATGAGGGCCAGCGTGTGGACATCATCACCTTGCACCGTGACGGACGCGGCGTTGACCGTATCGCTGATAGTCATATCGCCGCTGGTCGTTTTCGCGACGAAAGCCCCCACCGCCACGACCGAATCGGCGAAGCTGATGTCCCCGCTCGTGGAGGTCACGGTGACGCCCGCCCCCGCACTGATCGCGCCATCGAAGGTAATGGGCGCCGTCTTGGAACTCACTGTGACTGCGCCACCGGCCGTGACCGTATCCGTAATGTGGAGGTGACCACTCGTTGAAGAGAGTGTGACCCCTCCCCCGGCGGAGAGTTCCGTGGCATCGAGCGCGGACACCGCCGTCAAGGTCATGCCCCTGGTGGTGGTGATGGCTGCGTTGGCGTCAACGGTCACACCGATGAGGCTCACCGCGGTGGAGGTAATCGCGGCATTCGCGACCACGTCGCCACCGGTGGAGCGAACGCTGAAGGTGCTAAACGGCACCGTGGAACCCACCGGCCCGTGCAGGGTAATGTCACCGGTCGTGCTGTTGATGGTCAGCGCGCGATTGGCGCCGGTTGCATCCAGCGTCGTCGCGAAATCAACTGGACCAGTGCCGCGCGACGCCACGGTCAACGTAGCCCCGACGGACACCGGATCGTCGAACTGAATCCCGGTCGCCCCCCAGGCAGCGACCGAACCCCGGAGCACGGTGGTGCCAGCAGCATCGGTGGCAACTCCGGTCGCATCGACGTAATTGAAGGTGGTCAGGCCGCCACTGTTCACGGTGATCTGGCCTGGGCGGCGTGCAGCAGTGCCGTCACCGACTTTCGCGCTGAAGGTGACGTTTCCACCGGGGGCGGAAACGGTCACATCGCTGGTCGTCGTGCCGTAGATTTCCTTCACGAAGGTGACGCTGCTCGCGCTGGCCGTGACGGACAAATCGCCGGAGAGGGAGACCCCATACTTGAACTGGATCGGCCCGGAGTCGGACTCCACATTGAGCGCGGCAAGGGTTGAGGTCTGGGCATTGAACACGATTGAACCACCGGCCGTGGAAATCGTGGAGGGCGCGGTGACCTTGACCGTGGCGAGCTTCGTGCCGCTGTTGAACAGCAGGGCTCCATCGGCGGTGGTGATGTCCGCACCGACATCGATCAGCGCGCCTTCGAGCGTGAGCGTAGCGGCACCGGTGGCGGTGACGTCCGCGTTGATGTCGATCTTGCCGGGGCTCACCGGACCAACCTGCAGGATGGTGGGCGAGTTGAAGGTGATGGCCCCTTCGACGGTCATCGTGCCGGTGGACGTCTTGGTGCCGATGGTGATAAGCGTCACGTCGCCCCCAAGGGCCAGAACGTCGTCGCTGCTCAATTCCAACTCCGCCGAGCCCAACGTCTCCACGAGCGCACCGAGACTGATATTCTGCGCATTGGTGCGGGGATTGATGGTCAGCTTGCTCCCATGGATCGAATCGGCGCCACCGTTGAAGTCCACTTCGCTGGCGGTAAGCGTAAAGCCACCCTGAACTCGGATATCGCCGCCGGTTTCTACCAGCGTGGCCCCATCAATGGCAAACCAGTCGAGCGGAGCCATCCGGCCATCGCTGTCGGTGCCCACGTCGCCGCCGAGGTGAACCTCGCCCGTATTGACGATCGAAAGCCCTTTTTCGCTGCCGGAACCCACGGAGGGATTCACCGCGCTGCCGATGGAGGCTTGCGTCGTGGTAAAGGTATTCGGCCCGGTGATCGCGAGGATCTTCGTGCCCGCCGGCAGGTAAGTGCCGCTCACGGCCTGGCCCGCATGCAGGCTGGCCGTGGTTCCGGAGGTGAGCGTAAAGCTATTCGTGCCCGCAGTGGCCGTGGCCTTGAGCGCGGAACTGGCGATGCTCGCCGTCACCGAGAAGCTGTTGATATTTGCCGAGATGCGGAAGTGCGTGCCGTCGATGATTTCGGCGACCGTCGCCCCGGATGGCACGCCTGTGCCGGTGATCGACTGCCCCACGTAGAGGCCGGTCGTGCTGCCGGTGGTCAGGGTAAACGTGTCCGTGCCGATGGCCGCAGTGCCGGCAATGCTCGCCGCGCCGAACCCACCGTAGGCGAGATAGGAAGTCGCGCTCGCACTGGCGGATTTCGAGAGGGTGAGGTGCGTGCCGTCGTCCACCGAGAGAATCGTCGTGCCAAACGGAACGCCGGGGCCGGTCACGCGCTGGCCGGCGAAAAGGCCGGTGGTGTCGGCCACCGTCACGCTCGGGCTGGACGCCACCGTGGTCGATTCGAACTGCAGGCTGGAAACGCCATCCGCGACAATGCGCCCGGTCACATTCACATCCACCGCCTGGAGAGCCAGCACTGCCGTGACGTGGAGCTCGCCGTTGAACGTGATATCGCCAGTGCCCACTGTGGTGAGGTGGCCGCCGTGGGTCGTGATGGTGCCGTCCGCATTATACACCTGCGAACCGGTCGTGATCGTGTTCGGCGTGTGGCTGATGTTGCCGGCATCAACGGTCAGCGAACGCAGCGCGGCGGTGCCCCCGATGCTCGACCACACACTGGTCAGCGAAGGCATCCCGTTGAAAGTCACGTCGCCACCCGCCGCGTCGTAGAGGGCATCCACCACGAAATCCTTCGTGCCATTGATGGTGGCGGTAAAGGTGACGTCGCCGCCGATCAGGCCGGTGCTGGTCGAAATCTTCGTGTTCTTCAGCAGGCTGATGTTGGTATTCGTGATCGAAATGCTGCCGCCTTCGGTGGAGAGCGCATCGTCGGTCGCGCTATCGACATTCAGCTTCAGCAGGTTCGTCTGGATGGTGATGGACTTCGCGGGATCGGTCGTGGCGACCTTGCCGTTGATATTGATCGTGCCCGACGGCGCGAGCAGCGTGAGCGTATCGTGGAAATTCGCCCCGCTGGTCGTGAGCGTCCCGGTGCCGTCGGTGCGGCCGATCGTGACCATGTCGAACCCGGCCTGCAACTGGGCGATCTCGGTCGAATCGATGCTCAGGTCACCTGTGCCATTGAGACCGATACTCCGCGAAACCGTGTTGGGCTGAATGGTGAGCGAGCCCGTTCCGGCGACGGTGTCGTTGAGGGCGAGGTTGTCCACATCCCACAGGATGTCGCCCGCTCCGGCGTCCACCTCGTTGACGACCACGGCATTGCCGTGAACCTCAAAGCTCGAGCCCGAGGCAGCCGAGAGCGTGACCGCGCCCTGGAAGGTCGCGGTGCCGAGCACGCTGGTGATGGTGAAGCTCTCCGCTTCGACGGTGGAGGACGCGGTGACATCCCCGGCTTTCACGACGGTGATCGCGCCGAGCGTGCCGCCATTGCCGACCGCAGCGAGGAAGTTGATGTTGCCGAGGGTGGAACGGAGCTTGAGGTCATAGCCGCCCGAACTGTCCACGGCGCCATCGAAGAGCACGCTGCCGGCACCACCGGCGGAAACGAAGGCGGTATTATCGATGACATCGACCGGGCCGGTGAACTCGATATTGCCGACCGTCGAGCCGGTATTGGTGTTGGCCACGTAGCCGGCGATCGCGATGACGTTCGTGGGTTCATCCACGCTGGGTCCGATGACGACATCGTGCACCGCCTGCACCTGCACGACGGGCGAAGCGACCGTGCCTTCACCATCGATGCGCACGGCCTGATTGGTTTCCGTGATCCCCACGTCGTTGGTCAGCGTGGAACCCGCGATGAAGAGATCGTGCGAGGAACTCACAAATCCATCCTGCTTGACATACACGCCGCCAACGCCGTCGTGGTCGGTGTCCGCGGTGAGGGTCAGATCGCTCGTGGCGCCGGTGGTAGCCACGCTGGCGTCGATGACCACATTACGCGTCGAAGTCAGCGAATAAGACGTGCCGAAGGAAAGCGCGGCTTCGATAACAAGATCGCCGGCGCCGCCCTGTAGCACGATATCGCCGCCGCCGATGACCGGCGAGGCGGAGAGCGTCACCGATCCATTCAGGGCCAGCGTGCCGCCCGTGCCACCGGCAGTGCTGACGGCGCTATTTACCGTGAGGCGGCCATCGGTGCTGATGAAGACGTCGCCCGCGGCGGTGCCACCACTGGTCACCGTCCCGACGATGGTCGCGTCGTCGCTCGGTCCGCCATTGGTATTGTGAAGGGTGATGGGGCCGTGGTTGGCGGTGATCGGACCGATTTGCAGGCCGTCGAATCCATTTTCCAAGCTCACCGCCGCTCCGGCGCCAGTGTTGGTTGCGATGAACGCGGCGATGGTATTGCCCGCGCTGGTCAAGGTAATGTTGCCCGCAGCGATCGCGGTCAGCGCCGCGGTGGTCGAAAGGTTGCCTGCCGTCTGATCGATCGTGCTGTCGGCGGTGAGGCCCAGCGTATCAGCGGTGATGTTATTACCGATGACGAGGGCGTCATCCGAATCGAGGCTCACGGCGGCATTACCGGCGTTGAGCACACCGCTGACGGTGATGTCCCCATTGCCGGTCGTCGTGACACTCACGCTGGAAGCCGACACCGCCGAGATGGCCGCCAGCGTGATGCCGCCGGTGGAATCGTTCAATGTGATCCCCGAAGTGCCGGTCACCGTCGCGGTTACCGCGCCCACGAAGTTATTGCTCGCGTGCGAGAGGTCGATCGCATTGGCGCCCGCGTTCAGCGTCGTCGTCCCGCTAACGGTGATCCCGCCGGACTGCGAGATGTCGCTCGTGGTTGTGGTGATGTTCAGGCCGCCGGAACCGATGCTGAGCGTCGGGAGCACCCCAAGCGAGTCGGTGTCGATTGTCAGTGCGCTCAGGCTGGGCGAGGCGGCAGTGAAGGTGAGGTTATCCGTGCCGGTGTCGCCATGAATCGTCAGCGAACCGGCGTAGGCAGCGTCCATCGACGTGATCGTCATCGTGTCATCCCCATCGCCGCCATTGATGGTGAGGCTGCCGGTCGGATTGGCAAACGTGACGCTTTCGCTCGCGCTCGAGTCAATCGTCATATTCGCCCCGGCCGCATCGGTGAGGGTAATTGTTTCCGTGCCGCCGTTGAACGTGAAGACGCGATTCGTCGCGCTCATGTTGTCGGTGATCGGTTCGAGGCCCGTATAAGTCACAACGCGGCCGTCGAGGTTGATAGTGCCATCGTTGGCGTTGGTGAAGGTGTGCGTGATCGCAGTGACCGAGCCACCGCCAACCGTGATGCTGTCGCCCGAGCCGGTGTTGCCTTCGCCGTTGAACGTCAGGCCGCCAACCGGGATCGGATTGCCGCCGGTGTAGCTCAGATTGAGCGCATCGTTGCCGGCTCCCCCCTTGAACAGGCCGATGGTGTTGCCCGTGGTCACATTGAACGTGTCCACATCCGAACCGCCCTGCAGCGTGGTGTAACCCGTGAGGGTCACGGTGTTGCTGCCGGTGGTGTAGGTGACAGTCGAACCGACCGCCCACGTGCTGGCCGCATTGGCGCCGGTAAAGGTGCCGCTGCCCGAAAGGACGTTGATATTACTGAACCCGGCGGAAGCGACGGCGGGCGAAGTGGTGCCATTCACGCCATCCGTGGCGCCGGCACCGCTCAGCGTGACATTCACCGCACTCACGTAGGCGGAGACATCGAGCGTATCGGAGCCGCCCTCGCCATCGATGCTGCCCGTGAGGACGACACCGTTGGAGAAGACGAAACTATCGGCACCCGTGCCGCCCTTGAGCGTCAACGTGCGGTTGTTCGTGAGATTGAACGTGTCGGCACCGGTGCCCCCCTGGTAAGTGGCGATGTTGTTGTTGAGGCTGACGTTCGAGTTGAGCGTCGTCGTCGCCCCGACGCTCCAGGTGTTCGTCGCGTTCGGCGCCACGAGGGTATCGGCACCCCCGCCGCCATTGACGCTGAACGGATTGGCCGTCGAGGTGAGAGTGATCACGTTGGCGGCCCCGCCGCCAGTGATCGTCGCCGAACCACCGCCGGCATTCACCACGCCAATGGTCGCATTCACCGCCGTGCCGCCCTGGCCGAAGACGACCGAAATCGTATTGTTCGAAGTGCTGAGCGAACCGTTCAGGGTCACGGCACCGCCGGTATTGAGCGTGAGCGTCGCGTTGCCGGTGCCGACCAGCGAGGTGCCGCTGGCCAGCGAAATGCTCCCGGCGGCCAAGGCGCCGCTGCGGAACGAAACCGGGTCTTTGAACGTCAGCGACGCACTGTTGTTGTCGATGACGATGGTGTGCGTGGCGGCCGTGGTCGTGCCGATCGTGATGCTGGTGAAACCGTCGGCCAGCGCGTTCACTTCCGCGTTGGAGAGGTTGAAGGTGCCGGCAGCCGCATCGCCGAGACCGATCGAGGTGGACGTCGTGGTCGGGCGCAGCGTCAGGGCACCGGTGCTGGAGATGGAGTTGGTGCCACCGTTGAGCGCGAGCGTGTCGGCCACAATGGTGATCGCGCCGGAACCCGTGCTGAGGCCGGCGCCCAACGTCACGCCATTGCCTGCGCCACCCGGAGAAAGGGAGATCGTGCCCGCGCCCGTGCCGCTGATCGCGCCGCTGCTGGTGATGGAACCGCTGGTGGTCGTGAAGGAAATCGAGCCGCCACTCGCGGAATTCGTGATGCCCGACACGGTGACCGTATCGGCCTCCGTGATGGTGATGCCGCCGCTGGTCGAATTGGTCGCGCCAAGGGTGGTGACCGCGGTATTCAGGGTGATGCCATTTGCCGCGCCGGTCGTGAGCGTGCCGGCCCGGACCACCCCCACACCCGTGATGATGGCACCGAGCCCGTTGCTGTCCGAATCCGCCGTCAGCGTCACGTTCCCCGTGGTGGTGAAATCGTTCGCCCCGATGGTGATGCCACTCGCCGTGGCGATGGAAAAATCCTTCGCATCCTGCGTCAGCGCGGTGGAGCCCACGGTGATGGTTCCGGTGTTGCTGTTGCCGATAATGATTGTGCCGCCGGTGACCTGATCGAGTTCCGCATCGGTCAACCCCAGCACGCCCGCGGAATCCGCGGCGCCGAGATTGATCAGGGTATTGTTGGTATTCTGCCGCAGGTTGACCGTGCCGCTGCCGCTGCCCGTCACGGCGGCAGAGAGAGTCATGCTGTCGGCGATTAGCGAGATATTGCTGCCGGTCGTGCTGACGGCCTGGTTGACCGTGAGCGCGCGGCCCGCGGTAAGCGTGAGATTGGCGCCCGTGCCGGTGATGGTGTTGCTGACGGTGAGATCGCTGGTGCCCCCGCTCGTCGCGAGGGAGAGATTGCTCGACGCCGACACCGCACCGCTGACGGCAAGGCTGCTGGTATTCGTGACGCTGACGGTGCCGCCGGAGATGGTGCTCGCTCCGAAGTTCGCCACAGCGCTGTCCATGGTGACCGCGCCGGTGGTGTTCAGCACGAGCGTGCCACCGCTGGAGGTGACTTCCGTGCCGGTGCCGTTGGCGATGCCCGCGGTGTTGAAGGTGAACGTCTTGCCGCTGTTCAGCGTAATGCCGTTCGAGAAAGTAACTGCGCCGCCGCGAAGGGTCAGGCTGTAATTCGTGCTGCCGAGCGCGAGCGCACTGGTGGCACCGATGCCGATCGCTCCAATGCCGCCGCTGGCACCGATGGTGAGCGTGCCCGTGGTGGCCAGATTCGTTAGTTCAGCCGTGGCAAGGCTCAGGCCGGTGCCGGAGTTATTCAGGAAGATGGAGCGCGACGACGTGGACGGCTGGACGGTGATGCCTCCATTGCCGGTGACGGTGGCGCCGATGGCCGCGTCGTCGCCGGTCAAAGTGACCGTGCTGGTGCCGGCGTTCACGGCGTTGCTGATCGTGAGCAGACCGGTGCCGGAATTGAGCGAAATCGACCCATCGCTGGTGCTGACGCCGGTGACGCTATCGACCGTGCCAACGGTGAAGGCGCCGTTGTTGGTGAACTGGAAGGCGTTGCCGCTGCCGGTAACGCTCGCCGACAACGTGCCAATGCTGTTGCTGCTATTAAGCGTGATGGTGCCGACCGACCGCAGCGCGAGGCTGCCTTCGGTGATGGCCGCGCTCTGGCTGATGGTGCTGCCGGTCTGGAGCGAGAGGACGCCGGTATTGGCGGTATCGAGGGCAGAACTGATCGAGATCGCGCCGCTGTCGGTGTCGCCGATTTTGACCGTCCCGGCGGTGAACTGGTCGAGTTCGGCGTCGGTCAAGCCGAGGGTCGCCGCCGCATCGGCGCCGCCGAGATTGATCGCCGTGCCGTTCTCGAATGGCCGCAAGGTCACCAGGGCTCCAGTGGCCGTGACGGTGCCGACGATGCTCATGCCATCCGCCACCAGTGTGACGCCACCCGTAGTGGTGACATTGGCCCCGGAAGCAATGGTGACGGTGTTGTCGTTGCCCGAACTGCCCGCCGTGAGCGTGACTGCACCGGCGCCCGCGCTGATATCGGCGGCAGCCGCGGTGTCGTTGACGGTGATGCCGCCATTGACGGTGGTGATGGCGAGGACGCCTCCATTCGTGCTCGCACCATTCACGCCGTTGATCGGACCCGTGATCGTGAGCGCACCGGTATTCTTGAACTGAAGCGCATTGCCCGCGCCGCTCACCGCGGCCGCGAAATTGGTGACGCTGTTGTTTTCGGTCAGCGTGAGCGCGCCCGTCGAAGCGACGGAGAAGTCGGTCTCCGTGATGGTGGCGCCTGCATTCTGCGTGACCGTGCCGCCGGAGATAAGATTGGTGCGGCTGATATTCGCCGTGTCGATAGCGGAGGTAAACGTGATCGATCCACCGGCCGCTGAACCGATGATGAGCAGCGCACCGGCCGGGCCGGTGACGTGATCGAGTTCCGTGTCGGTCAGGCCGAGGACGGTCGAGGCATCGGCGCCGCCGAGATTGATCGTGGTGCTCGCCTCGAAAGGACGCAGGAGCACCGAGGAACTGGCGCCCGTGAGGCTGATGTCGCCCGACAGGTCGATGTGATCGGCGATGAGGCGAAGCTGGTTGTTATTCGCGGCGAGCACCGCACCGGAAGCGACCGTGATCTGCGCATCGGTCGCCGCCGTGCCAGCGGTGAGGCTGGTCAGGCCCGTGCCTGCGCTGACTTCGGGGCTGACAGCCGGAATATCGGAGATGGTGAGATCGCCCGCGGTGACGATGGAGATGCCCGCGTTCGAGGTGGTCAGGCCAGACGTCGCCGCGAAGAGGCCCGAGGCACTGACAGCGCCGATGGTGAGTGTGTCGGCATCGCGGAAATCGATGCCGGTGCCCGTGGTCAGCGAAGTAAACGCGGCGAAGGTGTCCACGTCGTTTGACACTCCGGTGAGGGAAATGGCCCCGGTGGAACGCACGCCGAGCGTGCTGGCCGTCACCGCTCCAGCGGTCTGGTTCAGCCCGGCAGCACCTGAGATGAGGCGCACGGTGCCGGCCCCAGCCGTCAGATTGGCGGAAAGCGTGAGCGCACCGGAAGTGGCGAGCAGCACATCGCCGCCACCACTATCGAGCACGCCAGCCAGCGTCGCCGTATCCGTCGCGCCGCCGTGCGTATTGTCGATGACGACCGCTCCGCCGTTGTTGGTGATGGCGTCGATCTGGAAGCCGTTGAACCCATTGGCGAGGCTGATGTCGGTGGAGGCGGTCGTGTTCGTCGCCGTAAAGGAGCCGACCGTGTTCCCCGTGCTCGTGAGCGTCTGAGCGCCGTGCGAGGAGGTGCTCAACGACGCGGCGCTGATGCTGCCGCCACTCTGTGTAATGGTGGTGCCGGCATCGAGCGTGAGTTGATTCGTGACGGACACCGTGCCGCTGAGCGTCAGCGCATCCGAGGAAGTGGCCGCGAAATCGTGCGACACTGTCGCGCCAGCCAGGTCGAGCGCGGTGGTGGAAAAGGCATCGACATCGTGCGCACTGACTACCGTCAGCGCCGCGAACGCGTTGCCCGTGCCGAGGAGCGACACGTCGTTGCCGGAACCGGCGGTAACCGTCACGCTCGCCGTGGTGAGCACGCTGCCCGAGTCCTGAGTCACCGGACCGATCAGGTCGATGGCGGTGCCACTCACCGAGCCCGCCAGGCTCACCGTGCCGCCGGTCCCGTCGAGGGTGACGCTGCCATTGCTCGGAGCGATGGTGCTGCCGGAGGTTTGCGTGATACCCACGCCGGTGATGGAGATATTTCCCGCACCCTCGACGGAGAGATTCGTGCCCAGCGTGAGGGCCGAGGCGCCGGTCGAGGTAAGCACGATGGATGAAGAAGTGCCACCCGTCCGAACCGCACCGGCGTCCGCTTGGAAGTTAATGACTTCCGCAGTGATGGTCAGTCCGCCCAATGCGTCCGTGCCAGTGCCGAAATCGGCATCGCCCGAACCGGAACCGTCGCCGAAAATTGCGTCGCCCGAAGTGCCTGCGGTGATGGTCAGCGTGCGGTAGTTGCCACTGCTCGATTTGACCGGCCCGTCCAGGGTGATATCCGCCCCTGCCGCGCCGCCCACCGTTGAATTGAGGACCGCATTACTGTCGAAAGTGATGCCCAGCGAATGGTAGGCCTGGGTGCCGGTCGTAGAAAGCGAACCAAGCTGGATCGACTCCGCCGTCGCCAGCACGCTGCCAAACGATAGGCCGGGATCGAAGACGAGCGAATCCGTGTCGGTTCCTCCATCGATGCTCAGCAACCCCGTGTTGAACCGCGTCAGGAGCACATCGATCGTGTTTCCATCGACGACGACCACATCCGGATCGGACAGGCTCGTCGTGAGGCCGCTCGAGTTGATAAAGCGGATGAAGTTGGAATCGATCAGGGATACTCCCACGGAAATGGCATCCGCCCCGGGCAGGCTGCCGTTTTCCGAAATATCCAGGTCCGAACCCGTCAGGGTCAGCACTGAAGCTGGCGCGATGCGAGCCTCGAGCACTTCTACCTGCATTTTGCGCCCCGTCCGTTGCCGAATCGCCGGCACTTCACTCATTTTCCAAGGCCAGCGGAGCAAACGAGAAAAGGCGGAACGCGGGCAGGCGGCAAGAAGATCAGAATTCATGATCGTGGATAAACGTGGGTGGTGCTGGGCGGGAGCGGTGCTTTTAGTAGGCGCCTTCCGGCGCTCGGACAAGGTGAAAGTCCTGATACAATCAGAAGAACTAGAACCGTGCCGCGGGGAGCCAGAGTGTCCGCTTTTTCTTCAGTGCCCGCTTTTGGAAACCGTGCTTTTGCGCCCATTCCACCAAGGGCTCCTCTTCATCATCGTCTTCCACTCCCGTGAGCACCGCCGCTGGGGGCTTCTCCTGAAGAAATGCCTCCAAGTCATCCGGCGCCACCAGGTGCAGGCGGGAACGCCGCTCCGCCGGGACCAGACTGGCGCTGCGCCAGCCAAAAGCTCCCGTCGCAAACTCCGGATAGACGGGCATTTTCGCCGCGAGTGGGAAAGCCGGCGCAAGCGTGAGAATCGGCCCCGGACCGGCTAGCGACTTCATCTCACCCGCCAATTCCCGCTGCCGCGACGCGAACCACTCGTCCGGCTGGGCCAGCTCCCGCAGCGACGGATAGTCCTTCCAAGCCCGGCCACCCCACACCAGCGCCCCCACCAAAACGATCGCCATCGCGACCTGGCTCCTCGCCATCCGGGACGTCCCGATACTCACCGCCACCGCCGTCAGGAGAAAGGGCACGAAAACGAAGTAGTGCTGGTATTGATAGCGGGACGGCGTCCAGCACCCGAGCAGGACAAACGGGAATAGCAGCAGCCACATCGCCGCCGCCGGATTCCCCAGTCGCCGCGTGCGCAGCCACTGCCATCCCGGCCGGACCGCCACCGCCGCCCAGAGCAGGAAGACCGGCCAGCTATGGACCACGATCTCCTTGCCGAAGTAACGCGCCTTTCGCCACATCGAGACCGTCTTCTGGATGCGCGTATTCGATGGGTCCACCAGCCGCAGCCGGGGAAACTGGAAGTTCGCGAAGACAAACCGTTCGGGTTCAGTCGCCAGGAAATACAGCGAAGGCCCCAGGGCGATCGTCGCTGCCAGCGTCAGCACCCCCGCATGCGCCAGCCGACGCCGCCACGATCCGGGAAAGAACAGGGTAAAGGCGAAAAAGCCGATGAGCGTCGGCGCAAACGTCAGCCGGCACCCCACCGCCAGCCCACCGAGCAGCCCGCTCAGCACCGTCCACCCGAGGCGGTCGCGGCGCAGCGCCAGCAGCAAACACCCTCCTGCTGCCAGGAAAAGCGCCGTCGGGACTTCGTGATTCCACGTTTTCCCGGCGGTGTAGCGGAAAAGCGGATCGCCCAGCAACACCGCCACGATCACCCCCACCGCCCCCCAGCGGCGCCACGCGCTCCCCGGCCCCGGCTCGCTCCCCATCCCCTTCCACACCAGCAGCACCAGCACCGCCAGCACCGCCGCCGACGCCGCAAAATTGACCAGCTTCGCCCCCAGAATCAGGTCCCCCGTCACCCGATCCGCCGCCGCGTAGGCGTAGACCAGATTCGGCAGATGATAGAGCGGAAAGTCCCGCCACGGCACCAGCCCCTCTCGCGAAACCAACGCCGCCGGCGCCAGAAACTGATGTTCGTCGTGATTCAGGTCCCGATCCATCGTCCGCGCAAACATCACCGCCCACACGGCCAGGATCAGCACGATCAAACCAAGCGTCTGGACGGTGGGAGTGAGGGTGCGGTTCGGATTCGGGTTCAAGTTGCGGTCAGCCCCGCATACCCCGCCCCGCCCCCAACTCCAAGCTCTTCGTGTCCCCGTCCATCACCCCAGGATCGGCTTCACCACATGCCCGTGCACATCCGTCAGCCGGAACTGCCGTCCTTGGAAACGGAACGTGAACCGCTCGTGATCGATCCCCAGCAGATGCATCACCGTCGCCTGGAAATCGTGCACATGCACCGGGTCCTTCACCGCGTTGAAGCCGAACTCATCGCTCTCCCCGTAGCTCAACCCCGGCTTCACCCCCGCCCCCGCCATCCACAGCGTGAAGGCATACGGATGATGATCCCGCCCCCACTGCTTCGTATCCTCGATCTTCCCCTGCAAAAACGGCGTCCGGCCAAACTCCCCGCCCCAGATCACCAGCGTATCCTCCAACAGCCCGCGCTCCTTCAAGTCCTGCACCAGCGCCGCGCTCGGCGCATCCACATCCGTGCACTGGATCTTGAGCTGCGTGTTCAGGTTCCGGTGCTGATCCCACCCCGCGTGCATGAGTTGCACAAACCGCACCCCACGCTCCGCCAGCCGGCGCGCCATCAGGCAATTGTAGGCGTAGCTCCCCTGCCGCCGCACGTCCGGCCCGTAACGCGCCAGCACATGCTCCGGCTCCGACGACAGATCCGTCAGCTCCGGCACACTCGCCTGCATCTTGTAAGCCATCTCGTATTGCGCGATCCGCGTCGAAATCTCCGGGTCGCCAAATTCCCGCAGCGTCATCTCGTTCAGCTTCGCCAGGTCATCCAGCACCCCGCGCCGCACCGCCCGGCTCATCCCGTCCGGATTGCTCAGATACAGCACCGGGTCCCCACTCCCCCTGAATTTCACGCCCTGATACTTCGAGGGCAGAAACCCGCTGCCCCAGTAGAAATCGTAAAAAATCTGCCCGCACGACGCCTCCTTGTCCCGCGACGTCATCACCACAAACGCCGGCAGCTCGCTCGACTCGCTCCCCAGCCCATAGCTTAGCCACGCCCCCATGCTCGGTCGCCCCGGCATCTCCGCCCCGGTCATGAAAAACGTGATCGCCGGCGCATGATTCACCGCCTCCGTGTGAAGCGATTTGAGAAAGCACAAGTCATCGCTCATCGCCCCGATCCGCGGCAGAAAATCACTCACCCACGCCCCGCTCTGCCCATGCTGCGCAAAGTGGGTGATCTCACTCAACACCGGCCGCGCCGTCTGATTTCCCGTCATCGTGCTGAAGCGTTTCCCGCCCACCACCTCATCCGGAATCTGCTTCCCGTGCCACTCCTTCAGCTTCGGCTTGTAGTCGAACAGATCGACATGCGACGGCGCCCCATTCTGGAGCAGATAAATCACCCGCTTCGCCTTCGGCGCAAAATGCGGCACACGCGGCGCCGCCGGATCGGCCGGCAAAGCCAGTCCCTCCTGCTGGAGCAGCGACCCCAGCGCCGCCCCACCCAGCCCCAGCGCCGATTTCGCGAAAAGCGAGCGGCGGGTGAAGAGAGCGTGGCGTTCGAGCAGCGGAGTCATGAGGGAAGGCGCCCGGGGAAAGAACTGCCTGTTTCTCGTGTAATCCCGCTCGCTACCGGCGCCTTAGCCCGGAGCGTTTCAGCTCCTGGCAGGCGACGGGCCGGGCTGCGCCCTAAAACGACTCTGCGTCGGGGTCGCACAGGCCGGCGATGAGGGGATCGAAGACCTGCGTCGCCTGGCCGGGCCGCGCTCCGTTCTCCCGGCAGGCTTGATTCACCTTGATCTGGTTTGAATTACTTTGATTGGCCCGGGGTCCGCCAGTGTCGGGTCGGGTCTTGGGACGGCTTCCTGCCGGAGCCGACTTCGGCCGGGGTGGGCGGCCGAAATGTTCATCCAGCCGGTTGAAGACCCGGTCCAGTTCCTCGCGCCGCTCCTCGGTCAGCGTCCCGTCCGCCAGCCCCCGCTCGGCCTCCGCCCGCAACACCGCTTCATTCGCCCGCAGCTCCTTCCGGTAGTGGGTCCGCTTCGCCTCGATATATTCCCTCTCGCACCGCTGCGTTTCCTCCACGGCCGCCTCGTGCTGTTCCTGGGCCAGGTTGGCCCGTTGCTGCGCCCGATCGCCCCGGCGCAGGCGCGCCAATTCCCGGGCGATCTCCAGCACCGCCTTGCGCCGCTCGGAGGCTTCCCCCGCCATGGCCTCGCGCAGCAGCCGCCCCATCATCAGCGCCACCATCTGCGAGACCCGATCGCCCAACGATGCCGGCCCCACCTCCGCCTCCATCTCCTCCAGCTCCGCCACAAATTCCCGCGCCGTCTCCCGGCTGACCTGATGCCGCTGCCAATCGACAAAACCGCCCTGCCGCCACACGCTCAGGTTCTGCGGGCTGATCGGCTCCCCGCCGAAGCGCAGCCCGAGGATTTCCTGCACCTTCCACATCCCATTGAGCCAGGCCAGAATCTCCGGCCCTCCGACCCCATCCTCCAGTTTATGGTTGAGTTGATCCCGGATCGGCTGGGGTAGCCGCGCAATTTTCCCCGTGCGAGTATTCATGGCGCTGAAGATAGCCCCGCCCGGCCCACTTATCCAATTACAAGTTGCTCACCAATAACAATTTACGAATCAACGGAATGGACGGAATGGACGGAACCGCCCGAACGAAACGCCAGTCACCCCATCCCTCGGTCACCCCATCCCTCAGTCACCTTGTCCCCCCTCACCTCGGTCACCTCGTCACCTCGTCACCCTCCCCAAAAAATCCCCGCCCGGCGCAATCCGCCGATCCCCTTTTTCTCAATCCAGCGGGCTGCGCACCCCCAGCCCCGGCTTGTTCAGCACGTGCGTATAAATCATCGTCGTGGAGACATCCTTGTGACCGAGCAGCTCTTGCACGGTGCGAATGTCGTAGCCACCCTCCAGCAAATGCGTGGCGAAGCTGTGCCGGAACGTGTGGCAACTTGCCGCCTTATCGATGCCTGC